>NZ_JAKKFD010000001.1 GCF_022229005.1 Micromonospora trifolii
GCCCGTCACGAGGGGCCGGGCGGGACCTGGGGGCAGCAGCCTCGCGAGGGGGCGCGCCGTCACGAGGGGCCGGGCCGTCACGAGGAGCCGCGCCGTCACGAGGAGCCGCGCCGTCACGAGGAGCCGCGCCGTCACGAGGAGCCGCGCCGTCACGAGGAGCCGCGCCGTCACGAGGAGCCGCGCCGTCACGAGGAGCCGCGCCGTCACGAGGAGCCGCGCCGTCACGAGGAGCCGCGCCGTCACGAGGAGCCGCGCCGTCACGAGGACGCCGGCCGCTACGAGGAGCCGCCCCGTCACGACGGGGGCCGGCGGGCCGAGCCGGGAAGGCCGGCGCTGCCGGTCGGTGGTGTGCCGGTGCCGGACGAGTGGCGCCCACCGCGCCAACGCGGCCACCAGGCGGAACCCGCGCCGGAACGGACCGGCCGGCGGCGGGTCGACGAGCGCTACGGCTACCCGCCCCAGGACGACGTACCGCGTGCCGGCGGCGCGCCGCCCGCCGACCGCTGGCGGTGACCGGTCAGGCGACCCGCGTCACTTGTCGATGTCGCCGACCACGAAGAACATCGAGCCGAGGATCGCGATCAGATCCGGGACCAGGCAGCCGGGGAGCAGGGTGGCCAACGCCTGCACGTTCGCGTACGAGGCGGTGCGCAGCTTCAACCGCCACGGCGTCTTCTCGCCTCGGGACACCAGGTAGTAGCCGTTGATGCCGAGCGGGTTCTCCGTCCAGGCGTACGTGTGCCCCTCCGGCGCCTTGAGCACCTTCGGCAGCCGGGTGTTGATCGGGCCGGTCAGCCGGTCCACCCGGTCGAGGCACTGCTCGGCGAGGTCCAGGGACGCGTACACCTGGTCGAGCAGCACCTCGAAACGGGCGTGGCAGTCCCCGGCGGTCTTGGTGACCACCGGCACGTCCAGCTCGTCGTAGGCCAGGTAGGGGTCGTCGCGGCGCAGGTCCAGGTCGAGCCCGGAGGCCCGGGCCACCGGCCCGGACGCGCCGAACGCGGCGGCGTCCGCGGCGGACAGCACGCCCACGCCGACCGTGCGGGCCAGGAAGATGTCGTTACGCCGGATCAGGTGGTCCAGGTCGGGCAGGCGGCGGCGTACCTCGCCGATGGCAGCTCGGGCCCGTCCGGTCCACCCGTACGGCACCTCTTCCTTGAGGCCACCCACCCGGTTGAACATGTAGTGGATCCGGCCGCCGGAGACCTCCTCCATCACCGCCTGGATGGTCTCGCGTTCCCGGAAGGCGTAGAAGATCGGCGTGATCGCCCCGATCTCCAACGGGTACGACCCGAGGAACATCAGGTGGTTGAGCACCCGGTTCAGCTCCGCGAGGGCCATCCGCAGCCAGGTGGCCCGCTCCGGCACCTCCATGCCCATCAGGCGTTCCACGGCGAGCACCACACCCAGCTCGTTGGAGAACGCCGAGAGCCAGTCGTGCCGGTTGGCCAGCACGATGATCTGCCGGTAGTCACGCACCTCGAAGAGCTTCTCCGCGCCCCGGTGCATGTAACCGACGATCGGTTCACAGGCGACCACGCGCTCGCCGTCGAGCACCAGCTTCAACCGCAGCACACCATGGGTGGAGGGGTGCTGCGGGCCGATGTTCAACACCATGTCGGTGCCGAGCTGCTGATCACCGGTGCCGGCGATCAGCCCGGCCCCGGTGCCGACGGTCAGTTCACGGAGGTCCCCGGCGTCGGTGGTCATGCCCGTCATCGTGCCACGGCCGGCCCGAGCGGGATGCCGACCGGCTGGCGCAACCACCAGTGCCCGCCGAGCCCGGCCGGGTCGGTCAGCTCGGCCACCGCCGACGCGGCGGCCAGCGCCCGCACGTAGCCGACCGGGTCGGTGCCGGCCAGGCTGAGCGGCGGTCGCCCGCCGTCGGCCCCGAGCGCCCGCAGCGCCTCCCGCTGCAAGACCAGGGAGTACGCGCACCGGGCGACCGCCGCACCAGCGGAGGCGACCGAGTCCATGGCCACGTGCGCTGTGACGTCACTCGACCCGTCGGGCACCGGAGGCACCTGCCGCCCACCCCGGTACCCGGTCAACGTCCCGTCGATTGGCCTGCTCTCCCGCAGGTGCCCGTAGTCGACCGCCAGCGCCAGGCCCTGCTCGATCTTCTGCACCGCCTCGGCCCAGGCTTCGTCCCTGGTCCGGCCGATCTCGGCTCGGTGGTCGCTGTGGGGGGTTTCCGGGCAGCCCGGCCGGCTCCGGGCGGTCAGGCTTGATCCCTGCGCCGGCCGGGCTGCCCGGAAACCCGACTCGCTTCCGCTTGTCGCGTCGGACCAGGTAGCTCCCGGGCTCGGGGCACCGTCCGCACCGGGCGAGGCTTCGGGGCTGGGCCACCACTTGGTCAGCCAATCATGATCAGCAGAGCTGACCGGATCACCGAGGGTTTCGGCACCGGTTTCGGGGTCGACTAAGAGGTATCGCCAGCCGTCCTCGGTGTGTACCGCGACGTCCAGCGGGACGTTGTCCAGCCACTCGGTGGCCAGCAGCACTCCCGTGATCCTGGTGGGGATCTCGGCTGTCCAGTTGATCTCTTCGGGCAGGTTCTCGGGGCGGTCCGCGTACTCCACGGCTGTGAAGCGCACGCGGTCGGCGAGTGGCGGACGGGCGGCGACCAACGACGGCTCATCCCGCAAGGAGCGGGCGGGCTCGCCGGAAACCCCCACCGCAACCCCGGCGGACACCAGCAGGGTTTGCAGGAGTTCCCCACGCCCAGCCCCGACGTCGACCACGTCGAGCCGGTCAGGGTGGCCGAGGGCGGCGTCCACCTCTGTGATCAGGCGCAGCAGGGCGGTGGCGAAGGCCGGGGAGGCGTGCACGCTGGTGCGGAAGTGGTCGGCCGGCCCGGCGCCGGCGACGAAGAAGCCGCCCGGCCCGTAGAGGGCGCTGGCCATCGCGTCCCGCCACAGGATCGGCATCAGTGCATTCCGCGTTGAGCGTGGGTCACCGTGCCGACCCTACGGTCAGGGCCGCCGTTCCCGGTTCAGGCCCTGAAGTAGTGCCCCTCGTCCAGGTCGGCGATCAGGCCGGGGTGGGCAGGAGCCCAGCCCAGGAGTTCGCGCGTCAGCGCGGATGACGTCGGGTTGTCCATCTGCGCGAACGACCCGAGGAAGCCGAAGAAGTTGTCTGCCTCGTCGGGGCCGATGCTTCGGACCGGGATGTCCAGGTTGCGGCCGATGGCGGTGGCGATCTGACGGAAGGAGACTCCTTCGTCGGCGGCTGCATGCAGGCGTGCACCGGCCGGGGCCTTTTCCAGGGCGAGCCGGTAGAGCTCGGCCGCGTCGAGCGTGTGCACGGCCGGCCACCGGTTGGTGCCCTCGCCGACGTATGCGGCGTACCCGTTCTGCCGGGCGGCAGCGATGATGGCGGTGATGAAGCCGTAGTGGTCGAGCGAGCTGTGCACTGTGGGCGCGAGTCGGACGATGGAGGAGCGCACACCGCGAGAGGCAAGGCCGGCCACGAGGTTTTCGGCGTCGATCCGGTAGCCGCTCGGGAAGGTGTCGCTCTCGGCGCCGGGGCGACCGACGATGCCGCCCAGCGCGAGCATGGCTGTTCCGCTGGTGCCGACCAGGGGCTTGCCGGAGCCGTCCAGGCCGTCGGCGAGTGCCCCGAGGGCGGCCAGGTCGGTTTCGGCTGCGCCGGCCATGTCGCCGTTGATCATGAGGTCGTGGCGGAACGCCAGGTGGATGACTCCCTCGGAGGCGGCCGCCTCGTTACGGAGCACGTCGAGGTCGGACAGATCGCCGCGGCGGGCCTCAGCGCCGAGCTTCTCGATCGCGGCGGCGGATGTTTCGGAGCGGGCCAGGCCGACGACGTCATGTCCAGCGGCGAGCAGTGCCGGCACGACTGCGGAGCCGAGGTGGCCGGAGGCGCCTGTGACGAATACGCGCATGATAATTCCTTCGCGGGTAGGGGCATGTCACCTTGCGACATGACCGTACCTCGCGATGTCGCCATGTGACATGGCTCAGGTGACAATAATGTCGCAGCGTGACATCGGATACCATCGCCGGATGGCTCGCTGGCGACCAGACGCGCGCGGCCGCCTGGAGGCGGCTGCTTTCGAGTTGTTCCGCGAGCGCGGCTTCGAGCAGACCACTGTCGCCGACATAGCCGCCCGTGCCGGCCTCGACAAACGCACCTTCTACCGGCTCTTCGGCGACAAGCGCGAGGCTCTCTTCAGCGGCAGTGAGCGCGTGGAGGAGGCCCTGGTCAAGGTGGTGGCCGAGACGAACGCCGCCCCGTTCGAGGTGGTCATCGCCGCCTTTCGTCAGATGGCGGTGGATATCTTCGCCGACCGCCGCGAGCTGGTCCGGATGCGCCAGTCGATCATTGAGAGCAGTCCGGAGCTACAGGAGCGTGAGCTACGCAAGACGGGCGCACTGCTGGCCGCCGTCAGCGCCGCCCTGCGTGCCAAGGGCCTCGACGAGACCACGGCCACGCTGGCCACCGAGTCGGGTGGCACGGTCTTCCGCGTGGCGTACGCCCGCTGGGTCGCGCCCGACGGCGATTCCTCGCTCGCCGACCTGATCGTCCAGGTGGCCACCGAGCTGAGCGCCATCACGTCGTCGTCCCCAGGGAGGCGTTGACAGGGGCCTCCCCTTCGGTGGTGAAGGTTTTCACAGATGCTTGTCCGGGTTCCGTAGGCCGGGCGCATACTTGCGATCGACCGGTACCCCTTCTCGAGGACTGGATCGTCGTCATGAGCGCACCGTTGCGCCCGCGTCCGGCCGGCCCATCCGGGCCCGCCGCCTCGTGGGATAGCGCCGTTCCCGGCGCCCGCGCCACCTCCCGTCTGCTCACCGTCGGTGTCGTTGGCGCCGGTCGGGTCGGCGCCGTGCTGGGCGCCGCGCTCGCCGCCGCCGGGCACCCTGTGGTTGCCGTCTCCGGCAGCTCCGGAGCCAGCCGCGCCCGCCTCGCCCTGCTCTTGCCCGAGGTGCCCCGCCGCCCGGTCGCCGCCGTGGCCCACGCCGCCGCCGACCTGCTGCTGATCGCGGTACCGGACGACAGGCTGGCCGGTGTGGTGGCCGACCTCGCCCAGCGGGGCGCGCTGCGCCCGGGTCAGATCGTCGCGCACACCTCGGGAGCGCACGGCCTGGCCGTGCTGGGGCCAGCCGTCGCGGCCGGTGCCCGGCCGCTCGCCCTGCACCCCGCGATGACCTTCACCGGCACGCCGGACGACCTGGCCCGGCTGGACGGCATCTCGTACGGGGTGACCGCCCCGGCGGAGCTGCGCCCGCTGGCTGCCCGGCTGGTGGCCGACCTCGGTGGCGTGCCCGAGTGGGTGGCCGAGTCGGACCGCCCGCTCTACCACGCCGCGCTGGCCCACGGCGCGAACCACCTGGTGACCCTGGTCAACGAGGCGACCGACAGGTTGCGGGACGCCGGGGTGTCCCGACCGGAGAAGGTGCTCGCCCCGCTGCTGCGGGCCGCTCTGGAGAACGCGTTGCGGCTCGGCGACGACGCGTTGACCGGCCCGGTCTCCCGTGGCGACGCGGGCACAGTGCGGCGGCACCTGGCCCGGTTGGCGGCCACCGCGCCGGAGTCCGTCCCCGCGTACCTGGCGCTGGCCCGTCGTACCGCCGACCGGGCGATCGCCGCCGGCCGGCTACGGCCGGTGGACGCACAGTCACTGCTCGGCGTGCTGGCCGACAGCGGTCGGGAGGTGGCCGCGTGAGCGTGAGGAGTGAGCCGATCTTGCGAGCCCCGCAGTCGCGAACCGAGGTGCCGCTGTGACCCAGGTGGTGCACACGCGGGCCGAGTTGGCCGAGGCCAGGGCCGGGCTGAAGGGCACGGTCGGGGTGGTGATGACAATGGGAGCGCTGCACTCCGGGCACGAGACGTTGCTGCGCGCGGCCCGGGAACAGGCCGACCACGTGCTGGTCACGGTCTTCGTGAACCCGTTGCAGTTCGGGCCGAACGAGGACTTCGACCGCTACCCGCGCACCCTCGACGCCGACCTGGAGGTGTGCCGGCGGGCGGGCGCCGACCTGGTCTTCGTCCCGTCGGTGGCGGACATGTACCCGGACGGGCAGCCCCGCGTACGCCTCGATCCGGGCCCGCTCGGCGCCGAGTTGGAGGGGGCGAGTCGTCCCGGCTTCTTCCACGGCGTGCTCACGGTGGTGCTGAAGCTGCTCCAGCTCACCCGACCGGACCTGGCGTTCTTCGGCGAGAAGGACTATCAGCAGCTCACCCTGGTCCGGCGGATGGCCCGCGACCTGGACGTGCCGGTCGAGGTGGTCGGCGTGCCGACCGTCCGGGAGCCGGACGGGCTGGCGCTCTCCAGCCGCAACCGTTACCTGAGCGAGCCGGAGCGGGCCGCCGCGCTGAGTCTGTCCGCGGCGCTGCGGGCCGGCGCACGGGCCGCCGACGACGGCCTGGACGCGGGGGCGGTGCTGACCGCCGCGCACGCCGCGTTCGGTGCCGGTACGCCCGGTGCCCGCCTCGACTACCTGGTGCTCACCGATCCCGAGCTGGAACCGGGGCCGGTGGCCGGGCCGGCCCGGCTGGTGATCGCCGCCTGGGTGGGCGCCACCCGGTTGATCGACAACGCGGCGATCCACCTCGCTCCGCGCCCCTGACCCGGTCGCACCACCCCCACCGATACCGCGAAAGGCCACTCCGATGTTCCGGACCATGCTCAAGTCGAAGATCCACCGAGCCACTGTGACCCAGGCCGACCTGCACTACGTCGGTTCGGTGACTGTGGACGAGGATCTGCTCGACGCCGCCGACCTGCTCCCCGGCGAGCAGGTGGCGATCGTGGACATCACCAATGGCGCCCGGCTGGAGACGTACGTGATTCCCGGCGAGCGGGGCAGCGGCGTGATCGGCATCAACGGCGCCGCCGCGCACCTGGTGCACCCCGGTGACCTGGTCATCCTGATCTCGTACGGGCAGATGGACGACGCCGAGGCCCGGACCTACCGGCCACGGGTCGTGCACGTCGACGCCGACAACCGGGTGATCGAGTTGGGTGCCGACCCGGCTGCGGCGGCGCCTGGCACGGCCGGTAGCCCGGTGCCCAGTCCGTTGGCAGTGTCCGGAGTCTGATCCCGCGTACCGTGATTCCGGTCTGTTACCGGAAGGTCATTTCCGGTTACCCTGAGCGCGCTGGCGGAAGCCGGTCGGTGGCTGGGGGAGGCCGCGATGAGCCGTGCCATGACGACGGTGTTCGCCGCTGCCGTGTCGGCAGTGCTGCTGGTGGGCTGTGCCGGGTCCGGCGGCCTGGACGGTGATCTGACCGACGACTGGGCGGCGTTGCCGGCACCGTCGGCGTTCACCCCGGCCGCCGGTGTGTGTCATGCCGCCGACTTCACCGACCTGGTCAGCCTGGCCAGCTACGAGCCGGTGGACTGCGCCGGGCCGCACCGCCTGGAGACAGTGCACGTCGGGGCGTTCCCGGCCGGGCGGACGACAGCTCCGGCGGGTGGTTCCGGCGAGCTGCGGGGCGCGTTCGCCGAGTGCGACACCCGGGCGACCGGCTATGTGGGTGACGACTGGCGGTCCGGCCGACTGCGGCTGTCAGTGGCGCTGCCCAACGGGCCGGGCTGGGCGGCGGGTTCCCGGTGGTTCCGCTGCGACCTCACCGAGCTGACCACTGTCGAGGCGGCGGCCACAGTTGTGGTCCGGTCGGGCAGCCTGCGGGACGCGTTGAAGGGCACCACCGCGCTGCGCCTCGGTTGCCAGCAGACCCGCGGTGGCGCCGGCCGGGGTGTGCAGACGCTGACTCCGGTGGAGTGCGGCAGACAGCACGACGCCGAGTTCGTCGGGGTGTGGCGCGCACCGGACGTGGCGTACCCGACCCGGGACGCCGACTGGTTGCCGCTCTACACGGGTTGTCGCAGCGTCCTGGCCCGGTACTCGGGCGTGCCGGACGACGCCAAGCTGCGTTTCCGCAGCGGTGTGGTGGTCCGTCCGCCGGGGGCTGGGCGCTGGAAGGTCGGTGATCGGGGCGTCCGCTGCTATCTGTGGCTGAGTGACCGCACGGTGACCGCCTCGCTGAAGGGCGCGGGCCCGGCCGGTCTGCCGGTCCGGACGAAGTGACCACGGCCTGACTGTCGGCGCGCGCCGGACGGGGTCGCCCAAAACACTCGTCCCGCCCCCGCCGCCCCGGGCGAGGATGGTTCGGGTTGACTGGGGGGATGGACCTCCCGACCGTCGACCTGCCTGCCCTGCCCGCGCTGCTGGCCGCGCCCGCTCCCGGCTGGGTGGAGACCACCGACGTGATCGTGGTGGGTTCCGGCGTGGCCGGGTTGACCGCGGCGCTGCACCTGCGTGAGGCCGGTCTGCACGTCACGGTGGTCACCAAGGTCAACATTGATGACGGCTCGACCCGGTGGGCGCAGGGCGGCATCGCCGCAGTGCTCGACCCGGCCGACACCCCGGCGGCGCATGCCCGGGACACCGAGGTCGCCGGGGTGGGGCTCTGCGACCCGGCGGCGGTTCGGGTGCTGGTCGAGGAGGGCCCGACCCGGCTCCGTGAGCTGATGCGGATCGGCGCCGAGTTCGATCGTCACCCGGACGGTTCGCTGATGCTGACCCGCGAGGGCGGGCACCGGGCGGACCGGATCGTGCACGCCGGCGGGGACGCCACCGGCGCGGAGGTGCAGCGGGCCCTGCACGCGGCGGTGCAGCGTGACCCGTGGATCCGGCTGGTCGAGCACGCTCTCGTGCTGGATCTGCTGCGCGCGCCCGGCGACGGCCCGGACGGGCTGGGCCCGGCCTGCGGGATCACCCTGCACGTGTTGGGTGAGGGCAGCGAGGACGGCGTCGGCGCGCTGCTGGCCCGTGCCGTGGTGCTCGCCACCGGTGGCATGGGGCAGATCTTCTCGGCCACCACCAACCCACCGGTCTCCACCGGGGACGGGGTGGCGCTGGCGCTGCGGGCCGGCGCTGCGGTGACCGACGTGGAGTTCGTCCAGTTCCACCCGACCGCCCTGATCACCCCGGCCGGCGCGGGGGTGCCCGGGGCGGGGCACGCACAGCAGCCGCTGGTCTCGGAGGCGTTGCGCGGCGAGGGCGCGTACCTGGTGGACGCGGACGGCAAGAGGTTCATGGTGGGCCAGCACGAGTTGGCCGAGCTGGCACCCCGGGACGTGGTGGCCAAGGGCATCCACCGGGTGCTGCTGACCACCGGCGCGGACCACGTCTTCCTCGACGCACGGCACCTGGGCGGCGACTTCCTGGCCGGTCGGTTCCCCACCATCGTGGCGTCCTGCCTGGCGATCGGCGTGGACCCGGCGACCGACCTGATCCCGGTGGCGCCGGCCGCCCACTACGCCTCCGGAGGGGTCCGCACTGATCTGCGCGGCCGTACCTCCATCCCCAGCCTGTACGCCTGCGGTGAGGTGGCCTGCACTGGCGTGCACGGCGCGAACCGGCTGGCCAGCAACTCGCTGTTGGAGGGTTTGGTCTTCTCCCGGCGGATCGCCGAGGACATCGCTGCCGGCCTGCCCGAGCAGGCGCAGCCGGCGGAGACCGGTGCCTGGCGTGGCGGGACGGGCTGGGTGGTGCCCGCGGAGGTGACGCCGACCCTGCAACGGGCGATGACCCGGGGGGCCGGGGTGCTCCGATCCGCGGCGACGCTGGCCGAGACGGCCGGGACGTTGACCGAGTTGGGCGTTGCCCGGGGCCGGCCGCGAACCGCCGACTGGGAGGCGACGAACCTGCTCACGGTGGCGTCGACGCTGGTTGCCGCCGCGTACGCCCGTGGTGAGACCCGGGGCTGCCACTGGCGCGAGGACTTCCCCACGGCCGACGAACGGTGGCTGGGCCATCTGGTCGGGGCGGTCGGGGCGCAGGGCCGGGTGACGCAACAGTGGGAGGGGACCCAGTGAGCGCGAGGAGTGAGCCGATCTTGCGAGCCCCGCAGTCGGGAGCGAAGGAGGCGACGATGACGGAGTCGACGGAGACGGCGTTGCGGGCGGCCGGGTTGGATCCGGCGCACGTACGACAGGTGATCGAGGGCGCGCTGGTCGAGGATCTGGGCCCGGATTTCCTGGATGTCACCAGCGTGGCCACCATTCCGGCGGAGCAGACCGACACCGCCGACCTGGTGGCCCGCGCGGACGGGGTGTTGGCCGGGATGGCGGTGGCCGCCGCCGTGTTCGAGCTGGTGGGCGAGGTGACTGGCTTCGGTCGTACCGTCGAGGTGTCGGTGCTGGCCCGCGACGGCGAGCGGGTGGCCCGCGGCGACGTCCTGGCGACGGTGACCGGCCCGACCCGGCTGCTGTTGACGGCCGAGCGGACGGCGCTCAACCTGCTCTGTCGGATGTCCGGGGTGGCCACCCACACCCGGGCCTGGGCGGACGCGCTGGCCGGCACGAAGGCGATGGTGCTGGACACCCGCAAGACGACGCCGGGCCTGCGGGCGCTGGAGAAGTACGCGGTGCGGGCCGGCGGCGGCACCAACAAGCGGATGGGCCTCTACGACGTGGCCATGATCAAGGACAACCACAAGCTGGCGGCCGGCGGCATCACTGCTGCCTACCGGCGGGTCCGGGAGGCGTTCCCGGAGGTGCCGGTGCAGGTCGAGGTGACAACCGTCGACGAGGCGGTGGAGGCGGTGGAGGCCGGGGCGGACTTCCTGCTCTGCGACAACATGATGCCGGAGGTGCTGGCCGAGTCGGTGGCCGCTGTGGGCGACCGGGCGGAGCTGGAGGCGACCGGCGGGCTGACCCTGGAGGTGGCCGGCCGGTACGCGGCCACCGGCGTGGACTTCCTCTCGGTGGGCGCGCTGACGCACTCGTCGCCGATCCTGGACATCGCGCTGGACCTGCGCGCCGACTAGTTGTCTAGGCTGCGTGCGTGCTGCTCTGCATCGACATCGGAAACACCAACACCGTGCTGGCGACCTTCGACGGCGACAAGCTGGTGCACTCCTGGCGGATCAAGACCGATGCCCGCTCGACGGCGGACGAGCTGGGCCTGATGTTCCGGGGTCTGCTCGCCGGGGACAACGTCGAGATCACCGGTGTGGCCGCCTGTTCCACGGTGCCGGCCGCGCTGCGGTCGCTGCGCACCATGCTCAGTCGGTACTACGCCGACCTGCCGAGCGTCGTGGTCGAGCCGGGAGTGCGGACCGGGGTGCAGTTGGCGATCGACAACCCGAAGGAGGTCGGCGCCGACCGGGTGGTGAACACCCTTGCCGCGTACACCCTCTACGGCGGCCCGTCGATCGTCGTGGACTTCGGCACCACCACCAACTTCGACGTGATCAGCGAGCGCGGAGAGTTCCTCGGAGGCGCGTTCGCCCCGGGCATCGAGATCTCCTTCGACGCGCTGGCCGCCCGGGCCGCGCAGCTGCGCAAGGTCGAGGCCACCAAGCCCCGCTCGGTGATCGGCAAGAACACCGTGGAGTGCCTCCAGGCCGGCCTGTACTTCGGCTTCGCCGGGCAGGTTGACCGGATCGTCGAGCGGATGACCGAGGAGCTGGGCGAGGTGCGGGCGGTGATCGCCACCGGCGGCCTCGCCTCCCTGGTGATCAACGAGTGTCGCAGCATCACCCACCACGAGCCGATGATCACGCTGATCGGCCTGCGGATGGTCTACGACCGCAACCTGTGACCCCGGCCGCCGTCGGGCGCCGGCCCTCGTGCCCGGCGTCAGCGCCGCCGGGCGCGCAGCACCAGCGTCCGGTACGGCAGCTCGATGGTGTTCCGGCCAACCAGGGCGGGGTGGGTGTTCAGGAGTTCGGCCAGTTCCCGCTCGACCCGCCGCTGATCGTCGACGGAGGCGGTGAGCCAGTACGAGCGGGTGCGGACCATGCCGAGCAGCTCGTCCGGTGTGAGCGTGGTGCGGTGCGTGAACTCGCGCTTCTCGACGGCGTCGAACGCCGGGCCGAAGTCGGGGTGCTCGCCGAAGAGCTGGTTGGTCGACTTGTCCCCGAAGTGGGCGATGCGACCCAGCTCGGCCACCCAGTCGACGCTGTCGTCCCGGATGTTCCAGATGGGGGCGAAGGTGCCGCCGGGACGGAGCACTCGGGCGATCTCGGCGTGCGCGGGCAACCTGTCGAACCAGTGGTACGCCGTCCCGACCAGCACCGCGTCCGCCGCCGAGTCGGGCAGCGGCATGGCCTCGGCGCTGCCCGCCAGGGCCGTTGTGCCGGGGGTGCTGGCGACGAGCTGCGCCCGCATCCCCGAATCGGGCTCGACCGGTACGACATCGTGGCCCAGGGCCAGCACACCGCGGGTCAGGATGCCGGTGCCCGCCGCGAGATCGACCACCCGGGCTTCGCTCAGCCCGTCGAGTGCCCAGCGGATCGCTGCGTCTGGATAACGGGGCCGAAACCGGTCGTAGTCACTCGCGGCGGCACCGAACGACAGGGCGTGAGTGTGATCGACCATGGCGGGCAGGTTATCCCGTAACGGCCTCCGGGCCGCTTGAGTACGCTCGGGCCTGACCCCCTGTATCTCCGTGACGAGGAAGCGTGCCGTGACCGAGCAGAACCCCGTGCCAGTGGACCCCGCCGACGACCTTCCCGAGCAGATGAAGGTCCGCCGGGAGAAGCGGGACCGGATGCTCGCCGAGGGCGTCGAGCCCTACCCGGTCGGCTTCCCCCGCACCACCACCCTGGCGCAGGTCCGGGCGGGCTACGCCGACCTGCCCACCGACACCGCTACCGGCGACCAGGTGGCGGTCACCGGCCGGGTGATCTTCGTACGCAACACGGGCAAGCTCTGCTTCGCGACCCTGCGGGACGGCGACGGCACCGAGTTGCAGGCGATGCTCTCCCTGGACCGGGTCGGGCCGGAGCGGCTGGAGGCGTGGAAGCGCCTCGTCGACCTCGGCGACCACGTCGGCGTCACCGGTGAGGTGATCACCAGCCGCCGGGGTGAGCTGTCGGTTCTGGCCCAGCAGTGGGAGATGACCGCCAAGGCGCTGCGACCGTTGCCGGTGGCCCACAAGCCCCTCTCCGAGGAGGCGCGCGTCCGGCAGCGTTACGTCGACCTGATCGTCCGGCCGCAGGCACGGGAGATGGTGCGCACCCGGGCCGCCGCGGTACGCAGTCTGCGCGATTCACTGCACGGGCAGGGCTTCATCGAGGTGGAAACGCCGATGTTGCAACTGCTGCATGGCGGTGCGACAGCCCGACCGTTCGTGACCCACAGCAATGCGTTGAGCACCGATCTGTATCTGCGAATCGCTCCGGAACTGTTTCTCAAGCGCGCTGTGGTCGGCGGCGTCGACCGCGTCTTCGAGATCAACCGCAACTTCCGTAATGAGGGTGTCGACTCTTCGCACTCGCCGGAGTTCGCGATGCTGGAGACGTACCAGGCGTACGGCGACTACGACACGATCGGCGAGCTGACCCGTAATCTCGTTCAACAGGCGGCGATCGCGGTCAGCGGCTCGACGGTGGTGACCCATGCCGACGGGCGGGAGTTCGACCTGGGTGGCGAGTGGCGGTCCGTGACGTTGTTCGGTGTGCTTTCCGAAGCGCTGGGCGAGGAGGTCACGGTCCGTACCGAACGGTCCCGTCTGGTGGAGTACGCGGACAAGGTGGGATTGGCCGTGGACCCGAAGTGGGGCCCGGGCAAGCTGGCCGAGGAACTGTTCGAGGAACTGGTCGTCCCCGGCCTGGAGGCGCCCACCTTCGTGCGGGACTACCCGGAGGAGACCAGCCCGCTGACCCGGGCGCACCGCAGCGAGCCGGGGCTGGCCGAGAAGTGGGACCTGTACGTGCTCGGCTTCGAGCTGGGCACCGGGTACTCCGAGCTGGTCGACCCGATCGTGCAGCGCGAGCGACTGGTCGCCCAGGCCCAGTTGGCCGCCCGTGGCGACGACGAGGCGATGCGGCTCGACGAGGACTTTCTTCGGGCGATGGAGTATGGAATGCCGCCGGCCGGCGGTATGGGAATGGGAATCGACCGGCTCTTGATGGCCCTGACCGGCCTCGGAATTCGGGAAACGATCCTCTTCCCGTTGGTCCGCCCGGAGTAGTCCCGTCCCGGTGTACGCCGAGCCGTAACCGGATCCTATTGACGCGACGAGCGGCGCGGGGGTTATTGTGCTCTCGTTAGCAGGAGCACCCTGCTCGAAAGGAATGTGGGACGTGGCCAAGCAGATCATTCACAAGCTGGTCGATGACCTGGACGGCGGGGACGCGGACGAGACCGTCAAGTTCGCC
The DNA here is from genome assembly GCF_022229005.1 of Micromonospora trifolii. GTDB lineage: Bacteria > Actinomycetota > Actinomycetes > Mycobacteriales > Micromonosporaceae > Micromonospora > Micromonospora trifolii. The sequence goes on from NZ_JAKKFD010000001.1 coordinate 14,144, forward strand.
CTCGACGGCGTTCAGTACGAGATCGACCTGTCGAGCGCCAACGCCGCGAAATTGCGCGATGCATTTGCGTCGTACGTGGGAGCTGGCACCAAGGTCGGCCGGGGCGGCGTCGTCATCGGTGGGCGGGCTGCCCGCGGTCGGGGTGGCGCGACCGCCGATCGGGAACAGAACAAGGCGATCCGGGAGTGGGCCAAGAAGGCCGGCAAGGACATCTCGGACCGGGGTCGTATCCCGCAGGAGATCGTGGACGAGTTCCACGCGAAGCGCTGATCCGTCAGCGACTTGGTGGCGAGCCGCCACCGCAGGCGACACCGACGCCGGGCCGGAGGAGTTCTCCGGGCCGGCGTCGCCGTATCCGGGTGCCCTGGTGGTCTCCGTTCGGGGCGGGAAGCATTCCGGGCCGGCCGGCGTTGTCCACAACCAGTGGAACAGCTATCCACAGCCTGTGGACAACCTCCCCCAGGGGCCCGGCGCTGCGCTCACCGCGAGGGCCGGTGGGCCCTCCAGGGCCTCCCGGAGCGCTTCCGGACCCCGGATGGGGCTTCCGTCGAGCCAGTCGGATTTCGCTCTGCGCGTAGCGACAGGGCTACCGGAACACCTCCTGAGCGCGGACGGTTGTTCAAAACGACGTGCAACCGACCCAGAGCAGAGACACACGACCTCAGCTGAGTCGGTCAGCGACGATAGAGTAAGGAGGCACGGACGCCCGTCCTGGACGTTCGTGCACCGGCCCCGCCAAGATCTTGACCATCAAGGCGCACGGCACGTGAGGAGCACGAGGGCATGTTCGAGCGGTTCACCGACCGAGCGCGACGGGTTGTCGTCCTGGCCCAAGAAGAGGCCCGGATGCTCAACCACAACTACATCGGTACGGAACACATCCTGCTGGGCCTGATCCACGAAGGTGAAGGCGTCGCGGCAAAGGCCCTGGAGAGCCTCGGCATCTCCCTGGAGGGCGTCCGCCAGCAGGTCGAGGAGATCATCGGCCAGGGTCAGCAGGCGCCGAGCGGGCACATCCCGTTCACGCCGCGGGCCAAGAAGGTGCTGGAGCTGTCGCTGCGCGAGGCGCTGCAGCTCGGCCACAACTACATCGGCACCGAGCACATCCTGCTCGGGCTGATCCGTGAGGGCGAGGGCGTCGCCGCCCAGGTGCTGGTCAAGCTCGGCGCCGACCTCAACCGGGTCCGCCAGCAGGTGATCCAGCTGCTCTCCGGCTACCAGGGCAAGGAGCCCGCCGCGGCGGGCGCCGCGCCGGGTGAGGCCGCGCCGTCGACCAGCCTGGTGCTGGACCAGTTCGGCCGCAACCTGACTCAGGCCGCCCGCGAGGGCAAGCTCGACCCGGTCATCGGGCGCGAGAAGGAAATCGAGCGGGTCATGCAGGTGCTCTCCCGCCGTACCAAGAACAACCCGGTCCTGATCGGTGAGCCCGGCGTCGGTAAGACCGCCGTGGTGGAGGGCCTGTCCCAGAAGATCATCAAGGGCGAGGTGCCCGAGACCCTCAAGGACAAGCAGCTCTACACGCTCGACCTGGGCGCGCTCGTCGCCGGTTCCCGCTACCGCGGTGACTTCGAGGAGCGCCTCAAGAAGGTGCTCAAGGAGATCCGCACCCGCGGCGACATCATCCTGTTCATCGACGAGATCCACACCCTGGTGGGTGCGGGTGCCGCCGAGGGCGCGATCGACGCCGCGAGCATCCTCAAGCCGATGTTGGCCCGTGGTGAGCTGCAGACCATCGGTGCCACCACGCTCGACGAGTACCGCAAGCACCTGGAGAAGGACGCCGCTCTCGAGCGCCGCTTCCAGCCGATCCAGGTGGGTGAGCCGTCGCTGGCCCACACCATCGAGATCCTCAAGGGCCTGCGGGACCGCTACGAGGCTCACCACCGGGTGAGCATCACCGACGCAGCTCTCGTGGCTGCCGCAACCCTGGCCGACCGGTACATCTCCGACCGCTTCCTGCCGGACAAGGCGATCGACCTGATCGACGAGGCCGGTGCCCGGATGCGGATCCGTCGGATGACCGCGCCGCCAGACCTGCGTGACTTCGACGAGCGCATCGCCCAGGTGCGTCGCGACAAGGAGTCCGCGATCGACGCGCAGGACTTCGAGCGCGCCGCCCAGCTGCGCGACAAGGAGAAGCAGCTCCTCGGCCAGAAGGCTCAGCGGGAGAAGGAGTGGAAGGCCGGTGACCTGGACGTCGTCAGCGAGGTTGACGACGAGCAGATCGCCGAGGTTCTCGGCAACTGGACCGGCATCCCGGTCTACAAGCTGACCGAGGAGGAGACCTCGCGCCTGCTGCGCATGGAGGACGAGCTGCACAAGCGCGTCATCGGCCAGGAGGACGCGGTCAAGGCGGTCTCGAAGGCGATCCGGCGTACCCGGGCCGGCCTGAAGGACCCGAAGCGCCCGTCGGGCTCGTTCATCTTCGCCGGCCCGTCCGGTGTCGGTAAGACCGAGCTGTCCAAGGCGCTCGCCGAGTTCCTCTTCGGCAGCGAGGATTCCCTCATCCAGCTGGACATGTCCGAGTTCCACGACCGTTACACGGTCTCCCGGCTCGTGGGTGCCCCTCCCGGCTACGTCGGCTACGACGAGGGCGGGCAGCTGACCGAGAAGGTGCGGCGTCGGCCGTTCTCGGTGGTCCTCTTCGACGAGATCGAGAAGGCCCACCCGGACGTGTTCAACACGCTCCTGCAGATCCTCGAAGACGGTCGGCTCACCGACGGCCAGGGTCGAATCGTGGACTTCAAGAACACGGTCATCATCCTGACCACCAACCTGGGCACCCGTGACGTCGCCAAGGCGGTGTCGCTGGGCTTCCAGCAGTCGGAGGACTCCGAGTCCAACTACGACCGGATGAAGCAGAAGGTCAACGACGAGCTCAAGCAGCACTTCCGGCCTGAGTTCCTCAACCGGATCGACGACACCATCGTCTTCCACCAGCTGCGCCAGACCGAGATCCTCTCGATCGTGGACATCATGATCCAGCGGATCGAAGGCCAGCTGCGGAACAAGGACATGGGTCTGGAGCTGACCGACAACGCCAAGAAGTACCTGGCCGCGAAGGGCTTCGACCCGGTGCTCGGTGCCCGTCCGCTTCGTCGCACGATCCAGCGCGACATCGAGGACAACCTCTCCGAGCGGATCCTGTTCAACGAGCTGACCCCGGGTCAGATCGTCGTGGTGGACTGCGAGGGCGACCCGGACGACATCGACAAGTCCAAGCTCGTCTTCCGGGGCTCGGACAAGCCGGTGGAGGTTCCGGACGCCGTCCCGGCCGACCTCGGTGGCACTGCCGCTGGCACCGCCGCGGCAGGCGTGGACGAGTAACACAATCAGCAAGGGGCGGGGCCCCGGTGGCGTAAGCCACCGGGGCCCCGCCTTTTCTGCGCCCTCAGGTCATTCCCGCGGCCCCCGCTCGACGCCGCCGCCCCCGCCCAGGCCGCCACCCTCGGGGCCTCACGCGGTGGTAGCGCCTGCCCGCCGCACGCCGCCCGTGACGCCGCATCTGCCATGCCGGGGCGCGTCTGACGCGCCGTGCCTGCCACGGGCTCGTCTGATGCGGTGCCTGCCTTGCCAAGCCGCGTTCGACGTGCGGTGCCTGCCCCGTCGGGCCGCCTCTGCGTCCGCAGTTGCCCGACGCGCCCGCCCATGCGCGCGCTCTCACGCTGCCGCGCCCGGCAAGATCCGCACAACATCAGGGAAAGTGCTGCCTCGCGGCGTCCGGAGGCAGCACTTTCCCTGATGTTGCAGGACGCAATGGTGGGGCAGGGTGGTGAGCTTGCCGGCGGCCTCGCTCCCCGCGGAGGTCTCCGCCCGCAAGTTCGCGCAACATCCTGGATCTAGTGGCATCCGGCGTGCCCGACACCACTACATCCAGGATCGAGCACGATCTTGGGGTGGAATGCGCCGATCGCCGGGCCTTCGTGCGCTGCCTTCGGGCGTTCGGCGTGGGGCCGGGGTGCGGGGAGCGGACGTGAGGCGGGCGGCAGGGGCGCCGGAATGCGTGCGGGCGTGCGGACGCGCGGACGCGCGGCCTGGCGGGTGTGCTGAGGGCGTGCGGACGTCCGGCCTGCGGAAGCCGCGTTCCGGGAGGCGATGCCGGCGGGGCGGCGTCTGCTGCTGGTCGTGGCTGGCGACGACGACGGCGGCCTCGTGCGCCTGCGGCCGTGCGGCCTGGGGACGTCCGGCCTGTGGGCGTGCGCCTGCGGCCGTGCGGCCTGGGGACGTCCGGCCTGTGGGCGTGCGCCTGCGGACGTGCGGCCTGGGGACGTCCGGCCTGTGGGCGTGCGGATGCCGGCCCACGGGGCCGACGCGCAGGGTCGGGCGGGTCAGGTGGTGAGGTCGGCGGTGGGGAGGGACGGGCCGTCACCGACCAGGCGGAAGGAGTCGGCGCCGGCGGGTTCGACCAGCCCGTCCTGCACCAGGCCGGCGAGGGCACGGGCGCGTTGCACGTCGTCGGTCCAGACCTGGTCCAGCCGCTGGTGGGGGACCGGTCCGGTGCTGTCCCGGAGCACTCCGAGCAGCAGACCGCGGACCTGTCGGTCGGTGCCCGCGTACCGCTGGGGTCGCCGGGTCGGCCCGGCCGGCGCCTCCTGGCCGGACGCCCGCCAGGCGCAGATCGACTCGACGGGACAGGCGGTGCAGCGCGGTGACCGGGCTGTGCAGATCACCGCGCCCAGTTCCATGAAGGCGGCGCTGGCCAGCGCCGCCGCGGCCGGTTCCGTCGGGAGCAGTTCCTCGGTGGCGACGAGGTCGGCTGGTCGGGTGACGGGCCCGGCGTCCGGTTCGCCGGCCACCGCACGGCACACGACCCGCCGTACGTTGGTGTCGACGACCGGGTGCCGCTGACCGTACGCGAAGGCGGCCACTGCCCGCGCGGTGTAGGTGCCGACGCCGGGCAGCGCGAGCAGGTGCTCCAGCCGGTCCGGCACCTGGCCGCCGTGCCGGTCGACGATCGCGACGGCGCATTCGCGCAGCCGGACCGCCCGACGGGGGTAGCCGAGACGCCCCCACATCCGGATCGCCTCGGCTGGGGTGTCCGCCGCCAACGCGGCCGGATCGGGCCAGCGGGCCAGCCATGCCTGCCAGGCCGGCACCACCCGGACCACTGGTGTCTGCTGGAGCATGACCTCGCTGACCAGGATGGCCCACGGGGTGACGCCGGGCTCGCGCCACGGCAGGTCACGGGCGTGCTGCTGGAACCACCGGCTGACCACTGTGGCGAAGTCGGGTTGAGTCATGACGTCGTCGATGATGTCACGCCCGGCGTTCCCGTTTGGTGGGCGGCTCGGGCGGGGTGCCACGTCGTCGTTCGGCGGACGGGGGAGAATGCGCGGATGAACGAGCTCGCGATCACCGTCATCGGTCGGGACCGGCCGGGCATCGTGGCCGACGTCGCGGAGGTGCTGGCCCGACTGGGCGCGAACCTCACCGACAGCACGATGACGCGGCTGCGGGGGCATTTCGCGATGACCCTCATCTGCACCGGTCCAGCCGCCGCCGAGGTCGAGGCCGCGCTGGCGTCGCTGGCCGCCGAGGGTCAGCTGCTGGCGACGGTACGCGCTGTCACCCCGGACGGCGATGTTCCTCCGGCGGGTGAGCCGTACGTGATGGCGGTGCACGGTTCGGACCGGATGGGGATCGTCGCGGCGATGACGCGGGTGCTGGTGGACGCCGGAGGGAATGTCACCGACCTGAGTACCCGGTTGACCGGTGCGCTGTACGTGGTCCTGGCGGAGGTCGAGTTGCCGGCCGGTGTGGCGGGCACACTGATCGACCGGTTGCACCGGACGGCTGCCGAGATGGGCGTGGAGGTCACCCTCCGGCCGGCGGACCCGGATCTGTTGTGACCGGCGAGGAGCGCGGGCCGGATGTCGGCCTGGGGGACTGGACACCGGAGTCGCTGGACGTGCCGGGCGAGGTGCGGGCTGTGGTGTCCGCCCCGCATCCGGTGTTGAGTCGGGCCGCGGACGAGGTCGACCCCACGGCGAAGGAGACGGTCCAACTCGCGGCGGACCTGATAGCCACCATGAAGGTCTCGCCGGGCTGCGTCGGGCTGGCCGCGCCGCAGGTAGGGGTGGGCGCTCGGGTCTTCGCCGTCGACGTGACGGGGCACCCGAAGGCGGTGACGGTGCACGGCGTCTTCGTGTTGTGCAACGCGCGCGTGGTCGAGGCGACGCGGTGGAAGCCGGGCCGGGAGGGCTGCATGTCGGTGCCGGACCTGACCGGGGACGTGAAGCGGGCCAGCCGGCTGGTGGTGGAGGGTGATCTGCCGGGCAGCGGCGAGCCGGTCCGGCTGGTGACCGACGGCTTCGAGGCCCGGGCGTTGCAGCACGAGATCGACCACTGCGCGGGGCTACTCTTCCTGGACCGGGTGGCCGGTGCGCACGCGGTCTATCAGCGCAAGGTCTACCTGTGATCGGGTGCCGGACCGTCCCCAGTGGAGGGTGGTGCGGGCGCCTCGGAGTGGCTCCGGCGCGTCGCGCGGCACTGCCGGGTACGGCGCGGCTACGGTGGAGGGCATCATGCGTCTGACGGTCGGCCCCCTGCCACCCGCCGTGTACTGGCGGCGTCGCGCCGTCGTACTCGGAGCGGGGTTTCTGTTCCTGATTGTCCTGCTCTACTCCTGCACCGGTTCGGGTCGTTCCGGCGGTCAGGAGCCGAAGGCCGGAGGTTCGCCGTCGGCAACGTCCGCCGCGACGTCTGGTCCCGTTGGGCCGGTGCTGACACCGCAGACCGGCGCTCCGTCGTCGTCGGCCTCCGCTGATGCGGGTCCGACGAGTCCGAGCCCGGCGATCACCAGCAACACTCCACCGCTGGGCGCGGCGGCCGGTTCGGAGGATGACGGCACCTGCACCGACGGGGAGATCAGCGTGATCTCGTCGGCGAGCCCGACCTCGGTGCAGCGCGGCGCGGTGGTCGAGCTGCAACTGAGGATCAAGAACACGTCTAACCGGACGTGCAGTCGCAACGTCGGCGCCGACCTCCAGGAGATCTTCATCAAGTCCGGTGCCGAGAAGGTCTGGTCGTCGGACACCTGCGGCAAGGTCCAGGGCTCGGACCCGCAGTCCTTCACGCCGAACTTCGAGCGCTCCTACGAGGTGCCGTGGAACGGGCGGGACACCAGCCGCTGTGACGGCGCGCTGGCCGCCGGGCCGTTCCCGCCGGCCGGGTCGTACCAGGTGTTCGCCCGGGTGGGCACGAAGCTCAGCGACCCGGTGAAGCTCACCGTCACCGGCTGAGCACTGTCAGACGTAGCGTTCCAGGATGGATGCCTCGGCGAGCCGGGAGAGCCCCTCACGGACGCCGCGGGCACGGGCGTCGCCGACCCCTTCGACGGCTTGCAGGTCTTCCACTGTCGCGCCGAGCAGACGCTGGAGGCTGCCGAAGTGCAGCACCAGGCGATCGACCACTGCCACCGGTAGCCGGGGCACCTTGGCCAGCAGTCGGAAGCCGCGCGGGCTGACCGCGGCGTCGAGCGCGTCGGACGCGGCCGGGTAACCGATCGCCTTGGCCACCGCCACCAGGTCGATCAGCTCGGTGGCACCGAGCAGGTCCAGCTCGACGAGAGCCTCGTCCAGGGTGCGCGACTTGCGGCCGACGGGGAGGTAGTCCCGGATGACCAGAGTGCGGTCGGCGTCCACGCCGGCCATCAGCTCGTCGAGTTGCAGGGCGAGTAGGCGACCGTCGGTGCCCAGCTCCACCACGTAACCGGCGATCTCGTCGGCGATCCGGCGAACCATCTCCAGCCGCTGCACCACTGCCACCGCGTCCCGCACGGTGACCAGATCTTCGATCTCCAGGGCGGAGAGCGTGCCGGAGACCTCGTCCAGCCGGAGCTTGTAGCGCTCCAGGGTGGCGAGCGCCTGGTTGGCGCGGGAGAGGATGGCCGCCGAGTCGTCGAGCACGTGCCGTTGGCCGTTGACGTAGAGGCTGATGATCCGCATCGACTGGCTGACCGATATGACCGGATAGCCGGTCTGGCGGGCCACCCGCTCGGCGGTGCGGTGCCGGGTGCCGGACTCTTCCGTCGGGATGGACGGGTCGGGCATCAGGTGCACGGCCGCCCGGACGATTCGGGTGCCGTCGCTGGAGAGCACGACAGCGCCGTCCATCTTGCACAGCTCGCGCACGCGCGTCGCGGAGAACTCCACGTCCAGCGGGAAGCCGCCGGTGCAGAGGCCCTCGACCACCTTGTCGTAGCCGAGCACGATGAGCGCGCCCGTGCGACCCCGCAGGATGCGCTCCAGACCGTCGCGCAGGGCGGTGCCCGGGGCCATCAGGGCGAGGTTGGCTCGTAGCGGATCTCCGGCGCTCCCGGCGGCCCCCGCAGTCACGCTCACGCTGATCGGGCGGGCGGGCGAGCCCACGGCGCCGGTGCGCGCCTGGGGCGGCGCGCCGGCTGGCTTGGTGGTATCGCGGTCGATCGGCACGGGCACAGTCTACGGACTGCCGTGCGGTGGGTGCTGTCGTGGTTACTGTGATGTGTCACGATGCCGCCCTTTCCAACGTCTCCCGCTTGCGACGTGCTGTCCGGTTTCGCCGCCCTCGTCGGCACGGTGGGTCACTCGGCGGACGCGCGGGCCGCATGGTGCAGTGCCGAACGGACGTCGGTGACCTCGGTCACCTGCATCTGCCCGGGGCCGGCGCCGGTGCTGGCCGGGCTGCAGCCGGGCGGCACCAGGGCCACCTTGAACCCAAGCCGGGCGGCCTCGGCCAGCCGGCGCGGCACCGCCCCGACCCGGCGAACCTCGCCGGTCAGCCCCACCTCACCGATCGCCACCAGGTGCGGCGCGATCGCCAGGTTGAGCCCTCCGGAGGCCACCGCCAGCGCCACCGCCAGGTCGGCGGCCGGTTCCACCACGCGTATTCCGCCCACTGTGGCGGCGAAGACCTCCCGGTCGTGCAGGGTCAGCCGCTCGGTGCGCCGTTGCAGCACAGCGAGCACCATCGCCAGTCGGGCCGAGTCGAGGCCGGAGACGGTGCGTCGGGGAGAGCCCGCGACTGTCGCGCCGATCAGCGCCTGCACCTCGGTGACCAGGGCCCGTCGCCCCTCCATGGCCACCGTCACGCAGGTGCCGGGGACCGGCTCCGCGTAGCGGGTCAGGAACAGCCCGGACGGGTCGGCCAGGCTGCTGATGCCGCCCTCGTGCATCTCGAAGCAGCCGACCTCGTCGGCCGCGCCGAACCTGTTCTTCACGCCTCGCACCAGGCGCAGCGACGAGTGCTTGTCGCCCTCGAAGTGCAGCACCACATCGACCAGGTGCTCCAGCACCCGAGGCCCGGCCACCTGGCCGTCCTTGGTGACGTGCCCGACCAGCACTGTGGCGATGCCCCGTTCCTTGGCGACCGAGACCAGCGCGGCGGTGACCGCGCGGACCTGGGTCACCCCACCGGGCACCCCCTCGGTGCCGGTGGTCGAGATGGTCTGCACCGAGTCGAGCACCAGCAGGCCCGGCTTGACCGCGTCGAGGTGACCGAGCACCGAGCCCAGGTCGCTCTCCGCAGCGAGGTAGAGCTGCTCGTGCAGGGTGCCCATCCGTTCGGCGCGCAGGCGCACCTGACTGACCGACTCTTCGCCGCTGACCACCAGTGAGGGGCTGCCGGCACCGACCGCCCACTGCTGCGCCACGTCGAGCAGGAGGGTCGACTTGCCCACGCCGGGCTCGCCGGCGAGCAACACCACGGCGCCGGGGACAAGGCCACCGCCGAGCACCCGGTCGAGCTCGCTCACCCCGGTGGGCACGGCGCGGGCCGGGGCGGCGCTGATGGTGGCGATCGGTCGGGCCGGCTCGGACGGCATCCGGGAGCTGACCACGCGACCGGCGACGGTCGGGCCGGTGACGGTGCTCTCGACCACCGCGCCCCACTCGCCGCACTCGGGGCAGCGCCCCACCCACTTGGGCGGCTGGTGCCCGCAGGCGTCGCACTGGTAGGCCGGACGCGGCTCGCGGGTGGTGGACCGACCACGGGCGGCACCGGCCGTGCCGCCGCGCGGAGGGGTCGATCGGGAGGTGGTCACATCAGGACGCTAGCCCTCGCGTACGACGAAAACACCCCGGCGTGGTGGTCACCACGCCGGGGCGTTTGTCGATGTGCGGGTCGGGTCACTCGTGGGTGGTGCCGCCCTCGTCGCCCTCGTAGCCGCCCTCGCGCTCGATGATCGGCGACGGAGGGGCCGCCGGGGTGAGCGGCACCGCGACCGGTGCCTGACCGGTGACCGTGTTGCCGTTGCCGAAGTCGAAGGTCACGACGACGTTCTGGCCGGAGCGCAGCGCCTCGGTCAGGCCGATCAGCCGGAGCTGGGTGGTGGCCTCGGAGTTGAACTGGATGTAGCTCAACGGCGCCAGCTCGATCCGGGCCGGCTGACCCGGGGCCGAGGGGCTGGCCGATCCGGACGCCCGCGCCGACTCCGGGGCGGACGGGGTGGCCGAGGACGACCCGGTCTCGGACGGCGTCACCGACGGGGTCGGCGAACCGGACGTCGAGTTCGACGGGCTGCCCGAACCGGACGGCGACGGGCTCATGGAGGCGGACTCCGAGGCGGACGGCGACGGGCTCGCCGAGCCGCCGCTGATCACCACCTCGCGGGCGCTCTCCGTGGTGACGGTGACAGTCACCGTCTCCTTGGAGTCGTTGTAGATCACCGCGCCGAGCCCGGCGTCCTGGCCGGCCTTGTAACCCTCGGTGCCCGGGAAGTCAACGAGCAGGCCTCGCACCGAGAAGGAACCGTTGCTGGTCGTGAGGCTGACGCCCTGAACCGACGGCTCCTTCAACGCGGTCTCGGCGATCTGACCGGTGCCGCATCCGGAAGCCAGCAGGCTGGCCGCCGCAATCCCGGACAGCAACAGGGCCGCCCGCCGGGATCCTCTGATCGAGCGCGTCACGTCGGTCCTCCTCGTCACAATCCCCACCCGGGCCGTACGCCGGGCACGGTGGCCATACCCGCGCAGACCGCGCTCCAGGGTAGTTGGGACTGATCGAGGCCCGCACGCGGACCCGGCAATGCCACCTGCCCGGGTGGCGTTCACACCACCCGACCGCTCGCCACCAGCAGAACCACGTCGATCAGGGCCACCAGCATCACCGCCCGGAAGGCCGCCACCGGCCGCCGGCCGGCCCGGATCGCCGAGCGCCCGGCGTACCAGCTCAGCGGCGGCACCACGGCGGCCGTGCCGACCGCCGCCCAGCCGATCGCCGACGGCGGCCCGGGTGGTCCGAGGACAAGTGTCGCGGTCGCCGCGAGGAGGAGACCCGCCGCTGCCACCCGGCTGCCGGCGGCGCCCAGCCGATGGGGCAGGCCGCGCACGCCGGTGCGGGCGTCGTCGGCCAGGTCGGGCAGCACGTTGGCGAAGTGGGCGCCGGCGCCCAGGCAGGCCGCCGCCGTCACCAGCCAGACCGGCGGGGCCGGCTGACCGGGCAGCGCCAGCACCACGAAGGCGGGCAGCGCGCCGAACGACACGGCGTAGGGCAGCACCGAGAACGCTGTCGCCTTGAGCGGCCAGTCGTAGAGCAGGGCGGAGACCAGGGCGAGTGTCAGCCAGAACGCCGCCACCGGGTTGGTGGTCAGCGCCAGCAGCGGGCAGGCCACAGCGGCCGCCGCTGCGGCCCAGGCCGTCACGCGTCGACCGACCGCGCCACTGGCGACCGGTTTGTCGGTACGCCCCACAGTGGCGTCCCGCTCGGCGTCCAGCGCGTCGTTGGTCCAGCCGACGGCGAGTTGGCTGGCCAGCACGGCGAGTACCACCGAGACGATTCCGGCCGGCCGGTGGCCCACTCCCCAGGCCAGCAGACCGGCCACCGTGGTCACCGCTGCGGCCGGTTCCGGATGGCTCGCTCTGACCAGCCCTAACACCCTCGACGACATAAGGGAAGTCTGGTCGTTACCGAGCAGTCGTGCCACGCTCGGTTCCATGCGAGACGTGGCTGCGGCCGGGGCGCCCACCGGTCCGAGGGTGTTGCCGCGAAACGATCCGCGTCAGTACGACGATCTGGCGGGTGAGTGGTGGCGGCCCGACGGCGCGTTCGCGATGCTGCACTGGCTGGCCGAGGCCCGTGCCGCGCTGGTGCCGCCGGCCACCCGTCCGGACGCGTTGCTCGTCGATCTGGGATGCGGCGCCGGCCTGCTCGCGCCACACCTGGCCGGCAAGGGCTACCGCCACGTCGGGGTGGATCTGACCCGCTCGGCGCTGGTCCAGGCGGCCGAGCACGGGGTGCGGGTGGTCCAGGGTGATGCCACGGCGGTCCCGCTGCCCGACGGCTGCGCCGACGTGGTCTCGGCGGGTGAGCTGCTGGAGCACGTGCCGGCCTGGCCGCGCGCGGTGGCCGAGGCGTGTCGGCTGCTGCGCCCCGGTGGCGTGCTGGTGCTGGACACCCTCAACGACACGGCGGTGGCCCGGCTCGTCGCGGTCCGGATCGCCGAACGGCTGCCGACGGTCCCCCGTGGCATCCACGATCCACAGTTGTTCGTGGACGCGCGGGCGTTGGTGGCCGAGTGCGCCCGACACGGTGTCGACCTGAGTCTGCGGGGCATCCGCCCGCAGGTCGGCGGCATGATCGCCTGGCTGCTGCGCCGCGCCCGCGCCCGCCGAACGGCCGGTGCGTCGCCCGCCGGACGCGCGCCGCGCATCGTGCCGACCCGCTCCACCGCCGTGCTCTACCAGGGCCGGGGGATCCGCAAAGGATAGTCCGGCAGTGGCGGGGGTATGGAACGCCGAGGAGGAACGAGATGACGGTGCACGCGCTTGAGGCAGCACGCCGGTTGGCGCCGCGGTTCGCCGCGCGGGCGGCCGAGCACGACCGGGATGGTTCCTTCCCCGTGGACGACTTCGCCGACCTGCGCGAGGCCGGCCTGTTCGGGCTGATGGTGCCCAGGGCACTCGGCGGTCTGGGTGCCACCTTCGCCGAGTACGCCGCGGTGGCCACTGAGCTTGCCCGGGGCAACGGTGCGACCGCCCTGGTGTTCAACATGCACGCCTCGGTGACCGGCGCGCTGGGCGCGGTCACCGAGGAACTGGCCGAGGCGCTGGGCGTACCGGACGAGGCGCTGGCCGCCCGCGACCGGCTGCTCAGCGCGGCGGCCCAGGGCTCCTGGTACGCGGTCGCGATGAGCGAGCGTGGCGCGGGCGCGCGGCTGTCCCAGCTGACCACTGCGTACGAGCCGACCGACGGCGGCTGGCACCTCAAGGGCAGCAAGACCTTCTGCTCCGGTGCCGGGCACGCGGACGGCTATCTGGTGGCGGCGCGCAGCGCGGCCGACCAGTCGGTGGTCTCACAGTTCCTGGTGCCGGCCGGCGACGGGTTGACGGTGGAGCCGACCTGGGACTCGCTCGGCATGCGCGCCACCTCCTCGCACGACCTGCACCTGGACGTCACAGTGCCCGCCGACCGGCTGCTCGGTGGGGTGGAGGGGCTGGCGCTGGTGGTGGCTCAACTGATGCCGCACTGGCTGGTTGCCAGCTACGCGGCCGTCTACGTGGGGGTGGCCCGCGCGGCGATCGACGCGGCGGCCGAGCACCTCAACGCCCGCAACCTGGCCGGTCTGCCGGCGGTGCGGGCCCGGCTGGGGCGAGCGGACGCCACGACCGCCGCCGCGCAGCTGGTGGTGGCCGAGGCGGCCCGCCGGGTGGACGAGGCGCCCGGTGACGAGGAGACCAACCGCTGGGTGTGGCGGGCGAAGCTGCTCGCCGGCACCACGGCCGCCGAGGTGGCGGCGTCGGTGCTGGAGGCGGCGGGCACCTCGGCGACCCGCCGTGGTCATCCGTTGGAGCGGCTCTACCGCGACGCCCGCTGCGGCTCACTGCATCCGGCCACGTCGGATGTCTGCGCCGACTGGCTCGGCATCGCCGCGCTGGGCGGCGACCCGGATCGTGACGGATCGGCACCGCGTTGGTGAGCCCGCCGCACCGGGCTCGCACGGAAGGACGACCAGTCGAGGTGGCTGGTGGGACGGCCAGGGGGAGGACAGCATCTGACGAGAGGTGGGGATCGTGTCCGTACCAGTGATCGCGGGGCTCGGGATTGCACAGCCGCCATCCGCTTCGCAGGACGAGTTGTGGGAGGGCTTCTTCTCCCGGCACTTCACCGGCACCACCAGGGCGTTGGCACAACGAATCTTCGCGAACTCGGGGGTGACCAGGCGACAGGCTGCGGTCAACCCGCTGCTGGAGGACGTCTCGGACTGGCCGACCGAGCGCCGGATGCGCCGCTACCAGGTGGAGGCCCTGCCGCTGGGAAAGGAGGCGGTGGGTCGCGCGTTGACCGCCGCCGGGCTGAGCGCCGGCGACGTCGGATTGTTTATCGTCTGCTCCTGCACCGGGTACGCCACCCCCGGGCTGGACATCCTGCTCGCCCGGGACCTGGGCATGGCCGCTGACACCCAGCGGATGTTCATCGGCCACATGGGCTGTTACGCGGCGTTGCCCGGGCTCGGCGCGGCGAGTGACTTCGTCACCGCCCGGGGGCGGCCGGCGCTCCTGCTCTGCGCGGAGCTGACCAGCCTGCACATCCAGCCGTCCAGTGCCCGGGTGGACACCCAGCAGATCGTCTCCCACGCGCTCTTCTCGGACGCGGCGGTCGCCGCCGTGATCGTGCCGGGCGGCTCGGGGTACGCGGTGCGCGAGGTCACCGCCGTCACGGACACCTCTACCGCCGACCACATGACCTGGGACGTCACCGACGCGGGGTTCCGGATGGGGCTGTCGCCGAAGGTGCCGCAGGTGCTGTCGAGGCACGTTCGCGGGCTGGTCGACGACCTGTTGGCCCGGCACGGCGTCACCAGCTCCGAGGTGGACGGTTGGGCGGTGCACCCGGGCGGGCCACGGATCCTCAACGTGGTCGAGCGGGAGCTGGAATTGCCCCCGCTGGGGCTGGCGGCGTCCCGGGCGACGCTCGACGAGCACGGCAACTGCTCGTCGCCGACAGTGCTGCTGATCCTGGACCGGTTGGGTCGGGCGACACCGGCGGCTCGGCGCATCGTCATGCTGGCCTTCGGCCCCGGCCTCACCCTGTACGCCGCCCTGCTCGATCGACAGGACTGAGCCTCCGGCCGGTACGCTCACGGAGTGGATGCGACGGCGGACGACCGGCTGCGCTCGGTGGTGCTGTTTGGTGCTGCGGTGGTCGTCCTGGCCGTCGGTGGCTGGTGGTGGCGTGCCGCCGCGCCCGCGTCGACGGCCGGGGCGGCTGTCCCTTCGGCGGCGGCGGTGCCATCGGTCGGTCCGAGTGTGAGCACCCCAATGGAACGTCTCCTCGCGGCTGAGGAGCCTGATGAGCGGCTGACGGTGCGGATGGACCCCAACACCGGCGAGGTCCTCCGGGTGCAAAGCGGCCCGCGGCTGGTGATCGACCCGGAGACGGGCTCGATCAGCGACATCGAGGGCGATCCCGGGGCGCTCTTCGCCCCGGGCGACCTGCCCGTGTTCTACCACACGATCTGGCGGGAGCAGCGGGACCTCGCCCCCGGCCAGGAAGTGACCCGGCAGGCAGGCAACGACGGTGCCCGCTACCTGCTCCAGTACCAGTGCACCCGCCCCGGCACGCTGGCGCTCACGACCGACGGAGCCAAGATCAACGGTCCGGTGCGCATCGACTGCGACGGCACGATCGCCAATGCCGAGGTGCTGCCCGACGCCGGGCCGTTCCGGGTGTCGCTGTCGGCCGTCGACCGGCCCATCGACATCCAGGCGCAGCTCGTCGCCCTGCCCCCTCGCTAGCAGGGCCGCTCAGGCGGCGAGGGCGCTCAGGTCGCTCCGGTAGGACTCGACAGTGCCCAGGTCGGGTAGCACCCGCGTCACTGTGCCGGCCCGATCGACCAGCAGGGCGGTCGCGGCGCCGGGGCGGGCCGGTTGACCGAGGAACGACCGCAGGCCTCCGGCGGGGTCGGCCAGGGCGCGAGCCTGCCGCCCGATGGTGGGCCCGGCCGGGGCCGTCCGCCCGCCGGTGACGGTGACCACCGAGACTCCGGCGGGGGCGGCCGCAAGGGCGTCGGTGACCCGGTCCGGGCAGGGGCAGCCGTCCAACAGGATGATCATGGCGGGCAGCAGGCCGCGCAGTGGCACTGTCGCGTCGTCCGCGTCGACCAGGTCCAGTGCGGGCAGCGCCCGACCGACGAGGGTCGCTGGTGGCGCGTAGGGGGCCGGGGTCGGCCGGTCGGTACCGCGGTTGGCTCGCGGCCAGGTGACCACCAGCAGGCCGGCCAGCGTGGTGAGGACCGCTACCAGCAGGACCAGCAGCGGCAGGCCCAGAGCCCGGGGACCGCCCGGGAGTCCGCCGGCCCGGCGCAGCTCACGGCGGACCTGGGCGGCCTCGGCGGCCAGCGCGGAGGCGTCGTCGGGAACCACCACGCGGCCCCATTCGGGCGGAAGGCCCGGCAGGCCGTCGGCTGGCCCGTGACCCTCTGCGTCCGGCTTGCCCATCGGACCTCCTGGAAGCGTCTCGAGAGCGGAGTGCGGCTCGGTCTCCAGGGTCGCGCACCAGGGGCTCCTCCCGCTACATCTGGGCGCGGTCCTGCTGGCCGGGCTACCATGGGAGGAGCGCATAGCCCTTGATCTCGACGTTCTGTTCACCCGTACCGGGCAGTCATTTCCGCGTTACGGAGCGTGTTCGAACCATCGGTTTGACCGCCTGTCAAGCTGAAGCAAGACCTCTCACAGGGCCCCTGAGCTGCGCCAACGGTCAGGACATCGGTGAGACATCGGTGCCTGAGCGTGTTACCCTAGACACAGCGAAAGGGGTTTCGAACCTATGGTTTTCAGTGTCGGCGAGACCGTTGTTTACCCCCACCACGGGGCCGCACTCATCGAGGCAATCGAGACTCGGGTCATCAAGGGCGAGCCTAAGCAATACCTCGTCCTGAGGGTCGCGCAGGGTGACCTGACGGTCCGGGTGCCGGCCGAGAACGCCGAGATCGTGGGCGTGCGTGAGGTGGTCGGCGAAGAGGGCCTCGGGAAGGTCTTCGACGTTCTGCGGGCTCCGCACACCGAGGAGCCGACCAACTGGTCGCGGCGTTACAAGGCCAATCTGGAAAAGCTGGCTTCCGGCAATCCGCTGAAGGTCGCCGAGGTCGTGCGTGACCTGTGGCGCCGGGAGCGGGAGCGGGGCCTCTCTGCGGGCGAGAAGCGGATGCTCGCCAAGGCCCGCGACATTCTCGTCGGCGAGGTCGCGCTGGCTGAGAAGAGCACCAAGGATGAGGCGGAGACGCTGCTCGACAAGGTCCTCACCGAGGCCTAGTCCGCACAGCATCGTCGTACCCACTTCATAGTGAAGAAACCACCGAGGACCGCGACGTGACCGCGCAGCTCAACCCGCGCGGTGACGTCGCGGTCCTCGTGCCTGCGGCGGGCGCCGGCGTACGGCTCGGCCCCGGCCTACCCAAGGCGCTGCGCCTGCTCGCCGGTGAACCGCTGCTGGTGCACGCGGTGCGTCGACTGGCCGCCGCGCCGTCGGTGCACACCATCGTGGTGGCCGCGCCGGCCGCCGAGGTGCAGGCCGTCCGCGAGATGCTGGCTCCGGTCGCATCGGTGATCGTGGTGCCCGGCGGTGCGGAACGACAGGCGTCGGTCGCCGCCGCGCTGGCCGCGGTGCCCACCGGCCCGACGATCGTCCTGGTGCACGATGCCGCCCGGGCGCTCACCCCACCCGAGCTGGTCGAATCCGTCGCGGCTGCCGTCCGTGGCGGGCGTGACGCGGTGATCCCGGTCCTGCCGGTCGTCGACACGATCAAGGAGGTCGGCGCCGACGAGGTGGTGCTCGGCACCGTCGACCGGTCCGCCCTGCGCGCGGTGCAGACCCCGCAGGGTTTCCGTCGGGCCGTGCTCAGCGCCGCCCACGCCGCCGCCGGTGGCTCCCTCACCGACGACGCCGGGCTGGTCGAGAAGCAGGGCGTCGCGGTGAGCTGTGTGCCCGGCTCGGAGTACGCCCTGAAGATCACCCGACCGTTCGACCTGGCTCTGGCCGAGCATCTGCTTGCCACGGCCGGTTGACGCGTACTCTCTGATCATGATCGTTCCCCGGGTGGCCATCGGCACCGACGTGCACGCGTTCGCGCCGGGCCGGCCATGCTGGGTGGCCGGGCTGCTCTGGCCCGACCAGGACGGCCTCGCCGGGCACTCGGACGCCGACGTGGCCGCGCACGCCGCCTGCAATTCGCTGCTCTCCGCCGCTGGTCTCGGTGATCTCGGTTCCGCTTTCGGGGTGGACCAACCGGAGTGGGCCGGCGCGTCCGGGGTGGCACTGCTGACCGAGACGGCCCGCCGGGTGCGGGCCGCCGGCCTGGAAATCGGCAACGTGTCAGTGCAGGTCATCGGCAACCGCCCCAAGATCGGGCGGCGCCGTGCGGAGGCGCAGGAAGTCCTCTCCGCTGCGGTCGGCGCCCCGGTCACCGTCTCGGCGGCGACCACCGACGGGCTCGGCTTCGCCGGCCGCGAAGAAGGGTTGGCCGGGGTCGCGGTGGCCCTGGTGTACGACGCGCCGGCCGCCTAAGCTCGCCGCGATGTCCAGCGACCCCGCCCCCGACCAGTCCGCCGCCGACGGCTACGTCCAGCGGGCCCAACTCCTCGCCGAACTCGGCCGCTACGACGAGGCGGCCGGGGAGCTGGCCTACGGGTTGGCCCTCCAGCCGGATGACGTGGACGCGCTGACCATGCTGGCCCGGGTGCACCTGGCCGCCGACCGCCCCGCCGAGGCGCTCACCGCCGCCGACACGGCAGTGGCCGCCGCGCCGGAGGCTCTGCCGCCGTTGGTCGCCAGGGGCATGGCCCTGGCCGATCTGGAGCGCTACAGCGAGTCGGCGGCCACCGCCGACCGGATCCTCGCCCTCGGCCCGGCCGACGCGTACGCCCAGCGGAGCGCGGCGGCGATCCTGGCCGGCGCCCGCAACGGTCAGCCTGCTCTGAACGCGGCCTGGCGCGGTGTCGAGTTGGCCCCGCAGGAGCCGCAGGCGCACCTGGTGCTCAGCCTGGTCGCCGCCCGCCTGGACCTGTTCGACCTGGCCGAGCGGGCCTACCGCGAGGCGCTGCGGCTCGACCCGCGGATCGGCGAGGCCGGCCACGACGTGGGGGTCATGCGGCTGGAGCAGCGCCGCTGGTCGGAGGCGTTGGAGCACGTCGCCGAGGCGGTGACGGTCAGCCCGAGCCGGATCGACTCACCACGGACCCTCGCGTACGGGCTGCACCGCCTGGTGCTCTACGGCGCGGGCTGGTCGCTGGTCGCGGCGGTGCTGGTCGCGTTCACGGCGTCGGCGAGCGACGGGTTCTCCCGCGTCCTGGCGGTGCTCGCCGCGCTCACCGGCGGGGTCATCGTCTGGCAGCTCGCGGCCCGGCTGCCCGGGTTGACCCGGACCGTCCTGCCCACCCTGCTGCACTCGGACCGGGCGATGGCCCTGGCCATCTATGCCGTGGCCGCCGCGCCGCTGCTGCTGCTGGTGTACGCCATGGTCGGCTCCCCGTGGCCCCTGGTGCTGGCCATCGCCGTGGCGGCGGTGGCCGAGTTCGCCATCTTCACCAGAACCGCCATCCGCCCCTGACCCTCGGCACGGAAGGGGCGGGCTGATCCGTGTCGATCATGGGGCTGTGGTGCCTGTTTTGTGATCTCGTGGGCTCTTTGTCGCCGACCACAACTCCCTGATCGACCCCGGCGGAGGGCGGGGCGGGGCGAGGTGGGGCCGGGCGGGGGCTAGCCGCGACGCGCCCAGGTCCAGGCGTACCCCTCGTCTTCGCAGGCGCTGGCTGCGTCGCAGAGATCCAGTGGGCGGAAGGTGTCGACCATGACGGCCAGTTCGTCGAAGTAGTCCGCGCCGATGGAACGCTCGGCGGCACCCGGCTGGGGGCCGTGGGTGAAACCGGACGGGTGCAGGGAGATCGAGCCCTGCTCGATGCCGGAGCCGCGCCGCGCCTCGTAGTTGCCCCCGGTGTAGAAGAGCATCTCGTCGGAGTCGACGTTGTGGTGGTTGTACGGCACTGGGATCGACTGCGGGTGGTAGTCGACCTTGCGGGGCACGAACGAGCAGATGACGAAGTTGGGCCCCTGGAAGGTCTGGTGCACCGGCGGGGGCTGGTGGATGCGGCCGGTGATCGGCTCGAAGTCGTGGATGGAGAACGCCCACGGGTAGAGGTGCCCGTCCCAGCCGACCACGTCGAACGGGTGGTTCGCGTAGACGTAGCGGGTCCAACCGCGCCGGTGGCGGACCAGCACCTCGACCTCCTCGCCGTCGACCAGCAGCGGGGCTTCGGGGCCGCGGACGTCCCGCTCGCAGTACGGCGAGTGCTCCAGGAACTGGCCGCGTACGGAGAGGTAGCGCTTGGGCGGGCCGATGTGCCCGGACGCCTCGACGGCGAGCAGCCGGACGGGCTGGTCGCCGGTGGGCACCAGCCGGTGGATGGTCGAGGTGGGGATGACGACGTAGTCGCCGGCGACCGCGTCCAGCACCCCGAACGGGGACTCGACCCGCAGGGTGCCGGACTCGACGTAGAGGCAGTGGTCGCCGGTGGCGTCGCGGAACAGCGGTGAGGGCCGGTCGGCGAGGACGTAGCCGATCCGGACGTCGTCGTTGGCGAGGAGGTACTGCCGGCCGAGGATGGGGTCGGAACCGCCGGTGTCCAGTTTGTGGGTGCGCAGGTGGCGGGGCTTGAGCGGCAGGTTCGGCGCCCGGGTGAACGCGGGCGGGGTGAACTCGTCGGCGGCCAGGATCGCCGTGGGCGCGTGCCGGTGGTAGAGCAGGGACGAGTCGGAGGAGAAGCCCTCCTGGCCCATCAGCTCCTCGGCGTAGAGGCTGCCGTCGGGCTGCCGGAACTGGGTGTGGCGCTTGCGCGGCACCTCGCCGACGCTGCGGTAATACGGCATCTCGCCTCCCGATAGTTCCCGTTCACCGGCCGAAGGCGTCCGATAATCGGACGCTGTTGTCCGTTCCTCGTAGCGTCCCGTACATTCTTGTTCCGTGTCAACGCAGGTGCCAGCACTCCTCCACGGCCTGGTGGACGACGCCGCCGTCTTCCCACCGGGCAGCGCCGCGCTGCACGACGCCCTGGCCGCCCACCGCCAGCACCGCGCCGCCTGGTACGCCGACCTGGTCGGTCCGCTGCTGATCCCCGCCTCGGACGTGGCCGCCGGTGAGCTGAGCGGTCTCGTCGACCCGGGCGAGGGCCTGGTGGTCGGCGTGATCGGTGACACCGGGATCGGGAACCTGCCGTTCGCGCTGTCGTTCCTCGCCCCCGACGGCGTCACCGCGCGTCAGGTCGAGGTGGCGGTCGCCAAGCGTGGCGAGGACCCGCTGCCCGGCATCGCCGAGTTGCTGCGGCTGACCGACGAGCTGCCGGGCGTGGAAACCGTCTACGCCGAACTGCCGCTGACCTTCGGGCTGATGGGCGCACTGGACGCGCTCGTCGCCGCGCGGGCCGACGGGGCGCCGATCGCGGCCAAGTTCCGCACCGGCGGGCTGGCCGCCGAACTCTTCCCCACCCCGACCGAGCTGGCCACCGTGATCTGCGCCTGCCGGGACCGGGGCCTGCCGTTCAAACTCACCGCCGGGCTGCACCAGGCGATCCGACACCTGGACCCGGAGACCGGGTTCACCCACCACGGCTACGCCAACGTGCTGGCCGCGACCCTGGCCGCCGCCGACGGTGACGGTGTGCGCTCGGTCGCCGAGCTGCTGACAGTTGTCGACCCGCGTCCCCTGGTGCAGCGCACGACGGCACGGCTGGACGGGCCTCGCCCCCTGTGGGTGGGCTTCGGCTCGTGCAGCATCCTGGAACCACTGACCGATCTGATCCGGCTTGGGCTGGTGAACGGGGGCTACGACGCATGACCTGGGTGACCGGCGCCGACGGTTCGCCGTACGGGGTGACGAACCTGCCGTACGGGGTGTTCCGGCGAAACGGGGGTCCGTCGCGGATCGGCGTACGGATCGGGTCCTGGGTCTTCGACCTCGCGGCGGCGGAGGCCGCCGAGCTGGTGCTGGCCGCCGGCACGCTGTGCCGGCCCGTGCTCAACGACTTCATGGCCCTGGGTCGTCCGCAATGGACGGCGGTGCGGCAGCGGCTCACCGAGCTGCTGACCGACCCGGCGCACCGGGCCGCGGTGGAGCCGCTGCTGGTGCCCCTCGCCGACGTGGAGCTGCTGCTCCCCATCGAGGTGGCCGACTACGTCGACTTCTACTCTTCTGAACACCACGCGGCGAACGTCGGGCAGATCTTCCGCCCCGGCCAGCCGCCGCTGCTGCCCAACTGGAAGCACCTGCCGATCGGCTACCACGGGCGGGCCGGCACGGTGGTCGTCTCCGGCACGCCGGTGACCCGGCCGACCGGGCAGCGGGCCTCCGCCGAGGGCCCGGTCACCGGCCCATCGGTACGCCTCGACATCGAGGCCGAGGTCGGCTTCGTGGTGGGTGTACCCAGCGCGTTGGGCGATCGGGTCTCCGTTGACGACTTCGCCGAGCACGTCTTCGGGGTGGTGCTGGTCAACGACTGGTCGGCCCGGGACATTCAGGCCTGGGAGTACCAGCCGCTCGGCCCGTTCCTCGGCAAGTCGTTCGCCACCTCGGTCTCGGCCTGGGTGACGCCGCTGGACGCCCTCTCCGACGCCTTCGTACCGGCTCCCGACCAGGACCCGCCGGTGGTGGACTACCTGCGGGACGTGCCGCACCTGGGCCTGGACCTGCGTCTGGCGGTCGAGTGGAACGGCGACCAGGTCAGCGAGCCCCCGTTCGCCACCATGTACTGGACCCCCGCGCAGCAGTTGGCGCACCTCACCGTCAACGGGGCTTCACTGCGTACCGGCGACCTGTACGCCTCCGGGACCGTCTCCGGCCCGGACCGCGGGCAGGTCGGGTCCTTCCTGGAACTGAGCTGGGGCGGGGCCGAGCCGGTCAAGGTGGGCGACGAGAGCCGTACCTTCCTCAACGACGGCGACACGGTGACCATCACTGCCACCGCCCCCGGCCCGGACGGCACCACCATCGCCCTCGGTGAGGTATCCGGCACGGTTCGTCCGGCCCGCTGAGCGGGCACCCGCCATTCGTCTCGTCCACGGGACTCTTGATCGCACAGCGGGTGCGATCAAGAGCCCTCGTTGCGCCGTTGGTCACGCGGATCAAGTCGTCCCACACGGGCCGGGCCCACGCCCCGGCCGCAGGGGTGGGGCATCCCGACGCACACGGAGGTAACGACGATGCACGATCTTGCGGGCGCGGTCTGGCGTACCAGCAGCCGCTCAAACGACCAGGGGCTCTGCGTGGAAGTGGCGGACAACCTGGTCGACGTCCACGGTCTGGTCGGAGTCCGCGACTCCAAGGACCAGTCCGGTCCCACACTCGCGGTCAGCCCGCCGGGGTGGACAGCGTTCATTGGCGCGATTCGGGCCGGTCGCTTCGAGCACTGACCGGCGCTTCGGCGCTGGTCGACGACGACTGGTGCCGGAGCGACCGCCCAATCGGACAGCGTGGCCCCCGGGTGGTGGAAATTCCGTCCCGGGGGCCCCGTCCGGCCCTCACTCCGCGTACCGTCGGGGACACGGGAGGGTGGCATGTCGACGGTGGCGATTACCGGGATCATCGAGGCGCACGCTGTCGACGTCTGGCGTCTGCTGACCGACCTGCCCGGCCGCGCGGCCCGGCTGACCGCAGCCGGCCCGATCGAGGTGCTCACGCCGGGGTCGTTCGGTCCGGGCACCTCGTGGCGCGAGGAACGGGTCCAGCCGGGCGGCGGCACGCTGACCGAAGAGTTCCTGGTGGTCGAGGCGCTCGCACCGCAGCGACTGGTGCTCTGTTCCTCCGGCACCGGCGCGGACTACCGGATCACCTGGAGCCTGCGGCCGGTCCTCCGCCGTCGTCGGGGCTGCACGGCGATCACCGTGACCCACGAGGCGGTGCCGACCGCTCCGTACGGTCGGGTGGTGGCGCTACTGCTCGGCGGGCTGGCCGCACGGGCGGTCGAGGCGGCGCTCTGGCGTGATCTCGCCGATCTCGCCGTCGCGGCCGGTGCCACCGGCTCCGTCGAAGCCGCCTGAGCGCCAGGCGGTCAGCTCTCGCCCTGACCTGACCGGGGTCGGCCCCAATCCGCTGGGTAGGGTGCCGGGCGGAGGTGCGGCATGAGGTTCCCGAGAGGCCGACGGCGGCTCGCGATCGTGGTCGCGGCGCTGCTCGCGACGGCGGCCGTCGTGGTCATCGTCCACCGGGTCCTCGCACCGGCAGAGGTGAGCACTGTGGCGCGGGCGGACTATCCGGCCCCGGCCCGACCTGCTGCCGGAGTGATCGGTCGGTTGCCGGTCGCCCCGTTGATCGTCGACGGGAGACTGCGCGTGTACGCCGCACACCGCCAGGTCTACGCCGACCGGCCGGTCGACGGCCGGTACCGGACCAGCCCGTACTGGTCGTACCGGCGGTGGCCGGCGGAGCTGACCGGGGTGGTGGCCAGCGGCAGCACTGTGGTCAGCCGCTGGTCCGACGGGCAACTCGTCGCACTCGACGCCCGGACCGGCGGGGTGCTCTGGCGAGCCGACGGCCCGGAGCCCGTCGAGACCACGGCGCCGGCGCGTCGTACCTGGGCGGTGGCCGTCTGGGATGCGTCAGGGCTCCAGCTCACCGACCTTCCCGACGGGCGGATCGTGCTGGTGGTGACCGGCGATGCCCAGGCGCGTGGGGTCGAGCTGAGCGGCGGCCGGGAGTTGTGGCGGGTCGACCTGCCGGGCCGGTGCCGTAGCGATGTCGGCACCAGCGCCACCGGGCTGCTGATCGGTCTGGACACCTGCGCCGGGGCGGCCACCGTCGAGTTCCGCGACGCGGCGACGGGCGAGGTACGTGAGCGTTGGCGGCCGCCGGGCGGCCCGGACGGGTTGGTCGTGACGCCGCTCGGCTGTCGTACCGGCGGGTCGGACTGTCTGGGGCTGCGGACCGCCGGGCCGGGCGACGAGGGCGGTCGGGGCTGGTTGTTGGCTGCCGGTTCGCCGGTCGCCGCTCCCGCGTTGGACCCGGCCGGCGCCGCGCTGGTCGGTGAGCAGTCCGTCGCCGTGCTCGACGGGGTCGTGGTGGGTCGATCCGCGCGTACGGGCAGTGAGCTGTGGCGGTCCGCGGGCCTGGGCGCGCCCCGGGTGCTGGCCGGGCAACCTGGCCGGGTGCACCTGCTGACCGAGACGAACGATCTGGTGACGCTGGATCCGGTGACCGGTAGGCAGTTGTCCCGCTTCGCGCTCAACGTCGGCTCGGACGGAACCGGCTGGGCGCCCGGGGCGGTGACGGCCGAGGGCGGGTTCGTCGCTGTCGAGCGGCTCCGCAAGCCGGTCGATCCCACCGGCGATGACCGGCGCTACTACTACACCGGGGAGACGGTGATCCTGGCGGCCACCTGATCGTGGCGTCTTCGACAGCGGAACACCGAACCGTTCCATTCCCTTTGTCGCAAGGGTACGTTTTTCACGGTTCAGATTTCCGGTGGAAGGGGTCGGCGCATGGCCAGGACAGCAGCCAACTACCTCGTGGGGGGCGCGCTCGCCGTCACCGCGAGTCTGGCGTTGGCGGCGTCGCCGGTGCTGGCCGCCGACCCCGCTTCGGCGCGCGGGTTCGGTGCCGTGCGGGCCGAGCCGTCGGCGGACACCGGCGTCACCTTCGAGATCCTGCCGGCGTCGCCGACCCCGCCCCCGACCCAGCCGCCACCCACGTCCACACCGACGGCACCGCCCCAACCCACACCCAGCCACGGCGGTGAGTTGCCGGTCACCGGGACGGGCGGGTCGGCGTTGCTCCTCGCCCTGCTGGGCGCAGCCCTGATCGTCGCCGGGTGGTTCGCCGCCCGCCGGAGCCGGCCGAGCTGACGGGCCGGCCAGAGCAGGCCACGCTGACAGGCCGGCCAGAGCAGGCCACGCTGACAGGCCGGGCCAGGGCCGGTGGTCAGGCTGCCCCGCGCGATCAACGGCCGACCGAGGTGCGCTCCCTCGGGCGGCTGGTGGGAGGTCGGGGCCGACCGGAACGGCGAGCCAGGATGGCGAGGCCGACGACCAGCAGCAGGCCCACGACGGCCGCCGCCACTGTCCACCCGGAGAGGATCCGGGAGACGACACTGCCGCGTTTCCCGACCTGGCCGGCGTCGGGGAACGTGACCTGCGCGGTGATGCTCCGCTTCACCAGGCCGCTTTCCAGGTTCACCTCCGCCTTCCAGGGGCCGTTCGGCAACGTGGCCGGGAGTCGGGCGATGACCTGCCCGGAGGCGCCCGGCGCCAGCGTGACGCCCTGCCCGACCGGAAACGGGCCAGCCTGGCTGCCGGCCGGACCATCGCTCAGGGCGACAGCGCCGGTGAGGTCGATGGCACGGCCTCCGGTGTTGGTGACCTGGACGGTCAGCGACGGCTCGCCCTCGGGGCTGCGGGCCGGGCGTACCTCGCCGATCGAGAAGTCGGAGGCGGGTTCGCCACCGGGCCCGATGTCGAGGTACATCCGGACTCCGACCCGGTGGACCTGCGTGATCTCGCCGCCGGCCCGGGGGGTTGAGGCGGTGGATGCCCAGACCACCCCGTACCGCTCACCCCGGGAGGCGGTCGGCGGCACGGTGATGGTCGCTCGGACCCGGGTCTCGCCCCACGGTCCCAGCTCGACCGAGCGCTCGTCGAGGGTGACCCAGGAGGTCAGCTCGTTCTCGGCGCGACCCTCCCCGAAGCGGAACGCCGCGTCCGTGAGGGTCGCGGCCGCCGGGTACACGTCGACCCGACGGGTCTGGTCGGTGCGGTTGACGATCAGCAGTTGCCGCTTGATGGTGGTGCCCGGCGGTAGGTGGTCGACGATGTAGCGCAGCGCCCGGGGGTCGGTGCGGCGCTCGGTCGGGGCTTCCAGCAAACGGATCCCGATGGTGCCGTCGTCCGATCCCGCTTCCGGTTCGACCGCGCCGGCCCGGGTCGACAGACCCGGACCGGCGAGGCAGAACAGGGCGAGGGCGACCGCGATGGTCGACCGCCACCGGCGGCTACGCCACCGAATGTGTCACCGTGCCGGTGTAGACGCCCGCGATGCTGTCCAGCGGGACGTTGACGTCGAGGGTGGGGTTCCAGCTGGCGGTGTTGCCGCCGGTGCCGCCGCTGTGAGTGAACGCGGTGAGCGGGGTGACGCTGGAGAGCGGTTGGGCGTCACCGGCGGTGGCCTGCCCCGGCGTGAAGGTGCCGTTGCCGGTGGTCGCCGTCGCCGGGCCGGACCAGTAGTCGATCTCCTCGGGGAGGACCGTCTCGGGCGGTGAGCCGCCGCCGGTCTGGAAGACACTTGCGGTCACCGAGGCGACCCAGGAGGCGTCGGAGGCGCCTCGGGAGTCGGTGACCGTCACCACGCCGAGCTGGCCGGTGATGACGCCACCAGGGGCACCGTCACCGAGGTCGGCGGCGGTCGGCGCGACGATGTCGAGGGTGCCGGCGAGCACCTCGAAGGTGGTGTCGGTGGTGTCGGTGGGCGCGGCGGCAGCCGGTGCGGCGAGGAAGCCCACCATCGCCGCGGCGGCCGCCCCGGCCAGACAGATCTTGGCAGTACGCACAGTGGTTTACCCCGTTCTCGAAGTGAGCCGGACGCGATCCTCGGCACGTCCGGCTACTTCGCAAGATAGGGGCAAACAAGGTGCCTAAACGGACAAACAACCCATCCGTCACTACATAGTCATAGAACGTCGTTCGGTGCTCAGGCCAGCGCCGCCTCCGCAGCGGCCAGGAACGCGTCGTTCTCGGCCGGGGTGCCGATGGTGACCCGGACCCCGTCCCCGGCGAACGGCCGCACGATCACGCCGCGCGCCTCGCACGCCTTGCCGAACGCCACGGCCCGCTCGCCCAACGGCAGCCAGACGAAGTTGGCCTGGCTCGTCGGCACCTCGGGCACGAACTTGCGCAGCGCCTCGGTGACCCGGTCCCGCTCGGCGACGACCAGGGCGCAGCGGCGCTCCATCTCCGCCACCTGCGTGAGCGCGGCGAGCGCCCCGGCCTGGGCTGCCGTGCTGCTGGAGAACGGGGTCGCCACCTTGCGGATCGCGGCGGCCACCACCGGCTGGGCAACCAACCAACCCATCCGCAGCCCGGCGAGCCCCCACGCCTTCGACAGCGTGCGCAACACCGCCACGTTGGGCCGGTCCAGGTAGTCGAGACCGTCCGGTACCTCCGCGTCGGTGACGAACTCCCGGTACGCCTCGTCGATCACCACCAGCACGTCGTCCGGCACCGCGTCGAGGAACCGGTCCAACTCGGCCCGGCGCAGCGCCGTACCCGTGGGGTTGTTCGGGTTGCAGACGAAAATCACGCGGGTGCGGTCGGTCACCGCCGCGGCCATCGCCGCGAGGTCGTGCCCGTGCCCGGCGTCGTTGGGCACCCGCACGCTGGTCGCGCCGCTGGTCGCCACGATGATCGGGTACGCCTCGAAGGACCGCCAGGAGTAGAGCACCTCGTCGCCCGGCAGGCAGGTGGCCCGCACCAGGTGCTCGGCGAGCGCCACCGAACCGCATCCGGTGGCGATCCGGTCGGCGTCCACTCCGTACCGCTCGGCCAGCGCGTCCCGCAGCGCGACCACGCCCATGTCCGGGTAGCGGTGCGAGGTGGTGATCGCCTCGGTGACCGCCTCCACCACACCGGGCAGCGGCCCGTACGGCACCTCGTTGCTGGCCAGCTTGATGGCCTCCGGCAGGCCCAATTCCCGGGCCAGGTCGGCGGGGCTGCGCCCCGGAACGTAGCTGGGCAGCGCGTCCAGGTCGACGCGGGTCAGCCGCAGCGCCGGCTGGTGACGTCCGGAGTCGGTCATGGGGTGTCTCCCGGGGGCTGGTTACTGTCGTTCGAGGGGGCGGTGTCGGTGTGCTGGGGGACTTCGACGACGACCGTCTGCGCGCGCCTGTCGTGCAGCGCCTGACGCAGGGGGTGGTCGAAGAGGGGGGAGAGAGCGTCGACCAGTTGCAGCACCAGGCCGAGCCCGGCGCAGTACCACAGCAGAGTCGGCAGGCCCATCGTGCTCCACCGGCTCAGCGCCCGGCGGACGCCCAGCGGCTGGTCGGCGGCCATCGGCACCGCCCGGATCCGCATCACCCGCTTGCCGACGGTCTGCCCGCCGGAGGCCATCGTCGGCACCTCGTACGCCAGCCAGAGCGCGGTGGCGATCAGCAGGATCGCGACCAGCAGGGAATTTGCCTGCTCACTGGGGATCGGCAGTCCGTCGGCGGAGGTGTCGCCGCGCGACGCGCGCCGGAAGACCTCCTGCCAGTACGGCGCCCACTCCTGCGCCCAGCGCCAGACGAACCAGCCGTTGACGACCACGTTCAGTGCGAAGACCAGGCCGAAGTCGATCAGCCGGGCGACGAGCCGACGACCGTAGCCGGCCAGCCTGAGGCCGTGTGGTCGCGGCTCGGGCGGTCGTCCGGGCCAGCCGGGGTGGCCGGGCGGTGGTGCCCAGCCGGGAGGGGCACCCGGCGGAGTCCAGCCCGGCGGACCGCCCTGCGGGCCCCAGCCGGGAGGGCCGGCCTGTGGTCCCCAACCCGGGCCGTGTCCCGGTTGCGGGCCGTCGCCAGGTTGCGGGCCGTACCCCGGGGGCGGGCCCTGCTGCGGTGACCAGCCCGGTGCGCCGGTCGCCGAGTCGGGGGTCGTCGACGCCGCGGGCGCGGCCGGGGTGACCGGCGCGGGCGGTGGCTCGGCCGGCGGCGGGCCGTCCGGCGGGGTCGCGTCGACGGGAATGGGTGCACCGAGCCAGCCCTCGCCGTCCCAGTAACGCCGGGTCTCGGTGTCGGCGGGGTCGACGTACCAACCAGGTTGAACGCTCACGCCGTCGCTCCGCTTCGCTTCGCGGCGGCGCGTGGCGCCACACTACTGAGCCTGCTGGTTCGCTCGCTGCGCTCGCTCGCGCCGTCGGTACTGAGCCTGCTGGTTCGCTCGCTGCGCTCGCTCACTGGGACACCTTAACGACGACCGTCCCGGCGAACTTGTCGTGGAGGCACTGCTGCCACGGCTTGTCCCAGAGCTGCCACAACCCGTCCAGGTAGCTCAGCCCCGGGACGAAGCCAGAGAACTGCTGCACCAGGAACCGCTTCGCGGCGGCCCGGCGGTCGAGGGAGCGCGTCGGGTCGAGCGGCACGATCCGCAGTTTCATCATCTTCTTGCCGAAGGTCTGGCCGGTCTTGAACATCATCTCGACGTAGTAGACGTACGCGAGCACGAGCGAGATCACGATGATCCCCAGGTCGATCCAGATCAGGGGCAGCAGGAGTTCACGGAGATAATCGGGCTCGCGGATCGAGCCGTCCGACGCGAACAGGGCGAGATCGGGCGCGACCACAACGAGGAAGATGATCGCCGCGGGCACCGCGAGCACCAGGCCGACGACCATGAAGACCGCAGCGTCGAGCAGCATGGCCAACAGCCGATCGCTGAAGCTGGCCAGCGGCTGTCCGCCCGGGGTCAGCGTCGGGGGCGCGGCGAGCGGTCGCGGTGGTCCGCCATGGAACTGCGGCGGGGCGTACCCGGGCGGGGCGTACTGCGGCGGCGCGGCGTACCCGTGGGGGTGCGGGCCGGGTTGCGGCGCGAAGCCGCCGGCGGTGGGTGGGGGCCCACCGGCCGGCGGCGTCGGGTACGACGGAGGTTGCGTCACGCTCGCAAGTGTTACAGGTTGCCGCGGGCTTCCTGCTCCCGCTCGATCGCCTGGAAGAGCGCCTTGAAGTTGCCCTTGCCGAAGCCCAGCGAGCCGTGCCGCTCGATCAGCTCGAAGAAGACAGTGGGACGGTCCTGCACCGGCTTGGTGAAGATCTGGAGCAGGTAGCCGTCCTCGTCCCGGTCGACCAGGATCTTGCGGGACTTCAGCTCCTCGATCGGCACCCGCACCTTGCCGATCCGCTCGCGCAGCTCCGGGTCGTCGTAGTACGAGTCCGGGGTGTCCAGGAAGTCGAGGCCGGCGGCGCGCATCGCGTCGACGCTGGCCAGGATGTCGTTGGTGGCGACGGCGATGTGCTGCGCGCCCGGGCCCTGGTAGAACTCCAGGTACTCGTCGATCTGGGACTTCTTGCGGGCGATCGCCGGCTCGTTGAGCGGGAACTTCACCTTGCG
Organism: Micromonospora trifolii; assembly: GCF_022229005.1. Lineage (GTDB taxonomy): Bacteria > Actinomycetota > Actinomycetes > Mycobacteriales > Micromonosporaceae > Micromonospora > Micromonospora trifolii. Next base: position 45,167 of record NZ_JAKKFD010000001.1, read on the forward strand.
GGTGCCGTTCGCCACGACCTTGCTCATCAGCGCCGAGTAGTCGGTGGCGATGTCGTCGCCGACGAACTCCGCCATGTTGGAGAAGCCCATCACCCGCTTGTAGAACTCGACCCACTCGTCCATCCGGCCCAGCTCCACGTTGCCGACCACGTGGTCGACGGCCTGGAAGAAGCGCTTCGGCTGGATGCCGGCGTCGATCATCGGCTGCCGGTCCACGATCGGGCCCCGGGCCACGAAGCCGGGCAGGAACGGGCCGGTGTAGCGGGACCGGTCGACAAGCGTGTGCCGGGTGTCGCCGTACGCGGCGATGGCGGCCATCCGGACGGTGCCGTGCTCGTCGGTCACCTCGTGCGGCTCGACGACGCTGGCGGCGCCCTGCGCGATGGCGTGCGCGTACGCGGCGTCCACGTTCGGGACCTCCAGCGCGATGTCGCTGATCCCGTCGCTGTGCCGGGCCACGTGCTCGGCGCCGTCGGCGTCCGGGCGCACCGCGCCGGTGAGCACGAACCGGGCCGAGCCGCTGGTCAGGACGTACTGGGCGTGGTCCCGGTAGCCCTGCTCGGGGCCGCGGTACGCCACGCAGGTCATGCCGAAGGCGGTGGAGTAGTAGTGGGCGGCCTGCTTGGCGTTGCCGACCAGGAAGTGCACGTGGTCGAGGCCCCGGACCGGGAACGGGTCGTGGCTGATGTCGTGGTCGACAGCTCCGACGAGCCGGTCGACGTCGACGTCCTCGGTCGACTGGGGTCGGTCGATCGCCTGGGTCATGGTGGGCTCCCTCGCGTACCGGCCGGCCTTGTGGGCCGCCGTGGTCGGTTCTTGTGGCGAGGATCGCTGCCCCGGCGCCGGGTGGGCAACTGTTGGCAGAAATGCTGGTCAGGTTGCGCATTCGGTATGGTCTTCACTCATGAATGGTGAGCAGAATGTACAGCTCGACGTGCTCGACGTGCGCTTGATCGAACTGCTCGCCGAGGAGCCGAGGATCGGGGTGCTGGAGTGCTCCCGGCGGCTCGGGGTGGCCCGGGGCACCGTGCAGGCGAGGCTGGACAAGCTCGTCGAGCGGCGGGTCATCGAGGGCTTCGGCCCCGAGATCGCGCCGGCCGCGATCGGGTTCGGAGTGACCAGCTTCGTGACCCTGGAGATCAGTCAGCGGCACGGCCACGACCCGGTCACCGCCCACCTCGCCGCGATCCCCGAGGTGCTGGAGGCGCACACCATCACCGGCTCCAGCGACCTGCTCTGCCGGATCGTGGCCCGCTCCAACACCGACCTGCAACGGGTCATCGACCAGATCGTCTCGTCCGCCGGCATCACCCGCGCCTCGACGATCATCGCGCTGGCCGAGCAGATTCCCTACCGCACGCTTCCGTTGGTGCGCAGCGCTGTTCGGGCCGAGGGAAGGGCGCTGTAACACCTCCGAGCCCAGAAAGCGCGGCGACACGGCGGCGCGGGCGTACGGAAGATCCGTGATCGTGGCTACGGTGTGCGGGTGGCGAAGGGGAGCGTGCGCGGCGGGCTGCTGCTCGGCCTCGCCGTGGTCGTCGCGCTCGCCGCGACCGGCGTGTGGAACCCGTTCCCCGGCCTGTGGGACTGGGTGGACCGCAGCGAACCCATCTCCGAGCCGGACGTGGTCTGGCAGCAACGGGTCGGCGGCACTCCGCGCAGCGTGACCATCGCCGGCGACGCCGTCGTGGTGGAGCAGCGCACCCGGGTCGAGGCTCGCAGCCTGGCCACCGGCACCCAGCTCTGGGAGCGCAAGGCGGACTGGGCGGCGGTCGCCGGCGGCGACCGCGACCCGGTGGTGGCGGTGGGCAAGCTCCTGGTCAAGGGGTACGAGCTGCTCGACCCGACGACCGGGGTGACCCGGCGACGTGACGATGACGCGGTGGCCGTCTGGACGTACCGCAACCTGCTCCTCGACGCCCGGTGCACGGACGCCACCGACTGCACACTGAGCGCCTGGGACCCGCGTGGCACCGCGCCGCTCTGGACGGCCTTCCTGCCCGGAGTGCACAGCGGCCTGCTCGCCGACAACCCTGGTCTGCGCGGCACCCGCCGGCTGACCGCCACCCGGATCGACGACGGCGTGGCCGGGGCGGAGGCCGCGCCACCGCTGCTCGGCTTCCCGGTCGACGGTCGGGTCCACGTGGTCGACACCGCCACCGGCCGGGTGTTGCAGAACGTCGAACCCGGCCGGGAGGAGCGGCTCTCCGTTGTGGGTGGCCGGCTGCTGCGAATCAACGCCCGTTCCCAGGACGGCACCTGTTACTTCGCCATCTCCGCCCGGGACTCGGCGACCGGGCAGGAGGCCTGGCAGCGGGCCGGCATCAACCTGCGCACCGCCGACTCCGCCGGCTGCGTGCAACGCGAAGACCCGCAGGGTGCGCGGAACGTGCTGATCGGCGTCGCCCCGGACGGCCGCGAGACGGTCATCGACGGGTACGACGGACGGCTGCTCTGGGTCGGAGAGCCGGGCACCAAGCTGATCGCCGTGGACGACCGTTCGGCGGTGTTCCGGGCCGCCGACAAACGCTCGGTCATCGCTCGTGAGCTGGGCACCGAGAAGGTGCTCTGGACACGACAGGCAAGTGGCAAGGCCGGGGCCGCGCTCACCCCGTACGCGGCGGTGGTGGCCGACGAGAAGCCGTCCCGGCTGGCGGCACTGGACCCGCGCACCGGCCGGGAGCTGGCCGCCCTGCGCACCTCGGCGAACGCCCTCGCCGTCGGGTCACAGGGGATGATCATCGGCGAAGGGCGGGAGATCGGGTACGTCCGCTTCGGCGCGTCCGGAAGCTCGCCCACCCGCCCGCCCGGCGACGGTGGGAATCCCGGGCCGGGCGGCCCCGGCCCCGGCGGGCCGAACAACGGCGACTGCGGGCCGAAGGGCGAACTCTGCTCCGACCCGGGCGACGGCAAGGACGGCTGAGCGGGCGGTTCGCCCCCTGATCCGGACGACGGCCGGGCCCGGCACGCCTGGTGGATGAGAGCGGCGTCCCAGGACCCGCCCGGCGGGTGGGAGTGATCGACCGGTCTGCCCTAGGCTTGCCGCTCATGAGCAGTGCCGCCGCATTCTCGTACGCCCCTCTGCTGCCGACCGGCCCGGACCAGACGGACTATCGCCTGGTCACCGACGAGGGCGTGGACGTCGTACACGGCCCCGGGGGCCGCCGGTTCCTCACCGTGGAACCGGCCGCGCTCACCGCGCTGACCGCCGAGGCGATGCACGACATCGCGCACTTCCTGCGCCCCGCGCACCTGGCGCAGCTCCGGGCGATCATCGACGACCCGGCCGCCTCGCCGAACGACAGGTTCGTCGCGCTGGACCTGCTGCGCAACGCCAACATCGCCGCCGGCGGTGTCCTGCCCATGTGCCAGGACACCGGCACCGCCATCGTGATGGGCAAACGCGGCCGGCACGTGCTGACCGACGGTGCCGACGCGGAGGCGATCTCCCGGGGCGTCTACCAGGCGTACACCAAGCTCAACCTGCGCTACTCCCAGCTCGCCCCGCTGACCATGTGGGACGAACGGAACACCGGCAGCAACCTGCCCGCCCAGGTGGACCTGTACGCCGAGGACCCGGACGGGCACCCCGACGCGTACAAGTTTCTCTTCATGGCCAAGGGCGGTGGCTCGGCCAACAAGTCGTACCTCTACCAGGAGACGAAGGCGCTGCTCAATCCAACGCGGATGATGCAGTTCCTGGAGGAGAAGCTGCGGCTGATCGGCACCGCCGCCTGCCCGCCGTACCACCTGGCCATCGTCATCGGCGGCACCTCCGCCGAGTACGCGTTGAAGACCGCGAAGTACGCCAGCGCCAAGTATCTCGATGCGCTGCCGACCGCGGGTTCGATGAGCGCGCACGGCTTCCGCGACCTGGAGCTGGAGGCGGAGGTGCTGGAGCTGACCCGCAACTTCGGCATCGGCGCGCAGTTCGGTGGACGGTACTTCTGCCACGACGTACGGGTGGTCCGGTTGCCCCGCCACGGCGCGTCCTGCCCGGTGGCGATCGCCGTCTCCTGCTCGGCGGACCGCCAGGCCGTCGCCAAGATCACCCCGTCGGGCGTGTGGCTGGAGCGCCTCGAAACCGACCCGGCGCGGTTCCTGCCCGACGTCACCGACGATTCGCTCGACGCCGAGTTGGTGGTCCGGGTCGACCTGAACCGGCCGATGGACGAGATCCGCGCCGAGCTGTCGAAGTACCCGGTGAAGACGCGCCTCTCGCTCTCCGGGCCGCTCGTGGTCGCCCGGGACATCGCCCACGCGAAGATCGCCGAGCGGTTGGACGCAGGTGAGCCGATGCCGCAGTACCTGCGCGACCACGCGGTCTACTACGCCGGCCCGGCGAAGACCCCCGAGGGGTACGCGTCCGGCTCGTTCGGCCCGACCACCGCCGGCCGGATGGACGCCTACGTGGAGAAGTTCCAGGCCGCCGGTGGCTCCCAGGTGATGCTGGCCAAGGGCAACCGGTCGGGTCAGGTGACCCGCTCCTGCCAGCAGCACGGCGGCTTCTACCTCGGCTCGATCGGCGGCCCCGCGGCCCGCCTCGCCCAGGACTGCATCAAGCACGTCGAGGTGCTCGAATACGCCGAGCTGGGCATGGAGGCGGTCTGGAAGATCGAGGTGGAGGACTTCCCCGCCTTCATCGTCGTCGACGACAAGGGCAACGACTTCTTCGCCGAGGTCACCAAGCCGGTGCTCACCGTCGGCCGCCGCTGACGCGACAGGTACGCGAACGGGCGTCGGGCGAACTCGCCCGGCGCCCGTTCTGTCGCCCGTGCTCTGCCGACATCGGTACGCCCGCCCCGCTGGGGTGGGACGGGCGCACCGCCCCCGTCGGATGCCGTCACCGACAACCCGGAATGAGTGTGCTGCGCACCGCTGTCGATCCGCTCTCAGATCACTATCGCCTGACGGAGGCGATCTGTTACCACCGGACTACTCTGCTGGAAGTTGCACCATTGAAGCGGGGGAGCAGATGCGGTTCGGGATCCTGGGGCCCCTGCGGGTGGGCGGTGGCGAGTCCACTGTCACCGCCGGGCGCGACCGGATCGTGCTCGCCATGCTGTTGCTGCGGGCCGGCCGGCTCGTGCCGGTCGACGAACTGGTCGACGCGGTGTGGGAGGACCGCCCGCCGGCCACCGCCCGGGCCCAGTTGCAGACGTGCGTGTCGCGGTTGCGTCGCCGGTTCGTCGAGCTGGGGCTCTCCCCGGAGACCATCATCACCGACCCGGTCGGGTACGGCGTCCGCACCGCCCCGGGCGACCTGGACGCCGAGGTCTTCGCCCGCACTGTCGAGGCGGCCCGGACCGCCGTCGCGGCCGGCCGGCAGGCCGAGGCGAGTGAACGGTTCCGCGCTGCCCTGGCACTCTGGCGCGGGCCGGCGCTCGGAGGCATCCCCAGCCGCAGCGTCCGCCGTCGGGCACAGACGCTCGACGAGCAGCGCCTCACCGCACTGGAGGAGTGCGTCGACGTCGAGCTGCGCCTCGGGCGGGCCGCGGAGCTGATCGAGGAGCTGACCGACAGCGTCGACCAGCATCCGCTGCGGGAGCGTCTGCGTGGCCAACTGATGCTGGCGCTCTCCTCGGTGGGTCGGCAGGCCGACGCGCTCGCGGTCTACCGGGAGGGCCGGCGGTTCTACGCCGACGAGTTGGGCATCGAGCCGGGCGTCGAGTTGCAGGAGCTGCACCAGCGGGTACTTGCCGGCGACCTGGCACTCACCGGTCCGGAGGAGCGGTCCTTCACCCCGGTCCGGGCGCTGCCCCGGGCGATCAGCGATTTCACCGGACGGCAGGAGACGCTCGCCCGGCTGGTGAAGGAGATCGAGGAGGACGACGCCCGCATCCAGCTCGTCGACGGCATGGCGGGCAGCGGGAAGACCACCCTGGCCGTGCACGTCGCCACCGCGCTCGCGGACCGTTACCCCGACGCGCACCTCTTCATCGACCTGCACGGGCACAGTGAACGGGAGCCGTTGCCGGCCACCGCTGCCCTTGCCGTGCTGCTCCGCCAGCTCGGTGTCCCCGGGGACCGGATCCCCGCCGACTCCGACGAACGCGCGGCCCTCTGGCGGAGTCAACTGTCCGGGCGGCGGGCGGTCGTGGTGCTCGACAACGCCGGCAGCGCCGCTCAGGTCGAGCCGCTGCTGCCCAGTGGCCGGGACACCCTCACTCTGATCACGAGCCGCCGCCGGCTCGCCGGTTTGGACGGCGGCAAGCCGTCGTCGCTGGCCGTGCTGGACCCCGATGAGGCAGTGGAACTGCTCGGACGGGTGGCGGGCGCCGACCGGGTCGCTGCCGAGCCGGAGGCAGCCATCGAGGTGATCACCCGCTGCGGGCACCTGCCGCTGGCGATCCGGCTGGCGGGGGCCCGACTCGCCCACCGGCCCCGGTGGCGGGTCCGCGACCTGGCGGACCGGCTCGCCACCGGACGGGACGCCCTGACCGAACTGTCGGCCGGCGAACGCTCCGTCGGGCAGGCCTTCGCCCTGTCGTACGCACAGCTCGGCCTCGACCAGCAGCGGATGTTCCGGCTGCTCGCGTTGCATCCGGGGGGCTTCTTCGACGACCGGGTGGCGGCGGCGGTCGCGGACCTGCCACTACCGGAGGCCCAAATTCTGCTGGACGGTCTCGTCGACGCGCACCTCGTCGACGAGCCGGAAGCCGGTCGTTTCCGCTTCCACGACCTGATGCGCGAGTACGCCCGACAGTTGCTGGACGGCGTCGAGATTGCGGCGACGCGGGAGGCCGCCACCGCCCGCCTTCTTGATCACTACCTGCACGTGGCCCACGCGATTGCCAGTCGGATGGAGCCGGTGGCCAGTCGATCCGCCCTGGTGCTGCCGGAACCTCCCCGACCCGATCTGGTGCGGGCGTCTGCCACGGACGGCGCGGCCTGGTTCGACGCCAACCGGGACGCGCTGCCGGCGCTGGTGCGGCTGGCCGCTGCCGAAGGGCTGTTGGAACGTTGCTGGCAGCTGGCCCGCACCTCCTGGTTCTACCTGTTCTCCCATGGCCACCTGGACGAACTGGTGGACATCCACACCGTCGCGTTGCGCGCAGCCGAGCAGCTCGGCGACGCGGGGGCCATCGCCACAGTGCAGAACTACCTCTCCTCGGGTTACTTCCGGCTCGGGCGGTTCCCGCAGGCCATCGAGTTGATGGAGGGCGCGCTCCGACTGCGGCAGCAGCTCGGCGACCGGCGGGGGGAGGCAACGGTCCGCCGAAACCTGACCGTCGCGTACGGCGCGAACTGGCAACTGGCCCTCGCGATGGCCCACTCCGCTGCGGCGCTGGCGCTCGTCTCCGCCGGCGACCAGCCGGTGGAGGTCATTGCGATATTGAACAACCAGGCGTTGTTGCTGTTGGCATGGGGCCGCTATCCGGAGTCGCGGCTGGTCTCGCGGCGCCAGCTGCACCTGGCCCGCGAGATTGGGGACATGAACAACCTGTTCAACGCCCTCGGTCACCTGGGCGCGGTGCGGGCCCGACTCGGCGACTACCCGGGTGCGCGCCGGTTCCTGCGGCTGGCGTTGCAGTTCAAGCGCCGGGAGGGCAACCGCTTCGGCGAGGGTGAGGTCCTCAACGAACTGGGCACCATCGAGCGGATCCTCGGCCGGCCGGAGGAGGCCGCGACGCTGCACCGCGAGGCGCTCGCCGCGGTGACGAAGTCCGGAGACCGTGTTGCCGCCTGCCTGTCGCGCAACCTGCTGGCCCGTGCGCTCCTCGACCAGGGGGACGTGACCAGCGCGGTGGACCTGCACCGCCGGGTGCTCGCCGATGCCGTCCGGATGGGCGCCCGGCACGAGCAGGCCCGGGCGCTGGACGGTGTGGCCCGCTGCCTGCGGGACACCGACCCGGGCGAGGCCCGGTCACACTGGTTCCGAGCGCTGGCGCTGTTGCGGCAGACCGAGTCGCCGGATCAGCACGAGGTGGAACGGCTGCTCGCCGAGTTGGGCTGACGGATCATCTGCGAGTCGGCCACGGGCGCGGCAGGATGGTACGCGTGACGACTCCAGAGGCGACCGGTTACCGCATCGAACGCGACTCGATGGGCGAGGTGGAGGTGCCCGCCGAGGCGCTGTGGCGGGCGCAGACCCAGCGTGCGGTGCAGAATTTCCCGATTTCCGGCCGGGGCCTCGAACCGGCCCAGATCAAGGCCCTCGCGCAGATCAAGGGCGCGGCGGCCGAGGTCAACGGTGAGCTGGGCGTGATCGACGCCAACGTGGCCGCCGCCATCGCGGCCGCCGCCGCGCACGTGGCCGACGGTGGTTACGACGACCAGTTCCCGGTGGACGTGTTCCAGACCGGCTCGGGCACCTCGTCGAACATGAACACCAACGAGGTGATCGCGACACTGGCGAGCCGTGAGCTGGGCTCGCCGGTGCACCCGAACGACCACGTCAACGCCTCCCAGTCGAGCAACGACGTCTTCCCGTCCTCGATCCACCTGGCGGCCACCCAGTTCATCGTCGAAGACCTGCTGCCGTCGCTGGCGCACCTGGCGTCGGCGTTGGAGGCCAAGGCCGCCGAGTTCGAGACGGTGGTCAAGGCCGGGCGTACCCACCTGATGGACGCCACCCCGGTTACCCTCGGCCAGGAGTTCGGCGGGTACGCCGCCCAGGTCCGCTACGGGATCGAACGGCTGGAGGGCGCGCTGCCCCGACTGGCCGAGCTGCCGCTGGGCGGCACCGCCGTCGGCACCGGGATCAACACCCCGCTCGGCTTCGCCGCCGCCGTGATCGACAAGCTGCGCGAGTCGACCGGGTTGCCGCTCAGCGAGGCGCGTAACCACTTCGAGGCGCAGGGCGCGCGGGACGCGCTGGTGGAGACCTCGGGGCAGCTGCGGACCGTGGCGATCGGCCTCTACAAGATCGCCAACGACATCCGCTGGATGGGCTCCGGCCCCCGCGCCGGTCTGCGCGAACTGCGCATCCCCGACCTCCAGCCCGGCTCGTCGATCATGCCGGGCAAGGTCAACCCGGTGGTGGCCGAGGCGATGCGGCAGGTCTGCGCCCAGGTGATCGGCAACGACGCGACGGTCGGGTTCGCCGGCTCGCAGGGCGACTTCGAGCTGAACGTGATGCTCCCGGTGATGGGCCGCAACCTGCTGGAATCGATCCGGCTGCTCTCCGCGGTGAGTCGGCTCTTCGCCGACCGGCTGGTGGTCGGCCTGGTCGCGGACGCCGAGGTCTGTCTGGCGTACGCCGAGGGCTCACCGTCGATCGTCACCCCCCTCAACCGCTACCTGGGGTACGACGAGGCCGCGTCGATCGCCAAGGAGGCGCTGGCCAAGCAGACCTCGATCCGCGAGGTGGTCATCTCCCGGGGCCACGTCGACTCCGGCAAGCTCACCGAGACTCAGCTCGACGAGACGTTGGATCTGCTCCGGATGACCCACCCCTGACCCGCCCCCGCCCCGGTCAGGGTAGGTGCCGTGGTCTCGCCCAGCCGAGGAAGCGGGTGAAGAGCGTGGCGGGGTCCGGGCCGTCGTGCGGGTTGAGTCGGTACAGGTCGGCAGCGGCCTCGTGCAAGACCGTGCACAGGTAGATGCTCAACCCGATCCGGTCGTGCGCGTACTCCTGGCGCAGTGTGAGTCGGGCGATCGGGCACGGCCAGGGCGCGGCGCAGACCCGGCAGAGCCAGAGCGGACGCAGCGGCAGGTGCGGTCGGCGGGGTGTGGTCGCGCGGACGTCCAGGGTGGTCCGGGACATGGCGTTGCGGTCCTTCCGAGCTGACTCGTTTGTGGCATCGCCCCGCGCCCCGGCGGCGTCGCAACGCCAAGATCGTGCTCGATCCGGGAAGTAGTGGCTTCCGCGCGCTAGGACCCCACTACTTCCACGATCGAGCGCGATCTTGCGCGCCGGTCGGCTTGGTCGGGAGGCGGGACCGCCCGGCACGGGGGAGCGGGCGGTCCCGTGCGGTGCCGGCAGATCCCGGGGGACGGGGAGCGGCGCCGCGCTTCACAGTCTGGTGATCAGGCGACTACGGTCGGAAGGGTTTGGCCGCGTCGTCATAGTCGCCCTGTTTTGGGTGGCAGCGCCGCTGGCGGCCAGCTGGAGATGATCGTCGGCGGGGTGGAGGGCGGGCACGGCATGGCCGATGGACAGATGACGGCGGCGGCGTTCCTGATCGCGGAGCTGCGCCGGGCGCGGGCTCGGCGTGGCTGGAGTCAGGACGAGCTGGCCAAGGCGGTCAACTACTCGGCGTCGATGGTCAGCGCCGTCGAGCTGGGTCAGCAGCCGCCCACCGCCAAGTACCTGGAACTCGTCGACCGCGCCCTGGACACCGGCGGCCTCTTCGGCCGCATGTCCACCGAACTGGTCAGCCTGGACCGGGCACAGCCCTGGCTACGCGGCTGGCAGGCGATCTTCGAGCAGGCGCGCACGGTCCGGTGGTATGAGCCTCGCTACGTGCCCGGACTGTTCCAGACGGAGGACTACGCGCGAGCGGTCTTCGAGGCTGGCGGCCTGCTCGCTCCCGAGGAGGTTGACCGGCGACTGGCCGACCGGATGAATCGCCAGGATGTCTTGCACAGTGAACGTGCGCCGCAGATCGTGGCGGTGCTGGACGAGGCGGTGCTGCGACGACGGGTGGGCGGGCGGAAGGTGATGCGTGACCAGACGCTGCACCTGGCCGGCATCGCCACCGGGCATCCTCGGGTCCGGCTGCACGTGGTGCCGCGATCCGCTGAGGAGTATCCGGGCCTCGGCGGGCAGTTCGCGCTTGCCGCCCTACCCGACGGCACGGAACTGGCCTATATGGAGTGCCAGGTTCGCGGCCAGGAGCTGGACCAGCCGCAGGATCTGTTGCGGTTGCAGCGGGTCTGGGAGGCTACCTTGGGCGAAGCCCTGCCCCCGCAGGCGTCCATTGAATTGATCAGCGAGGTGGCCGAGTCGTGGAGTTGACCGACGCTCGATGGCGTAAGAGCAGCCGCAGCAACCAGGACAACAACTGCGTCGAGGTGGCGACGAATCTTGGGGACGTGGTCGGGGTGCGAGACAGTAAGGACTCGGACGGGCCCGTGCTCGTTGTCGACGCGTACTCCTGGCGGCTCTTCGTGGTCGCGCCCCCGCGCTGACCCGACCGCCTCGCCCGCGACGGCGGTCGGGGTTCCGCGCGTCTGGCCTGGATAAACGGCTCGACGGGGTCGTGAGCAGACCGGATGATCCGGGCTATGGGTGACGATGGCGCGGGTGTGCCGGCGGGGACCGAGCGGCTGCGGTTGCGGCGGCTGACCATTGCCGACGTGGACGCGCTGGTCGAGTTGGACAGCGACCCCGAGGTGATGCGTTTTCTTACCGGTGGTGTGGCGACCTCGCTGGCCACAGTGCGCGACGAGCAGTTGCCGAGGCTGCTGGCCCAGTACGACAGGCACCCCGGGCTGGGTCGGTGGGCGGCGCATGATCGGGAGTCCGGCGAGTTCCTGGGCTGGTTCGCGTTGGACCCGTCGGCGGACGGGACGGAGGCCGAGTTGGGCTACCGGCTGCGCCGCTCGACGTGGGGGCGAAGGCTGGCCACCGAGGGGTCGCGGGCGCTGGTCCGGTACGCCTTCGACATTGTCGGGGTGCGTCGGGTCTGGGCCGAGACGATGACTGTGAACGAGCGCTCCCGGCGGGTGATGGTGAAGGCCGGGCTGCACTACGTGCGGACCTTCCACCTCCAGTGGGACCACCCGATTCCGGGCACCGAGCAGGGCGAGGTGGAGTACGAGGTGCGGGCCGAGGAGTGGGCGACCGTCGGTCAGGAGCGGCCGGCGGCCCGGCGGGCGCGGTAGGCGGTCACCGCGGCGCGGTTGCCGCAACCGGCCTCGCAGAACCGCCGGGACCGGTTGCGGGACAGGTCGACGACCACGTTGTCGCAGTCCGGGTATTCGCAGATCCGCAGTCGACTCAGCTCGCCGCTACGGACCAGGTCGGCCATCGCCATGGCGGCCTCGACAGCGATCCGGGTGGCCAGCGGCGCGTCGCGGGGCACGGCGTGCAGGTGGTACGGCTCGTCGTCGTGCTCGATGAGCTGAGGCAGCGCCTTGTGTTCCAGCAGCAGGCCGTTGACCACCGCGACGATCTCGGGTGGCTCGGAGTGCCAGATGCGGCGCAGTTGGGGGCGGATCTCCCGGACGGCGTGCAGCTCGGCGTCGGTGTGCTCGTGCCGGCCGCTGTAGGAGTAGCGGGCGAAGAACGCGTCCAGCGCCGCGATGTCGGGCAGCAACTCACCGTCCCGACCTGCGGTGTTGACCAGCGCCGCGGCGGCGATCAGCGAACACTCGGTGTCATGAGCGAATAGCAACTTGACTCCTGTCATGGCTTCCGCCTAGCGTCATCAGCACAAGGATAGTTTGCCCATGACACGGTGCCCATTGCGAGGAGCGCGACATGCACTCACGACCTGCTGCCGGCGTCGGGTTGGCGCTGCTCTCCGCAGTCACCTTCGCCACCTCCGGCACCTTCGCGCGATCGCTCATCGAGGCCGGCTGGTCAGCCGAGTCCGCTGTGATCGCCCGCGTCGGCGTGGCCGCCCTGGTGCTGGCGATCCCCGCCCTGCTGTCGCTGCGGGGCAAATGGCACGTGCTGCGAAGCAACGCCACGGCCATCGGGCTGTTCGGGCTCCTCGGGGTGGCGCTGGCCCAGGTGTGCTTCTTCAATGCCGTGCGTTACCTGCCGGTCGGTGTCGCGCTGCTGCTGGAATACCTGGGCATCATCCTCGTCGTGGTCTGGATGTGGCTGCGGCACGGGCAGCCGCCCCGCCGGCTCACCGTCGCCGGGTCGGTGGCCGCGCTGGCCGGGCTGGCGTTCGTGCTCGACCTCGCCGGCACCGCCGACTTCCACCCGGTGGGCGTGCTCTGGGGGTTGGGCGCGGCGTTCGGCCTGGCCGGATATTTCGTCCTCGCCGGTCGGGTCGACCCCCGGCTGCCCTCGGTCGCCATGGCCAGCGGTGGAATGGCCGTCGGCGCCGCAGTGCTGCTCCTCATCGGGCTGACCGGCCTGCTGCCGTTGCACGCCACCTTCGGTGAGGTCACCTTCGCCGGGCAGCCCACCAGCTGGTTGGTGCCCATCGCCGGGCTGTCGCTGGTGGCCGCCGTCATCGCGTACCTCGCCGGCATCGCCGGCACCCGGATCCTCGGGCCCCGCCTGTCGTCGTTCGTCGGGCTGACCGAGGTGCTCTTCGCGGTGCTGATCGCCTGGCTGTTCCTGAACGAGCTGCCCACCGGCTGGCAGTTGTTCGGTGGTGCGCTGATCGTCGCCGGCGTCGCCCTGGTACGCCTCGACGAACTGCGTGGGTCGCCCTCGACGCCCGCGCCGGTCACGCCCGAGCCCGAGTTGGCGCTTGACGGTCGGTGAGGTTCGGGGGTCGGTGTGCCCTCGCTGGTCGGTGAGTTTCCGGACGTACCACCGGCGCTGGCCGTGCTGCGCAGCCGGTACACGCTGGGCTTCGCCACCAACGGCAACAGCCGCGCCGAACGCTGCGGGCTCGCCCGCGGGTTCGCCTTCGAGCTGTACGCGCACGAGAACGGCCTGCCCAAGAAGCCGGCCCCGGAGTTCTACGCCGCTGTGGTAACGGCGGCCGGGGTGCCGGCCGAGCGGATCGTGTACGTCGGCGGCTTGTGGGAGCACGACGTGGTGGCACCCCAACGGGCCGGCCTGCGGTCGGTGTGGCTGAACCGGCTCGGCCTGCCTCGCCCCCTCGGCTGCACCCCCGACGCCGAGGTTTCCAGCCTCACCGAGCTGCCGGCCGTTCTGGCGAATCTCGAACTGGCGGGATTCACGGCCATAACGGGCGCTCAACTGGCGTAATCCGGATCGTTGTTGTGTGATGGCTGCCACGTCCCTCAACGAGAGGATCCGATGTGGTGAGCAAGCGCTTCACCGCCCGTACTGTCGCGACCGCGGCTGTGCTGGCACTTACGGCTACGGGGTTGGGCGCGCCGGCCAACGCCGCGCCGAGCGACTCCCGCACCTTCACGGTCGTCGCCGAGGATGGCGTCGCCACCGACACGGCCGTCGCCGCGATCCGGGCAGCTGGCGGCACTGTGGTGTCCCGGTCCGACGAGGTCGGCATGTTCCAGGTCAGCAGCGACCGGGCCGACTTCGCGACCAGGGCGACCGCCGCGCCGACGCTGATCGGCGCCGCCGAGCAGAAGGCCATCGGCCGCAAGCCCAAGCTGGACCGGGTCGAGCAGGAGCACCTGCTGGCCGCCGCCGGTGCTCGTGCCGGTGCTGCCGGTGCTGCCAAGAAGGGCGCCAAGCTCGATCCGCTCGACGACAAGCTGTGGGGCCTGGAGATGATCCGGGCCGACAAGGCCCGCAAGATCGAACCGGGCGACCGTCGGGTGACCGTCGGCGTACTGGACACCGGCGTCGACGCCAGCAACCCGGACATCGCGCCGAACTTCAACTGGTCGCTGTCGCGCAACTTCGCCCCCGACCTGACCGACGTGGACGGCCCCTGCGAGGTGCAGAGCTGCCTCGACCCGGTCGGCACCGACGACGGCGGGCACGGCACCCACGTGGCCGGCACCATCGGCGCTGCGGCCAACGGCTTCGGCCTCTCCGGCGTCGCCCCGAACGTCTCGCTGGTCGAGCTCAAGGGTGGCCAGGACTCCGGCTACTTCTTCCTCGACCCGGTCGTCAACGCCCTGGTCTACGCCGGCCGGTCCGGGATCGACGTGGTCAACATGTCGTTCTACGTCGACCCGTGGCTGTACAACTGCACCGCCAACCCGGCCGACTCGCCCGAGGACCAGGCCGAGCAGCGGGCCATCATCAAGGCGATGAAGCGGGCGCTGATCTTCGCGCACAACAAGGGCGTCACCCTCGTCGGTGCGCTCGGCAACAACAACGAGGACCTGGGCGCACCGCGCACCGACGTCACGAGCCCCGACTATGGTGCCGACCCGTACGACCGCCCGATCGACAACGAGAGCTGCTGGGACCTGCCCACCGAGGGCCCGCACGTGATCGGTGTGTCGTCGGTTGGCCCGTCCGGCAAGAAGTCGGACTTCTCCAACTACGGCACCGAGCAGATCTCGGTCGCCGCGCCGGGAGGTTGGTTCCGGGACGGCTTCGGCACCGACACCCACCGGACCCCGGCCAACATGATCCTCTCCACCTACCCGCTGAAGGTGCTCCAGGAGGAGCCGATCTCCGCGACCATCCCGGACCCACGGGTGGACGCCGATGGCAACATCGACCCCCGGATCGCCAACGAGGTCTTCAAGCAGTGCAAGGCCAACGGTGAGTGTGGCTACTACACGTACCTCCAGGGCACCTCGATGGCGTCCCCGCACGCCGCTGGTGTCGCCGCGCTGATCGTCAGCCGGCACGGCAAGGCGCAGGGTCGGACTGGCTTCGGGATGTCGCCGGACCAGGTCGAGCAGCACCTCTACCGCACGGCCGCCGAGCACGCGTGCCCGGAGCCGCGCCTCCAGCAGTACCGCAACGAGGGCCGGGACGAGACCTACGACGCGTACTGCGCCGGTGGGGTCAACTTCAACGGCTTCTACGGCTACGGGATCGTCGACGCCTACGCGGCGGTGAAGACCCCGCTCAAGCCGAACGCCCGCCCGTAGCGCACATCGCACTACGGAGGTGGCCCAACCGCCACCACCGTCGGGGCCCGGTCGACACCTCGTCGACCGGGCCCTGCGGTCGTCCGGGCCCGTTGTCCCGAGCCGCCGCCGCCCGGCGCTCATCATGATCGACTCGGCTTCCTGGAAGGCGCGGTGTTGGTGCCCGAAGGATGGCGCGGTTTCCAGGAAACCGAGGTGATCCTGGTCATTTGGACGATCCCTGTCGCCAGCCGCGGCTGACCAGCGCGTCGCGTACCTCACGAAGCACCGCCGGGAACTCGCCGTGCAGCCGCCGGCTGGTCACGTGCAGGACCAGCCACCCCGCGCCCACCAGCAGATTCAGCCGACGGCGGTCACGGTGCAGCTGCTCCACGTCGGAGTGCCACGTGCCGTCGTACTCCACCGCCACCCGATATTGCGGCCAGGCCAGGTCGGGGTGCAGAACAACGCCGGTGGGCAGGCGCACCGGATGTTGAACGGCTGGGCGCGGCAGCCCACCCAGCACCAACCGCACGCGTAGGTGTGACTCCGGCGGGGACTCGGCGCCGCCGTCGGCCAGGTCGAACACCCAACGTGCTCGTCGCGCGCCCGGCCGGTCAGCGTTACGGGCAGCCATGGCGGCCAGGGTGTCGCGATCGGCCAGCCCCTGCCCGAGCAGCGAATCGACGATGGCGACCGCCCGGACCGGGTCGAGCCAGACAGCCGTCTCCCAGGCGGCCCGGCCGGGGTCTGACCGGGGGATCGGAAGGTCCCGCTCGCTGGGACTGGTCGCCGCCCACCCATCGCCCCGGCTGGCCGTGACCATGCCCCCTGCTCCGACGGACACCATGGCCGGGCGGGACAGGTGCCGTGCGGGGCGTGGTGACATCCCGCCGACAGGTGGGCGGCCTGCTCCCTGAGGCCTCGCCGCATCGCGTGGACGTCCAGCGATCAAGGGTCGTCCTGCGTCTGGCGATCGTCCTGCGTCTGGCGGTCGTCCTGCGTCCGATTGCTGTCCCGTGCCTGCCGGTCGTCGTGTGGTCGGCACCGCCAGCCTGGGGGTCTCACTCGCCGTTAGCGGGGTGATGGCATTGACGTGCACGCGGAGGCCGCGCTGTGGGCCGATCCGCAGCGGTCGGGGCACGAGGACGTGCACATCGTCAGTGAAGCTCGCGGCGTGTTGGACGCCGTGCAGGTAGGCGGCGGACGGGCCGCCGACCATTACTCCGGGCGGTAGCCGGAGGAGGGCGGCGCGACACGCGAGGGCGTGGTCCCGGTCCAGCCGCGAGTCGGCGTAGATGTCGTGGCGCAACCGCACCCAGGCGGAGTTGCGCAACTGATGTTCGGTGAGCTGGCCGTCCCGGACAGCGTCGGAGCCGCGGAAGACCTGCCAGGCCAGGGCATCGGGGCGGTGCGGACGTGGTGGCATGCCGAGCAGCCTGCCGACCGCGCACCGGGCACCGAAACCCCTGTGGACAACCCGGCGTGCGGGTGCCGCCGGACCTGTGGACAACCACGAATCCGCCTGCCGATCGTGCTATGACACCGGGCCGATCAGGCATCCGGGCCGCCGACGGGTGGTGATCCACTCGCGTTCCTGAAAGTCGGGCGGTCACCGGGCCTGGGACACCGCGACTTCCGTGAACCCGAGTGGATCAAGGGCGCGGGGTCAGCTGAGGGCTGTGGTGATGGCTCGGGCGGCGGCCAACACCTGGGGGCCGAGCGTGTCGACGTCCAGTGGGGCGAGCGCGACCACGCCGACGCTGGCCTCCAGCCCGGGTACGCCGAGCACTGGCGCAGCCACCCCGTACGCCCCGGCCTGCAACTCACCGCTGCTACTCACCGGCTCTGCCACCCCGGCGCGACCGGCCAGGATCGCCCGGCCGGCAGCTCCCCGCTCCAGTGGATGCCGTGCGCCGGTCCGGTACGCGACGTGGAACGACGTCCAGCTCGGCTCGACCACGGCCAGGGCGACGCCCTCTCCACCTTCGACGACGGTCAGATGTGCTGTCGCGCCGGCCTGCTCGGCCAGACGGCGTAGCGCGGGCAGCGCACCCTCGGCGAGCAGCGGCTGGGCCCGTCGGGCCAGGTGCAGCAACCCGGCACCGAGGCGCAGTCGACCTTCTCCGTCGCGGCGCAGCATTCCGTGCCCGGTCAGCGCGCTGACCAGCCGGTAGACGGCGGCCCGGCCGATGCCGAGCCGATTGGCGGCCTCGGTGACGGTCAGACCGCCAGAGGCGTCGGCGACCAGGTGCAGCAGTCGCAACCCCCGGTCCAGCGTCTGCGACGTCTCCCCGCCCCGCCCCGCGACCGCGTCGGCCGGCCGGGTGGCGCGTTCGAAGGCCGGGTCGGCGGGGGCGGTGGGGTTGGCTGGCGGGTCACCGGAGCCACCGGAGCGTGCGGTCGCATCCACGCCTGGCAGCGTACGACCCGGCACCGGCGGACCCGGACAGGCACGGACAGCTACCCTTGTACGGTGACGCTACGCCTGTACGACACCGCCACCCGATCGGTGCGGGACTTCGTCCCGCGGGAAGCCGGCAAGGTGGGGGTCTACCTGTGTGGTCTCACCCTTCAGGCTCCGCCGCACATCG
This sequence comes from Micromonospora trifolii, assembly GCF_022229005.1. Taxonomy (GTDB): domain Bacteria; phylum Actinomycetota; class Actinomycetes; order Mycobacteriales; family Micromonosporaceae; genus Micromonospora; species Micromonospora trifolii. Next base: position 63,304 of record NZ_JAKKFD010000001.1, read on the forward strand.
GTCACCTTCGCTCCGGCGTCAACTATGACGTCCTGCGTCGCTGGCTGTTGGCCGCCGGCTACGAGGTCACCTTCATTCGCAACCTGACCGACATCGACGACAAGATCCTGGTCAAGGCCGGCGAGCAGGGCCGTCCGTTCTGGTCGATCGCGTACGCCAACGAGTTGCTGCTCGCCGAGTCGTACCGGTCGTTGAACGTGGTGGCGCCCACCTATGAGCCGCGCGCCACCGGGCACATCCCCGAGATGCATGAGCTGATCACGAAGTTGATCGCCGACGGGCACGCGTACCCGGCGAGTGACGGCTCCGGCGACGTCTACTTCGACGTGGCGTCCTGGCCGGCGTACGGGTCGCTGTCGGGTCAGTCTCCGGACGCCATGCAGTCCGCCGGGGACGCCCCGGATCGGGGCAAGCGGGATCCGCGCGACTTCGCGCTGTGGAAGGGTGCCAAACCGGACGAGCCGGCGGACGCCTACTGGCCCTCGCCGTGGGGGCTGGGCCGTCCCGGCTGGCACATCGAGTGCTCGGCGATGTGCTGGCGCTATCTCGGCCCCGAGTTCGACATCCACGGTGGTGGCCTGGATCTGACGTTCCCGCACCACGAGAACGAGATCGCCCAGTCCCAGGCGGCCGGGTTGCCGTTCGCCCGCTACTGGGTGCACCACGGGCTGTTGAGCATCGGCGGGGCCAAGATGGGCAAGTCCGCCGGCAACGCGCTGGGCCTGGCGTACGTGGACTCGCTCGGGGTGCGGCCGGTGGAGCTGCGTTACTACTACGCCGCCGCGCACTACCGCTCGTTGATCGACTACTCGGAGGATTCGCTGCGCGACGCGGCCACCGCGTACCGGCGGATCGAGGGTTTCGTGCAGCGGGCCGCCGAGCGGGTCGGTGCCGGGCAGCTCGGTGACCTGCCCGTCGGCTTCGTCGCGGCGATGGACGACGACCTCAACACGTCCGCCGCGCTGGCCGTGCTGCAACAGCACATTCGGGACGGCAACACCGCGCTGAGCGCCGGTGATGATGTGACCGTCCGCACCACGCTGGCCGTGGTGCGGGCAATGCTGGATATTCTCGGGATCGACCCCCTCGACCCGGCCTGGACCGGCGGCGGCCGATCGGACGACCTTCGTGCCGTGGTGGACTCTCTGATCGCGCTGGCCCTGGAGCAGCGTGCGCAGGCGCGGGGCCGCAAGGACTGGACCGCAGCGGACGCCGTGCGTGACCAGCTCAAGCTGGCCGGCGTGGTGGTCGAGGACACCCCCCAGGGCCCCCGTTGGACTATTGGAGAGCAGGACTGATGGCCGGCAACTCGCAGCGCCGTGGCCGGCGACTGACGTCGAAGGCAGGCGCCCCCAAGGGCACCGGCGGCAAGAACAAGGACTCGTTGGCCGGGCGGGGTCGCACCCTGCCCGCTGACGAGCGGCCGTGGCACAAGGGCTACTCGGGCACCGAGAAGCTGCCCCAGCGCACCGCCTGGAAGCAGGACAAGGAGCGCCGCGCGGCGGCCGAGGAGGGGCGCGCCCCCAAGATCGGCCAGCCTGGCAGCAAGGACACCACCTGGGGTCGGGGTGGCGGTCGGGGCGTACCGGGCGGCCGGGGTGCCGCCACCGGCGGGCGGGGCGGCAAGCCCACCGGCCGGTCCGGCCCCCGGGTCACGCCGGGACGCAAGTCCAACCCGTCCAAGGACACCCCTGAGCTGTTGGTCGGGCGTAACCCGGTGCTGGAGGCGCTGCGCGCCAACGTGCCGGCGACGGCGCTCTACACGGCCCTGGGCATCGACATGGACGACCGGATCAACGAGATCATCCGGACCGCCGCCGACCGGGGCATCGCCAACCTGGAGATCAGCCGCGCCGAGTTGGACCGGATGACCGGCGGGGTGCTGCACCAGGGCGTCGGCCTGCAGGTGCCGCCCTTCGCGTACCAGCCGTTCGAGGACATGGTCGCCGCTGCCCTGGAGCAGCAGGCTCCGCTGCTCGTCGCGCTGGACGGTGTCACCGACCCGCGCAACCTGGGCGCTGTGATCCGGTCGGCTGCCGCGTTCGGCGCGCAGGGTGTCTTCGTACCCGAGCGTCGTGCCGCCGGGATCACCGCGACCGCCTGGCGGACCAGTGCCGGCGCGGCCGCGCGGGTGCCCGTGGCGCAGGTGACCAACCTGACCCGGTCGCTGAAGGCGTGCCGCGACGCCGGCTTCATGGTCGTCGGCCTGGACGCCGACGGCGACACCGACCTCTACAACCTGGAGGCCGCTGTCGGTCCGCTGGTGGTGGTGGTCGGTTCCGAGGGACGCGGTCTTTCCCGCCTGGTCGGGGAGACCTGCGACCTGACCGTCAGCATCCCGATGATCTCCGAGATCGAGTCGCTGAACGCCAGCGTCGCCGCGGCGGTCGCCCTGGCCGAGGTCGCCCGCCGGCGCTCCGTCGAGCTGTAACGCACGTCGACGAAGGCCCTCTCCCGCCGAGCGCGGGAGGGGGCCTTCGTCGTCAGGCGCCCAGGCAGGGTGAACAGCCAATTGTGGTACGACGGAAGGGGCGGCCCGCCGAAGCGGACCGCCCCTTCCGGTACGGCGTTACGTCAGATCCGGCCACCGGTGGAGGCGTGGAAGACGTGGCTGCGACCGGCAACCGGCCTGACGAACACGGTGTCACCCATGTTCGGCATGTTGCGCCGGTCGGTGCGGACGACGAAGCGCTCCGAGTTGCCACCCAGCGCGGCGTGCCCGTAGACGTTGGCGTCCGAGCCGAGGTCCTCGACCAGCTCGACCACTACCGGCATGCCGCCCTCGGTCGGGCTGACCAGCTCGCAGTCCTCCGGGCGGAAGCCCACGGTGACCTTGCCGTCGCCACCCTCGGCGCGGGCCGCCTCGACCTGCTCCCGGGTCAGCGGGATCTGCAGCTCGGCGAACTCGGCACCCCGCTCGTTCAGCGGAACGGTCTTGATGTTCATGGCGGGAGAGCCCATGAAGCCGGCGACGAACACGTTGGCCGGGGTGTCGTAGAGCGCCCGCGGGGTGTCCACCTGCTGAAGGACACCGTCGAGCAGCACTGCGACCCGGTGACCCATGGTCATGGCCTCGACCTGGTCGTGCGTGACGTAGACGGTCGTGACGCCCAGCTTGGCCTGGAGGGACGCGATCTGGGTACGGGTCTGCACGCGGAGCTTGGCGTCGAGGTTCGACAGCGGCTCGTCCATGAGGAAGACCTGCGGCTCGCGGACGATCGCCCGGCCCATCGCGACACGCTGACGCTGACCACCGGAGAGCGCCTTCGGCTTACGGCTGAGGTATTCCTCCAGCTGGAGCAGCCCGGCCGCCTCCTTGACCCGCCGGTCGATCTCCGACTTGGAGGTCTTGCGCAGCTTCAGGGCGAACGCCATGTTCTCGTACACCGTCATGTGCGGGTAGAGAGCGTAGTTCTGGAAGACCATCGCGATGTCGCGGGCCTTCGGGGGCAGGTGGGTGACGTCACGCTGGTCGATGTAGATCGAACCGGCGTCCACGTCCTCCAGGCCGGCGAGCATCCGCAGGCTGGTGGACTTACCGCAACCCGAGGGGCCGACCAGGACGAGGAACTCCCCGTCGCCGATCTCGAGGTCCAGCTCGTTGACGGCGGGACGCTCTTGGCCCGGGTAGACCCGGGACGCCTTGGAATAGGTGACCGTAGCCATGGTGAAGCGCTTCCTTTCACCGGCAGGAACGTGCCGGACGATCCGAGTGAAGGAGCAACCGGCACGTGTCCGTGCCGGTTCAGCGGACGGCGGCCCGGTCGCGGGGGCGCCCGGTCGTCGTCCGTGTCAGTGAACCGTAAACGCGTTTACCCGTGCTGCCAAGGTGGGGGGCCGTCCAGCCCACCAGGCGGGCTACGCATTCCGGTCACTCGGGCACGGTCAGACATCAATCGACGCCGTGTGAAACGAGTCTGCGTCGGGTTGTTGACGATTCCCGTGCTCGGGAGGCATCGCGATCGGGATTACCGGACGTCAGTCGCTATGCTGACCTCGACGCACGCGCCCCTGTAGCTCAGCTGGCCAGAGCACTCGCCTTGTAAGCGAGATGTCGCCGGTTCGATCCCGGCCGGGGGCTCCAATTACATCAGACCTATCCGAGCGGCACTGCCGCGAGTCGACCTGTTGACAGCAACGGCACTCGCGACAGCTTCCCGTCGAGCTTGGCGTCCGGTAGGTAGCCGGCGACGAGCGGGTGCCGCTCGACATCCAACCATTCGATGCCAGGACCACGCCGAGCGTGAAGGTCAGTCGGGCAAGCTTGGCGTCCAGGCTCAGTACCCACGCGTTCTGTCTGCTGCGAGGATCTGTAGTCATGGCCTTGGCGGATGAACTCGCTGAGTGGACGGATGTGGATGGCGCTCAGTACGAGTTGGGCCGAGCGGTGGGCCTGTTCACGGATCAAATGTTCTTGCAGGTCAAGTGGGTGTTCTGGTCGGACAATCCGCTCGGTCAGGCGCTGTGGGACATGCTGCATGAGCTGGTGAAGGCGGGCGTTCTGGAGTACCGCGACGAGCCTGATCACCAATTTCGATGGAAGACGGCAACACCATTCGGCGGCCTCACGGCTGAAGACTCGCGAAGCGCGACGACGGAAAGTCCTTGAAGATCAACTCGCCCGCACGCGCTGGTGAGCCGCCGACTTCTCCCAGCGCAAGTAACAGCCCAGCAGGTGTCACTCCTGGCACACAGCGCCCCACAGGTCTGGGTGGCGGTAGTGGTTGCGAGCACCAGCCGCCAGCACCGCCCGCAGCGGGGCGAGGTGCGGGGTGTCCGCGGGTAGCTGAAGGCGGTCCAACAGGGCGAGCGCCGGCACGGGTTCGAGGTCGCCGTAGACGTCGTGGTAGCTGGCCCGGAGGCCATTGAACAACGCCAGCCGCAGCTCGGGCACAGTTGCGGCAGTCTCGTAGACATCGTGTTTGTGAGCCCAGCCGACCGGCCCCGAGTGTTCCAGGACCCGGGCGACTCGACGGTGCACCGGACCACTGGCGAGATCGCACAGACGCTGTCGGGCCAGCGTGCGGCGCACATCGTCGCCGGCCACCTGCGAGAACGCGGCCTCGACGGTGCCCTGGTCCTCGAACCAGTCGACCCACAGCGAGTGCAGCACCTGTTCCGCCGGTTCGACGGCTTCGAGGCGCTGTCGGTATCCGGTCCAGAAGGCGTCGGTGACCGACGGATCGGCCTGCTCGGTGACGAAGGTCCGCAGCTCAACGGTCACCCAGTATTCGTCGAGCAGATCGAGGAGGCCGAGCCCCGTGCGTAGCCGCTGCATCGGGGCTAGCCGGTCGTCTCCCAGAGCGGCGGCGGCCCACTCGTGAGCGAGGTCGTTGTCGGATCGTTCGAGGTCACCCGAGGAGGTGGATTCGCACCAGCGTCCCTTCCCGAGCGGTGTGACGGCCTGTTCGGCCAGCCAGCGCAGCGCGTCGTTGGCCTCGGGTGTGGGCATCCGCGAATCATCGGGGATCGGAGACAATCGTGCAGACCCTGGTCGTCCCGGCGCGCGCCACCCGACCGGACGACGGAGGCCCGGCGCTAACCTGGGGCCGGAGCAGCGCGGAGCGGGACGGGGGCAGATGAGTCGGGCGGTGGAGGAGTCGAACCGGGCGATGCTGCGCGCCCGGGACGGGATGGACCGGGCGTACGCCGAGCCTCTGGACATTCCCGCGTTGGCCCGGATCGCGCACGTCTCGCAGGCGCACTTCATCCGTACCTTCCGGGCGACCTTCGGTGAGACCCCGCACCGCTATCTGCAACGCCGCCGGGTGGAGCGGGCGATGTCGCTGTTGGTGGAGACCGACCGGGACGTGACGGACATCTGCTACGCGGTCGGCTTCGGCAGCCTGGGCACGTTCAGCCGAACGTTCCGACAGATCGTCGGCGAGTCGCCCTCGGATTTTCGGCGTCAGCGCGTCGCGCCGGCCAACGTGCCGTCGTGCTTCACCAAAGCCTGGACCCGACCCAGCAGTTTTGGATAAGCCGCAGGTCACGGTCTACCTCTAGCGTCATGGGCATGACGATGAACGCGATCAGCCGCTCCCAGATCTACGTCCTCGACCAGGACGCTGCGCTTGACTTCTACGTCAACAAGCTCGGCATGGAGGTCAACACCGACCAGGACCTCGGCTTCATGCGGTGGCTCACTGTCAACCTGCCCGGCGACCCGGAGCGCGAGATCCTGTTGGAGAAGCCGGGCCCGCCCGCGCTGGACCCGGCCACCGCCGAGCAGGTGCGGGAGCTGCTCACCAAGGGTGCCCTCGGCGGGTACCTCTTCATGACCACTGACGAACTGACGACGCCCGCAAGACGCACGAGGACCTGGTGGCGAAGGGCGTCGAGATCACCGACGAGCCGACCGAGCGCCCGTACGGGATCGACTTCGGCATCCGGGACCCGTTCGGCAACCGGATCCGTATCGGCCAGATGTTCCCCCGGGCGTAGGGGGCGGGCGATGAGCCAGGCCGCGGCGTTTCCCGTGGTACGACCGACCGCCGTCGGTCGGGACCGCCTGCTGTTGATCGGTGGGGTGCTCGCCGGCCCGATCTTCGTCGGCTCGGCGATCGTGCAGGCGGCGACCCGGGACGGCTTCGACTTCCGTCGCCACCCGGTCAGCGTGTTGAGCACCGGAGAGCTGGGCTGGATTCAGATCGTCACGTTCCTGGTCACCGGGGTGCTCTGCGCGCTGGCCGCCCAGGCGCTGCGCCGCCGTACCAGCGGAGGCGACGGATCGCCGTGGTTGCCCCGACTGCTCGCGCTGTACGGCCTGGGCCTGGTCGGAGCGGCGATCTTCAGCGCCGACCCGGCCGATGGGTTCCCGGCCGGCACGCCTCGGGGCGCTGGTGAGATCAGTTGGCACGGGGGCCTGCACTTCCTGGTGGCGGCGGTGGCCTTCGTGTCGCTGATCGTGGCGACGGTGGTCGCCGCCCGTCGGGCCGCCCGGCGGGGGGCGCCCGGTCGAGCCGCGTACAGCCTGGTGACCGGGTTGTTCTTCGCGGTGGCCTGGGTGACGCTGATCGTCCGGCCGGCGCCGGCCGTGATGGTGGCGTTCGGCCTGGCGGTGACGGCCGGCTGGCTGTGGGTGTCGGTCACCTTCTCGCGGGCGGCGTCCGGTCGGGCCGACTGAGCTGACGGAGGCAGGGACCGGGAGGTGCGGGTCGAACTCGTACCTCCCGGTGTGTTGAGGTGAGGGCCATGGCTACCCGGTTGCTGTACCTGACCCGACACGCCGAGCAGGATCTCTCCGAGCCGAGTGGGCCGGATGCCGGCGAACCGGATACCGGCCTGTCGGAGCGCGGCCGTCGGCAGGCCACCCTGCTGGGTGAACGCCTGCGGGCCCGGCGGTTCGCCGCCGTCCATCACGGGCCGCTGCGCCGGGCCGCGCAGACCGCCGAGCTGGTCGCCAAGTCGCTGCCCGACGTGCCGGTGTACGAGACGGAGTTGGCCGGCGACCACCTCCCACACGACACCGATCCGGCTGGCCTGCCGCCCGCGTACGCCGAATTCCTGACCCAGTTCCCGGCGGCCGAGCGGGTCGACGGGCCGCGAGTGACGGCGGACGCGGTGCGGCGGTTCGCCGGACCGGTCGCCGAGGGGCCTGCCGGCGGCGAACCGGTCCGCGAGTTGGTAGTGACGCACAGCTTCCTGATCGCCTGGCTGGTGCGGCACGCCCTCGACGCGCCGGAGTGGCGGTGGCTGGGCTTGAACACGCACAACGCGGGGCTGACAGTCATCCGGTACAGCGCGGCCGGCCCACCGAATCTGGTCGCCGTCAACGACGTGGCCCACCTACCGCCGGAGCTGCGTGCGACCGGCCTGCCCCCGGACTATCTGGTCTGAGTGCCGGTGGCCCGTAGCAGCAGCCTGACCACGTCCTGCGTCGCCGGCGGCGGGGGCCCCTCGGCCGGGCAGTCGGCGTACCCGGTCTCCATCGCGCCAACGGTGACCCGGTAGGTGAACACGTCCGCACAGGTGGTCGGGCTTGTCGTCCGGCGCGCCTCGGCGGCCAGTCGGGGGTCGGCGGCCAGAGCTGTCAGGCGGCCGAGGTCGGCAGGGCTGAGCCGCCCGGTACGCCGGCTGCCGGCCCGGTCCACAGCGGTCCACTGACCGTCCGGCTCGACGGTCACCACGTCGCCGCGCCCGGCGAAGCCGCCGGAGCTTCGCAACATCACCCGGGCGGCCGCGCCGCTGGCCTGGGGGGCGGTGGTCGGAAGCAGGGTGCCGGTCGGGCCGGGAGCGGTGGTGACCTGGGGTTGGCTCGGGGTGGTGGGGGCCGGGGCGGTGGGGGTGCGCTCGGCGCTGGTGCAGCCGGTCAGGAGGGCGACCAGTAGCGCGATGGCGGCGCCGGTTGTCGAGATGGGTCTCATGGTCGTCGGACGCATGGTGTGCGGCGTCGGTTCCCTTGTCAAGAGCCTCACCCGAACGGCCACTGTCGATGTCTGGAAGCGGTCCGAGGCATCCTTCCCGCCCTCTGGTAGCTGAATGTACATGCGTGACTACCCCCGTCACACTCTTCTCCTTCCAGGAGGGCACGTGAAACGAGCTCCTGCCGCCGTCAGCGCACTGCTGCTCACCAGCGGCCTGCTGGCCTGCGTCGTCACCCCGGCGCACGCGGCCCCGCCCACCTCTCCCTCGCCGGACGCCTCCGCCGTGGCCCGAACGGCAACCGTCCTGCGGACGAACCCCGGCGCGGTCCAGGGTTCGAGCGCCGAGTCCTACCAGGTGCACAGCACCACAGTGGATCTCGGCGGTGCCGCCCACACCCGCTACACCCGCACCTACCGGGGCCTGCGGGTGTACGGCGGTGACTTCATCATCCACACCGCGCCGAACGGCACGTACGCCGGCAGTTCGGTCGGACTGGCCGCGCCGCTGACCCTCGCCACCTCCGCCAGGACCACCGCGGCGGCCGCGAAGAAGGCCGCCAGTGCCCGGTTCACCGGCAAGGCCGAGGCGGTGGGCACGCCGGAGCTGTTCGTGGACGCCAGTTCCGGGCAGGGTCGGCTGGCGTGGGAGACCGTGGTCAGCGGGTGGCAGCCCGACGGGCAGACCCCGTCCCGGCTGCACGTGATCACCGATGCCACCACCGGTGCGGCCGTCGGCGCGTACGACGAGATCGAGTCGGTGACCGGCACGGGCAACAGCCTCTACTCGGGAGCGGTCAGCATCGACACGACGCTCTCCGGCAGCACCTACCAACTGGTCGACCCCTCGCACGGCAACGGGGCGACCTGCGACATGAACAACGGCACGTCGAGCTGCACCACGTTCACCGACGCCGACAACACCTGGGGCACCGGGGCCACCTCGAACCGGCAGTCCGCTGGCGTGGACGCCCACTTCGGCGCCGCCAAGACCTTCGACTACTACAAGAACGTGCACGCCCGCAACGGCATCTTCGGCAACGGCACCGGCGTGCCGAGCCGGGTGCACTACGGCAACAACTACGTCAACGCCTTCTGGGACGGCTCCCGGATGACGTACGGCGACGGCTCGGGCAACGCCCGCCCACTGGTCGCGCTCGACGTTGCGGCGCACGAGATGAGCCACGGTGTGACCGACAACGTGGTCCCCGGCGGTCTGACCTACTCCGGTGAGTCCGGCGGCCTGAACGAGGCCACCAGCGACATCTTCGGCAACATGGTCGAGTTCTACGCCAACACCTCGGCCGACCCGGGCGACTACCAGGTCGGTGAGAAGATCAACATCAATGGCAACGGCACGCCGTTGCGCTACATGTACAACCCGACGCTGGACGGCGCGTCCGACAGCTGCTGGTCGAGCAGCACGAAGAACAAGGACGTGCACTACTCGTCCGGTGTCGCCAACCACTTCTACTTCAACCTGGCCGAGGGCACCGGCGCCACCGCGTACGGCACCTCGCCGGTCTGCGGTTCCGCCCCCGCGGTCACCGGCATCGGCCGGGCAAAGGCCGAGAAGATCTGGTTCCGTGCGTTGGACGTCTACTTCACCTCCAACACGTCGTACGTCAACACCGGCAACCCGGCGAACACCGCCCGTGCCTACAGCCTGCGGGCGGCCACCGACCTGCACGGCAGCTGCTCCACCGAGTACAAGGCAGTGCAGGCCGCCTGGACCGCGGTGAACGTCGCCGGCAACGACGCGCCCTGCTCGACCGGCAACGACTTCTCCGTGGCGCTGTCGCCGACAGCCGGCTCGGTGAACCCGGGCAGCTCGGTCTCCACCACCGTGTCGACCGCCACCACCAGCGGCTCGGTGCAGACGGTGACGTTCTCCGCGTCCGGCCTGCCCAGCGGGGCGGCCGCCGCGTTCAGCCCTGCATCGGTGACCTCGGGCGGCTCGTCCACCCTGACCATCAGCACCTCGGCGAGCACCCCGCCGGGCACCTACTCGATCACCGTGAACGGCGCGGGCTCGGTCACCCGCAGCGCCACCTACCGGCTCACAATGAACGGCACCGGTGGCGGCTGCACCGCGCCGGGGCAGAAGCTGGCCAACCCGGGCTTCGAGTCCGGCACGACCGGCTGGTCGGCCAGCTCCGGCGTGATCACCAGCGCCAGCAGCCAGGCGGCCCGCACCGGGACGTGGAAGGCGTGGCTGAACGGGTACGGCAGCAGCCACACCGACACGCTCGCCCAGTCGGTGAGCCTGCCCGCCGGCTGCTCGTCGTACACGGTCAGCTTCTGGCTGCACACCGACTCGGCCGAGACCACCACCAGCGTCGCGTACGACACGCTGCGCGTGCAGGTGCTGAACTCGGGCGGAACGGTGCTGGCCACACTGGCGACCTACTCGAACCTGAACAAGGCCACCGGTTACAGCCAGAAGTCGTTCTCGCTGGCGGCCTACGCCGGCCAGACCGTCAACCTGAAGTTCACCGGCACCGAGGACTCCTCACTGCAGACGTCCTTCGTGGTCGACGACACCGCGGTCACCGTCTCCTGACCTGACCTGACGGCCCGGTGGCCACCCCTCACGGTGGTCGCCGGGCTCGCCGGTTCTCTGGCAATCTCGGTAGTCCGCGTGACCTGACCCATTGCCGCGCCGTTATGGTCGCCGCACGGGTGCACGGTGTCGGCTCGCCAGATCGGCGCCGTCGGACGGTGGCGCGGGAAGGGGCGGACGTGTCGGACGCGGAGTTGACAGTCGAGGTGACCGGACCGGTCGCCACCGTTGTCATCAGCAACCCGGCCCGGCGCAACGCGATGACAGCGGCCATGTGGCGTCAGCTCCCCGAACTGCTCGACCGGCTGGAGCCCGACCCCGACGTACGGGCGTTGGTGCTCACCGGCGCGGGCGACGCCTTCTGCGCGGGTGCCGACCTCGGTGACCTGGCCGAGCTGCTGGACGCCGGTGACGCCAGCATCGCGGTGGCCGCCGAGGAACGGCTGGTCCGGTTCGCCAAGCCGACGATCGCGGCCATCCGGGGCGCCTGCGTCGGCGGTGGAGCTCAACTGGCTGTCGCCTGCGACCTGCGGATCGCCACCGACGACGCCCGTTTCGGCGTACCGCCGGCCCGGCTCGGGCTCGTCTACCCGGCACCGACGACGCGCCGGCTGGCCCGGCTGGTCGGCCCGTCCGCCGCCAAGTATCTGCTGTTCACCGCCGAGCTGATCGACGCCGAGCGCGCCCTGCGGATCGGCCTGGTCGACGAGGTGCTGCCGGCCGACCGGCTCGCCGCACGGCTGGACGAACTGACCGCGACCATCGCCCAACGGTCACCGCTGAGCATCGCCGCCGCGAAGGAGATCATCGACGATCGGGCCGAGCCCGCGCGGATCGCCTGGTGGCACCGGAAGGTGGCGACCACCGGCGAGGCTCGGGAGGGGGTCGCGGCGATCGCCGAACGCCGACAGCCCCGCTTCGCCTGGCGGCCCTCGGCAGGCGACTGACCGCGTTCAGTCCGACGCATCGATGGGTAACTCCGGTCCACCACGGTGAGCGGGGGCCATGATGCACTTGGGGACCACCAGCCCGACAGGGACCGAGCAGGGGCGACGCCGGAATCGGTGGCTGTTTCCCGTTGCCCTGGCATCCATCATGGTCGGCGCGCTCGCTGTCGGTGTCGTGATGGGTGGCCAGAACACCGGCATCTTCGAGGGTGATCCGCCACGCTGGGCCAGTAACCTCGGGCGCGTTCTGATGATCCTCGGACTCATCGTCGAGGTGGCCGCCGTCGTCTGGGCCGTACGCACCGGGCGCTACCGGGCGTCCCGCCGGTCCCCGTTGCTGACATTGAGGTGGTCGGCCCGTCGCCGGCTGGCGCGGCAGGTTCGACGGGGCACACCCGAGGCCGACGAAGATCCGGCCCTCCTCGTGGAGACGGCTCGACAGTTCGCCGGCCAACGCTGGTTTGTGGTGCTGGTCGCCGGGTTGGCGATGACGAGCGTCGGTCAGGCGTTCCTGGCTTTCGCGCCGTTCTTCGCGGCGATCGGCGGGTTGCTGCTGGTGAACTGGGCGGTGCTGATCGTGTCGGTCCTCCGGAATGCCCGCCGGGGCGAGGCGTTCCTGCGCGCCCACCCCGATCTGGGCGGACGGTAGCCGCAAGTCGGTCGCACTCATCGCGATATTTCGATCCCGGGTACCCGGATCTCAGGCCGGTACGGCAGGCTGTCCGTCGTGCAGCGTGATCAGTTGCTTGCGGGCCGCTACCGGCTCCTGGAGCGCCTCGGCAGTGGCGGCATGTCGGCGGTGCACCGCGCGTACGACGAGGTGCTCGAACGGGACGTGGCGGTGAAGGTGCTCGTCGCCTCGGACACCAACGCCCGACAGCGGATCCGGGGCGAGGCCAAGGCTGCCGCCCGGCTGTCGCATCCGCACGTGACAAGCGTCTACGACTACGGCGAGTCGGTGCTGGATGGTGCCGAGGTCCCGTTCGTGGTGATGGAGTTGCTCGGCGGTCACACCCTCGAACACCGGTTGGTGGTCGGACCGTTGCCGCCGCGCGCCGGTCTGCGGGTGTGCGCCGAGGTGGCCTCGGCGCTCGCCGCCGCGCACGAGCAGGGGTTGGTGCACCGCGACATCAAGCCGGGCAACGTGATGCTCACACCCACCGGCGCGAAGGTGCTCGACTTCGGCATCGCGGCAGCCGCCGGCGATCCGGAGATCGACTTCGAGGGGCGGCTGCTGGGTACGCCGGCGTACCTGGCGCCGGAGCGGTTGCAGGCCGGCGAGGTGCTGCCGGCCAGCGACGTGTACGCCCTCGGCCTGCTGCTGTACCGGGTGCTCACCAGCCGGTTGCCGTGGCCCGCCGAAGCGCAGAGCGCGATGCTCCGCGCGCACACGCACGTCGAGCCGGATCCGCTCCCCCCGATCGACGACGTACCGCCGGAGGTGCACCGGCTCTACCGCTGGTGCCTGGCCGGCGACCCCGCCGACCGGCCGTCGGCCGCCGACGCGGCCCGCATCTTGCTCGCCGCCGCCAGCGGGGCCGCCCCTGAGGCGGCTGCGGCTGCCGTTGCCGCCGACCCGGCGGCAAAGGTCGCCGAGCCGACCGGCGCCGAGCCGACCGACAAAGGATCGACCGACAAAGGATCGACAGGCACCGGATCGACAGGCAAGGGACCGACTGGCAGGGGACCGACTGGCACCGAGCCGGCCGGGGATTCGACGGGGCCGATGAGGCCCGGCCCGTGGCGTCGGGGGCGGGCCATTCTGACGGTCGGCGGTGCCGTGATCGCCGCGGTGGCGCTGGCCGGGTCGCTCGGTGACTTCAGCAATCGTCGACAGGGACAGAGCATCGTTCCGACCGGTAGCGGCCCGGGCACCACCACTGTGGGGATGCCCCGCACCGAGGAGCCGACCGACGTCGCCGATGTCGGGCCGTCCGTGGCGCCGACCAGGAGCACCGCGCCTGCTACCCGGATCAGCCCTCCGACCCCTCCGCGCGGAACGGAGACCCCGGGCCCGACAACCACCACCGCAGGGCCGACCCCGACCGGGGCCGCGCCGAGCCCCAGCTCTGCCGCCGCCGTACCCGTCGACGCGCGCGGCGGGACGGTCACCGCTCGCTGCGTGGGGAAGTCGGTCGAGGTGCTCACTGTCGTGCTTGCGCCCGGTTTCCGGGCCGAGGAGTACGACCCGGGGCCGGCGAAGCAGATAGTGGTCGAGCTGACCTCCGCGCAGCACAGCAGCGAGATCCGGGTGCAGTGCCCCAATGGCCAGCTGAAGTCGAAGGTCAAGGAACGCGCCGCCTGATTTCGGGGGCCGGCGGGTGCCGCGCCCGGGACGTACCCGGGACGCGGCCCCCCGTTCCCGCCGGCCCGGTCCGTCACCGCCCGGTCAGCGCCGCCCAGCCCGGGTTCACCGGCTCCCGGCGCAGCGGCATGCCCGCCTCCGCCGGCGTCCGGTCCCCCTTGCGCTGGTTGCAGGCGTAGCAGGCGGCGGTGGTGTTCCGCCAGGTGTTCCGGCCGCCGCGCGAGCGGGGCAGGATGTGGTCGATGGTGGAGGCCGGGCCCCCGCAGTACGCGCAGCACCTGTCGTCGCGGCGCAGCACACCGGCCCGCGACCAGGCCGGCCCGGAGTTGAACCTCCACCGGGTGACCACGAAGCGGACCAGCCGCACCACCCGGGGCATCGGGAAGACCCCGATCACCCGGTCCGGCTCGGCCTCGTGGATCTCGGCAACCCGACGGCAGAGCATGCGGACGGCGTGTTGGACGGTGACCCGGTGCAGCGGGCCGAGGTCGGCGTTGATGACGAGGACGGCGTCCACCGGGACTCCTTTCCAGAGGGGACGGACAGCAAGAAGCCGCCCGGTCCGGCTGTCGGACGGGGCGGCTCAGCGCGTACGGTTACGCGTCAGTCGGGCCAGCCCGCCCGGGGACCTTCCGCTCGGTAACCGTCACCGGGCAGCGTCGAGAGCACGGTGCTGACGTGCCACGTCGTCATGAGTTGCTCCCGCGGTGGTGGTTGACCTTGCGCGCTCACGGTAGGTCGCCGCGGGAGACGCGAGCAACGTATTTCGATCGGCCGGTCTCCTCGGGGCGCCGCTGGCGGCGCGTGCGGGGAGCTGATTTCGCCGAGACCTGGGCGGTGGTCAGCGGCCGGTTCAGCCGCAGTGCCATCCGCGCGGTGAGTTCGCTGTCCAGCAGTGGCCGGTTGACCTCACCGGCGACGGCCAGCGCGGGCCCGGAGACCGAACGCCAGATCGCGGCCAGCCCGGCGCCGAGGCCCACCAGGGCCACTGTGGCCCGGGTGGTCGGTGAGCCGGCGGCCGCGGCGGCACTCACCCCGACGACCGCGAAGAGCACCAACAACAGGGGTACGAGCACCGGCCAGAAGATGCCCCGGGCGGCCTGCGCCACCAGTCGCCGGTCCCTGATGATCAGGTTCCTGGCGATCACCGCGTAGTCCTCCTCGTCGAGCAGGTCACGCGGGTGCAGGCCGCCGGTGAGCACGTCGCGCCAGAGGTCACCCTGACCGCGCAGCGCCCGGCTCAGGGTGGCGGGCGTCGGCTCGGCCGGGTCCCCGTGGCCGGCGCGGTCGACGGCGGTCGCCCAGGCGGCCAGCGAACGCCGCACCACCGCGGCCGAGTACGGCGGCAGCACGCTGGCCAGCTCGTCCAACCACCTGCTGATCTGGACCTGCCGGCCCCCGAACTGCCGCAGCAACTGCGTCACGTCGCCGGCCCGGACGGTGTCGGCAACTGATCGGCCCAGCCGGTAGGCCAGCCCGACCCGGTGGTTGGCGGCCATCGCCCAGCGCAGCACCTCCACGTTGAGGTCGTCGAGGGCGAGCAGCAACGGCACCGGGTCGGCGGGGTCGGGCTGGCCCAGGTCGGGGAGCAGGGCCCGGGCGGCCGACGTGTCGGGTACCGGCCCGGTGTGCCGGGTGAGGTCGGCGATCTGGGCCAGGGCGACGTCCACGCCGTCGAGGTACATCCGCATCCGTCGGTGGGCGGACATCTCGGTGAGGTTGGAGAGTTTGGCCGGCGGTACGGCAGGGCGGGCCTCGGCGAAGGCGCGGGGCTCGGCGTGCTGCCCGTGGTGGTAGGCGTCCGCCATCCACCAACCCAGCCGGAGGGCGGTGACGATGCAGGCGCGCTCGTCGCGGATCAGCGGGTACGTGTCGTCGCGGCCGATCTCGTCCATCGACGGACCGTTCTCCGCGCCGGCGCGGTGCAGTGGTGACATCTCCCGCTGCCCTCCCGCCCGGCCGATCGACGGTTGATCATTCGAGCGTACGGCAGCGTACCGTGGCTTATGTTGCGTTTTGTCGTTTCGGCCTGCCAGCCAGCAGCCCGCGCGGTCGGATCGAGCGCACCGGCTCGGCCGCGCCACCCTCGGCGCGCAGGATGTGGTTCGCGGCGATGATCCCGGTCGCGGCCGAGCGTTCCATCAACGCGCTCGGGAAGTCCGTGGCGATGCCGTCGCCGGCCAGGTAGATGCCGTTCGCGTCGGTGCGGACCCCCGGCCGCCAGGCGTGGCTGCCCGGCGTGAACGCCGGCGCCTGCGCCTCCACCCGGGCCCGCAGCTCGCGGACCCGCAGGTCGCCGGCCTCCGGCCAGAGCGCTACCAGCTCGCGGCGCATCCGCTCGGCCAACTCCTCGGCTGGCACGCCGGGCTCGCAGGCGTACGCGTGCAGCTCGATGACCGACCCGCCGGTCTGCCGCGCCCAGCGCCGCGGCTCGTTCTCCAGCCGGTGGTAGAGCGTCACCGAGTCCAGCGTGGGCTGGCGGGACACGCCGCTGAACACCGCCCGCTCGGCGGCCACGTCCCCGTCACACCAGTACCGCGCCACGGCGTACGGCGGGCCGGGGGTGCCGAAGGCCGCCATCCGTCCCGCCAGCTCGGGTGCCTGCGCGGCCAGGTCCGGGGAGGCCGCGACCAGCGCGGCGAGCGCCGGCGGGTCGACGGCGAGCACGACGTGACCCGCCGGATGGCTACCGTCGTCGGTGGTCGTCACCCGCCAGCCCTCGGCGTCGCGGTGCACCCCGGTGGCAGCGCAGCTCGTGAGGACCCGGCCGCCGTGCTTCTCCACGTGCCGGGTCAGCGGCTCCCAGATCGCCGTGGCGTAGTCCTCGTCGGGGCAGTCGAAGGCCAGCCCTTCCGGGTTGCCGAGCAGGTAGAAGTGGAACTGGGCGACCATCTCGGCGGCCGACATCTCCGCCTCGTGGTTGAAGAACGAGTGCGAGAAGACCTCGAACAGCATCGCCCGCGCCCGGTCCGGCAGCCGCAGCGACGCCAGCAACTCGTCGGCCGTGGTGTCGTCCAGGTCGGCGTACGTGCGCACCGGGTCGTAGCTGAGCAGCGGCAGTGCCGCGTCCCGATCCATCAGTCGCAGGTCGGCCAGGCGCAGGCTCGGGCTGCGCAGCAGCAGCGCCAGCAGGTTCGCCGGCGGCGCGGGCGGCAACCTGCCGAACTCCTCGGTCGGCCACTGCTCGCTGAGGATCGGGTAGCCCGGAATGGGCCTGAGGAAACCCAGGTCCGGATCGACCCGGCGGAGGATGGACCGCCAGTTGTAGTACTGCCGGAAGAACGCGTGGAAGCCATGCTCGTTCTGCTGGCTGCCGTCGGCGAGCGCCTCCGGCCAGGCGCCCAGTCGGCCACCGAGGGTGGGCGCCGCCTCCAGCACAGTGACCGCCACACCCCGCTCGGCCAGCACCACCGCCGCCGACATCCCGGCGATGCCGCCACCCACCACCAGCGCCGTGGTCGGTCGCGGCACCCGGTCGGCGCCACCGCCGCCCGGGTCCACCTGGTGCTGCCGTACGCCGATCAGCCGACCTACCACTTGCGACAGCGCCATGGGCCCAGTCTGCCCCACCTCGGCTCAGTCGGCCGGTAGGCAGCGGCGGGGACGGTCGGAGGCCGGCCAGACGTACTCCAGATCCTCCGGCACGTCGTCGCCGAACAGCGGGCGGTAGTGCGTCGGGTCCTTGCGCAGCAGCGACGAGCGGTGGCTCAGGTGCAGGTCGTCGCGGCCCAGCCACGGTGGCAGCTCACCGGCTCGGGCCAGCTCGTCCTGTGTTCGTACGACGCCGGCCCCGCAGGCGTCGGCGAGGTCGACGGTCATCGTGGTGGCGCAGGTGTCGGCCCGCCCCGGTTCGGTCCAGACCGCGCACATGTCCAGCCCGTAGCGGACGAGCGCCTCCTCGTACCCGGCCCACATCTTCACGGCCGGGTGGTTGCGCCAGCCGTACCCGGGTCGGGTGAGCCCGCGCAGCACCTGGATGGCCTCCACCCGCTGCTTGCCCAGCCGCTTCTGGTCCAGCGTGCGGGCGCTGGCCAGAAAGCCCGGGTACGGGAGGAACGTCTGCATGTCGCTGCTCTACCCGTCGTCGAGGCGGACATACCTGGGCACGGGATGATCGGGACGGGGTCGCCCACCGTGGCCGTGCTGATTACGATCCGGGCATGGCGGAGCCGTGGCGGGACCGGGCGCGACGGGCGGTCGAGTGGAACTGGCGGCTGCGGTCCGTTGGTGATCCGCGCCCGCTCTACGTGATCTGCGGGAAGGACGCGCTCGCCTACTACGTGGCCCGGGCGATGCTCGAATCCGAGCTGCCGGCGGGTGGGGCCCGGGTGACAGTCGTGGTGCCGGAGCGTTACCGCAGCAACGGGCCGGACGTGGCCGGGCTGCGCGGGGTCCGGGTGGTTCGCTCGGACCGGCTGGACGTGGCCACCTTCGAGGCCGCCGGTCTGGCCGGGGCGACCGGGCTGGCCCTGCTGCACCAGGACGACGTGGGCAACCTGCACGCCGCGCTCTGCGCCCAGGCCGTCGACCAGCGGGTCCGTCAGGTGCTGCGGATGTTCAACGGCACCCTCGCCGACGGCGTTCGCAAGCTGCTCAAGGCACCGGTCGAGGTGCTCTCCGACGCCGAGATGGCAGCGCCGGCCTTCGTGGCCGCCGCGCTCAACGAGGTAGACCCGAGTTCGTTCCAACATCGGGACAAGACGCTGCGGGTGGCGCGGCGGGCCGACGTCCGACCGCAGGACGTGGTCTGCGCGTTGGCGCACCTCAGCGAGGCGCAGGGGGTGGAGCTGCTGCCGGCCGATCAGGCCGGCGCCGACCTGGTGCTCGCCGAGGCGACCGGTCAGCCACCGGGCACCGAGGTCGCCGCCCGGCGGTTGGTCCGGGCGCGTCGGCGGCGTCGTCCGGTCTCTGTGGTGATGGGGGCGGTACGCGGCTTCGCCACCCGCAAGATCGGCATTGCGGTGATGGCGGTGCTCGCGCTGATCGCGGTGCTGGGGGCGCTGATCTCCCGGGCCGAGGACGTCTCTCCGCTGGAGGCGCTGTACCTGACGCTGGTCACCACGCTCAGCGGCGCCGACCCGGACACCACAAAGGCGGCGGACGCCCAGATCATGCAGGTGGTGCTCAACCTGGCCGGGTTGGCGCTGATTCCGCTGATCACCGCCGTCGTGGTGGACGGCATCGTCAACGCCCGGCTGGCCCTGCACACCGGCCGTCTGCAACCCCCGCGGGTCGGGCACGTGGTGGTGATCGGCCTCGGCAACGTCGGCACCCGGGTGGTGGCGCAACTGCGCGAGTACGACGTCGAGGTGGTGGCGATCGACAAGGATCCGGAGCCGCGTGGCGCCGCCCTGGCCCGCCAACTGGAGGTGCCGCTGATCGTCGGCGACGCCGCGTTGCCGGAGACGCTGGTCGCCGCCTCGGTGGCCGACTGCCAGGCGCTGGTGGTGGCGTCCACCGACGACGTGGCCAACCTGGAGGCGGCGCTCGCCGCCCGCGATCTCCGCGCCGACCTGCGCGTCGTGCTTCGGCTCTTCGACGGTGACTTCGCCGAACGGGTGGAGGAGACCTTCGCGCTCGGGGTGTCCCGCTCGGTGTCCTACCTGGCCGCCCCGGCCTTCATCGGAGCGCTCACCGAACGCGCCGTGATCAGCACCATCCCTGTCGACCGGCACGCGCTGCCGGTCGCCGAGGTGCCGGTCGCCGCCGGCTCCGAGCTGGACGGCCGACCCCTGGACGTGGTCAACCGGGACGGGCAGGTCCGGCTGATCGCCCGCACCCCGGCGGGCGGCGCCAAGACGATCTGGTGGAAGGACCTCGACCCCCGGCAGGTGATCTTCGCCGGTGACCGGCTGACAGTGGTCGCCCGGCGGCGCGGGTTGGACTGGCTGACGCGGCAGTGTGCCCCGCCGGCCCACCCGGGCCCGATCTTCCGGCCGGCCGGGCCGGTCCACGGCGGAGTCCACGCCCCAGCGGCGGCACCGCCGTCGGTGCCGGGCCAGACAGGTTCGGGAGTTGGCGCGGCACATCCCGTTCCGCCCGCCGGAGAGGTGCCGTCGACGTCCAACGGCGGTCAACCTGACGATCTCGAGCTGACCCGTCGGCACGACGGGCCCGGCGAGGTGAGCTGACACCACCCGGGGCGGCCGGTGCGGCACCCACCGGTGGAGACCGCCGAGTATGGTGCGCCCGTGCTTGGTGGTGGGGTGGGTCGACGAGCCCGTGACGCGCAACGACCGCGACGCGACACTGCGGTCGTACGGTGGCTGCGGGCTCGGCCCAGGTGGTGGCCGCTCGCGGCGGCCGGTCTGGTCGTTGCGGTGGTCGTCGGCTGGGCGCTGTGGCCCACGGCCGAGCCGGAGCCGCGCCAGCGTGAGTACCGGGCCGAGACGGCATGCCTGCTCACCGGCACGGCGGGTGTGGCGGCTCCCGAGGCCCGTCCGGTGTGGACAGGAATGCAGGAAGCCTCTCTCGCGACGCAGGTCAAGGTGCAGTTCCTTGAGGTGGACGGCCCTCAGACCGGCGAGAACGCCGAAACGTTCCTCGCCAGCCTGGTGCAGAGCCGCTGCGGGGTGATCCTCGCCGTCGGCGAGGCGCCGGTGCAGGGAGTGGGCACCACCGCCGCGCGGTTCCCCGCTGCGAAATTCGTCGCCTTCGGTGCCGCAACCCCGGGGCCCAATGTGGTCGTCGAGGATGCCACCGACCCGGAAACGGTGCAGCGTAAGGCCCGCGACCTGGTCACCGCACTCGCCTCCTCCAAGGACTGACGCTCCAAGGTTTCTCTCAGGATTGGCCGTTCGGACAGCTTGTGCCGAAGATCGACGAGCCCTCACACTCCGCGTTGGTAATTTCACTTCACGGGGGAGGGGACCGGCCATGCGCCGATCCGTTACCACTGGCGCGCGCCGCGCGGCATTCGTGGTCGCCGTTGTCTTCGGGCTGACGGTCGCCATACCGGCCGACGTGGTGCGGCCGGGCGGCGAGTTTCCACTGACGTGGCTGACCTGGTTCGCGCAGCGTCCCGCCTGGTCGGCGACCGCGGCGTTCGTGGGCCTCCCCGTGCAGCAGAGGGGGAAGCCGGTCACTGTCGACCCGCACGTCCCGGCTTCGGCGACAGATGCCGGCACGGGTGCGGGCCGAGCACCCCAGCCCGCGCCCGGCACCCTGGCGGCGTACCAGCCGCACCAGCTGGCCACCACCCCCGAGGTCACTGATGTGGCCGAGCCGGGCTTCGACGCCCGGACCAGCACCCGGGACGCCCGCAAGTCGAGTGCGCGCTCGGACATCTTCGCGAACGCCGACGGCTCCCTCACCAAGCGCACCTACAACCGCCCGGTCAACTACCGCGCGGCGGACGGCAGCTGGCAGAAGATCGACTCAAACCTCACCCGCCGTTCCGACGGCCGTCTGCACGTCACGGCGAACCGGCTCGGCGTGTCGGTGACCGACGGCACCCCGGGTGCGACAGGGCGCGCCGCCGCCTCGGCCGCCGCCGGCGACCTCGCCCAGCTCACCCTGCCCGGCGGCGAGAGCGTCGGCTACCGGCTCGAGGGCGGCACCGTCAACGCGCCCGAGGTGACCGGGCCGACCGCCCGCTACCGGGACGTTCTCCCGCACACCGACCTGGAGTTGACCACCTTCGACGCCGGCATCAAGGAAACTCTGGTGCTGCGCTCGCCGGAGGCGGCGTCGAGCTGGGTGTTCCCG
Source organism: Micromonospora trifolii (assembly GCF_022229005.1). Taxonomy (GTDB): domain Bacteria; phylum Actinomycetota; class Actinomycetes; order Mycobacteriales; family Micromonosporaceae; genus Micromonospora; species Micromonospora trifolii. Next base: position 85,189 of record NZ_JAKKFD010000001.1, read on the forward strand.
CTGCGGCTCACCGGCCTGACCCCACGACTCACCACCGCGGGCTCGGTGGAACTGCTCAACGCCGACGGCAAGGCCGTGGCCTGGTTCCCGCACGGCTCGATGCAGGACTCGAAGGTCGACCCCCGATCCGGCGCCCCGGCCGAGTCCGACGCCGTCACGTTCGAGATCGTCACGGTCGACGGCGCACCCGCGCTGAAGGTCGTGGCCGATCCGGCCTGGCTGCGGGACCCGGCCCGCCAGTACCCGGTCCGGGTGGACCCCACCACGACCACCGGAACCACCGGCGACGTCTACGTCGACAGCGACAGCGAGACCACCGATCAGAACGGTGACAACCTGCCGGTCGGCACGTATGACGGCGGCGGCGTGAAGGCCCGCTCGTTCATCCACTTCGACGAGTTCACCAGCGACGGCCTCGCCGGCAAGCGATTCAGCGCCGCCAAGCTGCGCCTGTACCACACCTGGTCGTTCAACTGCACCTCGCACAAGGCGTTCGACGTGCACCGGGTGACGCAGGCGTGGACGGTCGCCGGCCTGACCGCCGGTGCGCACCCCGGGCCGACCATCTCCCCCTCGATCGGCTCGCTGACCATCACCGACAACTACCCGGCCTGCACCAACAACCCACCCAACCGGAGCACCGGCAAATGGGTCACGGTGCCCCTCGCCGTCGACACGTTCAACGACTGGTCGACCGGTGGCCTGAACGAGGGTCTCGCGCTGACCGCCTCCGAGACGGACTCGACGGCCTGGAAGCGGTTCACCGCCGCCAACTACTCGGACGGCAGCTACAAGCCGTACCTGGAGCTGACGTACACCAACAACGTCGCGCCGCAGGTCAACGTCCGCTACCCGACGAACAACGCTGTCGTGCAGACCCTCACCCCGGAGCTGCACTCCCGGGCGGTCGACCCGGACAAGTGGCCGAACAAGGGGTTCACCTACAACTACGTGGTGGCGGACGCCGGGACCGGCGCTGTGGTGGCCAACTCGGGCTGGGTCGCGACGGCGAGTTGGACCCTCCCGGCCGGCAAACTGACCTGGAACAAGAGCTACCTCTACACCGTCCAGGTCAACGACAAGGCCGGCTCCAGCGCGGTCTACCCGGCGTACGCGTTCACGACGTCGGTGCCGCAGCCGCTGCTCACCGGGAGCCTGACGCAGAACTCCGGCAAGGGCTACGACCCCGGCATCGGCAACTACACCACCTCGGCCACCGACGCCAGCGTCGCCACTGTCGGCCCGTCGCTGGCGATCACCCGTAGCTACAACAGCCTGGATGCCCGGCGCAACAACGCCTTCGGCGCCGGCTGGTCCAGCATGCTCGACACCCGGGCCACGCAGGTGCGCGACGTGGCGGGTCAGGTGCAGTCGGTCCTCATCACGTACCCGACCGGCCAGGACGTGGCACTCGGCCGTAACGCCGACGGCACGTTCACCCCGGCTTCCGGCCGATTCTCCATCCTGAAGGAGAACAAGGACGTCAGCGGTGCCGTCACCGGTTACACACTGACCGACAAGGACGCGTCTCTCTACGTCTTCGCCCAGTCCGCCGGCAACGGAGTCTTCAAGATCACTAGCGTCACCGACGCCAACGGTCGGACGATGACGTTCACGTACGACGCCAGCTCGAACGTGACGAAGGTGACCTCCGCTTCCGGCCGGTCCCTGCACGTCACCTGGTCGACCCCGGCCGGCTCGACGTACGCCCACCCGGCGACGGTGTCGACCGACCCGGCCGTCCCGGGCGACGCGAGCACCTCGACGACCTGGCAGTACACCTACGGCACGAACGACCAACTGGCGAAGGTGTGCCCTCCGACGAGCGCCACGGCCTGCACCACCTACCAGCACGACACCACCTCGCAGTACGCCAACGCGACGCTGAACGCCGGGCCGTACTCGTACTGGCGGCTGACCGAGGCTGCCGGCGCCACCACGGCGGCGAGCTCGGTGCTGGGCAACGCGGGCGTGGACAACGCCCGTTACAACAACGTCGCGCTGGGTCAGGCGGCGGCGCTGCCCGGCTCCACAGCGACCACCGCCGGCTTCAACGGCACCACCTCCCACGTGCAGCTGCCGGGCAACCTGGTCAGCGACGGCCAATACCAGTCGGTGAGCATGTGGTTCAAGACCACCACCCCGAACGGCGTGCTGTTCAGCTACCAGGCCGACGCGATCACCAAGGGCACCACTGCCGCCAACTACACCCCGTCGATCTACATCGGCAATGACGGCAAGCTGCGTGGCTCGTTCTGGAACGGCTTCCCGTCCCCGATCAACACGAACGTGACGGTCACCGACGGCGCGTGGCACCACGTGGTGCTGGCCGGTGCCGGGGACACCCAGAAGATCTACCTGGACGGGGTCGACCGGGGAACCCTCGACGGCACCGTCGCCCAGGTTCCCGGCGGGTCGGCGAACGTGCTGGTCGGCGCCGGGTTCGTCGGCGGTGGCTGGCCGAGCCACGTCAACAGCGGTGTCACGCCCGCCCGGGCCACCTACTTCACCGGCTCGATCGCCGAGGTGTCGTTCTTCAACCAGGCGCTCACCGGCACCACTGTCACCGCGCTGCACGACTCCGGCCGAACCGCTCATCCGGTGCTCACCAAGGTGGTCCGCCCCTCCGGCGGGGTCACCGCCCAGGTCGGCTACGACAAGGGTTCCGGTCGGGTGTCCGCCGTCACCGACGAGAACGGCGGCGTCTGGTCGATGGGCACGCCCACCGTCTCGGGCAGCAGTGACGTCTACGCGGCCTCGGTGCTCGGCGGCAAGCCGGCCGACTACTGGCGGCTCGGCGACGTCGAGGCGACGGACGCCGCCAATGAGGTGCAGGGCGGCGTCGCCACCTACAGTTCCGCCACCCTGGGGGTCGCCGGTCCGTTCAGCGACAGTCGGGCGGCATCCTTCAACGGCACCAGCTCGTACCTGCAGCTCCCACCGGAAGACGCGCCGACCACCGGACCCAACTCGGTGGAGATGTGGTTCAAGATGCCGGCCGGCAACACCGCCGGTGGGGTTCTCTACGGATACCAGGCCAGCCCGGTGACGGACCCGGCCGTGGCCGGTATGTGGACTCCAGCGCTCTACGTCGGTACGGACGGCAAGCTGCGGGGCGGTTTCTGGACCGGTAGCGCGACCCGGGTCATCACCAGCGGTGGCGTGGTCAACGACGACAAGTGGCACCACCTGGTGCTGTCCGCGGCCAACGCCACCCAGTCGCTCTACCTCGACGGTGCCGCGGTCGGCAAGCTCGACAACGCGCTGGCCGCCGCCGACGGGCAGAACGTGTACGTCGGCGCGGGCAAGTGGGCCGGCGCCTGGCCGGGGCGTGGTGCCCGCGATGTCGGGTACTTCCCGGGATCGATCGCCGAGGTCGCCTTCTACCGCTCACAGCTCTCCGCCGACCAGGTCGGCGCGCACTTCCAGGCGTCGAAGCAGACCGCACCTGTCGCGGTAACGATGGTCAACGGTGTCGCGAGCGCGATCCCGATGCCCGTCTCCACCGTCTCGGTCACCGGGCCCACGGGCGAGAAGGTGTCCTACAGCTACGACCTGGTCAACGGTAACCGGATGGTCGCCCAGACCGACGGGCTGGGCAACACCACCAAGTTCGGGTACGACGTGGGCGGCTACGGCAACCTGACGTACGACCCGCGCGGGGTCTGGTCCCAGGAACTCCAGGACGCCCGGGGCAACACGAAACAGGTCATCACCTGTCAGGACCAGTCGGCCAGCAAGTGCTCGTCGGTCTACTACACCTACTACGCCAACTCGGCCGAGCCCCTGAACTGGGCGGCTGCCACGCTGCCGACGATGTTCGAGGACTTCAGCGGTGACGGTGCCCCGGACGTGGTCTACCGGGCCGCCGACAACACCATCCAGATGGTGCAGGGCAACGGTGCCGGCGGTTGGCTGACCAGCCTGCCGACCCCGACCGGGGCCAGCCTGGCCGCGGCGAACATGGCAGTGGCGGCAAAGGACTTCTCCGGCGACGGCAAGCCCGACCTCCTGTGGCGCAACGCCTCCGACGGCAACCTCTACATGCTCAACGGCAACGGAGCGGGCGGCTGGGTGTCGAGCACCCCGGTCAAGATCGGCCCGGTTGTCAGCGCCGCGGACCTGATGGTCTACTCCAAGGACTTCAGCGGTGACGGCAAACCCGACATCATCTACCGCAACTCCACCGACAAGAACCTGTACCTGCTGAAGGGCAACGGCTCGGGTGGCTGGTTGAGCGCCACCCCGACCCTCATCGGCCCGAACGTCAGCGCCGCGAACCTGCTCGTCTCGCCGGGTGACTTCGACGGCGACGGCAAGGCCGACGTGATCTACCGCAGCAGCGCTGACAACAACCTCTACATGCTGCGGGGCAACGGCTCCGGCGGCTGGTTGAGCGCCACCGCCACCCGGATCGTCACCGGGTGGAGCAGCGCCAAGGCCCTGCTCAGCGCGGGGGACTTCGACGGCGACAAGTTGGCCGACCTTCTCTACCTCAAGAGCACCGACAACGACATGTACCTGGTGTCGGGCAACGGGACCGGTGGTTGGGCGACCGGCAGCTCCATCAAGATCGGTGGTACGCCCGACCCGCGCAACGACGTCATCCTGACCATGCGGGACGGCCGATCGTCGTCGGCGACTGACAACCGGTACCTGACCAGCTACGGCTACGACGGCAAGGGCAACCAGACCAGCATCACGGACCCGTTGGGCCGGATCACCCGTACCACCTTCACCGACGGCACCACCGTCGCGGCAAAGGACGGCGGGTTCGCCCCGGCCGGCCTGCCCGCGGCGGTGACCACCCCCGGTGGGCAGACGCAGACCATCACCTACTACGCCAGCGGCGACGTCGCCGAGATGGTCGAGCCGGGCGGCACTGTCACCCGCTACACGTACGACGGGCTGGGTCGCCTGCTCACCGAGACCGAGCTGACCACCAGCTACCCCGCAGGGCTCACCACCAGCCACCAGTACGACCGGCTGGGCCGCGAGATCGCCGAGACCGAGCCGGGGGTCACCAACCGGGTCACCGGCGCGATCCACACCGCCCGCACCACCACGGTCCACGACGACGACGGCAACATCACCGAGGTCACCGTCAGCGACCTGACCGGCGGCGACGCGTCCCGGACCGAGCGGCACACCTACAACTCGTACGGGCAGGAGTCGACGACCACCAACGGCGTCAACCAGACCACTGCCTTCGAGTACGACAGGTACGGCCGGGTGGTGAAGGAGACCGGCCCGGACGGAGGGGTGACCACCAGCACCTACGACGTCGAGGGCAACCTCATCACCTCGACGGTCAAGGGCTACACGGGTGACCCGAACAACCCGTCGGCCCCCCGCGACCTGGTGACCACCACCCGGGCGTACGACCCGGCGGGCCGGCTGGCCAGCGAGACCGACGCGATGGGCTGGACCACCAGCTACACGTACACCGACAACGGTCTGGAGGCGAAGGTCAGCCGGACCGACGGCACCCGGACGTTCGTGGTGGAGGAGAACCTCTACGACGCCGCCGGCAACGCGGTCAGCGAGATCACCAACAACGGCCACACCGTCACCGCCACGGAGTACGACGCGGCGGGCCGGACGACGGCCTCGATCGTCGACCCCAACGGCCTGAAGCGCCGCACCGCGTTGACCTACGACGCCGACGACAATGTCATCTCCACAGTGTCCTCCGGGCCGGACGGCACTGTCACCAGCGTCTCCGACGCTCTCTACGACGGCGCCGGCCGTGCCATCGCCGAGACGGAGTACCCGTCGGCGGCACTGACCCCGGTCGCACGCTGGAAGCTCGACGAGACCAGCGGTACCAAGGCCGCCGACTCCACCGGCAACAGCCCGGCCGCCGCGATCGGCAACGTCACCTGGTCCACCGACCGGGGCGGCTCGGCTGCTCTCGACGGCACGAGCGCCTACCTGAAGACCGGCCCGGTCGTGGACACCAAGCGCGCGTTCACGGTCTCCGCCTGGGTCAAGCTCAAGTCCGGCGGCCCGAATACCGACCAACTCGTCATCGCGGCGCCCGGCTCGAACGGCAGCTCCGCTCTGAAGTTGTACTACGCGCCGGCCCAGAGCCGCTGGTTCTTCGCGATGGCGGTGCGTAAGGCCGACGGCACCGTCACCTGGCTCGGGGGCGGCGGTCCGACCGGCTCCGCGGTCGTCGACGCGTGGACGCACCTGTCGCTCGTCATGGACCCGGTGGGGAAGACGGGCAAGCTCTACGCCGATGGCAGCCTCCAGACCACGGTGGCCACCACCGAGGCCTTCAACAACACCGCGACCGGCTTCACCATCGGCGGTGCGGACGGCTTCGGCTGGTTCCCCGGCGGCATCGACGACGTACAGGTCTACCAGAAGGCCCTGACCGACGCGGAGGTCTCGCAGGTCAAGGCGGGAACCGCCCCGGCGGTCGACGCGCAGGTCATCCGTACCTCGCAGGTGCTGGACTCCGACGATCTGCCCACCTCGGTCACCGACCCGAATGGCAACACCACCCACTACGGGTACGACGAGGAGGGCCGGGCGGTGAAGACCACCGCCCCCGCGGCGATGACCGAGCAGCCCGGTCAGGTTCCGGCTCTGGCCAACGCGGTGAGCCTGGTCGGGTTCAACACCTTCGACGAGCCGACCGACACCCGGGACGCGAACGGCAACTGGTCGGTGGTGGAGTACGACGCGGTCGGCCGGACGGTGTCGGAGAAGGCACCCGCGTACACCCCGCCCGGAACGGCGACGCCGATCGTGCCGGAGACCCGGCAGAGCTACGACGAGAGCGGCCAACTGGAGGCGGTCACCGACCCGCTGGGCAAGGTGACCCGCTACGAGTACGACCAGCTCGGCCGGGTGTCGAAGGAGATCGCGCCGAACGACGGCGCCTCCACCTACACCTACGACGACGCGGGCAACGTGTTGTCGTCGACCGACCCGACCGGTGCGGTGAGCGCCGCGACCTACGACTACCTGGGTCGCGCGCTCACCTCGACGGAGGTGGTGCGGCAGGAGGGCAAGAGCCACACCACCAACTACACGTACAACGCTCAGGGCTGGCCGTCGCAGGTCACCACGGCCGCCGGCGTGAACAGCTCGACGACGTACAACGTGCTCGGTGACCCGCTGACGGTCACCGACGGCGCCAACAACGTGAGCCGCTACGAGTACGACTCCGAGGGTCGGACCACGAAGACGATCCGCCCGGACGGCTCGTACGCCTCGGTCACCTACGACATGGCGGATCGGGCCACCCGCACCGCCGAGTACAGCCCGACCGGAACGTTGCTGTCGGAGCAGTCGGCCCGCTACGACCGGGCCGGCAACATGGTGGCCAGCACCGACGCCCGCCGCACCACAGTGACCTACGAGTACGACGCGACGGGTGTGGTCACCAAGGAGACGCAGCCGATCTCCGCGTCGGACTCCATCGTCACCACGTTCGGCTACGACCTGGAGGGCAACCGCACGCGGTTCACCGACGGACGGGGCAACGCCTTCCACACCGGGTACAACTCGTGGGGGCTGCCGGAGGCGATGATCGAACCGGCAACCGCCGCGCACCCGGACCCGGCGGACCGGACCTTCACCCTGTCGTACGACAAGTCCGGTCGCCCGGCGAAGCAGACCATGCCGGGCGGGGTCGCGGTCACCAACGAGTACGACGATCTGGGTCAACTGGTCCGGCAGTCGGGCGCGGGGGCCGAGGTCGCCACGGAGGACCGGAGCTTCGGCTACGACGTCGCCGGCCGGATGACCTCACTGTCCGGATCGGGTGGCACGAATACCATCGCGTACGACGACCGGGGCCTGCCGAGGTCGGTGACCGGCCCGTCGGGGAACTCGACGTTCGGCTACGACCCGGACGGCCGGCTGGCCTCCCGGCAGGACGCGGCCGGCACGACCTCCTACACCTACGACGGCGCGGGTCGGCTCTCGACGCTGGCCAACTCGTCGGCCGGTGTGCAGATGGCCTACACCTACAACACGCTCTCCCAGGTTAAGAAGATCACGTACGGGTCGAACGGCAACACCCGCGACTTCACCTTCGACCCGCTGCGGCGGCTCACCGGCGACGAGTTGAAGTCGTCAGCGGGGGCGTCGCTCGCGAAGATCACGTACGGCTGGGACGAGAACAGCAACATCACCTCGAAGTCGACGACGGGCTTCGCCGGTTCGGCCGCGAACACCTACACCTACGACCTGGCGGACCGGCTGACGTCCTGGAACAACGGCGCCAGCACCACGGCGTACGCGTACGACAAGTCCGGCAACCGCGTGCAGAACGGCTCCAAGCTGTTCACCTACGACCAGCGGAGCCGGCTGCTCACCGCCGACGGCGCGAGCTACACCTACACGGCCCGGGGCACCCTGGCCAACGCCGGCGGCAACATCACCCGCACCGACGCCTTCGGACAGGTGGTGTCGCAGCAGTCGACCGCCGGCACACAGACCTACACGTACGACGGTCTGGGTCGGGCGATCCGCCCCGGCCACTCGTACACCGGTCTGGGTAACGACCTGGCGGCCGACTCCAGCGCGAGCTACGTGCGGGGGCCGTCCGGCGAGGTGGTCGGGACCACCGGCGGCGGTAACCAGCGGATGGTCTGGACGGACCTGCACTCCGACGTGGTCGGGCAGTTCACCCCGACCGGGACGGCGCTGACCGGCTCGGTGACCTACGACCCGCTGGGCAAGGCGCTCAACACCAGCGGCCTGCTCGGCCAGCTCGGCTACCAGTCGGAGTGGACCGACGCGCTGACCAACCGGGTGAACATGCACGCCCGCTGGTACAACACGGACACCGGCCAGTTCGACACCCGGGACACGGCGAGCAACAGCCCGTTGCCGGACTCGATCAACGCCAACCGCTACCAGTACGGCGACGCGAACCCGATGACCGTCACCGACCCGAGTGGACACTTCGGCCTGGGCAGCCTGAAGAGGTCCTTCTCCCGCGCGGTCAGCTCGGTCACCTCGAGTGTCCGCTCGTACGCGTCGTCCGCCTACTCGTACGCCTCGTCGGCCTACTCGTACGCCTCGTCGGCCTACTCGTACGCGTCGTCGGCCTACAGCGCCGCGAAGTCGACTGTGAAGAAGACCGCCTCGCGGGCCAAGGCGGCGGTGAAGAAGAAGTATCACCAGGCCAAAAAGAAGTACAACCAGGTCAAGAAGCAGGTCAAGAAGAAGTACAACCAGGCCAAACGGGCGGTCAAGAAGAAGTACAACCAGGCCAAGAAATACGTCGCCAAGAAGGTGGCGGCGGTCAAGAAACGCGCCAAACAGGCCGCGGCGAAACTGAAGCAGGCCGGTAAGAAGATCGCGGCCAAGGCACATCGGGTGGTCAAGAAGGCCACCACCGCCGTACGAGACGCCGCGAACGCGACGACCAAGTGGGTCAAGGAACACAAGGACGTCCTGCTGGAGGTCGCCGCGATCGGCGGCGCGATCCTCGCGGGTATCGCCTGTACGGCGGTGACCGCCGGTGTCGGTGCGATTGCCTGCATGGCCGGCGCCGGGGCGCTGATCAGCCTGGCCAAGGACGCCGCGCAGGGCGACATCCACAGCATCGGCGACGCGCTGGGCTCCCTGGGTACCGGCGCGGTCACCGGACTGATCGGCGGTGCGGGCGGCGCCATCGCGGCGCGGGTCGGTGCGGCAGTGGCAAAGAAGGTCGGCACCGGCCTGGTCGGCCGGTTGGCGACCGAGGCCGCCGAGAACGGCATCGAGGACGCGGTCGGGCAGCTGGCCACGTCGGGCACCTACAACCCGCGGGCTGCCGCGGAGAACATGGTGCCGGGGCTCGGTGGGTTGAGCCGCAAGGGCGGCGGGGGCGCGCGTTCCGGTGTTGGTATTTCGGTCGGTGGCGGGGGCGGAGGGTGCCCGAGATCCGGCGGTCGCCGGCACAGCTTCGATCCGAAGACGCAGGTCCTGATGGCGGACGGCACGAGCCGTCCGATCGAGGACGTCAACGTCGGCGACAAGGTCATGGCCACCGACCCGCTGGCCGGTAAGTCGGAGCCGAAGCAGGTCACCCAACTGCACCGGAACGTCGACAAGGACTTGACCGACCTCACCGTCCGTGACCAGGACGGCAAGGTGACGAAGGTCGAGACGACCTGGCACCACCCGTTCTGGAACGACTCAGAGCGGAAGTGGGACGACGCCAAGGATCTGAAGCCGGGCACCAAGCTGCTGGTCAAGGACAAGAGAGCGGTCACCGTCGTCTCGGTGCTCAACAAGCTTGGCGCCGAGGACATGCGCGATCTCACCGTCGCCGACATCCACACGTACTACGTGGTCGCCGGTGACGACCCGGTCCTCGTCCACAACTGCGGCGGCGGCGAGGACGGCCATGGCGATGCGTGCCAATGTGCCAGCGGCGGGCGGGCGATCGGGCCGAATGGTCGGTTCCTGCCGAACGCCAACGCTCCTGTCCCGGGGGCGGTGGATGCCAACGGCATGGTGCGCGGAACGAACGAGCCCGGTTTCACGACGAGCAGGGGCGGTTGGCGGGCAGATACCACGAACGCCGCCTGGACGGACGGAACGCCGGGACCTAAGGGTGGCGTGATGTGTCCTCGCCAGGGGCCAAAGTGCGCGGGCGAGGTGTTCCGCAATCCGACGGCAGGCCAGCCGGCCGGGGACATGGGCCATTGGCCGGAAGCGCATACAAACCGCTCCTATCCCGCCGACATATCCCGCGAGGATTTCCTGGACGAATATCAGAAGGACGTGCGAATAGAATGCATACCTTGCAACCGAGGTGCCGGTAACCGGCAGGACGGGTAAGGTGCCGGGGTGCCTCTACTGATCGATCATCTCGAGCGACGCCTGGGACAGCTGACCAGTGGCTGGAAGGGGGCCCCACGAGAAGGGCTGCCAGCCGTCAACGTGGCGTGCTTCACCGGCGGTGTCTTCAGCGAGACCACCGGCTACGCCACCGTGGGGCTCAGTCGTGTGCCCCTGCACCACCCTGGCCACGACAGGCACCTCTTTTTGGAGTTCATCGCCGCCGAGCACGGTCCTGACGACGTTGCACTCAGCATGCTCCCCCGCGTGCTGGAATTCGTTGTGTCGATGTGTCTTGACACCCGCGAGGCCGTGGTCCGGGGCGACGTCATTCCTTTGCCGGAAGACGTGGTCCGAGGCTCCCGTTTTACCTTCCTGTATGCGGCGCTGCCCGTCTACTACGACGCGGACTTCAAGTCTCTCGTTGTTGAGAACGGTGATCCGGTGGCTATCGCATGGCTGATTCCCGTGACATCCGGCGAAGCGCAACTCGTGGCCGAACGCGGTTGGAGCGAGTTTGAGCAGGAATTACTCAAGCATGACCCCGATCTCATGGACATGAACAGGGAAGTCATCGCCTAGTGATGCGTGATGCCGACGGCGTTGGATAGGCGGCACCGCGTTCTCTGCGGGTTGCCTGATGGACACGAGTTCAGCGGAGAGGGCTGGTGAGGGAGGGCTGTGCCGGGCCAGCGACTACTCAGATTCCCAGCTTGTGGTGGCGTACGTTGTCGGCTACTACGCCCTGGCTGCCGGTAGCGTCGCCCCCGCTGATGCCTCGCCTCGCCTGCAGCAGGGGGCCGGCCGCTACCACCAACCGGTGGTGATCCTGACTCAGCTCGGGGTCGACCGCAGCGCCCAGGGTGTCGGGCTGGGTCGAGCCCTGGTGGTCGACGCACTGCGGCGGATAGCTGCCGCCTCCGAGGTCATCGGCGTACGCGCGGTGCTCATTCACTGCGAGACGGAAGCCGCCCGCGACTTCTACCAGCGGCTGACCCTCCAGATCCGCAAGGTCGGCGGAACGGGTCAGTAGGAACCGACAGGCAGTGGGCGACAATCCATGGCATGCGTTTCCGCATCCTGGGTCCGACCCAGGTCGTGTTGGCCGACGGGCGAGAGGTCCCCGTGGGCGGTCCGCGGCTGCGCGCCCTGCTGGCGCTCCTCCTGCTCGACGCGGGCCGGGTGGTCTCCGCCGAGCGGCTGATCGACGGCCTGTACGGGGAGCATCCGCCGCGGGGAGCGGCCAACGCGCTCCAGTCCCAGGTGTCGCGGCTGCGTCAGGCCCTGCCCGCCGAGCATGACCCGGTCGAGTTTCACCCGGCCGGTTATCGCCTGGCAGTGGATCCCGACGATGTCGACGCGTACCGGTTCGAGCGCCTTGCCGAGGCGGGGCGCCGCGCGCTCGCCAGCGGTGACTGGCCCCGGGCGGCGACGGTGTTGCGCGAGGCGCTGGAGTTGTGGCGGGGTCCCGCCCTGGCCGATGCCATCGGTGCGGCCGGCGCGCCCGCCCAGGCGGCCCGGCTGGACGAGCTGCGGTTGGCCGCCATCGAGGACCGGGTCGAGGCGGACCTGGCGTTGGGCGCACAGAGCGCGCTGATCGCTGAGTTGCGGGAGTTGGTCGTCGCGCATCCCCTCCGGGAGCGCTCGCGGGGCCAGCTCATGCGTGCCCTGGCGGCACTGGGTCGGCCGGCGGAGGCGCTGGCCGAGTTCGAGGACGCCCGGCACACGCTGGCCGAGCAACTCGGCGTCGACCCGTCGGCGGAGCTGGCCGCGGTTCACCTGGCGGTGTTGCGCGGTGAGGAACGCGGGTCGGTCGAACCGGTGCTGCCGGGCCAACTCACCACGTTCGTCGGGCGGGAGGAGGAGCTCAAGCGCGTCGGGGACCTGCTCGTCGAGCGGCGGCTCGTCACCCTCACCGGTCCCGGGGGCGCGGGCAAGACGCGCCTGGCGATCGAGGCCGCGGGCCGGGTCGACGGGGAGGTCCGTTTCGTCGAGCTGGCCGGGCTGGCCGACGGGTCGGACGTTCCGCAGGCGGTGTTGAGCGCGCTCGGCCTGCGCGACGCGGGCCTGCGCGCCCCGGCCGAGCCGGGCTGGCAGACCACCGATCGGCTGGTCGAGGCGCTCGCCGAGCGGCGACTGCTGCTGGTGCTCGACAACTGCGAGCACGTCCTCGTCGACGCGGCCCGGCTGGCGGCCCGGTTGCTGAGAGCGTGCCCGGCGTTGCGCGTCCTGGCCACGAGTCGGGAGCCGCTGGGGCTGGCCGGTGAGGCGCTGTGCCCGCTGTCCGGGCTCGCAGTGCCACCGCTCGGCGCGTCCGCCTTGGACGCCGACGACTACGCGGCGGTCGGCCTCTTCGCTCAGCGGGCCGCCGACGTCGCGCCCGACTTCACCGTGACGCCGGCCAACGTGGAGATGGTGCTGCGGATCTGCCGCAGCCTGGACGGCCTGCCGCTGGCGATCGAGTTGGCCGCCGCGCGGCTGCGGGCGCTGTCCGTCGCCGAGGTGGCCGCCCGCCTCGACGACCGGTTCCGGCTGCTGTCGACCGGCAACCGGGCCGCGTCGCCGCGACACCGCACGCTGCGGGCCGTCGTCGAGTGGAGTTGGGATCTGCTCGACGACGCGGAACGGAAGGTGGCCCGACGGCTGACCGTCTTCGCCGGTGGGGCGACGCTGGAGGCGGCCGGGCGGGTCTGCGGCCTGCCCACCTTCGAGTTCGTCGACGCGCTGACCGGTCTTGTCGACAAGTCCTTCGTGGAGATGACCGGCGGCCGGTACCGGATGCTCGAGACGGTCCGGGCCTTCTGCGCCGAGCGTCTCGCCGAGGCCGGTGAGGCCGATCAGCTCCGTCGCGCGCACACCGCGTACTTCCTGGAATTCGCCTGGACCGCCAGCGACCACCTCCGCTGCGCGGAGCAGCTGCACTGGCTGCGACGGCTCGACGCGGAGCGGGACAACCTCCATGCGGCGTTGCGGCGGGCCACCGCCGCCGGTGACACGTCCGACGCGGCCGGGCTGGTCGCGGCCCTGTCGTTCTACTGGTGGCTGCGCGGCATGCGCGGAGAAGGGGCGAGGCTCGCCACCGACGTCCTCGACCTGCTCGGCGCCGAAGCACCGCCGGGGCTGACCGAGGAGTTCGCCCTCTGCGTCTACAACGCCTCGCTCGCCGGCTCCGGCCCTTTGCCGTCCCTCGGGACGCAGCGGTCCGTGATCCGCAGCCTCGGCCGGGCGCCCCGACAGCCGTTCCTGCTGTACCTGTCGGGGATCTCGACGGGGCCGCCGTCCGGAGGCGCCGAGGATGTCGACGAGCTGATGGGAGAGCTGCGACGCCTGGTCGGCGCGGACCCCTGGATCAACGCACTCGGCGCGATGGGCAGCGGCTCGGCGCTCATGTGGAGCGACAAATGGGACCGGGCCGAGGCCGCGCTGGCCACCGCGCTCGACGGCTTCCGCGGCACCGGGGACCGGTGGGGCACCATGATCACGCTCGGTGCGCTCGGCGAACTGGCCGCCTGGCAGGGCGATCCGGCGACGGCGGGCGCGCACATGGACGAGGCCATGGGACTGGTCGAGGCGCTCGGGTCGGCCGTCGACCAGGCCGACATGCTGCGTACCCGGGGCGAGATAAGGCTGCGCGCCGGTGACCTCGCGGCGGCGCACGACGACTTCGCCGGTGCGCTGCTCCTCGCGCAGCGCAGCGGCGCGCCCGAGTTCGTGGCCAGCGCCCGGCTCGGCCTCGCCCAGGTGGCCCGGGTGCGCGGCGACCTGGCCGCCGCGAGGCGGTTCTGCGAGGAGGCGTTGGCCGGTGGGCTCACCGGCTGGTACGTCGGCGAGGCCGCCCGTGCGGAGATCATTGTCGTTCTCAAGGAGATCGCCGAGGCGGAGAAGGTCGGTGCGCCGCCGTCAGCGGACGGTGCGTGACCGGTCAGCGCCCGGCCGCACCGTGGGGGCATGACGACATTCGAGGTGGTCGCCGAGGGTCTGGGTAAGCGGTACGGCCCGACCCGCGCGCTCGACACGTTTGACCTGACCGTGCCGCCCGGCACGGTCCACGGACTGCTGGGACCGAACGGCGCGGGCAAGACGACGGCCGTACGGATCCTCACCACGCTGCTGCGCTTCGACACCGGAAGGGCCACAGTGGCCGGGTACGACGTGCTGCGCCGGCCGGACGAGGTGCGTGCCCGGATCGGGCTGACCGGGCAGTACGCCGCTGTCGACGAGATCCTCAGCGGCCGGCAGAACCTGGAGCTGTTCGGCCGGCTGTTCCGGCTCAGCCGACGGGAGGCCCGTCGACGCGCCGCCGAACTGCTGGAACGGTTCGGGCTCGACGAGGCGGCGGGCCGGTCCGCCGGTGAGTACTCGGGTGGGATGCGTCGCCGACTGGACCTCGCCGCCAGCCTGATCCGCACGCCGCGCGTGCTGTTCCTGGACGAGCCGACGACCGGCCTGGACCCGCGCAGCCGCAACCAGGTGTGGGACCTGGTGCGCGGTCTCGTGGCGGACGGGACGACCGTGCTGCTCACCACGCAGTACCTGGAGGAGGCCGATCAGCTCGCCGACCGGATCTCGGTGATCGACGCCGGTCGGGTGGTGGCCGAGGGCTCACCGGACCAGCTGAAGGCGATGACGGGCGGCGACCGGATCGAGGTGGTGGTCCGCGACGCGGCCGAGCTGAGCCGGGCGGCCCGCCTCGTCGCGCCGCTCTGCGGCGCTGAGCCCGAGCTCGACCCGGAGGTTCGACGGCTCAGCGTGCCGGTGGTCGATCGCGTCGCCGGCCTGGTCGACGTGGTGCGCGCGCTGGACGACGCCGGGATCGCGGTCGAGGACATCGGCCTGCGGCGCGCGACGTTGGACGAGGCGTTTCTGCACCTGACCGGGCACCGGCCGGACGAGGCCCGCGAGCCCGTCGCCGCGGGACGAAAGGCGGAGGTGGCATGACCACGGCAATCGCTGACGGCTGGACGATGACCCGGCGGAACATGACCCACGTGGTTCGCGCGCCGGAGGAGCTGATCCTCTACTTCTCGCTGCCGATCATGTTCGTGCTGGTCTTCGGGTACGTGTTCGGCAGCGGCATGCAGGTGGCGGGCGGTGGCGACTACCGCGAGTTCCTGCTGCCTGGGGTCTTCGTGATGACGATGCTCTACGGGCTGGGGGCCACCGCGACCGGCGTGGCGCTGGACCTCAGCCGGGGTGTGGTCGATCGGTTCCGGTCGACGCCGATGGCACGGTCCGCCCTGATGACCGGTCGCAGCGCCGCCGATCTGCTGCGCGCCCTGCTGGAGATGTCCACCCTCCTGGTGTGTGGCCTGCTCGTCGGGTGGCAGTGGCGACAGGGTGTCGGCAAGGCATTGCTCGCCGTCGGGCTCCTCCTGCTGCTGCGAATCGCGATCACCTGGGTCGGGATCTACCTGGCGTTGCTGGTCCGCAACCCGGACACGGTCGGTGTGATCGTCTTTCCGGCGGCGTTTCCGTTCACCGCGATCTCCAACGTCTTCGTGTCGCCCGAGCTGATGCCGTCGGTCATCGGGACGATCTCGGAGTGGAATCCGTTGTCGGCCACTGTCGCGGCGATCCGCGAACTGTTCGGCAACCCGGGCCTGGGCGGCGACTCCTGGCCGGCGGAGCACGCGATGCTGTTGGCGGTGCTGTGGCCGGTGCTGCTGATCGCGACGTTCGCCCCGCTGGCCGTGCGCCGCTACCAGCGGTTGAGCCGCTGACCCCGGCCACCTGCCACTGTCAGCGGCGAGCCCGCAGGGCGTAGAGGGCGGCGCCGACGGCGAGCACACCGAAGCCGGTGAGGACGCTGCCCAGCGGCAGGTTGACAGCCAGCAGCAGACAACCGAAGAGCCCCAGACCGGCGAGCACCCGGACCGGCAACCGCCGGTCCGGGTCCCGGCCCACCGTGAGCGCCGCCGCGTTGGTGATCGCGTAGTAGACGAGCACGGTGCAGCTGGAGAAGCCGATCGCGCCGCGGACGTCGCCGAGCAGCACCACCGCTATCACCACGGCCGCGACCGCCAGTTCGGCGCGGTGCGGCACCTGGTGCACCTGGTGCACGGCGGCCAGCGCGCCGGGCAGGTCACGGCGGCGGGCCATGGCGAGGGTGGTCCGGCCGACCCCGGCGACCAGTGACAGCAACACCCCGACGACCGCGATGGTGGCACCGGCGCGGACCACCCACGCCAGGCCGGGCAGCCCGGCGGCGGTCACCACGTCGACCAGGGGCGTTGCGGAGTCGGCCAGCCGGTCGGCACCGAGCACGCCGAGGGCGACCACGGCCAGCACCAGGTAGATCGCGAGCACCACCCCGAGGGCCAGCGGCACCGCGCGCGGGATGGTCCGCCGCGGGTCGCGGACCTCCTCGCCGAGCGTGGCGATCCGGGCGTACCCGGCGAAGGCGAAGAACAGCAACCCGGCGGCGGTGAGCACTCCCCGCGCGGAACCGCCTGGCTCGCCGAGCCGGTCCAGGTGCACCGGTCCTTCGACCAGGCCGACGACAGTGACGAGCGCCAGCACCGCGAGCACCAGCGCGACCAACGCCCTGGTCACGGTGGCGGTCTTACCGATACCGCGCAGGTTCACGGCGGTCACCGCGAGCACCGCGCCGACGGCGACCAGCCGGGCCTGACCCGGCCAGAGGTACGCCCCGACGGTCAACGCCATCGCCGCACAGCTCGCCGTCTTGCCGACCACGAAGCCCCAACCGGCCAGAAACCCGGCGAACGGTCCGAGGCGCTCCCGGCCGTAGACGTAGGTGCCGCCGGACTCCGGGTAACGGGCCGCGAGCCGCGCCGAGCTGGTCGCGTTGCAGAAGGCGACGAAGCCGGCCAGCGCCAGCGCGGGCAGCAGGCCGGCGCCGCCGGCCGCCGCCGCGGCCGGGCCGAAGACCACGAAGACGCCCGCGCCGAGCATCGAGCCCAACCCGATGACAACCGCATCGGGTACGCCCAGCCGCCGCGCCAGTTGGTCCACGGACCGAAACCCTAGGGGTACGAGGTGAACGGCCGGTCCCATCCGCGGAGCCGGCCGGGGAGCGGCACGCCGTCCCACGGCGCCCGGTGCAGCAGCCGGTCCAGGAGCAGGCCCAGCAGCAGCCCGGCCACCGAGTCGGTCAGCCAGTGCCAGCCGAGGTACGTGGTGGTGGTGAGGACTACCAGCGGCGGCACGACGCGGATCACCGTGACGAGCCGGGTCGGTAGTTGGCGGCCGAAACTACGGGCCAGCGGGGCGAGCAGCAGCGCGATGACGCCGTACCAGACGATGGCGTTGGCGACGTGCCCCGACGGGTAGGACTGGGCGAACCGCACCGGCAGGTCGTGGTGGAACAGCGGCAGGGTGTGCTCGGGCGTCAGGAACGGCTCCTTGACGCTGGCGCTCGGTGCCGCCCGCGCCGTCCAGATCTTGAGCGGGCCGATCGTCAGGTTGGTCAGCAGGAACGCGACCACCGGCGGCAGGATCGGTCGCACCGACCGCAGCCGGACGGCCAGCAGCACGCCCAGCCCGGCGGCGATCAACGTCAGCGGGGTGCCCTGGCCGAGGAAGTTCAGCACCCGGGCGACCCAGTACGCGGCGGCCGGCCGGTGCCCGTCGGCCCAGTCGGCGACCGCCCGGTCCAACCCGAAGAGCTGGTCGGCGGCGAGCGCCACGGTCAACCCGGCCAGACCGACCAGGAGGAGCGCGTCGAACCACCAGCCGGCCGGGCGGACGGGCCGTAGCCGCAGGTCACGTCGTACCGCTGTGGGTTTGAGCACGCGACCACGCTACCGGCCCGACGCGAGGCCGGGGTGTGCGGCGCTGTGGGCCCAACCACGATCAGGGGCGGATGCGGGGGGCGACCAGTCATGCTTGTGCCCGTGCGGATCACGTCTGCCCTCGTGGACCCGGCGCTGCTCGACCTGCCCTGGTCGACACCGCTGGAGGAGTGGCCTGCCCAACACCTGGTGGCGCTGCCGCAGGGCATCTCCCGGCACATCGTCCGGTTCGTCCGGTTGGGCGACTACGTGTACGCGTTCAAGGAGACCCGCGAGCGGATCGCCGAGCGGGAGTACGACCTGCTCCGAGCCCTGGAACGGATCGACTTTCCCTCGGTCGAGGCGGTGGCGGTCGTCGCCGACCGGCAGACCGAGGACGGGGAGCCGCTCGAATCGGTGCTGATCACCCGGCACCTGCAGTTCTCGCTGCCGTACCGGGCGCTCTTCTCGCACACCCTCCGGCCGGAGACGATGAGCCGGCTGCTCGACGCCCTCGCCGCCCTGATCGTGCGAATGCACCTGACCGGCTTCTTCTGGGGCGACTGCTCGCTGTCGAACACGCTGTTCCGGCGGGACGCGGGCGCCTTCGCCGCCTACCTGGTGGACGCGGAGACGGGCGCCCTGCACAACAAGCTCTCCAACGGTCAGCGTGGCGAGGACCTGGAGATCGCCCGGGTGAACATCTTCGGTGAGGCGCTGGACCTGCAGGCCGCCGGCCTGCTGCACGAGTCCATCGACCCGGAGGTGGTCTGCGAGGAGGTCGTGCAGCGCTACGAGCGGCTCTGGCACGAGATCACCTACGAGCAGGCAATCGAGCGGGAGGCCCGGCACGACATCGAGGGCCGGATCCGCCGCCTCAACGAGCTGGGCTTCGACGTCGCCGAGGTGGCCATGTCGTCCATCGACGACGGGCGGTTCCTGGTCCGGCCGAAGGTCGTCGACGCCGGCTACCACACCCGGCGGCTGCTGCGGCTGACCGGGCTGGACGCCGAGGAGAACCAGGCCCGCAAGCTGCTCAACGACCTGGACGCCTACCGCGCGGAGAGCGACCTGATCGACGAGCAGCAGGCAGCCCACCGCTGGCTCACCGAGGTCTTCGAGCCGGTGGTCCGGGCCGTCCCCGCGCACCTGCGCCGCAAGCTGGAGCCGCAGGAGCTGTTCGCCCAGATCATCGAGCACAAGTGGCTGCTCTCCGAGCAGGCCGGCCGCGACGTCGGGATGCGCCACGCGGTCCAGTCGTATCTGTCCGACGTGCTGGTGCACCGCCCCGACGAGCAGGCCGTCCTCGGCGTGGAAGTCCCCGCCATCAGCTGAGCTGGGCCTCCGCTTGCTCCGCCGCCTGACGTTGGCGGTGTGTGGTGGATGCCTTTGGAGCTGATGTCGCAAACGAATCGGCGCACGGCCTCACGTCCGGTCGCCCAACCCGCGGTGACGGGACGCCCCGTCACTCCACCCAGGAGCCTGCCCGCAGCACCCGCACCACGTTGAGGTCGTCGTCGAGCACCACCAGGTCGGCGCGCAGGCCCACCTGGAGGGACCCGACCCGGTCGCCCAGGCCGATGGCCCGCGCCGGGGTGGTGGCCACCATCCGTGCGGCGTCGGCGATCGGGATTCCGGCGTTCACGGCGTGCCGCAGCGCGGCGTCCATGGTCAGCGTGCTGCCGGCGATCGCACCGTCGCGGGCGAGCCGGGCCACCCCGTCGGCGACGGTGACGGCCTGGCCACCCAGCTCGTACTCGCCGTCGGGCATGCCGGCGGCGGCCATCGCGTCGGTGATCAGCGCGGCGCGGTCCGGGCCGGCGGTCGCGGTGACGAAGGTCAGCATGCCGTCGTGCAGGTGCACCCCGTCGGCGACCATCTCGCAGATCACTGTGGGCGCGTCGAGCAGGGCCACCACCGGCCCCGGCTCACGGTGGTGCACCGGCCGCATCCCGTTGAACAGGTGGGTGCCGACACTGGCGCCGGCGGCGACCGCGGCGCGGGTCTGCTCGTACGTGGCGTCGGTGTGGCCCACCGCCGCCACCACCCGCTGCGCGGTGAGCAGCTTGATCGCCTCCAGCGCGCCGTCGCGCTCCGGGGCGAGGGTGACCATCCGGATCGCGCCCCGGCCCAGCTCGATCAGCTCGGTCAGCTCGTCGGTCGACGGGTCGCGCAGGTACTCCGGGTTCTGCGCGCCGCAGCGGGCGGCCGACAGGTACGGCCCCTCGAAGTGGATTCCCGCCAACACGCCCTCGTCGACCAGCGGGGCGAACGCCTCGGTGGCCGTACGCATCAGCGGAAAGGGCGCGCTGACCAGGCTGGCCAGCAGCGTGGTGGTGCCGTGCGAGAGGTGGAAGTCGGCCGCCGCGCGGGCCTCGTCGGCGTCACCGGTGGTGAAGGTGTGCCCGCCACCGCCGTGCGTGTGCATGTCGACGAACCCGGGCAGGATCCAGTGCCCGTCGCGCACCGACGGATACTCGGCCACCGCTGTGATCCGATCGCCGTCCCACTCGACGCAGCCCTGTCGGACGACTCCGGTCGGGGTCACCACTCGGCCGTCAACCCGTACGGTCATCGCTTCTCCTGAAGGTCACGGACACCCACGGCGTCCAGGGCGAGCAGGGCGGCACCGAGGCAACCGGCCTCGTCGCCAAGGGCTGCCGCGACCAGCTGCGGCTCCCGATGGAAGGTCATTCGTTCGTGCAGCGCAGCCCGCAGCGGGATCAGCAGCCGGTCCCCGGCCTGGGCCAAACCGCCGCCGAGCACGATAGTCGCCACGTCGAACAACGCCTGCCCGCTGGCGAGGCCATCGGCGAGCGCCTCGACCGCCTCCTGCCAGACCTGGCCGGCGAGCGGTTCGCCGGCGGCGGCCCGTTCGGCCACCTCGGCCGCGGTCACCGGGGCGTCGACGGTGTCGCCGGCGAGTTCGGCGTAGCGGCGGCCGATCGCGGCGGCCGACGCCATCGCCTCCAGGCAGCCGGGGCGGCCGCAGCCGCAGCGCGGACCGTCGGGCCGGACCAGGATGTGGCCGATCTCCCCGGCGGCGCCGTGGGCACCCACGGCGGCCGTGCCGTCCACGACGTGCGCGGCGGCGATGCCGGTGCCGATGGCCACGAACAGCACGTGCCCGGTGCCGCGTCCGGCGCCGAGCCGGGCCTCGGCGAGACCACCGACCCGCACGTCGTGGCCGAGCGCCGTCGGCAGGCCGAGCCGCTTCACCGTCAGGTCCCGCAGGGGTACGTCCCGGAAGCCCACGTTCGCCGACCAGACCGCGACGCCGCGCGCCTCGTCCACCACCCCGGGCACGGCGATGCCGACAGCGATCGGGGTGAGCCCGTCGGCGCGGGCCTTGTCGGCCAGACCGCCGGCCACGTCCAGGATGGTGCCGACCACGGCGGCCGGGCCACGTGCGGCGTCGGTGGGGTGCCGCTCGGTGCGCACCACGACGCCGTCCGGTCGGACCAGGGCGCACTTCATGCCGGTGCCGCCGACGTCCAGCGCAACGACCACGCGGTCACTCACGCGGTCGCTCGGGCGGTCACTCACGCCAACACCACGGATCGGGTGAGGTGGCGGGGTGCGTCCGGGTCGAGGCCCCGGCTGGTGGCCAGCGCGACCGCGAAGCGCTGGGCCAGGATCAGGTCGGCCATCGGGTCGACCGGGGTACGGCCGGCGGACCAACTGCCCAGCACCGTGCGCCAGCCGTGTGTGCGGCTGTGCACGAAGGCCGCGCCGGTGGCGGCCACATCCTCGGGCAGCCCGTCGGGCAGCTCACCGAACGCCCAGACCAGCCGGCCCGGCGCGGCGACCGAGATGGGCCCGTGCCGGTAGTCCATCGCCGGGTACGCCTCGGCCCAGAAGGTGGCCGCCTCGCGGCACTTCAACGCGGCCTCCTGGGCCAGCCCGATCGTCCACCCCCGACCGAGGAACGTGGCCTGCTCGATGGTGGCCGGGTCGATCGGCAGCGGGGATCGCACCGCCACCTCGGCGTCGGCGGCGAGCGCGCTGACCGGGTCGCCGAGCTGGGCCCGGAGCAGGGCCAACGCGGTGGTCGCGAAGCGGGTCTGCACCACCGACCGTTCGTCGGCGAAGGGAAGGGCCACTGTGGCGGTGGCCAGGTGGACCGCCGGGGAAGCCGGGTCACCGACGATGACTGTGGTGGGTGTGCGTCCGCGCAGTGCGGCGAGCAGTTCCAGCACCTCGGTGGTGGTGCCGGAACGGGTGATCGCGATAAGCCGGTCGTAGCGGCGGCCGGCGGGAAACTCGGACGCCTGGAACGCGTCGGTCTCACCCTGGCCGGCCTGCTCGCGGCGGGCCGCGTACGCCATCGCCATGAACCACGACGTGCCGCAACCGACGACGGCGACCCGCTCCCCGGGACGCGGCAGGTCACCGCGTACTCCCTCGGCCAGCCTGGCCGCCTCCCGCCAGCAGTCGGGTTGGCTCGCGATCTCCGCGTCCACGTACGCCATGGGAAACTCCTCGCAGGGCCGATCGGTGCGCAATACGGCTCGTTAGACCCGCATTTCGCGCGTTATTCTGCGCGAACGCGGGTGACCATGGCAACCGGCCGGCCGATCGCGCAGGTCAGTCTTTTGCGCCAGCCTAGTTTTGCGCACTAGTGTGCACGCAATCAATCACCGTCCGTGCAAGTTGCTGGGAGGGCCCCCGCAGTGGACCGGTACGCCAGATGGAACGCCCTGCTCGAAATGCTGACCGACAACGGCCGGGTCAGCGTCGAGGCGGCAGCCGAGCGGCTGGACGTCTCCCAGGCCACCATCCGGCGTGACTTCGACCAGCTCGCGCAGCAGCAAATGATCACGAGGACCCGGGGCGGCGCGGTCGCCAACGGCGTGTCGTACGACCTGCCTCTGCGCTACAAGACGGCCAAGCACTCGGCCGAGAAGCAGCGGATCGGGGCGGCCGCCGCCGCGCTCGTCACGCCGGGCACAGTGGTCGGCCTGAACGGCGGCACCACCAGCACCGAGGTCGCCAGGGCTCTCGCCGTGCGACCGGATCTGAACACCAGCGCCGAGGGTGCTCAGCTCACTGTGGTGACCAACGCGCTGAACATCGCCAACGAGCTGCTGGTCCGATCCCGGATGAAGGTCGTGGTGGCCGGCGGCGTGGTGCGCCCGAAGTCGTTCGAGCTGGTCGGCCCGCTGGGCGGGGCGCTGCTGCGCGAGGTCACCCTGGACGTCGCCCTGCTCGGCGTGGACGCGATCGACCCGCAGCTCGGCGCCGCCGCCCACCATGAGGGGGAGGCGGCGATGAACAACCTGATGGTGGCCCGCGCCAAGCGCGTGGTGATCATCGCGGACTCGTCCAAGCTCGGCGGGCACGCCTTCGCCCGGATCTGCCCGGTCGAGCGGGTGGAGACGCTGGTGACCGACTCCGGTGCCGCGCCGGAGGTGGTGGACGCGTTCCGCGCTGCCGGCGTACAGGTCATCTGCGCCTGAGAGGTCACGCTCCGTCGATGAACTAGCCTGATCGGCGCGTCGGTGCATACCGCGTATTGCGTGCTCCTGCATACCGCGTATGGTGTCGGCTGTCACGCCCACCCATCGGGGGAGGTGCAGCTTGCCAGCTGTCCTGGAGATCGAAGGTCTACGTAAGACGTACAAGAGTCGTCGACGCGGCACCCGCAACGCGCTTGACGGCTTCGACATGCGGGTCGACGCAGGGCAGGTGCACGGCTTCCTGGGTCCCAACGGGTCCGGCAAGACCACCACGCTGCGTACCCTGCTCGGCCTGATCCGACCCGACGGTGGCCGGATGGCGCTGCTCGGGCACGAGGTCCCCGACGCGCTGCCCACTGTCGCCGGCCAGGTCGGCGCGATCGTGGAGAGCCCGCAGTTCTTCCCGCACTTCACGGCCCGGGACACGCTGTCCCTGCTCGCGGGGGCGGGCGAGGTGCCGGCCGTCCGGGTCGACGAGGTGCTGGAACTCGTCGGGCTGCGCGACCGGTCCGGCGAGCGGGTCAAGACGTACTCGTTGGGCATGAAGCAGCGGCTCGCCGTGGCCTCGGCGCTGCTGAAGAACCCGAAGCTGCTCATCCTGGACGAGCCGGCCAACGGCCTCGACCCGGGCGGCATCCGGGAGATGCGCACGCTGATGCGCACCCTCGCCGAGTCCGGAATGACAGTGGTGCTGTCCAGCCACATCCTCGGTGAGATCCAGCTGATCTGCGACTCGGTCACCATCATCTCGCTGGGCCGGCGGGTCGCGTTCGGCCCGGTCGACGAGGTGCTCGCGCAGCACTCGTCCGGTGCGGTCCGGATCCGGCTGGAGGCGGTCTCCGACCTGCCGGTGGCGACCGAGGCGCTCACCCAGGCCGGGATCCGGGTCACCGGTCACCCGGACCACCTGATGCTGGCCGGCGTCGACAAGCCGGCGTCGGTGACCCGGCTGCTCGCCGAGAAGAACCTCTACGTCAGCGAGTTGGCGCCGATCGCCGTCGATCTGGAGAGCGTCTTCCTCGAACTGACCGCCACCGCGCCGGTACCCGGTCAGCACCGGCAGGTCGACGAGTCCATGAAGGTCGGCGGGACGGGTCAGCCCGGTCCCGCCGGGGGAGGGTGGGGCGCGTGAGCCTCTTTCGTACCGAGCTTCGCCGGCTCAGCAAGCGGCGTTTCACCCGCTACATGACACTGCTCGGCCTGCTGGTGCTGGCCGCGGTGGTGGTCGGGGTGTTCTTCACCAACCAGAAGATCGGCGCCGACCAGCTCGCCCAGGCCGAGCGTCAGGCCGACCAGCAGTACCAGGAGCAGGTGCGCTGGAGCGAGCAGGAGCGCGCCGCGTGTGAGCAGGCCAAGACGGCGGGCACAGCGACCGACGGCCGCTACCCGCCCGACTGCTCGGTGATCACCCCGCCGCCCCGGGAGGAGATCAAGGCCGACTGGTTCCTGCCGTCGACGTTCGACTTCAAGGAGACGTTCGACGAGACCCTGATCCCGTTCGCGGCGATCCTCGCCCTGGTCGGGTTCGTCATCGGCGCGTCCTTCGTCGGTGCCGAGTGGAGCACCGGCGGCATGATGAACCTGCTGCTCTGGCGGCCGAAGCGGCTCACCGTACTGCTCACCAAGCTGGCCGCGCTGCTCACCGGCATCCTGGCGGTGACACTTCCTGCCGCGGTGCTGTGGTTTGCCGGGTTCTGGGCGGTCGCCAACTTCCGGGGCAGCACCGAGAAGATGACCTCGGGGGTCTGGCAGTCGTTCATGCTGACCGGCGTACGCGGCGTGGTGCTGGTGTTGGTGCTCACCACCATCGGCTTCGCCCTCGCCTCGCTCGGTAGGCACACCGCGATGGCCCTCGGTGGCGTGGTGGCGGTGATGGTGGTCGGCCAGTTCGGCCTGGGCATCCTGCTGTCCATGGCGAGCGTGCGGTTCGCCGAGGCCTGGCTGCTGCCCACGTACGCGCTGGCCTGGATGACGAAGACTGTCACGTTGCAGGACTGGAACGCCTGCAATGCGACCTACTACGGGGAGTGCAAGCCGGCCACGATGGACATCACGTGGCAGCAGTCCTCCGTCCTGCTCTCGGTCGGGGTGGTGGTGATCCTCGGGGCGGCGCTCTGGGCGATGCGTCGCCGCGACATCTCCTGACCTGACCGAAGTGACGCGGCGCGGCCGGCCCGGCCGTCGGGGTTCCCGGCGGTACGGACCGGCCGCGCCGCCTACTGCGTCCCGGGTCGCCGCTGACTAGGCTGAACGACATGTCCGCCGACACCACCCCGGCCGCCCCCGAGCCGTCCATCGACGCTCGCCCGGGTGAGGTCACGGGTGCCGCCGGGCCGACCGTCCCGAATCCCCGACCGGCGCCGCCCATCGAGACCGCCGACGCGCCACCCGCCGACGAGGCGGCGCAGCCCACTGATCCCGCGGCGGGGCTGACCGAGCGGGAACGGGCAATCCTCACCTTCGAGCAGCAGTGGTGGCGGCACGCCGGCGCCAAGGAGCAGGCCGTCCGGGACACCTTCGGGATCTCGTCGACCCGGTACTACCAGCTGCTCAACGGCCTGCTGGACAATCCGGCCGCCCTCGCCGCCGACCCCGTGCTGATCAGCCGACTCCGCCGGTTGCGCTCGTCTCGCGCCCGTAACCGCCGGCGCTGATCGCGCGCTCCGCGATCTTGCACCTCCTGTCGCCGCTTCGCGGGCTTTTGTGCGTCTTTGTCGGGACACAAAGTGCAAGATCGCCCCGTCGGTTGCCGGACAGCCGGACCAGCCGCATGCCGGCTGAGCAGGCGGGTAGGCGGGAGGCGTTCCCGGAGTCGCGTGCGACCTCGGGCCCAGGAAGGGAGCGGGGTATGACGGCAACGGACCAGAGCGGCAAAGGACAGCAGGCCCGCCAGGAGGCCTCGCGGGTCGGCCAGCAGGCTGCGCAGGCCGGGGGTCAGGTCGCCCACACCGCAGCCGAGCAGGGCGGGCAGGTGGCCGCAGAGGCGCGGCGACAGGCCCAGCAGTTGACCGGAGAAGCCACTGGGCAGCTTCGGGATCAGGCGCAGACGCAGCAGCGGCGGGCCGCCGCGGGCCTGCGCGACCTGGGCCAGAACCTCAGTTCGATGGCGGAACGGGACGGCGATTCCGGGCTGGCCGGTCAAGTGGTACGCAAGGCGGCCGACGCCGCCCAGCAGGCCGCCGGTTGGCTCGACGAGCGCGAACCCGGCGAGGTGCTCGACGAGGTTCGCACGTACGCGCGGCACCATCCGACGACGTTCCTCGCGGGCGCGGCGTTGGCCGGGCTGCTGGTTGGGCGGCTCACCCGCGGCCTGACGGCGCCGGCCCCGGGCAACGGTCAGGATGCAAACGCGTCCGGTGCTCCGTCACCCGCGCAAGGCGCACCGGTGGACGCCGGTCAGCAGCCGTACGTGGGGACGGCACGGGCGCAGAACGTCGCGCCCGCTGGTGAACCAGCGCGGGACCTGCCCGGCGGGGTGGCACCGTGAGCGCCCCGGAGAAGGAGCGGACCCAGGCCTCCGTCGGCGAGCTGATCGGCGACGTGACCCGGGACATGTCCACTCTGGTGCGCAAGGAGGTCGAGCTGGCCAAGGCCGAGTTGCGCGAGGAGGTCAGCCAGGCGGGCAAGGCCGGCGGTATGTTCGGCGGCGCCGCGCTGGCCGGGTTCCTGGCGGTGCTCTTCGTGTCGTACGCCCTGTGGTGGGGGCTGTCCAACACGATGGACCAGGGGTGGGCGGCGCTGATCGTCGCGGTCCTCTGGGCCGCCGTGGCCGGTGGCCTCTTCATCAACGCCCGGACCCAGCTGAAGCGGGCTCGTGCGGTTCTGCCCCGGACGAAACAGACTGCCCGGGAGCTGCCGGACGCCCTACGGGGTCGGTGAACGAGTCGGGAGGGAACAGGTCATGTCCAGTGATCCGGATCGGATCCGGCGGGAGATCGAGACCACCCGCAACGAGTTGAGCAGTGACGTCGACGCGCTGACCGACAAGGTCAACCCGCGTCGGATCGCCGGTGACCGCGTCGGGCAGGCCCGCGGGGCGTTCACCCGAGCGAAGGAGAAGATGATGGGCAGCTCGAACCACCTGGGGCAGGAGGCTGGCCAACGGATGTCGCACGCGGCCGGTTCGGTACGCGACGAAACCCGTTCACTCGGCCAGCACTCCCGCGAGCAGGCTCAGGGCAACCCCATGGCCGCCGGTCTGGTCGCCTTCGGAGTCGGTCTGCTGGCCGCCTCCCTGATCCCGCCGAGCGGACGTGAGCGTCAACTCGCTGGACGCGCGCGGAGCATGGTGAGTGAGCACTCCGGTGAGCTGCGCGAGCAGGCGAGTCAGGTTGGCCATCAGATGCAGGACAACCTGCGGGAGCCTGCGCAGCAGGCGGCGCAGTCGGTCCGGTCCAGCGCCCAGCAGGGCGTGTCCGCGGTACGCGACCAGGGCCGTTCGGCCGCCGGTCAGGTGCAGGGAGAGACGCATGCGGCCGTCGACGACCTTCGACAGCGCTGACCCGACCGGTGTGCCGGGGCCGGCACCGGTGATGCGGGTACGATCCGCGTCCGCGCCGGCTCCGGACCGGCCGGTCAACGAGGACATCGTCTTCCGGTTCGGCCCGCTGGTCGGTGTCCTGGACGGCGCGACGGTGCCGGACGGCTTCGACACCGGCTGCGTGCACGGGCCCGAGTGGTACGTCCGGCACCTGGCGGCCCGGATCGGCGTCGCCGAGGCGGTGCGCCCGGCCGCCCGGCTGACCAGCAACCTGGCCGCGGCCATCCTCGCGGTGCGCGCCGACCACGGCGGGCAGTGCGACCTCGAGCATCCGGGCACCCCCTCCAGCACTGTCTGCCTCCTGCGGGACTGCGGCGACCAGGTGGACTATCTGGTGCTCTGCGACAGCCCGCTGGTCCTCGACACCGGAGGGCAGGTCAGCGTGGTCACCGACAACCGGCTGGACGCGGCGATGGCGGAGCTGCGGGAGACAGTGGCCGTCCTGCCGGGCGGCGCGGAGGACCCGGTGACCCGGTTCCGGCACGCCGTGACCGTCCAGCGGGAGCGGATGAACCGCACCCACGGCTACTGGGTGGCGGCCTCCGACCCGGACGCGGCCTTCCACGCGGTGACCGGGACCGCCCCCCGGCACGGTCCGGAGGCGCTCCGGCGGGCGGCGCTGCTCAGTGACGGCGCGTCCAGCGCGGTGGAGCAGTTCGCGCTGACCGACTGGGCCGGTCTGCTGGACCTGCTGACCGCTGACGGTCCGGCCGCGTTGATCGACCGGGTGCGGGACGCCGAGCGCGACCACCCCGACCGGCTGCGTCGACACAAGTCCACCGACGACGCTTCGGTGGTGTTCTGCGAGTTCGGGTAGGGGTTTTGGCGCCATGACACCCGGTCGGGTGACAACAGAGCGTGATGTGGAACACCAGGGCCGCCCGACCGGCCGGTACCGCTGTCCGGACCGCCAGTGGATGGCCAATGGGGTGGACTTCGGCCGATGAGGGCGGCAGACTGCGGCACGTGGCGGGTGCGGTCCGGCTGGAGCCGGTGGACGAACGGAACCTGGAGCCGTTGCTCTCCGTAGCGGCTGCGGAGGCGGAGCCGGGTGACGTGATGCCCCCGGTCGAGGCGCCCGCCGGCTGGTCGCTCGCCCGCCGTGAGGCGTTCCGCGAATTCCACCGGGCAAGCTTCCGCGGGCTGGACGGCCCGACCGGTTCGCAGATGTACGCCATCCTCGTCGGCGGCGAGGTGATGGGCATGGTCCGGATGACGCGCTGTGACGAGCCCGGCACTGTGGAAACCGGGATGTGGCTCGGCCGGTCGGCGCGCGGGCAGGGAATCGGCGCGGCCGCCCTACGGGAGCTGCTGAACGCCGCCGCTCGGGCGGGCATGCGGGCGGTGGTCGCCGAGACGATCCCGGACAACATTGGCGCGGTATCGGTACTGCGGAAGTGCGGCGCGAAACTGCGCGAGGACGACGGCAAGGTACGCGCCGAGATCTGTCTCGATTCGACGCCGCCCGCCTTCTGAGCTGCCGGTCGGGGCCGGCGGCGACCGGAGGGGTCGCCACCGACCGCCTGGGTCAGGCCGGCAGCCGAACGATGTCGTAGTCGGTGCTCGGCGTGGACTCCACGTCGAACCGGCCGTTCACCACGTACAACGCCGAGCCGAGCAGGTCGCCGGTGGCTGGCGAACGCAGCTGCGGGCCGGTGATCTCCCGCTGCACCACTCCGGCGGTGTATCCGGCGTTCATCCGGACCACCGCGACGACGTTGGTCAGGTTCCGGATCACGTAGAGGGTGCGTCCGCGCAGCACCAGCCCGTCGGCCCGCTCCACCGAGTAGCCGCCGAGGTCGACGAGTCGGCTGCCCCCGGTACGCGGGTCGACGCGCACCAGCCGGCCGGACAGCATCTGCGCGACCAGCAGATCGCCGTCCGGCAGCGCCACGATCCCGTTGTGGTAGACGTCCGGCGTGGCGGCCGGACCGCTGAGCGGCAGCACCCGGAAGGCGGTGGGGGCCGGAAGGCGGCCACCCGGGCCCAGCGGCACCACGTACAGCACCTGCCTCGCGGAGTCGGTGAAGTAGACCGCCCGCTGGGTGATCACGAGGTCGTTGACGTAGCTGCCCGGCACGTCGGTGAACTGGTAGTGGGCCAGCTTGGCGCCGGTGCCCGCGTCGTACACGCTCGCGCCGCCGCCGGAGAAGTCGGCGGTCCAGAGCCGGCCCTGTGGGTCGAGCTTGAGGCCCGCCTTGTCGGTGCCGGGTGTGCCCGGGATCAGCACCGAGCCGCGGCCGGTGCGTAAGTCACCCCGCCACACCGCACCGTCCAAAATGGACCCCACAAACACGGTGGTGCCCCGGCCGATCGTCAACCCTTCCGGGGTGAACCCGTCCGGCAACGCGATCCGGGCGGGGAACGGCTTCGCCGGATGGGCCGTCGCCGGTGCGCCGACCGAGATCAGGGTCGCCGCCGCCACGAGGGGGACGAGGAGGAGAGAGAGCCGCTTGCGCAAGGAACACCACCTGACGTCGCAGTGGATGACTCCACTGGGGAATGTGACGTACTAGGAACGTCCCGGGCGCGGCGGAAGGTTGCCCTGCTCTGATCATTCCCGGTCGGCGGCGTACGCGGCCAGGCCGGCGACCTGGGCCGGGTCCAGCGACGGTCGCACCCGGGCCCGTGCTGTCGACACGTGCTCGGCGGTGACAGTGGCGGCGGCGAGCGACTCCCGCATCGCGGCCAGCGCCGCCTCGCGGATCAGCGCCGCACAGTCCGCGGCGGAGAAGCCGGTCAGCTCGTCACCGAGGGCGGGCAGGTCGACGTCCGGTGCCAGCGGCACCTGTCGGGACGCTGCCCGCAGGATCTCCGCGCGGGCTGGCCCGTCCGGTGGTGGCACATAGA
Source organism: Micromonospora trifolii (assembly GCF_022229005.1). GTDB lineage: Bacteria > Actinomycetota > Actinomycetes > Mycobacteriales > Micromonosporaceae > Micromonospora > Micromonospora trifolii. The sequence continues at coordinate 116,568 of NZ_JAKKFD010000001.1, forward strand.
CCAGCCGCTCCAACCGGCCCGGCCGCAGCAGTGCCGGGTCGACCAGGTCCGGCCGGTTCGTCGCACCGACCACCACCACGTTGCGGAGTGTCTCCACCCCGTCCAACTCGGTGAGCAGGGCGGCGACCACCCGGTCCGTGGTGCCCCCGTCGGTGGCCTGGCCACGCACCGGCGCCAGCGCGTCCACCTCGTCCAGGAAGATCAGCGTGGGGGCCGCCTCCCGGGCCCGACGGAACAGCTCGCGGACCGCGCGTTCGCTCTCACCGACCCACTTGGAGAGCAGTTCGGCGCCCTTGACCGACAGCACGTTGGCCCGCCCCGACCCGGCCAGCGCGGTGACCAGGTAGGTCTTGCCGCAGCCCGGTGGCCCGTAGAGCAGCACGCCGCGCGGCGGCTGCACGCCGAGCCGGGCGAAGGTGTCCGGGTAGGTCAGCGGCCACAGCACCGACTCGGTCAGCCTCTGCTTGACCTCGTCCAGGCCGCCCACGTCGTCCAGGGTCACCGAGGCGAGATCCAGTGTGGACGCCGCCATCGTGGTGGGCCGGACCACCTCCCGGGCGGCGGTGAAGTCGGCCATCGACACCGTTGGCGTCTCGGCGGACTTCTGCCGCAGCGCCGCGCGTACCCCGGCCTCCCGGACCAGGGCGGCCAGGTCCGCCGCGACGAACCCGGGGGTACGCGCGGCCACCTCGTCCAGCCGCACGTCGTCGGCCAGCGGCACCTGCCGGGTCAGCACTGTGAGCTGTTCGCGGCGCAACGCCTGATCCGGGAGCGGGACGCTGATCCGCAGCGACAGCAGGTCGGGCGCGCGCAGTGCGGGATCGACAGCTTCCGGTCGGCCGGTGGTGCAGACCACTGCGACGCCGGCGCGGATGCTCTCCGCCAGCACCTGACGGAACACCGTCGCCACCGGACCGGGCTCGTCGGCTGGTGCGAGCGCCTCGACGTCGGTGACCAGCAGTACCGCAGGCCCTTCCGCCCGGGCAGCCGATGCCGCGACCCGCAACCGCTCGGCGGCGGCCTGATTGGCCAGCGCGGCCACCTCCGGCGCCCAGATCGGGTGAACGCGGGCACCGACCCGGGCGGCCACGGCCCGGACCAGCGCCGACTTTCCGGAGCCCGCGGGGCCGACGAGCAACACCCCCAACGAGATGGTGGTGCCGAGCCGGCCCAGCACCTCCCGGTGGTGGAAGCCGAGGTCCAGCAGCTCGGTCAACTCCTCGGCCTGGGCCCGCAGCCCGGGCAGCTCGTCCACGTCGGGCGCGTCCTCCGCCGGAACAGAGTCGGCGCTCGTACCCGGCCGGATCGACGTGGTGCCGACCGGGGAGGGCCCGCCGTGTGTCGTCGCACCGTGCTCCCAGGCGACCGATGTGCCCATGGTGACCAGCGCGCCGGCCGCCGGCTCGACGGTGACCACGCTGAGCAGGGTGCTGGTCCAGGCGAAGCCGACGGTGTTGGCGAGGCTGCGTCGCGCCGCCTCGACCAGGCTGCGGACCGAAGCGTCCGGCAGCACATCCTGTGGCAGCAGCGACACGTCGTCCCCGGCGGTGAGCACCTTGCCCAGCAGGGCGAGCCGAAGCATCTCCGGGCTGACCGCCGCGACGACCCCCACCGGCCCGGCCAGGACGACCCGGCTCGCCGGCACCAACGGCACCGGGCTCACCCGCACCTGACCGCCGTCACGCAGACCCAGGTTGCCCAACGTCAGGTCATCGGCGTACAGCAGGGCGCTGCTCGATCCCGGCCCGGCCGCCGCCGCGATCCCGGCAGTCTCCCGGCGGCCGGCAAGGCGGACCGGGTCGCCGGGGCGCAGCCCCAGCGCGGTCAGCGCCTCCGGGTGCAGGCGGACGATGCCCCGTCGGGCGTCCAGCGCCGCCGGCCGCAGGCTCGCCGTCAAGGTCAGGTCGGGTTGCGCCACTGCCCGACCGTAGCCGCCGCCAGCCAGCCCCGCCGGTCAGCGGCGCGGATCCAGCTCGTCCAACAGCGTCGGGTCGCGTCGGATCAGCTCGGCCAACCGGGCCGCCGGGTCCGAGGTCAACCCGTCCGGACCGGGCGCCCAGGCGGGCACCGTCCGGCCGGAGAGCGGCCAGGCCGGCGGAGGTTCCACCGGCGTCGGCGGGGGAAGCGGTCCGACAGTGACGGCAGGCCCGTCCCAGGAGACCCGCATCGGGTACGTCCGCCCGGCGTGCTCCACCTGCACTGTCACCGCCAGCCCGGGGTAGGCGCCGACGACCTGGCGGATCGCCTCGGCCACCTCCTCGACCGGTCCCCATCCGGCCACCTCGCTCGGGGCCTCCACCCCCGCGTGCCGGCCCGGCCGGGCATTGCGGGCGTCGCCGCCGAGGCCGGGCGGGCTCGACGGTGCTGTGGTCTCGTCACGGTCGGTGGCCCGACGGCGCGACGCCTCCTCACGTCGGGCCAGCCGGGCCAGCGTCTCGTCCAGGTCGCCCCTCACCAGATCACCTCTTCCCGCCACGGCCGGAGCCGGTCGGCTCAGGCCCTCCTGTCCCGGGTAGCGCGGTCCAGCGCGCGGTCCAGGACGACCAGTAGGGCGTCCCGCACCGAGAGCCGGTCGCGGGCATCGAACTGCACCAGGGGTACATGATCGCCGATGGCCAGGGCCCAACGGATCTCGCCGAGTTCCAGGGCCAGTCGCCCGTCGAAGGCGTTGACCCCGACGACGAACGGCAGCCCGGCCCGCTCGAAGAAGTCGATGGCCGGGTAGCAGTCGTCCAGCCGGGCGCTGTCCACCACCACCAGCGCGCCGAGCGCTCCGCGGGCCAGGTCGTCCCACATGAAGCCGAACCGGGTCTGCCCCGGCGTGCCGAACAGGTAGAGCTTCAGGCTGCGGTCGATCGTCACGCAGCCGAAGTCCATCGCCACAGTGGTGGTGGTCTTGGTGGATCGGGCACCCGGGTCGTCCACGCCGATCCCGGCGCTGGTCATCTCGGCCTCGGTGGTCAGGGGCGCGATCTCGGAGATCGCACCCACCGTGGTGGTCTTGCCCACCCCGAAACCGCCGGCCACCAGGATCTTGACCGGGATCGGCGGTGCGCTCGGCTTACCGGCCGAGGGGGCCGACCCCGTGCCGGACGAGGGCCGGTACGGCGGCGGTGCGGTCGGCGGTGGGCCGGCCCGCCCGACTATCGGCCCGGTCCCCGGGGACATGCCGTAACGGGCGGCGGCGCTGTTCGCGGCGACCCCGCCGAGCGGGGCGACCGGCCATTCAGGAGATCGCACGGAGTCCATCAATCACTCGCAGGATGAGATCGGGGTCGACAGCGTCGTCGGTGTCGGTCACGTGCACGTCCAGGTGCCCGGCGGCGCGTAGATCGCCGACCAGGACCCGCGTCACGCCGAAGTGCAGTCGGGCGCGGGCCGAGATCTCGGCCACCGAGATCGGCTCGACGCAGAGCGCGATGATCGTCTGAAGTTCCGGTGCCAGCAGGGCGCCGGGTGGGCCGGCCCACCAGCCGCTGTCCATGCGGGCGGTCACCTGGGTCTCCAGCCCGATCGCCGGGTCGGCACCCGCAACCCGCCCGGAGGTGAGCACGAACGGACGGGGACCGGCCGGTTGGTCCCCGTCCGGCTCCGGCTCGGGCAGCGGTGTCGCCGCCGCTGCGTCCCCGGTCGGGAATGACGTGCGCAGGTACGGGCGGATCCGAACCCTGGGTTCCGGATCCGGATCCTCGCCGGCGACGTCGGGGGTCACTGCTGAACGGCGTTCTTCAACTCGACGATCAATCGCGGGGTCAGGGCGCCACCGGCCCGCCCGGCGAAGAGCGTCATCTCGTACGCGACGGTGCCCAGGTTCGCCGAACGGTCGGCGACCACCCCGAGCACGGAACCGCTGCTGATCGCGCTGATCAGCAGGTAGCCGTCGGCCATGTCGACGATCACCCGGTTCAGGCCGCCGAGGGCGTACCAACTGGCGGCCCCACCGGCGAGGCTGGTCATTCCGGACACGACGGCGGCCAACCGCTCCGCGTTGGACCGATCCTTGATCGCCGACATGGCCATCAGCAGACCGTCCGAGGAGACCGCGATCGCTTCCAGGACCCCGGCGGTGCTGGAGGTGAAGGAGTCCAGCAACCAGTTGAACGTACGGGCCTCCGGGCTGAGGTCCCCACTGGTGCTGGGCTGGCTCTGGTCGACATTTTCGTGCAGGAAGGGGCTGGTCACCGTGATGATCCTTCTTCGTTCCGGTGGTCGGGGCTGACTTCGCGGAGAGCGCGGGCGACGCCCGCCTCGAACTCGCTGATGAGGTCGCGGACCTCGGCCGGGTCACCGAGGTGGGTGCTGAGCGGTTGGCAGACCGGGATGGCGGTGAGGTTCGCTCCCGGCACCCGTCGACTCAACCGGGGTCGCTCCGGGGCGGCATCGGTCGAGCCACCACCACGCGGCACCGTGGGGCCGGCGCCTCCCGGGGTGCTGGGCAGGTCGACGGTCGTGCCCAAGTCCACCATGGCCGCCCCGGCGCCAGCCGTCGGGTCGCCGGCCGTCCGCGCCGACGCGGCGTCGAGGCCCGGCGTCACGTGCGACTCGGCGCGGCGTACACCGGCTTGGAAGGCCTCGACCAGCGCGCGGGCGGCGGCGGGGTCCGCGCCGGTGGCGTCCACCGGCCGGCTCGTCGCGGCGGTGGCGTGCAGCGTCGCCCCGGGCACCCGCTGCCGCACCCGTGGCCCGCCCGGCTTGCCCGCCGGTTCCGGGCTCTGGGGCTCGGGAACGGCCTGCTCCGGCTGGCCCTGACCGAACGCGTTCCAGGAAGGGCCGGCGTCGAGGCTGCGGTTGGCCCGGCTCAGCAGGTCGGAGTCGAAGCGGGCCGGCACGGCGACGGCCACCGCGCTGGGTCGCGCGTCCTGCTCGGGGTCGAGCGTCGCCGTCGTACGCCGGCCCCGATCGGGCACCGCGGCGCGGGCCACGGCGGCCCCGGCCCGGTCGGCGCGGCGCAGCACCAGCGACGTCGACGGGATCTCCAGTTGTGCGGTCACCCCACCGCCGCCGGTGGCGGCCAGGGCGGCCTGCCAGCCGTGCCGACGGGCCAGCCGGCCCACAACGAAGAGACCGAGCACCTCGGTCGGGGCCAGGTCGAGCCGTTCCCGGCGGGTGAACCGGGCGTTCTCCTCGGCCAGTCGTTGCTCGCTCATGCCGATGCCGTGGTCCACCACTGTCAGTCGTGCACCGAGGCCGGACGTCTCGGCGGCCACCAGCACCCGGGTGTGCGGCGGGGAGAAGACTGTGGCGTTCTCCATCAGCTCGGCCAGCGCCAGGACGAGGTCACCGACCACCGCCGGCGCGGCCGAGACGCCCGCCGGCACCTGCACCTCCACCCGGGTGTAGTCCTCGATCTCACCGAGCGCCAACCGGACCACGTCCGCCAACGGCACCGGCGCTGTGTGCGCGTCGGCCCCGGCCGAGCCGGAGAGCACCACGAGGCTGCCGGCGTTGCGCCGCAACCGGCTGGAGATGTGGTCGAGTCGGTACAGGTGCTCCAGGCGGCCCGGGTCGGCCTCCTGCTGCTCCAGCCGGTCGATCAGCGCGATCTGCCGACCCACCAGGTTCTGGGTACGCCGGCCGACGTGGCCGAACATCTGCGCCACGTTGCGCCGGCCGGCGACCTGCCGCTCGACCAGTTGGGCAGCGGTGTTCTGCACCCGGTCGAAGGCCCGCGCCAGGTCGCCGATCTCGTCGTTGGCCCCGACGTCCACCGGCTCCAGCCGGACCGCTTGAGGTCTCTCCGCCTCGTCGTCGGTGACCCGGACCAGCTCCGCCTCGGCGACCCGGGCGACCCGGTCGGCCGAGCGGGTGAGTCGGGTCAGCGGTCGGGCCACAGTCCGCGCGACCGCCACGCTGAGCAGCACCACCAGCGTCAGGATCAACGCCGTCGCCGCACCGACCAGGTACGCGGCGGTCAGCGCGCGCCGCTGCTCGGCCGTCACCGCGGCGAGCACGTCGGCGACCAGCTTCTTCTCGACGAACTGACCGAGCCGGATCATCGTGCGGACGGCCGGGAAGAGCGCCTCGATCGTCACGTCGCGGACCGCGGCGGCCGGGTCCCGGGCGCTTCTGATCAGGAAGTCGGGCTGGGTACGCGCGGCCACGGCGGCGTCGTTGAGCTGGGCCACAGTGAGCTGCTCGGGCGTGATCAGGCTGCGGAAGCGCGAGTTGTCGACCATCAGCGCGGCGATGCATGCCACGTACCCGGCGGTGGTGTCCGGAGTGCCGATCGCCTTGACCAGCAGGCTCAGGGTGGCGCAGGTGCCCAGGCCCTCGTCGGCGCGGAGCAGCCCGTCGAGGGCGAGCACCTGACGGCCCGGCAACGTGTCGGTGTCCACCCCGACCATCAGCCGCAGGGACTCGATGATCCCTTTGTTGACCGGACCGAACGCGTCCATCACCTGACCTGGATTGGCGGCCCGGACCAGGACTGCCGTGCGCAGGTCGATGAGGCTGGACACGCGGTCGAGGGCGCTGTCGACCTGGTCGGTCAGCGCGTCGCTCCGCGCCGCCCGGAGGTCGGCCACCCGGTCGTCCACGTCGGCGGACTTGCGGACCAGCTCGCTGCGTTCGACCCGGCCGAGCAGGAAGCCGACGGAGAGGATGCGTTCCTGCTGAAGGTCCTGGACCAGGCTGCCGACCCGGCTGGCGAGCCGGACCCGCTCGGCGGTGTCGCCGGCGCGCTGTGCCGCGGCGACCCGGTCGAGCATCACCGGCACGGCCAGGCCGACCATGCTGAGCAGCGGAATCACCACGAGCAGCGCGAGCTTGCCGCGGATCCGGAGCCTACCGAGCAGCATCGAACGCTCCCCAATGCGCGGTCTCCGGGTCGCGGGCCGCGCCGGCCGGTTGCAGCGCACGCGCCTCGTCGGCGGGCGGTTGCCACGGGTCGCGGTGTGGCGGGGTGTCGGGGCTCTCCGCGTGGGTGGCGGCCAGGGCGGCCCGACGCTGGGCCCGGCGACCGGCGGCGACCAGCAAGGCGGCGAGCCAGCCCAGCAGCAGGACGGCGACGACACCCGCCCCGGCGGTCAGCCAGCGGTCCCGGTTGAGCCGGTCGATGCGCTCGGCCAGCAGCGCGTCCAGCTCGGTGAGGATGACCGGCTGAAGTTGGCGGGCCGAGCGGTGCGAGTTGAGCGCTGCGGCACTCAACTGGCCCGGGTTGACCACGCCGGTGTCCTTGCCCGGCACGGAGTACGCGGCAAGCGCCTCCACCGAACGCTGGTAGGTGTCCAGCGGGGTCAGCACGTTGGCACCGAGGTCGGTGCTCTCCGAACCGTCCACGGCCGAGCGAAGGTTGTCGACGAGGTCGGCGGCGGGTGCCAGGGCGGACACCCGCAGGCCGGTCAGCTCCAGCAGGCCGCGCGGTTGCTCGGCGGCCGGCCGGCGGGAGACCAGCGTGGCGAGGTCGGCCAGCCGGCCGGCAGCGACCACCGCCTCGGGCAGTTCCTGGCCGGCGCTGTCCTGGAGGAAGAACGAGTCGGCCTCGGGGTCGCGGACCAGCCCGGAGCTCTCCCGGACCTTCCGGTGCAGGGCCAGCAGCAGGTCGGAGGCCTCACCGTAAGCGGTGAAGGCGGCTTCGGGGTCGGTGGCGCCCCGGCCGCGCAGCGCCTCCAGCTTGGCCCGTACGCCGGCCCAGCGTTCCTGGCTGAGCAGCTCCCCGCCGATGCGGGCGTCCACAGCGGCGACCTCCTCGACTGCCCCGTTCAACGCCTCCCGGGCCACGGGGCGCCCGTTGACAGCGTTGGACTGGGCCTCCACGAGGGCGTCGGTGACCGCCGCGAGTGCGGTGAGGTACTGCACGCCGAGCCGTTCCCGGGTGGTGAGGTCCCGGTCGTCGGTGACCTGCCGCCAGTTCGACGTGACGAGCAGGCCCAACGGTGCCAGCAGTGCTCCGATGAGCAGCAGAGGCAGTAGCCGGCCCAGCGTGGACGGCCGTCGACGGGCCCGTGGCGCGGGGACTGTCATGTATGTCTCCTCCGGCGTGGGGCGCTGATCGGCGCGGCGTCGGGCTAGCCGACAAGTCCCGTGCACCGGACCGGAAAACTAATCGAACCCTCGCCTGGTCAGACCTCACTCGGGGAGTCAGGTTCGCGTCACTTCGAGCCATGTCACCATTTGTCCGCGTTACCGGCACGCTCTGTGTCATCTGTGGGTGTGACATGGAGGGATCGGGGTGGATATCCGCGGAAGATCGGAATTCACGGGATCCGAACTCAACTCACTGTGCCGCGTCGGACGGTGCGCGCTCGCACCCGACCGCGCACCGATCGGGGCAACCGGACGAACGTACGGCGGATCTCAGCCAACGCTCAGGCTGCGGGCCGTACCGTGTGCCGCATGACATCGCCGTCGCCGGCCGCGTGGTTCCGGCGTGCCCTGCCCACCCGCCGCCGGGCGACCGCCGCCGCTGTGGTCGTCGTGCTGTTGGCCGCCGCCGTGACCTGGGCGGTGTGGCCACAGGGGCCGGGCGTACGCACCGAGAGCGCGATGCTCACCGTCCGGTCCGGACCGTCCGGCGACCAACCGGTGAACCTGGACACCACCCTCTACCTGCCGGACGACGCCTCGTCCGGTCGGAAGGTGCCGGCGGTGCTGCTGGCGCACGGGTTCGGCGGCACGAAGGAGTCGGTGCGCTCCGACGCGGAGGAGTTCGCCGGGCGCGGCTACGCGGTGCTCACCTGGACCGCGCGGGGCTTCGGTCGCAGCGGCGGTGAGATCCACCTGGACAACCCGGAGTACGAGGTACGCGACGCTGAGCGGCTGCTGGACTGGCTGGCCGCGCGGCCGGAGGTGCGCACCGACGCCGCCGGCGACCCGAAGGTCGGCGTGGTCGGCGGCTCGTACGGCGGTGGGTTGGCGTTGCTGCTGGCCGCCCAGGACCGTCGGGTCGACGCGATCGTGCCCATGATCACGTGGAACGACCTGTCCCGCGCCTTCCTGCCGGAGAGCACCGGCGGCGCGCCGACCGAGGGCGTGTTCAAGAAGGGCTGGGCCGGTCTCTTCTTCGGCGGGGGCGGCAGCGTGGGCTCCGGCCCGGCCGGGCTCTCCGGCGCGACCGCCGCCCAGCCGCAGGGCGCACCGGCGTCCGCCGGCCCGCCCAGCCCCGGGCCGGGCGCCGGTCCCGGCACCGGTAGCGGTGGCGCTCCGACCGGTGCCGCCGACCCGTCCTGCGGTCGCTTCGCCGCCGACGTCTGCGCCGCGTACCTCCGGATCGCCACCACCGGCCGCGCCGACCAGGCCGCCGTGGACCTGCTGCGCCGCTCCAGCCCGGCCGGTGTACTGGACCGGATCAAGGCGCCGACCCTGCTGGTGCAGGGCGAGGCGGACACCCTCTTCCCGCTCGGTGAGGCGGACGCGAACGCGCGCGGCATCGCCGCCACCGGCACCCCGGTACGGGTCGCCTGGTTCACCGGCGGGCACGACGGTGGCAGTGGACCCCGCTCGGACGAAGACCGGGTGAAGTTCCTGACCGTTCAGTGGCTCGACCACTACGTCAAGGGCGAGGGCGACGCTCCCGGCGACGACTTCACCTGGTCGCGGATCGCCGGCTTCGACGCGCTCGACAGGGGTCTCGTCGCCACCGGATTCCGCCGCGCCGACTACCCGGGCCTCGCCGGCAACGCCCGCCGGGAGGTGACGGTCGCCGGTCCGGCCCAGCCGATCGCGAACCCGCCGAACGGCAACCCGGCGGCCATCTCCTCGATCCCGTTCGCGGGCGGGCTCGCCTCGCTGCTGGACGGCGTGGCCGGTGACGTGCCCGGCCAGCACGCCCAGTTCGAGTCCACCCCGCTGACCGAGGCCGTGGACGTGGCCGGTGCGCCCACAGTCACAGTGCGGGCCGCGTCGCCGACCGGCGAGGCGGTGCTCTTCGTCAAGCTCTACGACGTCGACCCGGACGGCGCGGCCACCCTGCCGAACGGCCTGGTCGCCCCGATCCGGCTCACCGGCCTGCCGCAGCAGGTGCAGGACGCCCGCCCGGTCACCGTGACACTGCCCGGGATCGTCCGCCGGGTGGAGGCCGGGCACCGGCTGCGACTGGTGGTGGCCACCTCCGACCAGGCGTACACCACGCCCGCCGCGCCGACCGTCTACACGGTGGCCGCGGACGGCGCGGTCAGCCTGCCCACTGTCAGCGGTGAGCCGATCCCCACCGCCGCGACGATCTGGCGCTGGGTGCTCGCCGGCCTGCTCGCGGCCATCGTTATCGGGCTCGTCGTGGTCGTCGCCCTGGTCCGCCGCCGGCACCGCCGCCAGGACCGGTCGGTGCATCCGGAGTACGCGGACACACCGCTGGCCGTGCGCGCGCTGCGCAAGGAGTACGCGGACGGCTTCGTCGCCGTGTCGAATGTGGACTTCGAGGTGCACCCCGGCCAGGTGGTGGGTCTGCTCGGGCCGAACGGCGCCGGCAAGACCACCACCCTGCGGGTGCTGATGGGGCTGACCCAGCCGACCGCCGGGGAGATCTACGTCTTCGGTCGTCGGCTGGTGCCCGGCTCGCCGGTGCTGTCCCGGATCGGCGCGCTGGTGGAGGGGCCGGGCTTCCTGCCGCACCTGTCGGGTCTGGACAACCTGAAGGCGTACTGGCGGGCCACCGGGCGGCCGTGGGAGGACGCGCAGTTCGACGCGGCGCTGGAGATCGCCGGGTTGGGTGACTCCGTGCACCGGCGGATCAAGAACTACAGCCACGGGATGCGTCAGCGGCTCGCCATCGCCCAGGCCATGCTCGGCCTCCCCGAACTGCTGGTCCTGGACGAGCCGACCGACGGGCTGGACCCGCCGCAGATCGCCGAGATGCGCCGGGTGCTCCAGCGGTACGCCACGGACGGCCGGGCGGTGCTGGTCTCCAGTCACCTGCTGGCCGAGGTGGAGCAGACGTGCACGCACGCGGTGGTGGTGAACAAGGGCCGGATCGTGGCGTCCGGGCCGGTGGAGGAGATCGTGGGCGAGTCGCCGAGCGTGCTCTTCGACGTCAACGACCCGGTGGCGGCGCGGGCGGTGCTGGACCGGCTGCACGGGGTCCGCGTGTTGCCGGAGAGCGACGGCCAACTGGTCGTCGACACCAACGGCACGGCCCGCAGTGAGGTGGTGGCGGAGCTGGTGCGCGCCGGCATCGGGGTGGACCGGGTGGTGCCTCGGCGGCGCCTGGAGGACGCGTTCCTCGCCCTGGTGGGCGAGAACTCTCGGGGAAGCGGTGACCGGTGATGGCTGTTACTGACGCGGGTGAGGCCCGCGGTTACCGGCCGTCGGCCACCATGCCGTTCGTGGCGGAGTTCCGTCGGCAGGCGTCCCGGCGGCGGACCCAGCTGGCGCTCGGGTTCATGGTGCTGCTGCCGCTGATCATCCTGATCGCGTTCCAGTTCGACTCGGGCGGCGACGACGACAACGGTCGCAACGAGTTCGCCAGCCTGGTCGAGCTGGCCACCTCGGGCGGGCTCAACTTCACCCTGTTCTCGATCTTCGTCTCGGCGTCGTTCCTGCTGGTGGTGGTCGTCGCGCTGTTCTGCGGCGACACGGTGGCCAGCGAGGCGAGCTGGGGCAGCCTGCGATATCTGCTGGCGATCCCGGTGCCCCGGGCGCGGTTGTTGACGGTGAAGCTGGTGGTCGCGCTCGCGTACTCGGGGCTGGCCCTGATCCTGTTGGCCGGCACCGCACTGTTGGCCGGCACCCTGCGCTACGGCTGGTCGCCGCTGCGCAGCACCGTCGCCGCCGAGCTGGAACCCACCGAGGGGCTGCTCCGGTTGCTGGCCGTGCTGGGCTACCTGGCGGTCGTACTGCTGGTGGTGGCCGGCCTGGCGTTCCTGCTGTCGGTGACCACGGACGCCGCGCTGGGCGCGGTGGGCGGTGCGGTCCTGCTCTGGATCCTGTCCAGCATCCTGGACCAGATCACCGCCCTGGGCGCGCTGCGCGACTTCCTGCCCACCCACTTCAGCACCGCCTGGCTGGGTCTGCTGTCGACTCCGGTGCAGACCGACGACGTGGTACGCGGCTGCATCTCCGCGATCAGCTACGCGACGCTGTTCTGGGGGCTGGCGTTCTGGCGCTTCACCCGCAAGGACATCACCTCGTAGCGGGTCGGCTCACAGCCGGCTGTCGGGTGGGCTCACCGACGACGGCACCGCGCTCGGCGCCGGTGGCGGGGCCGGCCGGGTCGGTACCGGCGTGGACGGGTCGGCCTTCTTCCAGGCGCTGACGCCGATCCGGCCGGTGTTGCCGAGGTCGATCGGCCCGTCCGGGTCGACCTCCTCGGCCGGCTGCCCGGCGGCGGGCGCCACCGTCAGGAACTCGCCGTTGGTGGCCACCACCGTCGAGTCGGTGACCAGGTTGCGCCAGAGCACCACGGCGGTGGCCCGCTCGCCGGCGGCGAGGGTGACCTGCCGGGGTGGTTGGTCGAACCCCGAGGTGATCTCCTTGGCGCCGTTGACCACCCGCAGCATGACCGGCTCGCGCGCTTCGTCGAACACGTGCAGCACCGGGTACCCGTCGAGCTGGTAGGGGTGCGCGCCGCAGTTGACCAGCTCCAGGCCGAGGGCGCGCAGGCCCATAGCGGCGTCCCCGCCGGTCGACCGGATCCGAACGCCGGAGGCCGGGCACTCGGCCAGCGGGTCGGTGTTGGCGGTCGGGCCTGCTCCCGCCCTCGACCCTGGGGGCGGTTGGCTCGGATCTCCGGACTGGCCGCGATGGTCGCCAGGTACGCACGCGCCGAGAGTGAGAGCCGCCATGACCGTCGCGGACGCCGTACTGACCCGCCGCCGCGCTGCCGTCCCGCGAGAGGTCATCAGTAGATCCTCGCCCACGTAGAACCCACACCGTCACCCCGCCCCGCCCCCCGCCCGCGCCCCCGCCCCACCCCCCGCGCCGATCTTGCAGGTTCAGTCGCCGATACGCACGGAATGCCCGCTATCTCACGACAGCAAGTGCAAGATCGCGAAGATAGGGGCGGGCCCACCTCGTCGATCATGGAAGTAAGCGCTTTGTTCCCCGCCACAACTCCTTGATCGGCGGAGTGGTGCGGGAGCCCGTTGGGCGGCGGCTCTTCGCTGATGCCGTAGACGGTTCAGCTCCAAAGCGAGCGCCTGGGGCAGGTCGGACCCGCGGCGGCGTGGGCCGTGGCCGGGCGGGCCCGGGTGGGGGCGGGGCCAGGGCGGGACGGGGTCAGGCTGGCGGGCGCTGGGTGAGGACCGCGTCCAGGAGGCCGGGGTAGAGCTTGTCCAGCTCGTCCCGGCGGAGCCGGACCAGTCGGCTGGTGCCGGCGGCCCGGGTCCGGGTCAGGCCCGCCTCGCGCAGCACCTTCAGGTGGTGGCTGCGGGTCGCCTTGGAGACGCCGAAGTCGAAGCTGCCGCAGGCGGACTCGCCGCCCTCGGCGAGCGCCCGGACGATCTGTAGCCGCACGTCGTCGGCGAGTGCGGCCAACACGCTTGTGACCGGTACGGCGGTCAGGTCGGGCTCGTGCGGCTCCATGTGACCAGTGTAACCCTTGTTCGACAATCATCGAACAACACCCTATGGTCGGTGTCGTTGGTTCGATGATACTCGAACATTGGAGTTGCCGATGCGATCCCGCGCCACCGCGTACCCACTGGTCGCCGTGCTCGGCTGGGGCGTCATGTTCCCGATCCTGGCCAGCGCCCTCAATCGGGTCGACCCGCTCAACCTGACCACCGCGCGCTACCTGCTGGCGGCCGTCGTCCTGGTCGCCATCCTGCTGCTCCGCGAGGGTGCCGGCGCGCTGCGGCACGGTGGCCGGGCACTGGAGGTGGTGGTGCTCGGAGTGGTTGGCTTCGCGGGCTTCAACCTGCTCACCAACCTGGCGCTCGAACACGCCGCCCCGCAGCAGATCTCCCTCTTCGTGGCCACCACTCCGGTGATCACCCAACTGGTCCGCTGGGCCCGGGACGGCGTACGCCCGAAGCCGCTGCTGCTGGCCCTCTCCCTGGTGGCGCTCCTCGGCGTCGGTCTGGTGATCACGCGCGGCAGCCTGGCCGGGCTCGGCCAGTTCGGCCTCGGCGGGCTCATGATGATCGGCGCGGTGCTGGGCTGGGGCATCTACACCCACGGCGCCAGCCGGTTCGGCGAGTGGTCGCCGCTGCGGTTCACCACACTGACCGCGCTTGCCGGCACGGCTGCCATGCTCGTCCTGAGTATCGGCGCCGACGCCGTCGGCTGGCAGCACGCGCCGGCCGCCGCCGACCTCGTGGCGGTCGCCCCGCAGTTGGCGTACGCCGTGCTGGTGGGTGCCGTGATCGCGGTCCTGGCCTGGAACACCGGCGTGCAGCGACTCGGCGCCGCCAACGCCGCGCTGTTCATGAACCTGGTCCCGGTGACCACCTTCGCGGTGCAGATCGCCCGCGGCTACCGGCCGGAGCCCGTCGAACTGGTCGGGGCCGCCATCACGATCGCCGCCCTGATCGCCGCGAACCTCGCCGCCCGACCCCGGACCACGTCGCTGCCCCGGCCGAGCGCGGTGACGGACCCGATCGCGGTGACCGACCCGGTGGCCGTGAGCGCCCGCTGACCCACCGGCCCGCGGCGGCGGCAGGGGACAGCTCCGGTGGTCCATCCGTGGCAGGATGAACCGCCAGGACCAGCCGTTCCATCGATCCGTGGATGCCTGGTGAGGGGGCCGTTGTGACGTCGCTCGAAACCGAGGCCATGCGCAGGGCGGGCCAGACGATCAGCGAGGACGCGAAGTCGTTCGCCGACACGGTGCTGCCCAAGATCGCCTCGCTGACACTGCCGCGGGATGCCTTTCCGATGTTCGCGTGGAACCTGCCCGACGACTACGAGCGGGTCCGGCAGGGCGTGGGCGACGTGGCAGCGGCGCTCCAGAAGACGATGGACTCGATCGGCACCGCACTGACCACCATCGCCACCCACTACGAGGAGCAGGAGCGGGTGCGGGGCGAGAACTTCACATATCAGGATTGAACGGAGCCGCGATGTCCGACTCCTCGCTCTACTCCGACCGGGTCGACGACGACACCACCGAAAGCCTCTGGATGCTCGTCGGTGTCCTCGGCGCCGGGCTCGCCGCGGCCGTCTGGCCCACAGTTGGCGGTCCGGCGGTGGTGGCCGGCATCACCGCCCTTGTCGAGGTCAACATCCGCACGCCGGACCCATGGGAAAAGGGTTCCGAGGCGTGGAACGACATGAGCGACGTGTTCGAGCAGGCCAAGGCGGGGCTGACCCGGGCGCGAGGTGACGTCGACACCTACTGGGCCGATCAGGGCGCCGAGGCGTTCAAGGCGTTCCTGGAGACGCGCATCGAGCCCGCGCTCGACGCGATCGCTCAGGCGGCGAGCAACGTCCGCAATATGTGCGACGACATGCGGTGGGGTCTGATGACGAACCTGCTCAGCTACGTCGGTGTCACGGGAGCGACGCTGGTGGCGGCCGCTGTGGCCTATCTTTCCGGCCCCTACACACCCGCCGTGCAGTGGGCGATCGTCGGAGCCTGGGCGACATTCGCCATCACGACGCTCGCCGCCGTGCTGACCTTCGTGCAGCAGGTGTGGACGGCTGGGCGTGACGTCGCCGACGCCTTCAGCGTTCTGGAGAACATGTTCACCAGCGACAGTGACCGGATCGACACCACGAGCCTGCAGTTGCCCGAGCAGGTCCGGGTTCGCATCGCCGAGCCGAAGGGCTGGGTGAAGGAGTGAGCGACGTACCAGCCTTCGAGCACGCGACGCGCGAGGCGGAACGCGCTGCCCTGACCACTGGGTCGCTGCGAGCGATGACCGACCAGCTCAACGGGGTCCTCGCCCGGATCGCCGAGGCGCAGGAGACGGTCTACGAGGGCACTGACGACTCGGGCACAGTGGTGGTCAGGGCCACCGGCGCAGGCCGGGTCGAAGACGTCTACCTGAGCCCGCAGGCGGTCCGCGACCTCGACGCGCAGGCCCTCGGGGCAGCGTGCGTGACAGCCGTGGGCGACGCCAGGATGCGCGCCGCCCAGGCGCTGACCGCGACGATCGCCGAGGTTTCCGGGCAGCCCGTCCCGGCCGACGTTCCCGCGCCGGCTCCGCAGACGTACGACCCGGCTTCGGCTGCCGAGGCCCTGCGCGCCGCCGCCCGGAGGGCCAGATGAACCTCGATGCCCTGTCGGCGATCCGTCGTGACATCGCCGCCGCCATGGAGTCGGCGGCGGATTTCGCCGAACGGCCGGCGGGCGAGCAGTACCAGGCTGCGGCCGGCGACGGCGCGGTGATCGCCACCGTCGGAGCGGGCGGTCAACTGCTCGGCGTACGGATCACGCCGCAGGCCCGGCGTGCCGTGGACAACCTCACCCTCGGCGAGCACGTCCGCGATGCGATTCGAGCCGCCGAGGCCGAAGCCGAGCAGGCCCGCACAGCTCTGCTCGGGTCGCTGACCATCGGCGGCCGCTCGGTCGCCGAGATCCTGGCCAACCCGGAGGCCGCGATGCCCGGCACCATCCGACCGAGGCGGCAGCGATGACCCCCGCGCAACGCGCCGTGGTCACCATGGTGTCCGTCCTGGTCGCGCTCCTCGTCGTGTCGGGTGGGATCTGGCTGCTCAGCGGCAGCGAACGGCTCACGGGCGGCGCCATCGCGACCGCCGGCTGGATTCTCGTGGCCGCCATCGCCGTCCTCTGGGCCGTGGCCTTGTACCTCGGGCGTCGACGCCGGCGCTGACCAGCAGCGCGCCGACCGCCGGGATGCCGGCGGTCGGCTCACAGCGTGGGATCTGCGGTAGCAGCGACCGACAGCGTTGTCCTAGACTCGACGGCACAACTGAATACCTCATCCAGAGGGGCTGAGGGATACGGCCCGACGACGCCCCGGCAACCACCCCGCGCGCTCACCGCTGAGCGACCCGTGGGGCAGGTGCCAATTCCGTCCCCGCCGCACCGTGCGATGCGGGGAAAGATGAGAGGACTCTCGACATGACGTCGACGCTCGTCGCCTCCGGCATCGACACCTCCGCCAGCCCCGCCCGTGCCCTGGTCTGCCGTGCCTGTTCGGCCCGCTACCCGCTCGTCGCCCAGCACGCCTGTTACGAGTGTTTCGGCCCGCTGGAGGTCGACTACGACGCCGCCGCGCTGGCCACCGTGACCCGCGAGCAGATCGAGGCCGGCCCGAACAACATCTGGCGGTACGCCGCACTGCTCCCCGCCGGTCAGGACCCGGCCAGCCGGGTCACCCTCGACCCGGGGCTGACCCCCCTGGTGGCGGCCCCGCACCTCGCCGCCGAGCTGGGCATCACCGCGCCGCTCTGGGTCAAGGACGACAGCGCCAACCCCACCCACTCGTTCAAGGACCGGGTCGTCTCGGTGGCGCTCACCGCCGCCAAGGCGCTCGGCTTCAGCCGGTTCGCCTGCGCGTCGACCGGCAACCTGGCCAACTCGGTGGCCGCCCACGCCGCCCGTGCCGGAGCGCCCTCGGTGGTCTTCATCCCCAGCGACCTGGAGCAGGGCAAGGTCATCACCACCGCCGTCTACGGCGGCGAACTGGTCGCCATCGACGGCTCGTACGACGACGTCAACAGGCTCTGCGGTGAGCTGGTGGAGACCGACGAGTTCGAGGACACCGCGTTCGTCAACGTGAACGTCCGGCCGTACTACGCGGAGGGCTCCAAGACCCTCGGCTACGAGGTCGCCGAGCAGCTCGGCTGGCGGATCCCGGCGCAGGTGGTCATCCCGATGGCCAGTGGCGAGCTGCTCACCAAGATTGACAAGGCGTTCTCCGAGCTGGTGGAGATCGGCCTGGTCGAGGCGCCCGCCGACGGGTGGAAGGTGTTCGGCGCGCAGTCCGCCGGCTGCAACCCGATCGCCGTCGCCCTGCACGCCGAGACCGACACGATCGTCCCGGTCAAGCCGACCGGCATCGCCAAGTCGCTCAACATCGGCGACCCGGCGGCCGGCCTCTACGCCCTGGAGGCGGTCCGCCGCACCGGCGGCTGGATGGAGTACGCCGACGACGACGAGATCCGGGCGGGGATCCGCGATCTGGCCCGTACCACCGGGGTCTTCGCCGAAACCGCGGGTGGGGTCACAGTGGCCGTGCTGCGCAAGCTGGTCGAGTCCGGTCGGCTCGACCCGACGGCCGAGACCGTCGTGTTCAACACCGGCGAGGGCCTGAAGACCATCGACGCGGTGGCCGGCCAGGTCGGTCCGACCCACCACATCAAGCCCTCGCTGCGCGCCGCCCGCGACGCCGGCCTCCTCGGCTGAACGGGGGACCGAGTGGATCAGCCGGTAACTGGGTTTTCGCTGTGAGTGTGGAAAACCCGCCGCTACGGACTTGACGGCAGGAACCGGACGGCGCAAGATGCTCCGTGCGGGAGGGCATTTCGCCGAAGACTTTTGAAGTTCTTGCGACCCAACGCCGGAGGCGTTGTGCGAGTGTCCCTCCCGACCACGTTCGATCGGGCCAGCGATTAATCGCTGGCCCGATCGCTTTTCCAGGGTGCACCCTCAGCGGCATGAGCATCACGATCGCGTCGTTCGACGGCGCCGACCGGACTTCCGTCGACGAGGCGTACCGGCTCGGGGTGGCGGTCAACGACGCCGATCTGCCGGACCTGCCGCCCTTCTGCCGGCGCCGGTTCGACGCGTTGTTCCACACGCCGTTGCCCGGCACCCGGACGCTCTGGGCGCTGGCCCGACTGGACGGCGTCCCGGCCGGCTTCCTGCAACTGGACCTGCCGCAGCTCGACAACACCGACAACGCCACCGTCGAGCTGAAGGTGCGTCCGGAGCTGCGGCGCCGGGGCGTCGGTCGGGCACTGCACGAGTACGGCGTACGGCTGCTGCGCGAGCACGGCCGCAAGCGGGTCGTCGGGCTGACCGTCTCCGCGTTGCCCGACGGGCCGGCCCGGAGCGTGGCGGGCGCCGCGTTCGCCGCGTCGACCGGCGCCCAGGCCGCGTTGGTCGAGGTGCGTCGCCGGCTGGAGATCGCCGAGATCGACCGGGTTGCGCTCCGCGCGGCACTCGTCGAGGCCCAGCCCCGGGCCGAGGGGTACCGGTCGGTGTGCTGGCAGGGCGCCACCCCGCAGGAGTATCTGACGGACATCGCCTACCTGGACGGCCGGCTGATGATGGACGCGCCCCTTGGCGACATGCAGTGGGAGCCGGAGCAGGTGGACGCCGAGCGCATCCGCGGCACCGATCGGGCCCTGGAGGCCAAGGGCCGTCGGCGCTACCACCTCGGGATGCGACACGAGGCGTCCGGCCGGCTGGTCGCCTGGACGCTGCTGGAGGTTGGCGCCTCCGCCGACTGGCACGCGTTCCAGCAGATCACCATCGTCGATCCCGCACATCGTGGGCACCGGCTCGGCCTGATCGCCAAGGCGGAGAACCTGCACCACCTGCTCACCCACGAGCCGGCGGTACGCAGCATCGACACCGTCAACGCGGCCAGCAACAGCTACATGGTGGCGATCAACGAGCAGCTCGGCTTCCGTCCGGTGGACGCCTGGACCGACTGGCAGCTCACCCTCTGAACCGACCGTTCAGTCGTCGACCCGTTCCAGGCGCTCGGCCAGCTCGCCGATCGCGGCGTGGAAGTCGTCGTCGGGTGTGAACCGGTGGCCCTGCACCGGCGGGGGCACCGTGTCGGTCGGTGGGATGAGCAGTCCCCTCGGATCCCGTACCCGACGGTCGACCCGGGCGGCCGGGTCGTCGGTTCCGTCGACGAACGGGACGAACACCGCTCCGCCCACCGCGTCGGTGTACCGCCACAGGTTGATCCACCGCCAGGCCAACCGGCTGCCGACCTCGCGCAGCATCTCGTCACTGACGTACGCCGGGAAGATCCGCCGGTACCGGTTGCCGAGCGGGGCGCCGTAGGTGAGCAGTGCCACCCGCCGGCGGCAGTGGTCGGGCAGTTGAAGGATCGTCACCGCCGCGAGCACGCTGCCGTGACTCTGCCCGGACAGCACCACAGCGTTCCCGTCGGCGGTGAGTTGCCCGATCCGGCGGGTCAGCTCCGGGACCGCCCGCTCGACGTAGCACGGCGGGGCGAGCGGGTGCGCGGCACGCGGCCAGAAGGTGGCCAGTTCCCAGAGCACCCCGACCAGCCGGATCGCGCCGGATCGGTAGGCGACAAGTCCCATCACCGCGAGGACCGTGGCGAACAGCCCGATCAGCAGGGCGCCCAGGTCGGTCACGAAGATCACCGGCCGGGCCAACGGCTCGCCGCCCAGCCGCAGCGCCAGCGCGCCCGGCCCGGGACCGATCACCGAGAGCCCGGCCGCCGCGAGGGTGAGCAGCGCCAACACCACGTACGCGGTGGCCAGCAGCCCTCCGAGCCGATCCGTCAGCCGGGCACGCACTATCGCGTCGCGGACGGCCCGCACCCGCTCGGGGGCCGCCTGGGAGGCTTCCGGATAGTCCCGCCGGACCAGTTCCTCGGCCTCCCGACGGCGACGATGACGGCGAAGCCGGGGGACGAGCAGTGCCGTCACGGCCACCAGGAGCACGGCGAGGGTGAAGCCGAGGGTGACCCAGCGGTAGGCGATCGGCGGCGACAACGGTGGGGCGCCAGGCGGCAGCGGCCGTGCCGGCGTCGGGCTGGAGCCACGGTCCAGATACTCGGCGAGCCCGTAGGTCAGGCCCGAGGAGTACGCGACGCCCAGCCCGATCGCGACGGTGATCAGCACCGGCGCGCCCAGCCCGGCCAGCAGGAAGAGGGGACGGGGAAGGGAACGGCGCTGCACCACTACCACCAGGCCGAGCAGCGCGAGCAGCACCACCTGCCCGGCGAACAGCCCGGCGACCAGCATCCCGTACCCCGGCATCATCCCCTCGGCCGTCCACGGCGGCCGGGGCAGCAACGCGTACCCCAGTGTCAGCGCGGTGAGCGCGACGGCCACCCAGCGGATCGTCCGCGAGCTCCGCTGGTCCTGCTCTCCGCGCCGCTCGATCGCCGGCCGGCAGAGCAGCACCACCGCGCCGGCGAGCAGCGACACGTCCGCGGCCAGCAGCAGCCAGCCGGGCACTGTGGCGTCGTGCGGCGCCAGAACCAGCAGCAGAGTTACATCGAGCGTGCCAAGCGCCACAGCGACGTGAACCGAGCGCAGGCGGCGCAGCAGCGAGCGGGTGTCCCAGAAGGCTGGCGCGTCGAGCCGGTCCGCACCCACACCGGGCGCGTGGTCGCTGTCCTCGGGGAGCTGCCAGGTCCGGGCACCGAGCCGCCAGATCAGGACGATCGCGATGATCGGCGGTATGGCCAGCAGCGCGAGCCGCTGCCCGGGCGGCACGTCGCCCAGCCAGGAAAGCTCCCGCCGCCCCTCCAGACACCTCGGGTAGGCCGCGCACTGCCACGCGATCAGGTCGACTGACACCCCGACTGTGGAGAGCACGTACATCGCGGTCATCGTCGCGGCCAACAGTCGGCACAGCGCCCGCGCGGCGTGGCCGCCGCGGCCGGTGACCGGCAGCATCCAGACCGCGATGTTGCTGAGCATGAACGGCAGGAGCAGGACCAGGGAAAACGTTCGGGTGGCGGTGCCGCCGGTCAGCCTGCTCCAGCGGTACGCCTCAAGCGTCACCCCGTTGCGGTCCGCGGCGGCGCCGTAGCCGGGCCGGGGCCGGTAGAAGCCGGCGTTGTCGTCTCCCGCGACCCGCGCGACGATCGGTCGGTCGAGGATCGTCTCGGGCCCCTTGTCGGCGACCCCGTGCACCCGGATCTCGGTGATCCTCACCCGCCGCCCTTCCCTGGCCGGCTTCCCTGGCCTGGCCGGAGGCCCGCGGTTACCCGCTGCCGCCGCGAGCAACCCCGTGCCGTCGGGCATTCGCGCTACTGCTCGCGGACCGGACTCAGGCATGATGGCGGGCATGACGGAGACCCCGCATCCCCTGTACGACAGGCACGCCGACACCCTCAACCGTGCGCTGACCGCGATCACGGAGCGGGGCTACTGGTCCGCCTATCCCGAATCCCCCAGCCCCCGGGTGTACGGCGAGACCGCCGCCGCCGACGGCAAGGCCGCCTTCGAGGCGTACCTCGGCGGTGACTTCCCGCTCGACCAGCCCGGCGCGGGCGTTCGGGTCGCCACCGAGACGAGCCCGTTCGGGGTGGAGCTGGCGGTGCGGTACCCGCACGCCGGCCCAGGCGAACTGGTCGCCGCCGCCTCCGCCGCACTGCCGGCATGGCGTGACGCCGGCCCGCAGGCCCGGGTGGGCGTCTGCCTGGAGATCCTCGACCGGCTGCACAAGCACATCTTCGAGCTGGCCAACGCTGTGCAGTTCACCAGCGGGCAGGCGTTCGTGATGGCCTTCCAGGCCGGTGGCGCGCACGCGTTGGACCGGGCGCTGGAAGCGCTGGCGTACGCGTACGCCGAGATGACCCGGCACCCGGGCACGGCGGGCTGGGAGAAGGCCGCCGGCAAGGGCGACCCGCTGCGGATGACCAAGACGTTCCACGTGGTGCCGCGTGGGGTGGCGCTGGTGATCGGGTGCAACACCTTCCCGACCTGGAACTCGTACCCCGGGCTGTTCGCCTCGCTGGTCACCGGCAACCCGGTGATCGTCAAGCCGCACCCGCGCGCGGTGCTGCCGCTGGCCATCACCGTGAAGTACGCCCGGGAGGTGCTCGCCGAGGCCGGGTTCGACCCGAACCTGATCATGCTGGCGGCCGAGGCGCCCGGTGAGAAGCTCGCCAGCGACCTGGCCCTGCACCGCGCCGTCCGGATCGTCGACTTCACCGGCTCCACCGAGTACGGCGACTGGCTGGAGACGCACGCCCGGCAGGCATCGGTCTACACCGAGAAGGCCGGCCTCAACACCGTCGTCATCGACTCCACCGCCGACTTCGCCGGCATGTGCCGCAACCTCGGGTTCACGCTGACCCTCTACAGCGGGCAGATGTGCACCACCTCACAGAACATCCTCATTCCGGCCGGCGGCATCGAGACCGACCAGGGGCACAAGAGCTTCGACGAGGTGGCCGGCGGGATCGCCGCCGCCGTCGGCAAGCTCACCGCCGACCCGGCCCGAGGCGTGGAGCTGACCGGCGCCATCGTCAACGACGGGGTGCTGGAGCGGCTGGCCGAGGTGACCAAGGTCGGCGAGCCGGTGCTGGAGTCGCGGACCGTAGCCCACCCGTCGTACGCCGACGCGGTGGTTCGTACGCCGACGATCGTGAAGCTGACCGCTGACGACGCGGAGACGTACGGCCGGGAATGGTTCGGGCCGATCTCGTTCGCCATCGCGACCGACTCCACAGCTCACAGCCTGGAGCTGCTGCGCCGGACGGTCGGCGAGAAGGGCGCGCTCACCGCCGGGGTCTACTCGACCGACGAGGCCGTGCTGGACGCGACCGAGGCGGTGGCGGTAGAGGTCGGGGTGCACCTGTCCTGCAACCTCACCGGCGGTGTCTTCGTCAACCAGTCGGCGGCGTTCTCCGACTTCCACGGCAGCGGGGCCAACGCTGCTGCCAACTCGGCGCTGACCGACGGGGCGTACGTCGCCAACCGGTTCCGGATCGTGCAGTCTCGGCGGCACGTCTGAGTTTGGTTGTGGTTAGGGGTTTCCGGGGCAGCCCGCCCCGCTCCGGGCGGTCAGGCTTGATCCCTGCGCGGGTCGGGCTGCCTCGGAAACCCGCCGGGGGCGCGGTGCTCACCGATGTGTCCGGGCCTGGAGCCTCTGCTTTCCCCATGATCGTGCTCGATCCGGGATGTAGTGGCCTCTCGTTGGATGGTTACCACTACATCCTGGATCGAGCGTGATCATCACGGCCGGCGGGGGTGTGGGTCAGGCTGGTCGGCGCATCTGTAGCTCGTTCAGGGCTGGAATGGTCGGGTGGGGGACTCGTACCCCGGTGTCCTTGAAGCCCAGGCGCTGGTACGCGCGGTAGGCACGGTCGTTGCCGACCACCACCTCCAGCAGAAGCTCCGGTCGGCCACAGGCGCGCGACCAGGCGGCCACCCCGTCGATCAGCTCGCCGAGCAGGCCACTGCCGCGCCAGGTCGGCGTGACGTACACGGCGTAGATCACGGTCAGCCCCGGTTCGTTCGGGTGGGTCGTGCCACCGGTGTGCCCGACCAGCCGGCCGCCCGGGTCGGCGATGAACTGCGCGTTGCCGGCGCCGGCCGAGGTGTAGGCGACCCGGGCGGCGAACTCGTTGTGCGGTCGGGCCGCCGCGTCCGCGAGGGTCTCCAGGAAGGCCAACGGTGCGTCGGCAAGCATCTCCAGGCGCAGCGCCCGCATCCGGGCGGCGTCCTCCGGCCGGACCCGGCGGATCTCCGCGAGCCGTAGGGCCGGCGAGCCCATGTCGGTGGTCATGTCCGCATGCCTACCACAGGGGCGGGACGGCGTTTCGGGAGCTCGGCCCCATCCCGGTCACCTCGGGAGCGCCCTGCGACCCTTCCTCCATTTGGTAATGACGCTGACGAATCCGGTGGCTCGGGAGCCCGGCCGATCAGCGCGGCCGGGACGCACGGAAGTGTGTCCGATTTGTGGCCGTGCGCGTCCGTCACTCCTCGTGTAGCGTGCGATTTCGGTCACCGATTTCAATGGCGGTCATCGATCGCTGAGTCGGTGGTCGGGGGCGCCCGGCCGTGCCGTGCGCCGAGTCAGGCAACGCCGCGCAGAGTGAGGGAAGTGCACCGTGGCACAGGGCTCCGTGAAGTGGTTCAACGCCGAAAAGGGCTACGGCTTCATCGCCGTCGACGGCGGTCAGGACGTGTTCGTCCACTTCTCCGCGATCGAGATGGACGGTTACAAGGCGTTGGACGACGGTCAGCGGGTCGAGTTCGAGATCGCCCAGGGCCAGAAGGGTCCACAGGCAGAGCACGTACGCGTCATCGGCTGAGCTTCCTGGCCGATCGGCCCCGTGAGTCGGGGCTGCGGCTGGGGCGCGCAGCCGGGAAGATCGTGAACCGTTCCAGCCGATGCTGAGGAGCGTTCATGACCGACCAGCCACCCCCGCCCACTCCGTCCTCCGGGTCGGGGGAGCCGGACCCGTCCGATCCGTCTTCGTCCGCCGGCAGCCCCGGCCACGCTGGTCCGCCGCCCGGCTGGGGGCCGGGAATGCCTCCGGCCGGCCCGCCTTCCGGCCCCGCCGGTCCGCCGCCCGGCTGGGATCCCGCGCAGGGTGCCTGGGGTGCTGCCCCGCCGCCGCAGGGCTGGGTGTTCCCGCCCACCGGGGGTTATCCGCCCGGGTCGGGCCCCTACGGCGGGCAGCCGTGGTACCCGGGGGCGCCGGCCGGCTGGTACCCGCCGGGTTACGGGTTCGACCCGAACGACGCCCTGGTCACGCCGCCCGGTGCCGGCCTCGGCGGCTGGTTCAACAGGTGTGGGGGAGCGCTGCGCCGGGGCTGGCGACAGTTGGTGCCGATCATGCTGCTCACCCAGGTGTTGCCGGCGGCGGTGCTCTCGGTGATCTCCCTCGGGCTGGACCCGTCGGCGAAGTGGGCCGCGCAGGCCGAATCGACGTCGGCCCCCGCGCTGCCGGACAATTTTGCCGCCGAGCTGCTGAGCCTCCTGGTCCTGCTGGTCGGCGGGAGCCTGGTGGTCGGGTTGGTGCAGGCCGTCGGCTGGGCCGCCGGCACCTGGGTGATCACCCGACAGGCGGCCGGTCAGCCGGTCGATCTGGAGTCCGCGCTGCGCTACGGCCTGCGTCGGGCGCTCGGGCTGTGGGGTTGGACCCTGTTGGTCAGTCTGTTGATCGGCGTCGGTGTCTGTTTCTGCGTGCTGCCGGGCATCTACCTGGCCTTCGCGCTGAGCATGGCCGGCCCGGTCTATCTCTTCGAGCGCCACAACCCGATCGGTCGATCGTTCCGGATGTTCCACGACCGGCTCGGCCTGCTGCTCGGTCGGGTGGCCCTGGTCGCCGTGGCGGTGATCGTCGGCACCCTGATCCCCGGTGGCCTGGAAGGGGTTGGCACCTCCGCGTTCGGAACGGATCCGTTCTCCTCGGCGGGTACCGCCGCCGGGACGGTGGTGGTGATCGGGATCACCGCCGTGCTGGCCCTGCCGGCCCACCTTGCTCAGATGATCGGTCTGCTGGTGACGTACGCCGAGCAGCGCGCCCATGAGGCGCCGGTGAACACCGCTGGACTGGCCGCGGAACTCGGCTGAGCGGCGGCATCGTGCTTGCACTCGGCAGGGGAGAGTGCTAAACAAGTCATTGGCACTCGCATACCGTGAGTGCCAATGGTCGGGACGGTGGGGCCAGGTTGCACCGGCGTGGAGACGCCGGGGCGGCACATGGCCGGTCGTCGCGGGCTATCCGGCCCGGCCGAAGGACGTCGTCGTCGCCAGGTGGCGACGTCCCAAGGTGCGCACACCAGGCGGCCCATCCGGGGCACACATCTCGGGTGGCCCGTGAGTGTCCAGGAGGACAACGCCGTATGGCCAAGATGATCGCGTTCGACGAAGAGGCGCGCCGCGGCCTCGAGCGGGGCATGAACCAGCTCGCCGACGCCGTAAAGGTGACCCTCGGCCCCAAGGGCCGCAACGTCGTGCTCGAGAAGAAGTGGGGTGCCCCCACCATCACCAACGATGGTGTGAGCATCGCCAAGGAGATCGAGCTCGAGGACCCGTACGAGAAGATCGGCGCTGAGCTGGTCAAGGAGGTCGCCAAGAAGACCGACGACGTTGCCGGTGACGGCACGACGACGGCGACCGTCCTGGCCCAGGCCCTGGTTCGCGAGGGCCTGCGCAACGTGGCCGCTGGCGCCAACCCGATGGCCCTGAAGCGGGGCATCGAGGCCGCTGTCGCGAGCGTCTCGGAGGAGCTGTCCAAGCTCGCCAAGGACGTCGAGACCAAGGAGCAGATCGCCTCCACCGCCTCCATCTCCGCTGGCGACAGCACTGTCGGCGAGATCATCGCCGAGGCGATGGACAAGGTCGGCAAGGAAGGCGTCATCACCGTCGAGGAGAGCAACACCTTCGGGCTTGAGCTGGAGCTCACCGAGGGTATGCGCTTCGACAAGGGCTACATCTCGGCCTACTTCATGACCGACCCGGAGCGTATGGAGGCCGTCTTCGACGACCCGTACATCCTGATCGCCAACAGCAAGATCTCGTCGGTGAAGGACCTGCTCCCGATCCTGGAGAAGGTCATGCAGTCGGGCAAGCCGCTGCTGATCATCGCCGAGGACCTGGAGGGCGAGGCTCTCGCCACCCTGGTGGTCAACAAGGTCCGTGGCACCTTCAAGTCGGTCGCCGTCAAGGCGCCGGGCTTCGGTGACCGCCGCAAGGCCATGCTGACCGACATCGCCATCCTCGCCGGTGGCCAGGTCATCAGCGAGGAGGTCGGCCTCAAGCTCGACGCCGCCAGCCTCGACATGCTGGGCCGCGCCCGCAAGGTCGTGGTGACCAAGGACGAGACCACCATCGTCGACGGTGCCGGTGACGCCGAGCAGATCCAGGGCCGGGTCAACCAGATCCGGGCCGAGATCGACAAGAGCGACTCCGACTACGACCGGGAGAAGCTGCAGGAGCGGCTGGCCAAGCTGGCCGGCGGCGTTGCGGTGATCAAGGTCGGCGCGGCCACCGAGGTCGAGCTCAAGGAGCGCAAGCACCGCATCGAGGACGCCGTTCGCAACGCGAAGGCCGCCGTCGAGGAGGGCATCGTCCCGGGTGGTGGCGTCGCGCTGGTCCAGGCCGGCAAGACCGCCTTCGACAAGCTCGACCTGGTCGGCGACGAGGCGACCGGTGCGAACATCGTCAAGGTCGCGCTGGACGCCCCGCTGCGGCAGATCGCCGTCAACGCCGGCCTTGAGGGCGGCGTCGTGGTGGAGAAGGTCCGTAACCTCGAAGCGGGTCACGGTCTGAACGCCGCCAACGGCGAGTACGTCGACCTGCTGGCCGCGGGCATCATCGACCCGGCCAAGGTCACGCGCTCGGCGCTGCAGAACGCCGCTTCCATCGCGGCGCTCTTCCTCACCACCGAGGCCGTTGTCGCGGACAAGCCGGAGAAGAACCCGGCTGCCCCGGCTGGCCCGGGTGGCGGGGACATGGACTTCTGAGTCCAGTTCCGACACCGAACGGGGCGGGCCGCTGACGCGGTCCGCCCCGTTCGTCGTCAGGTCGGTAGTGGGCGCTGGTTGCGCCGCTTGTGTGCCCGGTTGTACGGCGGAAGCAGTTGGATGGGTGCGTCCACCATCTCCTGCGGCTCCTCGACCACCGACGGCTCACCGTCGGTGGTCATCTCGGCCAGTTGCTCGGCGTCGCCGTAGTCGAGCCGGTCGAACGGCAGTTGGCCGGGGAGTTCACCCACCGGTTTCCAGGTGATCGGCGTGCCGTCCTCGGTCTGGTTGTCATCCGTGGTCATGGCTGCCTCCTCTACCGAAACGGTAGGGGGCGTCGATGGCCGATGCGGGCGAATGGATCTATGTCCTGTTTGCCCCAGTTATGCCCTGGTCACGGTTCGCCGGTACAGGAAGAAGACCCGCTCGATCCACGCACCCGCGCTGCCCGAATAGAACGGCACCGGACCCACCCAGCCGATCTGTGCCCGGTCCAGCCCCGCCGCCCGCTGGTCGCGCAGGCAACGCCGCAACAGGACCCCACCGATGCCCGACCCCTCCGCGGCCGGCGCGGTGCCCATCGGCCCGAACCAGCTCGGCCGGGACGACCCGTAAGCGGCGAAGCCGAGCACCTCGCCGTCCCGCTCCGCCAGGTGGCAACCGGCGTCGGGGCGCCCCACCGACCCGGCCAGCTCGCCGTCCCACGTTCCGCCGAAGGTGGACCGGGCGAACGCGGTCAGCGTCGGCAGGTCCGCCGGCTCCGCCCGGCGTACTGTGACGCCCTGGTCGGCCAGTCGCCGCTCGGTCGCCTCGGTGGACCGCAGTGCCGGCGACCCGTCGTACGACAGGTCCGCGGTCATGTTCCAGGCGGTCCGGTCCTGCTGGTAGCCGAGCGCGAGGGCGGCGCAGACCGCCGGCGTGTAGCGGACGTCGATGCCCGGCCACGCGTAGTACGGCGGATTCCCGGCCAGCAGGACCTCGGTCGCCCCGCGCTCGGCGAGCACCCGTTCGGCCTGCTGGAGCAGCGCCCGGCCGACGCCCCGACGCCGCTGTTCCGCATGGACCGCTACCAGGTCCACGTGCCCGATCCCCGGCTCGATCGACGACACCGAGCAGATCAGCACCCCCACCAGGTCCGCACCCCGGTACGCGCCCAGCCCGACCACCGGCCGGTCGGCGGTGGCCCGGTTCCAGAGAACGTCAACGATGGCGGCCGCCTCGGCGGCGTCCTCGGGCAGGTCGAGAGCCTGCTGGCAGAGCTGTACGACGCTGGGGGCCAGGTCGGCGGTCAGCTCGGTGACGGTGATCTCGGCGTCCATGGTCGCCGACCCTAGATCACCGGGTGTCGAGTCGCACCCCCGGCTCAGCACTTCAGGAAGGAAACCTGCCTATTGCTGGGCGGCGCGAACCGCTGCGTAGGCGTCGACCTGCCCGGCACCGGTGACGTTCGACGGGGAACCGCAGGCGTCCGAGGGGCTGTCGGAGCGATAGGTGGGCGTGGCCGCAGTGGCGGTGTCCCGAAGGATCTGCCGGGTCCGGGTCACGTCGCCGACCAGCGCCGGGTTCGCCGACCACATCAGCGCGACCACCCCGGCCACCTGCGGGGTCGCCATCGACGTGCCGTCCAGCGCGGCGTACGTGCCGCCCGGCATGGCCGACACCACTCCCACCCCCGGTGCCAGCACGTCCGGTTTACCCGAGCCACCCGTCACCGGCCCGCGCGAGGAGAACTCGGCGACCCGCCGCTGGGCGTCCACCGCGCCCACTGTCAGCACGTCCGGGTACGGGGCGGGCGGATCGTCGATCGACGCGCACCACGGGCCGGTGTTGCCGGCCGCCGCGACCACGAAGATCCCGGCGGCGTCCAGGGCGGCGGTGGCCGGCCGCAGGACGCGCTGGTCGCAACCCTCGATGGGAGGGCAGCCCCACGAGTTGGTCAGCACCTGCGGGGCGCGCTCCGGACGGCCGTCGGTGAACGGGTCGCCGCCGGCCGGAAAGGGCGCCAACATGAACTGGAGACAGTCCAGGTAGTGCGCGGGGCTGCCGAGGTTGCGGTCCAGGTTGACGCAGCCCACCCACTGCGCGTCCGGTGCCACCCCGATGCCGTCCCGCCCGACCGCGCTGCCCACCGTGTGGGTGCCGTGCCCGCCCTGGTCGGTCGGGCTCCGGGTGTCGTCCCACGGGTCGTACCAGGAGTCGTCCCCACCACGGAACCCGGCTCGCAGCGCGGGGTGGCCGCCGTCCACCCCGGAGTCGGAGCTGCCGACCACGATGCCGGTGCCGGTCACCCCGAGCTGGGACCACACCCGGTCGGCGCCAATCTGGAGGATGTTCCACTGCGGGCCGGTGGGCTTGGGCGCGGTGCCCCGGCTCTGCCCGGCCGGGGCCGGCAGTGGCCGCAGGCGTTGGCTGACCAGCACCCGGGCCACCTCCGGTCGGCGGGCGAGCCAGGCCCGCACCGCCGGGCCGCCGTCCACCTCGACCGCGTTGACCAGGTAGTACGACACCGGGTCGAGGCGCAGCCGGTTCAACCCCCGGAGCAGGTCGCCCTGGCTCTGCTCGGCGGTCGACACCAGCCGCCGGTAGACCTCCGCCGCGCGGGCGTCGCGCCCGGCCCGGCCCGGCGCGGCGGCCGGAAGATCGCTCAGGTTGGCCTGCGCGCGCAGCACCACGAACAGCCGCTCGCCGTACAGGCCCGGCTGGCCGGGGCCGAGGTCGACCACGCCGAACGTCACCAGCAGCACCACGGCCGCCACCGCGGCGACCCGCCTGTTCGGGGTGCGCGCCGTCGGCCGGGCGAGCAGCACCGCGTACCCGATGGCGACCAGGACCGCGACGGCGAGCCCGACGCCGGCGGCGGCCGCCACCCAGAAGGGGATGTCCCGGGTGCCGACCAGCAGCAGGCTGATCTCTTCCGGGTCGGTGAAGGCCAGCGGGCCGAGCGCGGCCAGGCCCACGAGCCAGCCGGTCGCCGTTCGGCCGGCGCGGGTGGCCTCGGCCGGGTCGGCGGTGGGCCGCCAGGTCGCGGCCCAGAGCGCGGCCAGCGCGAAACCCACCGGCGGCACTGTCAGCAGGGCGGGCAACTGCGCGCCGGACTGGCCGGTCCCGGCCGCGAGCAGCAGCAGCGCCACCCCGGCGACCAATCCGCCGACCAGCACCAGCCGAGCCGGCCGGGGTGGTCGCCCAACCGCGAACGGGGCCCAGAAGGGGGCGTCCAGCAGAGTCGCGGCCAGCACTCCGAGCGCGGCGGCCGCCAGCAGTGCGAGCGCGGTCTCCAGGAAACCGCCGAGCGCGCCCAACCAGGCCCACGGCAGCAGCAGCGCCAACCCGGCGGCGACCGCGAGCAGCGGCACCGGGCCGAACCCGAGCAACCTCCGCCGCCGCCCGACCGGCTCCGCGTTCCCGGTGGCTGCGGGCGGCCTGGTGTCGCCGTCTCCGGTGGCCTCGGGCCGCGTGGCGTCGTCGCCGTCTCCGGTGGGTGCCGGGCCGCCGACCGAGCCAACCAGCCCGGGGTACGCCCATCGACGCGCCGACCAGCGCACGGCGAGCGCGCCGAGCAGCGCCGCACCGGCCAGCGCGGCGAGGTACGCCTCGTGATGCACCGGCGGCACGACCCGCAGCACCGTGAGCACGCCGAGCGCGAGTGCTCCGATCAGCCAGGCCCGCCCGGTGGCCCGGACCGCGGCCGACCGGGGCAGGACGGCCAGCAGCAGGGCGGGCGTGCCGGCCAGCACGACGGTGGCCAGGCCGAGCACCGGCCAGAGCCAGCCGAGCCGGTCCCGTCCGAAGCTCAGCAGCACCTGGTCGGTGAGCCAGCCACCGGTCTGGGTGCCCACGGTGATCGCGACCGTCCAGCAGCCGACCAGCACGGCAGCGACGACCGGCCACGGGGAACTGCTGTCGCTGAAACCGGGTTGCGCAGGTTGACCGTGCATCCGAGAACCTTACGACCACGACGAAGGGTTTCGACCTGAGCGTCGGGTTCCGGGGCTTCGCAGATCCGGGCAGATCGTGGCGAGACGTGTCGTGCGCTTCGGAGCAGGTAGGTGCGGTGCGGAGCGGGCGGCGAATGTCGACACTGTGGCTCGGCGGTTACGGTGGACGGGTGCGCGACCCCAATATCTCCCGATCCGTCGCCGGTCAGCTCTCACCGGTCCGCCGTGCGTCCGACCTGCGTCGACTGCGTGCCGAGCGCTTCGACGTGCTGGTCATCGGGGGCGGGGTGACCGGAGCCGGTGCCGCTCTGGACGCGGCGTCCCGGGGCCTGAAGGTGGCGCTGGTCGAGGCGCGTGACCTCGCTGCCGGCACCTCCAGCCGGTCCAGCAAACTCATCCACGGTGGCCTGCGCTACCTGGAGCAGTTGGAGTTCCACCTGGTCCACGAGGCGCTCACCGAGCGCGGCCTGCTGGCCACCCGGCTCGCGCCGCACCTGGTACGCCCGGTGCCGATCATGGTGCCGCTGCCGGCCGGGCGGGGTCTGCGGGACCTGCCGGCCCGGGTCTTCCGCCGCTCGTACTACGGCGCCGGGGTGGCCGCGTACGACGTCTTCGCCGGGGTCTTCGGCGGTGGCCGGGGCATGCCCCTGCACCGTCACCTGACCCGGGAGGGCGCTCGCCGGATCTTCCCGAGTCTGCGGGCCGACGCGCTGGCCGGGGCGATCCGCTACTACGACGGGCAGGTCGACGACGCCCGGCTGGTGGTCACCCTGGCGCGCACCGCGGCCAGCCTCGGCGCCACAGTGGTGAGCAGTGCGCGCGCCGTCGGGCTGATCCGTCAGGCGCGCGAGGTGACCGGCGTCCGCGTCCGTGACCTGGAGGCACCGCTCGGCTCGCCGGATGCGGAGTTCGAGGTGCAGGCCCGCACCGTCATCGCCGCCACCGGCGTGTGGAGCGACGACATGTCCCGGATGCTCAACGACGTGGGCCTGCGGCCCGGCGTCCGGGTGCGCGCCTCCAAGGGGGTGCACCTGGTGGTGCCCCGCTCGGCGATCACCGGCGAGACGGGGCTCATCCTGCGTACGGCGAGTTCGGTGCTCTTCGTCATCCCGTGGGGCGGGCACTGGATCATCGGCACCACTGACACCGACTGGCGGCTGGACCGTTCCCACCCGGCCGCCTCGGCCCGCGACATCGACTACCTCCTCCAGCAGGTCAACACCGTGCTGGAGCGGCCGCTGACCACCGCCGACATCGAGGGGGTCTACGCCGGGCTGCGGCCGCTGCTGGCCGGCGAGGCCGACTCGACCTCGAAGCTCTCCCGGGAGCACGCGGTCTTCGAGCCGATGCTCGGGCTGTTGCTGGTCGCCGGCGGCAAGTACACGACGTACCGGGTGATGGCGTCCGACGTGGTCGACCGGGCCGCTCGCCGGCTCGGTGGCGCCCGCTCGTCGCGTACCGCCGACCTGCCGCTGCTCGGTGCCGACGGGTACCCGGCGATGTGGCGGGACCGGGCCGACCTGGCGCGCCGGCACGGCGTGCCGGTGGGCGTGGTGGAGCATCTGCTGGAGCGGTACGGCACTCTCACCCTGGACCTGCTGGCGCTGGTCGACGCCGATCCTCTGCTGGCGTCTCCACTGGCCGGTGCTCCGGAGTACCTGGCGGCGGAGGTCGCCTACGCGGCGCGGGCCGAGGGCGCGCTGCACCTGGAGGACGTGCTGACCCGGCGGACCCGGATCTCGTTCGAGACCAGCCACCGGGGGCTGGAGTCGGCGGAGCACACCGCCGAGTTGATGGGCGCGGTGCTCGGGTGGGACGCGGCCACCCGGGAACGCGAGGTCGAGCACTACCGGGCCCGGGTGGAGGCGGAGCGGCAGTCCCAGCTGATGCCGGACGACGCGGCGGCCGACGCGGCCCGGCTCGGCGCTCCGGACGTCCGGGGTTACGCGGCCGACCGGGGCGACGACGATCAGGCGGAGCTGCGCCCGTCCGCTCGATGACGAATTGCGACGTTACCGATGGGTAACCATCGATACCGGCCCGGATGGTGGTTTCGAACGCTACCTACGGTGGGGTAGGTTTCCGCGCGTGCTACGCCGCGCGCGCCCTCGTCTGCTCTCACCCCTGCTCGCCGTCGCGCTCGTCGGCGCCCTGACCGGGTGCTCCCTCTTCGACGGAGACAAGCCGAGCACCCCGGTGACGCAACCGACCGCAGGCACGGCAGGTGGCGGCTCGCAGCTGGAGATCCCCACCACTGTCGCCGCCGGCCAGGTCAGCCTGCTCCAGCGGCTCGGCGAAGACGGGCCGATGCGCACCCTGAGCGTCGAACGGAACGGCGCGTGGCAGTGCGTCGACTGCGCCGGCGACGGCGTGACCTCCCGAGGCACCCTCGCACCGGAGCTGACCGAACGGCTCCAGGTGCTGCTCGCCAACCCGGCGCTCGCCGACGAGACCGACCAGGCCCGGCGGTACCGGACCACCTGCATCGACGCGCTGACGTCCAGCCTCATCACCTCGACCGGGCTGATCACCTCGCAGGACTGCCCGGGCGAGGAACTCACGCCGGTCGCCGGGGAGATCCTGCTGCTGCTCACCCAGGCGACCCCGGCCGAGGTCAAGGGCTGACCGCAGCCGGTCAGAGCACCTTGCCCGGGTTGAGCAGGCCGGCCGGGTCGAGCGCCAACTTGATCGCCTGATGGACCCGGACACCGACCGGCCCGATCTCCCGGGCCAGCCAGTCCCGCTTGAGCAGCCCCACCCCGTGCTCGCCGGTGCACGTGCCGCCCAGGTCCAGGCCGAGCCGCATGATCTCGTCGAAGGCCCGTCGACCCCGTTGCACGCTCGCCGGGTCGGCCCGGTCGACAACGATGTTCGGGTGCATGTTGCCGTCCCCGGCGTGCCCGACCACGCCGATCGGCACCTCGCACTCGGCCGCGATCCGGGCGACCCCGTCCAGGAGCGCCGCGAGCGCGCCGCGCGGCACCGCCACGTCGTCGATCACCAGACCGCCGTTGCCGCCCGGGTAGGTGTCCGCCGCGAACTTCTCCATGGCCGGGTGGGCCAGCCGGCGAGCCTGGAGCAGCGCCGCCGCCTCCACCGCGTCGGTGGCCGCGTAGACCTCGTCGGCGCCGACGGCCTCACACACCTCGGCCAGCACGGCCAGGTCGTCCGCCGCCCGGGAGCCGGTGTCGGCGGCGGCCAGCAACAGGGCCTGCGCGTCGGTCCGCAACCCCATCGGCTGGTACGCCTCGATCGCCCGCAGGTGGGTCTGGTCCAGCATCTCCAGCAGGCTGGGGGTGAGCCCGCGAGCCGCGATCTCGGCCACCGCCGCGCCGGCCGTTGCGGTCGATCCGAAGACCGCCACCAGGGTCAGTGAGTCGGCCGGGGCGGGGCGCAGCGCCACTGTCACCTCGGTGATCACGCCGAGGGTGCCCTCCGAACCGACGAACAGTCGGGTCAGGTCGTAGCCGGCCACCCCCTTGGCCGTACGCCGGCCGGTGCGCAGCACCTCGCCGGAGGCGAGCACCACCTCCAGGCCGAGCACGTACTCGGTGGTGACGCCGTACTTCACACAGCACATGCCGCCGGCGTTGGTGGCCACGTTGCCGCCGATGGTGGAGGACTCCCAGGAGCCGGGGTCCGGCGGGTACCAGAGGCCCTGTCTGGCCACCGCCCCGGCCAGCGCCGCGTTGACCACGCCCGGCTGGACCACGGCGATCCGGCTCACCGGGTCGATCTCCCGGATCTCGTTCATCGCGACGGTGCTGAGCACCACAGCGCCGTCCACAGCGTTCGCCGCGCCGGCCAGCCCGGTCCGCGCGCCCTGCGGCACCACCGGTACGCCGTGCCGCGCCGCCGCCTGGACCACGGCGACCACCTGCTCGGTGTCGCGCGGGCGGGTCACCACCAGCGGGACGCCGGCCGCGCACAGGTCGGCCTCGTCCCGCTGGTGCATGCGCAGCAGGTCCGGGTCGGTGAGCACGGCGTCGTCACCGAGCGCGGCGCGCAGGTCGTCGAGGAGCGCGGTGGGGGCCATGCGACCGAGGCTAAGTCGCCGACCGGCGATCATCAACATGATCGACTGGGCGGGATAACTTGGGCCCATGCTCTACCTGGACCGGCCGGCCTGGCCGTGGCGCGGTCGGCTCTGGTCGCACCTGATCAGTGACGTCTCATACGCCGAGCTGCACGCCTTCGCCGAAGCGCTCGGCGCGCCCCGGCGCGGGTTCGACCGGGACCACTACGACATCCCGGCCGACCGGTTCGCGGCGGCGGTGTGGCTCGGTGCCCAGGTGGTGCCGAGCCGGGAGCTGGTCCGGTTACTCCGCACCGCCGGGCTGCGTCGGCCGAAGCACCTGGTCAGCCCGCGGTCTCCGGCTCCCCGGTGAGCGCGGCCAGCTCGCGGCGCACGTTGCCCCGGGCGGGCTCTTCCCACCGGCTCGCCAGCGGCGGCGACCGGAACAGCGCGGGCAGCGCCAGCAGGCCGGTCAACACGGCGGCCCGCCCAGCCCGGAAGGCCGGCTCCGGCACGTGGGCGTACTCCTGGCGGATCGCCGCCGCGTAACGCTCGTAGCGGGCCGGCGGCGCGGCCAGCACTGCCAGGTCCGCATCGCACAGCAACACCCCGTCCCGGTCGCCCGGCGTCACAGTGTGTCCGGCGGTGAGCAGCACCAGCCGGTGCACCTCGGCCACCGTGGGCGTCGGCACCCCGAGCCCGGTGAGCACGCTCTCGGCCAGTGCGGCGCTGTCCCGTTCGTTGGTGTCGCCAGCGGCCCGGGGGTCGTAGACCGCGTCGTGGAACCAGGCCGCCAGCCGGACCACGTCGGCCCGAGCGGCCAGGTCGGCGTGCTGGTCCACCACGTCGAGCACCGCCGTCAGATGGGCCAGCGTGTGGTAGCGGCGGTGCGGCTCCCGCCAGCGGGCGATCACCTGTTCACCGGCCCGGGTCGTGTCCGGGTCGGGCCTCGCGCCGGCACCCCGGGCCGCCGCCCGCCACCGGTCCAACAGATCAACCACCGCCCGAGTCTGCCGCATGCGCCCACGACGCGCGGGAAGGGAGGGTTCAGCGGGCCCACCACGGGTAGTCGCGCCCATGGCCGTGGCCCGGGACAAGCGACCTCCGATGGTGCGACGTACCGCGCTGCGCGACGGATTGGTGGACATCGACGGCGCGCGGATCGCCGAGGCCACCGAACAGCTGCGCCACCGTGGCCGGGCCACCCTGCACGACCGACTGCACCGGGTACGGATGGCCGGCGGGCTCGCCGTGCAGGCCGGGCTGGCCGCCGGGCTCGCGTACCTGATCTCGCACAAGTTGCTCGGTAACCCGCAACCGGTCTTCGCGCCGATCTCCGCGGTCGGCACCCTGGCCGCGTCGGTCGGTCAGCGGTTCCGCCGGACCGTGGAGCTGATCGTCGGGGTGGGCGTCGGGGTGGCCGTCGGTGACCTCCTGATCTACCTGCTCGGCACCGGGGCGTGGCAGCTCGGCCTGGTGGTCACAGTGGCCATCCTGCTCACCATCTTCGCCGGAGCGAGCGTGGCCATCGTCATCCAGGCGGCGGCCACGGCGGTGCTGATCGTGACGCTGAGCCCGTCGACCCAGAACCTGGAGATCCCCCGCTTCGTCGACGCGTTCCTCGGCGGTGGGATCGCGCTGCTGGTCACGGCGGTGCTGCTGCCTCTGAACCCACTCCGAGTGATCAACCGGGCGGCCCGACCCGCCCTGGACCTGCTCGCCGCCCAACTCGACGCCACCGCCGACGGCCTGCGCAACCGGAACCGCGCTGCCATCCAGGGCGCGCTGGAGAGGCTGCGCAACAACAAGGAGGAGTTGGCCACGTTGGGCGAGGCGATCGAGGGAGCCAAGGAGACCGCCACCCTCTCCCCGGCCCGCTGGCACCGCCGCGACGAGCTGACCCACTACGCGGAGGCGGCCGACCCGATCGACAGGGCGATGCGCAACAGCGGCACGCTGATCCGCCGGTCCGTCACCTTGATCGAGGACGAGGAACCGGTGCCCGATCCGATGCCGGATGCGATCGGCCACCTCGCCGAGTCGGTCCGGCTGCTCAAGCACGAGTTCGCCGCCGGTGAGGAGCCGGAGAAGGCCCGGGAGCGGTCACTGCGGGCGGTCAGCGAGGCCGGGCGGGCGTATGGCGCCGGGGTGGGATTCTCCGGCAGCGTGGTGGTCGCCCAGATCCGCACCACCGCTAGCGATCTGCTGGTCGCCTCCGGCATCGAGCAGGAGGAGGCGAACCGGTGGATCCGCACCGCCTTCGGGGAGCAGGAGCGGCCGGTCGGTGAGCCCGCCGAGCCCGGCGAGACACCGAAGCCACCCACCGCCCCGCCGGTCGGCTGAACGCCGGCCTCAGCCCAGCTCGGCCAGCGCCGCGAGCAGCCGGTCCACCTCAGCGGCAGTGCTGCCCAGCCCGATGCTGGCCCGCAGCGCGGTGGGCGGCAGGTCCCGTCGGCCGGTCCGCCCCGCCGCCTCGCTGAGCAGACGCCGGGCCAGCGGGTGGGCACAGAACAACCCGTCCCGTACGCCGATGTGGTGCTCCGCGGCCAGCCGCGTGGCCACCTCGGTGGAGTCCCAGCCGGCGACCACGAACGAGACGATGCCGACCCGGGGCGCGTCCGGGTCGAAGGTGCGCAGCTCGACGACGTGCGGCAGGGCGGCGAGGCCGCCCCGCAGCCGGGCCAGCAGGGCCTGCTCGTGGGCGGCCAGCGCGCCCTGGTCCGCCTCGTCGAGCGCCTTGCACACCGCCGCCAGCGCAACCGCGCCGAGCAGGTTCGGGGTGCCGCCCTCGTGTCGGGCCGGACCGGTTGCCCAGGTCACGTCGTGGGTGGCCGGCCCGACGTGGCTGGTGGCCCCACCACCGGCCAGGTAAGGCGGGGCCGCGTCCAGCCAGTCGGCCCGGCCGATCAACACGCCCGCGCCGAACGGCGCATACAGCTTGTGGCCCGACACGGCCAGGTAGTCGACGTCGAGCGTGAGCAGGTCGACCGGGGCGTGCGGGGCGAGCTGCGCGGCGTCGAGCACGATCCGGGCACCGTGCCGGTGGGCCACCCGCGCCAGTTCGGCGACCGGCCACCGTTCACCTGTCACGTTGCTCGCACCGGTCACCGCTACCAGCACCGGCAGCGCGGGGCTGCTGCCCCGGCGCAGCTCGGTGAGGGCGGCGGCGAGATCGCGTACCGCCCCGGCGGGGTCGCTGGGCACCGGCAGCCGCACCGACCCGCGCGGCCAGGGCAGCAGGTTGGCATGGTGTTCGCCAGCGAACGTGACCACAGTCGTGCCGGCCGGCACGGCCCGCGCCAGCAGGTTGAGCGCGTCAGTGGTGTTGCGGGTGAAGATCACATGATCGTCGGCGCGGGCGCCGAAGAAGTCGCCGATCGTCTGTCGGGCCTGCTCGTAGGCGAGGGTGCAGCGCCGCGACAGCGCTCCCGCCCCGCGATGCACGCTGGCGTACCAGGGCAGCAGTTCGGCCACCGCGTCGGCGGCGGCCCGCGCGCACGGCGCACTGGCCGCGTAGTCCAGGTTGATCTCCCCGGGCACGCCGAGGACGTCGAGCGGCGCGGACTGCGCCGACGGCACTGTGGGCAGGCTGGGCAGCGAGGGGACGAGAGTGACGGACACGCCGGAACCTCCGGGGTCAGGGACCCCGGGTGCGACATCGGGACGGGGTCCGCGCTTGCCCAGCACACCGATCGGGCTGGGCCCGGTCATCACCCGGGGCACCCCACCGCGAACTCGACGAGGGTTGCCGGCCAGCAAGCCGGGGCTTGACGCTGGCGCTCGTGACCTGCCGGCAGCATAGCGGCTACCGATGCGCCCGAACCAGCCGGCGGCGGATGGCTACGCTGACCGCATGGCCGACACCCCGCCCGGTTCACCGCTGCCGCCGTCGCCCGCCGCCCCGCCTGCGCCCGCCGTCCCGCCCCTGGGTGAGACGCCCCGGATGCCGCTGCGCCGACTGGGCTGGCGGCGGTTCCTGGTGCTGGCCGGGGTGGTGCTGTTCATCGCCGGATGCGCGACGTTCACTGTCAACGAGATCGGTCAGGATCTCGGGCTGCAGGCGCTGCTGATCGGGGTGGCCGCCGCCATCCTGCCGGTGCCGGTGCTGGTCGCCTGCTACCTCTGGTTGGACCGGTACGAACCCGAGCCGCTGAAGTATCTGATCTTCTGCTTCGCCTGGGGGGCGTTCGTCTCCACCGCTGCCTCGCTCAAGGTGAACAGGTTCGGCGCCGAACAGTTCGCGGCCGTGGGCCTGCCGGATGCGCTCACCGGGGTGCTGGTGGCGCCGTTCATCGAAGAGCTGACCAAGGCGCTGGGCCCGATCCTGCTGCTGGTGTTCCGCCGCCGCGAGTGGTCCGGGATCACCGACGGCCTGGTCTACTGCGGGCTCAGCGCGGTCGGCTTCGCGATGGTGGAGAACATTCTCTACCTGGGCGGCTTGGGGTACGCGTCCGGCGCAGACCGGTACGGCCCGGCCACCGGCATCCAGCAGGTCATCGCGATCTTCATCCTACGGATCCTGCTGTTCGGGTTCGCCCATCCCCTTTTCACCTCGATGACCGGTGTGGGGCTGGGTATCGCCTCCCGGACGGCCGATCGGCGCATCCGGGTGCTCGCCCCGATCGCCGGCCTGCTGCTGGCGATGATGCTGCACGGCACGTGGAACCTGCTGCCCACGCTGACCCAGGCCACCGGCGAGGCCATGATCATGTTGTACGGCTTCCTGGGCCTCATGGTGCCGGTCTTCTTCGGCACCGTGGGGCTGGCGCTGTGGTTGCGCGCCTGGGAGGGGCGGCTCACCGAGCGGGTCCTGCCCGACTACGTCCGCGCCGGCTGGCTCAGCCCGCCCGAGGTGGCCGCCCTGAGCAGTCTCGGCCGACGGCACGCCGCCCGCAGTTGGGCGCGGAGGGTGGCCGGCGATGCCGGGGTGGGGGCGATGCGGGGTTACCAGTCCGCCGCCACCCGGCTGGCCCTGCTACGCGACGGTGCGCTGCGCGGCCTGGACCGCAAACCCGCCGACCAGGAGCGGACCGCCCGCGAGGAGCGGGAGCTGCTGGACGCGATCACCGAGTACCGGTCGTTCTTCGTGGGTCGGGACCCGCAGGCCCCGGCGGGGGTCTGGGACGGCAGCCGCTACCACCTGCGCTTTCCGGACGGCACACAGCGCGCCGTGGACGCACCGGACGAGCCGGTGGTGCCGATCCCGGTGGTGTTGGCTCCCGCCCCGGCCCCGGTGGGGTACGCCCCGTCCGGCTGGCCCGGCCTGCGCCCGGCGTCGCCCTGGCCGCCGACGCACCCCTGACAGCTGCGGGTTGGTCGGCGGTGCGGTTCAGGCCAGCAGCGACGTGAGGAAGTCACCGAGGCCCTGGAACATCGCGATCAGCGCGGCCCCGATCCCTCGGAACATCTGCGCGGCGCCGTCCGGCCGAAAGGCCATGAAGTAGATCAGGAACGCGACACTGCCCCAGGTCAACAGCTTCTTCACGAATACTGGCATCGTCCCTCCCCAGGGCCACGGTCGCCGGATGGCTTCCCGTCGTGCGGCTGGGCAAACGGTGCGCGACGGGGCCTGGTGGCCGGGGGAGGTGCGTCAGAGGTAGAGGCCGGTCGAGTCGTTCTCGATGCGCTCGGCGGCCACGGCGTGCACGTCCCGCTCCCGCAGCAGCACGTAACCGCGGCCGTGCAGCTCGACCTCGGAGCGGTCGTCCGGGTCGAAGAGCACCCGGTCGCCGGAGACGATGGCGCGGACGTTCGGCCCCACCCCGACCGCTGTGGCCCAGGCGAGGCGCTTGCCGACCGCGGCGGTCGCCGGAATGACGATGCCGGCGGTGGAGCGGCGTTCGCCCTCGCTGCCCTCCATCCGCACCAGCACGCGGTCGTGCAGCAGGCGGATCGGCAGGCCGGCGTCGAGATCGTTGTCGACGGTCACGCCGCAGACGCTACCGTGTGGCCGACGGTGGCCTGCCGACGGTTACGCCGGAGGTGGTCGGGGCATTGTGTGGCGGAACCGCCCTACGGTGTCGGGAACGGACGTATGCTGTCCGACCTGTCGCCGTTGGCGGGCCGGGTTTTCTGCCAGGAGGTGCGCTTGAGCCGCTTCGAGCGGGTACGCGGGCGGCTTCGCCGCGCCTACCAGTCACGACAGGAGTCGGCGCGCGTCGACGAGGGCCCCTCGGGTGACGCGTTGAACGACGCGTCGGAGGCGGCCCGGGTGGCGTCGCCGGCCGTGCCGGGGCCGACCGCGCCGCCGAGCGCCACGGTCTACGGCGCGCAATCTCCGGTGGACCTGCACAGCTCCACCTCCAGCCGGGACGACGCCGACGTTCCGCACGGGCTGCGGATCGCCGCCGCGTGGTGTTGGCGACTGATCGTGATCGGTGTGGTGGCCTGGGCCCTGCTGCGGATCGTCGGCACGATCAAGATCGTGATCATTCCGCTGGCCATCGCGCTGCTGCTCTCCGCGCTGCTCGCCCCGGCGGTGGGCTGGCTGCTGCGGGCCCGGCTTCCTCGGTCGCTGGCGACGGCGGTGGTGCTTGTCGGCGGCCTGGTCGCGGTGATCGGCACGCTGACGCTTGTGGTCAACGAGTTCATTCGTGGCGTACCGGAGCTGAGCGAAAAGTCGTCGGAGGGTGTCCGGCAGATCCAGAACTGGCTGAAGACGGGCCCGCTGCACCTCTCCGACACCCAGCTCGACAGGTACATCGACGAGGCGCAGGCCTGGATCAACTCCAACACCTCCAATCTCACTAGTGGCGCGCTGAGCACCGCCGCGACGCTGGCCGAGGTGCTGACCGGCACGCTGCTGGTGCTCTTCGCGACGTTCTTCTTCCTGCGCGACGGCAACCGGATCTGGCGCTTCCTGGTCCGGCTGCTGCCGGTGGCCGCCCGGTGGAAGGTCGACGACGCGGGTCGCGCCTCCTGGCACACGCTCGGCGCCTACGTCCGCGCGACAGTGCTGGTCGCCTTCATCGACGCTGTCGGCATCGGCATCTTCCTGGTCGTCTTCGACATTCCGTTCGCCTTCCCGCTGGCCGCGCTGGTCTTCCTCGGCGCGTTCATCCCGATCGTCGGTGCGGCGCTCTCCGGCGGCGTGGCGGTGCTGGTGGCCCTCGTCGACAGCGGCCCGGTCACCGCGTTGATCATCCTCGGCGCGGTGATCGGCGTGCAGCAGATCGAGGGGCACGTGCTGCAACCGCTGATCATGGGCCGGGCGGTCGCCCTGCACCCGCTCGCGGTGATCATCGGTATCGCCGCCGGTGTCGTACTGGCCGGCATCACCGGCGCGCTGGTCTCCGTGCCGCTCATCGCGGTGCTGAACACCGCGGTCCGCCGGCTTGCCGCCCGTAGGGTCCCGGACACCCCGCCCGACGCCGTGGTCGTCGCCTCCCAGGCCCCCTAGCGCGTCAGGCCTTGGCCAGGCGTTCCAGGGCGCCTCGGGCCACCTCGGGGCGGGTCGTGTACCAGAACGGGGGCAGTGAGCGGCGCAGGAACGGCCCGTAGCCTCGGGCCGTCTCCAGCCGGGAGTCCAGCACCGCGACCACGCCCCGGTCGCCGGTCGCCCGGATCAGCCGGCCCACGCCCTGCGCCAGCCGGACCGCCGCGATCGGCACGCTGACCGCCGAGAAGCCGGAGCCGCCGCCAGCGTCCACCGCCGCCGCACGGGCCGCCGCCAGCGGTTCGTCCGGGCGGGGGAAGGGCAGCCGGTCGATGACGACGAGCTGGCAGGCGTCACCCGGCACATCCACCCCCTGCCAGAGCGACATCACCCCGAACAGGCAACTGGCGCGCTCCTCGCGGAAGCGACGCACCAGCAGCGGCAGCGCCTCCTCGCCCTGGAGCAGCACCGGCAGGTCGGTCCGCGCGCGCAACAGCTCCGCCGCCTGCTGCGCGGCCCGCCGGGAGGAGAAGAGCCCGAGAGTACGACCACCGAGCGCCTCGACCAGCCCGAGCAGCTCCTCTCCGGCAGCCTCGGGCAGCCCGGAGACGCTGGGGCGGGGAAGGTGCGCGGCGACGTACAGGATGCCCTGTCGGGCGTAGTCGAACGGCGAGCCGACGTCGAGTGACCGCCAGCCGGGGCCCTCGGTGGCCGGTACGACGGCGTTGGCTGTGACGTCGCCAGCGAGGCGGCGACCCGGCGCCTCGGCGGCCGGCCGGCCGGGGCCGGTGCGGGCGGCCAGCGCTGCCGCGGCGGGGGTCGGCGGGGCGGGCGGTGGCGCGTCGAGCCCGAGGGCGCGGGCGACAGTGTCGAACCGGCCTCCCAGCGCCAGGGTCGCCGAGGTGGCCACGACGGTGCGTTCGTCGTACAGGTGGGTGGCGAGGGTGCCGGCCACCGACAGCGGCGCGACCACCAGTGCCCGACGGTTGCCGCTGTCGTTCTTCTCCACCCAGGCCACGTCGTGGTCGCCCTCCTCCAGCAGCCGCTGGGCGGTGGTGGAGAGCTCGTCCAGGGCAGCCTTGGCCTGCTGTTTGCGGACCGGGTCGGGGTCGTCGGACTTGACGTCGCCGATCGCGTCCAGGGCCGAACGGGTCG
The DNA here is from genome assembly GCF_022229005.1 of Micromonospora trifolii. Taxonomy (GTDB): domain Bacteria; phylum Actinomycetota; class Actinomycetes; order Mycobacteriales; family Micromonosporaceae; genus Micromonospora; species Micromonospora trifolii. The sequence goes on from NZ_JAKKFD010000001.1 coordinate 160,981, forward strand.
CCGCGTCGAGCAGCGTGCACGCCTCCCGCAGTGGCGTCGGCAGCCCCGAGGTGATCCGCCCGGCCGGCGCCTCGGCAAGCCCGACCGCCAGGGCGTCACCGGCGGCGGTGAGCGCCTCGGCGGTCTCCGGGCGCAGCAGCGTACGGGCCCGCCGGGTGGTCCGGTCGATCAGCTCCGGCACCAGCTCCGCCTGTGCGGCGGAGGAGACCCGGTCGGCAAGCTCGTGCGCCTCGTCGACGATGAGCAGCTTGTGCGGCGGCACGATGTGCCGGTCGGCGAGCATGTCGACAGCGAGCAGGCTGTGGTTGGTCACCACGATGTCGGCCTCCCGGGCGCGGGCCCGCGACGCCTCGGCGAAGCACTCCTGCCCGAACGGGCAACGGGTCGCGCCGACGCACTCGCGGGCCGGCATCGACACCAGCCGCCAGGCCTGGTCGTCGACGCCTGGGTCCAGTTCGTCCCGGTCGCCGGTGGCGGTCTTCTCGGCCCAGTCGCGCAGCCGCTCGACCTGCTTGCCCAGCCGGCCCGCCTCACCGAGCCACTTCGTCCCGCCACCCGGGCGTGCCGCGGGGGCGTCGAAGAGGGTGTCCTCCGGCTCCTCCTCGGTGGAGTTGTCCAGTCGGGCGAGGCAGAGGTAGTGGTGGCGGCCCTTGAGCACGGCGAAGGTGGGCCGCCGGCCGAGCACCGGCTCGACCGCGTCCGCGAGCCGGGGCAGGTCGTGGTCGACCAGCTGGGACTGCAACGCCAGGGTGGCGGTGGAGACCACCACCGGGCCGTCCACAGTGAGCGCCGGCGCGAGGTAGGCGAGCGACTTGCCGGTGCCGGTGCCCGCCTGCACGAGCAGGTGCTCGCCGCCGGCCACGCACTCCTCGATCGCCGTGGTCATCTGTAGTTGGCCGGGGCGCTCCGCGCCGCCGGGCACCGCGCCGACCGCCGCTGCCAGCAGTTCGGTGCCACTGGGCCGGGCGCCCCGCCGCCGGCTCTTGGCCCGAGCCGACGGGGTGGCGGAACCGGTGGCGGTGCGGGGCGGAGTCACCGTGCGACGGTACCCGGCGCCGCCGACACCGACAGCGCCCATCCGCCGCGTGGCGCGAATGCCGACCGGGGTGGCGTTGCGGCCGACCCCGTCCGGTTACGGCCGCGCTACGACGCGTTGGGCTGTATCGGTTAGGGTGCGAATCATGCCGAGCGACATGGTCCGCGTGATCTACCGCAAGTACGACGGCAGCGCCCACCGTGACTACCCGGCCCGCCGGCTCACCGAGGACGATCTCGGCGTCTGGCTCGGCGTGCCCGAGGGCACCGAGTCGGTCTACCACGGCCGGCCCTCGGTGGAGAAGATCCCGTTCGTGCTGCTGGTGCCACATCGCGCCTGGTGGACGGCCATGTTCAACCCCCCGCCCCGCACCAGCGAGGTCTACTGCGACATCGCGACCCCGGCCCGCTGGGAGTCCGACGACACCGTCCACCTGATCGACCTCGATCTGGACGTCGTCCGGCGGCGGGCCACCGGCCTGGTGGAGCTGCTCGACGAGGACGAGTTCGCCGAGCACCGGGCCCGGTTCGGCTACCCGGACGACGTGGTGGCCGAGGCCGAGGCCGCCGCACAGCGGCTGTTCGGGGCCCTGGGCGACGGCACCGAGCCGTTCGCCACCGCGTACCGAAAGTGGTTGGCACTGGTGGTCTGAGGCCGCACGCCCGGGCCGGGCTCGCTCACCAGCGTGGCGGCCAGCCGTCGTCGGCGTCCAGCGGCGGCAGGTCGGTCAGCTTCTCCGGGTTGAGCTGGTTGTAGATCGCGGTGATCCGGCCCTGGTCGACAGTGAACGCGGTGACCAGGCGGATCGGTCGGCCGTCGCTGTGCGAGGTCTCCAGTTGCAGGCCGAGAATGCCGTCGACGAGCACGGGCCGAGCCAGCACCCGGTCGGTGTACCGGCCGGTCCGGCCGAACAGACCGAGCGTGAGGCGGGCCACGGCGTCCGCGCCGAGCACCGGCCGACGGGCTGCCGGGAAGTGCCCGCCCGAGTCGCCGACGAAGACCACGTCCGGTGCGAGCACCTGGAGGAGCTGGTCCAGCTCGCCGGACTCGGTGGCGGCGACGAACGCCTTGAGCACCCGACGTTGCTCGGCCGGGTCGGCGGTGTGCCGGGGTACGTCCGGCGAGGTGACCGCCCGTCGGGCCCGGGAGGCGAGCTGCCGGGCCGCCACCTCGGTGGTGCCGAGCACCCCCGCGACCCGGGCGAACGGCAGCGCGAACACGTCGTGCAGCACGAGGGCGACCCGTTGCTCCGGCGCGAGCCGCTCCAGCACCACCAGCAGCGCCGTGCCGACCTCGTCGGTGCGAACCGCCCGCTCCGCCGGGTCGGGCGCGTAGCCGTCGGCCGGCGGCCGGCCGCCCAACAGGCTCACCACCGGCTCCGGCAGCCACTGCCCCGGGTACGCCTCCCGGCGGACCCGGGCCGAGCGGAGCACGTCCAGGCAGATGCGGGCGCAGGTGGTGGTCAGCCACGCCGACAGGTCCCGGATCTCGGCGCGGGCCGCCGGGCTGGCCAGCGCCCCGGCGTAGCGCAGCCAGGTCTCCTGCACCGCGTCCTCCGCCTCGCTGCGGCTGCCCAGCATCCGGTGGGCCACCGCGACCAGTCGGCCCCGCTCGGCCTCGAACTCCGTCGCCAGCTCCCGCACGACCCACCACCCCTTCCGGTCGGCGTCCCGGCCTACATCCTCCCGCCGAGCGGGCGCGCCGGCAGCCCCGATACGGCCCGGCGGACCGGTGCCTGCCGTCGGCGCGGGTGCGGCGGTGCCGATCAGCGGGCCCTGTCCAGAGGTGGCTCTCGGCGGGCGGAACGGCTGCGGGTGGGCGATGATCCGTGCATGAGCGCACCCCAGCAAGGGCAGATCGTGGCACCGGACGGCGGTTCAGTGCGGGAACTGCTGCGGGTCACCGCGCCGGTGGATCTCGGCGCGATCGACCCGCGGTCCATGCCCGGCATGCCCGGGCCCGCGGGCCGCGGCGAGCACCGCAAGACCTGGGCGCGGGAGCAGGTGGAGCTGGTCGGCGAGGAGTTGGGCCGGCAGCAGGAGATGCTCTTCGCGATGGCCAAGACCGGGTCGGAGCGGCCGGCGCACCGGGTGCTGCTGGTGCTCCAGGCCATGGACTGCGGCGGCAAGGACGGCACGATCAAGCGGGTGGCCGGCGCGATGAACCCGCTGGGCCTGCACATCCGCTCGTTCGGGCCGCCGACCCGCCAGGAGCTGCGGCACGACTTCCTCTGGCGGATCCGCCGGGAGCTGCCGCCGCCGGGGTACGTGGGGATGTTCAACCGCTCGCACTACGAGGACGTGTTGATCGCCCGGGTCGGCTCACTGGTGCCGGAGACGACCTGGCGAGCCCGTTATGACGAGATCAACTCGTTCGAGCGGGAGCTGACCGAGGGCGGCGTCACCGTGATCAAGGTGATGCTGCACATCTCGTACGCCGAGCAGGGCAAACGCCTCATGGACCGGCTCACCGACCCGCGCAAGCACTGGAAGTACAACCCCTCCGACATCGATTCGCGGGGGCACTGGGACGACTATCAGGCCGCGTACGCCGAAGCCCTGAGTCGGTGCGGCACGGACGCCGCGCCCTGGTTCGTGGTGCCGGCGGACCGCAAGTGGTACCGGGACTGGGCGGTGGCCCACCTGCTGCGTGAGACGTTCGACACGCTCGATCTCGGGTATCCGGCTGCCGATTTCGACGTTGCAGCGGAGCGGAGGCGTCTCCTCGCTGGGGGAGCGGGTGCGGGTGGGACGGCCGAGATGAACGGCAGGTGAACGACCGGTGAATGACGCCTGGCCAGGGGTGGGCCGGCGAATTCCCGGTTCGGCCGTTTCCTAGCATTCACCGAGCGGGCACCCGTTGGGCGCCGCCACCCTTCCACCGACGCGACGAGGTCTGTGCTGTGAAGTTTTCCTTCCGCCCCACCGAGGGCGCCTTCTACGAGCTCTTCACCAGGGCCGCGCAGAACCTGGTCCGGGGCACCGCGCTGCTCAACGAGCTGGCCCTGCCCGGCGTGGACGTGCAGTCCGTCAGCGAGCGGCTGACCGAGGTCGAGCACGACAGCGACCAGATCACCCACGACCTGTACAAGAAGATCAACTCGACCTTCATCACCCCGTTCGACCGGGAGGACATCTACCGGCTCGGCTCGCTGCTGGACGACGTGATGGACCACCTGGAAGCCGTCGGCGACCTGCTCTACCTGTACGGGCTGACCGAGCTTCCGGCGCTGCCCCGCGAGCTGCACGAGATGGTCAACGTGCTCGACCAGCAGGCCAAGCTGACCGCCGACGCGATGCCCCGGCTGAAGTCGATGAAGGACCTCGAGGACTACTGGATCGAGTGCAACCGGCTGGAGAACGAGGGCGACCGGATCAACCGGCAGCTGCTCGTCCGCCTCTTCTCCGGTGAGTACGACGCGTTGACGGTGCTGAAGATGAAGGAGGTCGCCGACGAGCTGGAGGCCGCCTGCGACGCCTTCGAGCACGTGGCCAACACCGTCGAGACCATCGCGGTCAAGGAGTCCTGAACCTGTGACTGTGACACCCGAACTCATCGCCGTGCTGGCGGTGATCGGGGTAGCCCTGGCGTTCGACTACACCAACGGCTTCCACGACGCCGCCAACGCGATCGCGACAAGCGTCTCCACCCGGGCGCTGACCCCTCGAATCGCCCTCGGCCTCGCCGCGGTCGGCAACTTCATCGGCGCCCACTTCGGCGCCGGTGTGGCCAAGACCGTCGGTGACGGCCTGGTAACCCTCCCCACCGGGGTGAGCAGCCTCGGCGTGGTCTTCGCCGGGGTGCTCGGGGCGATCGCCTGGAACCTGATCACCTGGTACTTCGGTCTGCCCTCGTCGTCCTCGCACGCGCTCTTCGGCGGCCTGGTCGGCGCGACCCTGCTGTCCAGCGGCGGCATCGTGCAGTGGGTCAACATCGGCGAGAAGGTGCTGCTGCCGATGGTGCTGTCGCCGATCGTCGGCCTCACCCTCGGTTACCTGCTGATGCTGGCGATCCTGTGGCTGTTCCGGAAGGGGCAGCCGGGCAAACTCAACCGGGGCTTCCGCTGGGCGCAGACCGCCTCGGCGGCCGCCATGTCGGTCGGCCACGGCATGCAGGACGCCGCCAAGACCATGGGCATCGTGGTGCTGGCGCTCTATACCGGTGGTTTCCAGGAGAGCAAGACGCACATTCCGGGCTGGGTGTTCTGGACCTCGGCGACGATGCTGGCCCTCGGCACGTACGCCGGTGGTTGGCGGATCATCAGGACCCTCGGTCGCAAGATCATCGACCTGGGGCCGCCGGAGGGCTTCGCCGCCGAGACCGTCGCCAGCGCTGTGCTCTACTTCAACGCCCTGGTGTTGAAGGCCCCGATCTCCACCACCCACACGATCACCTCGGCGATCATGGGTGTCGGCGCGACCAAGCGACTCTCCGCGGTCCGCTGGAACGTGGCCGGCAACATCGTGCTCGCCTGGATCATCACGTTCCCGGCCGCCGCACTGATCGCGTGCGTCACGTACCTGCTGGTCCGGCCGCTCTTCGGCTGAGTTTCCGGAAGGGCCCCCAGCCACGGTCCCGCCGTGGCCGGGGGCCCTTCCGCCGTTCAGACGTACCGCACGCCGATCTGCTCGCGAACCGTGTCCAGCAGGGTCATCACCTCAAGAGTCGTGGCATGCGGCACCGCCGGGCTCTCGGTCAGGCCGGCGGCCAGGCAGCGCTGCACCTCGATCGCCTCGTACTGGTAACCGTTGCCGGCCCCGTCGGCGACGATCGTCTCCGGCTCGGCGCCGGCCCGGTGCACTGTCACCGAACCCGGCCGAAAGAACGGCTCCGGCAGGTCGATCCGGCCAGTGGTGCCGGTGATCGAGGCGGTCTGGCCGCTCAACCCGACCATGCCGCAGCTCAGCGTCGCCAGCGCTCCGGTGTCGTAGCCGAACAGCATGCCGGTGTTCTCGTCCGTCCCCTCCGGGCCGAGCTGCGCCCAGGACCGGATGTGCTGCGGCACCCCGAGCAGCAGGTGGGCCAGGCTGATCGGGTAGATCCCCAGGTCGAGCAGGGCGCCCCCGCCCAGCGCCGCGTTGCGCATCCGATGCTCCGGCGGGAACGGCCCGGCCACCCCGAAGTCGGCCCGGACGCCGGTCACAGTGCCGATCGCACCGTCCGCGATCAGCTCGACCACCCGCAGGATCGTCGGATTCAGCCGCATCCACATGGCCTCCATCAGGAAGACCCCGGCGGCGCGGGCTGTGTCGATCAACTCGGTGCTGGTGGCCAGGTCGAGGGTGAACGGCTTCTCCAACAGCACCGCCCGCCCGGCGGTGAGGCAGGTCATCGCCGCCTCGTAGTGCGCGGAATGCGGGGTCGCCACGTAGATCGCGTCCACCTCCGGGTCGGCGGCCAACTCCACCCAGGAGCCGTACGCGCGCTTCGCGCCGTACGTGTCGGCGAAGCGCCGCGCACTCTCCGCGGCGCGGGAACCGACAGCTACCAACTCGGCGTCCGGCACCAGCCGGAGGTCTTCGGCGAAACGGCTGGCGATGTGGCCGGTGGCCAGGATGCCCCAACGAGTCATGCCGGAACGCTAGCCGAGCCAGGTGAACCGCCCGCCGCCCGGCCGCCGGCCATCTCATCCGTCGGAGCCTCGGAGCGCTCTCGGCCGTCCCGCCGCCCCTGTCGTCCTGCCGCTTCCCGTCCCGCGCGGTGCCGACCCCTCTTACCCACGTCCTTTGCTCTGCTTCAGCGGACGCAACAGTGACGGGGCAATTTTGTTGCCTGGGTTGAAGCAGAGCAAAGGATGCGTGTGGGGGTCGAGCCGGCCGGCCAGCACCGGCCGAGCGGGGAACTAGGCTCGCGGGCATGACGATCGACAGTGACGGCTTCGCCGCCCCGGCCGCCCTGGTCGAGCACGCCCGCCGGTTCCAGGCCGAGGGCGGCACCCCGGCGACGCCGCGGGTCGCGGCCACAGTGCTGCTGCTGCGTCCCATCGACACCGACTTCGAGGTGTACGTCATCCGCCGGGTCGCCGCGATGACCTTCGGCGGGATGTACGCCTTCCCCGGAGGCGGGGTGGACCGCTCCGACTCGGAGGCGCACCTGGACTGGGCCGGCCCGGCGCCGGGCGAGTGGGCGGACCGGCTCGGAGTGGCATCGGAGGCCGCCCAGGCGGTGGTCTGCGCCGCCGCGCGGGAGGTCTTCGAGGAGGCCGGCGTACTGCTCGCCGGCCCGAACCGGGAGACGGTGGTGGGCGACGTCAGCGGCGACGACTGGGAGGCGGCCCGGCAGGACCTGGAGGGACGCCGGCTGGGCTTCGCCGCGCTGCTCGCCGACCGTCAGCTCACCCTGCGGTCGGACCTGCTGCTGCCGTGGAGCCGGTGGATCACCCCCGAGTTCGAGCCGCGCCGCTTCGACACGTACTTCTTCATCGCCCTGTTGCCGGCGGGCCAGCGGACCCGCGACGTCTCCGGCGAGGCCGACCACACCCTGTGGATCCGGCCGGCGGACGCGCTGGCCCGCGCGCAGGCCGGCGAGCTGACAATGCTGCCACCGACAGTTGTCACGCTGGCCCAGGTGGCGGCGGCCGGCGACCTGGCGGGGGTGGCGCGGGCGGCGGCCGACCGGGACGCCGCCACCCCGGTCACCCCGCGCCTGGACCTGCCCCCGGACGGCGAACCCCGCTTCGTCCTGGGCTGACCGCTGCCCGCGCGCTCTGTGCCCGCGCCTTGGGCGCTCGCCTCTGGCGCGCCGCAGGCCCGCTCCTACCGAAGATCGCGCTCGAACATGCAAGTAGTGGCCTCCGCTGCGCGGTGAGACCACTACACCCTTGATCGAGCACGATCTTGGCCGCGCCGCGCCGCGCCGCCGGTGGGTCGCGCCGCCGGTGGGTCGCGCCGCCTCCGGGTCGGGAACCGCGTCGTGGTACGCAGAAGGGCGTCGGCCAGGTCGACCGACGCCCTTCGCGGACCAGGAGTCAGCGGCTCAGCCGAAGCGGCCGGTGATGTAGTCCTCGGTCTTCTTCACGCTCGGGTTGCTGAAGATCTTCTGGGTGTTGTCGTACTCGATCAGCCGGCCCGGGTCGCCGGTCTTCTCGATCGAGAAGAAGGCGGTCCGGTCCGAGACCCGCGCGGCCTGCTGCATGTTGTGCGTCACGATGATGATCGTGAACTTGTCCTTGAGCTGGAACATCAGGTCCTCGATCGCCAGCGTGGAGATCGGGTCCAGGGCGGAGCACGGCTCGTCCATCAGGACGACCTGCGGCTCGACCGCGATGGTCCGGGCGATGCAGAGCCGCTGCTGCTGACCGCCGGAGAGGCCCGCGCCGGGCTTGCCCAGCCGGTCCTTGACCTCGCCCCACAGGTTCGCGGCGCGCAGGGCCTTCTCGGCCGCGTCCTCCAGGATCGACTTCTTGCGGACCCCGTTGAGCTTCAGTCCGGCCACCACGTTCTCGAAGATGCTCATGGTGGGGAACGGGTTCGGCCGCTGGAAGACCATGCCGATGGTGCGCCGGACCGCTGTGACGTCCACGTCCCGGTCGTAGATGTCCTGGTCGTCGATGGTCAGGCTGCCCTCGACCCGGGCCCCGGGCAGCACCTCGTGCATCCGGTTGATCGACCGCAGGAACGTCGACTTGCCGCAGCCGGACGGCCCGATGAGGGCGGTGACCGTCTTCGGCTCGACGGTCAGGTTGATGTTCTCGATTGCCTTGAAGCCGCCGTAGTACGCGGTGACGTTCGAGGCGGAGACGCGCTTGGCCATGGTGGTACCTCCGGGGTTCATCGGCTGAGCCTGTTGCGACGGGCCAGCAGCTTCGCCGCGATCGTCAGGATGAGCACGAGGGCGACCAGGGTGAGTGCCGCGGTCCACGCCCGTGCCGGGGCGTACTTCGACGCGTCACCGGCCTGCTGGTAGACGAAGAGGGACAGCGACGACTGGCTGTTCTCGAAGGGGTTGGTGTTGATCGCGGCGCCGCCGCCGGCGACCAGCAGCACCGGCGCGGTCTCGCCGGCCGCGCGGGCGATGGCGAGCATGACGCCGGTGACGATGCCGGGCAGCGCCGTCGGCAGCACCACCCGCAGGATGGTCTTCCACTTGGGTACGCCGAGCGCGTACGCGCCCTCGCGCAGTGGCGCCGGGACGAGGCGGAGCATCTCCTCGGTGGACCGGACGATGGTGGGCAGCATGAGCACGCTCAGCGCGAGCGCGGCGGCGAAGCCGGAGAAGCTGGGCCGACCGTCGTTGAACCACGGCGACACGATCAGCACCCAGAACGCCAGCACGAAGAGGCCGGAGACGATCGACGGAATGCCGGTCATCACGTCCACGAAGAACCGGATCGTGAAGGCGAACTTGCCCCGCCCGTACTCGACGATGTAGATCGCGCAGAGAACGCCGAGCGGGACGGTGATCAGGGTGGCGATGCCGACCTGCTCCAGCGTGCCGACGATCGCGTGGTACGCGCCGCCGTTGGCGTCCCGGGCCCCGATGTTGTTCATCGAGGTCTGGAAGAAGTTGACGTCCAGTCGGTCGGCGCCCTTGCTGACCAGCGTCCAGACCACCGACACGAGCGGCAGCACCGCCAGCACGAAGGTGGAGTGGATCAGTGCGCTCCAGGTGCGGTTGCGCGCCGATCGGCGCCCCTCGACCACGTTGGCGGCGGCGAAGAGCCCGACCAGGTAGAGGATCGCGCCGAGGACGACCACGAGGACCGGGCCGCCGATGCCGGTGCCGTAGACGACCACGGCGGAGAGCGCCAGGGCCGCCACGGCGATGGCCGGGGCGGCGTACCAGGGCAGCCGCTTGGCCCGCAGCGAGTCGGGCTGGGCCGGCGGCCGGGTGCGGTGGGAGGTGACGGTTGTGGTCATGCGGCCGACTCCGTGAACTCCCGGCGGCGGTAGATGATCGCCCGCGCCGTGATGTTGACGATCAGCGTGATGGCGAACAGCACCAGACCGGAGGCGATGAGCGCGCCCCGGCCGGTCTCGTTCGCCTCGCCGAACGCGTTGGCGATGTTGGCGGCGATGGTGTTGCCGCCGTTCTGGATCAGGTTGAACGAGATGCCGAAGGTGATGCCGAGGGTCAGCGCCAGGGCGATGGTCTCGCCGAGCGCCCGGCCGAGGCCGAGCATCATCGCGGCGATGATGCCGGGGCGGCCGTAGGGGAGCACCGCGGTGCGGAGCATCTCCCAGCGGGTGGCGCCCAGGGCGAGGGCGGCCTCCTCGTTCGCCGTCGGTGTCTGGAGGAACACCTCGCGGGAGAGCGAGGTGATGATCGGCAACACCATGATCGCGAGCACCAGGGCGCCGAGCATGACGGACGCCCCGAAGGGCCCGTCGCCGCCGAAGAGCGGGATCCAGCCGAAGTGGTGGTTCAGCCAGACCGAGAAGTCCCGGACCGGGCTGCTGAAGACGTCCCGTCCCCAGAGGCCGAAGACCACGCTCGGTACGGCGGCCAGCAGGTCGACAAGGAAGCCGAGCGCGGTGCCCAGCCGGCGCGGCGCGTAGTGCGAGAGGTAGAGCGCGATGCCGAGCGCCACCGGCACCGCGATGAGCAGTGCGAGCGCCGAGCTGAGCACGGTGCCGAAGGCGAGCGCACCGATGCCGAACTTCGGCTCTGTCTCGTTGGGAGACCAGCCCTCGTAGGACCAGAAGTTCTCGGTGTTGGCGCGTAGGGCCGGCACCGCCTTGGCGACCAGGAAGATCGCGATGGCGGCGATGATGACCAGAACGGCGGTGCCGGCGGCCAGTGTGAGACCGCGGAAGGCTCGCTCGGCGCCGAACTTACGGCTGCGTGGCAGCGCGCCGCCGCCGCCCAGCCCGGTGCCGCCCGGGGAACGGGTGCTGACTGGTGCCTCGGCCACACGCGCCGAGGCACCGGCGGGCCACTCGTGACTCTGGGTCACGCGCGTCCCGCCGGTGCCGGCGTCGGCCGAGCGGTGAGGGGTTTCACCCATCTGCTCGCTCGATTCGGTTGCGGAGGTGTGGAATCGGGTCAGGAGAGGTTCTTGACCGCGGTCTCGACCTTGGTGCGGACCGTCTCCGGCAGCGGGGCGTAGCCCAGCTCGGTGAGAGAGGCCTGGCCCTCGGCGCTGGCGGCGTGGCCCAGCAGGCCCTTGACGAGCTTCAGCTTGTCGGCCGCGAGGCCCTTGCTGCAGACGATCTCGTACGTCGCCAGGACGATCGGGTACGCCCCGGCCTCCTTGGTGTTGTAGTCGATCTTCAGCTTGAGGTCGTCGCCCTGACCCTCGACGGCAGCGCCGGCGATGGTCTTGCCGGCCGCCTCGGCGGTCAGCGCGGCGAACTCGCCGTTGCCGTTGCCGATCTTCGACATCTTCAGACCGGCGTTCTCGGCGAACGACCACTCCATGTAGCCGATGGAGCCGTCCGCGCCCTTGACCTTGCTGGCCACGCCGTCCGAGCCCTTGGCGCCGGTGCCGCCCGGGGCCTTCCACGCCTTGGCGTTGCCCAGGGTCCAGTCGCTCTCAGCGGTCTTCGAGAGGTACTTGGTGAAGTTGTCGGTGGTGCCCGACTCGTCCGAACGGTGGACCGTCTGGATCGTGGTCGCCGGGAGCTTGGCGTCCGGGTTGTCGGCCTTGATCGTGGCGTCGTCCCACTTGGTGACCTTGCCAGCGAAGATCTTCGCCAGGGTGGCCGGCTTGAGCTGGAGGTTGTCCACGCCGCTGACGTTGTAGGCGACGGCCACCGGGCCGATCACCATCGGCAGGTGGATGGCCTTGCCGCCGACGCACTTGGCGTCGGCCTGCGGCTGCTCCTCCGGCTTGAGCGCGGAGTCGGAACCGGCGAAGTCGGCGGTCCCGGCGATGAACGCCTGGATGCCGGCGCCCGAGCCGGAAGCCTCGTAGTTGATCGTGGTGCCCTGGCACTTCTGCTGGTACGCCTTGATCCACTCGGCCATGGCGTTCTTCTGTGCCGACGAACCCTGGGCGTTCAGCGTGCCGGTAGCGCAGTCGACCGCGGCGGCCGAGCCCGAAGCACTCGCGCCGGAGGCGGGCTCGTTGTTGTCCGAGCCGCATGCACTGAGGCCGAGCGTCGCGGCAAGAGCGAGGCAGGCAATAGTGCCGTACCGCTGGAGCTTCACCTGAGGGGTTTCCCTTCGCGTCTGACTTGGCGCCCCGATCCCGGGGCCCGAGGACCGGTACTGACCGGCTGACACGAAAGTTAGAAGTGCCAGGTAGCCGGTTCGTCGGTCGCAAGTGAACGCAAGGTGAACACGTACGGCCCCTGAGGTGACCGCTTGCCGAGGGTGAGTTGTCCGTTAAGTGAACCCGGGCACACCTGTCGGAAGTATGGGTATATTTCCGGTTCGGCGTTATCCCGCCGACGCCCGGCCGTTACCCACCGGTGACTCGATCGGGCCGACGGCCGACGGTCAGCCCAGGTGGTAGTTGATGTGCGCGGACCAGCGGGCGAAGCCCAGCCGCTCGTAGAGCGCGACGGCCCCGGTGTTCGAGTCGTCCACGAAGAGCATCACCCGGTCGAGGCCGCGCTTGTCCCGCAGATAGGTCAGCCCAGCGGTGGTCAGTGCCCGGCCGAGCCCGCCGCCGTGCGCTGTCGGCTCCACCCCCAGGACGTACACCTCGCCGATCCGGGCCGACCCCGGCCGCTCGTGCACCTTGGTCCAGTGGAAACCGAGCAGCCGGCCGGTCGCGGTCTCCTCGGCGAGCAGGAAGCCCGCCCTGTCGAACCACGGCTCGGCGAGGCGGACCCGCAGGTCGTCCGACGTCCACCGGCCCTGCTCGGGGTGCTCGGCGAAGGCCCGTGCGTTGAGGGTCAACCAGGCCGCGTCGTCCGCTCCGGGCTGGAACGCGCGTAGCTCCACCCCGTCGGGCACGCGCGGCTCACCCAGCGGGGCGGCCAACGGCCGGCGCAACTGCCAGAGCACCCGGGCGCGGGTGAAGCCGAGGTCGACGGCGAGCGCGGCGGCCGAGGGGTGGTCGCCGTGCGCCCAGGCCCGCAGTGGCCCGGTGGCCGAGGCGAGTACGCCCCGGGCGAGCGCCCGCCCGGTGCCCCGCCGCCGGTACGCGGGGTGCACCACCAGTTCGACCCCGATCCCGCCGACCGGGTCGGTGGTGTCCAGGTGCGCGTACCCGGTGAGGGTGCCGTCGTCGGCGCGGGCGATCAGATGCACGGCCGGGGCGTCGGCGTCGCGCAGCCGCAACAGGACGTGTTCGTCGAGCGGGTCAGCTCCGTCCGTGTCACCTGCGACGCTGGCGAGGGCGAGTACGTCGGCGATCTCCGCCGGCGCCAGTCGGTCGCTCCGGGTCACCTGGTCGCTGGTCGGCTCCGCGCTGCTCATCCCGCCACCGTATCCGTTGGCCGTCGTGACGCCCGGAGCGTCGCCGTAAAGCCGTGGCTCACGTCGGGTCGGTGGGTAGTGCCTCCAGCTCGAACCGGGCGGTCAGGTCGGGCAGGATCCGGCGCAGCGCCTCCACCGTGCCCTGTCGGTCCCCACCGGCGTCGTGCAGCAGCACCACCGAGCCCGGTGCGGCCTGGCTCAGCACCGTAGCGGTGATCTTCGTGGCGCCGGGCAGCTCCCAGTCCGACGGATCCACCGACCAGTGCAGCGGGGTCATGCCGAGCTGCTGCGCCACCGACACCACCGGGTACGTCCAGGCCCCGCCCGGCTGGCGGTACCAGACGATCGGGGCGTTCGGCACCGCCGCCCGGATCGCCGCGTTGGTGCGCAGAAGGTCGGAGCGGATGGCGTCGGCCGATCGGGCGCCCAGGCCGACGTCGTGGTGCCAGGAGTGGTTGCACAGGGTGTGCCCGGCGTCCACGATCGACCGGACCAGGTCGGGGTGGTTCTGCGCGTTCTCGCCGACCACGCAGAACGTGGCGCGCACGTCGTATTCGCGCAGGAGGGCGAGGACCTGCGGCGTGTAGCGCGGGTCCGGCCCGTCGTCGAAGGTCAGCGCGAGCCGCGGGGTGCCGGTGGTGGCGTGCGCGCCGAACAGGTTGTCGTCTCCGGCGTCCCGCCCGGACCCGTCCTGGCCGGCCTCGGCGGGGCCGGTCTCGGCCGCGTTGGCACTGGCGGTAGTGCGCGGCGTTCCGCCCGGCTCGCCAACACTGGGTTGGTCGGCGTAGTGCGGCCCGTCGGCGCTCGTGGTGACTCCGGTGGATTGCCGAGGCGTCTGGTCGGGGACGAGGCTGCGGCCCAGCACGTACGCGGAGCCGAGCAGCCCCGCCACCACCAGCGTCACGATCCCCACGGCCCGTGCTGTGGAGCTGCCCCGCGTCACGACTTCCACCTGGCCTGCCGGTCACGCCGGCCCGTCGCCCCCGTGTTCAGTGCGCGCACCGTCGCCCCTTTCTCCGACAAACCCGGCAGTCAGAATAGAGCCGCCAAGCTGGGCAAAAAGGGCATATGGGAAATCGTCCGGCAAGGTCCGCGGATCAGACCGGCAGGGGCGCGTGCTCCGTCTCGGGAAGCGACCGCGACGGCGGAACGACGAACTTGTAGCCGACCTGGCGGACGGTGCCGATCATCGACTCGTACTCCGAGCCGAGCTTGGCGCGCAGCCGCCGGACGTGCACGTCGACAGTGCGGGTGCCGCCGAAGTAGTCGTAACCCCAGACCTCGCGCAGGAGCTGGTCCCGGGTGAACACCCGGCCCGGGTGCTGGGCCAGGAACTTCAGCAGCTCGAACTCCTTGTAGGTGAGGTCGAGCGGACGGCCCTTGAGCTTGGCCGCGTAGGTGTCCGGGTCGATGGTCAGCTCGCCGGCCCGGATCGAGCCACCCGCGCCAGCTGTCGCGTTGCTGAGCCGGCCCACCGACAGCCGCAGCCGTGCCTCGACCTCAGCGGGGCCGGCCGAGGCCAGGATGACGTCGTCGACGCCCCAGTCGGCGTTGAGTGCGATCAGGCCGGCCTCGGTCACCACAGCGACCAGCGGCACGCCGAGCCCGGTGGCGTGCAACATCCGGCAGGTCGCCCGGGCCTCGCTCAACTCCGATCGGGCGTCCACCATCACCGCGTCCGGGCTGGGGCCCGCGACCAGTGTGCGAACATCACGCGGCGCGGTGCGGACCGAGTGCGGCAGCAGGTCGAGTGCCGGCAGCACAGCCGACGGTTCCCCTGCGCGCGCGGTCACCAGCAGCAGGATCTCCACGATCACCTCCGTCCCGGCGGCGCGAGGCCGCACGCGACCAGTCGCACTCATCGAGGAGTGCGCTGAGAAATTGCGTGGTCCCGGCGTCGCTGACGGGCGGGTAACGCGTTGAGCCTAACCGATCGCCTCGGCCGCGCCGTCAGGCCATTTCCTGTTTGTCTACCTTGCCCCTGATCGTGGCCCGGATTTTAACGTCGCTGAAACCCGTGACCACCGCGTCGGGCCGTCGGTCTGGCACGATCGGGTCGTGTTTCCCTCCACCTCGCCCGAGGCCGGCCGCGAATCGTGGCCCGCTGGGCCCCAACCGGGCCCGGCCGCCGCAGCGACGCGCGGCCAACCGCCCGCGCCGCGTACCGGTCCGGCCACCACCGATGGCGACCGCCGTGAACGGGGTGGGCCACGCCGTGCCCGTCGCTCCGGCGAGCCGGCCCGCCGATCCGAAGACGAGATCGACGAGCCGGAAGAGGAGGTCATTCCCCCGGTCGCTGTGCACCGTCAACTGGCGCTGACCATCGCCGGCTTCGCCGCGCTGCTCGGTGTCGGCCTGGTGCTCGGCGCGCAGACGTCTGGCCCCGGTCACCGGCTGCCGTTCGCCTTCATCATCTTCGGCGTCCAACTGCTGTTCGTGCTCGCCTGGACGATGGCCATGCGTCCGCCCGCGCTGTTGGTGGTCGCCGGGATCAGCGCCACGGTCGCGGCGCTTGTCGACATCGCTGCGGTGCAGACCGACGTCGCCGGCCTGGCGCCGCTGGGCTACCTGGCCGCCGGTGGGTTCCTCGCCGCGGTGCTCGGCCAGCTGGTTCGCCGGGTCGACCGGGTCCGGGTCACCGACTCCCTCGGCTCCACGCTGCTCATCGTGGTCGGGGTGGTGGCCTTCGGCACCCTGATCGTGCTCAGCCGGATCCCGGCCGGCACCCAGGCGATCACCGTCTGCCTGACCGCGAGCGGTGTCGCGCTCACCGTCGCCCGGCTCACCGACGCCGTACTGCCCTGGCCGCGGCTCGCCCCGCAGGTGCCCCGGGGCGCCGCCGGCGTGGTGGCCGGCGCGATGGTCGGCACGCTGACCAGCGCCCTCCTCGGCAGCTACCTGGTGGCTCCCTTCACGCCGACCCGGGCCGCCGTGATCGGCCTGGTCGCGGCGGTCACCGCCGTCCTCTCCGACCTCGCGGTGGGGTACGCGGAGGCGGGCCGGTTGATGGCCGGCGAGCCGCCCACGATGTGGGTGGCCCGGCACATGCAGGGTCCGCTCGGCGGCTTCGCCCTGGCGGCGCCCGCCGCGTACGCCATGTGCATGCTCTTCCTCTGAGTCACGGTTGAGCGCTGAGCCGGTCGGGTACCTACGGGTGCGCCGCCCTGCGGCGTCGGTACGAACGACCCGTCGCGGCGCGACGGGCGGAGACAGGAGGCGGCGTGGCGCAGGACTATCCGGTGGACGAGGCGCGACCCCGACGGCGTGGCCGCAAGCTGCTCATCGGGCTGTTCGTGCTGCTCCTGCTGCTGGCGGGGTTGCTGGTGGTCGCCGACCGGGTCGCGGTCGGGGTCGCCGAGCGGATGATCGGCGACCGCGTACGCCAGGAGATCGCCAAGCAGGGCGCGCGGTCCACCACGCCCGAGGTGGAGGTGGGCGGAACTCCGTTCCTCACCCAGGTCCTGGATGGCCGTTACCAGCGGATCACCATCAACCTGCGCGACGTGCAGGCCTCGGTCGAGGGCGACGCCGTCCGGCTGCCGGTGCTCGATGTGACTGCCCGCAACGTTCGAGCCTCGCTGGACACTCTGCGCACCGGCCAGGGTGACGTCGTGGCGGACACCGTCAACGGCGCCGGCACGATCAGCTACGAGAGCCTGGCCGCGCTGTTGAACCGCCCGGGGCTCAAGCTGGGCGAGCAGAACGGCAAGCTCACCGTCACGGCCCCGGCCGACATCCTCGGTCAGAAGCTCACCATCAGCGGCACCGCCGACGTCACAGTCGCCGACAACGGCGCTGTCGCGCTGCGGTTCAACGACCTGGACGCCGCGGGCCTGCCGAACCTGCCGCTGGCCCGTGCCTTCCTGAGCAACTACGCCAAGAGCATCTCCATCGACGTGCCCCTGCCGGAGTTGCCGTTCCAGCTCGCGGTCCGGGAGGTCCGTCCACTGCCGGAAGGGCTGGCGGTCACCGCCGACGCCAAGAACGTGCCGATCAGCTCCGCTGGCTGACGCCGTAGGCGCTGTGGGACGCCGAAATCCTCGGCGATCCCGGCGATTCCCGGATGGTGGTCGGCCTAGTGGCAGCACGGTCACTGGCTGGTAGGCTCCCTGGCCATGGGGACCCACCTCACCAAACGGCGCGCGGTCGACCTGTGCCGCGTGGCCACCTGCCTGTGTCGCCCCGTCATCTGACGGCGGGGCTGTCTCCGGCCGCCTGACGGCGGCCACCGGCACAGGGTTCTCGCACCCTCCGGTTATCCCACCGAACGCCCGGCAGCGGCGCCGTCGCACGAACCCGTGATCCCGTCCTTCCGCTGGGTCCCGCGCGTGGTGCGACAGCTACACCAATCGATTCGCGCGCGTTGGCTCACCATCCATCCTCACCAGGGAGTGATTCGATGAGTCGCGACACCGCACTCGTTTCGGCCGAGTGGGCCGAGAAGAACCTCGACGCCCCGGGCGTCGTCTTCGTCGAGGTCGACGAGGACACCTCGGCCTACGAGACCGGCCACATCGCCGGTGCCATCAAGATTGACTGGAGGACCGACCTCCAGGACCAGGTCCGCCGGGACTTCGTCAACAAGACGCAGTTCGAGGCGCTGCTCTCCGAGCGGGGCATCAGCAACGACGACACCGTCATCCTGTACGGCGGCAACAACAACTGGTTCGCCGCGTACGCCTACTGGTACTTCAAGCTCTACGGCCACCGTGACGTGAAGCTGCTCGACGGCGGCCGCAAGAAGTGGGAGCTGGACGCCCGTCCGCTCGTCACCGACGCGGTGTCCCGCCCGGCGACGCAGTACGTCGCGCAGGAGCCGGACACCTCCATCCGGGCCTTCCGCGACGAGGTCGTCGCGGCGATCGGCACCAAGAACCTGGTCGACGTGCGCAGCCCCGACGAATTCGCCGGTCGCCTGCTCGCCCCCGCCCACCTGCCGCAGGAGCAGGCGCAGCGGGCCGGCCACATCCCCACCGCGATCAGCGTGCCGTGGTCCAAGGCGGCCAACGAGGACGGCACCTTCCGGTCCGACGACGACCTGCGCAAGATCTACGGCGACGCGGGGCTCGACGACGGCAAGGAGACCATCGCGTACTGCCGGATCGGTGAGCGCTCGTCGCACACCTGGTTCGTGCTCCAGGAGCTGCTGGGTCACCGCAACGTCAAGAACTACGACGGCTCCTGGACCGAGTACGGCTCGCTGGTCGGTGTGCCGGTTGCACTCGGCGACGAACCCGGGGAGGCCTGATCATGACTCTTCCCACCGCCGCGGGTTGCGCCGCCCCGGACCAGGCCGCGCCGCTGCCGGCCAGCCTGGACCTGGAGAAGGAAACCGTCATCACCGGAATCGTCCGCTCCGCCGAGGCCGAGCCGGTACCGGGCGCGTACGTCCGGCTGCTCGACTCGACAGGTGAGTTCACCGCCGAGGTGGTCACCTCGGCAGCCGGGCAGTTCCGGTTCTTCGCCGCTCCGGGTTCCTGGACGCTGCGGGCGTTGTCCCGGCACGGCAACGGTGACACAGCTGTCACTGCCGGCCGGGGCGTCAACGAGGTTGCCGTCACCGTCGCCTGACCCACTGCTCTGATCGACCGGGGCCGGTCGCCCTCCCGGGGGTGGCTGGCCCCGGTCGTTTCTTCGCGGCGCGTCGGCACGCCGGGGCGGGTGCCGAAATCCATCGGCATGCGTCACTATCTACTGGTGGAATTCAGGGATGAAAGTGGCGGGTCCGACGAAGCGGTCCCCATCGTCCTCTGCGTCGGCACCGACATGTCGATGCGGGAGCGGGTGCTGAGCCAACTCGACGGGAGCGCCCCGGTGCTCAGCTGTTCCGACCTGACCGAGCTACGCGAGCTGCTGTCGACGCCGACGGGCCCGGCGCCGGTCGATCCCGCGGTCCTCCCGCTCGCCGAGGCGCGGGGCCTGGTGGAGTGGGATGAGCTGGTCGTCGACCGGGCCGGACAACTGGTGACCTGGCGCGGCGAGGTGCTCCCGCTGACCCCCACCGAACGGGAGCTGCTCGCGCTGCTCCTCGGCCCACCGCTGGTGGTGTGGAGCTACGAACGGCTCTGCGCCTCCGCGTTGGATGGCGCGGACACCGCGGCGCTGCAATCCGCCATCAAGCGGCTTCGTCGCAGGCTGCGAGGTTTGCCGGGCGGGCCGCAGGTGCACACCGTACGAGGGCTCGGCTACCGGCTCGACCCGCCGGCCCGGCTGAACGACCACTGACCGCCGAGGCGACCGCCTCCGCTGCCGGCCCGGCGGCGGGCGCGTGACACCATGGCCGGGTGAGTGGTGCTGTCCAGACGGGTTGGGCCTCTTCGGCCGGCCCTGCCGCGCCGACACCGGCCCGGTCGCGGCGGCGTTGGCTGCTGGCCGTGACAGTGGCCTGGGCCGTGCTGCTGGCCGGGCTCACCTGGATATCGGTGCGGAACGACCCGCCGACAGTGCGCGAACAGCGTTCCCTCGACCAGGCCGGCCCGGTGGTCGACCGGGCTGTCGGCGAGTTGGCTCGCGCGGCCGGTGCGGGCGGTCTGCTGGAACTGGGCCCGGCGCGGGTCGCGTCCGGCTGCCGGGTCACCCCGTTCGAGGACGGGGCGAGGCTACGACGCGAGGTCGGCGTGCTCGCGGCCACCGGTGACGAGCGGGCAGTGCTGGCCGGCATCGCCGACCGGCTGCCGGCGAGCTGGCGGGCCGGGGTCGGGCCCGGGGTGGACGGCCCCGAGCTGCGCGCCGACGCCGGAGACTTCGTGGCCGTCGAGGGTCGGCCGACGGTCGACGGTCGGGTGCGACTGGTCGTCGACACCGGTTGCCGGCCGGTCGGCGCCGGCTACACGCCGTCCCCGGCCACCGCTGCCGGCCCGGAGACCGCCGCGCTGACCGCCGCGCTGAGGGCCCTCGACCGGCCGGGCGACACCGCGTCGGAGCTGGTCACCGCGCCCTGCCCGGGAGGCGGGCTCGCCCGTACCGCGTGGTCCGCGAACGGTCCCGGCCCGGCCGCCTCGACGGCCGCACTCGCCCCGCTGGCCGGCAACGCCCCACTGCTGGACCAACCCCCGGTGTACGCGTACCGCAGCGGTGCCGTCACGGTGCTGGCCGAGATCAGCCCGGACGCCACCCGACTGGCCGCCACCGTCGGCTGCCCGAGCTGAGCCGGGCAGTCCGCTCGGGTCAGCCGTCGCCCGGCTGGTCCTCCGGGCCACGGCTGCGGCCCAACGCGTCGACCATGCCCCACCGGCCGGGGATGTCCAGCAGCTCGACCCGGCCCATCCCCGGTGGCACGGCCGGGTCGATGATCAGGTGCTCGCCCTGCGGCTCCAACCCGAGCATCACCCGCAGCAGCAGCAGCGGGGTGCCGGTCGACCAGGCCTGCGGGCTGCACGCGGTCGGGTACTCCACCGGGTAGTCGGTGAGGTCGCGGGCGTAGCCGGCGAACGCCTCCGGCAGCCGACCCTCGAAGTACCGGGACGCCGCCAACATCGTGTCGCAGATCAACCCGGCCTCCTCCCGGAAGCCGTACCGCCACAACCCCCAGGCGATGATCGAGTTGTCGAACGGCCAGACCGTGCCCACGTGGTAGCCGATCGGGTTGTACCGTCCCTCGTCCGTGGCGAGCGTCCGCACCCCCCAGCCGGAGAACAAGCGGGGCCCGAGCAGATGCTCGACCACCTTGCCGGCGCGCGACTCGTCCACGATGCCGCTCCACAGCAGGTGCCCGATGTTCGAGGTCAGCGCGTCCACCTGCCGGCCGTCGGCGTCCAACGCGAGCGCGTAGTGCTCGCGGTCGGGGATCCAGAAGTCGCTGTCGAACCGCCGTTTGAGGTCGGCGGCCTGCCGCTCCAACTCGTCGGCGTACTCCGGGTCGTTCCAGAACTTCCGGGCCAGCCGGGCCGCCCGGATCTTCGCGT
The DNA here is from genome assembly GCF_022229005.1 of Micromonospora trifolii. Taxonomy (GTDB): domain Bacteria; phylum Actinomycetota; class Actinomycetes; order Mycobacteriales; family Micromonosporaceae; genus Micromonospora; species Micromonospora trifolii. Next base: position 182,230 of record NZ_JAKKFD010000001.1, read on the forward strand.
CGTACGCGTAGCCCTGCAGCTCGCAGGTGGCCCGGGGGAAGCCGGGCAGCTGACCGTCGGCGTACGAGATGGCGTCCCAGGAGTCCTTCCAGCACTGGTTCTGCAGACCGCTCTCCGGGTTGCGGGTCTGGTACCAGAGGTAGCCGGTGCCGAGCAGGTCACCGTAGGTGTCGATCCACTGCAACGCCGCGCGGACCTGCGGTTCCAGCTTGCGGACGAGCGCGGCGTCGCCTGTCCACCGCTCGTACTCGTCGATCAGGATGATGAACAGGGGCGTCGAGTCGGCCGACCCGTAGTACGGCGAGTGCGGCTGCTCCTCGAAGCCGGCGGTCTCGCCGTACCGCAGCTCGTGCAGGATCTTGCCGGGTTCCTCGTCCCGGAAGTCGTCCACCCGGTGCCCCTGCAGTCCGGCCAACATCAGGATGGTCGGCGGGACCAGCTCCGGCAGGAACGGCAGCACCTGCAACGAGGTGATGATGCTGTCCCGGCCGAACAGGGTCATGAACCAGGGCAGCCCCGCGGCGATCAGCCGTACGCCCAGGGCGATCGACTCGTAGCGCAGTGCGGCCAGGTCGTTGAGGCTGCGCCGGTACGCCCCGGCCAGCGGCTCGCAGTCGCAGCCGAGCTTCGGCGCCCGGTCGATCAGCTCCTGCTGCTCGGCCCGGATGGCGTCCGCGCTGCGGCTGCCGCCATACGGGAGGGTGGCCCGGATGTCTTCGCCCCGGGCACCGTAGACGACGCTGGACACGTGCAGCCGGGTGGTCCACCTGCCGTTGCGGGCTACCCGGATCCGGAAGGTCATTCCGGTCTCGTCGACCTGGCCCGGCGCTGTGGTGCTGACCACCGTCTCCCGGTGGAACGCTTCCCGCCGGTAGGTCAGTCGCAGCTCGTTCTCGGCGACCGTGACTGTGGTGCGGCCCCGCTTCTGTCGAGAGTCCTTGATTTCGAACAGGTCGGCGAAGTCGGCCCCGATCTCGATCCGGAGGGTGCACTCGACCTCCGCGCCGAGGTGGTTCAGCACTGTCAGCTCCTCCTCGAAGCTGCCCACTATCGCCCGGCTGCGGATCACCGACGCCTTGGCGTCCAGGTAGTGCGTGGGTTCGCCGGGGGCGAGGAAGAACTTGGTGCGGTACGACTCGGCGTCGTCGACGGAGAGGGCGTGCAGCCGTTCGCCGTCCAGGGTGAGCACCCAGGTGGACAGGAAGCGGGTGTCGAAGGAGAACAGCCCGGTGGGGAAGTCGTAGGACGGTTCGATGTCCCCCCGCCGGTCGCTGACCAGGAAGGTGTTGCCGTCCAGGATGCTGACGAGGTCCTTCACCGAAGTCGCCCGGCTGCTCGGCGGGCCGTTTCGCGGGGGTCGCGGGTGCCGGGCGGGTTCGGGAAGAATCGGCGAAAGGCCAGGAAGAGCACCACGTTCCCGCTGAACGTGCTCTCGTTGCGCAGCACCGCCGCGACCCCCTGGGCCTCACCGGCGATCAGTCGGTCGAAGAGGGCGGCGCTGCTGTACCAGATCGCGTCGGCCGGGCCACGCCCTCGGCTGACCTGCACCGACCCGGGTCGCATCCGGACCAGCCAGTGTTCGGTGCTGTGGTCGTCGCCGAGGTCGATCTGGAGGGTGCCGTCGGCCAGGCCGCCCAGGACGTCGGGTGCGCGCGACGGCAGCGCTTCGAAGAATCTCTCCGCCGCCTCGGTCACATCCGAATCGTAGGCAGCCGTCCGAGATGTCGGGTCGGTATCGGCACTCCGCTCGGATCGACCCACCGCCGCCGTGCGGTCAGTAGACGAGCGCCTGCGCGCCCTCGGCCAACGCCTCCTCGACGAAGACCGCGGCACCGGCGATCCGGACCCCGGGGAGTACGTCGTCCGGGCCGATCTCCCGGCGGGCCGCGCACTGCGTGCAGGCGGTCACCCGACCGCTGGTCAGGATGACGTGCAACAGCTCGGCCAGGGGCGCGGAGTGCGGCAGGTCGAACTGCTGGGCGCGACCGGGCAGCGCGAACCAGGTGGACTCACCGGTCAGCCAGAGTGAGACGTCCACCCCGGCCGCTACCGCCGTCGCGGCGACGGTGAATGCCTGCGCGCACCGCTCCGGGGCGTCCGCCCCTGCGGTGGCCTTGACGACGAGAGTGCGGGCCATGTGGCCCAGCATAGGATGGCCGGGATGGTTACCGAGATCGGGTTTGTCAGCCTGCTGGTCGCTGGCCTGGGCGGGCTCGCCGGTGGCCTGGTCTACCTTGCCGTACGCATTTCGAGAGGACGTTGGTGACGCTGGTGAGCGCGAGGAGTGAGCCGGGCCTGCGAGCCCCGCAGTCGCGAACGAAGGTGTCAGAGTGAGCGAGAACCCGCTGCAGCCGCCGTGGCTGAACGCGCCGCCGGTCGAGGAGTACCCGTTCGAGGAGAGCCACGACCTGCGGGTCGGGCCGAAGTTGCACCCCGCGCTGGATGCCCTGCTGCCGTACATCGGTCTGTGGCGCGGCCGGGGCAAGGGCGGTTTCCCCACCATCGAGGATTTCGACTACGCGCAGGAAATCCGGATCAGCCACGACGGCCGACCGTTCCTGCACTACGAGTCGCGTGCCTGGATCCTCGACGAGGAGAGCAAGCCGGTCCGTCCGGCCGGGCGCGAGGTGGGCTGGTGGCGGCCGGTGCTGGTGGATGGGCGGGCGACCGACGAGCTGGAGGCGCTGCTGACCACCCCGACCGGGGTGATGGAGCTGCACCTGGGCAAGCGCACCGGCACGCAGCTCGAGTTCGCCACCGACGCGGTGATCCGGACTCCGACCGCCAAGGACGTCACCGGCGGGCACCGGCTCTTCGGCATCGTCGAGGGTGCGTTGCTCTACGCCCAGGAGATGGCCGCCATGGGGCACGGGCTCAGCCCGCACCTCTCGGCCCGACTCGTCCGGGTCGGCGGCTGACCTCGCCGGTCGGCGGCTGGTCAGACGGGGAAACCCAGCACTGCCTGTAGGACGGGGGTACGCGGGCAGCGAGCCCGGCGTACCCCGTCGAGCGTGTGGACCTCGGCGGCTCCGCGCAGTGACGAGGTGAACCACACGCCGGCCGCCGCGTGCAGTTCGGCGGTGCTGACCATCCGCTCGGCGGCGTGCAGGCCCAGCTCGCTCGCGTGGGCGAGCAGCCAGGCCGCTGTGGTGCCGGCGAGGATGCCGGTGCTGGCGGCCGGCACCGCGCAGAGCGTGTCGTCGGTGAGCCACACCACATTGGCGGTGGGTCCCTCCAGCGCGTACCCGTCGGAGGAGATCCAGAGCACGTCGTCCACGCCGGCCCGGCGGGCCCAGCGGCGGGCGGCGCTGTTGACCGCGTACGACGTGGACTTGATGCCGGCCGGCAGCCAGGTCAGCCCGCTGCGGGCGGCGGCGGGGATGCCCAGCGGCAGGGTGGCCACGGTGATTCCGTCCCGCCGGGCAGCCCGGGAGGCCGCCGGCACCGGGGCCAGCGTGGCGTAGATCGTGGGCGGGCCGCCGGCCTCCGGGCCTCGGGTGCAGACCAACCGAAGTGCCCCCTCCACAGCCGCTGGCCAGCCTGTTCGCACCTCGTCCAGCAGGCCGATCAGCGCGGCGGTGGGGGGCAGTGACAGCTCGACGGCGGCCGCCGCCGTGGCCAGGCGGGCCAGGTGTTCGTCGCGCAGCCACGGCTGGCCGTCGCGCAGGTGCATGGTCTCGAACAGGCCGTCGCCGTGCAGCACCCCGAGGTCGTCACCGCGGAGCACCGGGTCGCCCTGCGACACCGGGCCACGCCCCAGGACGGCGATCCGCGCGGTCGGGTCGGCCGCGTTCTTCCCGACGGACGACCTCACCATGACCGTCGAGCGTAGCGGTGATCGATCGCGGTGCGGGGAACAGCCTGGTGGCCGAACTATGATCGGAGGGTGTCCGAATCCTCCCTCGCGGAAATGCTGCGGGCCCGTGGGCTGCGGCTGACGGCCCAGCGGCAGCTCGTCCTCCAGGCGGTGCTCGATCTGGGCCACGCCACCCCGGAGCAGGTGCACACCGCGGTCCGGGAGGTCGCCGCCGGCGTCAACATCACCACCATCTACCGCACGCTTGAGCTGCTGGAACGGCTCGGTCTGGTCACCCACACGCACCTGTCGCACGGCTCACCGACCTATCACGCCGCCGGTGAACACCAACACGTCCATCTGGTCTGCCGGGAGTGTGGCGCGATCGACGAGATCGATCCGGAGCTGCTCCGCCCCCTCGCCGACCAGTTGGCCGCGCAGCGCGGGTTCCGGGTGGACATCGGGCACGTGTCACTCTTCGGCGTCTGCGTACGCTGCGAGAACGGGGACGAGAAATGATCGACATCGCGGGTGCGGTGGCCGTCGAGGGCATCGACGAGGCCAGCCGTGACCAGCCGGATCCGGAGCACGTAGCGGCCGGGGTGCGGGGGGTGGCCGCGCACTACGGCGACCCGCTGCGCGAGCAGCGCACCCTCGACACCGCTGTCGGTCTGGTCGACCGGTCGCATCGGGGGGTCATCGCGGTGGCCGGAGAAGAACGGGCCAGTTGGCTGCACACCGTCACCTCGCAGCACCTGAGCGCGCTCGCCGCGGGCGAGGGCACCGAGTTGCTGGTGCTGTCCCCGCACGGCCACATCGAGCAGCACGCCATGGTCGCCGAGGACGGCGAGACCACCTGGCTGGACACCGAGCCCGGCGCCACCCAGGGCCTGCTGACCTACCTGGAGAAGATGCGGTTCTTCAGCAAGGTCGAACCACGCGACGCGACTGCCGAGCGCGCGCTGTTGTCACTGGTCGGGCCGGGGGCCATGGAGGCGCTCGCCACGCTCGGCGTGACCGGGCTCGCCGCACCGGACGTGGCAGCGGTGCCGGGTCCGAAGTTCCCGCACGGTGCCGTGCCACTTCGGGCGAGCGCGCGGTACGACGTACGACCGCTGCCGATCGGCGGCTGGGCCCGACGCGGTCCGCTCGGGGTGGACCTGCTGGTGCCCCGCTCGGCGATGGACCAGGTGGTGGCGGAGCTGCGCGGCGCCGGGGTGCCGGTCGCGGGCCTGTGGGCGTACGAGGCGATCCGGGTGGCCGCCCGGCAGCCGCGGGTCGGGGTGGACACCGACCACCGGACCATTCCGGCCGAGGTCGACCTGATCGCCCCGGCTGTGCACCTGGACAAGGGTTGCTACCGGGGGCAGGAGACGGTGGCGCGGGTGCACAACATGGGCCGGCCGCCGCGTCGCCTCGTACTGCTGCATCTGGACGGGGTGACCACCGATCAGCCGCCGGTGGCCGGTACGCCGGTGACCCTCGACGGCCGGGCGGTCGGCTTCGTCGGCACCGCCGTGCTGCACCACGAGCTGGGTCAGGTCGCGCTCGCGGTGCTGAAGCGCAACGTCCCGGACGACGCCGCGTTGTTGATCGGCGAGACCGCGGCGGCGATCGACCCGTCCTGAGCGGGCCGTCTAGGATCGCCGGCATGACGACAGGGACGTTGATCACGGTGGCCCCGACCGGCGCTGAGTCGGCCAAGGCGGAGGTGCCGGCGCTGCCGGTCACCCTCGACGAGTTGCTGCTCACCGCCAAGGAGTGCGAGGCGCTCGGCGCCGCCGTGATCCACGTCCACATCCGCGACGACGAGGCCCGGCCGACGCTCGACCCGGTGCGGCTGGCCGACACGGTCGCGGCATTGCGGGAGAGCACCGACCTGATCGTGCAGCTCTCCTCCGGCGGCGCGGTGACCGACCCGGAGGCCGCCCGGCTCGCCGTGCTCGACGCCCGTCCGGACATGGCCTCCTGCACCATGGGCACCGTCAACTTCGGCGACGACGTCTTCCTCAACCGCTGGGAGTTCATCGTCGACCTGCACACCCGGATGCAGGAACGCGGGATCGTGCCGGAGTACGAGATCTTCGACCTCGGCCACCTGTCCGCGTTGCAGCGGCTGCTCGGCAAGTACGGCCTGCCGGCCGGTGGGCACGTGCACGTCGACTTCGTGATGGGCGTGCCGGGCGGTATGCCGGGCAACACCGAGACGCTGGTCGCGGCCCACCGGATGCTGCGGGACCTGCCCGAGGGCACCACCTTCTCGGCCACCGGCGTCGGCCGGAGCACCATCGCGGTGCTGCTGGCCTCGCTGTCGACCGGCGGGCACCTGCGGGTCGGCATGGAGGACACAGTGACGTACGCGAAGGGCCGCCCGGTGGAGTCCAACATGCAGCTGGTCGCCCGCGCTGTCGGTTTCGCCCAGCTCGCTCAGCGCCCGCCGTTGACCACCACCGAGGCCCGCGAGCTTCTCGGGCTGTAAGGCCGGATCTGTCCCGCGCCCCTGTCACCCGGGCGGTGGACCTCCTGGTCACCCCGCCGCCGGGCACCCCCGGACCGTCGGTACCGTCCAGCGCGTGACGAAGACGTACGAGGGCGGCGCGCCGCTCGCCGAGGTGGTCCGGTCCGGGTTCGTGGAGGGTGCGCACCGCGGCTCGGTGGTGGTGCTGGACGCCGCCGGTGTCGCGGTGGCGTCCGCCGGGGACGTGACCTCGCCGATCTTCCCCCGCTCGGCCAGCAAGCCGATGCAGGCGATCGGGATGCTCCGGGCCGGCCTGGCCCTCACCGACCCGGCCGACGTGGCGCTGGTCTCGGCGAGCCACGCCGGCGAGGAATTCCACCTGGCCCGGGTCGCTGCGCTGCTGGAGCGCGCCGGGCTGGACGCGTCGGCGCTGCACTGCCCACCCGACCTGCCGGTGGGCACCGCGGCCCGGGAGGCGGTGCTTCGCGCCGGTGGCGGCCCGAACCGGGTGCAGATGAACTGCTCCGGCAAGCACAGCGGGATGCTGCTGACCTGCGAGGCCGCCGGTTGGTCGCGGGAGGGCTACTGGCGACCCGAGCACCCGCTGCAGCAGCGGTTGCGGGCCGCCATCGAGGAGTTCACCGGCGAGCAGGCGGCGGCGGTGGGGGTCGACGGTTGCGGCGCCCCGGTCCTCGCGGTGTCGCTGACCGGCCTGGCCGGGGCGTTCCTCCGGCTGGTCGACGCCGAGCCCGGATCGGTGCCGCGCACTGTGGCCGACGCGATGCGGGCGTACCCGGAGATCGTGGGTGGCACCCAGGCCGACGACACCCGGCTGATGCGTGGTGTCCCGGGGCTGCTGGCCAAGGTCGGTGCCGAGGGTGTGATCGCCGTGGCGCTGCCGGGTGTCGGCGCCGTCGCGCTGAAGGTCGACGACGGCGCCGACCGGGCCCGGATGCCGGTACTGGTCTCCGCGCTGCGCCGGCTCGGCGTGGACGCCCCGGTGCTGACCGAGTACGCGGAGGTGCCGCTCTTTGGCGGCGGGGTTCCGGTCGGGGCGGTCCGCCCGCTCTGGTGACTGTGCTCTAACTCAGGAAGTCGAGCAGCGCGGCGTTGACCGGCTCCGGGCGCTCCAGCGGCAGCAGGTGGGCGGCGTCCGGCACGTCGGGCAGTCGTACCGCGCCGGGGACCTCGGCGGCGATCCGGTCGGCGAGCCGACTGATGTCCGGCACGTCCGCGGCACCGGCGGTGACCAGGACGGGGATCTTCAGCTCGCCGAGACGGCCGATCGCCGGTGGCGACAGCTCTCCCACCTCGACCGCGCCGAGCGCCAGCTCGGCGGCGAGGGCACGCTGGTCCATCTCCTGCGCGAACGCGAGCAGCTCGCTGTCGACCTCCTCCGGCTGGCGTCGTGGGCCGACCACCCAGAACCGCACCTCGCCGGCCGCGCCGGCGACGAAGTCGTCCGGGTCGACCTCTCCGACCAGGTCGTCCCAGAGGTCGTTCGCCTCGTCGGACCACTCGTTGCCGGAGACCGCCGTGTCGAACAGCGCGAGCGCGCTCACCCGGTCGGGGTGGGCCAGCGCGGTGTCGATGGCGACCGTCCCGCCGAAGGAACAGCCGACCAGGGCGGCCCGGGGCAGGTCGAGCGCGTCCAGCAGCCCGGCCACGTCGTCGTGGTGCGTGAACGGGGTCGGCGGGAGCTCCGAGTCTCCGTAGCCGCGCAGGTCCGGGACGATCACCCGGTGCCGGGCGGCGAGCGCGGACACCTGTCCCCGCCACATCCGCCGGTCGGCGATTCCGGCGTGCAGCAGGACGACTGGCGAACCGGTGCCGGCCTCGTCGTACGCGATGCTTGCTCCATTGACTGTGATCTTGTGCACGAACGGACCGTACGGACCGGCCGAGCGGCGCGCAAACGGGTGCTGAGACCTTGCTAACTATGGTTAGCGTTTTGCTTGCAAGAGCTAGCGCGGGCTATTAGCGTCGCTGCCATGGCCACACCCAAGGACCTTCCCGACGTCGGCGGGTTCATCCGCGATCTGCGGCGCAACGCCAAGATCTCGCTGCGGCAGCTCGCCGAGCAGGCGGGGGTCAGCAACCCGTACCTCAGCCAGATCGAGCGCGGCCTGCGCAAACCCAGCGCCGAGGTGCTCCAGCAACTGGCGAGCGCGCTGCGGGTCTCCACGCCGGCGATGTACCTGCGCGCCGGCCTGCTCGACGACAAGGAAGGCCACGGGGTGCTCGCCGCCATCGCCGTGGACGCCGACCTGACGATGGCGCAGAAGCAGTCGCTCAGTCAGATCTACGAGACGTTCCGCCGGGAGAACACCCGGTTGGCCGAGACCCAGGCCGAAGCCGAGGCGGCGCAGGCCGACCAGCCCGCCAGCCAGGCCGCGGACCTGGCGAATGTCGCCGCCACCGGCCCCACCACAGTGGGCGGCACCCCGACCGAAGCCGTGCTCGAGTCGGTCGCCGTCACCGAGGCGGGCACCGCCCCCGCCCCGGGAAGCACCAGCATCCCCCAGAAGAAGAAGGCCGCCGAGGCGGCCGAAGAGGAGACGTCATGAGCGAGCCGAAGACCAACCGCATCCCCGCCCCGATCTACGCCGCCGCCGGTGCCGGTGAGCTGGCCATCGAGCAGCTGCGCAAGCTGCCGGCCGTTGTCGGCGTGCTCAGCACCCGGGTCGTCGCCGACCTGGGTGGCCGGGCCGTGCTGACCGGCTTCGAGCTGAAGCAGAAGGCCACCGAGACGCTGCGCACCGCCAACGAGACCGCCGACCTGGCGAAGCTGCGCGAGGTGGCCGACATCGACAAGCTGCGCGCCGCCGCGACCCGCAACGCCGCACTGGTGGTCGCTGGTGCCCAGGTCGCCCAGGAGCGCGCGTTCGCCGCGTACGGTGCGCTGGTCGCTCGGGGCGAGCGGGTCGTCGGTGCCGGCGTGCTGGAGGCCGCCGAGACGGTCAACGCCGACATCGAGGCCACCGAGGCCGTGACGCCGACGACCACCACCGCGGCTGCCACCACCGCGGCGGCCCCCGCCGACGCGCCGACCCCGGCCGACGTTGCCGAGATCGCCGAGGCCAAGCCGGCCGCCGTCAAGAAGGTCGCCCGCGCGCCGAAGGCCGCCAAGCCGGTCGAGACCCCGTCGGCGAAGCTTCCCCGGGCCACCAAGCGGACCCGCCCGGCCGCCGAGTAGCTCATCCTGTCCGCGACCCCGGCGGCGTCCTTGTCGGACGTAGCCGGGGTCGTGGACATAAACTGGCCGACATGGCCAACGCCGCGCCGATCTTCGCGTTCGAAGTCCGCTACGTGATCGAGCTGATTCTGCTCGTCTTCGCGCTGATCATCCAGGGTGTCGCGCTGGTGCATGCCGTCACGCAGCGCTCCGACGCCTTCCCCGCCATCGGGACGCTGCCCAAGGGCGGCTGGATCGCCATCCTGGCGGTCTGCCTCGTGCTCACACTGCTCGGCTTCGGTCCGATCAGCCTCTTCGGACTGATCGGCATCGCCGCCGCGCTCATCTACCTGCTCGACGTCCGGGTCGGTCTTCGCGACCTGAGCGACGGCAAAGGGTTCTGGTGAGAGGTTTTCGCTGGCCGCCCCCACCCGACAGCGGGCCCCGCACCTGGGGGCCCGGGCCGGGTGGGCCGCGTACCGGCCGACCGGCGCTGCCGGAGCCGGAGACCGAGCTGGTCACCACCCCGCACGGCGTACGGCTGGAACGGTTGGTCACCGGCACCGGTGATCCGGTCACCGTGTTCGCGCACGGGCTGGGCAACGGCATCGCCACCACCCGCCCGTTCGGCAGTGGGGTGAACGGCCGCAAGGTGTTCTTCCAGTTCCGCGGGCACGGCCGATCCGTTGCCCCGGACGGGCCGTGGGACTACCTGGACCTGGCCCGGGATCTGCGGGCGATCGCCGACCTCGGGGGCGCCAGCCGGGCGTTCGGCGCGAGCCTCGGCGCGGGTGCCCTCTGCCGACTCCTCGTCGAGAGCCCGGATCGTTTCGACAAACTGGTCTTCTTCCTGCCCGCGGTCCTCGACGAGCCACGCGGGCCGGCCGCCCGGGAACGCGTCACAGACCTACTGGAGGCGGTGGAGAGCGGGGACGCCTCGGCGGTCGCCGACATCGTCACGCTGGAGCTGCCCCCGGCGGTGCGCAACACCCCGGCCGGCTGGGCCTACCTGCGCCAACGGCTCGACCAACTGCTCCGCGACGGCCTGGCCGACAGTCTGGCCACGCTCACCGACCAGACACCGCTGCGCCAGATCGGCGACCTGACCGGCGTCACCACGCCGGCGCTGGTGATCGGTTGCGCCGGCGACGACCTGCACCCGGTCGAGGTCGCCGAGCGGCTCGCCGTCGCGCTGCCCCAGGCCACCCTGCACGTGTACGACCGGCCCGGCGTGCTCTGGTCGGAACGCGCCGATCTGCGGGACCGCATTTCCGGCTTCCTCAACGAGTAGCCTGCCCTGTCATGGGCGTCACACAGCATGGCCGCACGCACCGGCTGGACCTTGCCGACCCGACACTGCGCGAATGGACGTGCACCGTCCTGCACTCCGATGCGGAGCAGGGCATCGTGCTGGACCGTTCGGCGTTCTACCCGGGCGGCGGTGGTCAACCACCCGACCACGGCGTGCTGCTGTGGCAGGGCGTGCAGACCCGGATCGTCGGCACCCGCAAGGGCGACGACCCCTACCTGATCCCCGCCGAGGGTGACCCGCTGCCGCCGGTCGGCACCGAGGTCGTCGGCGCTGTAAAGGACGAGCGCCGCACCCGGCTGATGCGTACCCACTCCGGTCTGCACGTTCTCTGCGGCGTGGTGTTCCGTGACTTCGGCGCCCTGGTGACCGGCAACTCGATGGACGTGGGCGAGGCCCGGATGGACTTCAACCTTCCCGAGGTGCCCCCGGACTTCAAGAGCCGGATCGAGGAGCTGGTCAACGCCGAGGTGGCCGCCGACCGCTCGGTCGCCACCCGGGTGCTGCCGCGCACCGAGGCGCTGGCCCTGCCGGACATCATCCGTACCCAGTCCAACCTCATCCCGCCGGATGAGCAGGAGGTCCGGATCGTCGACATCGTCGGGCTGGACGTGCAGGCCGACGGCGGCACCCACGTCGCCTCCACCGCCCAGATCGGCAAGGTGCAGGTGGTCAAGGTGGAGAGCAAGGGCCGGGCCAACCGCCGGGTCCGGGTCCGGCTGGTCGACTAGATCGAGTACCAAATCCGGACGTCGGTTGTCAGGTATTGCTGACAACGTCGCAGGCATGACACAACCGCTCACAGGAAAGATCGCGCTCGTCGCCGGTGCCACCCGTGGTGCCGGGCGACAGATCGCCGTTCAGCTCGGCGCGGCCGGTGCCACTGTCTACGCCACCGGTCGCAGCACCCGGGCCGGCCGCTCCGAGATGGCCCGACCGGAGACCATCGAGGAGACCGCCGAACTGGTCAGCGCTGCTGGCGGCACCGGCATCGCCGTTCACGTCGACCACCTGGTGCCCGAGCAGGTCCGCGACCTGGTCGCCCGGATCGACGCCGAGCAGGGTCACCTCGACGTGCTGGTGAACGACATCTGGGGCGGCGACCCACTGGTCACCTGGGACAAGCCGGTCTGGGAGCAGCCGCTCGACGCCGGCTTCCGTACCCTGCGACTGGCCGTCGACACGCACATCATCACCAGCCACTTCGCCCTGCCGCTGCTGATCCGCAAGCCCGGCGGCCTGGTGGTGGAGATGGGCGACGGCACCAAGGCGTACAACGACGAGAACTACCGGCTGTCGGTCTTCTACGACCTGGCCAAGGTCTCGGTCAACCGGCTCGCCTTCAGCCAGGCGCACGAGCTGAAGCCGCACGGCTGCACAGCAGTGGCGCTCACCCCCGGCTGGATCCGTTCCGAGGCGATGCTGGAGCACTTCGGCGTGACCGAGGAGAACTGGCGTGACGGCGCCGCCACCGACCCGAACTTCCTCATCTCGGAGACCCCGGCCTTCGTCGGCCGGGCGGTGGCCGCGCTCGCCGCCGACGAGGAGAGGGCCCGCTGGAGCGGCAAGTCCGTCGATGCCGGCACGCTGTCCAAGGTGTACGGGTTCACCGACCTCGACGGCAGCCAACCCGAGGGCTTCCGCTACATCACCGAGGTGGTCGACGCGGGCAAACCGTCGGACGTGACCGGCTACCGGTAGAGCACGGCGAGCCGGTCGGCGCTCTCCGCGAACAACTGCCGCAGCTCGGGTGGGTCGATGACCTCGACCTCGGGGCCGAGCCCCAACAGTTGGCGGTACGCCACCTGGACCGACTCGACGGGCAGCCGCGCCACCACCCAGCCCTGCCCGTCGGGCGGGCTGGCGGCGGCGACCAGCTCGTCGTACACGAAGGGGGCATCGACCAGGTGCCGGAGCTGGCGCACGCCGGCGGGGCTCAGCCGGACGGCGACCTCGGCCCGCAGCATGGTCCGCAGGAATGACCCGGCCTGCTCGCGCCAGTGCCCGGCCAGGTCGAAGCCCTCGTCGCGGTCGAAGTGCTCGTCGCCCACCTCGACCCCGGTGACCCGGTCCACCCGGTAGGTGCGCACGTCGTCGCCGACCCGGCCGACCAGATACCAGACAGCGCTCTTGAGCACCAGGCCGTACGGCTGGACCAGGCGGGTCACCTCCCGCTCGCCTCGTCGGTAGCGCAGCTCCACCACCCGGTCGCCCCAGACCGCCCGGGCCAGTTCGGGCAGCCAGAGCGGTGGCGCGGTCTCCCGGAACCAGCCCGGCACGTCCAGGTGGAACCGCTGCCCGGCACGGGCCGGCGCGTCGCGCAGGGCCGGTGGCAGCGCGGCGAGCACCTTCAGTTCGGCGGACGCGACAGCGTCGGCGAGCCCCATCTCGCCGGCCGGCCCGGGCAGTCCGGCGAGGAAGAGCGCCTCCGCCTCGTCGCGGGTCAACCCGGTCAGTCGGGTGCGGTACCCGCCGAGCAGGCGGTAACCGCCGGCCCGCCCCCGGTCGGCGTAGACCGGCACGCCAGCGGCGGAGAGCGCCAGGACGTCGCGGTAGACGGTCCGCTCGGAGACCTCCAGCTCCCGCGCCAGCTCGCTCGCGGTCATCGACCCGCGCGACTGCAACAGCAACAGCAACGAGATCAGTCGGGACGCGCGCATCCGCCCATCCTGCCCGGTGCCGCTCACCGCCCGCCGGGCGTCAGCAACCCCCTGTCGTACGCGGTGGCCACCGCGGCGGCCCGGTCGTTGACCCCGAGCTTGGCGTACACGTGCAGCAGGTGCGTCTTGACGGTGGCCTCGCTGATGAACAGGCGGCTCGCCGCCTCCCGGTTGGAGGCGCCGCGGGCCACCAGTGTCAGCACCTCCAGCTCCCGTTGGCTGAGCGGCTCCTCGGCGGGAGCGCGCAGCCGGCCCATCAGCCGGCCGGCGACGCTCGGCGCGAGCACCGACTCGCCCCGGGCCGCGGCCCGGACCGCCCGAACCAGATCCTCCCGAGGGGTGTCCTTGAGCAGGTAACCGGTCGCACCTGCCTCGATCGCCGGCAGCACGTCCGCGTCCGTGTCGTAGGTGGTGAGCACCAGCACCCGGGCGGTGCTGCCGGCGCGAGCCAGTCTGCCGATGGCGGTCACGCCGTCCATTCCGGGCATCCGCAGGTCCATCAGCACGACGTCCGGCCGCAGCGTCGCGACCAGGGCCAACGCCTCCGAACCGTCCGCCGCCTCGCCCACCACCTCGAAATCGGGGTCACCGGTGAACATCCCCCGCAGCCCGTCCCGCACCACCGGATGGTCGTCGACGATCAGCAGTCGAACCGGGGCGGTCAACCGGCACCTCCGGGTAGCGCGGGGACGGAGGCAGAGATGGCGGTGCCGCTGCCCGGCTCGGACTCGACTGCCAACTCGCCACCGACCCTTGTCACCCGCTGTCGCATGGCGGTCAGCCCGTACCCGCCGCCCGGCTCACGGGGCAGCGGCTGGTCGGTGAGGTCGAAGCCCGCGCCGTCGTCACGGACGTCAAGCGTGACGACGTCCGCCATGTACGACAGGGTCAGCCCGACCCGTGACGCGGCGGCGTGCCGGGCCACGTTGGACAGCGCCTCCTGGGCTGCCCGGAGCAGTGTCACCTCGACCTCCGGGTGCAGCGGGCGGGGGGTGCCGGTGGTGGCCACGTCGGCCCGGACCCCGTTCAGGGCCGACCAGCGCCCGCCCAGCTCGACGAGGGCGTCCGGTAGCCGGGCCGTCTCCAACGGTTCCGGACGGACCGCCTGTACCGAACGACGGGCCTCGGTGAGGCTCTCCCGGGCCAGGGCGAGCGCGTTGTCGACGTGCCGACGCCAGTCGGCGGAGCGGTCGCGGCTCTGCTCGGCCGCCTCCAGTTGGGTGATGATGCCGGTCAACCCCTGCGCCAGGGTGTCGTGGATCTCCCGGGCCATCCGTTGCCGCTCCTCCAGCACCCCGGCCTCCCGGGCCTGGGTGAGCAGTTGGGCGTGCAGCCCGGCGTTCTCCCGGACCGTCTCGGTGAGCTGGCGGTTGGTCTCGCCGAGTTCTTCCACCAACCGCTTGCGTTTGGCGTCCTCCTGCTCGGCGACCATCGCGAACCAGCTCGCCGAACCGGCCACCACCAGGTTGAAGAGCACCAGCAACAGCCAGAGCGGCAGGCGCGATGTCACCACCGACAGGCCACCGCCCTGAGACGTGGCGACGAGGATTGCCGTGGTGACCACGCCGGCGACCCGCCAGCGCCCGGGCAGCACCGGAAAGGCATGGATGTAACCGACCCAGGCGAAGAAGCCGTACCACGGACTGGCGGCCACCAGTGCGGCGGCGAACGCGAGCAGCCCGGCGTAGTAGACCGCCATCAGCGTGCGCCGGCTCTGCCAGCCGGGGTGCAGGGTGACGAACCAGGCGACCCAGCATCCGGCCGCCACGGCGATGGCGAGGGTGGGCAGCGCCCCGAGGTGGTGGGGTGCCGGTGCGACGAGGGCCAGCAGGGTGCCCAGGGTCAGCCCGCCGAAGGGGAACACCCGATAGAGGCTCGCCTCGCGCTCTCGCCAACTGGTCAGACGGTCGTGCCCACCGTTGCAGGTCATCGCATCTCCGCTCACTCCCAGCGGAACAGTTTCGCCGCGCCGGCGCCGGCCACCACGGCGATCACCGCCATTATCCCCAGGTGCAACGCCTGCGGAGGAGCGCCGGTCCAGGCGTCGAGGAGCGCCTGCACCCCGGGCGGCGTGTAGTCGCCGATCCGCGCCACGACGTCCGGAAGCAGGAACCGGGGAAGGTAGACCCCGCCGAAGAACATGGTGACCAGGAACAGCGGCACGGCCAGGGCCTGTGCGGCCCTCGTCGTGCGGGCCACCGCGGCGACCAGCAGGCCGAGCGACAGCAGCGCGGCCGTGCCGAGGATGAACGCCAGCGTGAAGCCGAGCGGGTGCCGGGGGAGCGGCACCCCGAAAGCCAGCCGGGCGACGACGATGAGCAGCAGCGCGCTGGCCAGGATCCCGGCCAGGGCCAGCACCAGTTGGGCGGCGAGCAGCGCGGCCGGATGCGCCGGGGTCGTCGCCAGTCGGCGCAGCACGCCGCGTTCCCGGTAGGTGGCCAGCACTGCCGGCAGGATGTTCACCCCCACCATGGCGAGGGTGACCACCAACAGCGACGGGGCGAAGTAGCTGACGAAGGTCTGCCCGTCGAAGGTCGGATCCGGCTTGCGCAGCGAAGGGACCAGCCCGAGCACCACCAGGATCACTGTGGGCAGCCCGACGGTGAGGAGCAGCGTCGGCAGGTCCCGCAGATAGAGCCGCGCCTCGATTCTCAGGATGTTGCGGAAGGCGTGCATGTTGGCTCCCTCTCAGTTGGCGGGCCGGTGCCCGGTCAGCTCGACGAAGGCGTCGTCGAGGGTGGACTGCTCCAGCCGCAGGTCCGCGGCGACGATCTGGTGACGGGCGAGCACCGAGGTGACGGCGTGCAGCAGCTCACCGGTGCCGGTCACCACCACCTGGCTGCCGGTCCGCTGCACGGCGGAGACCTCAGGCAGGTCGGTGAGGAGCCGGTCGTCGACCGGAGCGGAGGGCCGGAACCGGATCCGCTGCTCCGGAGCCACCGTCGACACCAGGCCCGCCGGGCTGTCCAGGGCGACCACCCGACCCCTGTCGATCACCGCGACCCGGTCGCAGAGCCGCTCGGCCTCCTCCATGAAGTGGGTGACCAGCACGATCGTCACCCCGCTGTCGCGGACCTGTTCGATGAGGCCCCAGGTGTCCCGGCGGGCCTGCGGGTCCAGCCCGGTGGTCAGCTCGTCGAGAATGGCGATCTCCGGGTTGCCCACCAGGGCCAGCGCGATGGAGAGCCGCTGCTTCTGGCCGCCGGAGAGCTTCTTGTACGCGGTGTTCCGCTTGTCGCCGAGGCCCAGCTTGTCGATCAGCTCGGCCGGGTCGGCCGGGTTGCGGTAGAACGAGGCGTACAACTCCAGTGCCTCGGCCACCCGCAACCGGTCCGGCAGTTGACTTTCCTGGAGTTGCACCCCGACCCGCTGGCGTAGCTGGGCCGCGTCCCGGCGGGGGTCGAGCCCGAGGACCGACACCCCGCCCCCGTCGGGGACACGCAGCCCGGCGACGCACTCCACGGTGGTGGTCTTGCCGGCGCCGTTCGGACCGAGGACGCCGAAGATCTCGCCGGCCTCCACGGCGAGCGACACGTCGTCCACCGCCACCAGGTCGCCGTAACGCTTCTTCAGGTGGGTCACCTCGATGACCGGCATCGTGCCGCCTTCCGCCGCCGCTGACTTCGTACCCCTCAAGGGTTGTCGGGGTGAGCCGGCGGCGAATCGACCGGTCAGCGACGAACCTCGGCGTCCCCGGTGGATCGCCGCCGTCCGTCAACCGGTTGATGTCTACGCGGTGGGTCGCTGCTAGCGCTCCGCCCGGCGGATCCGATCACGGCTGGTTAGGCTGCTCGATCGTGGATGCCAGCAGAATCGCCAGCCCGGTGACCGGGGTCGTCGGACGCTTCCTCGCCGGGGCGGGGCTGCTCCTGCGCGGGTTGGGCCTCTACGTCCGCAGCCCGGGGCTGATGCTGCTCGGCATCGTGCCGGCGCTGATCTCCGGCGTGCTCTTCCTGGCAGCGCTCGCCACACTTGTGTACTTCGTGGACGATTTCGCCGCGCTTGTCACCCCGTTCGCCGACGACTGGTCGAGCACCGGCCGCAGCCTGGTCCGGGTGATCGCCGGGTTGGCCTTCCTGGGGCTTGGCGGCCTGCTCGGCGTGCTCACCTTCACCGCTGTCACCCTGGTCATCGGCGACCCGTTCTACGAGAAGATCTCCGAGCAGGTCGAGCAGCGGTACGGCGGCACCCCGGGCGCGGTGGACGTGCCGTTCTGGTCGTCGCTGCGCCGCAGCCTCGCCGACTCGGTACGCCTCGTGGCACTCACGGCGCTGGTCGGCATCCCGCTCTTCGTCGCCGGCTTCATCCCGGTGGTCGGCCAGACTGTCGTCCCGGTCATCGGGGCGGCAGTGGGTGGGTGGTTCCTCGCCGTGGAGCTGGTCGGTGCGCCGTTCTACCGACGCGGAATGCGGCTGCCGCAGCGCCGCACGATCCTGAAGGCCGACCGGCCCACCGCGCTCGGCTTCGGAGTGGCCGTCTTCCTCTGCTTCCTGATTCCGCTCGGCGCCGTGCTGATCATGCCGGCCGCGGTCGCCGGTGCCACGCTGCTGGCCCGTCGCTCGATGGGCCAACCAATCGAGGAAAGCTGACATGGAGATCGCCCTGGTCGAGGGGGACATCACCACCCAGCGGGTGGACGCCATAGTGAACGCCGCGAACTCGTCACTGCTCGGAGGTGGTGGGGTCGACGGTGCGATCCACCGGCGCGGCGGGCCAGCCATCCTGGCCGAGTGTCGGGCGCTGCGGGCGTCCCGCTACGGCAGGGGCCTGCCCACCGGCCAGGCGGTGGCGACCACTGCCGGAGAGCTGCCGGCCCGATGGGTGATCCATACCGTGGGGCCGGTCTGGTCGGCCAGCGAGGACCGGTCGGCGCTGCTGCGCGACTGCTACGCCAACAGTCTGCGGGTGGCCGACGAGGTGGGAGCGAGCACAGTGGCCTTTCCGCTGGTCTCCGCCGGCATCTACGGCTGGCCGGTCGACGATGCGGTCGGTCAGGCGCTGGCGGTGCTGCGTTCGGCCACCTCGACCACCGTCACCGAGGCCCGTCTGGTGCTCTTCGGCTCCGACACCCACGCCATCGCACGCGAGGTGTTCGAGGGTCGGCCCTCGCCGTGAACACCTACCTCTTCCTTGATCACGATGCTGAGCAGGTCAACCCAGGCGCTGCTGCGCCTGCCTCGTCCCTCCCGCGATCTTGCACTTTCTGTCGCGGCATAGGGGGCATTCCGCGCATCTCGGCGACCGAAACTGCAAGATCGGCGTGGGCGATGAAGGCGCTCTGAGGGTGACTTGTGGTCAGGTCAGGTCAGGTCGACCAGGCAGGACCACTCGGCTGCCACCGGGCGGTAGCCCAGCCGGGTGTTGATCGCGAGCATCGGCCCGTTCGACTCGTCGTTCGAGGTGTACGCGACGCGCACGCCGTTCGCGGCAGCCCGGTGCAGCGCCACAGTCTTGGCCAGCCGGGCCAGCCCTCGGCCGCGGTACGCCGGGAGGCTGCCGGTGAAGTCCGACCACATCAGGTCCCCGTCCCGCTTCACCAGGCTGAACGCGGCCACCTCCCCGTCGACTTCGACGGCGGTGCTGGTCTCCTTGTCCAGGCCCAGATTGTCCCAGACGTCGTACAGCCAGCTCTCGTAGCTGATCGAGTCGACAGGTACGTCGCCCGGCTCGTCCAGCGCCGCGGCCACGTCCGCCGCGTAGAGCCGGCGCGGGGCCAGTTCCGTGATCGGAAGCAGCCGTACGCCCGGCGGCGGGTCGGGCAGTGCGGGTGCCGGGTTCAGATCGAGCGCAGAGAAGCGCAGCTCACGACTGGGCTCGTAGCCGTGCCGACGGGCGAACGGCAGCGCGTCCGGCTGGGCGAAGGCGCGGAGCCGGCGGACCCCCAGCGGGGCGAGGTGAGCTGTCGCGGTCGCCAGCAGCGCGGTGCCGATGCCGCGCCGCCGGTGCTCCGGGTGGACGTGCAGGAGGCTGACGTCACCGAAGTTCGCCGTCGAGGTCGAGTCGTTGCGTTGGGCAGTCACCCAACCGACGACCTGGGCGTCGACCTCGGCTACGAAGGCGACCCAGTCCCTGCCCGGTACCGGCTCGGCGATCATTTTCCGGGTCGACTCGACGCCGCGCACCTGGTACGGGTAGACGATCGTCCGCAGCGCCACCACACCTGGGGCGTCGTCCGGCTGCGCCACACGGATCCGCATGTCGGCGAGGCTAACCACGATCCCCCGCCCGAGCGACGCATTAAACCCGCGCCCACAACGAGGAGTAGGCAGCAACTTCAGGGTTATAGGGGCCTCCGAGCGCCGTGAGGCCACTATTTCCCTGAAATAGCGCGGATCTTGCGGGTCGGGCCGCGCGGCGCCCACGGTCCGCGCGGCGCCCACGGTCCGCGCGGCGCCCACGGTCCGCGTGGCGGGCGTGGGCCGCGCGGCGCCCGCGGGCCGCGCGTCAGGCGGAGGCGCGGCGGATCAGCTCGGTGGGGAGCATGATCGACTGCTCGATGCTCTCGCCGGCGGCCAGCCGGAGCAGTTGGCGGGTCATCCGGCGGCCGAGTTCCACGATCGGCTGCCGGACGGTGGTCAGCGGTGGCTCGGTGTAGGCGGCGGTCTCGATGTCGTCGAAGCCGACAACCGCCACGTCGTCGGGCACCCGCCGACCAGCCTCGCGCAGGGTTCGCAGGGCGGCGTGCGCCATCAGGTCGGAGGCGGCGAAGACGCCGTCGAGGTCGGGATGCTCGGCGAGCAGCCGGCGCATCGCCGCCGACCCGGATTCCCGGGTGAAATCACCGATGGCGATCATCTCGGGCAGCCCCGCGTCGGCGACGGTGCTGCGGTAGCCGCTGAGCCGTTCGATTCCGGCGACCATGTCCTGTGGCCCGGCGATGGTCGCGATCCGTCGGCGACCGCTGTCGATCATGTGTCGGACGGCCGCGGTCACCCCGCCCACGTGGTCGACGTCGACGTACGGGACGGGCACGTCGCCGAGCGGGCGGCCACTGACCACCACGGGGATGCCGAGTCGAGCCAGTGTGCCGGGCAGCGGGTCGGCACCGTGCAGCGACGCGAAGAGCACGCCGTCGACGTGCCGGCCGGTGGTGTACCGCTCGACCCGATGGTGCCCGGCCGGCGAGCCGGCGAGCATCAGCACCAGCTGCTTGTCGGCAGCCTCCAACTCCTGGCTGACGCCCCGGATGATGCCGGGGAAGACCTGGTCGTCGGAGAAGACCCGGGTGGCCGCCTCCGGCATGACCAGGGCGATCGAGTCGGTGCGCTGGGTGACCAGGCTGCGGGCCGCCAGGTTGGGGACGTACCCCAACTCGGCGACCGCCCGGGTGACCGCCTCGCGGATCGGTTCGGCGACGGTGGTGGAGCCGTTGACCACCCGGGAAACGGTGGCGCGGGACACTCCGGCCCGCGCTGCCACCGCTTCGAGCGTCGGCCGCTGCGCCGTCGTCATCGCGCTTTCCCCCCGCTCGTCACAGCCCGTTCCGGGAGATCACCTCCTGGTACCACCGGGCGCTGGCCTTCGGTGTGCGCCGCTGGGTCAGGTAGTCGACGTGCACGATCCCGAACCGCTTGCGGTAACCCTCCGCCCACTCGAAGTTGTCCAGGAATGACCATACGAGATAACCGCGCAGGTCCACGCCCCGGGAGATCGCCTCGTGCGCCGCACGGAGGTGCCCGTCGAGGTAGGCGATGCGATCGGCGTCGATCACCTGCGCCGGGCCGCCGGGCGAGTCGGCGCCGGCCTTGTCGGGGAACGCCGCGCCGTTCTCGGTGATCAGCAGCGGCACGCCGGGGTAGTCGGCGGCGATCCGCTCCAGCAGCCGGGTGAGCCCGGCCGGTTCGATCATCCAACCCATGTCGGTGAGCGGACCGGCCGGTGGCAGGAAGTGCACAGCGCCCTCGGTGCCCGGATAAGCGCCGTTGCCCGCGCCGTCGGGCCGACCGGCCACGTAACTCGGCGCGTAGTAGTTGATGCCGAGCAGGTCGATCGGGGCGGCAATCACCTTCTCGTCGCCGTCGCGGATGAACGTCGGCTCGACGATCCGGGCCACGTGCTCGCGGACGTCGTCCGGGTAGCCGCCGGCCAGCAGCGGATCGAGGAAGATCCGGTTGTGCAGGCCGTCGACAAGGCGGACCGCTGCGGCGTCGGCCGCGCTCTGCGGGTCGGCCGGGCGGACGTCGGCCGGGTTGACGGTGATGCCCACGCTGCGCGCGCCGGCCGACCGCAACGCCCGCGCCGCCAGGCCGTGCCCCAACAGCAGATGGTGTACGGCGGTGAAGGTCGCCGCCGGATCCTGCTCGCCCGGAGCGTGCAGCCCGTTGGCGTAACCGAGGTAGGCCGAGCACCACGGCTCGTTGAGCGTGGTCCACACGTCGATCCGGTCGCCGAGGCGGGCGTACACCGCCGTGGCGTAGGTGGCGAAGTGCTCGGCGGTGTCCCGGTTGGTCCAGCCGCCCCGGTCGCCGAGGGCCTGCGGCAGGTCCCAGTGGTAGAGGGTGACGATCGGGTCGATTCCCCGTTCGAGCAGCGCGTCGGTGAGCCGGTCGTAGAAGTCCAGCCCACGGGGGTTCGCGGGGCCGGTGCCGTCGGGCTGGATCCGCGGCCAGGCGACCGAGAACCGGTACGCCCGCAGGCCCAGCTCGGCCATCAGCGCCACGTCGTCGGCGTACCGGTGGTAGTGGTCGCAGGCGACGTCGCCGGTGTGGCCCTGGTACACCTTGCCCGGCGTGCGGCTGAAGGTGTCCCAGATGGACGGACCGCGACCGTCGTCGCGGGCCGCGCCCTCGATCTGGTACGCGGCGGTGGCCGCCCCCCAGAGGAAGTGTTCGGGAAACCGGATCTCGTTCACGCCTTGACCGCACCTTCCATGATTCCGCCGATGATCTGCCGGCCGAACAACACGAAGACCAGTAGCAGGGGCAGCGTCGCGATGGCCGTTCCGGTGAACACCTGCGACATGTCCTGGTAATACCCGTCCGACAGTGCGCGTAGGGACAGTTGCACTGTTGGATTCGCCGGATCGTTCAATACAGCGTACGGCCAGAGGAAGTCGTTCCAGGTGGTCATGAAGGTGAGCAGACCGAGGACGGCGGCGGCGGGACGCAGGGCGGGCAGCACGACGTGCCACCAGATCCGGGCGGTGCCGCAGCCGTCCATCCGGGCCGCCTCGATCAGCTCGTCGCTGACCGCCTGGCCGGCGTACTGCCGCATCATGAACACCCCGAACCCGGTGACCAGCACCGGGACGATGACCGCGGGCAGCCGGTCGTTCCAGTGCAGCTTGGTCATGAGCAGGTAGAGCGGGATCACGCCGAGCTGCGTCGGCACCATCATGGTCGCGATGATGACGAGCAGCAGGGCGTTGCGGCCACGGAACCGGAGCTTGGCGAAGGCGAACCCGGCCAGGCTGGAGAAGAACACCACGGAGACGGTCACGGTGGTCGCGACGACGGCTGAGTTGATCAGGCCCGTCAGGAAGTACGCGTCGGTGTTGTCGAACAGGCGGGCGATGTTGGCGCCCAGGTTGCCGCCGGGGGTGACCGGGGGTGGCAGTTGGCCCATCGCGTCGTTGCTGCGGCTGGCGACGACGAACATCCACCAGATCGGGAAGACCGACAGGCCGGCGGCGACGACAAGGGCGAGGTAGGTGAGCGGGCTGGCCCGCCAGAGTCGGCTCATCGCGCCGCTCCCTTCTGCGGTCGGTCCACGCCGCCGAGGCGGCGCAGGAGCAGCACGTTGACCGCCGCGACGATCGCGATGAGCGCGAAGAGCAGCCAGGCCACGGCCGAGCCGTACCCGAAGTTGTAGTGCGGCGCGAAGGCGTTCTCGAACATGTACATGGTCAGCGTCTGCGACTCGCGCAGCGGCCCACCGCGGATCGGGTTGGTGCCGGAGTGGAACATCCGGGGCTCGGTGAAGAGTTGCAGGCCGCCGATGGTGGCGATGATGGCGCAGAAGATGATCGTCGGTTTGAGCAGCGGCACGGTGACCGACCAGAACTGTCGGGCCCGGTTGGCGCCGTCGATGGCCGCTGCCTCGTAGAGGTCGCGGGGGATCGCCTGCATCGCGGCCAGCAGGATCAGCGCGTTGTAGCCGGTCCACCGCCAGTCGACCATGGCGGAGATGGCGACCCAGGAGGCGAACCGGTTGGACTTCCACTGGATCGCGTCCAGCCCGACCAGGTCGAGCACCCAGTTGATCATGCCGAACTCGCGGCCGAAGAGCACCCCGAACACGATCGCCACCGCGGCGGTGGACGTGACGTTGGGGACGAGTATCGCCATCCGCCAACCGGTGCGCGCCCGCAGGCCGCGGTTGAGCAGATTCGCCAGCCACAGCGCGGCGAGCAACTGCGGGACTGTCGAGATGACGAAGATCCCCAGCGTGTTGACCAGCGCGTGCCAGAAGTCGGCGTCGGCCAGCAGCCGGGTGTAGTTCTCCGCCCCGACGAAGGGGTGGTCGGCTCCGAGCAGGTCCCAGTCGTGCAGCGAGACCCAGAAGGTGTACGCCAGCGGGTACGCCCCGAAAATGCCGAAGATCAGGAAGAACGGGGCGATGTAGAGGTACGGCGAGAGCCGGGTGTCGAGCCGGCTGAGCCGGCCTGGCGAACGCTGGGGTGCCGGTGCGACCGGCGGGCGGGCGTCGAGCTGGACGGTCATGCCCGGGAACTCCTTTCCGCCGTGCGGGCGGGACTCCGGTCGTCGGAGCCCGCCCGCACGCTGGTTGGGCTACTTGGCGGCGGCCTTCTTCGCGTTGGTCACCGCGTCGGTCCAGCCCTGCGCGGGATCGCGCTGCCCCAGCTCCACGGTTCGTACCGCGTTTTCCACCTCGGTTCGTACGGCCTGGTTCTTCGGGCCCATGTAGACCGGCTTCAGGCTCTTCGCGCCGGTGCCGAAGATGGCGCCCACCGGCGCCCCCGAGAAGTACGCGTTTGTCGCGCCGGTGATCGCCGGGTCGTCGAGCGCCTGCGGCGAGGAGGGCAGCGGACCCTTGGCCTTGAACGCCCCGATCTGCCCCTTGGCACTGGTCAGGAACTTGGCCAGCTTGATCGCCTCGGCCTGGTGCTTGCTCTGCTTCGGCACGGCGAGGTGCGATCCACCCCAGTTGCCGCCGTTGCCGGGGACCTGGGCGATGTCCCACTTGCCCTGGGCGCCCGTGCCGGCGTTGGCCTCGATGACGCCGGTCATCCAGGCGGGGCAGGCGATGGTGGCGAACTTCGACTGCTTGAAGGCGGAGACCCACTCTTCCGACCAGGAGCCGTACTTCCCGGAGAGCCCCGAGTCGATGATGTCCATTGTGGTGTCGTAGGCCTGTCGCACGGCCGGGTTGCTGTCGACGACCAGCTTCTCGCTGGTGTCGTAGTAGCTGTAGCCGCTGCTGTTGCCGGCGGTCTGCAGCAGGATGGTGTTGAAGGTGTTGGTAGCCCCGTCGAGGAACGACGCGCCGGTCTTCGCCGCTGTGAACTTCTCGCCGGTGGCGATGTAGTCCGGCCAGGTGGGCCACAGCTTCGAGACCGCATCCCGCTCGGTGGGCAGGCCGGCCTTCTGGAAGAGGTCCTTGCGGTAGCACATGGCGATACCGCCGACGTCGGTACCGAGGCCGATGAGCTGCTTACCGTCGGCGGTCAGGCCGGCGTTCCACTTCCACTCCAGGAAGTTGCCCTTGAGGTCGGCGGCGCCGTGGTCCAGCAGGTTGACGAAGTTTGCCGGATTGGCCTTGTACTCGACCAGCAGACCCTCCTCGATGGCCACCACGTCGCCGGCGCCCCGGCCGGCGGCGAGCCACTGGGTCAGCTTCGGTGAGTACTCGTCGAGGTTGGTGCCGGTGCCGCGCTCGACGATCTTCACGCCGGGGTTCGCTGTCATGTACTCCTGGTAGAGCTGCTCGTAGCCGAACTGGCCGAAGACGTCGACGGTCAGGGTGACCGGCCCGTCGCCCGGCTCGTCGCCGCCGCCGCAGCCAGCGGTGACGAGCAGGGCGGTGGCGGCGGCGAGGGCCACCGCGGCGTGGCGGCGGCGCGGGAAGACAGCCATGGATTTCGACCTCTCTCAAGGCGGGCGGGTGATGGCAGATGGCTAAGAGAGCGCTCTCACGACACTGTGGTGGGTCGCCAACCCGCTGTCAAGAGAGCGCTCTCTCAGCGTTGTGGTCCCGTGATGGACGGTCGGCAGGGCGCAGTCCCCGGTGCGCGGTGAACCCCGGACGCCGACGAGGGCGCCACCCCCGCCGGGGTGACGCCCTCGTTCGTGGTGCGTTGGTCAGCCGGTGCGCAGACCGTTCAACAGGGTGTGGTCACCGACGACGTCCAGCGTCTCGAAGCTCACCCGACCCCAGAGCGCGAGCAGCAGGTCGCTCGCGGTGCCGCTGACCTGTGCGCGGGCGTGGTGATCGTCGTGGTCGAAGATGGTCGCGGTGTCGAGCAGCGCCACCCCCTCGCCGCGCAACCGCAGATACCACTCGTGGGCGGCATCTGTCGCGCAGAGCTGCACCACCCCGTGCCAGTCACCCGGCACCTGCCGCCGGCCCGCCGGCAGCCAGGTGTCCAGCACCTCACTCACCCCGTCGGCCGCGAGCTTCGCCTCCACCGGGTCACCGGCGCCGATCGCGAGCTGGGCGTCCCAGCGGTGCACAGCCGTCTCGTGTGCCATCCGACGCGGCCAGAAACCGGCCTTCTTCGGCTGCGGCGCCCAGTTCCACGCCGGTGCCTCCGGGTCGAGCCCGTCGAAGAGGGTCATCACCCGGTCGTAACCCTGCTGCCACAGCTGGAGCGCGTTCACGCCCGGGTCGGCCTCGATCTTCTCCCGCCGAGGCGGTTGGCTGGTCTGGCCGGAACCGGCGAACGACGAAACCCAGTGGTAGATGCCGGCCATGTGCAGTGTGAGGTCGTTGACCGTCCAGCCCGGACAGGACAGCACCGGTGTCTCCGGCGGTGCCTCGGCCACCGCTGCCGCGAAAGCCGGACCCTCCGTCCGGAGCGCCCCGATCCAGAAATCCTTGCTGCCCTGCAGTCTGCTCATCGCCATCCTCCCGGGGGTGCCGGGCGACCAGTGGGTGCCACGGCTACTTGTCAGCCTAAGGTGAAGGGCGTGCCAGACGCCTCCGCCCAGCCGACAACCGACGCCGATCGTGCCATCCCCGGTCCACTCGCCGGCTACACCACCCTCCGAACGGGTGGGCCGGCCGAGCGGATCGTGGCCGCCGGCAGTGCCGACGAACTCGTCCAGGCGGTGCGCACCGCGGCGGAGCCGGTCCTGATCCTGGCCGGGGGCAGCAACGTGGTGATCGGCGACGCAGGCTTCCGCGGCACCGTCGTGCTGGTGCGCTCCCGTGGCGTGCGGGTCATCGCCGAGGACGCCACCTCGGTCACCGTACGGGTTGACGCCGGCGAGCCGTGGGACGACCTCGTCGCCGAAACTGTCGCCAACGGCTGGGCCGGGCTGGAGTGCCTCTCCGGCATCCCGGGCTCGACCGGCGCCACCCCGATCCAGAACGTCGGCGCGTACGGCCAGGAGGTCGCCGAGACGATCACCGGCGTCGAGGTGTACGACCGCGTCGAGGGCACCCGTCAGGTCATCCCCGCCGCCGACTGCGGCTTCGCCTACCGGGGCAGCATCTTCAAGTACGTGGACCGCTGGGTGGTGCTCTCGGTCGACTTCCGGCTCACCAGGTCTCCGCTCTCCGGGCCGGTGCGTTACGCGGAACTGGCCCGAGCCCTCGGCGTCGAGGTGGGCGACCAGGTGCCGCTGGCGGACGCCCGAGCGGTGGTGCTGCGGCTGCGGGCGGGCAAGGGGATGGTGCTGGACGCCAGTGACCCCGACACTCGCTCGGTCGGCTCCTTCTTCACCAACCCCGTGCTCGACCGGGCGACGTACGAACAACTCCTGGAACGTTCCGCCGAGCTGGGCGACCCGCCGGCCTGGCCGGGGGCGGACGGCCTGGTCAAGGTGAGCGCCGCCTGGCTGATCGACAAGGCCGGCTTCGCCAAGGGCCACCCCGGCGAGGGTGGGGTGGCCATCTCCAGCAAGCACACCCTTGCCCTGACCAACCGCAGCGGTACCGCCCACACCAGCGACCTGCTCGCCCTGGCCCGCACCATCCGCGACCAGGTCCACGCCCGCTTCGGCGTAACCCTGCACCCCGAACCAGTCCTCATCAACTGCACCCTCTGACCCACCCCATCCCACCCCCGGGAGCCCAGCCCTCCGTCCTCGCCCCGCGATCTTGCACTTTCTGCGGGGACATAAAGGCTGCAAAGGGGCGAAACGCCATCCGAAAATGCAAGATCGGCGCGCGAGGTGGGGTGGGGCCGGAGCGGGGTTAGGGGAGGGGCCAGGGGAGGGTTAGTTCGCCCTGGCGCCAGCGGGTGGGGTTGTCGAGGATGGGCCAGCCCGTTTCGCGGAGGCGGGTCACCGCGTGCAGCCAGCGTTGGCGGGGGCCGAAGGTGGCGTACGGGGCGGCGGCCTGCCACGCGTCGTCCAGAGCGCGGATCAGAGCGTGCACCGGCTCGCCGGGAACGTTGCGGTGGATCAGCGCCTTGGGTAGCCGCTCGGCCAACTCGGCGGGGCTGCCCAGCGTGGTGAGCTTCGCGGCCAGGGTCAGCGTCCGGGGGCCGTCGGCGTCGATCAGCAGCCAACTGGCGAGCCGCCCCAACTCGTCACACGTGCCCTCGACGAGCACTCCACCGGGGGCGAGCGCGGCGGTCATCGTCTGCCAGGCCCCGGCCACCTCGCTCTCGTCGTACTGTCGCAGCACGTTGAACGCGCGGACCAGCACCGGCCGGAGCCCGGCCAACTCGAACCCACCCCGGGCGAACGTCAGCCCGGGTGGGTCGGCGGCCGGCGCCGCGGCGGCCACCCGGGCCGCGTCGATCTCCAACCCGACCAGCCGTACGTCCGGACGGACCCCGGCCGCCAGCCGAGCGCGTAGCTCCACAGCGGTCACCGGGGTGGCGCCGTAGCCGAGGTCGACCACCAGGGGGTCGTCCGCCGCCAACAGCCGGTCGGCGCAGGTGGCCACGATCCAGTTGTCCACCCGACGGAGCCGGTTCGGGTTCGTCGTGCCGCGCGTGACCGCGCCGACCGGCCGGCGCCGCGCCGCAGGGCTCATGTCGACCTCAGTGCCGACGACCCCAGGGCCGATCTCTGTTCACGACTGCGGCCGGGCAGCACTGCTAGACCCGGTGCACCTTGTGCTGGGCGGCCTGGGCCCGTGGCCGGACGACCAGCCGGTCGATGTTGACGTGCTCGGGGCGGGTGGCGCACCAGGCGATGCAGTCGGCGACGTCCTCGGCGACCAGCGGCCCCGGCACCCCGGCGTAGACGGCGGCCGCCCGTTCCGCGTCGCCCTCGAAGCGGACCAGCCCGAACTCGTCGGTCTTCACCATCCCCGGGTCGATCTCGATGACCCGCAGCGGCCGGCCACACAACTCCAGGCGCAGCGTGCCGGCGATGGCTGTCTGCGCGTGCTTCGCGGCGGTGTAGCCGCCCCCGCCCTCGTACACGCCCAGGCCGGCGGTGGAGGAGACCACCACGATGGTGCCGGAACCGGAAGCCTCCAGCGCCGGCAGCAGCGCCTGGGTGACCCGCAGGGTGCCGAGCACGTTCACGTCGTACATCCACTGCCAGTCGGCGACCGAGCCGGACTCGACCGGGTCCAGCCCGCGCGCTCCGCCGGCGTTGTTGACCAGCAGGGTGACCGGCCCGGGTGCCTGGGCGGCGGCCTCGGCCAGCCCGGCCACCGACTCGTCCGAGGTGATGTCGCAGGTCACAGCGGTGGCCTGCCCGCCGGCGGAGGTGATCTCGGCGACCAGGTCGGCGAGCCGTTCGGCGCGGCGGGCGGCGGCGAGCACGTGGAAGCCCTCGGCGGCGAGCCGGCGGGCGGTGGCAGCGCCGATTCCGCTGGACGCTCCGGTGACGATGGCGACTGAGGTCATCCCGACATTGTCACAGCGGGCGTACGAGCGGCCCCGACCGGGCGTGCGGCGGCCATCGACGGGCGTTCGGTGATGAGGTCCGTCACCCCGAGGGGCCGCGCCGGGGAATTTCCGAAGCCCGATGGGGAAGATGACATCCGGCGTACAGGTTGACCGAGAAGCGCCGGTCGTGCGAGACGGCATCAACCGTGAAGAAGGAGCGGATGTGGCGGAAATGCACACCGGTGTCGGGCGTCAGCGAGGTGCCCAACCGTGGCCCCGGCCTCGCCGCATCGCCACCCTGTCGGTACACACCTCCCCCCTGCACCAGCCCGGCACAGGTGATGCCGGCGGAATGAACGTCTACATCCTCGAAGTCGCCAGGCGTCTCGCCGAGGCCAACGTGGAGGTGGAGATCTTCACCCGGGCCACCTCCGGCGACCTCCCCCCGGTGGTCGAGATGGCGCCCGGCGTGCAGGTCCGACACATCACCTCCGGCCCCCTGGAAGGTCTCACCAAGGAGGAGCTGCCCGGTCAGCTCTGCGCCTTCACGGCCGGGGTGCTGCGCGCGGAAGCGTCCCGCCCGCCCGGCCACTACGACCTGATCCACTCCCACTACTGGCTCTCCGGCCAGGTCGGTTGGCTCGCCAAGGAGCGCTGGGGGGTGCCGCTGGTGCACACCGCGCACACCCTGGCGAAGGTCAAGAACGCCCAGCTCGCGGCGGGTGACCGGCCGGAGCCCAAAGCCCGCGTCATCGGCGAGGAGCAGGTCGTCGCGGAGGCGGACCGGCTGGTCGCCAACACCCGGACCGAGGCCAGCGACCTGCTCGACCGGTACGACGCCGACCCGACCCGGGTGTCCGTGGTGCAGCCGGGCGTCGACCTGGCCCGGTTCCGGCCCGCGCCGGGCGACAGGTCCGCGGCAGCCCGCCAGGCCCGTCGCCGGCTGGGGCTTCCCGTCGACGGGTACGTGGTTGCCTTCGTCGGTCGGATCCAGCCGCTCAAGGCCCCCGACGTGCTGATCCGGGCGGTCGCCGCGTTGCGGGAGCGTGACCCGGCGCTGGCCGACCAGGTGACAGTGGTGATCTGTGGTGGGCCCAGCGGCAGTGGGCTGGACCGACCGACCGCCCTGATCGAGCTGGCCGCCAAGCTCGGGGTCGCCGACGGGGTGCGGTTCCTGCCGCCGCTCACCGGTGACGACCTTCCGGCTCTGTACCGGGCGGCGGACCTGGTCGCGGTGCCGTCGCACAACGAATCGTTCGGGCTGGTCGCCCTGGAGGCGCAGGCCTGCGGTACGCCGGTGCTGGCCGCCGCCGTCGGAGGACTGGTCACCGCGGTACGTGACCAGGTCAGTGGCGTACTGATCGACGGGCACGACCCGGTCGACTGGGCCCGTGCGATGGGCAGCCTGCTGCCGAACCGGGCCCTCCGGTCGGTGCTCGCCCGAGGTGCGGAGCAGCACGCCCGGCACTTCTCCTGGGACCGTACGGTCGCCGGTCTGCTCGGGGTCTACGGCGAGGCGATCGCCGGGCAGCGCGCCCGGCTCGCGGCCGACCTGGCGGGTGACCCGGCGCTCTCCTGCTCGTGGTGACAGCGGACGTCGGTCGCCACCCGGTGCGCGAGCCGGGTCGGTCGTAGAGTGGGTCCGGTGAGCCCGAAGAGCGATCTTGCGACCCTGATCGAATCGGTCTGCGCCGAGCGGGATTTGGCCTGGGAGTCGACCGGCCCCGGCTCGTACGCGGTGACGCTGCCGGGCACCCACAAGCTCAAGACGATCTGCAATCTGATCGTCGGCGAGCACGCGCTGCGGGTCGAGGCGTTCGTGATGCGCCAGCCGGACGAGCGCCGCGAGGAGCTGTGGGCCTGGCTCTTGCAGCGCAACGCCCGGATGTACGGCGTCTCCTTCTCCACCGACGCGGTCGGCGACGTGTACCTCACCGGTCGGGTCAACCCGGCCGGCGTGGACGCTGACGAGTTGGACCGGCTGTTCGGCGCTGTGCTCACGTACGCCGACGAGTCGTTCGACACGATGTTGGAGATCGGCTTCGGCAGTTCGATCCGGCGCGAGTACGAGTGGCGGGTGAAGCGGGGCGAGTCGACAGCCAACCTGGCCGCCTTCGCCCACCTCTTCGAGCCCTCCAGCGCCGGCCCCGACCCAACCTGACCCGCGCCCCGCGCCCCGCGCCCGCTAGCCGCGCCTCGCCGATCATGGAGTTGTGGTGGGCAACAAAACGCCCGCGAAGCACCAAATCCGGCACCACAACTCCATGATCGACGGACCCGGACTGCCCTGCTCCGCGATCTTGCACTTGCTGTCCTGACGCAAGGGGCATCCCACCCATATCGGCGACCGTAAGTGCAAGATCGGCGCGAGATTCCCGATCCCGGGTCCAGCACGATCATGGCGCGCTGACTGTGGTTCGGACTGCTCCTGACGGGTATGCCGCACCGCGCGGTGCGGCAAGGGACCCCCGCGCGCCGATGACGGAGTGCCAAGGAGCGGAGCGTCCCATGGCTCAGCGGAACAGCTCAGGTCGCGGCGCGACTGCGACCAGGACGAAGCGACAGGCCGGCAACCAGACGCCGGGTACGCCCGGAGTCTCCGAGTCGGAGATTTCCCGGATGCGGGTGGACGACATCCGCGGACAGTTGCGCAAACGCGGGGTCTCCGGGATCTCCGCATTGCGCAAGCCCGAGCTGGTGAAACAGCTGGTGCGCTCGATGCGGGCCGGCGCGGGTCGGAGTAGCACCGGCCCGTCGGGCCGGGCCACCGGCACGCGGGCGTCGGCGGGTCGTGCCGCCGCCACCAAGAAGTCGGCGGCCAGGCCGGCGTCGAGCCGCGCGAAGGCCGCGCCGGCGAACAAGAGCGCGCCCGCCAAGCGGGCCGCCGCCACGAAGGCGACCGCCGGGCGGAAGTCGACGGCGGCGGCGAAGAGGGCGCCGGCGAAGAAGGCGGCTGCCGCGAAGAGGACCACAGCGGCGACGTCGACGGCTGCCCGCAAGACCACGGCCGCGAGCAGGACCACCGCCGCCCGGAAGACCGCCGCAGCGCGGAAGACCACGGCGGCCCGTAAGACAGCGACGGCGCGTACGGCGCCCGCGCGTAAGGCGCCGGCGAAGAAGGCACCGGCACGGCCGGCGGCGAAGCGCACGACGCCGGCCAAGAGCGCCGCGGCGAAGCGCACGACGGCGAAGCGCACGACCCCGGCCAAGAGCACGACGGCGAAGCGCACGGCTCCGGCCAAGAGCGCGGCGGCCAAGCGCACGTTGACGCCGTCGACCGGTGGCGGGACGGCGGCCGGCGGAATCCGGACCGGACGGGGTACGGGCCGGTCGGTCCGCAGTTCGCAGGTGATCTCGTCGATCATGGATCGGCCGGAGCGGCCGGGGCGGAGTTTGATCACGGCGAACCACGAGGTGATCCAGCGCTGGGCCCGGGAACGCGGGGCGAAGCCGGCGACCATCGCCGGCACCGAGCGGGACGGTCGGGCGGGTGTGTTGACCTTCAACATTCCCGGATACCGGGAAAGCAGCCGGATTCGCGAGATCACCTGGGATGAGTGGTTCTACACGTTTGACCTGCGCCGGCTGAACCTGATTTATCAGGAACAGTTGCGGAACGGCCGGCAGAGCAGCTTCTTCCGGACCGAGTCACCCGATCGGGAAGACGGTTGAGGTGTTTGCGGGAATGGTCGACGGGTAGACGGCTGTTGCCAACGGACGAGGCCGGAGCAGCGGATACTCGCCAGTTGTGACCGGCGAGACAGCCGTTCTGGGTTGAATCCAGAATCCGGGCGAACTAGCTTTATTGCACCGCGCCACGTTTGGAAACGTTCGGGGGAGCGGCGGATCGATCAGATCCGCGCACCAGACGAGGCGCGAGGGGACGGGTGGATTAACCGTTGGGGGACGGTTCCCACCTGTTTGGACCGGCGGCGTGAGCGGGCGATGCTTACGGGGGTGAGTGTTGCCCGCCGCCGCCGGCCCCACCGGCGGGCGCCCACCACGACCTCAGGGACGTGGTGGGCGCTTTGCGTCGGTTATCCGGCCGGTACGCGGTCTGCGGGGGTTGTCGGCTCTTGGTCGACCACCCGGCGCAGCGCGGCGACGTGCCGCTCCCGGGGTGGTCCGGCGAGCAGGTGCCCGAGCGCGGCCAGCAGACCCAGCCCGCCGACGATCAGCCAGTGCCGGTCGCCGAGGTGCTGGAGGCTCACCCCGCCGAGGGTGGGCGCGACGAACGCCGCGGCAGGGAACGTCAGGTAGAAGACCGACTGGTAGCGCGCTCGTAGCTGCGGTGGCGCCAGGTCCGCGTTGATCTGCGCGTTGGGCGGGGCGGCGAGCATCGAGCCGACCGTCCAGACCACTGCGGCACCCAGGTAGATGGCCAGTTCGTCGGCGATGGCGAGCGCCCCGAAACCGAGCGCGAGCAGCGCCGTGGAGGCGGCCAGCACGACGTCCTTGCGGTGCCTGTCGATCAGCCGGGGCACGAACAGTTGCCCGACCACGATCAGCGCGCCGCCGAGCGCCACCACCAGCCCGTACGACGATGGGCCCAGGCCGTCCGCGCGCATGGCCAGCGGCATGATGGTCGACGTCTGCATGGTGAGTACGGCCAGCACGAAGGTGAGCCCGACGAAGACCAGGAAGGTGCGGTCGGTGAGCGCGGTGTGCAGTCCCGGCCGGCGGGTCCGGATGGACCTCGGTGCCGTGGCGGGCGGTGGGCCCGCCGCTGGCCGGGTCAGCCGCAGCGTCTCGGGCACCTTCCAGGCGATCACGGCGGCGGCGGTCAGTGTGGCGCCCGCGTCGACCAGGAACAGCGCTGTGAAGCTCGCCTCGGCCAGGACCCCGGCGAGCAGCGAGGCAACCGCCATGCCCAGGTTGAACGCCCAGAACTGGAGGTTGAACGCCCGCGAGCGGCGCTCTGCGGGCACCACGTCGACGATCGCCGCCACGAACGCCGGGCTGGGCATCGAGTGGACGACGCCGATCAGCGCGGAGAGCGCCGCGATCAGCAGCAGGGGTCGAGTGAAGGCGAGCGTCACCATCAGGCCGACAGTGGTCAGGTGCGCGGCGAGCAGTGTCGCCCGGCGGCCCCACCGGTCGGCGAGCACCCCGCCGAGCAGCACTCCGGCCGCCCCACCGGCCCCGTACGCGCCGACCACGGTGCCGGCCAGCCCTGCGCTCGCGCCGCGTACGTCGGTGAGGTAGAGCGAGAGGAACAGCATGGCGAACGCGCCGGCCCGGTTGATCAGTAGGCCGGCCCAGAGGTACCAGAACGTGGCGGGGAGGCCGCCTGCGGTGTCGTGCCACCAGCGCCGCAGGGCGTGCACCCGACCTCCCGACAGTTCAGGTTGTTAACTGATTCCAGTGCACAGTAGAAAATCCGGCACCGCAGCGCCAGTCGTCACGCCTCGGCGGGCTGCTGGATGCGGGAGGCGGTGGCCGGCACCAGTGCCTCGCCGGAGCGGCGCAGCGCGGCCGCCCGACGTTCCCGGGCCGGCCCCGACACCAGGTGGGCCACAGCGGTCAGGAGGCCGAGCGCGGCGCACCCGTACCAGAGCGTGTCGTTGCCGGCGTGCTCGCGCACCAGGCCACCGAGGATCGGCGCGCTGGCCCCGGCGATCTGCCACGAGAGAGAGAACACGCCCTGGTAGCGACCGCGCAGCTCGGCCGGCGACAGCTCGGCGATCAGGGTGGAGTTGGAGGGCGAGTTCAGCATCTCGCCGACCGTCCAGATCAGCACGGTCAGCCCGTAGAACCAGGGGGTGCCGGCGAACGCGGTCAGCCCGAACCCCACGCCCATCACCACGGATGCCAGCGCGAGCACGTGCGAGCGATTCCGACCCCGGATCAGTCGGGGCACGAAGAGCTGGCCGACCACGATGAGGATGCCGTTGAGCGCGATCACCGAGCCGTAGGTGGCGGGGCTCAGGCCGTCGTCGCCCATCGCAATCGGCAGCATCGAGATGTGCTGGAGGAACACCAGCGCGGCGAACAGGTTGAGTGCCACGAAGCCGAGGTAGACCCGGTCGGTGAGGATCGTGCGCAGCGCGCCGCGCGGAGCCGCTGCTGCCGGGTCGGCGGTGGCGGGACCGGCCTGTCGGGTCTCCGGCACCTTGATGAAGATGATCAGCGCGGTGATCAGCATGGTGGCCGCGTCGACCACGAACAGCAGCAGGTAGTCGGCCTGTGCGGCGAGGCCGGCGAGGACGGCGGCGCAGGCGAAGCCCAGGTTGATCGCCCAGTAGTTGAGCGAGAAGGCACGCAGCCGGTCCTTCGCCGGCACCACGTCGATCATCATCGCCCCGAACGCGGGCCGGGCCGCCTCGGCGAACATGCCGAGCAGCAGCGCGCCCAGCGCCACTGCCCAGAGATCCCGGGCCAGCCCGAGCCCGAGCATCATGGCCGCCGCGCCCACGTGGGCGGTGAGCAGCGTCGGCCGGCGGCCCCACCGGTCCGCCAGGGTGCCGCCGGCGGTCGTGCCGAACGCACCGCCGACGCCCCAGAGGCCGATCACCAGGCCGGCCTGCGAGGCCGAGAAACCACGTTCCTGAGTCAGGTAGATGGCGAGGAAGACGAGGACGAACGAGCCGAGTCGGTTGATCAGGGTGCCTGACCACAGGTACCAGAAGGTGGTCGGTAGGCCGCCGGTGGTGTCCCGGAACCAACTCCGCATCGTCCGCATGTGGCGCCCCGCTTGCAAGTAATGACCGATGTGTCTGGCGTGCCTTACAACCCTAGTGGCGGCCGGATCGGCTGGTCATCAGCTTTTTCACGTGGTGGTCGTCACGACGGCTGCCCGCGTGTCCACGCGGCGGTTGAGGCAGGATGATCCGCATGACTGCGAGCGAAGGGCCCACCGTCGGGACGCTGGTCCTGCTGCGACACGGTGAGAGCGACTGGAATGCCAAGAACCTCTTCACCGGCTGGGTGGACGTCGACCTGACCGAGAAGGGCGAGGGCGAGGCGCGGCGCGGCGGCGAGTTGATGCGCGAGCACAGCCTGCTGCCGGACGTCGTGCACACCAGCGTGATGCGCCGTGCGATCCGCACCGCCGAGCTGGCGCTCAACGCCGCTGACCGGCACTGGATCGCCGTGCGCCGGTCGTGGCGGCTCAACGAGCGCCACTACGGCGCCCTGCAGGGCAAGAACAAGAAGCAGACCCTCGACGAGTACGGCGAGGAGCAGTTCATGCTCTGGCGCCGGTCGTACGACACGCCACCGCCGCCGATCGACGACAACGACGAGTGGTCGCAGGTGGGTGACCCGCGCTACGCGCTGCTGCCGACCGAGCTGATGCCGCGCACCGAGTGCCTCAAGGACGTCGTCGACCGGATGCTGCCCTACTGGTACGACTCGATCGTGCCGGACATCCTGGCCGGCCGGACGGTGCTGGTGGCCGCGCACGGCAACTCGCTGCGCGCCCTCGTCAAGCACCTCGACCAGATCTCCGACGAGGCGATCGCCAAGCTGAACATCCCGACGGGCATCCCGCTGCGCTACGACCTCGACCCGCAGCTGCGCCCGCTCACCCTGGGCGGCACCTACCTCGACCCGACCGCTGCGAAGGCAGCCGCCGCGGCGGTGGCCAACCAGGGCCGCTGAGCCACCAGCAAAGGGGCCCCTCGGCATCGCTCTCCGCGATGCCGAGGGGCCCCTCCCTTTCGAGTCAGTTACTGCTGGGCGCGCTCTCCCCGGTGATCAGGTAGATCACGTGCTCGCCGGCGTTGACCGCGTGGTCGGCGAAGCGCTCGTAGAAGCGGCCCAGCAGGGTGGCGTCGATCGCCGTCTCCACCCCGTACGGCCAGTCGTCGCCGAGCAGCACCGCGAACAGGTTCTTGTGCAGCTCGTCCATGGCGTCGTCGTCGCGGTCCAGTTCGCCGGCGAGGTCGGCGTCGGGCTTCGCCAGCACCGAACCGATCTTCACGGCCATCCGGTCGGCGATCTCGGACATCTCGGTGAAGACCGTCCGCAGCTCGGCCGGGACGGCGGGGGAGGGGTGCCGGCGCAGCGCGGTCTTCGCCACGTGCTCGGCGAGGTCGCCCATCCGCTCCAGATCAGCTGCCACGTGCAGCGCGGTGATCATCGCCCGGAGGTCGGAGGCGACCGGCGCCTGTCGGGCGAGCAGGTCGCAGACCCGCTCCTCGACGTGCCGGTAGAGGTCGTCGATCTCGGCGTCCCGCTCGATGACCGTCTCGGCGGCCTGCCGGTCGGCGGTGAGCAGGGCCCGGGTGGCCTGGCGCATGGCGGCGCGGACGCCCTCCGCCATGTCCACCAGTAGTTGGCTGACGATCTGGAGGTCGGCCCGGAACTCGTCGCGCATCATCACGTCCTGTGGTCGGTCGCCGCCGACGGGTGCCGGCGCAGGGGGTTGAGCAGGTGCGACGCCAACGGTAGGGCGCGCGGACGGATCCCGGATGAACCACGGTGAACGACGCCAGACGTGGGGGTGAACACTTCCGTAAGTGAGGGTAGTTCGTCCCGTTCTGTGTGGTAGCCAGGTTAACAATGACCCTACGATCGCCGGGTGGAGTGGGCGGTGGCGGTCGTGGTGGCCCTGGCGTTGGTGGCCGGGATGGCCGCCGGTCTGTTGCTGCCCCGGTTCCTGCCGAGGCGGGACGGTCACTCCACGTCGACGGGGAGCGTCAGCTTCCGCTGGAGCAGGGGGAGGCCCGCGATCGCCGACGAGCAGCAGGCCGGGCTCGGCCGACGGACGATCGACTCACTCCGGGCCGGTGTCGTGGTTCTGGACAACGACGACGTCCCCGTGCTGATCAACCCGGCCGCCCGCGCGATGGGACTGCTGCGTACCGGCAGCACCCCCGGCTCAATCGCCGCGCACCCGCTGATCCGTACCCTTGCCGGTCAGGTGCGACGCACCGGCGTACGACGCGAGATCGAGCTGGACCTGCCCCGAGGTCGCGACAGCGCGGGGGAGAACCCGCTCGGCGTGCACCTGCGGGCGATGGGTCTCGGCAACGGCTTCATCGCTGTCGAGGCGGTCGACGTGACCGAGTCGCACCGGCTGACCCGGGTACGACGCGACTTCGTGGCCAACGTGAGCCACGAGCTGAAGACCCCGATCGGGGCCCTGCAACTGCTCGCCGAGGCGTTGCTGGACGCGACCGAGCCGGCCGACGCCGCTGCGCCCGACCTCTCCGAGGACCTGGTGGCCGCCCGCCGGTTCGCCGAACGGATCCAGCACGAGTCGACCCGGCTGGGTCGGCTGGTGCAGGAGTTGCTGGAGCTGACCCGGCTGCAGGGGGCTGAGCCGCAGCCGCCACCGGAGCCGGTCGCGCTGGACTGGGTGATCGCCGAGGTGGTCGACCGGACCCGCACCACTGCCTCCGCCCGGGGTGTCTCGGTGACAGTTGACGGGGCGCGTGGTCTCACCGCGTACGGCAGCGACTCCCAACTCGCCACTGCGGTGGCGAACCTGGTGGAGAACGCCATCAACTACTCGGGCGAGGACACCACGGTGCGGGTGACCCTCCGCGGTGACGACGAGCACGTCGAGGTCGCCGTCGCCGACCAGGGCATCGGTATCGCCCCCACCGACGTCGACCGGATCTTCGAGCGGTTCTACCGGGCCGACCAGGCCCGCTCGCGTGCCACCGGCGGCACCGGGCTCGGTCTGGCGATCGTGAAACACATTGCGAGCAACCATGGCGGACGGGTCGAGGTGTCGAGCACTCTTGGTGGTGGATCGACGTTCACCCTCCGGCTGCCCGCCAGTCCACCGGATGACCTCCTGGCGACACTGCCGCCGGTTGGGATCGAGTCCGGTCCGACTGGGCTACGGCAGGTCTGACAGCAAATGGAAAGGAAATCCCCGTTGAGCCGCGTTCTCGTGGTCGAGGATGAGGAGTCGTTCTCCGACGCCTTGTCGTACATGCTCCGTAAGGAGGGCTTTGAGGTTTCGGTCGCCGCGACCGGCACCGACGCCCTCACCGAGTTCGACCGGACCGGCGCCGACATCGTGCTGCTCGACCTGATGTTGCCCGAGATGTCGGGGACCGAGGTCTGCCGGCAGCTGCGGCAGCGCTCCGCCGTGCCGATCATCATGGTCACCGCCCGGGACAGCGAGATCGACAAGGTGGTCGGGCTGGAGATCGGCGCCGACGACTACGTCACGAAGCCGTACTCGCCGCGGGAACTGGTCGCCCGGATCCGGGCGGTGCTGCGCCGGCAGAGCCCGGAGGTGGCCGAGGCGGGTGCGCCGACGCTGGCCGCCGGGCCGGTGCGGATGGACATCGAGCGGCACGTGGTGACAGTCGACGGCGGGGCCGTGCAGCTGCCGCTGAAGGAGTTCGAGCTGCTGGAGCTGCTGCTGCGCAACGCGGGCCGGGTGCTCACCCGCGGCCAGCTCATCGACCGCGTCTGGGGCGCCGACTACGTCGGTGACACCAAGACGCTGGACGTGCACGTCAAGCGGCTGCGCTCCAAGATCGAGCCGGAGCCGTCCGCGCCGCGCTTCATCGTGACCGTGCGGGGTCTGGGCTACAAGTTCGAGCCGTGATCGGCGTACGCGAAGGGGGTCTGCGTTCGACGCAGGCCCCCTTCGGCCTGTCCGCTGATGCGGTCCTTTGGAGCTGATGTCACAGACGAGTCATCCGCCGACGTCCGTAGAGCCGATGCCGCAAACGAGTCAGCTCCAAAGGCGTCCCGCCCGACGCGTCGGCGCCTTGCCCTTGGCCGTTGTGGCGTCGCTCTCCAGACGAGCGAGCAGTGCGGCGTGGCGTCCGGCTAGACCTCGTCGGCGGGGTGTGGGGCGATCATGCCCTGCTTCGTCCTGGTCGCGCACAGCTCGGCCAGCCGCTCGTACGCGGCAGCGCCGATCAGGGCGGTCAGCTCCGGGGAGTACGACAGGTACATCGGCTCGGTGCCGACGTGCGCGTCCGTCGAGGAGGTGCACCACCAGTCCAGGTCGTGCCCGCCGGCTCCCCAGCCCCGCCGGTCGAACTCGGACAGGGTGGAGACCAGCACCTTGCTGTTGTCCGGTCGCTTCACCCAGTCCTGATCGCGGCGGATCGGCAGTTGCCAACAGACGTCCGGCTTGTATTCCAACGGGTGCACCCCGTCGCGCAGCGCCTGGGCGTGCAGTGCGCAACCGCCACCGCCGGCGAAGTCGGCGTCGTTGAGGAACACGCACGGACCGTCGGGGCCCTGGGTGGCGGTACGACGGGCCGGGTTCTTGCCGTCGATGGTGTCCTCGTCGGTCCAGTTCTTGAACCCTCGCCGAAAATGCTGCCAGGTCGACGGGGTGAGCCGTCGGACGGCGTTGCGGACCCGCTTCTCGTCGTCCGAGTCGGTGAAGAACGCCCCGTGCGAGCAACAACCGTCGGCGGCCCGGCCGGCGATGATGCCGTGGCAGCCCTTGCCGAAGATGCAGGTCCAGCGGGAGAGCAACCAGG
Source organism: Micromonospora trifolii (assembly GCF_022229005.1). Taxonomy (GTDB): domain Bacteria; phylum Actinomycetota; class Actinomycetes; order Mycobacteriales; family Micromonosporaceae; genus Micromonospora; species Micromonospora trifolii. The sequence goes on from NZ_JAKKFD010000001.1 coordinate 222,955, forward strand.
TCAGGTCGGCCCGGATCAGGTGCGTCTCGTCGGCCGGGTCGGTGAACTCGATCCACTCCCGAGGGAAGTCCAGGGGCACCTCGCGACTGCGCGGGTCACCCGGGTCGTCCACCAGCACACGGAGCTCCATCGTCACTCGGTCCAGCGTACGCGCGGTGACGTCCGCAGGCCGGTGAGCCGCGCAAACGTGTTGCGCCTACTGTCTTCATCATGCGACTGGGTGTCCTCGACGTCGGATCCAACACGGTGCATCTCCTCGTGGTGGACGCGCATCACGGCGCGCACCCCTGGCCGGCGCACTCCGAGAAGGTGGTGCTCCGGCTGGCCGAGCAGATCGGCCCCGACGGCGCGCTGACCGAGGCGGGCGCGGATGGCCTGGTCAAGGCGGTGGGCATGGCCAAGGCGGCGGCCACCGGGTTGGCGGCCGACGACCTGATCGCCTTCGCCACGTCCGCGGTGCGTGACGCCACCAACGCGGCCGAGGTGCTGGCCCGGGTCCGGGACGAGACCGGCGTACGCCTGGCGGTGCTCTCCGGAGCGGACGAGGCGCGGATGACGTTCCTGGCCGTACGCCGGTGGTTCGGCTGGTCGGCGGGCCGGCTGCTGGTGCTCGACATCGGTGGCGGCTCGTTGGAGATCGCCGCCGGCATCGACGAGGACCCGGACGTCGCGGTCTCCCTGCCGCTCGGGGCCGGTCGGCTGACCCGCGAGCGGCTGCGGGTCGATCCGGCCAGTGCGGCCCCGCCGTCGGCGGAGGCCGTCGACAAGCTCCGGGAGTACGTGGACGGCCGGCTGGACAAGGTCGTCGACCAGATGACCGAGGTGGGCTGGGGTCGGGCGGTGGCTACCTCGAAGACGTTCCGCACCCTGGCCCGGCTGGCCGGGGCGGCCCCGTCCGGTTCCGGGCTGTGGGTGCGACGCAGCCTGACCCGGGCCGGCCTGCGGCAGGTCATCGGCTTCATCCGGCACATCCCACCGGCGCAGTTGATGGAGCTGGAGGGGGTCAGCACGGGTCGGGCACACCAGTTGCTGGCCGGTGCCGTGGTCGCCGAGGCGGTGATGCGCCGCCTGGATCTGGACTCGCTGGACATCTGCCCGTGGGCGCTGCGGGAGGGGGTCATCCTCCGCCGGCTCGATCAACTGGAGCCGATCTGATCAGGCGGCCGTTTTCGGTCGGTTTGCCGGCGCTCGTCACGATGCCCCCGGCGCTGCCGGGCTACGCTGGCTGATGTGACTTCCCGCGTTCCCGTGCTCCTGTCCAGCTCGTCGGTCTTTCCCGAGCCGACCGCGGCGGCGTTCCAACTGGCCGCGGCGCTCGGTTACGACGGCGTCGAGGTGATGGTCTGGACCGACGTGGTCAGCCAGGACGCGGGCGCGCTGCGTGGCCTCTCCACGCACTACGACGTGCCGGTGCTCTCGGTGCACGCGCCCTGCCTGCTGGTCACCCAGCGGGTGTGGAGCCCGGACCCGTGGGAGCGGCTGCGCAAGGCCGCCGAGCTGGCCGAGACGCTTGGCGCGCCGACCGTCGTGGTGCACCCACCGTTCACCTGGCAGCGCGACTACGCGCGCAACTTCGCCGAGGGTCTGGCCACCGTCGCGGACCGGTTCAACGGGCTGCGCTTCGCCGTGGAGAACATGTACCCGGTGCGGATGGCGGGTCGGCAGTTCGTCCCGTACGTGCCCGGTTGGGACCCGACCGACGCCGGCTACCCGTCGTACACCCTGGATCTGTCGCACTGCGCTGCCTCGCACAGCGACCCACTGGAGATGGCCGACCGGATGGGCGCCGGGCTGGCCCACGTGCACCTCGGTGACGGCACCGGCGAGGGCCGTGACGAGCACCTGGTGCCCGGGCGCGGCACCCAGCCCTGCGGTGAGCTGCTCTCCTCGCTGGCCGGCCGGGGTTTCACCGGGGCGGTGGCGGTGGAGGTCGCCACCCGGGGCGCGAAGAGCCGCGCGGTGCGCGAGGCGGACCTGCGCGCCGCGCTGGAGTTCGCCCGCCAGCACCTGACCGCGTCGTCACCTGTCGACGCCTGACCCGTCCGCCCACGATCGGGCGGCAGCGGTGTCAGCTGACCGGTGAGAGGGAATCGACCGCGGAGGTCGGCTGCGGGGCGACGGTCACCTGCTCGCCGACCGCCGCCCGCTTCCGGGCCCGGTGCGCGGCGACGTGCGAGCGGGTGGCGCAGCGCTCCGAGCAGAACCGCCGGCAGCAGTTGGACGACGTGTCCAGGTAGACGTTGCCGCACCGCTCGTCGGCGCAGACCCCGAACCGGGCGCTGCCGTACTCGCAGAGCCAGACCGAGAGCCCCCAGACCGCGCCGGCCAGGTATTCGGCACTGACCGAGGCACCCCGACTGGTCACGTGCATGTGCCAGTCGCTGGAGTCGTGACCGGAGATGCGCGGCTGCACCGGGAACGCCTCGAGCAGCGTGTTCAGCTCGGTGACCGCCTGGGCGTCGCGCCCCGAGGTGCCGTACTCGAAGACGTCGCGCAACCGCTTCTGCGCCCGGCGGAAAATCGCCACGTCCCGGTCCGCGACCTCGTCGCGCATCCAGGCGTTCTCGTCGGGGAAGAGGGCCCGCAGGTCGTCGAGGTCGTCCAGGCGGGCGTTGACCAGGTCAACGCCGGTCCGGGCGTACGCGTCGAAGTTCACGCCCCAACGGTAGACGACTCAGCGGGTGCGCGGCGCGTCGATGTAGTGCGGCAGGAACCGCGCGTAGCCATCGGTGATCAGACTCGCGCTCTCCCGCACACCCACGCCGGCCGATTCGCCGTCGACGATCCAGCTGCCCAGCACCATCCGGTTGCCGGCGAACTGCGGCAACGCCCGGAACTCCTGGTAGCACCAGCCCTCGTCGCCGTAGATCCCCGGGTTGGTGATCTCCTCATCGGCGGTGACGATGCGTACCGACCCGCCCTCGCGGCCGAGCAGTGGCTTGGCGACGTACTCCGCCATGCCGCGCGGCGAGTCGAGGTACGCCGGAAGCAGGTACTCGTGGCCCGGGTACAGCTCCCAGAGGACCGCGAGCAGCGCCTTGTTGGAGAGCAGCAGTTTCCAGGCCGGCTCGATCCAGGTGGTCGGGGTGCCCGGGGCCAGGGCCGCCGGCCCGTACGGCTCGGCCAGCATCCACTCCCACGGGTAGAGCTTGAAGCAGGTGGTCACCGGGTTGTCGTCGGCGTCGACGAAGCGTCGGCCGTCCCAGCCGATCTCCTGGATGGGCTGGAGTTCGACGCTGAGGCCGGCCTGCCGGGCGGTCTCGGCGAGGTAGCCGGCGGTCATGTGGTCCTCGCCGGACTCCTCCTCGTTCGACCAGAGCACGTGCACCCGGGGGTCGTGCAGCCCGGCCCCGATCTTGGCCCAGGCGCCGACCAGTCGCTCGTGCAGGCTGTTCCACTGGTCCAGCTCCGGGCGGGTCTGCTCCAGCCAGTACCACTGGATGATGCTCGCCTCGACCAGCGCGGTGGGGGTGTCAGCGTTGTACTCCAACATCTTCGGCGGCCAGGTGCCGTCGTAGGCGAGGTCGAAGCGCCCGTACAGGGTCGGCGGAGCCTCCCGCAGCGACCGGGCCACCGCCTCGGCCGCCCACTCCGGGATGCCGAACTCGGCGTACCGGCGCTGCGCCACCACGTGCTCGGCGGCGGCCACCGACATCCGGTGCAACTCCTCGGTGGCCTCCTCCAGCCGCAGCACCTCGTCCAGGTCGAACGCGTACGCGGCGGTCTCGTCCCAGTACGACATGATCCCGCCGTCGGGCAGCTCGGTGTCGACGTAGACCAGCCCCTGCGACCGGATGGTGGCGTCCCAGTCGGGTCGCGGGGTGACCGTCTCGCGGCGCACGTCAGCCGCCGCAGGCGGCGAGGTGGGTGCCGAACCCGCCGCGTTCGGGCAGGGCCGCGGTGGTCGGCTCCGGGGCGGTGCGAGCGGCTGCCGGGTCGGTGACCCGCATCGCCAGCGCGACGGTGTCACCGCCGCCGACCGGCCCGAGGGCGCAGTCGTCGTCATCGTCGTCGTCCGAGGTCATGTTGCAGCCGGAGAGGGCGAGCGCGAGAGCGGTGAGCGCGCCGAGCTGCACGGAGGCCGAGCGGAGTCGGCGGCGGGGGCGTTGGTCCACGGCATCGTTGTAGCCGATCGACGCCACCGCCGCCGCCCCGCCCCCATGTCGAGGTGGCCCGGCCGCCCCTCGGCGGGGCCCCTGGCAGGGGCGTTACGCTCGGCTCATGCTCCGTTCCGTCATCCTCGCCGCCTCCCGGTCATCCCAGGTCGAGCGGCTCGTCGCGACTGCCCCGTACACCCGGGACGTCGTCCGCCGGTTCGTCGCCGGCGCCGCCACCGACGACGCGTTGCGCGCGACCCGCGGGCTCGTCGACGACGGCCTCGCGGTCACCCTCGACCACCTCGGTGAGGACACCGTCCGCCCCGAGCAGGCCACCGCCACCCGGGACGAATACCTGAAACTGCTGAAGATGCTCGGCGATGCGGGGCTCACCCCGGCCGCCGAGGTGAGCGTGAAGCTCTCCGCCCTCGGCCAGATGTTCGACGAGCAGTTGGCGTACGACAACGCGCGGGCGATCTGCGCGGCGGCCGACGCGGCGGGCACCACTGTCACCCTGGACATGGAGGACCACACCACCACCGACTCGACGTTGGAGGTGCTGAGCCGGCTGCGCAAGGACTTCCCGTCGACCGGCGCGGTGCTCCAGGCGTACCTGCGCCGGACCGAGTCGGACTGCCGGGAGCTGTCCTCGGCCGGGTCGCGGGTGCGGCTGTGCAAGGGCGCCTACAAGGAGCCCGAGTCGGTGGCGTACCAGTCGGCCCGTGAGGTGGACAAGTCGTACGTGCGCTGCATGAACATCCTGATGTCCGGCGACGGCTACCCGATGCTGGCCACCCACGACCCGCGGATGATCGCGATCGGTGAGGACCGGGCCCGGTGGTTCGACCGGGGGCCGGAGCGCTTCGAGTTCCAGATGCTCTACGGCATCCGCCCCGAGGAGCAGGCCCGGCTGGCCAGCGAGGGCTACACCGTGCGCACCTACGTCCCGTACGGCGACGAGTGGTACGGCTACCTGATGCGCCGGCTCGCCGAGCGCCCCGCCAACCTGGTCTTCTTCGGCCGCGCCCTGATCTCCAAGAAGTAGTTCCTCCGATTCGGCCGACGGGCCGGCGGCGGCCCCTCGGGTCACCGTCGGCCCGTTTCGCGTATCCGGCTTGCCAAACCTTGGCTAAGTGTCTTAGCTTTAAAGCTATGACTACTAGCCAGGTGCGACGGGACGGCGGGCACATCGCGTACGAGGTGCAGGGCGTGGGCCCGTTGGTGGTCCTCGCCCACGGCATGGGCGAGAACAGGGCGAGCTACCGGCACCTCGTGCCGCTGCTGGTGGCCGCCGGTCACCGGGTCGCCTCGGTCGACGTCCGGGGGCACGGCGAGTCCAGCGCCGGCTGGCCCACGTACGCCCCGGCGGAGGTCGGCGCGGACCTGCTGGCCGTGGTCCGCGACCTCGACGCCGGTCCGGCAGTGCTGGTCGGCAGCTCGTCCGCCGCTGCGGCGGTGGTCTTCGCCGCCACCGACGCGCCCGAGCTGGTCACCGGCATCGTGCAGATCGGCGCCTTCGTCGGTCAGCCGAAGCTCAGCCCGCTGCTGCGGATGGCGATGTGGTCAGTGCTGCACAGCCCTCGACTGTTCGGGATGTTCCACAACACCCTGTTCCCGGTGCACCGACCCGACGACGACGCGGCCCACCGTCGCTCGATGGTGGCCAACCTGCGCGAGCCCGGCCGGATGGCCGCGACGCGCGGCGTGATCGCACCGGCCGAGCCGCACTGGACCGCCCGCGCCCCGCAGGTGCGCCAACCCGTGCTGGTGTTGATGGGGTCCAAGGACCCGGACTTCCCCGACCCGGGAGCCGAGGCGCGAGCCGCCCGGCGGCTCTTCGGCACCGCCGAGGCCCGGATGATCGAGGAGTCCGGCCACTATCCGCACGCCGACCAGCCGCAGCGCACCGCCGAGCAGTTGCTCGGCTTCCTGGCGGTGTGCGCCGGTGCCTAGGGTCGGCCTGAACCAGCAGACAGTCGTACGGGAGGCGGCCCGGCTGGCCGACGAGGTCGGCTTCCAACAACTCACCCTCGCCGCGCTCGCCAGCCGTCTCGGGGTGGCGCTGCCCAGCCTCTACAAGCACGTGCGGGGGGCGGACGCCCTGGCCCAGAAACTGGCCGCCCTGGCCACCGCCGAGTTGGCCACCGAGATGAGCACCGCCGCCGTCGGCCGCTCCGGTGGCGACGCGCTCCGGGCCATGGCGGACGCCTACCGTGACTACGCCCTCCGGCACCCCGGTCGCTACCCGACGACGCAGCGGGTGCCCGACCCGGCCGACCCGGAACACGTCGAGGCGGGCGAACGCGCCGTCGGTGCCATTTTCGCGGTGCTGCGCGGGTACGGGCTCACCGGCGACGACGCGGTGGACGCGACCCGCGCGCTGCGCAGCGCCCTGCACGGCTTCGTGACCCTGGAGGCCGCGGGCGGCTTCGGCCTGCCCCGCGACGTCGACCGCTCGTACCACCAGATGGTCGCGAGCATGGACATCTCGTTCCGCTCCTGGCCGCGCACCGGCGGGTGAGCCAACGGCCGGGCCGATCGGCCCGGGGCGGCCTCGCCGCATCCAGGTAGTGGTCGTACCCTTCGGCGGGTGACTGACGAGGTGCAGCAGCCAGCACCACGGCGGCTCTGGCCGCTGTGGACGGTGCTCGTGGTGGTCGTCCTGCTGCTGGGCTGCGGCCTGCCGGCGGCGCTCGTCGTCGGAGTGATCCGGGAGACAGACTCGCGCCCCACCGTCAGCCGGGTCGGCGCCTCGGCGGCCGACGACCCGGCCACCGCAGTGGCCCGTGGGCTGTCCGACCGGATCACCGCCCAGCTCCACAAGCAGTCCGCGGCACTCCTCGGCGGCGACCGCGCCGGGTTCCTCGCCGTCGCCGATCCCGCCGCCCACAACGACCTGCGCCGCCGCTTCGCCGCACTACGCGAGCTCAAGGTGACCGGCTGGCGGGCCGAGCCGAGTGGCCTGCCCGTGCCGATCATCGGCAAGCCCGGCGAGTGGCGGCTGCTGGTGCGCTTCCAGTACTGCTTCGTCACGCCGAACTGCCGGCCCAGCCCGGTGCTGATCGGCACCCGGTGGCGGGAAAACGGCGACCAGCCCCGGATGGTCGCCATGGAGGAATCCAAGTCGGTGGAGACCGGCACCCGACCGTGGGAGATCAGCGACCTGGCCGTCGCCGTCGGCGCACGGACCATCGTCGCCACCACCCCGGCGCTGCGCGGCAAGCTGCCCGGCCTGCTGGCTCAGGCCGAGGCGGCGGCGAAGGTCGCCGACGGGTACGCGGTGACCGGCTCACCGCCGGACCGATACCGGATCTTCTACGCCGGTCGTACCGAGTGGCAGCGCTGGTACGGCGGGGAGCGCCCGGAATGGACCGGCGGCTACGCGGTGACAGTGGGCGGCGGCCACCACGAGGTGGTGCTCAACGCCGAAGGGCTCTCCAACAGCGGCACCGACGACCTGCTGCGCCACGAGCTGACCCACGCGGCGTCACTGCCGGAGCGCGGCTACCCGGGCAAGCTCACCTGGTGGCTGGTCGAGGGCCTGGCCGAGTTCGCCGGTGCCGGCGGCCAGGCGGTCGACCGGTACGAGGGCATCGCCGACGTGCGCAAGATGGTCCGGGGTGGCTGGGACGGCAAGTTGGAGGGCGTCAACCCCGCCGACGACGCCTCGGCCGAACGGGTCGCCGCCAGCTACGGCATCGGCTACCTGGCCGTCCGGCACCTCGTCGACAGGTACGGGCCGCTGCGGCTGCTCACCTTCTTCAAGACAGTTGTGCACGATGGCAGGACCATCGACGCGGCCTCCGAGAAGGCGTTCGGTGAGCAGTGGTCGACGCTGCACGACGAGTGCGTGGCGTACGTCCGCGCCACCGCCGCCTGACGCAGCTCCGAGGCGGTGCGGCGGTGCGCCGTACCATCGATGGGTGCGCCGTCCCCAGTTGTCACGGCCCGCCAGCTCCACGCGGCCCCGCCTGCTCATCGCCCTGACCGCCGTCGTCGTCCTCACCGCCACCACCGCCGCCTCCTGTGGCGACGAAGGCCCCGATCTCGCGCTGGCGTCGGCCGCCCGCAATCCGGTCACCGAGGTGATCGACGCGCCGGCCACGGTGACCGCCCGCGCCGCCGCCACCCTCACCGCTCCCGCCGACGGCACCCTGTCCAGCCTGCGCGTCCAACCTGGACAACTGATCAAGCGTGGTCAGGTGCTGGCCGTGGTCGACTCACCGAGCGCGCAACAGCGTCTCCGTCAGGCCAAGGAGGCGCTGACCGCCGCGAAGCGCGCCGGTCGAGGCGTCGGAGCGGGCAGCCTGACCAGCAGCCGGCGTGGCACCGACAAGGCCGCCGACGAGGCGTTCGACGCGGCCCGGAAGGCCGCCGAGAAGATCGCCGACCCGCAACTGCGCGAGGCGCTGCTGACCCAGGTGACGTCCGCGCAACGCCAGTACACGGCCGCCGCGCGCAGCGCCGACCAGGCGGTCCGCGCGGTGCAGCGGGGGATCAACGGGTTGAGCTCCGCCGTCGGCGCGCTCTCCGCGGCGCAACGGCTCCAGGCCCAGCAGGCGTACGACCTGGCCAAGGCGACGGTCGACGCGCTGACCCTGCGCGCCCCGATCGCCGGGGTGGTGCAGCCCGGCGGCACCCGGGCCGGCGGTGGCGCGAATGCCGGTCTGGCCGGGCTGTTGCAGCAGGCCGGTGGCGCGCAGGCGGCCGGCCTCGACCCGTCCGTGCTGGCCCCCAGCCAGGGTGGGCCGCCAGCCGGCGTGGACGACGCCGTCGCGGTCGGTGGTCAGGTCACCGCCGGCACACCGGTGCTGACAGTTGTGGACACCGGGCAGTTGGGTCTGCTCGCCGAGGTGGACGAGACCGACGTGCTGCTGGTCAAGGCCGGCGTGCCGGCCACCGTCGAGTTGGACGCCGTCACCGGCGCCAGCTATGAGGCCAGCGTCCGCTCGGTCGACGTGCTGCCCACCAACTCCGCGCAGGGCGGGGTCACCTACCGGGTCCGCCTCGCGCTGGGCGCCGGGAAGCTGGCCGAGGACGAGCCGGCCCCGGCGCCCCGCCCCGGCATGAACGCGATAGTGCACCTGCGGGTCCGCGAGGCCGTCGACGCGGTGACCGTCCCCGCCTCGGCCGTGTTCTCCGCCGACGGCCGGGACGCGGTCTGGGTGGTCCGTGGCGGCAAGGCGGGCCGGGCGCCGGTGACGGTGGGCGTCCAGGGGTCAGACCTGGTGCAGATCCTCAACGGCGTGCAGCCCGGCGACCGGATCGTGGTGCGCGGCGCCGACCAGGTCCGTGACGGCCAGGAAGTCCGGTGACCGGATCCGCCGTCGCCGATCCGCGCGGCGACCGGCCGGCAGGGGAGCGCGTTGCGGCCATCGAGGCGGTGGACGTGTCCCGGACGTACCAGCTCGACGGTGTGTCGGTGGAGGCGCTGCGCGGGGTGTCGCTCACCGTGCAGCCGGGGGACTACGTGGCCCTGGTCGGCCCGTCCGGCTCGGGCAAGTCCACCCTCATGCACCTCCTCGGCGGGCTGGACCGGCCCACCGGTGGCCGCCTGGTGATCGGCGGGCGGGACGTCAACGCCCTCGCCCCACCGGAGATGGCGACCCTGCGCAACGAGACGATCGGCTTCGTCTTCCAGGCGTTCCACCTGTTGCCGCGTACCTCGGCGGTGGAGAACGTGGCGTTGCCCCTGGTCTACCGGGGAGTGTCAGCCCGGCAGCGACGGGAGCGGGCGGCGGCGATGCTGGGCCGGGTCGGCCTCGGGCACCGGCTGGATCACCGGCCCAACCAGATGTCCGGCGGTGAGCAGCAGCGGGTGGCGATCGCCCGCGCTCTGGTCACCGAGCCGACGGTGCTGCTGGCCGACGAACCCACCGGCAACCTGGACAGCGTGACCGGCGCCGCGGTGCTGGAGCTGTTGGAACAGTTGAACGCGGAATCCGGGGTGGCGCTGGTCATGGTCACCCACGACCAGGAGGTGGCGGCCCGCGCCCACCGCCGGATCACCATGCGCGACGGGGTGGTCGTGGGGGACAGCGCCGACCCGCGCTCCGCCCATGATCGACCGCCGTCCGTTGATCACGGTCGACCTGCGACACTGGTCCCCGCTCCCAGCGCGGAGCCCCGGTCCGCGTCCGGAAGCGGTCCGGGGCACCCGTCCGGTGGCTCCGGTGGCGCCGCCGGAGCCACCGGGCGCCTTCCGCGCGAGATCGAGCGGCCCGGAGGTACGGCGTGAGAGTCGCCGAGGCGTGGCGGGTGGCGCTGGACGCCCTGCGGGCCAACCGGCTGCGTAGCGCGCTGACAATGCTCGGGGTGATCATCGGGGTGGCCTCGGTGGTGCTGCTGGTGGCGATCGGCACCGGCACCAAACAGAAGGTCGAGCAACAGGTCGAGGGCCTCGGCTCCAACCTGCTGCTGGTCGTCCCCGGCCGGATCGAGGTGGGCAACGCGCCGGTCGTCTCGCCGCTGACCCTCAAGGACGTGGACGCCGTCACCCGGGTGGTCGGCGACCCCGACCGGGTGGCGGTCACCGTCGCCTCCGGGGCGACCGCGCGGGCCGGCGCCCGTTCCGACTTCACCACTGTGCAGGGCGTCCTGGAGACGACCCCGGCGGTGTTCACCCGGTCGCTGGCGCGGGGACGCTACCTCACCGGCACCGACGTGGACACCAGCCGACGGGTGGCGGTGCTCGGTGACTCGGTCGCCCGTGCGCTCTTCCCCGATCGGGACCCGCTCGGCCAGCAGGTGGCGCTGGCCGGGGTGCGGTTCCGGGTGATCGGTGTCTTCGCGCCCCTCGGGCAGAGCCTCGGCGTCGACCGGGACGACGAGGTGCACGTGCCGGTGACCGCCGCGCAGCGACTCTGGGGCACCCAGCGGGTCGACGGCATTGCTGTGAAGGCACCGGACCGGGAGCGGATCGACGAGCTGGGCGACCGGATCGTCGCCGAGCTGAACCGCCGCCACCCGGACACCGAGTTCAGCGCCGTCACCCAGCAGCAGATCCTCGGCGTGCTCGGTGACATCCTCGGCGTCCTCACCGGCGTGCTGGCGGCCATCGCCGGCATCTCGCTGCTCGTCGGCGGCGTCGGCGTCTCCAACATCATGCTGGTCAGCGTCCGGGAGCGGACCCGGGAGATCGGGTTGCGCAAGGCCGTCGGCGCGCGTCCGCGCGACATCGGCGTGCAGTTCCTGCTGGAGGCGGTGCTGCTCACCACGATCGGCGGGCTCACCGGGATGGCGCTGGGCGTGGGAAGCGCCCTGCTGGTCGACGCGCTGTCGCCAATTCCGGCGGCGATCACCTGGTGGTCGTTGGCGCTCGCCTTCGGTGTGTCGGCGGTGGTGGGCATCGTCTTCGGGGTGGTTCCCGCGCAGCGCGCCGGCCGTCTCGACCCGGTGGTCGCGCTTCGCACCGAATGAGCAGTGCCGGAACAACCGGACGACGGACGCGGACGGGCGGATACCGGGAGCACGGATCGGGTGAACCGGCCACCGAAGCATGATCAGTTGCAGGAAGGGATCGCGCCGGTCACAACCGCCCCGCTACCGTACTGGTAACACGCGCGTCGTCGGCCCGGCCCGGAGCATCCGTCGGGTTGGCACGCGCCGGGCATGGGATGGGTCGGTGAGCCATGGCCGGGTCACAGTCCGACGGACGGCTGTCGGAGGTCAAGTTCCTGACCGTCGCGGAGGTGGCGACGGTCATGCGGGTGTCAAAGATGACTGTCTATCGCCTGGTGCACAGCGGTGAACTCACCGCCGTGCGGGTCGGCCGGTCATTCCGGGTGCCCGAGCACGCGGTGCACGAATATCTCCGGGGTGCCTTTCAGGAGACCGCCTGAGCCACCGCCCCGCCCTCCGATCGCCGGTTGACCGGCGTCGGTGGGCGTAAGGAGCGAGCCAGCGGGCCCTGCGGTCGCGAGCCAGAGGCGGCCGCGGCGGGGGCGCGTTGGTCCGGCTGACGCCCTCCGGCTACCCTGGAGCCCGACCGAGACCCCACCGGTGCGCCCCGCCGCCCAGACTGGTCCGGTCCGTTGTCCGCAAGCGGTCGCCGTCGCCACCTGCGTGGTGTCATCCGGTCCGCCCCGCACGTTGTATCGAAAGGCTGTCGTATGGGCTCGGTGGTCAAGAAGCGCCGTAAGCGCATGGCTAAGAAGAAGCACCGCAAGCTGCTGCGCAAGACCCGCGTCCAGCGTCGCCGTCTCGGCAAGTGATCGCCGCCGGGCTCAAAGCCCGGCGTTCGGCGTCGCTTGCCAAACTGTCGACCTCCGGAGGCTCAGGTGATCAGGCCGTGGTCGTCCCGGCTCGGTCCATCCTGCCGGCGTAGGTGTGTCAGATGACCCCCGGTGGCACCTCAGGTGCTCCGGGGGTCGTCGTCGTCACCGGAGTGGGCCGTTACCTGGGCGCCCACGTGGCGGCCCGGCTGGCCGCCGACCCGCGCATCGAACGGGTCATCGGGGTCGACGCACCGGACTCCGGCACCGAGTTCACCGACCTGCTGGACCGGGTCGAACGGATCCGCGTCGACAACGGTTCCCTCGGTGGCCTCCTCGCCGACCTGGACGTCGACGCGGTGGTGCACCTCGCGCTGGTCACCTCGCCCGATCCGCAGCACGGCGGCCGGTCCGCGATGAAGGACCAGAACGTCATCGGCAGCATGCAGATGCTCGCCGCCTGCCAGCGGGCGCCCCGACTGCGCAAGCTCGTGGTCCGCTCGTCGACAGCCGCGTACGGGGTGTCGTTTCGGGATCCGGCGGTCTTCACCGAGGAGACCGAACCCCGTGAGGTGCCGCGCGGCGGTTTCGGCCGCGACATCCTCGACCTTGAGGGGTACGTGCGCGGTTTCCGCCGCCGCCGCTCCGACGTCACCGCCACGGTGCTGCGCTTCGCCCCGTTCATCGGCTCGACCGCCGACACCACGCTGACCCGCTACTTCTCGCAGCCGTTCGTGCCGACAGTCTTCGGCCGCGACCCCCGCCTTCAGTTCCTGCACTTCGACGACGCGTTGGAGGTGCTGCACCGGTCGATCGTGGAGGACCATCCCGGCACGTACAACGTCGCTGGCCCCGGGGTGCTGTCGCTGTCCCAGGCGATCCGGCGCGCTGGACGGGTCGCCGTGCCGGTGCTGGAGCCGGGTCTCTCCGGGGCAGCCGCGATGGCTCGCACCATGGGTTTCGGCCGCTACGGCCTGGACCAGGTCGACCTCTTCGTGCACGGCAGGGTGGTCGACACCAGCCGGCTTGAGCAGGAGTACGGCTTCACGCCCCGGTCGACCGCCGAGGCGTTCGAGGACTTCATCCGTGCCCATCACGGTGGGGTGGTGGTCACGCGGGATCAGCTGGCCACCGCCGAGCAACTCGTCCTGGACGGCATCCGGCAGGTCCGTTCAGCGGTCCGGGACCGGTCATCGTGAGCGCGAGGAGTGAGCCGGTCTTGCGAGCCCCGCAGTCGCGAACCGAGGTGACATCGTGAGCGCGAGGAGAGTCCCGTAGGGAACGGGTCTTGATCTGGGTTGTCGCCGTATCATTACAAAAAACAGCACATTCCTAAACAAA
>NZ_JAKKFD010000010.1 GCF_022229005.1 Micromonospora trifolii
CATCTTCCTGTTTTTTTTTGTTTTAATGCACCGGCGACCACCCCGTTCTACACCCTCTCCCTACCCCACTCCCTTCCGCTCTTCAGCCCGCACGGCCGGCCCGCCACGACGCCGGACCAGCTCCACGACCTGCCCCGCCAGCTCCAACTCCGTCGAGCCGCCCGTACTCATGCTGAGCCACCTGTCGTTCGCGACTGCGGGGCTCGCAAACCCGGCTCACTCCTCGCGCTCACTGAGCCACCCTTCGTTCGCGACTGCGGGGCTCGCAAACCCGGCTCACTCCTCGCGCTCACGCTGAAACCCCCACTCGGACGTTGCGGAACCGGGCCGGCGCGGCCGGGTGGCCGGTGTGCCCGACCTGGCCGGGCTGCCCCTTGCCGCAGTTGGGCGTGCCCCAGGAGACCGTCTCGCCGGAGAGCATGTCCATCGAGCGCCAGAACAGCGGGCCGATCCCGGTGTACGTGGGATTGCGCAGCATCCGCCCCCGCCGCCCCTTCGTGATCTCCCAGCCGATCTCGCAGCCGAACTGGAAGTTGAGCCGCTTGTCGTCGATCGACCAGGACCGGTTGAGGTCCATCAGCACGCCGTCGTCGGTGGCCGCGATGATCTCCTCCAACGTGTGCGGGCCGGGCTCCAGGCCCACGTTCGTCATCCGCACCATCGGCAGCCGGGCCCACCCGTCGGCCCGTACGCTGCCGCCGTAGTCCAGGCTGGCCATCGCGGCGGAATCCCGGCCGGCGAGCACACCCACCCAGCGGCCGTCCCGGACCGCGTCCCGCTTGACCGCCGGGGAGCCCTCGTCGTCGAAACCGAAGCTGCCCAGCGCCCCCGGGATGGTCGGGTCGATGGTGATGTTCATCAGCTCCGAGCCGTAGCGCAGCGAGCCGAGCTGGGCCAGGTCCAGCCAGGACGTGCCGGCGAACGCCGCCTCCCAGCCGAGGATCCGGTCCAGTTCGATGGCGTGCCCGACCGACTCGTGGATCTGCAGGGCCAACTGCTCGCCGCCGAGGATCAGATCCGTCTCGCCGGCCGGGCAGAGCGGCGCGGTGAGCAGCGCACGGGACTCCTCGGCGATCTGTGCGGCGTGCGCGGCCAGGTCCAGCGACTCGACCAGCTCCCACCCGGTGGTGCCGTACTGGCCGCGGTAGCTCGGCCAGGACCGGCGCTGCGTCTCGCCGTCACCGATCGAGGTGGCCGAGATGCCGCCGCCGCACTCACGGATGCGCTGGTCGATCCGGTGGCCCTCGCTGGAGACGAACCACTTCGTGGTGTCCCAGATCTGGTACAGGCCCTCGGCCAGATCCGCGCCGTGCTCGGCCATCGTGCGTGTCGCGTCGACCAGCAGATCGCCCTTGTCCGACAGGGGCACCCCGAGCGGGTCGGTCTCGCAGCCCGAGGCCCAACTCGCGGTGACCGCCTCGACCGGCACCAGGTCGACCGAGGGGCCCGGCACCCGCGCGCTCGCCATGGCGGTCCGCGTCGCGCGCCGGCCGGCGTCGCGGGCGGCGGCGTCCGACAGATCGGGTACGGCGTGGAAGCCCCAACTCGCCCCGACCAACGCTCGGACCCCGAGCCCGATGCTCTCGTCCTGGGTCAGCTCCTCCACGTCACCGTTGCGCGCGGTCATGGACTCGTAGCGGCGGTGCATCACCCGGGCGTCGGCGTACCGGGCGCCCGCGTCGAGGGCGGCCTGGACGGCGGCGGTGGCCGCGTCGAACTCGGTCATGGACCGACCCTAGGCCAGCCGACCGACACCCGTCAGGCCAGCAGATCCTCCGGCCGAATGGTGGCCCGCACCGGCTCCGCCCCGCCGCCCCGCCGCGTCGCTCCGCGAGCCGCAAGATCGCGCAACATCCTGGTTTTAGTGGTATCGGCGCGTCGGCGACGCCACTAGATCCTGGTTCGAGCGTGACCTTGGTGGCGGCGAGCGCACCAGATCCCGCTCCTGCTCTCGGGGGCGGTGTCTGTCGTCAAGATCCGCGCAGTATCAGGGATGTTGCTGTCTCTGGCGCGCCGGAGGCAGCAACTTCAGGGAAGTTGCGGAGATCTTGGCGCGGCGCGCGGGGCGCGGGGGCGGTGGGCGTGGGGCGCGGGGCGCGACATGAACGGGCGTGGATGGCGAGGTGACGGGGGTGCGGGGCCGATGCCGACTCGTTACGCTCGGGCCCGCTGACACATGCCGGCTTTGTAGCTTATTTTCACCCTCGGGACTTTGTTGTAAGTTCTCTTCGTCACTGAGGGAGGTGGCCGTGGACAGCTCGGAACCCTCGCCGTCCGGGGACCCGGACGATCGTCCCGCCGTGCCGGCGCAGCGCTCCGACCAGGACGCCTACCTGCGGGTGAGTGACCTTCGGGTCCGGTTCGACACCGAGGACGGCGTGGTGCGCGCTGTCGACGGGGTGTCGTTCGCCGTCGAGCGGGGCCGCACCCTCGGCATCGTCGGTGAATCCGGCTCCGGCAAGAGCGTCACCTCGCTGGCGATCCTCGGCCTGCACGACCCGAAACGGACCACCATCAGCGGGGAGATCTCCGTGGGTGGCCGGCAGGTGGTCGGTCTCGCCGACGAGGAGGTACGCCGGCTGCGCGGCCGGGACATGGCGATGATCTTCCAGGATCCACTGTCGGCGCTGCACCCGTACTACACGGTGGGCCGGCAGATCGCCGAGGCGTACCGGGTGCACCACCCGAAGGCCAACCGGCGCGAGGCCCGCCAGCGGGCTGTCGACATGTTGGACCGGGTCGGCATCCCGCAGCCGGCGCGCCGCTTCGACCAGTATCCGCACGAGTTCTCCGGCGGCATGCGTCAGCGGGCGATGATCGCGATGTCCCTGGTCAACGACCCGGCACTGCTGATCGCCGACGAGCCGACCACCGCGTTGGACGTCACGGTGCAGGCGCAGATCCTGGACCTGCTCGCCGACCTCCAGGCCGAGTTCCACTCCGCGATCATCCTGATCACCCACGACCTCGGCGTGGTCGGCCAGGTCGCCGACGACGTGCTGGTCATGTACGGCGGGCGGGCCGTCGAGCGGGGCAGCGTCGAGCAGGTGCTCCGGGCGCCGCAGCATCCGTACACCTGGGGGTTGCTCTCCAGCGTGCCGTCGCTGCACGGCGACGCGGACGCGGACCTGGTGCCCATTCCCGGCAACCCACCCAGCCTGATCAACCTGCCGCCGGGCTGCGCGTTCCACCCACGCTGCCGGTACGCGGACCGTGCCGGCAGCCGCTCCCGCACCGAGGTCCCCGAGCTGCGCGCCGCCGGGGCCGATGGCCACCTCGTGGCCTGCCACCTGAGTGCCGAGGAGCGCGCCGCGTTCTACGCCGAGGACGTCGCACGAGTGGGGGTGGCTGTGTGAGGGCGAGGAACGCAGCGCAGCGGAGTACCGCAGTCCCGAACGGAGGACCGTGGAGATGACCGACGAACCACTGCTGCGGGTACGCGGCCTGAGCAAGCACTTCCCGGTACGCCAGGGGCTGCGCGCCACCGGTCTGGTGCGGGCGGTCGACGGGCTCGACTTCGACGTGCGCCCGGGCGAGACGCTCGGCCTGGTGGGGGAGTCGGGCTGCGGCAAGACCACCACCGGTCGGATGCTGGTGCGGCTGCTGGAACCGACGAGCGGCAGCATCGAGTTCGACGGGCGGGACATCACGCACGCCGGCCGCCGCGAGTTGCGTCCGCTGCGCCAGGAACTCCAGATCATCTTCCAGGACCCGTACGCCTCGCTGAACCCTCGGCACACGGTGGGCCGGATCGTGGCGATGCCGCTACAGGTCAACGGGATCAAGCCGCCGGGTGGGATCAAGGCCCGGGTGCAGGAGTTGCTGGAGCTGGTCGGGCTGAACCCGGAGCACTACAACCGGTACCCGCACGAGTTCTCCGGTGGTCAACGCCAGCGCATCGGCATCGCTCGCGCGTTGGCCCTGCGACCGAAGCTGATCGTCGCGGACGAGCCGGTGAGCGCGCTGGACGTCTCGATCCAGGCGCAGGTCGTCAACCTGCTGCGCGACCTGCAACGGGAGCTTGGTCTGGCCTTCGTGTTCATCGCGCACGACCTGGCCGTGGTCCGGCACTTCTGCCAGCGGGTCGCTGTCATGTACCTGGGTCGGATCGTGGAGATCGGTGACCGGGCGGACATCTACGAGCGCCCGCAGCACCCGTACACCCGGGCGTTGCTCTCGGCGATTCCGGACGTCACCCAGCTCGGCCCGGCGGGTCGGATCCGGCTGACCGGTGACGTGCCCACCCCGCTGGACCCGCCGTCGGGCTGCCGGTTCCGTACCCGCTGCTGGAAGGCGCAGGACATCTGCGCCGCCGAGGAACCCGCGTTGATCCCGCGCGACGGCGGCAACCAGGCCACCGCGTGTCACTTCCCCGAAGTCGCGGGGTCGATCACCCAGGTCGTGGAGGAGGTGTCGTCGTGAGTCTCTCCCCGGTGGAGGGTGTGGCGCTGGCCGAGATCGAATCCGGCACGGACCCGAGCGGGCCTGCCGTCAAGGGCGTCGTCGGCCGCTCACCCGGCCAGCTCGCCTGGCTGCGGCTGCGCCGCGACCGGACGGCGATGGTCAGCGGCGTACTCCTGATCTTCTTCCTGCTGTTGGGGTTGGCCGCCCCACTGATCGAGATGGCCTACGGCATCGGCCCGCGGGAGCAGTTCCAGAACATGCTGGACGGCTTCGGCATGCCGCTGGGGTACGCCGGCGGGGTCAGCGGTGAGCACTGGTTCGGCCTGGAGCCGGGGTTGGGCCGGGACATCTTCATCCGGCTGATCTACGGGCTTCGGACGTCGCTGTTCATCGCGTTCGCGGCGGCCCTGATCACCGCGACGATCGGGATCGTGCTGGGCGCGCTCGCCGGTTACCTCGGCGGCTGGCTCGACGCGGTGATCAACTGGATCACCGACCTGACCCTGGCCATGCCCTTCCTGATCATCGCGCTGGCGCTCACACCCACCATCACGCTGCGCTTCTACGGTGAGCGGGGGCAGGTGTCGTCCGCCTTCGGGGTGGGGGTGCTGATCGCCGTCTTCGCCATCTTCGGCTGGACCAGCACCGCCCGGCTGGTGCGCGGGCAGGTGATCGCGCTGCGCGAGCGGGAGTTCGTGGAGGCGGCCCGGGCCAGCGGGGCCGGGCTGGGGCACATGCTCTTCCGGCAGTTGCTGCCGAACATCTGGGCGCCGATCCTGGTGTCGTTCTCCCTGGCGGTGCCGCAGTTCATCACCAGCGAGGCGGCGCTGTCGTTCATCGGCGTCGGCCTCAGCGACGAGACGCCCAGCTTCGGCCGAATGATCTACCGCAGTCTGGACTTCCTCCAGACCGACCCGGCGTACGTGTTCTTCCCGGGCATCACGATCTTCGCGCTGGTGTTCGCCTTCAACCTCTTCGGCGACGCGTTGCGGGACGCGCTCGACCCGAAGTCGTCCCGGTAGGGGTCAAAATCATGGCGCGATTTCTGCTCAAGCGACTCTTCTCCGCCACGCTGACCCTCTTCGCGGTGAGCGTGTTGACCTTCCTGATGTTCTTCGCCCTGCCGCGCGACCCGGTCAGCAGCATCTGCTCGAAGAACTGCAACCCGGAGCGGTTGGAGCGGGTTCGCGACGACCTGGGCCTGAACGACCCGCTGATCAGCCAGTACGCCGGTTACATGAAGGGCATCGTGACCGGTCGGGACCTGGGCAGCGCCCAGGGCGGGCGGTGCGACGCGCCCTGCCTGGGCTGGTCGTACGTCACCAACGAGGCCGTCTCGGACACCATCGCCCGGGTGTTGCCGGTGACGCTGAGCATCGTGATCCCGGCGGCCATCCTCTGGTTGCTGCTCGGGGTGGGGCTGGGCATGGTCTCCGCGCTGCGCCGGGGCACCTGGCTGGACCGGCTGGCCATCGGATTCTCGCTGACCGGCGCGTCGTTGCAGCTGTACTTCGTGGGCGCTGTGCTGCTGCTGGTGTTCGTCTACAACCTGCGGTTGTTGCCGGTGCCGAGCTACACCTCCATCTTCGACAACCCGGCGAAGTGGGCCAGCGGGTTGGTGCTGGCCTGGGTGGCGCTGGCCTTCCTCTTCTCGGCCATCTACGCCCGGTTGTCGCGGGCGCAGATGTTGGAGACGCTGTCGGAGGACTTCGTCCGGACCGCGCGGGCCAAGGGCCTGGCCAAACCGACTGTGTACGGGCGACACGCGCTGCGCGCGGCGATCACCCCGGTGGTGACCATCGCCGGGTTGGACGTGGGCGGGGCGCTGGGCGGGACGGTGATCACCGAGACGACGTTCGGCATCCAGGGGTTGGGGCGGACGGCGGTGGACGCGGTGCGCTCGGGCGATCTGCCCACCATCATGGCCACTGTGCTGATCGCCGCGGTCTTCGTGGTGTTGGCGAACGTGCTGGTGGACCTGCTGTACGCGGCCATCGACCCCCGGGTCCGGCTGCGCTGAGCGGAAGGGTGTCCGGCGCGGCCACCGATGGCGAAATTTATCGACAACTGTTACACAACTCGTAGGTTTTCTTCCTTACGATCCTCGGGACGTCGGCGGTTCTCGCCCCGACGAAATCGCACGGCACATGGGTGAAGGAGGTACTTCATGCGACCACGCGTGGCGGTTGCCGCAGGCGGCGCGATCGCTCTGGTTGTGGCATTGGGTGCGTGCTCGAAGAACACGGGCGAGGGCACCACTGTCGACACCGAACGGCAGCAGACCGGGGTCATCGCGACGGACCCCAAGGACTCGCAGGGGCCGGCGGCCGAGGTGAGTGGCGCCGCGAAGGGCGGCACCTTCACCATCATCCGGGAGTCGCCGATCTCCCACCTCGACCCGCAGCGGACGTACTCGTTCGCCGGTCTGATGGCCAACCCGCTCTTCGCCCGCTACCTGACCACCTGGAAGGACGACGGCAAGGGCGGCCTGGTCCTGGTGGGTGACCTGGCCGAGACGCCGGGCAAGAACGTCAACAACGACTGCAAGGTCTGGGAATTCACCGTCAAGGACGGGGTGAAGTTCGAGGACGGCCGGCCGATCACCTCCAAGGAGATCGCGTACGGCATCGCCCGGTCCTTCGACCCGGACCTGTCCGGCGGCCCGACCTACATCCAGGAGTGGCTGGCCGACACCGCGCAGTTCGACACCAAGTGGGACTTCAAGAAGAACAAGACGTCGCTGCCGCCCGGCCTGAGCACGCCGGACGCCAAGACGCTGCGCTTCGAGTTCGCCAAGCCCCGCTGTGACCTGCCGTTCGCGGTCTCGTTGCCGACCACCGCGCCGCTGCCGGCCGACAAGGACACCGGCGTCGACCTGGACAAGCAGCCGTTCTCGTCAGGCCCGTACAAGGTCGCCAAGAACCAGGTCGGCGTGCAGATCACCCTGGACCGCAACACCAACTGGGACCCGAACACCGACCCGGTCCGGCACCAGTACCCGGACCAGTTCGTCTGGAGCTTCGGCCCGACCGCGGACGCCGCCAACAACCGGGTGATCGCCGACAACGGCGCCGACCAGAGCGCGCTCGCCTTCAACACAGTGCCCGCCTCGCTGGTCGCCAAGGTCGCCGGGGACGCCGCCCTCAAGTCACGGACGATCCTCTCGCCGACCCCGAGCGCCAACCAACTGGTCATCAACAACCAGCGGGTCACCGACCTGAAGGTGCGGCAGGCGCTCAACTACGCCATCGACCGCGAGGGCCTCATCAAGGCCATGGGCGGGCAGACTGTCGCCGCGCCGCTGACCACACTCATGCCGCCGGCCACCATCGGCTACAAGGCGTACGACGCGTACCCGGCGGGTGCCAACGGCAACCTCGACAAGGTCAAGGAACTGCTCGGCGGAAAGACGCCGGAGCTGGTCCTCGGTGTGGCCGACAACTCCGTCGAACAGCAGCAGGGCGCGCAGCTCAAGGCGAACCTGGAGCGAGCCGGCTTCAAGATCACGCTGCGGAACATCTCCGACGACGCGAAGCTCGACGAGATCAAGAAGAAGAACAACCCCTGGGACCTGTACATCGGTAACTGGGCGGCGGACTGGCCGAGCGGGGCCTCGATCCTGCCGGTGCTCTACGACGGCCGCACCATCAAGGCCGAGGGCAACAGCAACCAGGCCTACTTCAACGACCCGGCGATCAACACCGAGATGGACCGCATCTCGGCGCTGTCCGCTGCCGAGCAGGGTCCAGAGTGGGCCAAGCTCGACGAGCGGATCATGAAGGAGCAAGCGCCCGTGGTGCCGCTCTTCGTCGACGTGGCCTACAACGTGCACGGGTCCAAGGCGGGCGGGATCTTCATCTCCAGCGTCTTCGGCTACCCGTCGTTCGTGAACGCGCACGTCAAGCCGTAAGTCACACCGCAGACCAGAAGGGTCCCCTCCCGACAACGTCGTCGGGAGGGGACCCTTCTGTCATGGACTGGTATTCGCCCATCGAGCCGTACGACTCCGGGATGCTCAGCGTAGAGGGAGCGCATTCGCTTCAGCTGGGGAGGAGCGCCGCCCCGTCGACACGGATCATCGGCCCATGGCTGCCGATGTGTCGTTGCGTAATTCTGGTGCGGACGGGCCGGTTGTCGACCGGTCGCGGTCGGCTTCAACGCTCGCGCTGGGCTGCGCCTTCGATGGTGGTGCTCTCCTGCGGGCGAAGCGCGGCCAGCAGGCTGTCGAGTTGACCCCAGGCCCGCGAACTGGAGACGTGGTCGATGTAGTCCCGGGACTCGATGATGAGCCCGTCGCGGATGCGCATCACGAAGACACACGGCACAGTGAACGCCTCGCCGGTCTCGATGACCCGCCCCTGATAGGCGAACTCGGCGACAATCACCTCCGGGTCGGCGGTTTCGTGAATCATCACGTCGACCGGCTTACGGTCCAGCGTCCGGGCGACCGGCGGTGACGCGGTGAAGTGCTCGTGCAGCTCGCTGCGGCTGAGCAGCGCAGGCGGGTTGAGCGGGTGAAACGGATGCGTGACGTGGGTTTGTTCGGCGTAAAGGTCAGCCAAGTCCTCGTACGGACCGTCGCAGACACCGTTCACCAGCCGGAGGAAGGTCTCGCGCGGGCTACTCATGCCGGGCTCCTTCGAATCGGTAGACGTCGCCTGGGGCACGCCGAGGACCAAAGTAGGCAATGGCCGGGGCCCCGTCGAATGCGTTGTCATCAGCAGCGCGTGCTATCCGGGCGAGGTGTTGTACTGGTCGAGCGTCGCCTTGGACGTGGAAGCATCCCGGAAGGTCAGCTCCCACGGCCCGGTGTTGACGTCCATGTCCTTGCCGAACCCGACCCATTTTCCGGCCATCCGTCGGCCGGTGGGCTCTACCAGCAGCTGGATTGCGCCGTGGTACCGGGCACCCCGGTAGTAGCCGGCCGGGTCGGTCTGCTCCACCCAGGTGCCGGTGACCACGGCACCGTCCACGGTGAGATCCATTGACAGCGACGATGTTGCCGAGCCAGGAAGGCTTCGCACGGTCAGTCGGTCGCCGTGTTGGAGCACGACCACGAAGTGCTGGCCGGCGAATGATTCTCCCCGGCCGCTGGAGTGATATTGGTAGCGGCTGAGCCACACGCCCTCGTACGACCCGTGGACCGCGAGTGGCCTGGGCGTTGGCGTGGCGAGGCTGGACATGGGCGAGGCTAGGTCGTGGCCACCGTGTTGGTCATCGACGACATGACCATTGGGAATCGCGGCGAAGCCGAGCAGCGAGACCGGCAGGCCGGTGACGACCTCCAGGGCACGGGCGTACACGGGCCGCGGTGCGGCGATCGCGCCAGACTCCCAGCGCTGGACGAGCCTCTTGTTGGCGTCGTTGGGCTCGCCGACGCGGCGGCCGGCGGCCTGGAGCGCGCGGGCGAAGTCGTCCTGGCTCATGCGCATCCCGGTGCGGACCGCGCGTAGGGCGGTGTTCGGGGCATTCATGTTCGCCACAATAGTGCTGTGTCGCCTTAATGTCGCCAGCAAAGTGCCCGTGTTGTCGCACTCCGTGCCGTCGCGCCTGACGACGTCCCGGCGTCATTGTGGACAGCGACGCGACGGCTGGCCTGCCGATGCGCGCCAGCAGCGGAGGTGATGATGCCCGGTTCTGACGACGATCCGGTCAGCCGGGGCGAGCAGATCGATGCCGCCGAACGGGAAGAGGTCAAGCGTCGGTTGCTCGTGCAGGCCGAGGCGGAGCGGATACCCGTGCAGGAGACGACTGGGGCCGTGCCGGATCGGCGGTGGCGTGGTGAGCCGTGATCCCTTGCCGATCGGTCGGCGGGTCGCGTACCTGCGGGTGCGGCGGAGGTTGTCGCAGCAGTCGTTCGCGGATCGGTTGGGAAAGTCGAAGAGCTGGGTGGACAAGGTCGAGCGCGGGGTCCGATCCCTGGAGCGGGTGTCGACCATCCGGGAGATTGCGGCGGTGTTGAGGGTCGATCCCGGAACACTGCTCGGTCGTGATGTCCAGGCTGCCGGGGTGGCCGAGCGTCGAGAGAGCGTCGCGCGGATTCGGGCCGCGCTGTCGTCGTACCCGATGGCTTTTGGTCGCCCGGCGGACCGTGACGTGATGTCGCCCGATCGGTTGGTCCGGGACGTGCGGCACGCGTGGATGACCTTCCAGCACGCACGGTACCCGCGCCTGGTCGAGCTGCTGCCCACGGTGGTGACCGAGGTTCATCGCGCCCACGCGCAGGACCCGGAGGCCGGTCGGGCTGTGGTGGTGGAGGCGTATCGGGTGACGGCGGCGCTGCTGGTCAAGCTGGGCGAGGGGAGCCTCGCCTGGCTGGCCGCTGACCGGGCGATGTCGGCCGCCGCCGGTGACCGGGTGCTGCTGGCCTGCGCGGCGGTGCAGTTGGGTCAGGTACTGCGGGCATCGGCTCGGGCAGGGCCGGTGATGCTCGCCGCCGCTTCCCAGGTCGCCCCTGGCACGCCGGAAGAGATGTCGCTGCGTGGATCGCTGCTCGTGCAGGCCGCCCTGATCGGGGCCAGGGCCGGTGACGATAGTGTGGTCGGTGAGCTTTTGGACGAGGCCGCCGAGTTGGCCGCTCAGGTGGGCGACGGCCACGACCACTACCGGACGGTGTTCGGTCCGACGGCCGTCGAGTTGGCGCGTGTCACAGCCGCCGTGGATTTGGCTGACGGGCCGCAGGCGGTCGCCCGGCATGAGCAGGCGATCGGGCGGGACGGGTGGCGGTGGCTGCCGGTCGAGCACCGCGCCGCGCACCTGATCGATGCGGCGCGCGCCTACCTCCAGACGGACGACCCCACCAACGCGGCCCGGGTCCTGTTGCGTGCCGAACGCATCGCACCCGCCGAGATCCGCGACCGGCCAGCCGCCCGGCACGTGGTCGCCCAGGTCGCCCGCGACCCGGACGCCCCATCGACGATCACCCAACTTGCCGTCGACCTCGGGGTGCTGTGAGCCAGCCACGCTGGAGGTTGCGCTCCCGGCGGGGCTCAGCGCGCCGCGTTCAGGTAGCGCAGCACGGCGAGCACCCGCCGGTGGTCGGTCCGCGCCTGGGGCAGGTCCAGCTTGGTGAAGATGGCTGTCACGTGCTTCTCCACGCTGCGTGGGGCGAGGTGGAGCGACTCGCAGATGGCAGCGTTGGACCGGCCCTCGGCCAGCATCCCCAGGACCTCTCGTTCCCGCTCGCTGAGGCGGGCGACGCCCGCGTCCACCGCCGGCGCCGCCAGCAACTGCCGCACCACCTCCGGGTCCAGTGCTGTCCCGCCGGCGGCCACCCTCCGCAGCGCGTCGACGAAGTCGTCGGTGCTGACGATGCGATCCTTCAACAGGTACCCGACCCGCCCGGGGTGCTCGGCGATCAGCTGCCGCGCGTATCGGGTTTCCACCCACTGTGAGAAGACCAGCACGCCGGTCTCCGGGTACGTCGCCCGGATGGCCAGTGCCGCCCGCAGGCCCTCGTCGGTGAAGGTCGGCGGCATCCGCACGTCGACGACCGCCGCCTCCGGCCGGTGCTCGCCGACCGCCGCCAGCAGGTCGTCACCGTTATCCACAGTCGACACGACGGTGAGGCCGTGATCGGTCAGTAGCAATCTGATCCCGTCGCGCAGCAACGGGTTGTCCTCGGCGATCACTACTCGCATGGCAACTCCACGGTGATGGTCGTCGGCCCACCGGGCGGGCTGTCCACCCGCAGCGCGCCGTCCAGCGACTCGGCCCGCCGGACCAGCCCCGCCAGGCCCGTACCCGTGCTCCCCGGTCTCGCCCCGCCGCGCCCGTCGTCGGTGACAGTCAGGCGTAGCACGCCACCCAGCGCGCGAAGGTCCAGCCGGATCCGGCTGGCCCCTGCGTGCTTCGCCACGTTGGTGAGCAGTTCGGCGGCGCTGAAATAGAGCGCCGACTCCATTTCGGGTGTTGGCCGCTGGGGCAGGTCCACGTGCACGTCAACGGGCACCGCGCTGCGCGCGGCCAGGGTCTCGATCGCCGTGCTCAGGCCGGCGTCCAGCGCGGGCGGATGAATGCCCCGAACGATGTCCCGCAGCTCGGTCAGCGCCTCCACCACCGCGCCCTGGGCCTGCGTCACCATCGCCCGCAGCTCCGGCTCGCCGGCTCGCCGCTCGATGCGCGACAGCGCCACGCCCAGCGCGACCAGCCGGGCCTGCGTACCGTCGTGCAGGTCCCGCTCCACCCGCCGCAGCAGCGCGGCAGCGTCCGCCCGCAACGCGGCCCGGCTGGCCTCCAGCGCCGCTATCCGGGCTCGCTCCGGGCCCGGCTCCAGCAGCGCCCCCACCAACCGCCGGTCCAGCCACACGATGAGCCGGAAGTACCACGGAAACGCCAGCAGCGCGGCCAACCCCTGCGCGGCCAGACCCCAGGGACCGCCCCACGGCGAATCCTGCGGAAACCTGTGCATCCACACGGGATAGGTGATCCCCAGCAGCCCTCCGACGATGAGGACCCCGCCGAGGTAGGCGGCCGCTGTCATCAGCGGCAGCCGGGCGAAGCAGTACGCGAGGGCCTTCCAGGCGCTGGCGTCGGTCAGCACCGCAGCGGCCCAGCGCACCGGGCCCGACCCGCGGCGTCGTACGGGCGGCGGGTTCGGCCAACTCCAGCCGAGGAACAGCCGGGCCGGCCCACGGAAGTACCGCACGCTCAGCCGGGCCAGCACCAGCACACCGGTCAGCAGCGGCAGCCCGATCGTCAGCAGCGACAGCGCGGAGAACACCAGCCCCAGCAGTGCGATCACGAACGTCGGCACGGCCAGTACTGCGCCGGTGACGGCGTATCCGACCTCACTCCAGGTGCGGGCGGCCACCGGCGCGCGCAGGACTCTGCTGGCGACCGACCTCACGGGTCCACCGCCAGCGACTCCACGGCCGGGCGGCGCATTGCGACCAGCGCCGGCACCACGGTGCCCAGCAGGACCAGGCCGATCACCGCGGCCAGGCCGACGATCAGCTGCCCGGTCGGCAGGTACGGCATCCACGTGCCCAGCATGCCGTGCAGCATCGGCACCAGGGTGACCATCGCGACCACCGTACCCACCGCCAGCGCGGTCACTGTCACCATCAGGGCCTCGCAGACGACCACGGCCAGCGCCCGCGTCCTGCTCGCGCCGACCAGCCGGGTCACCGCAAGCTCCCGACGCCGGGCCAGCAGCACCGTCACCAGCGTGTTCACCGCGGCGACCGCGGCGAAGGCGACGTAGACGGAGGTCCCGGAGTACTCCGTCCACACCTGCGCCGGTGGGTCGGGCGCGGCGCGCACGTGCACGGACGTGGTGTGCGTGACCACCTTCACCGTGGCGAACGCGATCGCGAGGACCAGCGGTACCAGGGCGCCGGACAGCGCCTTGGATCGCACCGCGAGGTTGTCCGCGGCCAGCGCCCCGGTGCCCCCGAACAGTCGCGCCAGCGGGGCGACCAGTCGCAGCAGGACCGGGCCGAGGAAGCCGACCCCTACGCACATCGCCAGCATCGTGAAGAAGCCCGACTCACCAGCCTTCGCCGGGTCGCCCTTCGCGATCAGGACCGACAGCACCACGCCGCCAGCCACGAGCACCACCCCGATCGCGGTATGCACAACGCTGACCCGACGCCGCGGGACGGCCATCTCGGTCAGCGCGGCGGCGGGGCGTACTCGCGCTGGGCGTATCGCGGCGACCAGTGCGCCAACCAGCGACGCCCCGACGGTGATGCCCAACGCGGCGGGCAGTGCCGCAGCCGAACTGTGGAACGTCACGCCGGGTGGGATCGCCCCGTGCCCGGTGAGCCCCGCCAACCAGGCGCGGGCGAGCAGGGCGCCGAGCGGCACACCGAGCACTGTCGCCGGCACCGCCACCGCAGCCGCCTGGGCCGCCACCGCGCGGCGCACCCGGCCAGGAGTGGCACCGACCGCCCGCACCAGCGCGATGTCCCGGCCCTGCCGGGCGATCGACGACGTCATGGTCAACCCGACGATCAACGCGGTCAGGTACACCGACATCACCACGAACAGCGCGGCCATCTCGGGAAGCGAGCTCTCGGTCAGCGCCTGCCGTGCGGCCGGGTCCA
This sequence comes from Micromonospora trifolii, assembly GCF_022229005.1. Taxonomy (GTDB): domain Bacteria; phylum Actinomycetota; class Actinomycetes; order Mycobacteriales; family Micromonosporaceae; genus Micromonospora; species Micromonospora trifolii. The sequence goes on from NZ_JAKKFD010000010.1 coordinate 14,454, forward strand.
ACCGCGCACCCGACATCGAGGAACTGGCGCCGAGTGCTCCGGACACCAGCGCGGCGGCCAGGCACTGCGTGACGAACGGTCCCGCGAAGGCCCACGGCTGCTTGCGTAACGCCTGCCTGGTCAGCCCCGCGTTCACCGGGCCACCACCGGGTCAGTCACGGTGGCGGCCAGCCGCTGCGCGATGCTCGTCGAATCGGGCGTCGGGCCGTCCGCCACCACCTCGCCGTCGCGCAGCAGGATGAGCCGGTCGCTCCAGGCCGCTGCCATCGGGTCGTGGGTGACCATCACCACCGTCACCCGGGCCCGGTCCACCCCGCTACGGAACAACTGCAGGACCTGCCCACCGGTGGTCGGGTCCAACGCCCCGGTCGGCTCATCCGCGAACACCACGGCGGGACGGCCAGCCAACGCGCGGGCGATGGCGACCCGCTGGCGCTGGCCACCGGACAACTCGCCGACCGACCGGCCAGCCAGTCCGGACAGCCCGACCTCGGCCAGCACCTCGTCGAGCGGGCGCGGACGCGGGCCACCCAGCCGACGGGGCAGCAGCACGTTCTGTCGCACGGTCAGTTCCGACAGCAGGTTGTACGACTGGAAGACGAAACCCACCCGGTCGCGGCGCAGCCGGGTCAGCGCACCTTCGCGCATCCGCGTGACGTCCCGGCCGGCCAGCCGGACCCGGCCCGACGTCGGTCGGTCCAGCCCGGCCGCGCACTGCAACAGCGTGCTCTTGCCCGACCCGGTCGCGCCCATCACCGCCACGAACGTGCCGGCCCCCACCGCGAGTGAGACGCTGCGCAGAGCGGCGACCGGCCGGCGGCGCGAGCCGTAGATTCGGGTCACCCCGTCGAGTTCCACAACGTTGTCCATGCGTTCCAGCCTCGGCGCTGGCGGCGGCACGGACATCCGGGTGGCCCGACCGGTACGGGTGCGGTTATCCGTACCACCCCTGCGATCTCGAGCGGCTTGAGATGCACGCCTCTCATCGGGCTCCGCTACCGATCAGGGGACGATCACCACGCCGCCGCGCACGCCGCCCCGGGCCAGCCGCTCGTGGGCGGCCGCCGCGTCGGCGAAGGGGTACACGTCGGCGACGCGGAGCGGGATGTCGCCGCTGGTGACGAGTTTGACCAGTTCGCCCAGCCGGGTTCCGTCCGGCAGCACCTCCAGCGCGAAGGTCCGGATTCCCCGCACCGGCTCCGGGCGGAGCGGAGGTGACGCGGCCACGTAGCCGCCGCCGTCCCGGACGAGGGCCAGCAGCGAGGCCCCGATCACCGCCAGGTCGATGACCGCGTCGAACGTTCCCGTCGGATCGTCGGTGCGCGACAGGAACGCCGCACCCAGCGACTCGACGAACTCGCGGTCGTCGGTCCCGGCGAGTCCCGTGGCGTGCAGACCGGCCGCCCGGGCCAGCGCCAGCACGAACCCACCGACCTGCCCGGCGGCGCCGGTGACGAGCACCGTGGAACCCGCCGGGAGCGCGAGCAGGTCGAGTGCCTGGGCGGCGGCGAGGCCATTGGTCGGCAGCGTCGCCGCCTCGGTGGCGGGGACGCCGGCGGGCGCGGGGGTCAGCCAGGCGGCGTCGAGGAGTACGTACTCCGCGTGGGCGCCGGCAGTGGTTTGCAGCCACGGCGAGAAGCCGATGACCTCGTCGCCGGTCGTGAACTCGTCGACCGCCGGGCCGACCGCATCGACGCTGCCGGCAACGTCCCAACCGGGCGTGTACGGCAGACCGGTCGGCAGCGGGGCCGGGAACCGACCGGAGCGGACCATCAGATCGACCGGGTGTACGACCGACGCGGCGACCCGCACCCGCACCTGCCCCGGACCGGGCTCGGGCACCGGCACCTCGGCCACGTGCAGGACCTCCGGCCCTCCGAACTTGTCATAGCTGACCGCGCGCATCGCCGTCTCCTTAGTGGGATTTCGTGATCACCACGACCGTACGAATCATCGGCACTATGAGAAAGTAGGTACCTTAAAGTGCCTAGGGCACCAAGGAGGAAAGAATGGCGACGTCGACCGCAGCGCAACGCCGCGAACAGGCGAGACGCGACTACGACGCGTTCCTGGACCAGTGCCCGACCCGTGAGCTGCTGAGCAGGCTCACGGACAAGTGGGTCGCCCTGGTGATCCCAGCGCTCGTCAACGGCCCGCAGCGGCACGGCGAGCTCGCCCAGCGCATCGCCGGCGTCAGCCAGAAGATGCTCACCCAGACCCTGCGCACCCTGGAGCGCGACGGCCTGGTCACCCGCACTGTCACCGCCTCGGTGCCGGTCCGCGTCGACTACGAGCTCACCCCGCTGGGCCATGAACTGTTCCCGGTCATGATCGCGATCAAGGACTGGGCCGAGACGCACATGGACCGCGTCTTCGAAGCCCGGACCCAATACGACGCACGCCCTGAGAGCTGAGGAAGTCGTCTCGCCGGTGTTGAGCCCGCCGACGGCTCGCCAGATTGTCGCTGGCAGCGGCTAGGGTCCGCGCCGTGGATGACACCTCGACGGCCCGGCAGGCCGCCCACGCCTACGTTGATCTTCTGGAGCGCCGCGACTGGTCCGGGTTGGCCGCCCTGCTCACCGATGATGTGGTCTACGAGATGCCGCAGACTCGGGAGCGCCTTCGCGGCAAGGACGCGTTCCTGCGGTTCAACACCGAGTATCCGGGCGACTGGCACCTGTGGCCGCGACGGGTGATCGCCGATGGGCGTCTTGCTGCCCTGGTGCTCGACGTTCGCGTCGGCGACGGGCACCAGGACGCGTGCGTCTGGCTGGAGATGTCCGAGCAGGGGCTGATCAGCAAGATCATCGACTACTGGCCCGAACCGTACGATCCGCCGCAGGGCCGGGAACACCTCATGGAGCGTTGGTGATCGTCAGGATGGCCGCCATGAGCTTGCGCCTCTACCTGGGGCTTCCCTCGGTCGTCTCGGAGCCGGCAGCGTGCGACAGCACCAACGCTTGAGCGGCGATGACGCGGTCGCCGTCGAAGGTCAGCGCCGGCGACCCGTGCAGCCGATAGCCCTGATCGAGCAGCGCGCTGACGCGGGCGCAGAATTCGGCATCGTCGGGCCCGGTGATGAGGCGGTAGCCGAGCGGCTTCGTGAAATCCGACACCGCCGCATTGTCCCTGCTCGATTGTCAGAACGCCGCCCCGGCCGCAACCCGTCTTTCCTGGCACGCGATCATCGACAGAGACGTGCGCCTCGACCAGCAAAAGACGGGGCGTAGTCGAGGCTGCCCGGTCGATACGATGCGGTGGTGGACATCGACGCGCTTCGCCGCCGGCCACTGGACCGTCTCGCCGAACTACCGTGGGCCCCTTGGTTTGGCCTCCACGTGCTGCTCTATCTCGGTGTGTGGTCGGCAGGCCATCTCGTCTATGCGTTGATGGATTCGCCCCCGGGGACAACACTCGCCGAAGACCTGCTGCTGACAGCTCTCGGGATCATGCTTCTCGCCCCGCTGTGGGCGCTCCTGAGCGTCGCGGCCACCTTCTGCCTGGGAGTGCTGCGTCTGTTGTCCGACGTCCGCTGGTACTGGTTCAGGTTGGCCGCGATCCTGCTCTTCGCCGCGCCGTTCCCGCTGTTCGTGTTCAGCGCCTACGGTCTTCAGAAGGCTCTGCCCGTGGCAGGTGCCCAGGTGCTGACGGCACTGCTCATCGTGCAGCCCCGGAAGAATCCAGGCGGGTGGGCGAACCGGAATCCCGCGATGGAGGACCATCGTTGACAGCGGAACGGGCCGGCGTAGGGCGCCGAGCCGTTCCGGTCGAAGCTGAACTTGCCCCGCCACGTTCAAGATCGCGCCCGATCCTGGATCTAGTGGCCATTTGACACCGGAATGCCACTAGATCCTGGATCCAGTGCGATCTTGGGCGGTGGATGGGCCGATCCGCCCTTCGTTCAGGAACGGCCGATGGAGCGGTCCAGGAAATCGTGGATCATCGGCGCAGCGACGTCGAGCTGGTCTTCCAGCAGGAAGTGGCCGGTGTCGAGCAGATGAAACTCGGCCGACGGCAGGTCCTTGCGGTAGGGGTGCGCGCCAGCGGCCGGGAAGACCGGGTCGTTCTGGCCCCAGACGATCAACGTCGGTGGCTGGTGGTCGCGGAAGAATGCATGGAATTCCGGATACAACGTGACGTTGCTGCCGTAGTCGTGGAACAGATCCAGCTGGATGTCCGCGTTGCCGGGGCGAGCGAGCTGCGTGTCGTCGTGCAGCCACATGTCGGGGTCGAGCCGGCTGAGGTCCTTCACCCCTGCCGTGTACTGCTGCTTCACCGTGTCCGAGTTGAGGATGAACGCGATGGCCTGGCGGTGCTCGTCGGTGTTCTCCGCCCAGTACGCCTTGATCGGATCCCAGAATGGGCTCAGGCCCTCTTCGTACGCGTTGCCGTTCTGCACGATGAGCGCGCTGACTCGCTCGGGTCGCTTGAGAGCCAGCCGGTATGCGGTCGGCGCTCCGTAGTCGAAGCAGTAGAGCGCGTAGCGATCCACGCCGAGCTGACCGATCAGGCCGTCCATCAGGTCGGCGAAGTTGGCGAATGTGTAGTCGAACGTCGACCGGTCCGGGCTGGCGCTGTGGCCGAAACCCGGGAAGTCCGGCGCGATCACCCGGTAGCGGTCCGCGAGCAGGGGGATCAGGTGGCGGAACTGCGCGGAGGACGTGGGGAATCCGTGCAGCAGCAGGACTGCGGGCCCGTCGGCCGGTCCGGCTTCACGGTAGAAGATCTCGATCCCGTTCACTGTCGCCGTGCGAAAGTGCGTGACCGGAAGTTCGCCTTCCTGAACGGCGGCGACCGAGGGTTTCTGCGCAATGCCAACCATGCTGGAGTCCTTTCGGCACAAGGGAAAGCGGTGCCACCCTGGGAATCGTGCTTGCTGGGTCCCGCTTCGGTCAGCATGGCATTCGGCCGGGGCTCGGCGTGCCGAACTCGATTTATCGAACGCCGCTCACAGCAGGTGGGTGCGGAGGAAGTCGAGTTCCAGGGGGAGTAGCCGCTCCGCGGTCCCGTTCGCGGCCAGGTGGGTGGCCCCGGTCAGCGGCAGCACGGCGTGCGGCCGGCCGGTGCTCAGCAGGGCGGCGGAGAGCCGGAGCGTGTGTGCGGCCACCACGTTGTCGTCGGCCATCCCGTGCACCAGCAGCAACGGGCGGGCCTGGTCCGGGCTGGTGACCGGCTCGGCGGCCAACTCGACGAGCGAGTGGTGCGCGTAGATGTCCTGGCCGTCTTCCGGCAACCCCAGATAACGCTCGGTGTACGCGGTGTCGTACAGCGCCCAGTCGGTCACCGGGGCACCCGCGATCCCGCAGCGGAACAACTCCGGGTGACGCAGCACCGCAAGCCCGGCCAGCCACCCGCCGAACGACCAACCGCGCACCCCGACCCGCCCCAGGTCCAGGTCCGGGTGCTTGCCGGCGAGTGCGGTGAGCGCGTCGATCTGGTCGGTCAGGATCACGTCGGCGAGCCGCCGGTGGATCGCCTTCTCGAACGATGGCGCCACGCCCGGCGTACCCCGGTTGTCGATGGTGACCACGGCGAAGCCGGCGTCGGCCCACCACTGCCGTTCCAACCACGCGGCCCGCGCCGCCACGACCTCCTGGTGCCCCGGGCCGCCGTAGATGTCCAGCAGCACCGGCAGCCGCCGGCCCGTCACGTGGTTGTCCGGGTAGAGCACCGCCGCCGGCAGCCGCCGGTCGGTCACCCGTTCCAGCAGCGGCAACGGCGAGTACGGCGGGGTGGCGGCGAACGAGCGCAGCTCGGCGATCTCCTGATCACCGCGGCGGACCGTCCAGCGCACCCCGGCGTGATCCAGCGACGCGACGCCGACGGCCAGCACGTCCCCGCCCACCGCGGCGGTGTACCAGCCGGAGTCGGTGGTGAGCCGGCGCGCGTCCACCCCACCGCCGATGGTGGTGCGGACCCGGAACAGGTGCCGCTCGCTCGGCTCGCCGTCGCTCGCCTCCACCAGCAGGTCGGCCGGGCCGGCGGCGGCCGGCAGCCGACCCACCACCCGTCGTACGTACAGCGACGGCGGGGTGAGCAGGGTGCCGTCCGCGAACAGGCACCGGGCGTCGTACCCGTCGTGGGCCAGCTCCCCACCGACCAGCACCCGCCCGTCCGGCAGGTGCGCGGGGGTGCCGGCGATCGGCTCGACCCAGCGCGGATCGGCCAGCTCGGCGTGCACCTGCGTCTCACCGGTGCGCGGGTCCACCGCCAGCACCAGCCCGTGCTGCTGTGAGCGGCGCAGCACGGTGATCAACGGGCTGCCCTCACCCCAGCTCACCCCGGTCAGGTACGGGTAGGTCTCCCGGTCCCAGTGCACGTCGACCCAGCCGTCGTCCAGGTCCAGCAGGTGCAGGCTGACCTCCGCGTTCGGGCCACCAGCCCGGGGGTACGCGACGGCGGTCGGCGGGCTCGCCGGCTCCGCCGGGTCGTGCAGGTGCCACCGCTCCAGGCGGGACTCGTCGACCCGGGCGGCCAGCACCGAGCGGCTGTCCGGCGCCCACCAGTACCCCCGGAACCGGCCGAACTCCTCCGCCGCGATGTGCTCGGCCAACCCCCAGCTCACCCCGGCGTCCTCGCCGGCCAGCAGGGTGTCGGTGCCGTCGGGGTCGATCACTCGCAGTTCACCGCGGCGCACACCCTCGGCCGCGTCGGTCACGTACGCCAGTCGTTGCCCGCTCGGGTCCGGGCGTGGGTCCAGCACCGGGCCGACGGCCGCCACCTCCACCACGTCGCCGTGCACCAGATCGGCCCGGAACAACCGCCCGGCCAGCGCGAACACCGCAACCCGACCGGCCGCGTCCAACGCGTACGAGCCGATGCCGGCGGCGCTGAGCCGCAGCCGCTCGCGCAGCGCGCGTTCGCCGGGGGAGAGGGAGCGGACGTCCCCGCTCTCGCCCAGCAGGGTCGCCGGATCGGCGACCAGCCGTTCCTCGCCGGTGCCAACGTCGAGCAACCAGAGCGCGTCCGCCGGATCCTCGGGGCCGGCGGAGCGCAGGAAGATCACCCGGGAGCCGTCCTCAGCCACCGCTACAGCGCGTGGCGCGCCGTGGCTGAACCGGCGGGTGCGGGCGGCCAGCTCCGGAAAGTCCACAGCCCAAATCGTAGAGCGGGAGCGGGGGTGATGTGGGCGACCTGGGCGGACGCGTCAGCGTCGGCCGGGGGAGAACCGCCGGTTAGAGTGACCGTCGTGACGATGCTGCCCGACCGCCGCCTGCTGCTGGTCCACGCGCACCCCGACGACGAGTCGATCGGCACCGGCTCGACGATGGCCCACTACGCCGCCGACGGCGCGCACGTCACGCTGGTGACCTGCACGCTCGGCGAGGAGGGCGAGATCCACGTGCCCGCGCTCGCGCAGCTCGCGGCCGCCGAGGCCGACCAGCTCGGCGGGTACCGGGTGGCCGAGTTGGCCGCCGCGTGCGCCGCGCTCGGCGTCAGCGACCACCGCTTCCTCGGCGGCGCCGGCCGCTACCGCGACTCCGGGATGATGGGGCTCGCGACCAACGAGCACCCCCGGGCCTTCTGGCAGGCCGACCTCGACGAGGCCGCCGGGCACCTCGTGGAGATCATGCGAGAGGTACGCCCGCAGGTGCTCGTCACGTACGACCCGAACGGCTTCTACGGCCACCCCGACCACATCCAGGCGCACCGGGTGGCAATGCGCGCCGTCGAGCTGGCCACCGCCGAGGGCTGCGCCCCGCTCAAGGTCTACTGGACGGCCATGCCGCTCAGCGTCCTGGAGGCCGGCATGGCGCATTTCGCCGAGTCGTCCGACAACCCGTTCGGCGGCATCGAGGACATCGCCGACCTGCCCTTCGGCACCCCGGACGCCCAGATCGCCGCCCGGATCGACGGCACCGACCAGCACACGGCCAAGGAGGCCGCGATGCGGGCGCACGCCACCCAGATCCCGGCCAGCTCCTGGCTCTACTCGATCGCCGGCAACTTCGGTGGCGAGTTCATGGGGGTGGAGTTCTTCACCCTCGCGGTCGGTGAGAAGGGCCCGGGCACCGGGCCGTACGGCTGGGAGGACGACCTCTTCGCCGGCCTGCCCGCGGAGACCGCCCCGGACCGGTCCCCGGTCGCGGCGGCGGGTCTTCGGTGACAGTGCCGGCCGCGCCGATGACGGTCGTTGAGGACCAGGAAGCCCCGCCTCCGGCGGGGCCGCCGCCGCGCCTGCTGGACCTGGGCGTTCGGCTGTTCGGTGCGATAGTGGTGGTCCTCGCCGGTGTGCTGACCGGCGTGTTGGAGCTGCTGCTCGCCACTGTCCGCGTCGGCGGGCAACTGGTCGGCGTGTCGGTACTTCTCGCCATCGGCGCCAACATCGTGCTGAGCTGGTTCGCGTACGAGGCGGTCGGCCGTCGCTGGGCGGTGGCGCTGCCGGCGGTGCCGTGGTTCGCGCTGATGGCTGTCGCCGCCATCCGGACCAACGAGGGCGACCTGTTGCTGGCCGGGGACAACTGGGTCGGGCTGGCCATGATCGTGGCCGGCGCGATGACCTTCGCGGTGATGGGCTTCCGGCAGATCCTTGCCCCGCAGCCGCCCATGCTCGGCAGTTGACGCCGGGCTGGTTCCGGGTTGCCGCCGGGTGGTGACGTCTCCCAGGTAAGGGTGGTAGATATTCCTGCCAGGGATGCGAACCCCGCGACGGGGGCGTACGGCAGGAGGGTCCGGCGATGGACAAGCGGTGGCGTGACCTCGGGGTGCTCGTAGCAGGGCTGTTCGCGGTCAACGTGGTCGCCCGACTGATCACCCGGTTCGGCTTCGACGGTGACGACACCGCCGCCGACCGGGTGTCGCTGGCGATGTTCACGGTGATCGGCCTGATCCTCGCCGTGGTCGCCTTCCGCTGGGGTCGTCGCCGGCCGCTGGCGGGCTGGGCCGCCGACATGGCCCTCGTGGTGCCGGTGGCGATGCTGCTGACCGTGCTGGTCGGGCCCCTGCTGGTCGGTCACAACCCGTTCGCCGGCGGCGCGGCGACGTTCTTCGCCCAGATCTGGCTGTACCTGCTCGCCACCGGCGCCGGCTTGCTGATCGGCTACCTGGTGCTCACCGCGCTCGGCCGTGACTACCGCTCTCAGCAGCTCAAGCGGTACGCCGAGGTCAAGGCCGCGAAGCCCCGCCGAGTCGTCCGCCGCTGACCACCGCCCATCCCGGCCCTCCCGACGTCTTGATCCACTCGGCTTCCTAGAAGTCGGGGAGTCCCGGGCGTCCGGATGCCGCGACTTCCCGAAAGCCGAGTGGATCGAGCGGTGTCGGGCCGCCTCGGCGGGTCAGTTCGGGGCGACCCGGGTCAGGTAGGTGTGGTGGGTGACGAGGCCGAGCCGCTGGTAGAGCGCGACCGCCGCCGCGTTGCGCTGCTCGACCTGGAGGAACGCGTGTGTCGCGCCGCCCGACACGCCCCAGCTGGCCAGTTCGTGGATCACGCGGCGGGCCAACCCCTGGCGGCGGACCGCCGGCACCACCTCGATCAGGCTGAGCCCCAGCCAGCGCCCCTGGCCGGTCACCGTGCCGCGGCCGACGGCCACCAGAGCGCCGTCGGCGTACACGTGGGCGAAGCGGACCTGGTCCACAGCGGTGAGCACGTGCCGGGCGGCGTCCGGCAGGCCGCCCTTGCGACCGGCGGCGATGGCCAGCCACTCGTCGCTGGGCGCGGCGGCCAGTTCGACGACCGCAGCGCCCCACAGGTCGGCCTGCCCGCCGGCGGGCGTCGACGCTGGCAGGGGCAGCGGCGCGGTCTGGACCAGCGTCGGAGGGCGGGTGCCCCAGCCGCGGGCGTCCAGCTCGGCGCCGACCGGGGCGGCGAGGGGCAGCGGTGTGTTGATCAACGCGGGTTGGCCCCGCTCGGCGTACCAACGTTCCACAGCGTCGACCGCTGCGGCCAGTGGTCGGTCCGGGTCGCCGATCGGCAGCGCCGAGTTGGCGCGCCCGGTCCAGCCCTCGGCCGACCGGAGCAGCCAGTCACCGAGCCGGCCCCGGGTCGGTGCCGGCCAGGCCTCGTCGGCGGCCCGCTCCAGCGCCACGACCGCGGCGGCGGTCGGCCGACGGGTCGGCGGTACGCGCTTGGCGCGGTGGACCTGCGCCACCGGGACCCGTAGCTGCCCCTGCGCGGTGGCCAGCGTGAGATGAGTCTCGCTCAGCTCGACCAGCTCGCCGAGGGCATCGGAAAATTGTGGGCGGCCTTCGCGAATCCCCACAATCCGGCGGACCACGATTCGGTGTCCCACATCCTGCTGTCGGAGCACGATCGACCCCCTCCCCGGCGAGATACTAGGCTCTTACCGTCGCGGGAGATCGCGGCGAGTCTTGCGGAGGAGAAGACCGGTGACCTACATCATCGCCGAGCCGTGCGTAGATGTGCTCGACAAGGCATGCATCGAGGAGTGCCCGGTCGACTGCATTTACGAGGGCAATCGGATGCTCTACATCCACCCCGACGAGTGCGTCGACTGTGGTGCCTGTGAGCCCGTCTGCCCCGTGGAGGCGATCTTCTACGAGGACGACGTCCCGGAGCAGTGGAAGGACTACACCGGCGCGAACTACGAGTTCTTCGAGGACCTGGGCTCGCCCGGTGGCGCCTCGAAGGTCGGCAAGGTGGAGAAGGACGCCACCTTCGTCGCCGCGCAGCCGCCGCGCGGCGAGGGCCACTGAACCGGCCCGCGCCGGTCTCGTCGCGGCTGCCCGAGTTCACCTGGGACACCCTGGACGCCGCGGCCACGCTGGCCGCGGCGCATCCGGAGGGCCTGATCAACCTCTCCATGGGTACGCCGGTCGACCCGGTGCCCGAGGTGATCCGGCGGGCGTTGGCTGACGCGTCCGATGCTCCCGGCTACCCGCTGACCGCCGGCACCCCGGCGTTGCGGGCCGCGATCGCGGCGTGGGTGTCCCGAGCCTGTGGCGCCGGCGTCGACGGTCTCGGTGTGCTGCCGACCATCGGCTCGAAGGAGATGGTGGCCTGGCTGCCCACGCTGCTCGGCATCGGCCCGGGTGACGTGGTGGTGGTGCCGTCGATCGCGTACCCCACCTACGAGGACGGTGCCCGGCTGGCCGGTGCCACAGTCGTCCGTACCGACTCGCTCACGTCGGTCGGGCCGACCTCGCGGGTCCGGCTGGTCTGGGTCAACTCGCCCGGCAATCCGACCGGCCGGGTGCTGCCCGCAGCGCACCTGCGCAAGGTGGTCGACTGGGCCCGCGAACGTGGCGCGGTGGTCGCGAGTGACGAGTGCTACCTGCCCCTGGGCTGGTCGGCCGAGCCGGTCTCGGTGCTGTCTCCGCAGGTCAGCGGTGGCAGCTACGCCGGGGTGCTGGCCGTGCACTCGCTCTCCAAGCGGTCCAACCTCGCCGGCTACCGGGCCGGCTTCGTCGCCGGCGACCCCGCGCTCGTCGCCGAGCTGCTCAAGGTCCGCAAGCACGCGGGCATGATCGTGCCCGCGCCGGTGCAGGCGGCCATGGTGGCCGCGCTCGACGACGAGCGACACGCCGAGGAGCAGCGGGAGCGTTACCGCGCCCGGCGGGAGGTGCTCGCCGAGGCGTTCACCGGTGCCGGGTTCACCGTCGAGCACTCCGAGGCGGGCCTGTACCTCTGGTTGACCAGGGGCGAGGACTGCTGGCAGACGGTCGACTGGCTGGCCCGACGCGGCATCCTGGTCGCCGCCGGCGTCTTCTACGGCCCCACGGCCGGGCAGCACGTCCGGGTCGCCCTGACCGAGTCCGACGAGCACATCGCCGCCGTCGCGGCACGTCTCGCCTGATCGCGGGTCCGGGCGGCCGAGGGTGGTGGACGGGCCAGGCACACGGATACGGGCGGCGGTGGTCGGCACCGGCCTGATCGGTGGTTCGGTGCTGCTCCGGATGTACGCCGCCGGCATCGACGTGGTCGGGTGGGACCCGGACGAGGCCACCCGGCGGGAGATGCGCCGGGTGGGCGTACCCGCGCCGGACCGGCTGGTCGAGGCGGTGGCCGACCGGGACGTGGTCTTCCTGTGCGGGCCGTTGCCCACCCTGCCGGCGACGCTGGTCGAGGTGGCGGCGATGACCGGTGAGCGGTGCGTGCTGACCGACGTCGGTAGCACCAAGGAGCAGGTGGCGGCGTTCGCCGCCGCGCAGGGGCTGACGCACCGGTTCGTGCCGGGTCACCCGATGGCGGGCACCGACCGGGCGGGCCTGACGGCCGCGCGAGCGGACCTGCTCACCGGCGCGGCCTGGGTGCTCTGTCCAGCGTCCGGGCCGGCCACTACCGCGTTCCGTTGGCTGGCCGAGCTGCTGGTGGAGATCTTCGAGGCCCGGGTGGTGCCGATGTCCGCCCCGGAGCACGACTCGGTTGCCGCCCTCGCCTCACATGTGCCGCACCTGCTCGCCGGCGCGCTGGCCGGCGCCGTGCAGCGCGCACCGCTGCGCGACGCGATCCTCGCGCTCGCCGCCGGCAGCTTCTCCGACGGCACCCGGGTCGCCGGAACCCCGGCCGACCGGACCGCCAACATGCTTCTCGGCAATCGGGTCCGGGTGCTGCGTGAGCTGGCCGAGGTCACCGCGTTCCTGGACGACCTGACCGCCGCGCTGCGCGCTGACGACGCCCCGGCGCTCGCCGCCCGCTACGACGAAGCGCGAGCCTCCCGCGCGGCACTGCGCGACCGGCGGTTCGACGCGGACGACCGGCAGTTCCCGGCCGGTGGTGACCACGCCGCAGAGGTGTCCTGGCTGCGCGAGCTGGGGGTGGCCGGCGGCCACCTGAGGGGTCTGCGCGTCGACGCGGACACCGTCTCCTACGCGGCGCGGCGCCCTGTCGCTGACTAGGCTGAGAGCATGGTGGTGGACGGTCCTGTGGTGCAGGTGCGCGGCGAGGCGTACCGGGAGGTGCCGCCCGAGCTGGCCCGTTTCGCGGTCACCGCGACGGCCCGCGACCGGGACCGGGAGGCGACGCTGACCCGGTTGGCCGAGCGGGCCGCGGCGGTCCGGGTGCTGCTGGACGGCTCCGGGCCGGCGGTGGCGCGGCGGGAGACCGGCGACCTGCGGGTGCGTCCGGAGACCCGGCGCTCGGGTGAGCGGGTGGTCGCCTGGCACGGCAGCGTCACCACCACCGTCACTGTCACCGACTTCACCGCGCTGGGTGAGCTGATGCTCCGGCTCGCCGACCAGGACCAGGTCGAGGTGGCCGGCCCGTGGTGGGAGCTTCGTCCGGACAGCCCCGCCCATCGTGCGGCCCGGCACGACGCGATCAGTGACGCGCTGCTGCGGGCCCGGGAGTACGCGGAGGCGCTGGGCGCCCGGGTCACCTCGTTGATCGAGCTGGCCGATGCGGGCCCTGCCGACCGGCCGATGTTCGCCCGTGCGGCCTTCGGCGGTGGCGGTGGCGCGGCCGGTGGTCCGCCGGAGCTCGAGCTGGACCCGCAGCCGCAGACTGTGCAGGCGGCGGTGCAGGCGCGGTTCACCATCAGCGACCCGGTTCTGGGCTGATGCCGCCGGCCAGGGTGCTGTCCGCCGACGAGTTGGTGGCGAGGGCGTTGGTGCTCGCCGAGGCCGGCCCGCGACAACTGCTCGGCATCGCCGGCGCGCCGGGCGCCGGGAAGTCCACTCTGGCGGAGCGGATCGTCGCCGAGGTCGGGTCGGCCGCCCGCCTGGTGCCGATGGACGGCTTCCACCTGGCGCAGTCGCAACTGGTTCGCCTGGGGCGCGCCGACCGCAAGGGTGCTGTGGACACCTTCGACGCCAATGGGTACGTCTCGCTGCTGCGCCGGTTGCGCCGGTTGGAGCCGACGTCGGTCTACGCGCCGGAGTTCCGCCGGGAGTTGGAGGAGCCGGTGGCCGGGGCCATCGAGGTGCCGCCGTCGGTCCGGCTGGTGGTGACCGAGGGCAACTACCTGCTGCTGCCGGACTTCCCCTGGCAGGAGATCCGACCGCTGCTGCACGAGGCGTGGTTTCTCGACCTGGACGCCGAGGTGCGGCACCGCCGGCTGACCGCCCGGCACGAGGCGTTCGGTAGGTCTCCGGAGCAGGCGCGGGCGTGGGCGCTGGGCAGCGACGAGTCGAACGCGGCCCTGATCACCCCCACCGCCGACCGGGCCGACCTGGTGGTCCGCCTGTCGGATCCGCCGACGGTCTAGCCGAGTTCGCGGACCGGCCGGGCCGGGTTGCCGACGGCCACCACGTTGGCGGGCAGGTCCCGGGTGACCACGGCGCCTGCGCCGACGACGGTGTCCGCGCCGATCGTCACGCCGGCCAGCACGATCGCGCCACCGCCGAGCCACACGTTGTCGCCAATAGTGATCGGCTTGGCCGCCTCCCACTTGTCCCGCCGCGGGCCGGGCTCGACCGGATGCGTCGGGGTGAGTAGCTGCACGTTCGGGCCGACCTGGACGTCCGCGCCGAGGGTGATCCGAGCGACGTCGAGGAAGACAGCGTTGTAGTTGACGAAGCTGCGCGGGCCGATCCGGATCTGCCAGCCGTAGTCGCAGTAGAACGGTGGGCGGATCCAGGTCTCCTCGCCCAGTTCGCCGAGGAGATCACGCAGGGCCGCGATCCGGGCCTGCGGATCGGCCGCAGGACTGGTGTTGAAGCGCTCCATCAGCCGGGCGGCCCGGTCCAGATCGGAGATGATCTCGGGATCGTCGGCGATGTATGGCTCACCGGCGAGCATCTTGTCCTTCATGGAGGTCACCGCCCGATCATGCCGGCCCGGTTCGCCGGCTCGTGGCGGGTCCGTCATTTTTTGGCCTTCATTTTACATACCCAGTATGCAATTCTGGGTTGTCAATGTGACTCCATCCATCAAGACGCTTGACGAGGAGGATCCGTTGCACCAGGGAAGAAGATTGGCCGCTCTCGGCCTCGTGTTCGCGCTGGCGCTCTCCGCGCCGGCTCCCGCCTCAGCCACGGCCGCCGTGCCCGCCCCACCCGGCGGCACCGGCCAACAGTCCACTCCGGGTGGACCCACCGCCAACCGCTCGACCACCGTCACGCTGATCACCGGTGACCGGGTCACCGTCACCGGGTCCGGCGCCTCGGTCCGGCCCGGCGCCGGCCGCGAGGACGTGCAGTTCCTGGTCCAGCGCGAGCGCGGCCGCCTCACTGTGACGCCGACGGACGCGCTGCCGTTGCTGCGCTCGGGCCGGGTGGACCGGCGGCTCTTCGACGTCACCGGGCTGATCGAGGCCGGTTACGACGACGTCCACCGCAAGACCCTGCCGCTGCTGGCGTCCTACGGCTCGACGGGTACCGCCAAGCGCGCCTCGACCGCTCTGCCCGGCACGCGGCTGACCCGCGACCTGCCGGTGATTCGCGGTGCCGCCCTGAGCAGCGACAAGTCCTCCCTCGGAGCGGTCTGGGAGAAGGTGACCACCGGTGCCGCTGGGGCCCGGCTCGACGCGGCGGGGGGCGTCGAGCGGATCTGGCTGGACGGCCATCGACGGGTGACCCTCGACCACAGCGTGCCGCAGATCGGCGCGCCGACCGCCTGGGCGGCCGGCTTCACCGGTACGGGTGTGTCCGTCGCGGTGCTGGACACCGGCGTCGACGCCACCCACCCGGATCTGGCCGGCAAGGTGGCCGAGGCGCGCAACTTCACCGAGGTCGCCGACGCTCGGGACACTGTCGGCCACGGCACCCACGTGGCCTCGACCATCGCGGGCAGCGGCGCCGCCTCCGGTGGCAAGTACCGGGGTGTGGCGCCGGACGCGACGCTGCTGGACGGCAAGGTCTGTGAGGACCAGGGCTGCACCGACTCGGCGATCCTCGCCGGCATGCAGTGGGCCGCCGTGGAGAAGAAGGCCGCAGTGGTCAACCTGAGCCTCGGCGGCTGGGACACCCCGGAGGTCGACCCGGTCGAGGAGGCCGTGCAGACCCTCACCGCCCAGACCGGCACCCTGTTCGTCATCGCCGCCGGCAACGACGGCTCGGACGGTTCGGTCGGCTCCCCGGCCTCCGCTGACGCCGCGCTCGCCGTGGGCGCTGTGGACCGCGACGACGAGCTGGCCGAATTCTCCAGCCGGGGACCGCGAGTCGGCGACGACGCGCTGAAGCCGGACATCACCGCGCCCGGCGTCGACATCGTCGCCGCGCGGTCCGCCACCGGCGTCATCGGCGATCCGGTGGGGGACCGCTACGTCACGCTCTCCGGCACCTCGATGGCGACCCCGCACGTGGCCGGTTCGGCCGCGCTGCTGGCCCAGCAGCACCCGGGATGGCGGGCCGACCGGCTCAAGGCCACCCTGATGGCCGCCGCCAAGCCGCACCCGGACCAGACCGCCTACCAGCAGGGTGCCGGGCGGGTCGACGTCGCACACGCGATCACCCAGCAGATCACCACCGACCCGGTGAGCGTCTCGTTCGGTCGTACCATCTGGCCGCACACTGACGACGCCCCGATCACCCGTACGGTGACCTGGCGCAACGACGGCCCGGCCCCGGTCACGGTGGACCTGAGCATCGAGGGTGCCGGCCCCGGCGGCCGGGCGCTACCGGCCGGCCTGTTCGTTCTGGGCGCCAGCCAACTCACAGTGCCGGCGGGCGGCACGGCCGCCACTACCGTCACCACTGACACCCGGCTCGGCGACGCCGACGGTTACTGGACCGGGCGGATCGTGGCCCGTTCCGGTGCGGCGGTCGCTGTCACTCCGCTGGCAGTGAACCGCGAGGTGGAGAGCTACACGCTGACAGTGGAGCACCTGAACCGCGCCGGCGCGCGCACCGCGGACCACTGGACCAGCCTGGTCGGGCTGGACACCTTTGGCTTCTGGGACGTCGTCAGCTCCGACGGGGTGGCCACAGTGCGGGTGCCCAAGGGCCACTACGGCCTGACCGGCCTCGTCTTCGAGCCCGGGCCGGAGGATGAGCAGCGCGGGATGTCCCTGTTGGCGCAGCCCGCACTGACAGTCGATCGGGACACCCGGATCGTCGTGGACGCTCGCCGGGCCAAGCCGGTACGGACGACAGTTCCGGACCGGACCGCCGTCCCGCAACTGATCGACCTCAGCGCCAACTTCACCGCCGACGACGGCAGCGGGTACGGCGTCGGGCTCTGGGCGGAGACGTTCACCGGCCTGACCAGTGGTCAGCTCGGCAAGCCGGTCTCCGCCGACAAGTTCGTCGCCACGGTCAGCAGCAACTGGACCACGCCGGACTCGGCCAACAGCCCGTACCTGTACGCGCTGGCCGAAGCGATCCCGGGCCGAATGCCCACCGGGTTCGTCCGCGACTACGCCCGACGGGACCTGGCCACCGTCGTGCACCAGTTCCGCGGTGGCTACCCGGGCATGGAAGCCGAGCGGATCGTGCTCCCCGAGTTGGAGTACAACGTCGGCTACTCGGCCGTGATCCTGCCCACCGTCGTGCCCGGTCAGCGGGTCGAGTACTACAACACCAAGGGCGTGAAGTGGGAATCCGAGGTCCTCTTCGGAACTGTGGACGAGGAAGGGTGGTTGATCCCGCACGCGGCGCTCTTCTCCGTCCCCACCGCGTACCGGGCCGGGCGGACGGTCCAGGAGATCTGGAACCAGGCTCCGTACGCACCGTCCTTCCCGAACCCGCGCTGGCCGCAGCAGAGCGTCTCCCGGGTCGGCGACACCATCCTGGTCGACGTGCCGATGTTCAGCGACGCGGCCGGGCACCCGGGAGCCTCGCTGAGCGACAGTGAGCACACCAAGCTCTGGCGCAACGGCAAGCTGGTCGGCGAGAGCGAGTACGCCGGCTACGGGGAGTTCGCAGTGCCACCGGGTGCGGCGGACTACCGGCTCGTCGCGTCTTCGAAGCGCAGCTTCACCGACCTGAGCACCGAGGTGGAGTCCAGCTGGACCTTCCGATCGAGGCACGTCGCCGGTGAGACGCCGGCCCGACTGCCGCTCTCGGCGGTGCGCTTCGCGCCGCCGCTACGGGTCGACAACAGCGCTCCGGCCGGTCAGGGCTTCGTCGTACCGGTGCAGGTGCAGCGGCAGCCCGGCTCTCCGGCCACCCGGGTGGAGAAGCTCACCGTCGACGTCTCGTACGACGGCGGGAAGACCTGGGGCAAGGCGAAGCTGGTCCGCACCTCGGCCGACGGTTGGTCGGCAGTGTTGCGGCATCCGGCCGGTGCCGGCCACGTGTCGCTGCGGGCCACCGCCCGGGACACTGCCGGCAACACGGTGACCCAACGGATCATCCAGGCGTACCGGTTGCGCTGAGGCGTACCCCGTCCGGGTCCGCGGCCGAGCGCCGCGGACCCGGACGGGTCCGTCAGTCGTTGGCGTGCAGGGCGGCGTTCAGCTCGATGCCCCGGCCGGTGCGCGGCCGGGCCTCCAGCCCACCGGTGACCGAGTTGCGCCAGAACAGCAGGCCGTCGACGCCGGACAGCTCCCGGGCCTTGACCACCCGGCCGTCGGGGAGCGTGATCTTCGACGCGGCGGTGATGTAGCAGCCGGCCTCGACCACGCAGTCGTCGCCGAGTGAGATTCCGACACCGGCGTTCGCGCCGACCAGGCTCCGCTCGCCGATGCTGATCTTGTCGGTGCCGCCGCCGGAGAGGGTGCCCATGATGGAGGCTCCGCCGCCGATGTCGGAGCCGTCGCCGACCAGCACGCCCTGCACGATCCGCCCCTCGACCATCGAGGTGCCGACGGTGCCGGCGTTGAAGTTCACGAAGCCCTCATGCATCACAGTGGTGCCGGCGGCCAGGTGCGCGCCGAGGCGGACCCGGTCGGCGTCGGCGATCCGCACACCGGAGGGCACCACGTAGTCGGTCATCCGGGGGAACTTGTCGACCCCGTACACCGCCAGGTGCCGACCGGCGGCCCGCTCGATCACCCGCAGCTCGTCCACCCGCTCCGGGGGGCACGGCCCGGCGGACGTCCACGCCACGTTGGCCAGCTTGCCGAAGATGCCGTCCAGGTTGAGCTGGTTGGGTCGCACCAGGCGGTGCGAGAGCAGGTGCAACCGGAGGTACGCGTCGGACGCGTCCTTGATCGGGTCGTCCAGCGAGCCGATCACGGTGACCACCTGCACGGTACGCAGACCGGGCAGGGGCCGGTCACCGAGCGCGGCCGGCGGCAGGTCGAGCACGTCCGCCTTGTCCTCGCCGGCGACCAGCGGCAGCTCGCCCAGGCCCAGCTTGCCGGTCGGGTACCAGGTATCGAGCACCTGCTCGTCGGCGGTGACCGTGGCCAGGCCGATGCCCCAGGCAGAATCTGCGGACGTCACTGTTACACCTCTCGGTCACGGCCGGGCTGACCTCGGCTCGCTCCTCGCGCTGACAGACCTGAAGGTACCGTGCGAACCATGGAGAACCCGCTGACCCCCGAGGTCCTCGCCGATCCGGTGCAGCTGACCCGCGCTCTGGTCGACATAGAGTCCGTGTCCCTCAACGAGAAGGCGATCGCCGACTGTGTCGAAGAGGTGCTGCGGGGCGTACCGCACCTGACCACCCACCGGCACGGCAACACGGTGATGGCGCGCACCGACCTCGGTCGGTCGCAGCGTGTCGTGCTGGCCGGGCACCTCGACACGGTGCCGTTGAACAACAACTTCCCCTCGACAATGCGCGGCGACCTGATGTACGGCTGCGGCACCTCCGACATGAAGTCCGGCACCGCGTACGCGCTGCACCTGGCGGTGACGCTGCCCGAGCCGCGCTACGACGTGACGTACTTCTTCTACGAGGCCGAGGAGATCGAGTCCCGGTACAACGGGCTCAACCTCGTCGCCCAGGCGTTCCCGGAGTGGTTGCAGGCGGACTTCGCGGTGCTGCTGGAGCCGACGTACGGCATCGTCGAGGCGGGCTGCCAGGGCACCATGCGCTCGGTGGTCACCACGACCGGCGTACGCGCCCACTCGGCGCGCTCCTGGCACGGGGTGAACGCCATCCACGCCGCCGGCGAGGTGCTGCGACGCCTCCAGACGTACGAGGCGCGTCGGGTCACCATCGACGGCTGCGACTACCGCGAGGGCATGAACGCGGTGCGGATCAACGGTGGGGTGGCCGGCAACGTGGTCCCCGACCTCTGTGAGGTCGAGGTCAACTACCGGTTCGCTCCGGACCGCACCCCGGCCGAGGCGGAGGCGCACCTGCGCGAGGTGTTCGCCGGCTTCGAGGTGACAGTCACCGACACTGCTGCCGGTGCCGCGCCCGGGCTCGACGCGGCCCCCGCGAAGGAGTTCCTGGCGGCGGTCGGCGCCGCGCCGATCGGCAAGCTGGGTTGGACGGACGTGGCCCGGTTCGCGGCGATGGGCATCCCCGCGCTGAACTTCGGCCCGGGGGACCCGAACCTCGCCCACCACCCGGACGAGCACGTCGAGATCAGCAAGATCCGCGACGGCGCGGCAACCCTGCACCGTTGGCTGGCCCCGGCCTGACCCCGGCCTGCCTGCCCCGGTTCGCGTCCCGTCGCCCCGGTGATCAAGAGGTTTGCGTCAGCCTGGCCCGTTGTCGGCGACGCAAACCTCTTGATCGGTCCCGGAGGGGATGGGGGAGGTTGGGGTCGGGTTCTGCTGGCGGGTGCGGCGGCGTTCGGCCACCACGTCTCGGATCCGTCGCTGCATCTGGCGACGGATCCGGATCATCTCGTTGTTGCTGATCACGCTGTCTCCTCCCCCGAAGGCGCGCGCCGGGGCATACCCGGTATGTGAATAGTAAGACGTACGGGAGCGCCGAATAGTTGCCCATGATCCCGAACAATTTCTCGGCGTCCCCGCCCCGCGCACCCGGCCGGTGCTGCTCCACTACGGTTGCCCCATGAGCCAGAGCAACGGGCGGGAGGCCGGTCGCGGTCCGGGACAGGAGCGGCATCGCGGAGCGGTCACCCTGCGCAGGGGGGCGATCCCGAGCAGCACCGCCGATCAGCGACTGCTGGATTCACGGGGCCGGGGCGACTGGAAGACCAAGGACGCCTGGCGTGCGCTGCGCATCCTGGCCGAGTTCGTCGAGGGTTTCGACACCCTCGCCGACGTGCCGTCCGCGGTCAGCGTCTTCGGCTCCGCGCGCAGCGCGCCGGACAGCGCCGAGTGCCAGTTGGCCGAGCAGGTGGGCGGCGCGCTGGCCCGCGCCGGCTACGCGGTGATCACCGGAGGCGGACCCGGCGTGATGGAGGCCGCCAACCGGGGCGCCAGCGAGGCCGGTGGGCTCTCCGTGGGGCTCGGCATCGAGCTTCCGTTCGAGCAGGGCATCAACGACTGGGTCGACCTGGCCATCGACTTCCGCTACTTCTTCGCCCGCAAGACGATGTTCGTCAAGTACGCCCAGGCGTTCGTCGTGCTGCCCGGCGGGTTCGGCACCATGGACGAGTTGTTCGAGGCGCTCACCCTGGTGCAGACCGGCAAGGTCACCCGGTTCCCGGTGGTGCTCATGGGTGTCGCCTACTGGCAGGGCCTACTCGACTGGCTGCGTGACACGATGGCCGCCACCGGCAAGATCGGGCCGGTCGACCTGGACCTGATCTGCCTCACCGACGACGTCAACGAGGCGGTCCGCTACATCGTCGCCTCGGAGGCCGCGCTCTCCGCCGAGCAGGAGGCGGTCCGCGAGGAGGCTGTCGCCCGCACCGGCGCGGACCAGCAGACCGCCGCCGAGCAGGCCGCCGAGCAGCCCCGGGACCACGACTGATGGCGGCGATCTGCGTCTTCTGCGCCTCCTCTCGTACTCTCGATCAGCGCTGGTTGGACCTGGCCGCCGAGACCGGCGCGGAGCTGGCCCGGCGCGGCCACACGCTGGTCAGCGGTGGTGGCTGCGTCGGCATGATGGGCGCGCTGGCGGACGGCGCCCGCTCCGCCGGTGGGCGCACCGTCGGCGTGATCCCGCAGTCGCTGGTCGACCTGGAGGTCGCCGACCTGGCCTCGGACGAGCTGCTGGTGACCGACTCGATGGCCAGCCGCAAGACCCTGATGATCGACAAGTCGGACGCCTTCCTCACCCTGCCCGGCGGGCTGGGCACCCTGGACGAGTTGTTCGAGGTCTGGACCACCGCCACCCTGGCCCTGCACACCAAGCCGATGGTGCTGATCGACACCGACGGGTTCTACCGTCCCCTGTTGGACTGGCTGGACGCGCTGGCCGACCAGACCTTCCTCAAACCGGCAGGCCGCGACCTCCTGACGGTCACCACCACCGTCACCGAGGCCCTGGACGTCCTGGAATCCCACCTAACCTGACCGCCCCACCCCACCCCACCCCACCCCACCCCACCCCGGGCCCGGCCCCGCCCGTCCGCGGTGATCATGGAGTTGGCGACGTCGCTGTCGGCGTGTCGCGCCGCTAAGTTCATGATCGACGGGGGTGGATGGGGTGCGGTGTGCGGGTGGGGTTTGGGCGGGTGGGTGTCGTATGGGTCTGATGGGATGAGCTGATGCAGGCGTACCGGTTGGTGCGGCGGCCCGGAGGGCCGGCGCGGGGGGACGGGACGACGCCTGACAACGCTCCCGTGCCCGCCGGCGGCGGCACGTCAGTGGGCGTTGTCGGCGCGTCGGGTGGGCCCGATGGTGTGGCCGGGCCCGAGCTGGCCTTCGGCGGCGGCTGGCGGGCCGACCCGATGCAGGCCGAGGTGGTCGGGCACACCGACGGGCCGATGCTCGTGCTCGGCGGCCCGGGCACCGGCAAGACCAGCACGCTGGTCGAGGCGGTCGCCGCCCGGGTGACCGAGGGGGTCGACCCCGAACGGATCCTGGTGCTGACCTTCGGCCGCCGAGGCGCCACAGCGCTGCGGCAGCGCATCGAGGCCCGGATCGCGCAGGACGGCCACCGGGTGCTGCGCGAGCCGCTGGTGCGCACCTTCCCGGCGTACGCCTTCGGGTTGCTCCGCCGCGCCGCCGCCGAGCGGGGCGAACCGTCGCCCCGGCTGCTCACCGGCCCCGAGCAGGATCTGATCATCCGTGAGCTGCTGGACGTGGTGGGGGAGGAGCCCGAGGACGACCCGGTCGGCTGGCCGACCGACCTGCGTCCCGCCCTGCGAACCCGGGCGTTCGCCGGGCAACTGCGCGACCTGCTCATGCGCGCCGCCGAGCGTGGCGTGGGCCCGGTCGACCTGGCCCGGCTGGGTGACAAACTCGGCCGTGCCGACTGGCCGGCCGCAGCCCGCTTCCTGCGGGAGTACGTCGCCGTGCTCGCGCTGCGCGACGTCAGCAACCGGGGCTCCATCGCGTACGACCCGGCGGAGCTGGTCCGGGCAGCCACCGGTCTGCTGCGCGACGACGAGGAGTTGCTGGCCGCCGAGCGCCGTCGGCTCGCGTACGTCTACCTCGACGAGCTGGCCGACACCGACCCCGCCCAACTGGAGCTGCTCTCGGTGATCGCCGGCGGTGGCAAATCGCTCGTCGCGTTCGCCGACCCGGATTCCTCCACGTACGCCTTCCGGGGCGCCGACCCGGCCGGGGTGGCGACGTTCCCGCACCGGTTCCGGACGGCTTCCGGTGCGCCGGCCGCGCAGGTGCTGCTGACCACTTCGTACCGGGCCGGGCCGGGTCTGCTCGCGGCGATCGCCCGGCTGGGTCGCCGGCTGCGGGGTCCGGCCGCACACCGTCGGCTGCACCCCCTGCCGGACGCGCCGCCCGGTGTGGTCGAGGTGCACACCTTCCGCTCGGCGACCAGCGAGGCCGCCTGGTTGGCCCACGCGCTGCGCTCGGCCCACCTGCTCGACGGCGTGCCCTGGTCCCGGATGGCGGTGCTGGTGCGGTCGACCGCGTTGCAGCTGCCCACCCTGCGACGGGCGCTGCACGCTGCCGGCGTGCCCACAGTGGTGCACGGTGAGGATCTGCCACTGCACCTGCAACCGGCGGTCGCGCCGCTGCTGCTCCTGCTGCGCTGCGCGCTGGAGCCGGAACGACTCGACGAGGAGGCCGCCGTCGCGCTGCTGCACTCGCCGCTGGGCGGGGCCGACCCGCTGGCCGAGCGGCGGCTGCGGCAGGGCCTGCGGGCGCTCGCGCTGGCCAGCGGTGACCGACGCCCCTCCGGGGAGCTGATCGTCGAGGCCTTGCAGGACCCGGAGGAGTTGGCCGGCATCGAGCGGCGCTGGGCGGAGCCGGCGCAGGCGGTGGCCGGTCTGCTGGCCATCGCCCGCGAAGCCGCCGCCCGGCCGGGTGCGACAGCCGAGGACGTGCTCTGGGCCGTCTGGCACGCCAGTGGTCTCGCCGAGCGGTGGGCCGGCGCGATCAACCAGGGGCGTCCGGAGGCCGGCGAGGGCGACCTGGCCCGGCGGCGGCGGGCCGAGGCGGCCGACCGCGATCTGGACGCCGTGCTGGTCCTGTTCGACGCGGCGGCCCGGTTCACCGATCGGCTGCCCGGCGCCCGCGCCGAGGTCTTCCTCGACCACGTGCTCGCCCAGGACCTGCCGGCCGACACCATCGCCCCGACCGCCGACCGGGGTGCGGCGGTCCGCCTGCTCACCGCGCACGCCGCGAAGGGCCTGGAATGGGATCTGGTCGCGGTGGCCGGCGTGCAGGAGGGCATCTGGCCGGACCTGCGCCTGCGCGGCAGCCTGCTCGGCTCCGAGCGCCTGGTCGACGTGCTGGCCGGCCGGTCGGTCGACGGCGCGACAGTGGCGAACGTGGTGGGTCAGACCTCGGCGTTGCTGGATGAGGAGCGCCGGCTCTTCCACGTCGCCATCAGCCGGGCCCGGCACCGGCTGCTGGTCAGCGCCGTGGCGTCGGCCGCCGTGGGCGGGGACGACCACGAGGAACAGCCCAGCCGGTTCCTGCACGAGCTGGGCCCGAGCACCCGGCCGCCAGGCACGCCGCCGACGCCGCCCACCCCGCCGACAGCGTCCGGTCCGCCGCCCGGTCCCCGCACCGGGCCGGCCTCCGGCGGCGTCGGGGGCGCTGCGGAGGGCGAGAGCGGCGACGAGGAGCCGGACCGCCCCGGGGCACTTCCGGTGACCCGTCCACCCCGGGCGCTGACACTGCCGGCGCTGGTCGCCGAACTGCGTACCGCCATCACCGACCCGGCCGCCCCGGGGGCCCGGCGGCGCGCCGCGGCGGCCGAACTGGCCCGGCTCGCCGCCGCCGGCGTGCCCGGCGCGCACCCCGACGACTGGTGGGGGTTGCGGGTGCTCTCCGACGACCGCCCGCTCGTCGATGACGGCGACCCGGTGCGGGTCACCCCGTCGGCAATGGAGAGCGCGCTGCGGTGCAGCCTGCGCTGGCTGCTGGAACGGCACGGCGGCAGCGGCCCGACCAGCACCGCGCAGGGGGTGGGCAACCTGGTGCACGCCGCCGCGATGCTCGCCGAGGACGCCAGCGCCGACCGGGGCGCGCTGCTCGACTACGTGGCCGCCCGGTTCGACGCGATCGAGCTGGCGGCCCGGTGGATGGCCGGGCCGGAGCGGGAACGCGCCGAGGCGATGGTCGACAAGCTGCTGCGCTGGCTGGCCACCAATCCGCGCCGGTTGCTCGCCATCGAGCACGAGTTCGCCGTCCGCCTGGACGACCCGAGTCGGCCCATCGACCTGACCGGTCGGGTCGACCGGCTCGAGGTCGACGAGGCCGGGCGGCTCGTGGTGATCGACCTGAAGACCGGCAAGTCCACAGCTGTCACCGGCACCGACCTGGCGGAGCACCCACAGCTCGGTGCCTACCAGGCGGCGGTGGAGGCGGGTGCGTTCGCCGAGTTCGGTGACGAGTCCGGTGGTGCCGCGCTGGTGCAGCTCGGCACCTCCGCCAAGGACGCCAGGGAGCAGAATCAGCCGGCCGCCAGCGAGGGGCCGGCGGCCGGTTGGGCGACCGCGCTGGTCCGGCGGACCGCCGATACGATGGCAGCCGCCACGTTCGCCGCGGTGGCCAACTCGAAGTGCCGGGTCTGCCCGGTGCGCACCAGCTGCCCGGTCTCCGGGCAGGGTCGCCAGGTCGTCGAGCCGCCCACCGTCCGACGTGCAGGTGAGGGCGAGGAGTGAGCGTGCGAGCCCAGTCGCGTGTGAGGGCGAGGAGTGCGCCGGTGTTGGGAACTGAGACGGCACCGTGAGTCAGCCCACCCTGTTCGGCGCGGGTCCGGCTCCGACGCCCCGACTCGCGGACTCCGGCCCCCGGTACACGCCGGTGGAGCTGGCCAAACTGCTGCGGTTGCCGGCGCCCACCCGGGAGCAGGCCGCGATCATCGCCGCCCCGGTGGAGCCGCTGCTGGTGGTCGCGGGCGCCGGGTCGGGCAAGACCGAGACGATGGCCGCGCGGGTGGTCTGGCTGGTGGCCAACTCGTACGTGCGGCCGGAGCAGATCCTCGGGCTGACCTTCACCCGCAAGGCGGCCGGCGAGCTGGCCCATCGGGTACGGACCCGGCTCGACCAGTTGATCCGCCGCCTCGGCCGGCAGGAACGGAACCCGCTGGACGATCCGCTCGCCGGCGAGCCCACCGTCTCCACCTACCACTCGTACGCCGGGCGGATCGTCACCGAGCACGGGCTGCGGGCCGGCTACGAGCCGTCCACCCGGCTGCTCACCGAGGCGTCCCGCTGGCAGTTGGTCGACCTGCTGGTGCGCAACTACGACGGCGACATGTCCGAGGTGGACCGGATGCCCAGCACCATCACCGACGCGGTGCTGGCGCTCGCCGGGGAGTTGGACGAGCACCTGGTCGCGCCGGACGACCTGGCGGCCTGGACCGGTCGGTTCTTCGCCGAGGTGCAGTCCCGGCCGGGTCGGGTGTACGCCGACGTGCGCAAGGCGCTCACCCTCCAGCAGACCCGGTTGCGCCTGTTGCCGCTGGTCCGGGCGTACGCCCGGCGCAAGGAGGACTTCGAGGCGATGGACTTCGCCGACCAGCTCGCCCGGGCGGCCCGTGTGGCGCGGGACCACCCGGGCGTCGGCGTGATCGAGCGGGACCGCTTCCGGGTGGTGCTGCTCGACGAGTACCAGGACACCAGCCACGCCCAGGTGGTGTTGCTCAACGCGCTGTTCGGTGGCGGGCACCCGGTGACCGCTGTGGGCGACCCGTGCCAGTCCATCTACGGCTGGCGGGGGGCCAGCGCGGGCACCCTGGACCGGTTTCCCACCGAGTTCGCCCGCGCCAACGGCGAGCCGGCCCCGGCGCTGGGTCTCACCACGAGTTGGCGCAACCGCCCGGAGATCCTCCGGGTGGCGAACACGCTCTCCACCCCGCTGCGGGCGGCGGGTGCCCGGGTGCCGGAGCTGCGCTCCGCGCTGACCGTCCGGGACCCGATCCCGCACCGCAGCCCGGGCGGTACGGCCGGCGGCACTGTGCACTGCGCGATGCTGCCCACGTATGCCGACGAGGCCGACTGGATCGCCGACAGCGTGCTCGCCGCCTGGCGCGGGGCGGCCGGGATGCCGGGTGCCGCCCCGGAACACATCCCGGTGGCCCGCCGTCCGACGACCGCCGTGCTGGTCCGGGTGCGCAGCCAGATCCCGGCGATCGAGTCGGCGCTGCGGGAGCGGGGCCTACCGGTCGAGGTGGTCGGGCTGGGCGGTCTGCTGGACACTCCTGAGGTCCGCGACGTGGTCTGCACGCTGCGGGTGCTGGCCGACCCGACCGATGGCGCCGCGCTGCTGCGGTTGCTCACCGGCGCCCGTTGGCGGATCGGGCCGCGTGACCTGGTGGCGTTGCACCGGCGGGCCCGGGCCATCGCGAACGCCCGGCGACAGGTGGCCGCCGACGAGGCCTCGGAGATCAGCCCCGACCTGTTGGACGAGGCGACTCTGGTGGAGTCGTTGGCCGATCTCGGGCCGGCGCAGGCGTACTCGGCGGAGGGGTTCGCGCGGCTGCGCGCGTACGGCCGGGAGTTGGCGTTGCTGCGCTACCGACTGGACCAGGCGCTGCCGGACCTGATCGCGGACATCGAGCGGACCATCGGCCTGGACGTGGAGGTCGCGGTGCGGGCCGGCCGGGACGGCGCCGGCGACGCGGGCCTGGCCCGGGGGCATCTGGACGCGCTCGGCGACGTGGCGGCCCGGTTCAGCGGGGAGACGCCGGGCGCGACCCTGTCCGGGTTCCTGTCCTATCTGGCCGCCGCCGAGGACGAGGAGCGCGGTCTGGCGCCGGGCGAGGTCGAGGTGGTGGAGGGCGCGGTGCAGGTGGTCACCGCGCACGCCGCCAAGGGCCTGGAGTGGGACGTGGTGGCGGTGGCCGGGCTCAGTCGCGGGCTGTGGCCGGGGCCGGTCCGCAACTCCGACCACTGGCTGGGTGGGCTGGGCGTGCTGCCGTTTCCGCTGCGCGGTGACGCCGACGGGTTGCCCGAGTTGGCGCTCGACGAGGCGGGGGACCAGCGGGCCGTGGCACGGGCGGTGACCGACTTCACCGACGCGTGGCGGGCCCACGACGAGCGGGAGGAACGCCGGCTGACGTACGTGGCGGTCACCCGGCCGCGCCGGCTGCTGCTCTGCTCCGGTTACTGGTGGGGCGAGGGCACGAAGCGACCGCGAGGTCCGTCGGTCTTCCTGCGTGAGGTGTACGACGCCTGCCTCGACGGTGGGCCGGGGCACCTGATCGACGCGTGGGCGCCGGAGCCGACCCCCGATGCGACGAACCCCACGGCCGAGGTGGTGCTCCGCGCCGAGTGGCCGGCCGATCCGCTGGGCGGTCGCCGGCCGGCGTTGGCCGAGGCGGCCGGGCTGGTGCGTCGCCTGATGGCCGAGGGTCCGGCGGCGCTTCCCGGGCCGGTCGGGCCGGTGCTCAACGGGCCGGTGCTGCCGACCGGGTCTACGGCCGAGCCGGCCGAGCCGGTCGAGCCGGTCGAGCCGGAGGTGGATCCGGAGGTGGCGCGCTGGCAGAGTGAGGCGGACCTGCTGTTGGCGGAGCGCGCCGAGCTGACCCGGCTCTCCGGTGCGGTCGAGGTGGCACTGCCCGGGGCGCTGAGCGTCACCCAGCTGGTCGCGCTGCGGCGTGATCCGGCGGCGCTGGCCCGTACGCTGCGTCGCCCGGTGCCGGCCGAGCCCAACCCGTACGCCCGCCGAGGCACCGCCTTCCACGCCTGGTTGGAGCAGCGCTTCGGCGCCGACCGCCTGTTGGACCTGGACGAGCTGCCCGGCGCGGCCGACGCCGATGCCGCACCCGACGAGGCTCTGGTCGAGCTTCAGGAGCGGTTCCTGGCCAGCGAGTGGGCCGACAGGTCACCTGTGGAGGTGGAGGTGCCGTTCGCCACTGTGATCGCCGGAGTGGTGGTGCGGGGCCGGATGGACGCGGTCTTCGCCCGGCCGGGTGGTCGGTTCGACGTGGTCGACTGGAAGACCGGCGCGCAGCCCACCGGGCCGGCGGCCGACGTGGCGGCCGTGCAGCTGGCGGTCTACCGGCTGGCCTGGGCGGAGTTGGCCGGCGTGCCGGTCGACCGGGTGGGCGCGGCGTTCCATTACGTCCGGCACGGGGTGACCGTCCGGCCCGCCGACCTGTTGGATGTGACGGGCCTCACGGCCATGATCGCCCAGTTGCCCGAGGATTCTGCCCAACGTTGACCATCGCGGGGAAAACCGTGGTAGGTTGACCGGGTTGCAGTTTTGGTTACCAGAGACTCTGTGTGCGCCTGGCGGGATTGTGGCCCCAGGCGCTCTTTGTTGTGTCCGGAGTTCTCCGGGCGGGGCGACCAGAAGCGACAGGCGATTCGCGCATCCCCGCGCGGAGCGCTCCTCTTCGGGCAGGCAACAAGTGCGTGTCCGACGTTCCGTCAAGGAGACGAAACACATGGCTATTGGCACCGTGAAGTGGTTCAACGCTGACAAGGGCTTCGGCTTCATCACCCCGGACGGCGGCGGCGCTGACGTCTTCGCCCACTTCTCGGCGATCCAGTCCTCCGGCTACCGGAGCCTGGACGAGAACCAGCGGGTCGAGTTCGAGGTGACCCAGGGCCAGAAGGGCCCGCAGGCGGAGAACATCCGCCCGCTCTGATCTTCGGATCGGTCAGCATTACCTGTCGCGCCCTCCGGGTGTGACGGTGACGGGACCGGCCCGCCCCGCCGCCGCCTGCGTACGCGCAGGCGGCGGCCCGGCGGCGGGCCGGCCTGTACTCCCTTTCGGTTCGTGCTTGTGAGTCCTGGCGGCCTTTTTCCGCTGGTGACAGCGCCGACTTCGGCGCCCTCCCTCGACACGTGCCGCGTCGAGGAAGGCTTCCGCATGACCACAGTTATTCCCTCGTTCGCTCATACCGGTCTGGCGCCGGCGCTGCTCACCGCGCTGACCGCGCAGGGCATCACCGAGCCGTTCCCGATCCAGTCGGCGACGCTGCCCGACTCGCTCGCCGGCCGGGACGTGCTGGGCCGGGGTCGTACCGGCTCCGGCAAGACCCTCGCCTTCGGGCTTCCGCTGCTGTCCCGCACCGCCGGCCGTAAGGCGCGGCCGGGCCGTCCGCTGGCCCTGGTGCTGGTGCCGACCCGCGAACTGGCCCAGCAGGTCACCACCGCCCTGGCCCCGTACGCCCGCGCCGTTGGGCTGCGCTGCGCCACGGTGGTTGGCGGCCTGTCGTTGCAGCGTCAGGCGGACGCCCTGCGCGCCGGCACCGAAGTTGTCGTCGCCACCCCCGGTCGGCTGCACGACCTGATCAACCGCGGCGACGCCCGGCTCGACCAGGTCGAGATCACTGTGCTCGACGAGGCCGACCAGATGGCCGACATGGGCTTCCTGCCGCAGGTCACCAAGCTGCTGGAGCAGGTCGCGCCGCAGGGGCAGCGGATGCTCTTCTCGGCGACCCTGGACGGGGGCGTGGACCGGCTGGTCCGCCGCTTCCTGAGCAACCCGGTCACCCACTCGGTGGACCCGGGCACCGCGACGGTCACCGCGATGACCCACCACGTGCTGCACGTCGACGCTGCGGACAAGCCCGACGCGTTGACCCGGATCGCCGCCCGTGAGGGCCGCACCATCCTGTTCATGGGCACCAAGCACCGCGCCGACCGGCTGGCCCGCCAGCTGCTCTCCAAGGGCGTACGCGCGGCCGCGCTGCACGGTGGCAAGTCCCAGCCGCAGCGCACCCGGATCCTGGAGCAGTTCCGCAACGGTCAGGTGACAGCCCTGGTCGCCACCGACGTGGCGGCCCGCGGCATCCACGTGGACGGCCTGGACATGGTGGTCAACGTGGACCCGCCGACCGAGGCGAAGGACTACCTGCACCGGGGCGGCCGTACCGCCCGGGCCGGCGAGTCCGGTTCCGTTGTCACCCTGGTCCTGCCGGAGCAGCGCCGGGACGTGTCCCGGCTGATGGCCACCGCCGGCATCCGGCCCGAGTCGGTCCAGGTGCGCCCGGGTGACGGGGCGCTGGCCCGGGTGACAGGTGCCCGCGAGCCGTCCGGTGTACCGGTGACCATCGTCGCTCCGCCGGCGCCCGCCTCTCGGGTCCGTACCTCCGGCGGCTCAGCCGCCGACGGTGGCGCCCGGCCGGCGCACCGCGCGTCGGGCCGGTCCCGTCGCCCGCGTCGGCCCCGTACCGTCTGATCCTCTGCGCGTCGACCGACCCGTCCCGCTTCGGTGGGGCGGGTCGGTTTTGTCTGCACGGTGTTCCGGGCCGGTCGGCTGTCAGTGCGACCCGACCGGTCAGCCGGCGGCGCCGGGTGGCCCCTGTGCTGAGTCGGTAATCAGCCTCCGCTGGGTCGGCTGGCCGACTGCGCCCCGGCCGGTCGTGGTCGAGGCTGACCGACGGGGAAAGTCGGGCGGGGGGCCCGGCTCGGGAGGGGTGACCATGGCGGGCGAAGCCGGCTCGGGCGCACTGCGCGAACTGATCCTGGTCGTTGCGGTCGCGCTCGCCGGGTTGTTGCTCGCCATGGTTGCGGCCTTCGCGCCCTGGCATGCCACCCCGGCGGGTAACGCTCCCGCCGGTCTGGTGGAGCTGCACAGTCCTGGCGACCCGGGCCTCGGCCCGGCGACCGCACACGTGGGCTGAGCAGCGACCGGCCTACCGGTGCCGGCGGAGGGGCAGGCCCGGTCAGGATCGGTACGAGGTGTGGTCGGGTCGGCGGGGCACCGACCCGACCACATCGCCTTTACACCCTCCTCGGTGCGCCCGGGCACGACGCCGGCCCAAGATCGCGCTCGATCCAGGAAGTAGGCCCCTCGCCAGGCGGGCGAGGCCACTACATCAATGATCGAGCGCGATCATGCGAGCGGTGCGTCGGTGCTGACCGCACTGGGGGCGTGGGTGAGCAGGTCGGCCAGTGTGGTGCTGTCGACCACAGTGGCGATCGCACCGTGCACCGCCAGCCAGACGTCGGTGAGCCCGGCGGCCACCCCGTGATAGCCGGCCCGCTCGGCCGGCAGACCGCGCACCGTGGTGAGCGAGCCGCCGACCGCACGCAGCACGTCTCCGACGGTGATCTCGTCGGCTGGGCGGGTCAGCGCGTACCCGCCGTCGGCGCCGCGATGGCTGTGCAGCAGACCGGCCCGGCGCAGGTCGAGCAGGATGCCCTGGAGGAAGCTGAGCGGGATGTCCTGCACCTCGGCCAGGCTGGCCGCCTTCACCAACTCGCCTACCCTGTCGCCGTCGCCGCCACCACTGGCGGCGGCGACGGCGAGCATCGCCCGGAGCGCGTAGTCGCTGCGCGCGGAGACGAACACGTCACTGACCGGCCTGGTCCAGCACGCCCCAGCGGCGCCGGATCGCCTTGTCCGCCGCACCGAACGCGGCGTCGACGACCAGGCCGACGACCAGGATGACGATCATCGTGGAGAGCAGCCAGGGTGCGTCGGACAACTCACGGGAGTAGGTGAGCTGTGCGCCGAGCGAGGTCTGCGAGATGCCGCTCACGAGCAGCTCACCGGCCATCAGGCTGCGCCAGGAGAAGGCCCAACCCTGCTTGAGGCCGGCGACGATCGCCGGCAGCGCGGCCGGCGCGATGACGTACCGGTAGAGGTTGAGCCCGCGCGCACCCAGGTTGCGGCCGGCGCGCTTCAGCAGCGGCGGCACGTAGTCCACGCCGGAGATCACCCCGTTGGCGATGGACGGTGCCGCGCCGAGCACCACCACGAAGAAGATCGCCTTCTCGCTCAGCTCGAAGAGCAGGATGGCCAGCGGGAACCAGGCGATCGACGGCATGGTCTGCAACGCGGTGATCATCGAGCCGATCGCGGCGCGCAGCACAGTGGACCGGGCCACCGCGAGGCCCAGCAGCAGGCCGACGGCGACGGAGAAGACGTACCCGAGGGCGGCCCTTTGCAGCGTGGTGACCAGGCCGTCCCAGAGCTGCGGGCCCTGGGCCTGGGCCACCAGCTCGCGGCCGACCTCCAACGGCGGCGGCAGTGAGTACGGCGGCTTCCAGCCCGTCCAGACCACGATCTGCCAGGCGGCGATGGCGATGGCCAGCGCTGCCAGCTTGGGCCAGGTGGCCGCCCAGATACGCGCGCCCCGGGAGACCTCCTTGTCCCGACCGGCGATCTCCAGCGCGTCGAGGCCGGTGATCTCCGCGTCGGTACGCGCCGAACTGGTGAGGGTGTCACTGGCCATGGCGGCCCACCTCCGTACGGAGCCGCTCGGTGACCTCGGCGGCGATGGCGGCGACCTCGGGGGAGTCGATCCGGCGGGGGCGCGGGATGTTCACCTCGGTGGAGTAGATGATCCGGCCGGGTCGGCTGGAGAGCAGGAGGATCCGGTCGGCCAGCCGGGCCGCCTCGCGGACGTTGTGCGTCACGAAGAGCACCGAGAGTTTGCGCTCGGACCAGATCCGTTCCAGCTCGTCGTGCAGGATGTCGCGGGTCATCGCGTCCAGCGCGCCGAACGGCTCGTCCATCAGCAGCACCGGGGTGTCCAGGGCAAGGGTGCGGGCCAGCGCGACCCGCTGCCGCATTCCGCCGGAGAGCTCGTGCGGGCGCTTACGGCCGAAGTCGGCCAGGTGCACGGTGCGCAGCAGCTCGGCCACCCGCTCGCGACGCTGGGCGCGGGGCAGGCGGCGCAGCTTGAGGGGCACCTCCACATTGGCGTCGACGGTCAGCCACGGGAAGAGCGCCGGCTCCTGGAACATCAGGCCCGGGTTGGCGTCGCCGGCCAGGGTGATCTGCCCACCGCTGACCTGGTCCAGCCCGGCCACCAGGTTGAGCAGGGTGCTCTTGCCGCAGCCGGACGCGCCGACCAGGCAGACGAACTCGCCGGGCGCGACGTCGAGCGACACACCGTCCAGGGCCAGGACGGCGTTCGTCCCGCGCCCGTACACCTTGGTCACGCCCGAGAGCGCGACCGCTGTGGTCGCGCTCCCCGGCGTCGTCGTGGTCGACGTCATGGCTGGACGACCTCGGGCTTCCCCTGCGCCTTGAGCGCGTTGTTGAGGTACTTCAGGTCGTACAGGCCCTTGAGGTCCACCGGCTCGGTCAGGTCCACGTCGACGGCGTGGTCGAGCCCGGCCTTCAGCGAGGATGAGATCGGGTCGTTGGTGAACTCCAACGTCGGCCACGCCTGCTTGATGAGCTTCAGGTCCAACGGCTTGCCGGTGATCTTGCCGATCGCGTCGGAGATGGCCTGCTGCGCCTCCTCCGGCTTGGTGTTGACGAACTCGTTGGCGGCCACCTGGCCGTCGACCAGCTTCTGCACCACGTCCGGGTGCGCCTTGAGGAACTTCGTGCTCACCAGCAGGTTGGTGATGACGAACTTCTTGTCCGGCCACAGGTCGCGCTCGTCGACCAGCACCTTGCCGCCGGCGTTGACCAGGCGGGAGACGAACGGCTCGGGCACCCAGGCGCCGTCGATCCCGCCGCTGTTGAACGTCTCGATGGTCTGGGCGTTCTCCTGCGGCACGATCTTGACGTCACCACCACCCTCCTTGGTGGTGGTGAGGCCCTGCTGCTTGAGCCAGTACCTGATCGCCACGTCCTGGGTGTTGCCCAACTGCGGGGTGGCGATCTTCTTGCCCTTCAGGTCCTGCGCGCCGGTGATGCCGGGCTTGACCACCAGCGCCACGCCACCGGAGGCCGCGCCGGAGACGACCCGGACGGCCTCACCCTTGGACTTGGAGAAGGCGTTGACGGTCGGGTTCGGACCGATGTAGGTGGCGTCCAGCGCGCCGGAGAAGACCGCCTCGATGGCGGCCGGGCCGGCGTTGAAGGTTTTCGGGTCCAGCTTGACGTTGGTGCCGAGCTTCTCCGCGAAGATGCCCTTCTCCACGCCGACGACCGCCGACGCGTGGGTGATGTTGGGGAAGTAGCCGAGGCGCAGCGTCACCGGGCCGGAGCTGCCGCCCGCGCCCTCGCTGTCGTCGCCGCACGCGGCGGTGCTGCCCAGGGTCGCCGCGCCGACCACGGCGAGGGTGGCCAGGGTGACCAACCGGCGCAGGGGGAGCCGTCTCATCGTCCATCCAATCCGCAGTATTCCTACTTAGTTGGTAGGAAGAGTGGGCCAGGCTGCGGTCAGCGTCAAGGCCCATCCATATGGCGGGATGGCGCGTCTCAGTTATGTCGGTATTTCCTACCAGCTTGCTAGGGTAATCGGCATTCGGTCACCGGCAGAGAGGCGACTTCGCGATGACCTTCCACTGGTTCCTGCCCACCTCCGGCGACGGCGACCAGGTCGGTGCCGCCACCGTCACCGCCGGCGCCGCGAGGCACGACCGGGCCGCGACGGTGGCCTACCTGGCCGAGGTTGGCCGGGCGGCCGAGACGAACGGGTTCAGCGGCGTTCTCACCCCGGTGGGCGCCGGCTGCCCCGACCCGTGGATCGTCTGCGCCGCGGTCGCCCAGCACACCGATCGGCTCGGCATGTTGGTCGCGGTCCGGGCCGGTTTCGCGCTGCCCACCCTGATCGCCCAGCAGGCCGAGGCGTTCCAGGCCGTCTCGGGTGGCCGGCTGTCGCTCAACATCGTGACCGGTGGCGACCCGGCCGAGCAGCGGGCGTACGGCGACTTCCTCGGGCACGACGACCGCTACGCGCGTACCGGTGAGTTCGTCGAGGTGCTTCGCCGCGCCTGGGCCGGCGGGCCGTTCGACTACGCCGGAAAGCACTACCGGGTCGACGGCGGCGGCCTCGCCACCCCACTTGCCGCGCCTCCGCCGGTCTACTTCGGCGGTGCGTCACCGGCCGCCGAGACGGTGGCCGCCCGACAGGCCGACGTGTACCTGATGTGGGGCGAACCACCGACGTCGATCGCGGCCCGGGTCACCCGGGTCCGGGCACTCGCCGCCGAGCACTGCCGCACCCTGCGCACGGGCCTCCGTCTGCACGTCATCGCCCGGGCGACCAGCGCCGAGGCGTGGGCCGAGGCGGACCGGTTGCTGGCCGGGATGAGCCCGGAGCGGATCGCCGCCGCCCAGGCGCGGTTCCGCCGGATGGACTCGGTGGGCCAGGCCCGGATGGCCGCGCTGAACGCCGGCCGCGCCGACGGGCTCACCGTCGCACCGAACCTCTGGGCCGGCGTCGGCCTGGTCCGCGAGGGTGCCGGCACCGCGCTGGTCGGCAGCTACGCCGAGGTCGCGGCCCGAATCGACGAGTACGCCGCGCTCGGCGTCGACGAGTTCATCCTCTCCGGCTGGCCGCACCGCGAGGAGGCGGAGCGGGTCGGCGCCGAGGTGCTGCCCCTGGTGACGGCCCCGGTCGCGGCGGCTCCGGGAAGGTCGCGGGTGGCGGAGGTGTCGACGCGCTAGGGTCGACTCCGTGGCGGCGCGGAGATCCAGAATTCCAGCGACGAAGTATCCGGTCGAGCGGTTCACCCTCGACAACGGCCTGCGGGTGGTGCTCACCCCCGATCGCAGTGCCCCGGTGATCGGGGTGGCGGTGGTCTACGACGTCGGCATCCGCTCGGAACCGGAGGGGCGTACCGGCTTCGCCCACCTCTTCGAGCACCTGATGTTCCAAGGCTCGGAGAACCTGGAGAAGTTGGCCCACTTCCGGCACGTGCAGGGCGCGGGTGGCACCTTCAACGGCTCCACCCACCTGGACTACACCGACTATTTCGAGACGCTGCCGAGCAACGCGCTGGAACGCGCGCTGTTCCTGGAGGCGGACCGGATGCGGGGCCCCCGGCTGACCGAGGAGAACCTGCGTAACCAGGTCGACGTGGTCAAGGAGGAGATCCGGGTCAACGTCCTCAACCGGCCGTACGGCGGCTTCCCCTGGCTCGCTCTGCCTCCGGTCATGTTCGACACGTTCCCGAACGCCCACGACGGCTACGGCTCCTTCGACGACCTGGAGTCGGCGACCGTCGCCGACGCCGCGGACTTCTTCCGCCGCTACTACGCCAGCGGCAACGCCGTGCTGGCCGTGAGCGGCGACATCGACGTGGCCGAGGCGACCGAGCTGGTCACCCGGCACTTCGGCGACGTGCCGGCCCGACCGGCACCGCAACGGCCCGACTTCACCGAGCCCGACCTGAGCGCCGAGCGGCGCACCTCGTACACCGATGCCCTGGCGCCGCTGCCGGCGGTGGCCGGCGCCTGGCGCGTGCCCGACCCGGTCACCGACTTCGCCGGCTACCTGCCGTACGTGGTGCTGGCCGAGGTGCTCACCGACGGCGACGCGTCGCGGCTGGTCGAGCGACTGGTGCAGCGCGACCGCACGGTGACCAGCCTCGGCGGGTACCTCGGTTTCATGGGTGACCCGTTCGACGTCCGCGACCCCACCGCGCTGCTGTTGCAGGCGCACCTGCCGCCCGGTGGGGATGTGGACAAGGTGCTGCGCACCATCGACGAGGAGCTGGACCGACTGGCCACCGACGGGCTGACCGACGGTGAGCTGGCCCGCACCCAGGCCCGGATGGCGACCCACCTGCTGCGGGACACCGACGCGGTGCTCGGTCGGGCGCTGCGGATGGCCGTGCTGGAGCAGCAACGGGGCGAACCGGGCCTGCTCAACGAACTGCCCCGGCTGGTCGGCGAGGTCACCGAGGAGCAGGTCCGGGCCGCCGCGGCCACAGTGCGCCCGGAGCGCCGGGCCGCCATCGAGGTCATCGCCGGAGGCGCCCGATGAGTGTCACGACGACCACCACTGCTCCGGTCGGGCCGCGTACGCTGCCGCCGCTCGGGCCGACCCGCAAGCTCACGGTGCCCAAGCAGGCCGAGCGCACGCTGAGCAACGGTCTCACCGTGATCGCCGTACGCCGGCCCGCCGTACCCCTTGTCGAACTGCGACTCTGGGTGCCGTTCGGCCGGGTCCACCTGGCCCGCGGCGCGATGCTCTCGCAGACGATGCTCTCCGGCACCGAGTCGATGACCAGCGTGCAGATCGCCGCCGAGTTGCAGAAGGTGGGCGGCGGGCTCTCCGCGGGCGTCGACCCGGACCGGCTGATGCTCTCCGGCGCCGGCCTGGTCACCGGTCTGGACCGGATGCTGGAGCTGCTGGCCGAGGTGCTGACCGGTGCCAGCTACCCCAGCGACGAGGTGGCCACCGAACGGGACCGGCTGGTGGACCGGATCCAGGTGGCGCAGAGCCAACCGGCGCACCTGGCCCGGGAGGCGCTGCTCAAGCGGATCTACGGCCGGCACCCGTACGCGACGCAGACGCCGGAGCCCGGCCAGATCCGGGCCGTCCGACCGGCGGCGCTGCGCACCCTGCACTCGGAGCGGGTCCACCCGACCGGAGCGCAGTTGGTGCTGGTCGGTGACGTACAGCCGGAGAAGGCGCTGGACGCGGCCGAGCGGGCGCTCGGCGGCTGGTCGGGTGCCGGGCGGGTGGCCGAGCTGCCGGCGACCCCGCCGCTGGAGCCGGGGCCGCTGCTGCTGGTCGACCGGCCGGGGTCGGTGCAGTCCTCGCTGCGGATCGCGCTGCCGGCGGTGTCGCGCACCGACAATGACCACGCCCCGCTGCAACTGGCCAACCTGATCTTCGGCGGCTACTTCTCCTCCCGGTGGGTGGAGAACATCCGCGAGGACAAGGGCTACACCTACGGCCCGCACTCGGTGATCGAGCATTCCGTCGCCGGGTCGGTGCTGGTCGCCGCCGCCGACGTGGCCACCGAGGTCACCGGCCCGGCTCTGCTGGAGACGACGTACGAGCTGGGTCGGTTGGCGTCGCTGCCGCCGAAGCCCGAGGAGTTGGAGCAGGCCCGGCAGTACGCCCTGGGCACCCTCCAGCTCGGCATGTCCACCCAGGCCGGATTGGCGGCGTTGACCAGCGCGTACGCCGGGAACGGTCTGCGCCTGGACTTCCTCGCCGAGTACGCGGCGAGATTGGCGAAGGCGAGCATCGACGACGTCGCGCAGGCGGCGGCCCGCTACCTGGCCCCGGCCCGAGCGGCGATCGTGGTGCTCGGCGATGCGGAGCGGATCACCCCGGGGCTGGCCGCGCTGACCACGGTTCACACCGAGCAGAAGGCGTGAGCGAGCGAACCATGGGGCTCAGCAGGGGAGCGCTGGCGTGAGCGGGGAGGCGGCGCCGCCGTTGGCGCGGTCCACGCTGGATCGGGCAGCGCACCGGCGGGGTGACTCGCAGTGGTTGACCGAGGCGTGGTTGCGCGCCCGGGTGCTGCTGCTCGATTCGACCGACGAGGGTCGGACGCTGGCTCGCACCGAGACGTCGCCGCCGACGTTGGTGCTGTTCGGGGCGGGTGACGTGCCCGCCGGGTCCGAGTCGATGGCGATGTTCCTGGGTGTCGAGCCGGACGGGGTGCCGGTATTCGCTGTCGACACGCCTCTTCCGACGATCCCGGGGACCCGGGCGGTCCACCTCCGGGAGGTGGGTCACCTGCTCGCCGACCGGGAGGCCGGCATCTTCACCACCGCGTTGGCGCTGGTCAACTGGCACACCCGACACGGTTACTCGACGAGCACCGGCGCGCCGACCGCTATGGACGAGGCCGGTTGGTCGCGGGTGGACCGTAATGGTGGGCGGATCTGGCCGCGTACCGACCCGGCGATGATCGTGCTCGTCCACGACGGCGTGGACGGCCCCGACGGTCGCTGCCTGCTCGGCAACAACGCCGGCTGGCAGGGCACCCCGGGTGGTCGCCGTTACTCCTGCCTGGCCGGCTACGTGGAGCCGGGCGAGTCGGCGGAGGCGGCCGTGCTGCGCGAGGTCCGCGAGGAGGTGGGCATCGGGGTCGAACGCATCGGGTACGTGGGCAGCCAGGCCTGGCCGTTCCCGGGCTCGCTGATGCTGGGTTTCCTGGCCACCGCGAACCCGACCGAGCCGGT
This sequence comes from Micromonospora trifolii, assembly GCF_022229005.1. Lineage (GTDB taxonomy): Bacteria > Actinomycetota > Actinomycetes > Mycobacteriales > Micromonosporaceae > Micromonospora > Micromonospora trifolii. The sequence continues at coordinate 54,367 of NZ_JAKKFD010000010.1, forward strand.
GCGGGTCGACCCGTCCGAGATCGCGTACGCCCGGTGGTTCTCCCGGCGGGAGATCGGGGCGGCGCTGGCCGGGCAGACGGTGGACGTGGGCGACGGGGCCAGGCTGATCCTGCCGCCTCCGTCGTCGATCGCGCTGTTCCTCATTCACCGCTGGCTCGACGGCTGGGTGGACGCCGACCGCTGAGCACGGTCCCGGCCCGTGGCCGCCGTTGCCGCGGCGGTCACGGGCCGGGAACACGGGCCGTCGTGGTCGGCGGGTGCGAGTAACGCGGCGGGGGAGCCGGTCCGACCACGACGGACGACCTGTGAAAATCAGGTGCCGGTGCGGCCCGGTCTGTGTCGGAAGGCGGGCCGCGACTCGACGAGCGGGAGGACCTTGACCCGTTGCTTGCCGGCGCGGACCGCACCGACGGTGGCCAGGGCCCGGGCCAGCAGCAGCGCGGCGTCCCGGTCCTCGGCGTGCACGATCTGCCGGCGTGGCTCGGGCGTGGTCGTCTCGTCGCGAAGTCGGTGGCCGTCCGCCCAGGCGGCGGCGATGTCCCCGTCAGCGACGGCGCGGATGTCGGTGCGAACGATCAGGAACCGCATGAGGGTCTCCGGATGAACCGCGACGGATGAGCCAGTGTGGAAGTTCCACGTACTCGAGGGCCATGTTACGCCCCGTGTTCGTCCCAGCAACTGAAACGCGCCTATCGGTTTCGAGCCTCGTCCGATTAGCCGATGGCTGCTCAGCAGGGTCGCCGGGTCGCAAAGCGACGGGGCCGCCGGCAGTGCGCCGACGGCCCCGTACCAGTCACTGAAATCAGTTCAGATCGAACTGGCCCTTCTTCGCCCCGGTGATGAAACCGAGCCATCCCGTGCGGTTGAACAGCAGCACCGGGCCGCCCCGGTCCTTGCTGTCGCGCAGGGCGACCGCCGACGGGCCGGTGGCGAGTGGGGCGACCTCCACGCAGTTGGAGGTCTGGCTACGTGTGCTGGTACGCCACGGGGCGTCCGCCAACGAGTGGGCGGAGACGGACGGCGTGTTGCGGATGTCGTTCATGGTTCTGCTCCTGATGTGCAGCGATCCGATGGGACGAGTGGTGCCGCACGTCCCGACGGAGGGTCCCCCGTGGATCACCGGTCCGTCAGTCGCCCTGATTCCCGGCGGCGTTGGGTCGGCGCCGTTGCCGGCCCGAACGCCACTGTGGATGGGGGCGTTGCCTCGGTCAGCCGTCCCGTCGCCTCGATCAGCCAGGAGAGGGTGTCCGAAGCGTTAAGTGCCGCCGTGCATAGCCACTCGAACACCACTTTATAGCGATTTAGCGTGATTGACTCGGTCGACATGACGTCGGTGAAGCCACCTTCGATGGCCAATGTCTCCGGATCGAGGGGATCGGCGAACCGATAGACCGAGAAGGCGGTCGGCGGAAGGTACCAATTTCCGATCTGGGTATCCCGCGGCAGCACGTGCAGGGCCACGTTGGGCAGCAACGCCAACTCGCAGAGTTGGAGCAGTTGCTCGTGCAGCACCTCCGGCGGCCCGGCGCGACGGCCGAGAGCCGCCTCCTCCAACACGGCTGTGTAGCGGGGAGCGTGCGGTTCGCGGGTCAGCAGCGACTGGCGGGCCAGCCGGGCCTGCACCTCGGTCTCCGGCTCGTCGCCGGGCTCCGGCTCGCCCGCGCCCGCGTTCACCTGCCGGGCCGACACGATTCGCAGCTGGGCGTACCCCGGGGTTTGCAGCAGGCCCGGCACCAGCACCGGGTTGTACTCGGAGATCTCCGCGCAGCCCGCCTCCAACTCGGCCCAACTGCGCTGTTGCTGCGTCATCACCGGGAAGTTCTTCAACCAGCCGCGCATGTCGCCGGCCTCGTTGGTGATGCCCAGCAGCTCGTCGTGCAGCGCCTGGTCGGCGCCGTAGAGGTCGAGCAGGTCGCCGACGTCCTGCGGGTCCGGTCGGCTGCGGCCGTTCTCCAAGCGGGACAGTTTGGACGCGGAGGCCCAACCGATACGCTCGATGACCTGATCGCCGGTGAGGCCAGCGGCCTCACGTAGGCGGCGCAGCTCGATGCCCAACCGGCGACGACGCAGGATCGGGCTGGGTGCGGCAGGAGGCACAGTGTCCTCTTTCCCGTCGACCGCCGCAGACGCGACGGTAACTGTATGAAATTCGCCCCCCACGGTCAGTATGGACGGCGCGACCGGTGTCGGAGGTTCCGGCGAGGGCGTGTCTTGCGAAAATCGCACCACGGGAATGCCGGATGACGACGGACCCGCGGTCGCGGCCCGTCGACCTCGCCCATCTGGGCACGCCATCCCGCCGGAGGGACCCCATGCGCACGATCCTGCGCCGACCCGACTTCCGCCTGCTCTTCGGCGGCCTGCTGGCCAGCATGACCGCCGAGTCGATCCTGCTGCTCGCACTCGCCATCTGGGTCAAGGATCTGACTGGCTCGAACGGGTTGGCCGGCGCCACGATCTTCGCGGTCATCGCGCCGATGACGCTGGCGCCCCTGGTCGGCTGGGTCGTCGACCGCTACCCGCGCAGGCCGTTCTTCGTGGCCGCGAACGTGCTGACCGCAGCCCTGCTCGCCCCGTTGTTCACAGTGCGCGACGCGGGCGACATCTGGGTCGTCTACCTGGTGGCCGCCCTGTACGGACTCTCGTCCATCACGCTCGGCGCGGCGCTCAGTGGGCTCATCCGCGAGATGGTGCCGGTCGAGCTGCTGGCCGACGCGAACGGCGTGCTCCAGACAGTGCGCCAGGGGATTCGACTGGTCGGCCCGCTGGTGGGCGCGGCGCTCTACGCGGCGCTCGGCGGGTGGGTGCTGGCCGGAATCGGCATGGTCGGATTTCTGACCGCGGCGGCGGTGGTCACCGCGCTGCCCACCCCGCAACAGCTGCCACCGGCCGTACGGCTGCGGTGGCCGGCCGAGTTGGGCGCCGGCCTGCGGCACCTGGCCGGCGAGCCGGCCCTGCGGCGGGCCCTGCTCGGCTACGGGCTCGGGTCGCTGGTGATGGGCTTCAGCGAGTCGCTCATCTTCGCCTATGTCGACCAGGGGCTGAACCGGGATGCCGCGTTCGTGGGCGTGCTGGTCACCGTGCAGGGCGTCGGTGGGTTGCTCGGTGGGCTCTGCTCACCGACGCTCGTCCGCCGGCTCGGAGAGGTCGGCACGCTGGCCGCCGGGGTCGCGTTCTTCTCGCCGGCCGCGCTCGCGCTCGCGTACCCCGATCTGCGGCTCGGGTTCGCGGCGGTGCTGCTGGCCGGGGTGTCGCTCCCGCTGACGATGGTGGGGTTGCACACGCTGATCCAGCGCCGCACCCCGCCATCGCTGGTCGGCCGGGTGGCCGCGGCCACCCAGGCGGTGGTCAGCGGACCGCAGGCGTTCTCCATCGGGGCGGGCGCCCTGCTGGTCGGGTTCCTGGACTACCGGTTGCTGTTCGCGCTGGTCGGCGTGGCCACGCTGGCCGCCGGCAGCTACCTGTGGCGGGGTCGGCACCTGAGCGCGCCGGCCGGGGCCCGCCCGCCGACGCCGCCCACCCGCCCGACGCTCCCGGCGCCCCGCCGACCGGTCGAGGACGCCGACCGACCCGGGCTTCCGGCACCCACCGACCGTCGCCACAGTGACCCGTTCCCGAACACGACGAGCGGCCGCCCCGGCTGGGGCGGCCGCGCACCGAAAATGAACCGGCAGATCAGGCGTTGAGCGTCTCCAGGTGCTGCTTCACCTGGGTGATCGAGGGATTCGTCAGGGCACTGCCGTCGGCGAAGCGCAGCGTCGGCACCGTCTGGTTACCGCCGTTGACGCTCATCACGAAATCCGCGGCCTTCGGGTCCTGCTCGATGTCGACCACCTCGTACCCGATGCCCTCCCGGTCGAGCTGCGACTTCAGCCGGTGGCAGTAGCCGCACCAGGGGGTGGAATACATCGTCAGCATCCTCGGATCCTCCAACTCCTCCGGCCGCGGCTTGCGGATCAAGCCGAGCCTGTTCGCTGCAACGCTGGGAGGAGCTGAGATGATTCCTGGTTGTGGTGGTTCACTCAGCGTCGGAACAGGTGCTCGCCGGGCTGGACCCTGAGCAACGATCCGCCGTGACCGCACCTGCCGGCCCGGTCTGCATCCTGGCTGGCGCCGGCACCGGCAAGACCCGGGCGATCACCTCCCGAATCGCCCACCGGGCGCTCTCCGGGGAGATCTCTCCCCGGCACGTGCTCGCTGTCACCTTCACCGCCCGCGCCGCCGCCGAGATGCGACACCGTCTCACTCTGCTCGGCGCGCAGGGTGTCCAGGCGCGGACATTTCACGCGGCGGCGCTGCGTCAGGTGCGGTACTTCGCGCCCCGGCTGTTGGCCGGCCGCGCCATGCCCGAACTGCTGGACAGCAAGGTACGACTGGTCACCCTCGCTGCCGCCCGGGTCGGCCTGCGTACCGACCGGGCCGCCGCCCGTGACCTGGCCGGCGAGATCGAGTGGGCGAAGTCGTCGCTGATCGAGCCGACGGACTACGTCGTGGCCGCGGCCCGGGCGCTGCGCGACACACCGCACGAGCCGACCAAGGTTGCCGACGTGTTCACCGCGTACGAGCAGCTCAAGCGGTCGAACGGTGTGATCGACTTCGAGGACATGCTGCGGGCCGCGGTGTGGGGCATCGAGGAGCACCCGGACGTCGGCGAGCAGATCCGCACCCAGTACCGGCATTTCGTGGTCGACGAGTACCAGGACGTCAACCCGCTCCAGCAGCGGCTGCTGGAGGCCTGGTTGGCCGGCCGCAACGACCTGACAGTGGTCGGCGACGCCAGCCAGACGATCTACTCGTTCACCGGGGCGACCTCCGCGTACCTGGTCGACTTTCCCCGCCGGCACCGCAACGCCACGGTGGTGCGGCTGGTCCGCGACTACCGCTCCACCCCGCAGGTGGTCGGGCTGGCCAACGCGGTGATCTCGCAGGCCCGGGGCACCGAGGCGCGGTTACGGCTGGAGCTGAGCGGGCAGCGCCCACCCGGCCCCGAGCCCGACCTGCGGATCTTCACCGACGAGCCGGCCGAGGCGAACGCGGTGGCCGCGCGCTGCCGCGCGCTGATCGACGCGGGCACGCCGGCGAAGGAGATCGCCGTGCTGTTCCGGGTCAACGCGCAGTCCGAGGCGTACGAGAAGGCGCTCACCGAGGCCGCGGTGCCGTACGTCGTGCAGGGCGCGGAGCGGTTCTTCGAACGGACCGAGGTGCGCCAGGCGATGATCGCGCTGCGTGCCGCCACCCGCTCGATCCCGGGGGAGACACCGCTGCCGGCCGCCGTCGTCGAGGCGCTCACCGCCGTCGGCTGGGCACCGGACGCGCCCCCGGCCGGCGGAGCGGCCCGCGAGCGGTGGGAGGCGCTGTCCGCGCTGGTCCAGCTCGCCGAGGAGTACGCGGCCACCCCCGAGGTGGTGCCGATCGGTGAGGCCGCCTCGGTGGAGCGCCCGGTCACCCTCACCGACTTCACCGAGGAGTTGGCGCGCCGGGCCGCCCAGCAGCACGTGCCGACGGTGGACGGCGTGACGCTGGCGTCCCTGCACTCGGCGAAGGGGTTGGAGTGGGACGCGGTCTTCCTGGTCGGCCTCGCCGAGGGCACTTTGCCCACCACGTACGCCAAGACCGTCGAACAGGTCGAGGAGGAGCGTCGGCTGCTCTACGTCGGGATCACCCGCGCCCGGGAGTGGCTGTGGTTGTCGTACGCCGCGGCGCGCTCGCCGGGCGGACGGGCCCGGCGGCCGTCGCGGTTCCTGCCCCAGCTGGACCGCTCCGGCGGCACCGAACGGGCGACCGGGGGCACCGGTCCGGCCGGTCGTCCCGAGCGGCGGCGAACCCAGATCGTCTCCTGCCGGATCTGCGGCGCCACCCTGCTCGCCGGCCCGGACCGCAAGCTCGGCCGCTGTCCTACCTGCCCGTCCGACATAGACGATGAGCTGCACGAACGGCTGCGCGAGTGGCGGCAGCGGGTGGCCGGGGCACAGAAGGTCCCGGCGTACGTGGTCTTCACCGACGCGACGCTCGTCGCGTTGGCCGAGCGGCGACCGGGCCGGTCGGAAGAGTTGATCGCCATCGCCGGTATCGGCCCGCGGAAGCTGGGCCTCTACGGGGAGTCGGTGCTGGCACTCGTGGCCGGTGCCGGGGTGGACGATGTCTGCCCGGAGAAAACTTTCGAAATCTCGTCGTAAATTCGTTTGCCCTCGCCCCGGCGCGAGGAATAGCCTCAGAACACACCACGCGAGCGGCGCCATTCCGGCTGCTCACGGGGTCGGTCCAGTCGATACGAGGAACGTGAGGGAGGTGGGTCCCGTGAAGATCTTCACCTATGAGCGTCTGGCGGCGATGCCGTCTGTCTGCGCTCCGCTGTCGGCTGTCCGGGTGGCCCTCGCGGCTGCACAACCGTCGGTTCCACAGGTGCACCAGGTTCAGGCCGAGCTGATCCTGACCGTCGCGCCCGCTGGAGTCGAGGGGACCAGTGGCTTCACGGGCAATGGCATCCGAGTCGCCAAGAAGCGCATGGATGTCCGCGGCGTTCCACCTCGAGGTAAACCGGTCTGACCATCAGACTCCGGCTCACCTCGAGGCCGCGGAACCCGCTTACCGGGATCCGCGGCCTCAGTTTTTTGCCCGCCGTAAGTACGTCGGAATGCGATCCACGAGATCGAAGTGAGAGAGAGGTGACCGGGAGATGAGTCTGGCGTTGGCCCCCCTCGACATGAGCGTCGAGATGGAGGCGAACCTGCCCTGCCGGAAGTTCGACCCCGACCTGTGGTTCTCCGACTCGCCCACCGAGCTCGAACTGGCCAAGTCACTCTGCGGGGACTGCCCGCTGCGTGTCGAGTGCCTGGCCGGAGCCGTTGAGCGAGCGGAGCCGTGGGGCGTCTGGGGCGGCGAGATCTTCGAGCGTGGCGCGGTTGTCCCGCGTAAGCGGCCCCGTGGCCGTCCGCGTAAGGAGGACGTCGCCCGTGACGCCGAGCTTCGGGTCGAGGCCGAGGCGCGCCTGGCGGCCAGTGGGCTGTCCGAGGTGCGTGGCGCGGTCCGGCTGGCAGCCTGACATGTTCCCGACCCGTTCCAACTACGCCGGTGGCACACCGGCAGTGAGTGAGAAAACGATGTTGAACGTTCCGAGTGGAGCCTTCGAGATGCAACTACTCCACGAAGCGTTGACCCGGGCTCGAATGCGCCGGCCTCAGGCCGGTCGTACCACCACGAGCACTGAGGCAACCCGATCCGCCCGTACCGTCGCCATGACCGGCCGCAACCAGGCGGCTCGCGACCTGGGCGTTCTCTAGTACCACTGCACGCAGAAGGGCGGGTGCCGACCGGCACCCGCCCTTCCCCATGTCGTCAGGCGACCGGGCCTCGTCGTGGTCAGGCGACCGGGGCGAAGCCGGGCAGCCAGCGCTCCAGGATGCTCCGGTAGGGGGCCTTCGCCTCCAACTGGCAGAGCACCCCGATCGACCCGAGCGTCACCCGGTGGATCAGCAGGTACGACGGTGGCAGGTTGAGCTGCCTGCTCAGCTGGTACGTGGGGGAGCGAGGGCTGGCCAGTCGACCCGCCTCGGCCCGTAGCCAGGCCCGGGTGAACCGGAAGCCGTCCGCCGCGATGGGCTCCAGCATGGGGCGGATGAAGTCGAGCACTCCCTCGGCGTCGATCTCGTCGGTCGAGCCGATGAACCCTTCCGACCGCAGCCCCGCCACGACCTCGTCGGCATCGCCGCGCAGGGCCATCGCGGCGATACGACCGATCGGCGCCGGGGTGCCCTCCGGCATCCGGGCCACCGCACCGAAGTCGATCACCCCGAGTCGGCCGTCGGGCAGCAGCCGGAAGTTTCCCGGGTGCGGGTCGGCGTGCAGCAACCCGGCCCGCTGCGGCGCGGACAGGTGCAGGGTGGCCATCAACCGGCCCGCCTCGTCCCGGTCCTCCTCGGTGCCCTCGCGGATGATGTCGGCCAGCGGCGTGCCCGTCACCCATTCGGTGACCAGCACCCGGGGCGAGGCGTTGATCACGTCCGGGATGTAGATCTCCGGGTCGTCGGCGTACGCGGTGGCGAAGGCGCGCTGCGACTCGGCCTCCAACTCGTAGTCCAGTTCCTCGGTGATCCGTTCGCGCAGCTCGGCCAGGAGCGGCTTCACGTCCAGGCCGGGCTGGATGGCCCGGAACATTCCGCCCAGTCGGGAGAGCTGCTTGAGGTCGGCGAGCAGGGCGTCGCCGGCCCCCGGATACTGGATCTTGACCGCCACGTCGCGGCTGTTCGGTTCGCCCGACTCGTCGAAGCCCGGCTCGCGCCAGCGGGCCCGGTGCACCTGGCCGATGCTGGCGGCGGCGGCCGGGACGTCGTTGAACTCGACGAACAGGTCCCGCCAGTCGGGGCCGAGCTGCTCGGCCAGCACCTTGTGCACGCTGGCGACCGGCAGCGGCGGTGCCGCCTCCTGCAACTTCGTCAGCGCCTGGCGGTAGGGCGCGGCGATCTCCTCCGGCAACGCGGCCTCGAAGACCGACAGCGCCTGGCCGAACTTCATCGCCCCGCCCTTGAGCTGGCCCAGCACACTGAACAGCTGCTCGGCGGTGCGCTGCTGAATCTCCGCGGAGATCACGTCGGAGGCCAGCCCGGTGACGCGCTTCCCCATCCCGAGAACGGTCCGGCCGGCGAAGCCGAGCGGCAGGGCGGCGAGCTTGGCGGTGCGGGACACGGCGCGGCGCGGGATGTCGGTCACTCGGTCATTGTTACCGACCGGAGGGCCCCGCTGCTGCTCTGCGGCCGGGCTGGTGCGGACACTCGGCCCCGCGAGCACCCACAGGCCGGGTGTGGCGGCCAACCCCGACGACGGAAACGGCCGGCACCGGTGATCTCCATGGCGCTACCCAGCGTCTCCGGTTGGCCGCCGTCCAGCTGCGTCAGCGCCTCGGCCAGCGCGTACCCGCAGGCGGCGAGCAGCGTGCCGGTCGTTCCGGCGGCCACCGGGTCGGCGGCGGCGAGCTGCGCGGCGAGCCGGGGCCAGTCCGGGTCGCGGTCGGCCCGGTGCAGCTCGACGCAGTGCAGGCAGGGCCCGGCGGGTGGGCGGACCAACGGCCCGATCACCGGTACGCCCTCTCGCAGCGTGACCAGCAGGTGCGGTTGCCGGCGCTGGGCGAGGCCGGCGGCGAGCAGCGCGGGAGGCCGGTCCGTGCCGAGCTGGATCACCAGGTCGATCCGTCCGGCGCGGCTGGGGTGGGTGCCGGTGCCCGGTGCGACACGGTTGACCGCACCTCGCACCGCCGGTGCCAGCGGGCGACCCAGCTCGGTGGCGGGGATGCCCGTGCCGATCAGGTCGACGGGGCGTACCGGGCCGGTGAGCTGGGGAATCACCTGCCCCACGCCGGACTGGGCCAACGCCACCGTCAGCGGCCCGCCGAGCGCGCCGGCGCCGCTGAGCAGGACGCGGGCCGCCCGCCGCCGACGCAGGACCTGCGCAGGGCTGCCGGGCAGCCGGGCGGCGGCCAGGGCCAGGGCGCCGGCCTCCGCCGCGAGCCGGGCACGGACCGGACCGGTCAGGTCGCGGGGGAGCAGGCTGTGCGCGGGCACCAACAGGCCGGCGGCCCGCAGGGTGTCGAGCAGGGTACGCGCGTCGTCGGCGCTGACCTGGGCGGCCGGCGCCTGGGCCAGCACGGCGCGCTCGCTGCGGGTGCCGTCGAGCAGGTCGAGCAGGTGGGCGGCGCGGGGGTTTGCCAACTCCAGGAGGACGGCCGGCCCAGGGCCGACGCCGAGCTGGAGAGTGTGCCGGTTCCGCCAGAGCCGGTTGAGGCCGGGCAGCAGTGTGGGCCGGGGCAGTGCGGTGCGGCTCATGGTCACGAATCGTGACCGCACCTTCGCGTTCGGTCGATCGTTGTCCACAGGCGGCCAAGCCGCTGTCCAGCGCTATCCACAGGATCTAGCGGGTTTTCCACAGGCCCTCGCGCCTGTTGTCGGTCACCCGACAGGGCTGCTGTGGTCGGTGCACCCCACAGGCCTACCGACGCCGGTGGCACCGACCTCCCGATCGGCAACGGGGGTGGCGTGGCCACCGGCCACCCCACCCCCGTTCACCCGTTCGGGTCAGACCTTGGCCTTGCCCAGGATGCGGTTCACTGTTGTACCGCATACCGGACACTTGCCCTTGGCCATGTTCATTCCGGTCTTCGAGACCTCGACGTGCCCCTCGAAGTCCCGCTTCTCCTTGCACTTCACGCAGTAACCGTTGTAGGTCGTCTGGGCCTGGTCGGCCACGATGCCCTCCTCGTCTCGTCCGCCGGTCAATGCCGTTCCGGCGGGGTGCCCGGCGGCGGGCCACACGGGGCGCCGGCGCTGGGTCTCACTCCGCGGCCACCTTCGTGACCGCTGGTCCGCGGACCCTACCCAGGTCTGGGCAGTTCCATGTCAGCTGTGCATCGACACTGTGAGCAAGTCGACGTCGAGAGTGTGCATGGCGAAATAGGTCGGATAAGTCAGTTTGGCGGGGACACGCCGACCAAACCCTGACAGCCACCCGTGCGAGTGCCCCCGCAGCGGCATCCGGGACGGTGATCACCTACGGTGGGGACGTGCCACGCACCGGCGCCATCGCCGTTCACCAAGGGTGACGAGATGGCGCGATGGCGCTGCGGTCAAGAAATTTTCGGGACGCCTGGCGACCAATCACCATTTTCTGGGCGCGTGTCGTGCGGTTGACTCTTGCGGACCCCTGGTCAGTGGGCATTAGCTGTCCTTCGTGACACGTAGTCGAGGCTGCGCGGGCCAGTGATGGCGGGGACGCGCAAGCCGGTCGTCGAGGTGCGGCGCAGCCAGCGTCGGCGACGCACGGTGTCCGCCTACCGTGACGGTGAGCGAGTTGTCGTCCTCATCCCCGACCAGTTCTCCCGTGCCGAGGAGAGCGAGTGGGTCGACCGGATGCTCGCCCGGCTCGCCGCCCGGGAGGGCCGCCTCGCCCGCTCCGACGCCGAACTGCTGGCCCGCGCCAACCGGCTCATCGACCTCTACCTCGCCGGGTACGCCACGAAGGCGGTGCCGGCCAGCGTCCGGTGGGTCACCAACCAGAACGGCCGGTGGGGCTCCTGCACGCCGGCAGACCGGAGCATCCGAATCTCGCACCGCGTCCAGGAGATGCCCGAATGGGTGATCGACTACGTGTTGCTGCACGAGTTGGCGCACCTCATCGTGCCCAGCCACAACGCCCGGTTCTGGGCGTTGGTTGGTCGCTACCCCAAGTCGGAACGCGCCCGCGGCTACCTCGAAGGGGTCGCCGCCGCCTCCTCCTGCGCACCGCTGCCCAGCTGATCCACACCCGCGCCGAGCCGGGGCCCCCCGCGTCGAGATCCACTCGCGTTCCTGAAGACCGCGCTAATGAGGGCTCCGGGACACCGCGACTTCAACGAAACCGAGTCGATCATGTCGGCGAGCCCCGCTCAGGTAGGCGGGTCGGGTGGCCGTGTGGGGCGGGGCGCTAGGGTCGGGGGATGGCGCGACGGGTGGTGGTGGCGTTGCTCGGGCCGGTGCACTGGTCGCCCCCCGGCGTCGACCTGGCGCAGTGGCGAGCGGCTCTCGCGGAAGACGTGATCGACCTGTTCGCCACGCTCAACGAGGTGGAGGTCGCGGTCGCGGTGACCCCGGCCGACCGGGCTCTGGCCGATGCCCTGGTGTGGCCCGGCACGACGGTGTACGAGGTGGCCGAGCCGACACCGAACGCCGTCTTCGCCGCGCTGGAGGGGTACGACCAGGCGGCCGTGCTGGTCAGTGACGTGCCTGACCTGCCCGCACTGACCGTCGGCAAGCTGCTCCGCCCACTCACCAGCCGGCCGGTCGCGGTGGCCCCGGTCGAGGGCGGCGGCCCGGGTCTGCTCGGGGTCGCGGTACGACTGCCCGCGCCGGACTGGCTGCCGACGCTGGAACTGGACACGGCGACGCCGGCTGAGGCGCGCGCCAACGCCCCGCGCCCGGGTGACGTGGCGGTCACCACCGGTTGGCGACGACTGCGCGGCCCGGCCGACCTGGCCACGCTGGACCCTGCCTTCGAGGGTTGGGAAGCGACCCGCGCCCTGCTCTCCGGGTCGGGCCGACCCACCTGAACCGCCGAACGCGCCGCGGGTGCCCGCTGTCGATCTGCGGGCACCCGCGGCGTAGGCCGTGGATACGCGGGCGTCAGGACTTGGCGTCGCCCTCGCCGTCGGTCTCGTCCGACGGACCGGGTTGCCCCGACTGACCCGGCTGGCCGGGGGCCTTCTCCTCCACCCCGCCGGGGGCGGTGAAGTCGAAGCTGTCCAGCTCGCTGAGGTCCATGTCGTTCATCGCGAAGGCGACCGGGTCGGCGAAGTCGTCGTCCGACGGGAGCAGGTCCGGGTGGCCCCAGACGGCGTCGCGGCCCTCGATGCCACGGTGCTGGGTGAGCGCGGCCCAGAGCGCTGCGGCCTCGCGCAGTCGGCGGGGGCGCAACTCCAGACCGACCAGCGCGGCGAAGGTCTGCTCGGCGGGACCGCCGGCGGCCCGGCGACGGCGGAACGCCTCGCCCAGCCGGACGACGTTGGGCAGCCGGTCGCTGGCGGCGCTGTCCACGACGTGACACACCCAGCCCTCGACCAGGGCGAGTGCGGTCTCCAGGCGGGCAAGTGAGGCCTTCTGTGCCGGAGTGTCCTCCGGGGTGAAGATGCCCTCCAGGGCGATCGCCTGCATCGACTCGGGGTCGGTCGGGTCGACCCGGCCCATCGCCTCCTCGATCGCCTCCCGGTTGACCCGGATGCCCGAGGCGTACATCTCGACAGCGCTGAGCACATGCCCGCGCAGCCACGGGACGTGCTGGAACAGCCGCTGGTGGGCGGCCTCGCGCAGCGCCACGTAGAGGCGGACCTCGTCCTCGGGCAGCTCCAGGCCCTCGCCGTACGCCCGGATGTTGGCCGGGATCAGCGCGGCCGTGCCGGCCGGGCCGAGCGGCAGCCCGATGTCGCCGGCGGAGAGCACCTCCGCGGCGAGCGAACCGAGGGCCTGGCCCAGTTGGCCGCCGAAGAGCGCGCCACCGAGGGAGGCCACCATCGACTGCATCGGGCCGAGCTGGGCGCGGGCCTCCGGTGGCACCAGGTCGCCCATCGCGCCGACCATCCGGCTGGCGACCGGGTCGCACAGCTTGCGCCACACGTCCAGGGTCTTGAAGATCCACTCGTTGCGGTTCCACGCAACGGGGTTCTGGATGCCGGTGGGCCACGCCGAGGCGGGCTCCAACCACAGGTCGGCAAGGCGCAACGCCTCCTCGACCGCGTTGCGCTCGTACATCGACACCGCCGGGTCACCGGCGGCCGCGAGCTGGCTGGCTGCTACCTGCCGGGCCAGGTCCCAGTTGACCGGCCCGCTGCCCGGCGCGGAGAGCAGGTGCTGCAACTGCGACATGAACTGCTGCATCTGCGCGGGATCGTTGGGGTCTGGTGGCTGCCCACCCGGGAGCGCGAAACCGAACGGAATATCAGGCACGACATCTACGGTACGCGGACCGCGCCCCAGGTAGCCGCCGCTGGCGTTGCGCTGAGGGCGAAGTCGCGCGCCGCATCCGGCGGGTGACCCGCGACCGGTCGGTACGCTCTGCGGCATGAGACGTCGTGGCCTGACGGTCCTGCTCGGTGCCCTGTTCACCGCCCTGCTGAGCATCGGGGTGCTCCGGGTGCCGATTCCGTACGTGGTGCTGGGCCCGGGGCCGACGGTCAACACCCTCGGCACGACCGACGGCAAGGAGGTCATCCAGGTCTCCGGTCGGGAGACCTCGACCTCGGCCGGTCAGTTGCGGTTGACCACGGTGGGGGTGCAGCCCACTGTGCGGTTGCGGGGGGCGATCGCGGGCTGGTTCTCCGACGACGAGGCGGTGGTGCCGCGTGAGCTGGTCTACCCGCCGGGGGAGTCGACGGAGCAGGTCGAGCAGCGCAACGCCGAGGACTTCAAGGCGTCGCAGACCAGCGCGGAGACCGCCGCCCTGCGGGAGCTGGGCTTTCCGGTACAGGTGGTGATCAAGACGGTGGCCGGGGACGGCCCGGCGGCCGGGGCGCTGAAGGCCGGCGATCTGATCACCTCGGTCGACGGTCAGCCGGTGCCGGTGGCCGCGAAGGTCACCGAGCTGGTCCGGGCCAAGCCGGCGGGCACGGCGTTGACCATCGGCTACACCCGTGACGGCGCGCCGGCCACCGCGACGGTGACCAGTCAGGAGCAGGACGGCCGACCGCGGATCGGTGTCGAGATCGATCAGCAGCAGCCGCACCCCTTCACGCTCGGCATCGACCTGGGTGACATCGGTGGGCCGAGCGCCGGTCTGATGTTCGCCCTGGGGATCGTTGACAAGTTGACCCCGGCCGACCTCACCGGCGGCCAGATCATCGCCGGCACCGGCACCATCGACGACGAGGGCGCCGTCGGCCCGATCGGCGGGATCGCGCAGAAGCTGGTCGGCGCCAAGCGCGCCGGGGCGAAGGTCTTCCTGGTGCCGGCGGACAACTGCGCCGAGGCGGTCCGCAATCCGCAGCCCGATCTGCCGCTGTTGCGGGTGGGCTCGTTGGACGAGGCGATGACCGCTCTGGAGACGTTACGCGCGGGTGGTCAGCCGACGCGTTGCTGACCGGTGTGACCGTGCCCCGACACGCTCAGGAACACCCCGTACTCTGGGTGCCTGGTCGGAGCCGATCATATCGAGCGTGCGGAGCCAACAGTGGTCATGCGTAGCAGCAGCCCCCTCCCGAGGATGAGCCGGCGCGGGCGCGTCACCATCGCGGTCCTGGTCGGGGTTTTCGTGCTCTTCACCCTGCTCGGCTGGGGTGTCCAGGCGTGGACCGACTGGCTCTGGTTCGACGAGGTCCGCTACACCGAGGTCTTCACCGGTGTCCTGCTCACCCGGTTGGTGCTCTTCCTCGCCATCGGCCTCGGCATGGCGGTGATCGTCGGCGGCAACCTGTGGCTGGCCTACCGGTTGCGCCCGCGACTGCGCCCGCACTCGGTGGAGCAGGCGACCCTGGAGCGCTACCGGATGGTGCTCAGCCCGCGTCTCGGCACCTGGATCTCGCTGACCGCCGCTGTGGTCGGGCTCTTCGCCGGTCTCTCCGCGCAGAACCGGTGGAACCAGTGGCTGCTCTTCCGCAACGGCGGTGACTTCGGCATCAAGGACCCGGAGTTCGGTGTCGACATCGGCTTCTACGTCTTCCAACTGCCGTTCTGGCGTTACCTGCTCGGCGTCGCCTTCACCGCTGTGGTGCTGGCCGTGATCGGCGCGCTGGCGGTGCACTACCTCTTCGGCGGGGTCCGACTGCAGGGCGTCGGCGACCGGATGAGCAACGCGGCCCGCGCGCACCTGAGCACCCTGGTCGCGGTCTTCGTGCTGTTGAAGGCGATCGCGTACGTGTTGGACCGGCGGGCCATGCTGCTGGAGTACAACGAGGGCGCCAAGTTGTACGGCGCCGGTTACGCCGACGTCAACGCGTTGCTGCCGGCGAAGGAGATCCTCGCCTACATCTCGATCGTGGTCGCCATCGCGATCCTGGTGTTCTCCAACGCCTGGATGCGCAACCTGGTCTGGCCGGGGATCTCGCTGGCGCTGCTCGGTGTGTCCGCGGTGGCCATCGGTGGCATCTACCCCTGGGCGGTGCAGACCTTCGAGGTCAAGCCGAGCGCCAAGGACAAGGAAGCGCCGTACATCCAGCGCAGCATCGACGCGACGCGGGCGGCGTTCGGGTTGGGGGCCACCGAGACGACACCGTACGCGGCGAACAACCTCACCCCACCGGGCAACCTGGCCACCGACACGTCGGTGGTGTCGAACGTGCGGCTGCTCGACCCGCAGTTGGTCAGCGAGACGTACACCCAGCTCCAGCAGGTGCGTGGCTTCTACGACTTCGGTCCGAAGCTGGACATCGACCGGTACGGGGTGAACGGCAAGGTCTCCGACTACGTGGTCGGCGTCCGGGAGATCAACTATGGCGAGCTGACCGACCAGCAGAACACCTGGATCAACCGGCACACCGTCTACACCCACGGGTACGGGCTGGTGGCCGCCCCGGCCAACCAGGTGGTCTGCGGCGGGCAGCCGTTCTTCGTCTCCGGTTTCCTCGGCGAGAAGACCCAGGAGGCGTGCTCCTCGCAGACCGAGCAGATCCCGGCCAAGCAGCCGCGCATCTACTACGGCGAGCGGATGGCCGCCGACGACTACGCGATCGTCGGGCAGTCCGACCCGAACAAGAAGGCCGAGTTCGACAGGCCGGTCGGTGAGGGCGGCGGCGAGTCGTACACCTACACCGGTGAGGGCGGCGTCGAGATCGGCTCCTTCACCCGGCGACTGCTGTACGCCATCAAGGAGCAGGAGTCGAACTTCCTGCTCTCCGAGGCGGTCAACAAGGACTCCAAGCTGCTCTACGTGCGTAACCCGCGCGACCGGGTGGAGAAGGTCGCGCCGTTCCTCACCCTGGACGGCGACCCGTACCCGGCGGTGGTCGACGGTCGGGTGCAGTGGATCGTGGACGGCTACACCACTGCGGCCTCCTACCCCTACGCGGAGAAGGTCAACCTCCAGACCGAGACCACCGACGAGTTGACCAACCGGGGCACCTTCCAGCTCGCCCGGGAGGACGTCAACTACATGCGCAACTCGGTGAAGGCCACCGTCGACGCGTACGACGGCACTGTGAAGCTCTACGAGTACGACGACACCGACCCGGTGCTCAAGGCATGGAACAAGGCGTTCGGCGGTGACCTGGTGCTGCCGAAGGCGGAGATCCCGGTCGAGCTGACCGAGCACCTGCGCTACCCGGCGGACATGTTCAAGGTGCAGCGCAACCTGCTCACCAAGTTCCACGTGACGAACCCGGGTGACTTCTACTCCGCACAGGACTTCTGGCAGGTGCCCAACGTGCCGGACGCTCCGGACAGCGGTCAGAAGCAGCCTCCGTACTACCTGTTCACCCAGTTCCCGGGGCAGGAGAGCCCCCGGTTCCAGCTCACCTCGGCGGTCACCCCGAACGGCCGGCAGAACCTCGCCGCGCTGATCTCCGGGTCGTACGTCGACGGGCAGCCCCGGCTGGAGGTGCTGGAGTTGCCGGATCAGACCCGGATCTCCGGCCCGGTGCAGGTGCACCAGCAGATGACCAACAACGCGAACATCCGTCAGCAGCTCAACCTGCTCTCCAGCAACCAGGCGCAGGTGCAGTACGGCAACCTGCTCTCGTTGCCGTTCGCCGACGGGATGCTCTACGTCGAGCCGGTCTACGTGAAGAGCAACCAGCAGGACGCGTACCCGCTGTTGCAGAAGGTGCTGCTCTCGTACGGCGACGGCGGCTCGTTCGTGGCGCTGGCCGACAACATCAACGACGGCATCAAGCAGTTGGTCGAGCAGGGTAAGAAGGCCGGTCAGGGCACGTCGCCGCCGCCGACGACGGGGGGCAACCCGACGACCCCGACCCCGACGCCGACGCCTTCGGGGACGGCCGCACCAACGCCGACCCCGAGCGCCGGCACCCCACCGCCGACCGGTGACCTGGCTGCCGCCGCAGACCGGGTGCAGACCGCGATCACCGAGGTCCGGGCCGCGCAGACGTCGGGCGACTTCGAGCGGTACGGGCGTGCGCTGAAGGCCCTCGACGAGGCGCTCACCGCGTTCCAGCAGGCGCAGCAGGCCGCTGGTGCGCCGGGTGCCAGCCCGAGCGTCGGCGGCTGACCGACCACCGCCGGGAGTACGTCTCGGAGCCCCCGTCGTCGGACCGCACCGGTCCGAACGGCGGGGGCTCCGCCGCGTCCGGAACTGGGCTCCTGTCACCTCGCCGACAGGGTGCGGCTGGGCCGCAACCTGCGGCACCGGTCCACCGTCCTCAATTGCAACGGGGTGGATGAGGGGGAGCAGTTGTGAGGGATGGGCAAAGCTTCGATGACTTCTACCGCAGTACGACGCGGCGGATGATGCGGTACGGCTATGCGGTCGTCGGCGACTACAACGAGGCGCAGGACCTGGTGCAGGAGGCGTACGCCCGGGCCTGGCGGCAGTGGGGCAGGTTGTCGGCGCATCCGGCGCCAGAGGCGTGGCTGCGGCTGGTGGTGTCCCGGTTGGCGACCGACCGCTGGCGGCGGCTACGCGGTCTGCGGGGCGCGTTGCGGTTGGCGGGGGCTCCCCCGTCGGTGTCTCCGCCCAACGAGGACAGCGTGCTGCTGGTCCAGGCTTTGCGTCAGGTGCCGGCGACCCACCGGCGAGCCTTGGCGCTGCACTACCTGTTCGACATGCCGGTCGAGGAGATCGCCGTTGAGATCGGCGTACCCGTCGGCACTGTGAAGTCCTGGCTTTCCCGCGGCCGAGCCCGACTCGCCGCGTTGCTGCCCGATCTGGCTGTCGTGGAATTGGAGGCCACCGATGTCGCGTGAACTGTCCGAGCTGTACAGGTCCCTCGCCGCCGACGCTGACGCTCGCGATCTGGGCCTTCCTGACGTCCTCCGGCACCAGGCGGACCGTCGGGCCCGGCTCCGTGCGGCCGGGGGCACCCTCGCCGTGGGGCTGGTGGTGGTGGGCGTGGTGATCGGGTCCCAGGTGGTCGCCCCGCCGTCGGCGTCCGTACCCGCGCCGGCCGCGACGCCGACGCTGTCGGCGTCGCCGTCTCCGAGCGCGACCGGCGGTTCGCCATCGCCGTCCGTCCCGCCGACGACGCCCGGCCGCACTCAGAGTGCGACGGCCACGTCTCCGGGTACCGGCGCGCCGCAGCCCCCCAGGACGCCGACGCGCATCCCGGATCGGGCGTTCTTCACGCTCGCGCCGAGCAACGACAAGGGCATCGCGCCGGTGTTCCAGGACGTGGCCGCGCTGCCGGGCCTGTGCGGCGCACGCATCCCGAGCGAGGCGGTCGTGCACCGCCGAACCCGAGTCCTGATCTACAAGCTGCCCCAGACCCCCAAGGGGTACGTCCCGGACGGCAGCTACGCGCACTCCATCACGATCTATCGGGCCGGGCGCGCCGACGACGTGCTGAGGGAGTTGCGGCAGGCGGTGCGGGACTGCCCCGTGCAGAAGCTGCCGGGCGACGACACGCCGGGGGAGAGCAGGCAGCGGTTGATCCCGGACAGTGGGTTCGGCGACGAGTCGGTGCTGTTCGAGATGCGCCGCGCGGGTCAGGACGTGAACGGCGACCCGACCGGTATGGAGGACGTTCGGCTGATCCGGGCGATCCGGGTCGGCGACGTGGTGACCATCCTCTGGGAGCAGGGCTGGGAGGGCACCTCCAGCCAGCGGGCTCAGGTCGACGCGGACAGTCGCCGGGCGGCCGCGGCCATCAAGGTCTGGCTTGGCTGACCGGGACGTGCCGGACCGCGATCCGGCGGATTCGGATGTCGTTTTGCGGGGCCCGGGGGTGGTGCGCTACGGTTAGCGAGCCGACGCGGGGTGGAGCAGCTCGGTAGCTCGCTGGGCTCATAACCCAGAGGTCGCAGGTTCAAATCCTGTCCCCGCTACAAGTTCGAAGCCCGCCTCCGGGTTGCCGGAGGCGGGCTTTCGAATTTCTGGCGTGGCGGGCCACAGCGATTGGTGACCCCCGCTGATCATCGCCGGAACGGGTGGGTTAGTCTTAACAAGTCGACGCGGGGTGGAGCAGCTCGGTAGCTCGCTGGGCTCATAACCCAGAGGTCGCAGGTTCAAATCCTGTCCCCGCTACCACTGAAAGTGATATGAGTCCGGCCCCCACAGTGTGGGGGCCGGACTTGTTTGGTGCCGCTGCGCGCTGAGGGGCCCCCGCAGGGGCCGGCACCTCGTCGGCGCCGACCCCCCGGGCGGGTTCTACAGCAGGCCGAAGGCCCGGGTGACGGTCTGGGTGACGCCGCCACCGTTGCGCTGCTTGGCGGTGACCCGGATCGACACGAAGTCGGCCCGGTGCGGTGCGTTCAACGACGCCTGCCAGGTGCCCTTCTTCTCCCGCAGGTCCTGCCGCTGCCAGGTAGCCCCGTCGTCGTAGGAGATCTCCAGCTGAAGTGACGACACGGCGTCGCGGGCAGCGGTGCTGCCCACCACCACCGGCATGATCGCGAAGTCGGTTCGGCGCTTCGTCCGACCCGCGAAGTCCACGTCCGTTCCGTAGTCCAGTTGGACCAGCGGGATGGCCTGCACCTCGGTGCTGCCGCCGGAGACGAAGCTCCACTCGGTGTGCGTGGCGGTCGAGTACGGGCTGAACTCGGGCTTGCCAGTGGTCTCGACGACCAGTCGGTACGGCAGCTTCTCCGGCGACAGATCACCCGCGCCGACCTCCGGCCAGCCGTCGAACTGGGTCAGCTGCCTGTCGCCCTGATAGAACGTGGCGATCTGCGACATGCTGGCCCCGCCGCTGTGGGCGGCGCCCGCGTCGCCGAACCCCTGGATGTAGGCGCTCATGGCGGTCTCACCACGGAACGGGATCTCCGTGCTGAGCAGCCGCGGCCGGGTGATGGGCCCGAACCAGCGGTCCTTCTGGACGCTGCCCGGCCGGTACGCGATGGCCTCCGTGTTGGACCGCGCCCAGTCGGCGACGTCTGCGTACTGCATCCACTTGATGCCGCCGCCCGCGGAGACCCAGTCGGTGCGCGGGCCCGGCGCGACCGGCTCGAACGGGAACGGCCGTGCCGCCGCGTACTCGTACTGTGGGAAGTCCATCCGGGTCTCGCTGGACTGCTTGCCCGGGGGCGGGGAGAAGGTGAGATCGATCCGGGCGAGGTGGCGCGGGTCGGTCTTGGCGGACGGGTCCTTCGGCACCCCGCCCGTGTGGTAGTCCACCAGGTCGTACAGGTACTTCGCAGTGGGGTGGGCGACCACTACCAGTCGCACCGGGTTGCGGCCCGCAGCGGTGATCTTCTGGATCAACGCCTCGCCCTCGTCCATGGTCACCGAGGCCACCGGGATCGGTCCGGTCGTCACGCCGTCGGGGTTGCCGTACCAGACGCTCTTGCGGCCCGCCCTGTCGTTGACCACGACGAGCATCGCCGCACCGGCGGTGCGCGCCGCCGCTGCCTGGTCCGTGGGGGTCACCGAGTCGTCGCCGCGGACGACCACTGCCTTGCCGCGGGCGGAGACGCCGGCGTAGTCGGCGGTGCCGCCGACGCCCGCGAAGACGGCGTCCAGGCGCGAGGTGCCGTCGGGCAGCGGTGGGGAACCGGGCTGCGCGAGCGGGTCGCTGACGTGCCGACCCTGGTAGCTGATCGCCAGCGGCGTCTGCTCGGCGCGGATCCGGGTGGTGAAGACGAAGCTGCCCTTCCGCACCTTGTCAGTGGTCGGCAGGGCCCACAGGCTGTCATAGGCGGTGCCCGGCCAGAACGTCTCGCGGAGAGCGCTCCAGTCGGTGGGTGTCGGCTCGCTCGAGGTGAAGGAGCGGTAGACGTCGATTCTGCTGTTGACGACGGCGGTCGGCTGGGGTGTCGCCACCTTCACCTGGCGAGCCCGCGCGGCGTCGAGTTCCACGACCCGGTTGGTCGTCAGGTCGACCTCGGGAGCGGTCAGCATCGCGAGCCCGAGGGAGCGGGGCCCGTACAGGCCCTCCACGTCCGCCGCCGTGACGACGGTGTAGGAGCCGGGCGCCAGGCGGGCGGTGAGCTTTCCGTCCGGCACCCACATGAAGGCGGAGCCGGTCTCGGCGTTGACGACCTCGACCTCGCCGCTCATGGGCCGGCCGGCGCGGTCCTTCAGGTTGATGGTGAGGTCGTACTTCTTGGACTCGACGGCGACCCCGACGGCCGTGTGCACCTCACCGGCGGCGAAGCGGGCCGTGACCTGGGCGGAGTACCTGCCGGCGGGAAGGCCGGCCGGGGCCACCACGACGTCGACGGTCGCGCTGGCCCCGGCGGGCACAGTGACGCGGTCGGCGGTTGCCGTGAACGTCTGCGCGGGGGAGCTGCCGTGGTCGACGGAGAGCTCCAACGCGATCGGGCTGCCCGTGGTGTTGGTGTAGGTGATCGTCCGCTTGATCGGCTGTGGCGTACTGCCCGGCGACCACGTGACGAGGCCGGCGTCCACCGACCCGGACGCGACGACCTGGTCCTGGTGGTAGGCGGCGGCGACGTTCAACCGACCGCTGCCGGCCTGGTAGGCGTCGTAGTCGGGCGTGCGGACGCTGGTGCTCATCAGCGCGTCCTTGAGCTGCCGCGCGCTCCACGTCGGGTGTTTCTGCACCAGCAGGGCGGCCGCCCCGGCGACGTGCGGCGCTGCCATCGAGGTGCCACTGTCGACGTAGTAGTAGCCCTCACCCCAGGGGATGTGCTGCGAGCGTGCCGCCAGCACGTCCACCCCGGGGGCGGTCATGTCCGGCTTGAGGGCCTCGTCGTTCATCCGGGGCCCGGCGCTGGAGAAGCCCGCCAGGTGGTCGGAGGTGTCCACCGCGCCGATGGTCAGCGCGGCGTCCGCGGTGCCCGGCGCACCGAGGGTGTACGGATCTGGTCCGCTGTTGCCGGCGGCCACCACGAAGAGCGCACCCGTCTCGGCGGTCAGCTGGTTGACGGCCTGGCTCAGCGGGTCGTCCTGGGTGTGCCAGGCGCTCACGCCGAGGCTCATGTTGATCACCTTGGCGTGCTCGGCGCGCGCCGCCCACTCCATGCCCGCGATGATCCCCGAGATGGACCCGCTGCCGTACTCGTCGAGGACCTTGCCGATCACCAGGTCGGCGTCGGGGGCCACGCCCCGTTCCCTGCCGCCGGAGGCAGCGCCCGTCCCGGCGACGGTGGAGGCGGTGTGGGTGCCGTGCCCGTTGCGGTCGATCACGTCCTGGCCGGGGATGAAGCTCCGGGAGGCCACCACCTGGTCGGCGAGATCCGGGTGGGTGGTGTCCACTCCACTGTCCAGCACGGCGACCCGGACACCGCCGCCGGTGCCACCCGCGGCCCACGCCGCGGGCGCTCCGATCTGGGCTGTGGTGTCGGCCAGGGTGGCCTTCGCCTTGCCGTCGAGCCACACCTTGTCGACACCGGCCGCGAAGGAGGGTGCCGGGGTGGCAGCGCTGCGGCCGGTCGGCGACTGTCCAGCGGTGAGGGCCGACCAGAAGTCCGCGGCCTGGTATCGGCGGGTGCGGATCGCCTCGCCACGGACGGAGGGAAGCTCCAGCGTGGTCTGTGCGCCCGGCAGCGTGGCACCGCTCCTGAGCTTCGCCGAACCCGTCGTGCGGGTGACGATCAGGGGGAGTTCGCTGGTCCGCGCGTCGTCGTAGCCCTCGGCGATGAGCTGGGTGACGTCGAACAGTTGCTTGTCGAGTCGACCGGTGGCGAGGTACGGCAACGCCTCGTCCGGGTAGACGTAGGTGTCCCGGCCCTCGGTGGAGATGCGTACGGAGCCGGTGGCGCCCGGGGCGCGCTCGACATCCACCGAGGGGGTTGCGCCGTGGACGCCCGGGGTCACCGTCACCCGGTCGCCGGTGATCAGCGTGACAGTGACCGGTGTGCGGCCCGCGTCGCCGCTCGGGGCGGGTCTCGTCGGCGGCGGTGTGGGCGGTGGGGCGCCGTGCGCCGCGGCGGGGGTGAGGAGTGCGGCGACGAGGGTGACGCCCACCGCTGCCGCCGCAGATCTTCGGGTGCGAGAGATTCGCGCACTGTCTACAGAGTTGAGCATGAGGCGAATCCGATCACCTCAAGAGATTCATGTAAAGATCATCATCTTTGCCGGGACGTTGCGCGCGCATTGCGTGCCTGCCCGGAGAGCTGCTGGACCAACCGGTCCCGTGATTCGGCGTGGACCGACGTGCCGAGGTTGCGCCCTTCGGCGAGGATGGGCACATGTCTTCATTCGGTAAGTGGTGGGGCCGCCTGAGCGCGGTCTTCGGTGCGGTAGTACTCGCGGTCTTCGTGCCCGTCGCGGCCTGGGCGTCCACGGGCACCGGCGAACTCGTGGTGGAGGCCGCCCGGCGGCGGGGCCGCAGTGGCTTCGGGGTGCTCCCGCTGCTCTGCTGCCTGGTGGTGGTCGCGATCGTCGTGTTCCTGGTGCTGCGTCTGATGCGCAACCGCCGGGGTGGCCCGCCGCGCTGAGCGGGCCCGAGGCTCGGCGGGTCACCAGCGGCCGGCTTCGGGCCGGCCGCCGGTGTTCACACCGCCAGGGCCGCGATGGCCTGGGACAGGAAGCGCGCGGTGGCCTCGCGGGTGCCGTCGCGTTTGACGCGGATGCGCTCGGCGGCGGTGACCAGCAGGGTGCGCACCTTGGCGTGCCCCTTGGGCGGCGGCGCCGGCGCCGGCCCGAGCAGGTCGGCGATGCTGGCGCCGAAATCGGCGGCACGTCGCTGGGCCGGGTCGGTGATGCTGCCGTCGGCGTAGCGGCGGACCGCGGCACTGGCGTTCAGCCCACGCTCGTGGCCGAGAACGGCGCCGACCTCACCGTTGGTGGTCAGAAAGTTGATCACGTCGGCGACCGTGTCGGGGTGGCGGGTGCCCCTGAACGCCGCCCAGTACATCGACGCTCGTGCCCACTGCGCGCCCGGTGGGCCGGGAACGCCGACGATGCCCAACTCGGACTCGGTGAGTCGTTGCAGCTCCGGTAGCTGGTGCGACCAGGCGAAGGACGCCGCCGTCACCCCGCTCACCACCAGTTGCCGGGCCGGCTCGCCGCTGTCGGCCTGCTCGACCAGGGCCGCGCTCGGCGTGGCACGGCCCCGGCGGGCCCGCTGCCACAACTCGAACCAGGCGATCAGCTCGTCCGCGCCGAAGCCGAGCTGGTTGCCCCGGTAGAACTCGCCGCCCTGCGATCGCAGCCAGAGCCAGAGCGCCCGGTAGTCGCCCGACCCGTCCATGGTGCCGGCCACCCGACGGTCGCTGGCCTCGGTGACCTGCGTGGCCCAGGAGATGTAGTCGGCCCAGGTCATCCCGGCGCGCGGCTCCGGCATCTCCAGCTCCCGCAGCAGGTCCCGGTTGAACACCACGACGGCATGGGTCTGCCCGGCGGCCACCGCCATCGTCCGCCCCTCCACGGTGCCGTAGCGGATCAGACCCTCCGGCAGGCCCCGAAGATCCAGGTGGTGGTCGGTGAGGTCGAGGATGACCTGACGTTGGGTGTACTCGGTCAGCATGGCGTCGTCGATCTGGATCAGGTCCGGTACGTTCCCGCCGCCCGCCTGGGTGGCCAGCCGGTCGTAGTAGCCGTCGGCGCCCTGCCAGGTGACCCGGAAGGTGACCCGGGGGTTGCGATCGGAGTAGAGCCGCAGCGCCTTCTCGGTGAGCTCGGCCCGCTTGGTGCCACCCCACCAGAAGACCGACAGCTCGACGGGCCCGTCCTGGGTCGAGGTGGCGGCGCCGTCGCTGCACCCCGCCAGCCCACCGGACGCGAGCAGAGGTGCGCCGAGCAGCGCGCCGAGCAGTCGGCGCCGGCCCGGGTCGGCGCCGAGGCGGACGAGCTGGGGTCGAACAAGGGGCACGGGGCTCTCCTGGACCTACGGGGGTGGCGGTCGGACCATTCACGCAGGCAGCGCACGAAGGTGTCAACGTCCGTCCGGTCACCCTCGGTCGGGTGGTCGAATCAGGCCCGCCCAATGTCGCGTGGTGTACTAGGGCGCGTGGAACTTCTGCACTCGGGCAAGGTCCGGGACGTCTACGCCGACGGCGACGACCTGATCCTGGTGGCCTCGGATCGCATCTCGATCTACGACGTGGCGCTGCCGACACCGATCCCGGACAAGGGTCGCCTGCTCACCGCGCTCTCGCTCTGGTGGTTCGAGCAGCTCGCCGACCTGGTGCCGAACCACGTCATCTCGGCCACCGACGTGCCCGCCGAGTTCGCCGGACGGGCCATCCGCTGCCAGCGGCTGGACATGGTTCCGGTCGAGTGTGTCGCTCGCGGTTACCTGACCGGTGGCGGCCTGCGGGAGTACGAGCAGACCGGCGCGGTCTCCGGCGTGCCACTGCCGCGAGGGCTCGGCGAGGCGTCGATCCTGCCCGAACCGATCTTCACGCCGTCGAGCAAGGCCCCGATGGGCGAGCACGACGAGCCCATCACGTACGACGACGTGGTGGACAAGGTGGGTCAGGCCACCGCCGAGCGGCTCCGGCAGATCACCATCGACATCTACCGGCGCGGCGCCGAGCTGGCCGCCGACCGGGGCATCCTGGTCGCCGACACCAAGATCGAGCTGGGTTGGGCGCCGGACGGCACCCTGGTCCTCGCCGACGAGTTGCTCACCTCCGACTCGTCGCGGTTCTGGCCGGCCGAGTCGTACCAGCCGGGCCGGGTGCAGTTCTCCTACGACAAGCAGTACGTGCGGGACTGGGCCACCGGCAGCGGCTGGAACAAGCAGGCCCCCGCCCCGGACATGCCGGCCGAGGTGGTCGAGGCGACCCGGGCTCGCTACGTCGACGTCTACGAGAAGCTCACCGGCAACCGCTGGGAGTGACCGCCGCAGCGGCTGTCACTCCACCCAGTCGAGGGTGCGCTGCACGGCCTTGCGCCACTGGCGCAGCTCCTTCTCGCGCAGGTCCGGGGCCATGGCCGGCTTCCACTGCGCGTCGGAGCGCCACTGCGCCCGCAGGGTGGCCAGGTCCGGCCAGAAGCCGACAGCCAGCCCGGCCGCGTACGCGGCGCCCAGACAGGTGGTCTCGGTGATCCGGGAACGGACCACCGGCACGTCGAGCACATCGGCGAGGAACTGCATGAGCAGGCCGTTGGCGGTCATCCCGCCGTCCACCCGGAGACGGCGCAGCGCCACATCCGAGTCGGCGTTCATCGCGTCGACCACCTCGCGGGTCTGCCAGGCCGACGCCTCCAGCACCGCACGCGCCAGGTGCCCCTTGGTGATGTAGCCGGTGAGCCCGGCGATCACCCCGCGGGCGTCGCTGCGCCAGTGCGGAGCGAACAGCCCCGAGAACGCCGGCACCACGTAACAGCCGCCGTTGTCGTCCACGGTGCGGGCCAACTCCTCCACCTCGGCGGCGGTGGAGATCAGCCCGAGGTTGTCCCGCAGCCACTGCACCAGCGAGCCGGTGACCGCGATGGCGCCTTCGAGGGCGTACGCCGGTGGTTGGTCCTTGATCCGGTAGGCGACAGTGGTGAGCAGGCCGTGCGTCGACGGGACCGGGCTGGCGCCGGTGTTGAGCAGCAGGAAACTGCCGGTGCCGTAGGTGCACTTCGCCTCACCCGGCTGGAAGCAGGTCTGCCCGAACAGGGCGGCCTGCTGG
The DNA here is from genome assembly GCF_022229005.1 of Micromonospora trifolii. Lineage (GTDB taxonomy): Bacteria > Actinomycetota > Actinomycetes > Mycobacteriales > Micromonosporaceae > Micromonospora > Micromonospora trifolii. The sequence continues at coordinate 81,453 of NZ_JAKKFD010000010.1, forward strand.
TCGCCGAGCGCACTGGCCACCGGCACCCCGGCGAGCACCCCGCTGGCCGTGCCGTACACCTCGGCGGAGCAGCGGATCTCCGGCAGCATCGCCGCCGGAACGCCCATCGCGTCCAGCAGCTCCGGGGCCCAGTCCAGGGTCGTGAGGTCCATCAGCATGGTCCGGCTGGCGTTTGTCACGTCGGTGACGTGCTCGCCGGTCAGCTTCCAGATCAGCCAGCTGTCCATGGTGCCGAAGAGCACCTCGCCGCGCTCGGCGCGCTCGCGCAGGCCGTCCACCTCGTCGAGCAGCCAGCGCAGCTTCGGCCCGGCGAAGTAGGTGGCCAGCGGCAGGCCCGTGCGGGCCCGGAACCGCTCCTCGCCGTACGCCGAGGCGAGCTCGCGCAGCAGCGGCCCGGTCCGGGTGTCCTGCCAGACGATGGCGTTGGCCACCGGACGGCCGGTGGCCCGGTCCCAGACGACTGTGGTCTCCCGCTGGTTGGTGATGCCGACGGCGGCCAACCCGGACGTGTCGGTGCCGGCGGCCCGCAGCGCCTCGGCGACCACCTGCTGGACGTTGTCCCAGATCTCCTCGGCGTCGTGCTCCACCCAACCCGGTCGGGGGAAGATCTGCCGGTGCTCGCGCTGGGCCACGGCGACGATGTCCCCGGCCCGGTCGAAGACGATGCACCGCGAGGAGGTGGTGCCCTGGTCGATGGCGGCGACGTACTGGGGGGTCACCGCAGCACCGTACCCGGACGGCGGCGCGGCGCGACAGGCGTCACGGCGGGTTCCGCCCCGCAGCCGTCGGCGGCCGTCGGCTTCCCCTACGATGTGCGAACGTGCGCGACATCGCAGTTTTCAGTGGAACCGCCCATCCCGACCTGGCTGCCGAGATCTGCGCCCATCTGGGGGTGCCGCTGCACCCGGTGCGGGTCTCCCGGTTCGCCAACGACTGTCTGGAAGTCCAGTTGCAGGCCAACTGCCGGGAGCGGGACGTCTTCCTGATCCAGCCGTTGGTGCCGCCGGTGCAGGAGCACCTGGTCGAGCTGCTGCTGATGATCGACGCCGCCCGGGGCGCCTCCGCCGGTCGGATCACCGTGGTGCTGCCGCACTACGCGTACGCCCGGTCGGACAAGAAGGACGCGCCGCGGATCTCGATCGGCGCGCGGCTCGTCGCTGACCTGCTCACCTCGGCCGGAGCCGACCGGGTGCTCGCGATGACACTGCACTCGCCGCAGGTGCACGGCTTCTTCAGCGTCCCGGTGGATCACCTGCACGCGCTGCGGGAGCTGGCCACCCACTTCCGGCGCTACGACCTCAGCAACACGGTGGTGGTCTCGCCCGACCTGGGCAACGCCAAGGAGGCGGCGGCGTTCGCCCGGCTGCTCGGCACGCCTGTCGCGGCCGGTGCGAAGCAGCGGTTCAGCGACGACCTGGTCAAGATCAGTGCGGTGATCGGCGACGTGGCGGACCGGGACGTCATCGTGCTGGACGACGAGATCGCCAAGGGCAGCACCGTGGTCGAGCTGATGGAGCATCTGCGCGGCCTGAAGGTCCGGTCGATCCGGCTCGCCTGCACCCACGGCCTCTTCTCCGGCGACGCCTTGCAGCGGCTCAGCGACCAGGACGGCGTCCTGGAGATCGTCTGCACCAACACGGTGCCCATCCCGGCCGCCAAGCGGGTTCCCAAGTTGCAGGTCCTGTCGGTGGCCCCCGCACTGGCCGAGGCGACGCGCCGAATCCACAACGGAGAATCCGTCTCCGCCCTCTTCGCCTAACCCGCCCCCGCGGCCCCTCGCCCCCGCGCGCCCTCGCCGCCGGTCCGCGCGATCTTGCGGTTTCTGTCGCGACATAAGGGACTAGTCCCCTCATTCCGACAACCGAAAACGCAAGATCGCCGCAACGTCCGGCCTGGCCCGCGTCGATCATGGAGTTGTGGTGCCCCGCATAAGGGGCGCATGTGGAGCTGTCGCCCACCACGACTCCATGATCGGTGTGGCGGGGCGGGGCGGGGTGGGGTGGGGCGGGGGGCTAGCGGGGGGTGGGGTTGTGGTTGTTCAGGCCCGTTGTGATGCGGACTGTGGTGCCGACGGTGCCGGTGACGACCTCCATCGCGTCGGTCAGCTCGCGGGCCAGCCAGAGGCCCCAGCCACCGGCGGTGTCCGGGGTCGGTCGACTGCGATCACCCAGCCGCTGCGGGCTGATCCCGTGCCCGTGATCGGCGACCTCGCAGACCAGCACACCGGACTCGTGCCAGAGCCGCAGCCACCCGCGCCCGCCGCCGTGGCGCACCGCGTTGGTGATCAACTCGTTGATCGCGAGCACGAAGTCGTCCAGCCGTTGGCCACTGAGACCCGAGGCATGGGCGCAGGAGGTGACCGAGTGTCGAATCTCGGTCACCTGGGCCTGGTCAAAGGCTTCGGCGATCAGGAGGGCAGGTTCGATGGGCACAACCGTACGCGGTGCGTGCGGATCTGCGTTCGTCATGGGCCCGTCCCGGCGGCGCATCTCGGAGTATTTCGCGGCTTTTCCACCGTACGTCAGGGTTTCCCGAACCGCACTCGCTGCTCGCCGTGCGCCCGGCCCGGTTATGGCATCCTGACCGCCATGCCGTCGCCGTCGGGTGGGTTCGAGGTGCCGCTGTGGCGTGCGCTCGCAGTGTTCAGGCTGGCCTCCCTGGCGTACGTCTGCGCGCTCGCGGTGCGCGACGCCGACCGGTACGCCCACCCGTACGCCGTCGGCGCCCTGATCCTTCTGATGATCGCCTGGACCGGCGCGACAGCGATCGGGTACGCCCGACCGACCTGGCGGCGCTGGCCGCTGCTGCTGGCCGACCTCGGAGTCGTCATGGCCATCGTGCTGGCCACCCCGTGGGTGGTCGGCCGGACGGCGCTCACCCACGGCGTACCCACCCTCGGGGTGGCCTGGATGGCCGGCCCGGTGCTGGCCTGGGCCGTCTCCGGGGGCCGGCGGCGGGGCACCGTCGCCGCGCTGCTGGTCGCCGGCGCGGACCTGGCCACCCGGGAGCGGATCGGCCAGTCCTCGTTCACCGGGGTGATCCTGATGCTGCTCGCCGGGGTGGTGGTCGGGCACGTGGCCCGGCTGGCGGCGAGCGCCGAGGAGCGGTTGCAGCGCGCGGTGGAGCTGGAGGCCGCCACCCGGGAGCGGGAGCGGCTGGCCCGGGACATTCACGACTCCGTGCTCCAGGTGCTGGCGCTGGTGCAGCGACGCGGCGCCGACCTGCCCGGCGAGGCCGGTGAGCTGGCCCGGCTGGCCGGCGAGCAGGAGGTTGCCCTGCGGGCGCTGATCGCCGGCGCCGGCCCGGCCGCCGCGAGCCTCCCGGACGGCGGCGAGGCCGTGGACCTGCGGACCCTGCTCGGCCGGTACGCCTCGGCGGCGGTGGCGCTCTCCGCCCCGGCCACCCCGGTGCCGCTGCCCCGACGGGTGGCCGGAGAGTTGGCCGCCGCGACCGGTGCGGCGCTGGACAACGTGGGGCGGCACGCCGGCGGGCGCGCCTGGGTGCTGATCGAGGACGAGGGGGCGACGGTGACCGTGTCGATCCGCGACGAGGGGCCCGGTATCCCGGACGGTCGGCTGGACGAGGCCGCCGCCCAGGGTCGGCTCGGCGTGACCCAGTCGATCCGGGGCCGGGTGGCCGACGTGGGCGGGACGGTGCGGATCATGTCGGCCCCCGAGGCGGGCACCGAGATCGAGCTGAGCGTGCCGAGGTGACCGCGGCGAACCCGATCCGGGTGATGGTGGTGGACGACCATCCGATGTGGCGGGAGGGCGTGGCCCGCGATCTGACCGAGGCCGGCTTCCTGGTGGTGGCGACCAGCGGCGAGGGACGACAGGCCATCCGGGTGGCCGCCGCCGCCCGGCCCGACGTCGTCGTCCTCGACCTGCAACTACCCGACATCTCCGGCGTCGAGGTGATCCTGGGGCTGCGTGCGGCGCTGCCCGCCGTACGGGTGCTGATGCTCAGCGCCAGCGGCGAACAGCAGAGCGTGCTGGACGCGGTCAAGGCCGGGGCCACCGGTTACCTGGTGAAGTCGACAGCGCCCGCCGAGTTCCTGGAGGCGGTGCACCGCACCGCGGCCGGCGACGCGGTCTTCACCCCTGGCCTGGCCGGGCTGGTGCTCGGCGAGTACCGCCGGCTGGCCGCCGGACCGGGGCGGGGGAGCGGCCCGGCCGGCGCTGCCGAACCAGCGACGCCCCAGCTCACCGAACGGGAGACGGAGGTGCTGCGGCTGGTGGCGAAGGGGATGTCGTACAAGCAGATCGCCCAGCGGCTCGGCCTGTCGCACCGCACCGTGCAGAACCACGTGCAGAACACCCTGGGCAAGCTGCAACTGCACAACCGGGTCGAGCTGACCCGGTACGCCATCGAACGCGGCCTGGACGACTGAGCGGACGTCAGACCGAGCGCGGCGGCTCCGTCTCGTGGATGGCCAACTCCTCGGCGCTCGCTCCGCCCCCGGCGGATCCGGCGTCGTACGCCACCGAGTCGGTCTCCTGGTCGGTGTGCGACCCCTCGTCCGGTTCCACCAGCCGGCCCACAGTGGCGTCGGCCACCGTGCCGAGCTGACCGTGGTCGTAGAGGGAGACCGGCGAGTTCGGGTCCGAGGTCGGGCCGGGATCCATCACGTCGGCGTCCAGTTGCGCCTCCGCCGCGGCTTCCAGATTGTCCGCCTCGAAGGCGATCTTCGGGTCGATGGTGCCGGCCAGCGGGTCGTCCGCCGGGCGCTCGTAGACCTCGCGGTCGAGCTTGTAGTCCAACGACTCACCGTCGAGCTGCTCCTCGGCGGTCGTTCCGAACCGGTCCACCGCCACCGGCGTCCGATCGCCAGGCAGTTGGGCCGGGTCCGGGCCGTCCGCCTCGCGCCCGGTGAGGACGTCGTCGTTGGCGGTCGAGTCGTCATCGGCGGTGTCGGGCAGCCCTTGCGCCTCGGTGTCGGACAGGGGGGTCGGGTACTCGTTGTCGCGCATGTCTGATCACTACCCGCTGCCCTGCCGCCATAACCGGGCGGCCTCCGGCGGTACGTCGCCGAACCGCGCGCCGATGGCGAAAGCCCCCGTCAGGCGGCCTCGTCGTCGGGGTGCAGCACACACCAGACGACCTTGCCGTCCGGTACGGCACTGCTGCCCCAGCGGCGGGTCACCGTGTCGATCAGCAGCAGCCCCCGCCCGCCGACCCGGGTCGGCGGCGATATCCCGGCGAACGTCGGCTGACGCGGGGAGTGGTCGCGAACCGCCAGGTGCAAGGTGCTGTCCTGGGGCGCCAGCCGAACCGTCATCGGGGTCCGGGCGTGCGCCACCACGTTGTTGACCATCTCGGTGACCGCGATGCACGCCGGGTCCGTGAGCATCGGCATGCCCCAGCGCTCGCAACCCGTGGCGACCAGCTCGCGCGCCTGGCGGGCGGCTCCCACCACCGGGGCCAGTTCGGCGGTGAGCACCGCCGCCAGTGGTGTCGCCGCGACAGCGGCCAGCGCCCCGTCGAGCGTCGGCCAGGCCGGCACTCCGGCGAGCGCGGCGTCCGGGTGGGCGGGCCCGTCGACCGCCGGGTCACACAGCAGCAGGTCCGCGGCGGGCCAGTCGGCGACCTCCCGGCGTACCTCGGCGAAGACGCTCCGCCCGGACGGGTCGACGACCCGCAGGCCGGACACGTCGGCCACCACCGGGCCGGGCCGGGCCACGAGACGGGCGAGCAGCGCGCCGCGTAACGCCTCGGCACCGGCGGCATCGAGCACCCCGGTCAGCCGGACCACCGCTGACGACTCGTCGATTTCCACGAGACAGCTCGACATGATCGCCCCATTGTGCGCGCCGGTGACGGTGAGCGCATTCGGGCGCTCGACATCGGCCATCAGCGGTCCGACCGGGAGCGGCGGTTGATGGCCGCCAGGGTGCCGACAGCGGTGCCGGCGGCGGCCAGACCGAACGCGGCGCTCATCCGCACCAACTGTCGCCGGCGACCGTGCCAGCCACCGTCCTGGCGCGCCTGAGCATCGGCGTGGAACACGTTGCCGCTGCTGTCCATCCGGGCGCCCGGGCCGAACTGGGTGCGGTGGGCGTACCAGCCGAGGGTGCGCTCCACCAGCGCGGGCGCCAGCCGCCACTGGAGGCCGATCAGCCGGGCCGCGCCGCCGGCGTACGCCTCGCGGCGGGGCCGGCGCAGCAGCCGGACGATGGTCTCGGCGACCACCTCCGGCGGGTAGATCGGTGGAGGCGGCACCAGCTCCCGGCCGCTGTGGTTGCCGGTGTGCCGGAAGAACGGGGTGTCGATCGTGGCGGGCAGCACAGTGCAGACGGAGATGTGACCGCGACCGGTCACCCGCAGCTCCTGTCGGACGGTGTCGGCCAGCCCGCGGATGCCGTGCTTGGTGGCGTTGTACGCCGACTGGTACGGCATGGCCACCTCGGCCAGCACCGAGGCGTTGTTGACCAGCACGCCGCCACCGGCGGCACCCAGGTAGGGCAGAGCTGCCTTGATGCCGTGCACCGCCCCGAGCAGGTTGACCTCCAGCACCCGGCGGAACTCGGCGACCGGGATCTCGTCGAACAGCCCCACGGCGCTCACCGCGGCGTTGTTCACCCAGGCGTCGATCCGGCCGAACTCGGCCGCCGCCTGCTCGGCAAGCCGCCGCACCGACTCCAGGTCGGTGACGTCGGTCGGCACTGCCAGCGCTTGGCCGCCCAACTCCCGGCAGCGCTGCGCGACCTGTTGCAGGGCGGGCTCGCTGCGGGCGGCCAGCACGACGGCGGCACCCCGGCGGGCCAGTGCGTACGCGGTCGCCGTGCCGATCCCGCTGGACGCGCCGGTGATCACCACGGTCGAATCGTCGAGACTGCGGGTCAGCGGCATTCCTGGGCGGTACCCCCGGCCGGGCCTGGTCACACCGCCGACGGCTTGTCGATCATTGTCGAACCGTGCTGTCAGGTGTCGCATGTGCTTGCCGTGGCGCAAGTGTCGGTGGCACTCGCGCTGACTCTTCCGGATCTGCCAGGTTTCGGCTCAGCGTCGCGGGGTTAATGGGACGCTCTGACCGGGAGGACCACCGCCGAGGAAAGATCGCAGGGAGGTGACCCATGCGCGTCGGCCTCGTCTGCGCGCACGCCAGTTCCTACCGCCACGCCGACGGCCCGCCGGTCGGCACCCGACAGCACACCGCGAGGGTCGCCGCCGAGTTGGCCGAGCGAGGCCATGACGTCCGGCTCTACGTGCGCCGGGACGACCCGACGCTACCGGCGACGGCGACCGTCGACGGCTACCAGGTGCACCAGGTGCCCGCCGGCCCGCCCACCCCACTGCCCACCGCCGAGCTGATCCCGTACGTGACGGAGGTCGGCCGCTGGCTGGCCGACGACTGGTCGGGGGCCTGGCGGCCCGAGGTGGTGCACGGGCACTACTGGGTCGGTGGCCTGGCCGCCGCTCACGCTGTTCGGGAGACCGACATTCCGGTGGTGCAGACGTTCCACTCGCTCGGCATCGAGCAGCTGCGCCACCTGGGCGGCCACTACGACGGGCCGGGCCAGCGGATCACGCTGGAGCGCGCGTTGACCCGGGCTGTCGACATCGCTGTGGCCCAGTCCAACGACGAGGTCGACGAGCTGACCCGGATGGGTCTGCAACGCAGCTCTGTCGCGTTGGTGCCGGCCGGCGTCGACATCGACCTGTTCCACCCCGACGGTGAGGCCGCACCGCGCGAACAGCGGCCCCGCATCCTCTCGGTGGGCTCGCTGGCCGCCGGGCACGGCCAGGAGGACCTGATCCGGGCAATGCGGCTGGTCGGTGACGCCGAGCTGGTCATCGCCGGTGGGCCGCCGGCCGACCAGTTGGCCAACCACGCCGAGGCGCGACGGCTGCGCGAGCTGGCCGAACAGCTCGGCGTCGTCGACCAGGTACGGCTCGTCGGGGCGGTGCCGCACGACCAGATGGCCACCTGGTACCGGTCGGCGGACGTGGTCGCCTGCACGCCGCACTACTCCTCGGCCGGGCGGGTCTCGCTGGAGGCGATGGCCTGCGGGGTGCCGGTGATCGGCTACGCGATGGGCGGCCTGGCGGACGCCGTCGTCGACGAGGTCACCGGCCGCCTGGTGCCCCCCGGTGACGTACGGGCACTCGGAGTGTCGCTGCGCCGGCTGCTCGCCGACAACGCCGGCCGGTTCGCGTACGGGCACGCCGCTGTGGACCGGGTGCGCAGCAGCTACACCTGGGAGCGGACCGCCGGGGCGTTGGAGCGTCTCTACGAGCGGGTGGTGAGTCGCCGCAAGCCGGTCGAGGCCTGAGCTGGCGGTGCTGTGGGAGCTCTTGCCGTGGTGCGGTGCCGGATGGTCAGCCCGGCCGACCGGCACCGACCATGGCGCGGTCGCGACGGCGCGCCACCGAGCGGTGCTGCTGCGGTTCGGCGTACCGGGTCAGGCCGATCACCGCGGCCAGGGTGACCAGGAAGCCGGCCGCGGCCAGCCACTCCCGCCCCGGCCAGATCTTGTCGTTGAGCAGCAGCAGGCCGACGATCGCGGCCGGCACCGCACCGGCCGCGTCCATCGCGGCGACAGCGGCCGTCGTCGAGCCGCGCTGCATGGCCAGACCGAGCAGCAGCTGACCGACGATCGAGTGGACGATCAGCAGGTAGAACAGCGGGTCGGCGAGGAACGCCTCGGCGGACGGCGCGGATGCCAGTGGCCGGGCGGCGACCGCGGCCGAGCTGAACGCCAGCCCGGCGAGTGCGCCGAGGGCCACCGAACCCGGCGCCCCGTGCAGCCGGACGGCGAAGACACCGAGCACCGCGATCACGCCTAGCGCCACCAGCAGGGCGATCGCACCGGCGGTGCCGAGCTGCTTCGACGGCGCCGGCCGGGCGGACAGCACCAGCGCGGTGATCCCCGCGAAGAGCAGCGCCAGCAGCACCACCTCCGCCGCAGGCAGCCGCCACTTGAGCACCAGCACCCCGAGGATGGCGGTCACCCCGAGCCCGGCGGCCACGCTGGCCTGCACGAGGAACAGCGGCAGGTCCCGTCGGGCCAGGAAGGCGAGCACGAAGCCGCCGATCTGACAGCCGAGGCCGATCAGGTACGTCCGGTGCCCGGCGAGGCGCAGCAGCAGGCCCGGATCGAAGGTGTGGTGGACGGTGGTGCGGGCCGCCGCCACCGACTGGAGCAGGTTGGCGAAGCCGTACGCGACGATCATCGCCGCGAGAAAGCACCAACCGGAGGAGACCACCTGGCGAGGATAGAGGTTGCCGGGGGTCAGCGCTCGGCTGGTCGATTGAGGCGGGCGAGGATGTCGGCGTGCAGCACACCGTTGGTGGCCACCACGCTGCTGTCGGTGCCCGGAGCGCCGGCGGGGGCTGGTTGTCCGGTCAGATCCGTGACCGTGCCACCCGCCTCCGTGATGATCGGCACCAGCGCCGCCACGTCCCACAGCGACAGCTCCGGTTCGGCCATCACGTCCAGTGCGCCCTCGGCCAACAGCATGTAGCCGTAGAAGTCGCCGTACGCCCGGTTACGCCAGCTGTCCCGCATCAGGTCGAGCACCGCGTCGAGCCGCCCGGCGTCCTCCCACCCGTTCAGCGAGGAGTAGCAGAAGCTGGCGTCCGCTACCCCACGCACCGCTGACACACCGATCCGTTCGCCGGCGTCGGGGCTCGGCCCGGCGTACGCGCCCGCGCCCGCGCTGGCCCACCAGCGTCGTCCGAGCGCTGGTGCGGACACCACGCCGACCGCCGGCCGGTCGCCGTCGTAGAGCGCGATCAGCGTGGCCCAGATCGGTACGCCACGGACGAAGTTCTTGGTGCCGTCGATCGGGTCGATGATCCAGCGACGGCCGTTCGGGTCGGCGGACGGCTGCGCGCCGTACTCCTCACCGAGCAGGCCGTCGGCCGGTCGTCGCTCGGCCAGCAGGGCGCGGATCTCCCGCTCCACGGCGGTGTCCGCGTCGGAGACCGGGGTCAGGTCGGGCTTCGCCTCGACGCGCAGGTCGAGCGCGCGGAACCGGGCCGTGGCAATGGCATCGGCCCGGTCGGCGAGCAGGTGGGCGAGGGCGAGGTCATCGGCGTACCCGGTCATGCCGGCAACCTAGCCCACGCCCGTCGGGTCACTCGTCGGGCCCGCGCCGGTCACCCTCGCCGGGCCCGCGCTGGTCGCTGTCGCCCCGCGAGTCGCCCTCGCCGGCCCGGGAGGCGAGCAACCGACGGTACGACGCCAGCCGGCGCGGGTCGGCCTTACCGGCGGCCACCCAGGCGTCCAGCCCACAGTCGGCCTCGTCGGCAGTGTGGGGGCAGTTCGGTGGGCAGTCGACAGTGCCCTCGACCAGGTCCGGAAAGCCGTGCAGCAGGCTGTCGGCCGAGACGTGCGCCAACCCGAAGCTGCGGATCCCGGGGGTGTCGATGATCCAGCCCGGGTCGGTGTCGATCCCGGGCGCCGGTGGCAGCCGCAGCGCCACAGCGCTGGTCGAGGTGTGCCGGCCCCGACCGATCGCGCTGACCACGCCGACAGCACGCAGCGCGTCCGGAACGAGGCGGTTGACCAGCGTCGACTTGCCCACGCCGGAGTGCCCGACCAGCACCGACACCTTGCCGCTGAGCAGCGCACGGAGCGCGTCGAGGTCGGAGTCGGGGCGGTTGAGCACGTACGGCAGCTCCAGCTCGGTGTAGTAGCCGAGCACCTCCTCCGGCCCGGCCAGGTCGGCCTTCGTGAGGCAGAGCAGCGGCTCGACGTCCGCGTCGTACGCGGCCACCAGGCAGCGGTCGATGAACCCGGTGCGCGGCGGTGGGTCGGCCAACGCGCTGACGATCACCAACTGGTCCGCGTTGGCCACCACGACCCGTTCCAGCCGACCCTCGGCGGTGGTCTCGTCGTCGTCGGCGGTGCGGCGCAGCACCGAACGGCGCTCGGCGATCCGGACGATGCGGGCGAGCGCGCCCTCCGCGCCGGACGTGTCACCGACCAGGCTGACCCGGTCACCGACCACCACCGACTTGCGGCCCAGCTCGCGGGCCCGCATGGCAGTGACCGTGGGCAGTTCGGCGCCGACGACGCCGCGCTCGGCCCCGGCCAGCACGCACTGGTAGCGCCCTCGGTCGACGGCGATGACGAACCCGTCGACCGCGTCGGCGTGCTGTGGGCGGGTGCGCGTACGCGGGCGCGACGACTTTCCGGGCCGGACCCGCACGTCGTCCTCGTCGTACTCCCGCCGTTTGGTCGCCAGGACCTGTCCTCTTCTCGCGTCAGCTCTTACCGGTCACCATCGCTGACCATAGTGCCGGGAACTCGGGCATGGTCTTGGAGGTACACCCCACGTCGTCCACCTCGATACCCGGAACGGCCAGCCCGGCCACCGCTGCCGCGTGCGCCATCCGGTGGTCGTGGTAGGTGCGGAAGAGCCCGCCGCGCAGTGGTCGGGGCCGGATCTCCAACCCGTCCGGTGTCTCGGTGATGTCCGCGCCGAGCCCGCCGAACTCGCGCGCGAGCGCGGCGAGCCGGTCGGTCTCGTGGCCACGGATGTGCCCGACGCCGGTGAAGACCGACGGCGAGTCGGCCAGCATGGCCAGCGCGGTCAGCACGAGGGTCAGCTCGCCGACGTCGGAGAGGTCGGCGGTCAGACCGTGCACCACGCCGGTGCCCCGGACGGTCAGCCCGTTGGTGGAGAGGGTGACCTCGCCGCCCATCCGCTGCAACAGGGAGCGGAGTTTCTCGACCGGCTGCGCGCTGCTGTGCGGCCAACCCTGCAGGGTGACCTCGCCGCCGGTGACCAGGGCGGCGGCGAAGAACGGCACAGCGCCGGAGAGGTCCGGCTCGATGTCCCAGCCGCGCCCGGTGAGCGGGCCGGGCTCGACGGTCCACACGTCGGGGGTGCCGTCGTCGACGGCCGCGCCGGCGGCCCGCAGCATCCGCACCGTCATCCGCAGGTGCGGCGCGGAGGGCACCGGGGGGCCGACGTGGCGGACCACGACGCCCCGGTCGAAGCGCGGGGCGGCCAGCAGCAACGCGGAGACGAACTGGCTGGACACCGAGGCGTCGATCACCACCTCGCCGCCGGTGACCCCACCGGTGCCGAACACTGTCAGCGGCAGGCTGCCGGTGCCGGTGACGTCGATCCGGACACCCAGCGAACGCAGTGCGCCGACCAGCGGGCCGAGCGGCCGGGTGCGCACGTACGGGTCGCCGTCGAAGGTGACCGGCCCGTCGGCCAGCCCGGCCACCGGCGGCACGAACCGCATCACTGTGCCGGCCAGGCCCACATCGACGTGCGCGGGGCCGGCCAGCGGGTGCGGTCGGACCAGCCAGCGCTCGTCGTCGCTGATCGAGACGTGCGCGCCCATCGCCCGCAGGCCGGCGGCCATCAACTCGGTGTCGCGGGCGCGCAGTGGCCGGGCCAGGGTCGACGGGCCTGCGGCCAGCGTGCTGAGCACCAGGGCCCGGGCGGTCATCGATTTGGAACCGGGCAGGCGCAGCGTCGCCGCCACCGGGTCGGATGCGGTCGGTGCGGTCCACGGCTGCGGCGGCCGGGTCGCTGTCAGGTTCCCCACGGTTACATTCTGCCGTGTCGGCGGGTGGACGGCGGCGCCCGGCGCTCGTACTCCCGGTTGGCGGGACAGCCGACGGGGCCTCCGACGCGTTAGCGTGTGCCCCATGTGCGGCAGGTACGCGACCACTCGGAGCTCCGGCGAGCTGAGCGCGCTGTTCGAGTCGTCCGACGACTCCGGCGGCCTGGTCCGAGCGGATCACAACGTCGCGCCGACCGACCCGGTGCCACTGGTCCGGGTCAGCCCGGAGGGGCACCGCAGCCTCTGTGTCGGCCGCTGGGGTCTGCTGCCGCACTGGTCCCGGTCCGCCTCGGGAGCCGCCCGCATGATCAACGCCCGGGCGGAGACGGTGGCCACCAGCCGGGCGTACGCCGGCTCCTTCTCCCGTCGCCGTTGCCTGGTCCCGGCCGACGGCTGGTACGAGTGGGTCCGGCTGCCCGACGGCGGACGACAGGCGTACTTCATGACTCCCCGGGACGGGTCGGTGCTCGCGCTGGCGGGCATCTGGTCGGTCTGGGAGTCCGACGCGGAGAGCCGGCTCACCTTCAGCGTGCTGACCACTGCGGCGCTCGGCGACCTGACCGAGGTGCACGACCGGATGCCGGTGCTCCTGCCACCCGAGCGTTGGTCGTCGTGGCTAGCGCCGACCGACGAGCCGGGGCGGCTGCTCGCTCCGGCGTCGGCGGAGCAGTTGGCGGGGTTGGAGATCCGCCCGGTGGGTGCGGCGGTGGGAGACGTTCGTAACGACGGGCCGCAGTTGACCGCCCGGGTGGCGGTGGCGCCGACGGTGACACCGCAGGAGTTGACTCTGTTCTGACGCTCTGTGCATCGTCGGCCGCCGATTTGCCAGGGTTCCGCGCGATTCGTCTCCTGACTGTTCAGTCATGTTCCCGGCAGACTCTTGTCTCGGTGTTGTGAAGTGCGATAGAACACAGCGCCGGTAGTGGCTGTCGATCCGCACGGGGCGGACGACGTCCACAGATTTTGCCGGTCCCACGGGGGAGGTGGGCGGATGACACGGGCACGTATGCCGCGCCCGCACGAGGTGGCGGCGGCGCGGCGAGATCCGCGACTGCTGCGGGCCGTGCGAGAGCGGCAAAAGGACGACGCGTGGCGCACCAGGGGAACCTGCCAGAGCGTCGATCCGGAGACATTCTTTCCGGCACCGAACGAGCCGGCGGACGCCGCCGTCGCGCTGTGTCGCAGTTGTGACGTGCAGGGGTCCTGCCTGGCCTGGGCCCTCGACGTCGGTGACTGCCACGGCGTGTGGGGCGGCACCACGCCGCGGGAACGACGGGCGATGCTGGTCGCCTGGCGCGGCGAGGTCGAACCCGACCCGGACGCCATCGACGACGCCGGCCCGCCGGTGCGCGATCGTCTGCTCGCCCTGGTCCCGCTGAGCTGATCGGCGGCCGGGTTCGCACCTGACGCCCGTCCGGCGGCGCAGAATGGGCCGGTGCCAGCCAGCAACGAGATCGACACCCCGCGCGGTCCGGCGCGGATCGACACCGACCTGCCGGTCCGCCCGGCCACCGCCCTGCTCGTGCTCGGGCACGGCGCGGGCGGCAGCGTCGACGCGCCCGACCTGCTCGCGGTCCGGGACGCGTCGGTGGCGGCCGGTCTGGCGGTGGTCCGGGTGACCCAGCCCTACCGGGTCGCCGGTCGACGTGCGCCGGCACCGGCAGGTCACCTCGACGAGGCCTGGGCGGCGGTGCTCGCCGAACTACGGGACCGGCACGCCGACGTGCCGACGGTGGTGGTCGGTGGGCGTTCCAGCGGCGCACGGGTGGCCTGTCGGACGGCCCGTGCGGTGGGCGCGGTGGGCGTGGTCGCGTTGGCTTTTCCACTGCACCCGCCCGGCCGGCCGGAACGCTCGCGCGCCGCCGAACTGGACACCGGTCTGCCGACGTTGGTCGTCAACGGCGACCGGGATCCGTTCGGGACGCCGGAGCCGGGGCCGGCCGTGCGGGTGGTGAGCCGTCCCGGTGAGACGCACGATCTGCGCCGGGATCCGGCCGGCACCGCCGCCGCCGTGCGCGACTGGCTGTCCGTCCAGGGCTGGGCGGCCAACTGACCCGTCGCGCCCGGCTCGCCGGGGCGACCGTTTCCGGCGCGGGCACGGGTCGTTGCATCCGATGGTGCCGCCGGCCCGAACAGGGCCTGTGACACCAGTCCTCCCAGGCCCTTCCTGGTCCCAGCGCCGGCCGCCGTCGGGGCCGGGACCAGGAACGGGGAGGGCGGGCCGGAATGCCCCAGTGGTCATCTCGCGTTACTACCCCCGGACGACTTTTCTGCGAGGGGGGTGACCGGTGCCAACCGAGACACGAAGCCTGGAACGGGACGAACGGGACGCCCGGCAGCTGAAGCGGCTGCTGGATGGTCCGGAGTGGCCCGCGACGGCGGGACCGGGCGGGGTGGGTGCGGTGAGCACGGGCACACCGGCCGGAAGTGAATCTGCGGGCAGGTCTGTGCGCGTATCCTCGGCGGGAAAGCATCCGACGCGAGGGGATGTGCGGTTGACCACCGAGAAGACGGACGAGCGCAGGGCCCGATTCGAGCGGGACGCGATGCCATTCGTCGATCAGCTCTACGCTGCTGGGCTGCGGATGACACGCAACCCGGCGGATGCCGAGGACCTGGTCCAGGAGACGTACCTGAAGGCGTACGCGGCCTTCCACCAGTTTGAGCAGGGCACGAACCTCAAGGCCTGGCTCTACCGGATCCTGACCAACACCTACATCAACTCCTACCGCAAGCGGCAGCGCCAGCCGATCCAGGCGCCCACCGAGGAGATCACCGACTGGCAGCTCGCCGAGGCCGAGTCGCACACCTCCAGCGGGTTGCGCTCGGCCGAGACCGAGGCACTGGACCGGCTGCCGGACAGTGACGTCAAGGAGGCCCTCCAGCAGTTGCCGGAGGAGTTCCGCCTGGCCGTCTACCTCACCGATGTCGAGGGCTTCTCCTACAAGGAGGTCGCGGACATCATGGGCACGCCGATCGGCACCGTGATGTCGCGTCTGCACCGGGGCCGTCGTAATCTGCGCAAGCTGCTCGAGCGTTACGCGGGGGAGCGGGGCTTCAGTGCGGCCCGCTCAGCGAAGGGCTCGACCGCCGCTGCCGGCCGGGAGGTGTGACGTGAGCTGTGGGGAGCCGCACGAGACGGACTGCCGCGAAGTGCTCGCGGAGGTGTATCTCTACCTGGATCTGGAGTGCGCCGACGAGCGTCGCTCGCTGATCCGGCACCACCTGGACGAGTGCGGGCCGTGCCTGCGTGAGTACGGGCTGGAGCAGGAGGTGCGGGCGCTGGTGGCGCGTTGCTGTGGCAACGAGACCGCGCCGGATCAGCTGCGTGAGCGGCTGCGGGTCAAGCTCACCGAGTTGGTGGTCTTCGAGACCAGCGACTCCCGTGAGCTGGCCGACTGAGCGTTTGAGCTGGCCGATCGAGCGTCGGCACCAGCTGGCAAGACCGGTGGCCCGGGTCGATGTCGACCCGGGCCACCGGTGTACCCGGCCTCGGCCGGTTGAGCGGCGACGGGCGCTCGGCCCGTCGACCCGTTCAGGAGTTGGGACGCTTGCCGTGGTTCGCGGCGTTCTTCTTACGAGCCTTCTTCTTCCGGGACTTCTTCGCCATGCTGACCTCCTCGTGATGGGTCGGATCCGTCCTGCGCACGACCTCGGCGCGGATGCGGCCACCGGCAGTCCGGCGTCGGGTCCGACCCGCTGATGGTAGTGCGGCCGACACCCGCCGCCTTCCCCAGGGCGGGCCTGTCATCCCGGCTGTGCCGCTGCCCGCCCATCGCCGGTCGGCGCATGATTGGATACATCGGCAGGCACGTCGCGAAGAGGGAGGGCCTGGACATGGCCGAGGAGATCCGCGCCGAGATGGTGGCCAACGTCTGGAAGGTCGTCGCCACGGCGGGTGACACGGTGACCGAAGGTGACACCCTGGTGATCCTCGAGTCGATGAAGATGGAGATCCCGGTCGTCGCCGAGTCCGACGGTGTGCTCCAGCAGCTCGTCGTCAACGAGGGCGACGTCGTGCAGGACGGTGACCTGATCGCGGTGATCGCTTGACCGGGTTGCGGGTCCGTCCGGCCGAGTCGGCCGACTTCCCGGCGGTGGCCCGGCTGACAGTGGCCGCGTACGAGGCGGACGGCCAGCTCAAGGGCGAACACGGGTACGGCGAGGTGCTGGCCGACGTGTCGACCCGAGCCGTCAGCGGCGAGGTGCTGGTCGCTGTCGACGAGGTGACCGGGGCGGTGCTCGGCTCGGTGACGTTCGTGCTGCCGGGCACCCGGTTCGCCGAGCTGTCCGGGCCGGGCGAGGCGGAGTTCCGGATGCTCGCTGTCGATCCTGGCGCGCAGGGGCGGGGTGTCGGTGCCGCGTTGGTGGAGGCGTGTGTCGACCGGGCGACCGAGCTGGGTTGCACGGCGGTGGTGATCTGTGTCCGGGCCGGGATGGCCGATCCGGCTCACCGGCTCTACTCGCGGCGCGGGTTCGTCCGTTCGCCGGAGAAGGACTGGTCACCGGCGCCGGGTGTGGACCTGCTCGGGCTGCGGCTGGAGCTGACGCGCGGCTGAGCCGCCGACCGACGAGCCCGGGCCGGAACGATCACGGCCGGGTCAGGCGTCGGGCTGCGTGCCGATGGCGGCCAGCAGCTCGTCGGCCACCTCCAGGGCGAGCTTGCGGCGTTCGTCGTCGCTGATGTGCGGCGCGCGGACCGCGAACCAGCTGGTGTGCACCGCGAACAGGGACAACGCGGCGCGCAGTTGGGCGGCGGGGGAGTCGTCGCCGCGGCAGAGCGCCTCGGCCAGCTCCAACATCCGACCGCGCATCTTCTGCCCGGAGGAGAGGCTCTTGAGCGCGGTCTGGTTCTGCTCGAAGAAGCGCATCACCGACGGCTGGCTGCCGTCGAACATCGTGTCGGCGTACCGGGAGATCAGCTCGCGCCGGGTGGCCAGGGTGGCGGGTTGGGTGGCGGCCCAGGCGATCAACGCGTCCATCCCCTCCAGCCGGTCCTCGACGAAGCTGGCGACGATGTCGTCCTTGCTCTTGAAGTGGTAGTAGAGCGCGGCCTTGGTCACGTTGAGGCGCTCGGCGATTTCCCGGAGCGAGGTCTTCTCGTACCCCTGCTCGGTGAAGAGTTCGAGCGCGACGGCCTTGATCCGTTCCCGCGTTCCGCCGCCTGTGCTCTCGCTCACGCACACCCTCCAAATGGCTTGACCGTTGCTCGTACCCAACTTACCGTCCGGCTAGTAAGGTGACTAGCCGGGCGGCAAGTAAGTACGGCAATCTTCGGGGGGAGCTTACCCATGACTCAGGCAACCCAGGCCGGCACGCGACCCAACAACATCCGGGTCGTGCTGTTCGGGCTGATGATCGCGATGATGCTCGCGATGCTCGACAATATGATCGTCAGCACCGCGTTACCGCGGATCGTCGGCGAGTTCGGCGGGCTCAACCACTTCACCTGGGTGGTTACCGCGTACGTCCTGGGCACCACCGTCTCCACCCCGATCTGGGGCAAGCTCGGTGACCTCTACGGCCGCAAGTCGGTCTTCCTGACCTCGGTGGTCGTCTTCCTGGTCGGCTCCGCCCTCTGTGGCATGGCCGGCTCGGGGATGCTCGGCGGCCCAGAGGACGGCATGGTCCAGCTCATCGCCTTCCGGGCCGTGCAGGGCCTCGGCGCCGGCGGCCTCATGGTCGGCGTGATGGCGATCATCGGTGACCTGGTCCCGCCCCGCGAGCGCGGGCGCTACCAGGGCATGATCGCCGGCATCATGGCCATCGCCATGGTCGCCGGCCCGCTGGCCGGTGGATTCATCACCGACCACCTCTCCTGGCGCTGGGCGTTCTACGTGAACCTGCCGCTGGGCGGCATCGCGCTGCTCGTGCTGATCACCACGATGCACCTCCCGAAGTACCGCACCGAGCACCGGATCGACTGGCTCGGCGCCGGGCTGCTCTCGGTCGGCATCACAGCGATCGTGCTCATCACCACCTGGGGTGGCAACGAGTACGACTGGACGTCGGCGCAGATCCTCGGCCTGGCCGTGCTGGCCGTCGTCGCGCTGGCGGCGTTCGGCCTGGTGGAACGCCGGGTCCAGGAGCCGATCCTGCCGTTGGCGCTCTTCGCCAACCGCAACTTCGCGCTGATCTCGGTGATCGGCTTCCTGCTCGGCTTCGCGATGTTCGGCGCGATGAACTTCCTGCCGCTCTACCAGCAGACAGTGCAGGGGGCGTCGGCCACCAACAGCGGTCTGCTGCTGCTGCCACTGATGTTCGGCATGCTGGTCGTCTCGCTGGTCATCGGCCGGGCGATCACCCGCAACGGCAGGTACCGGGCGTACCCGATCATCGGTGGTGTGGTGATGACCGCGGGCATGGCGCTGCTGTCCATGCTCGACACCGACACCAGCAAGCTGATGTCCTCGCTGTACATGATCGTGCTCGGTGTCGGCATGGGCTTCCTCATGCAGACGTCGATGCTGATCGCACAGAACAGCGTGGAGCAGAAGGACCTCGGCGCGGCCAGCGGCGCGGCCACCTTCTTCCGGTCGATCGGCGGTTCGTTCGGCATCTCGCTGTTCGGCGCGATCTTCGCCAACCGGCTGGCCAGCTCCGAGGGCGGTCGCGCCTTCGGTGGCGGCGAGGCCGGCGCCGGGATGGACCTGGAGAAGCTCAAGGAGCTGCCGGCCCAGGCGCGCGAGGCGGTGCTCGGTGGTCTCTCCGACGCCATCTCGCACGTCTTCCTCTGGGCGGTGCTGTTCACCATCGTGATCCCGGTGCTCGCCTGGTTCATCAAGGAGATCCCGCTGCGCACCGCGAACGAGGCGCCGCCGCAGGCCACCCCGGAGGAGGACGCCGAGGTCGCCCTCGGCAAGGCCCCGGTCGCCTGACCCCATCGCACGACCCGCGCCGCGTCGACCGTCACGGTCGGCGCGGCGCGCCCCTGCTCAGACGTTGCCAGAGGCGGCGCAGGGGGTTGCGGGGGCGGGGAAGCCGGGGGGAGTGGGCGCCCAGCAGGTCGGTGGCCAGTGCCGCCGTCTCCGGATCCAACTGCGGGGCGGCGAGAGCCAGATGCGCCAGAGAAGCGACGATCGGGACTGGTCGGCTCCGCGCCACGGCAGCCGCGTCGGCCAGCCGCTCCGCCACCACCCGGGCCACGTCCGGCCGCACCGAAGGGTCCACCCAGGCGGCGGTGACCAGGGCGAACAGCGCCGCCTCGGTGACCCAGTCCTCGACGCCCCAGATCAGATCGAGCAGCACCCGACGTCGGGTCGAGCTTTCCCACGGCTCGTCGGTGCGGTGGTGCAGCAGCCCCAGACAGGCCCACACCTGCACCCCACGGACCCAGACCGACGGATCGTGGGCGGCCAGCAGCCGACCCACAGCGTTGGCCGGCGCCGCCGGCGGGTGCACCAGCAGGCCGAGCAGGTCGGCCAGGTCGAGGCCGGCCAGACCCACCGCCGCGTCGTACGCCGCCGGTGGGTGTGCCCACGCCGGGTGGGCGATCTGCCCGATCCGTTCGACAGCCGTCGCCGAGGGCGCCGCCACCGCGGGCGTGGGCACCGCGTCCGCGTAGTGCCACAACCGCTGGGCGGACGCCCGTCGGGGCTCGCGCGGGTCGGGCTCCGGCGTACCGACGACCTCGATCCGCAGCCCGGGGGCTGTGGAGATCGCCGTCCCGACCGCGCTCGGCGGGGCGGCGGCGGGCAGGCGTACGGCGCCGCCGAGACCGTTGTCGTCGTCGGCCACCGCCTGGCGCATCGCGTCGACCAGGGGCCCGCCGGCCGGGGTGAGTTGGCCGAGCCAGGGCCGACCCCGGCAGCACTGGGCCAGGTCGCCGTGCTCGTGGCTGTCGTCCGGGTGGTCCCGCACGAAGTCGGCGAGCGCGACAAGGTGGGCGAGGTCGCCGTCGCGCAGGTGTCGCAGGCGGTGGGCGGTGTGCACCGCGCAGTCGAACGACGGATCGCGCGCCAGCGCCCGCTCGGTCCATTCCAACGCCTCGTCCAGCCGGCCGATCTCGGCCAGGGTGCCGGCGATGTCGGCGTAAATCGCCAGGTCGTCGGGGTCCAGCTCGACGGCCCGACCGAGGGCGGCGAGGCCGTCGCGGGTCCGGCCCGAGCTGCGGTACGCGTACCCGAGCCACACCTCGCCCATCTTCGAGGGCTGTGCGCGTACCCCTCGGGTGGCCCAGCGGACCGCCAGCTCGACCTCGCCGAGGCGCCGGGCCAGCGCGGACGCCGCGCCCAGCAGCAGGCCGTGGTCGGGGTGCACGGTGGCAGCGTTGCGGGCGAGCGTGAGGTACGGGGTCAGCGGGGCCCGGCCGATCCGCGGCACCGGGTCGGGCAGCGCGGCGCAGACCTGCATGAGGACGCGGGCGATGTGCGCCGGGTCCAGTCGTTCGGCCAGCTCGGGCGCGGTGACCCAGGGCACCCCGGCCCACTCGGTGCCGGGCGCGTACGACGTCGCCGCGGCCAGCAGCTCCAGCCCTTCGGCGGGGCGGCCGGCGGTGGCGAGGAGGTGGGCGCGGGCGACGACAGCACCGACGAAGGTGTGGTGGTTGATCGGGAAGAGGTCGAGGCCACCGCCGCTCGTCGCGGCGAGCCGGGCCAGCGTCTCGTGCACCTCCGGCAGGGTGGGGGCCCGTGCCAACGCGCCGGCGAGGTGGCCGGCGGCGTGGTGCAGGTCGCCCTCGTCGAGTGCCAGCCGGGCCAGCGCCAGCTCCTCCGTCGCGGAGAGTGCGGGATCGTCCGTTCCCTCGGACACGTCGTCCTCTCGTGGCAGTTAGACCGGGTGCAGTGGGTAAAGCTTAGTTGATGTTGAGATCAACTGGTGATCACCTGCGCAGTCCTGCTCGTTCGATTGCTGAGATACGCTTAAAAGTGCAAGACTGAGCAAGAATCGCGCGGCAATCGCGCAGGGGGAGGGGTTTCCGTGACACGTGCAGGGGCTGGAATGTCCGCCGACATCGACGAGCAGCCGGCTGGCTACGCGCGCCTGCTCTCGGCTGCCAACGCCGCCGAGATCGCCCGGGTGGCGGCGATCATCGCGGAACGTCGGCCACGGCACGTGGTCTTCACCGCGCGGGGCACCTCCGATCACGCGGCCCTCTACGGGGCCTACCTGACCGAGATCCGGCTCGGCCTGCCCGCCGGGCTCGCCTCGCCCAGCGTCGTCACCCTGTTCGGTGCCCGCCCCGACCTGTCCGACGCGCTGGTCGTCGGGGTCAGCCAGAGCGGCGGCTCGCCCGACCTGGCCGAGGTGCTGCGTGCCGCCCGGGCCTCCGGCGCGCTGACCCTCGCGGTGACCAACGCCCCCGACTCGCCGCTGGTCGACGTGGCCGAGCTGAGCGTCGACATCGCCGCCGGGCACGAGCGGGCGGTCGCCGCCACCAAGACGTACACCGCCGAGTTGCTCGCCCTGCTGATGCTGGTGGAGGGGATCCGGGCCGGTGACGGCGTGCTCCCGAAGGCCGAACGGGAGGCGCTCGACGCACTGCCCGAGCTGGCCGCCCGCACCCTGGCCGACGGCACCCCGGCGCAGCTCGCCCCGCGTTACCGGTTCGCCCGTCAGTTGGTCACCACCGGCCGGGGGTACGCCTACCCGACGGCCCGGGAGGCCGCGTTGAAGCTGATGGAAACCTCGTACCTGCCGGCCCTCGCCTTCTCCGGCGCCGACCTGCTGCACGGCCCGCTCGCGATGACCGACCCGGAGGTCCCGGTGCTCGCCGTGGTCGGCTCCGGCCCCGGCGGCCGGTCGATGGGTGAGGTGCTGCCCCGCCTCGGCGAACGCCGCGCCGACGTCGTGGTGGTCGGCTCCGCCGACGTGCCGGGCGCCACCCGGCTGGCCGTCCCCAAGGTCGACGAGCGGTACGCCCCGCTGCTGGACATCCTGCCGATGCAGCGGTTGGCGCTGGCCCTGGCGCTCACCCGGGGCGAGGACCCGGACGCGCCGCGCGGGTTGAAGAAGGTCACCGCGACGATGTGAGGCGCGGCGTGGCACCCTGGTCACCGTGTCCACGCTGCGCGACCTCGCCGAGGAGCACACCCATCTCCGTCCGGCCGACATCGACCACCTGCACCGGATCGCCGGCGACTGGCAACTGCTCTCCGATCTGTCCTTCGCTGACCTGCTGCTCTGGGTGCCCGTCGACGCCGACGGCACGTTCCTCTGCGTCGCCCAGGTGCGCCCGACCACCGCACCGACCGCCTACCAGGACGACCAGGTGGGTCGGATCGTCGGCGGGCCGGAGGTGGCCCACCTGGGGGTGGCGTACTCCCAGGGCCGGATCTGGCGCGAGGGCGACCCGGTCTGGTACGGCGACGTACCGGCCCGGCACGAGGCGATCCCGGTGCGGCTGCGGACCGCCGAGGGGGAGGCCGGCGAGGTGATCGCCGTGGTGGGGCGGGACACCAACCTCTCCACGGCGCGTACGCCCAGCCAGCTGGAGCTGAACTACCTCACCACTGCCGACGACCTGGCGCAGATGATCGCGGATGGCACCTTCCCGCCGCCGCGGCATCCGGGCGAGACCACCTCGGCGCCCCGGGTCGGCGACGGCCTGGTCCGGCTCGACGCCGGCGGGAAGGTCACCTACGCCAGCCCGAACGCGCAGTCCGCGTACCGCCGACTGGGCTACGCCTCGCACCTGGTGGGGGAGGACCTGGCCGCGTTGCACCGCCGGTTGGCAGGTGACCCGCTGGACGGCACCGAGGCCTCCAACGGCATCCTGGCCGCGCTGCGCGGTGAGGCGCCACCCCGCCGGGAGATCGACGCACGAGGTGCCACGATGCTCACCCGGGCGCTGCCGCTGATGCCGGCCGGGGTGCCGATCGGAGCGTTGGTGCTGGTCCGGGACATCACCGAGGTCCGCCGCCGGGACCGGGCGCTGATCACCAAGGACGCCACCATCCGGGAGATCCACCACCGGGTGAAGAACAACCTCCAGACGGTGGCCGCGCTGCTGCGGTTGCAGGCCCGCCGGGTGGCGATGCCGGAGGCCCGGGTCGCGCTGGAGGAATCGGTCCGGCGGGTCGCCTCGATCGCCCTGGTGCACGAGACACTCTCGATGTCCAGCGACGAGGCGGTGGAGTTCGACGGCATCGTCGACCGGGTGGCCAGCGCGGCGACCGAGGTCGCGGCGACCGAGGTGAGCGTCGGCATGCGTCGGCGGGGCAGCTTCGGCGTACTGCCGGCGGAGATCGCCACCTCGCTGGTGATGGTCCTCAACGAGTTGCTGCTCAACGCCGTCGAGCACGGCTTTCCGCCGGCCGACGAGACAGAGGAGGCCCCGGTGGCCGGCGCCTCCGGCATGGTGCCGGTCGCCGCGCCCGAGGTCGACCCGTCACTGCGGCCCGAGGTGGTGGTCTCCGCGCACCGGTTCCGCAAGATGCTGCACGTCTCGGTGACCGACAACGGACGTGGCCTGCCCCCGGACTTCGACGCCGAACGCGGCAGCCGGCTCGGCCTCCAGATCGTCCGAGCCCTGATCACCGGCGAGTTGCGCGGCACCATCGAACTGCGTGCCGGCGCCAACGGTGGCACCGAGGCCATGCTGGTCGTCCCGCTGGCCCGCAACACCCACGACGGCCGCTCGCAGGGCTGAGCCGCCGCCCGCCGGCGGCTTCCGCCTCCCGCTCGCGCTCGGGCGGGTCCGCGTCGGGGAGCGGATGTCTGGATGAGCGTGATGCCGGTGAGTCATCACGATGACTCAGAGGCATCACCCTCAACGAGGTGCGCGGCCCGACCATGGACGAACCGGTCAGCGGCCGGGACGGCTGGTCAGCAGGGCGACGGTGAGGCCGGGGCGCGGCCAGACCTGGGTGACTGTGAAGTCCATGCGCAGCGCGTCGCCCTTGGCGCCGGGCACGGCGGCCAGCGGCTCGGCGTGCCGGCCGGAGACGACGAGCCACACCCGTGTCGTACCGGCCAGGCACTGCGCTGGCTGGGGGCACTCGGCGGCCCACAGATCGCCGCGGCGGACCTCGTCCTCGGTCACCAGCACGTCCCGGGGTGGGTCGCTGAGGTGGTACTCGATGCCGAGGTCGAGGAACAGCCAGCTGTGCCGGGGCGAGTAGACCACCGCGTCTCCCGGGCGTTGACCGTCGGCGATCACCCGGGCCGCGCCCGCGTAGTCCACCGGCGCGCTGCGCGGCCACTCGTGGGTCCGTCGCAGCGCGGCCTGATCGGGTAGGCCGAGCAGCCCGGCCAGGACCACCACGACGAGCGCGGCCGGAGAGGCCACGGCGGCCAGCGCCGCGCCCGCCAGCAGGCACGCGAAGGGCACCACGAAGACCAGGTACCGGGGCACCCACAGCGGTACGACAGTGCCGGCGGCGAAGAGCAGCAGTACGGGCAGCAGCACCGCGCTGACCGGTAGCAGGGCGCGTCGCCCGAGCCGGGCCGCGCCCAGCGCGGCGACCCCGACCAGCAGGCCACCGACCACGCTGCTCTGGGCCACGCCGCCGGGCAGCGCGGTCAGGTCGTCCAGCCGGGCCAGGTGGACCCAGTTCAACTGCCGGGACTGCTGGGTCCGGGCCTTGACCAGCAGCGGGCCGGCCAGCAGCGCTACCGGCAGCACGGCGACCAGCCACCGCCACACCCGCCGGTCCCGCTCGACGTCGGGCTGGGTCGGGGCGGCGATGCCGGCCGGGGCCGGCCCACGCCACCAGGCCATGAGGACGACCAGCGCGTGGGCGGCGAGCACTGTGAGCGCGATCAGGTGGATGAGCCCGAGAGCGCCGACGGCAGCGGCGTAACCGGCCCAACGGGCCCCGGTCGGCCGACGCAGCGCGGTCACCAGCAGCAGCGTGGCGAGCACGGCGAGCATGGTGGCCAGCGCGTACGGGCGAGCCTCCTGCCCGTAGCGGGAGGTGCCGGGAAGCACCGCGAACAGCAGCCCGGCGAAGAGGCCGCCACGCCGGCCGACGAGCCGCGCGCCGAGCACGGCGAGCAGCCCGGAGGCCACTGTCATCGCCAACACCGCCGGTACGCGCAGGGCGATCGTGGAGTCGCCGAAGACGCTGGTCCAGAGGTGCATCAGCAGGTAGTACGGCCCGGTGGCGGCGTCGATGGTGCCGGCCAGTCGGGCCAGGTCGCCCGGCGACCGGGTGGCCGCGCTCCAGGTCGCCAGTTCGTCGCGCCAGAGCTGGGCGGAGCCCAGCCCGGTCACTGTCACCGCCAGTGTCAACAGTGCCGGGGGGAGCCAGACCGGCAGGCGGCGCAGGCGCTCCCACGCCGCCCCGGCCGAATTCTCGGACAATTGCCCCACGGTCCGAGCCTGCCACGGCCACCCCCTCCGTGGGCGTCAGCCGGCGGCAGGTGGCGGGCGCCGTGACCAGCTGGTCGGCTGAACCCCGGCCCGTGATGTGGGATCCAGCACGTGGACATTGGCCGGCCCCCATGGCGTGTGGCAGCATGGGCCCCATGACCGCCGCAGTCGTCCGCCGCTTCGTGGCACGTCGCCACGTCGATTACGGCCGCGTGCGCAGCGCGATCTGTCCGGCCTACTGACGACGCCCGACCATTCTGTCTCGGGCGCGCTCCGCGCCGGCTGTCTGAAGACACCGTTGTCCCGCCCGCTTCGCGGGCCGGCCGCCGCGCCCCGCGTATCCCGAGGCACAGCAGACAACGGAGGACGCCGCGATGGCGGTCAGCAGCATCCCGGCCCGTTCCGAGGACCCGACGGCTCGCCCGACCCGAGCGCCGCGCCGGCCACGGGGTGAGGGTCAGTGGGCGCTCGGCCACCGCGAGCCGCTCAACCCCAACGAGCGGATCAAGAAGGACGACGACCCGCTCAACGTCCGGGCCCGCATCGAGACCATCTACGCGCACCGAGGCTTCGCCTCGATCGACCCGCAGGATCTGCGGGGCCGGTTCCGCTGGTGGGGCCTCTACACCCAGCGCAAGGCGGGCATCGATGGCGGGCGCACCGCCGTGCTGGAGCCGCACGAGCTGGAGGACGAGTTCTTCATGCTCCGGGTCCGCATCGACGGTGGCCAGCTCAGCCTGGCGCAGCTGCGGGTGATCGCGGACATCTCCCGGGAGTTCGCGCGGGACACCGCCGACATCACCGACCGGCAGAACATCCAGTACCACTGGATCCGGGTCGAGGACATGCCGGAGATCTGGCGTCGGCTGGAGTCGGTCGGGTTGCAGACCACCGAGGCGTGCGGCGACTGCCCGCGGATCGTGCTGGGCAGCCCGGTCGCCGGGGTGGCCCGCGACGAGCTGCTCGACCCGACCCCGGCGGTCGACGAGATCGTCTCCCGCTACGTCGGCGACAAGCAGTTCTCCAACCTGCCCCGCAAGTTCAAGACGTCTATCTCCTGGCTGGTGGACACCCCGTACGAGTCGAACGACATCGCCTTCCTCGGTGTCGAGCACCCGGAGCACGGGCCCGGCTTCGACGTCTGGGTCGGCGGGGGCCTCTCCACCAACCCGATGCTCGCCAAGCGGCTCGGCGTCTGGGTGCCGCTGGCCGAGGTGCCCGACGTGTGGGCCGGGGTGGTCGGGATCTTCCGCGACTACGGCTACCGCCGACTGCGCAACCGGGCCCGGTTGAAGTTCCTGGTGGCCGACTGGGGCGTGGAGCGTTTCCGCGAGGTCCTGGAGAAGGACTACCTCGGTCGTACGCTGCTCGACGGCCCGGCGCCGATCCTGCCGTCGAAGCCGGTCGACCACGTGGGTGTGCACGAGCAGGCCGACGGGCGGCACTACGTGGGCGCCGCTCCGGTGGTCGGGCGGGTCTCCGGTGCGCAGCTCAGCCAGCTGGCCGACGTGGTCGAGGCGCACGGCAGCGACCGGGTGCGGCTCACCCCGTACCAGAAGCTGCTGGTGCTCGACGTGCCGTCGGAGCGGACCGAGTCGCTGATCGACGGGCTGCGCGGGATCGGTCTGGAGGCCCGGCCCTCGGCCTGGCGGCGCGGCACGATGGCGTGCACCGGCATCGAGTACTGCAAGCTCGCCATCGTCGAGACGAAGGCCCGCGGCGAGGAGCTGGTGGCCCGGCTGGAGCAGCGGCTGCGCGACTTCGACGCGGACATCTCGATCCACATCAACGGCTGCCCGAACGCGTGCGCACGCACCCAGGTGGCCGACATCGGGCTCAAGGGTCAACTGGTGGTCGGCCCGGACGGCCGGCAGGTCGAGGGTTTCCAGGTGCACTTGGGCGGCGGCCTGGGCATGGCCCAGGGGCAGACCGCCGGGTTCGGCCGCAAGCTGCGCGGCCTGAAGACCACCGCCGACGAACTTCCGGAGTACGTGGAACGGCTGGCCCGTCGCTACCTGGCCGGTCGGAGTGAGGGCGAGACGTTCGCCAACTGGGTGATCAGAGTCGACGAGGAGGAACTGCGGTGAGCAGCGAGAACCGAGCGGCACCTCTGTACTGCCCGTACTGCGGCGAGGAGGACCTGCGGCCGCACGAGGCGGGTCACGGCGCCTGGGAGTGCCACGCCTGCACCCGGGTCTTCTCGGTGAAGTTCACCGGGTTGCTGAGTCGGGCGGTGACCTCATGAGTCTCGTCTCGGCCGCGAGCCTGCGCCTGGTGGGTCCGGGCGGCGCGACGCCGGCCGACCCGGCCCGGCGCGGCCCGGACGAGCTGCGGGCGCTGGCCGAGCAGGCCGCTCGGGACCTGGAGGGCGCCCCGGCACTGGAGATCGCCCGCTGGGCGGCGCAGACCTTCGGTGACCGGTTCTGCGTGACCAGCTCGATGGCCGACGCCGTGTTGGCGCACCTGGTGTCCCGGGTGGCCCCCGGGGTGGACGTGGTCTTCCTCGACACCGGCCTGCACTTCCCCGAGACGCTGCGGGTACGCGACGAGGTCGCCCGGACGCTGCCGGTGAACGTCAGGTCGATCCGGCCCCGGCTCACCGTCGGCCAGCAGGACGGCCAGTACGGCCCCCGGCTGTTCAACAAGTCGCCGGACGACTGCTGCCAGCTGCGCAAGGTGGAGCCGCTGGAGCGGGCACTGACCGGGTACGACGCCTGGGCGGCTGGTCTGCGGCGGGACGAGTCGCCGAGCCGGGCCAACACACCTGTGGTGACCTTCGACGCGCGCCGCGGCAAGGTCAAGGTCAACCCGATCGCGGCCTGGTCGCAGAAGGATGTGGACTCCTACATCGCCCGCTTCGACGTGCCGGTCAACGAGCTGTTCAAGCAGGGTTACGGGTCGATCGGCTGCTGGCCGTGCACCCGCCGTACCAAGGCCGGCGAGGACGCGCGGGCCGGCCGGTGGGCCATGTTCGAGAAGACCGAGTGCGGGCTGCACGTCTGACCTCCCCGGCGACGACCCTGACCGGCCTCGGTGCGGCCGGCGGGGCGGACCCGGTGGTCCTTGTCGCGCACGGCAGCCGTGACCCACGGGCGGCCGATGCCACCCGGGCGCTGGCCCGGGCGGTGTCGGCGGCCCGGCCGGGCACGCCGGTGTGGGCGAGCTGGCTGGACCACACCGAGCCGGGGCCGACCGAGGTGCTGCGCGACCTGGCCGTGGCCGGTCACCGCCGGGCGGTGCTGGTGCCGTTGCTGCTGACCGCCGCGTACCACCATCGGGTGGACATTCCGGCGGCGGTCGCCGCTGCGGCGCGGTCCGGGCCACAGCTGTCGGTACGGGTGACCGATGTGCTCGGCCCGGCGGACGACACGCCCGACCCTGGGCTGCTGGCCGGGCTGTGCCGTCGGCTGGGTGAGACGCGCCCGGGCCGCTTCGACGCGTTGGTGCTGGCCGCGGCGGGCACCCGGGACGCGCGGGCGCGACGATCGGTGGGCCGGGTAGCCGATGCGCTCGGCGTGGAGTTCGGGGTGCCCTGCCGGGTGGCGTACGCGTCGGCGGCGCCGCCGGCGGCCGGTGTGGCGGTGTCCCGGCTGCGGGCGTCCGGCGCACGCCGGGTCGCGGTGTCCGCGTACTTCCTGGCGCCGGGGCTGTTCCACGACGCGGTGATCGAGGCGGCCGGGGTGGCGGGTGCGGTGGCGGTCGCCGCTCCGTTGACCGACGCACCGGAGTTGGTCGAGTTGGTCCTGCGTCGGGTCGACGACCGACCCGTGCTGGCGTCCGCAGGCTGAACAGTGCCGGCGCGGGATGATCCGGTGCCGGACAGCAGAACGCCCCGGTGGGCGAACCCACCGGGGCGTACAGCTGTGTCGTTGGGGATCAGGCGGAGTGAGCGCGCAGCACCCGGAGACCGCCGCGCCGCTTGACGGCGCGCCGCTCCTCCTCGCTCATTCCGCCCCAGACGCCGGCGTCCTGACCAGACTCGAGTGCCCACTGAAGGCACTGGTCGGTCACGGAGCAGCGCCTGCAGACGGCCTTGGCCTGCTCGACCTGCAGCAGAGCCGGTCCAGACGTCCCGATCGGGAAGAACAGCTCTGGGTCCTCGTCGCGGCAGACACTATGGTGACGCCAGTCCATGGCGGCAACACTCCTCATTCTGGATGGGTGGCGAACAATTGCTTGTCGTGCTTTTCCTATATGCATCCGCAGTGCCGATGGTGACAGTTAGCGTCCGTCCATTCGGCAGTGCGTGAGCAGGCGTTCAGCGCCGGGGACCTGCTGGAACAGCTCAACCTGACGAGCATATCCAGGCAATGTCCCGGTAACTCAAGTTCGCTTGTGAATACTTTCACGAACAGTCGCGATGTCAAGGGTGACGCTCGGAAAAACTCCGGGCGGTGAGCAAGCCCACAACCCATTTGTCCGGGTTCCAGTGCTTTCCTGGTTACCCGCCGTGCCACAGTCGAGGATCAATATAGTACAGTCCGCGTGACATTGCTGACATTTCCGGCACCTGCCCCTCGGTGTGGCGGCGACCAAGTCGATCGGTTGTGGCCACCGTGTCGACCAAGGGCAGTACCCGAGACCTAGCAGATTACTCTCAGTGCGGCCGGAACGGAGGTGAATCTGACTTTCTCCCGCTCGCCGAGATAGTCCCCGTCCAGCTGGAACGCCTGCGGGCGGTTGGAGACCAGCGTGAACTCCGCCGTGTCATGGAGTCGTAACACCTGTCGGCCGCGTGGATCCGGTTGCCGGGACAGGAACTGCGTCACCGTCCGTGTTGTGCTAGCCACCCGGAGCTGACGCAGGGCCAGCACATCCAGCCCGAGATCGAACGACGCCGCCGGGTTCGGGTTGACCTCCCGGTCGCCCAGGTACGTCCAGGGTGCCGTGTTCTGGATGATGACGGTGGCCAGCTCGGCCTCCGCCGGCTCGCCCGGACGCTCCAGGACGATCGCCGGGTGTCGCCGGTCCGAGGCGAAGAAGTACTGATTCATGATCGAACGCAGATAGAGCGACGGTGTGGAGACCCGCCCCTTCCGCCGGGCCTGCTCCACCCGGTGGATCACCGCGGCGTCCAGGCCGAAGCCAGCGCAGAAGGTGAAGTAGCGGTCGTCGGCGAGGCCCAGCCCCACCGTCCGGCTCCGGCCCAGCCGCAGCCCCTCCAGGATCATGCTGGTCGCCTCCGGCCACTCCCGGGGCAGACCCACGGCGCGGGCGAACACGTTTGTCGAGCCACCGGGGACGGTCGCCAGCGCGGGCAGTCGCTCGGCCATCGGCGGGTCGCCGGCGCGAGTCGGCGGTTCGGCCGTCATCAGACCGTTCACCACCTCGTTCACAGTGCCGTCGCCACCCAGGGTGACGACCAGGTCGACGCCCTCCGCGGCTGCCTCCCGGGCCAGCGCCACGGCGTGCCCACGCCGACGGGTGTAGCGCACGCTGAGATCGACTTCGCTGCGCAGCGCCCGGACGAGCACGTCCCGGCTGCGTTCGCTGGTGGTGGTGGCCTTCGGATTGACCACCAGGACGGCCCGCATGGGCGGCACTGTACCTTCCGGAAGCCCGGGTATCGTGGCGCGCGTGACCATCGACTCGGACCCGATCCCCGTCACGCTCCGCTGGGCGGTCCGGCTGCTGTGGGCGGAGGCGGCCGTCGTCGGGCTGATCGCCGTCTGGTTGGTCTGGGCCGACCTCACGGCCACCCGCACCGACCTGCTGACGGCGTTGCTGGTGACAGCGTTCGCCATCGGGGCTGCCGTCGCGCTCTGGGCCCTGGGCCGCGCGCTGCTGCGCCGTCAGGCGGGCGCACGAGCCCCCGCGATCGTGCTTCAGCTGATGCTGCTGCCGATCGGTTGGTTCATGATCCAGGCTGGCCTTGGCTGGCTGGGCGTGCCGCTGATGGCGCTCGGCCTGGGCGTGGCCTGGTTGCTGATCTGCCCACCGACGACCCGCGCCCTCGGCTTCGAGTGACCGCGCCGGCCCGTCGGGCCGGTCAGTAGCCGCCGGAGCGGCGGGTGAGCAGCGAGATAGTGGCCCGGTCGTCGGCGGACGTGGCGGACGCCGAGGTGGTCAGCGCGGTGAGCACCTTCCATGCGAACGACGACTCGGCGGGCAGGGTGGCACCGCGCACTGTCGGCACTGTCACCTCGACGGTCAGCGCGTCTTCGGTGACCGCGAAGCGGCACTCCAGCTCGGCGTCGCGGGTGGCGATGGCGAGCAGCATGGCGCACGCCTCGTCGACAGCGATCCGCAGATCCTCGATCTCGTCGAGCGCGAACTGCAACCGGGCCGCGAGACCGGCCGTGGCGGTGCGGAGCACGCCGAGGTAACCGCCGTCGGCAGGCACCGTGAGGTGCACCACGTCGTCGTCGGTCGCTGGCTGGCCAGTCAGTTGAGTCACGCCTCATCCCCCCGGTCGGGGACTCTACCCGGTCAGTCGCCCGTACGCGTGCCGGCGGTGGTGGCCTGCTCGGCCAGCTCGCGGAGCGCGGCGCCGCTGAGTCGGTAGGGAACCCACTCGCTCGTCTGCTCGGCGCCGATCGAGGCATAGAAGCCGGCCGCCGGATTCCAGTCGATCATTTGCCAGTCCAGCCGCTGGTAGCCGCGTCGTACGCAGATGTCGGCCAGTGTGGCGAGCAACAGTCGACCGGCTCCGGTGCCCCGGGCGGGCGGCCGGACGTAGAGGTCCTCCAGGTAGATGCCGTGCACTCCGGCCCAGGTGGAGAAGTTGAGGAACCACAGTGCGAAGCCGACCGGCTCATCGTGCTCGTCGACAGCGACGTGACCGAAGAGCGCCGGAGCAGTCGTGAAAAGCGCCGAGGTGAGCTGCTCGGTGGTGAGGTGGCACTGCTCCGGGGCGCGCTCGTACTCGGCCAACTCGTGCACCATGGCGACGACGGCCGGCACGTCCTCGGGACGTGCCGGCCGGATCGTCGGGATGACCGGGAAGGTCACGCCTTCTTGGTCTCCCAGAAGATCTTCGAGATCTCGTCGATCTTCGCGAGGAGCTTGTCGGCGGTGGCCGGGTCGAGGCTGCCCTTGACGCCACCGGCGCCGGCGAGCTTGGTGGCCTCGTTGAACAGGCTGTGCAGGTTCGGGTACTTCTCGAAGTGCGCCGGCTTGAAGTAGTCGGTCCACAGCACCCAGAGGTGGTGCTTGACCAGCTCGGCGCGCTGCTCCTTGATGATGACGGCGCGGGTGCGGAACTCCGGGTCGGTGTTCGACTGGTACTTCTCGCAGATCATTTTGACCGACTCGGCCTCGATCCGGGCCTGAGCCGGGTCGTAGACACCGCACGGCAGGTCGCAGTGAGCGCTCGCGGTGACGCGGGGCGCAAGGATGCGCGGAAGTCGCATCGGGATCCTCCATGGGAAGTTTGCGATGATCAAAGGCGACATTACTCCTGGGGATGCTCCCCGAACCGGGTGGAGGTGAAACCAGTGGTCGCCGATCACCCGGCTGAGGTGCCCCGGTTGCGGAGGCCGCTGACCGCCGTTCTGGTGACCGGCCCGTCCATGGCACCGACCCTGCGGCACGGTGACGCGGTGCTGGTTCGTCCCGGTGGCCGCCCGATCCGAGCCGGCGACGTGGTGGTCGCGGTCTTCCGGACCCGGCCCGATCTGCTGGTGGTGAAGCGTGCGGTCCGGCCGCAGGACGGCGGCTGGTGGCTACGCGGCGACAACGACCTGATCACCGACGACTCCCGGGCGTACGGGGTCGCCGACGTACGCGGGCGGGTGGTGGCCCGTTACTGGCCCCGCCCCGGACGGGTGCCTCGTCGTCAGTTATGACCCTGCTCACATCCGAGGGGTAGTGCCGACACTATGCTCGGAAAGTGCCCGGGTGACCCCCCGCACCGCGTGCCACCGCTCGCCGCCCACCTCGCGGCGGGGCCGGCCGCCTCACATCTGCTCGACAGATCCTGGAGTCACCACCATGTCTTCGTCCACCGTGGACCCCGCTGATCCCGTCTTCCTCCTGCACCGGGGCGGCAAGATGGCCGTCACCTCGACCGTGCCGCTCACCAGCCGGGAGGACCTCTCCCTGGCGTACACCCCGGGGGTGGCCCGGGTGTGTGAGGCGATCGCCGCCGACCCCGCACTGGTGGACGACTACACCTGGGTGTCGCACACGGTCGCGGTGGTCACCGACGGCTCGGCGGTGCTCGGGCTGGGCAACATCGGCCCCCGAGCCGCGATGCCGGTGATGGAGGGCAAGGCGGTGCTGTTCAAGCAGTTCGCCGGGGTGGACGCGGTGCCGGTGTGCCTGGACACCCAGGACGTGGACGAGATCGTCGCGGTGGTGCGGGCACTGGCCCCCTCCTTCGGTGGGATCAATCTGGAGGACATCAGCGCACCGCGTTGCTTCGAGATCGAGCGTCGGCTCGACGAGGCGCTGGACATCCCGGTCTTCCACGACGATCAGCACGGCACTGCCATCGTGGTGCTGGCCGCGCTGCGCAACGCCGCGATGTTGCTCGACCGCAAGCTCGGTGACCTGCGGGTGGCGGTGAGCGGCGCGGGCGCGGCCGGTGTGGCCGTGACGAAGATGCTGATCGCCGGGGGCGTCAACCCCGACCAGGTGGTGGTCTGTGACTCCAAGGGGATCATCGGCCGGCACCGCACCGAGCTGACCGGCACCAAGGCCGAGCTGGCGGCGAGCACCAACGCCGACGGCCGTCACGGCGACATCACCGAGGCGTTGCGCGACGCGGACGTGCTGGTCGGGGTCTCCGGCGGGCAGATCCCCGAGGCCGCGGTGGCCGGGATGGCGCCCGGCGGGATCGTGTTCGCGCTGGCGAACCCGACCCCCGAGGTGCACCCCGAGGTGGCCGCCCGGCACGTCGCGGTGGTCGCCACCGGGCGCAGCGACTACCCCAATCAGATCAACAACGTGCTGGCCTTTCCCGGCGTGTTCCGCGGCGCGCTGGATGCCGGTGCCACCCGGATCACCGAGGCGATGAAGGTCGCCGCCGCGGATGCCATCGCCGGTGTGGTGGCTGAGTCCCTGACCGCCGATGCGATCGTTCCGTCCCCGCTCGACCCGCGTGTCGCGCCGGCCGTGGCCGAGGCGGTCGCCGAAGCCGCCCGCCGCGACGGCGTCGCCCGCCGGTAAGCGCACGCGTGGGCCGGGGGCGCAGCATGCGCCGCCGGCCTGCGCGCAGGCTTCTTAACGAGCGCTCAGCTTGTTACCGTGCCGATCATGCGTGCTGCCTTTGCCTCCCGTTTCGACGACGCCGACCCGCTCGCCGCGCTCACCGTCGGCGAGCGGCCCGAGCCGACCCCTCCGGCCGACGACTGGGTGACCGTGCAGTTGCGGGCCACCTCGCTCAACCACCACGACCTCTGGTCGCTGCGCGGGGTGGGTCTCACCGAGGCCCAGCTGCCGATGATCCTCGGCTGCGACGCGGTCGGGTTGGACCCGGAGGGGCGCCAGGTGGTCGTGTACCCGGTGGTCGTCACGCCGGGTGACCCGCGCGGGGTTTCCATCCTCTCCGAGCACTTTGCCGG
Source organism: Micromonospora trifolii (assembly GCF_022229005.1). Taxonomy (GTDB): domain Bacteria; phylum Actinomycetota; class Actinomycetes; order Mycobacteriales; family Micromonosporaceae; genus Micromonospora; species Micromonospora trifolii. The sequence goes on from NZ_JAKKFD010000010.1 coordinate 116,746, forward strand.
CACGCTCGCCGAGCGGGTGGTCGTACCCCGATCGAACTTGATCCCGCTGCCCGACGGCATGGCGGCGACCGACGCGGCGTGCCTGCCCACGGCCTGGCTGACCGCGTGGCGGATGCTGACCACCAAGGGTCGCGTCGCGGACGCCGACAGCGTGCTGGTCCAGGGTGCGGGCGGTGGCGTGGCCACCGCGGCCGTCGCGCTCGCCGTCGCGATGGGCAAGCGGGTGTACGCGACCAGCCGCGACGCCGCCAAGCGGGACCGGATCTCGGCCCTCGGCGCCATCGCTGTGGAGCCCGGCACCCGGCTGCCGGAACGGGTGGACGTGGTGATCGAGACGGTAGGCGCTGCCACCTTCGACCACTCGCTGAAGTCGGCCGCGCCGATGGCCCGGATCGTGGTCTCCGGCGCGACCGCAGGGCACGAGCCGTCGGTCAACCTGCGCCGGGTCTTCGCCATGCAGCTGGAGATCCTGGGCACCTCGATGGGCACGCCCGGCGAGCTGTACGAGCTGCTGGCGTTCTGCTCGGACAACGAGGTGCGCCCGGTGGTGGACAGCGTCATTCCGTTCAGCCGGGTCGAGGACGCCTTCGCCCGACTGCACTCCGGCGACGCCTTCGGCAAGGTCGTCATCGACCACACCGCCTGACGCGCACCGCGCCGCGGCATCGCTGCGCCGCCGTGCCTCGCCCCGCCGCCCCGCCCCGCCCCGCCGCGCCGCAAGATCGCGCAACATCATGGAAATAGTGGCCTCCGCGTCGTGGGAGGCCACTATTTCCTGGTTACTGCGCGATCTTGGGCGCCCGGAGCGGCCGGTGCGGCCGGTGCGGCCGGTGCGGGCGGTGCGGCCGGTGCGGGCGGTGCGGCCGGTGCGGCCGGTGCGGGCGGGGGTCAGAGGTGGTCGTCGAAGGTGGCGATATCGCCGCGCGTCGCGTCGGTGGGGATGCGCTTCTTGGCGTCGGCGTCGCCGTAGAGCGACCAGCGCAGGAACTCGACAGACGTGTCCGAGACGACCCGCAGCGTCGCGCCGTCGCTGAGCAGCGCCCGGCCGTGGTCGCCCTTGGGCAGGCTCAGCATCGCCTTCGGCCAGGGCACCTTGTCGTAGGCGGCCCTGCCCGCCGCGTACTCGACCACCTCGTCCAACTCGCCGTGCACGAACAACTGCGGTGCGGCCGCGCCGGCGAACGCGGTGCCCACGCCGAGCGCCGTGCCGGCGAACACCACACCCGCGTCCAGCCGTTCGTCCCGGCTCGCGGTGAACAGGCCGATGGTGGTCACCCCGCCCGCCGAGTGCCCGGCCGCCGCCACCCGCTCGCCGTCCAGCCGGCCGCGCAGCGCGTCGCCGGCCTTGCCGTCCAACGCCAGCACCTGGTCCAACGCGTACGACACGTCGGCGGGCTGGTTGAGCACGTCGAGGACGTTGTTGTCCGCGCCCCGGGAGGTGTGTGGGAACGTCGGGGCGGCCACCACGAAACCCGCCGCCGCCCAGCGGGTCAGCAGCGTGCCGTAGTCGTCCGGTCGCCCACCCAGGCCGTGACTGAACATCACCACCGGGAACCGGCCCTCCGCCGCCGTCGCCGACCGTTTGGCCGCGCCGCCGGACTGCCCGGCCGCCGGGTACCAGAGCGTCGTCGGCAGCGCGCGGCCGTCCCGGTTCAGCTTGAGCTGGCGTACGCCGACAGCGAAGGCGCGCTGCGGGGCCTTGCCGGCGGGGACCTGTGGTGTCGGTGTGGCGGCGGGAGGTGGTTCGACGGGCGCCTGCTGCTGGCTCTCGGTCTTCCTGGCGTCCGCCGAGCAGCCGGCCAGACCGGCCATGAGCACGGCGCTGGCCAGCAGGGCGGGGGTGACGCGACGTGGCATGAATCCGATTGTGCCTTGCCCCGCAGACGTGCCTGGCGGACTTCGGCGTGGCGTGCCCATCCGCTCACCCACAGTTCAGCCGGTGGCGCCGCGCCGCCAGACCGGGATGCCGCCCGCCCCGGTCACCGCGATGACCTCGGCGATGCTCGCCAGCTGCCGGCGCGCAAGCTCGTCCACGGGAGGACCGTAGCGGCGTCGGCGGGTCAGTGGGCCGGGCGGGACTCGTAACGGGTCAGGGCGGGGGAGTGGGCGTCGGCGGGGAGGCGAGCTTCGGCGGCCCGGTCCCCGTAGAGGGTCCAGCGCAGGAAGTCGGTGGTGGTGGCGAGGACCGGGGCGAAGCCCGGGTGGCCCGGCGTGAGGTACGCGCCGTGGTCCTGGTCGAGCAGGCTGAGGAAGGCGGCCGGCCCGGGGGTGCGCGCGTACGCGGCCCGGCCGACAGTCACCGGCACCACCGGGTCGGCAGTGCCGTGCACGAAGAGCACCGGCGCGGCGGGCCCGGCGAAGCTGCCGGGCAGCCCGCCGCCGGCGATCACGATCCCGGCGCGTAGCCGGGCCGGGTGGCCCTCGCTGAACATGCCGGAGGTGGTGAAGCCGCCCGCCGAGTGCCCGGCGGCGGCGACCGAGGTCAGGTCGAGATGCCCGGCGAGGGGGTCGACCCGGCTCCGGTCGAGGCCGGCCAGGTACCGGATCAGTCGCCAGGCGTCGGCCGGCTGGTGGCGTACGTCGGCCCGGGTGAAGTGCGCGGCGCCCTGTCGGGTGTGCGGGTACGCGGGGGCGGCCACCACGAAACCGGCCGCCGCCCAGCGGGTGGTCAGGCCGGCGTGCAGCTCGGGTCGGCTGCCCAGCCCGTGGCTGTAGATCACGACCGGGAACCGGCCGACCGCCACCTGATCGGTCGACGCCGGGTACCAGATCGTCACCGGCAGGGGGCGCGCCGAGCGCGGATCGAGGGTGAGCGTACGCACGCCGACGGCGTACGACCCCTCGGGCGCCCGACGCACCGACACCGGCCCGGTGGCCCCGCCGGCCACGGCTGTCGCCGGCGCACAACCGGCCAGCAGCGCTGTCACCAGTACGGCCATCAGCCGGCCCGCCCCCATCGTTTCACGGTAGGTGCCCGGGTGGGCGTAGCGGCCCCGCCGTCCGGCTCGGGTGCACCCGCCACCCGGTCGGGTCACCTCCGCCGCCCGGGTCCACCCCTGGGACGCCGCGGGCCGGGGACGGTGCCGCGTGACCAGCTTCGCTAGGGTCACCGACATGCCTGAGAACTACACGGACCCCAGCGGCAACACCGAGGCGTTCCGCGCCTTCAACCAGACGCCGGAGGCTGCGGCGCCGACGGAGGCCCCGTCCCGACTGCCGCTCATCATCGGTGCGGCAGTGGTCGTCGTGGTGCTGGTGGCACTCGTCGCCTGGCTGGCGACCGGCTGACCTGGGCGTCTGGCTGACGTCTCGCTGAACGGCTCTACCGAATCGCGCGCACCCTCGGGCCTCCCGGGGGTGCGCGCCTCAGTGGTGTCAGGCCGCTCCGATCACGTCCCGGGTCTGCCGGGCGATTTCCCGCTCCTCGTCGGTGCGGATGACGCAGACGCTCACCTCGGCGCCGTCGGGTGAGATCAATCGGTCGCCCTCGCCGTCGTTGCGGGCGTCGTCCACTGTGATGCCGAGCCGGCCCAGGCCGGCCAGCGTGGCAACCCGCACCGGCGCGGCGTGCTCGCCGACCCCGGCGGTGAAGGCGATCGCGTCGACCCGACCGAGCAGCGCGTAGTACGCCCCGACGTACTCGGTGATGCGCCGGCAGTACACGTCGAAGGCGAGCGCCGCCGCCCGGTCACCGGCGGCCCGGCGTTCGAGCACCTCCCGCATGTCGTTGACGCCGGTCAGCCCGAGCAGGCCGCTGCGGTGGTTGAGCAGGTCGTCGATGTCGTCCACCGACAGCCCGCCCTCCCGGCGCAGGTGGAAGATCACTGTCGGGTCCACGTCGCCGCTGCGGGTGCCCATCACCAGCCCCTGCAACGGGGACATGCCCATCGAGGTGGCGACACTGCGACCGTTCGCCACCGCGCAGGCGCTGGCCCCGTTGCCCAGGTGCAGGGTGATCGTGTTGACCTGCTCGTACGGGCGGCCCAGCAGCTCGGCGGTGCGCCGGGACACGTACGCGTGTGAGGTGCCGTGGAAGCCGTACCGCCGGATGTCGTACCGCTCGGCGGTGTCCCGGTCGATCGCGTACGTCGCGGCGGCCTCCGGCAGGGTGTGGTGGAACGCCGTGTCGAAGACGGCGACCTGCGGGACGTCCGGCAGCGCCGCGCGGGCCACCTCGATGCCGGCCAGGTTGGCCGGGTTGTGCAGCGGAGCGAGCGGCACCAGATCCTTGATCGCGGCCAGCACCGCGTCGTCGACCAGCACCGGCGTGCTGAAGGCCCGGCCACCGTGCACGACCCGGTGTCCGACCGCCGCCAACCCGGTCAGGTCCAGCCCGTCCAGGATCTGCCGGACCGCCTCGGCGTGGTCCGCCGGGCCGCCGCCGGGCTCACCGATCCGCTCGACGGTGCCGTGGTCGAGCGCCCGGTCGTCGTCGTAGCGGCGCCACTTCACCGACGACGACCCGCAGTTGAGCACCAGTACCCGACTCACGACGCCTCCTCGCTGGCCGCCTGGATGGCGGTGATCGCCACGGTGTTGACGATGTCCGGCACCGTGGCGCCCCGCGACAGGTCGTTCACCGGCCGCCGCAGGCCCTGCATGACCGGGCCGACGGCGACCGCCCCGGCCGAGCGCTGCACCGCCTTGTACGTGTTGTTGCCCGTGTTCAGGTCCGGGAAGATGAAGACCGTGGCGTGCCCGGCGACGGGGCTGTCGGGCAGCTTCGTGGCCGCCACCGCCGGGTCGATCGCCGCGTCGTACTGGATGGGCCCCTCGACCAGCAGGTCGGGCCGGCGTTCCCGGACCAGCGCGGTCGCCGCGGCGACCTTCTCTACGTCGGCACCCGCGCCGGAGCTGCCGGTCGAGTACGACAGCATTGCCACCCGGGGTTCGATGCCGAACCGGGCGGCGGTGTCGGCCGACGAGATCGCGATGTCGGCGAGCTGGGCCGCGTCCGGGTCGCGGTTGACAGCGCAGTCGCCGTAGACCAGCACCCGGTCGGCGAGCAGCATGAAGAAGACGCTGGAGGCCACCGAGACGTCCGGCAGCGTACGGATGATCTCGAATGCCGGCCGGATGGTCGCGGCGGTGGTGTGCGTAGCGCCGGAAACCATGCCGTCGGCGCGGCCGGTGGCCACCATCAGCGTGCCGAAGTAGTTGGGCTGCGCCACGATGTCGTGCGCCAACTCGCTGGTGACGCCCCGGTGGGCGCGTAGTTTGGCGTACTCGGCGGCGAAGTCGTCGCGCCACCCGCTGGTGCCCGGATCGACCACCTGCGCGTCGCCGAGGTCGATGCCCAGCTCCCGGGTGCGCCGGGCGATGTCGTCCGGCCGGCCGAGCACCGTCAGCTCGGCCACTCCACGGCGTAGCAGGATCTCCGCCGCGCGCAGGATCCGCTCGTCGGTGCCCTCCGGCAACACCAGGTGCCGGGGCTTCGAGCGGGCCCGGTCGATCAGCTCGTTCTCGAACATCAGCGGGGTGACCCGCGCCGACCGGCTGACCCGCAGCCGACGGGCCAGGTCGTCGGTGTCCACACAGCGCTCGAACGCGCCGAGCGCGGCCTCCACCTTGCGGGGATTGGTCGCGCTGGGCCGGCCCTCGATGCGACTGGACGCGGCCACCGTGTCGTAGCTGTCGAGACGCACGGACAGCACCGCCAGGCCGGTGTTGAGCCCTTCCACCAGCCGCATCACCCGGGGGTCGGGCTGCTCGCCGAGGGTGAGCACCAGCCCGGCCACCGACACCTGCCCGGCCACGTGCGCGGCGCTCGCGGCGACGAGCAGGTCGGCCCGGTCCCCGGGGGTGATCACCAGGGCGCCCTCGGTGAGGTGGCCCAGCAGGGTCGGCACATGTGCCGCGCCGACCACGAAGTCCAGCACGTCGCGACCGAGCGCGGCGTCGTCTCCGGCCAGCAGGGTGGCGCCGAGCGCCGCCGCCACCTCGGCGACCGTCGGCGCCGACACGGTCGGCACCTCCGGGATGGCGTACGCGGGGACTGGCAGCTCGGGCAGCGTCATCGGCTCGGTCACCCGGTTGGCGATCACCGCGAGCACTGTCGCGCCCAGGTCGGCCAAGTCGTGGTACGCCCCCCGCATCGCCGACGCGACGGCCGCCGGCTCCTGCCCGAAGCCGTCCACCACCGGCACCACCACGCTGCCGAACTCGGTGGCCAGCCGGGCGTTGAAGGCCAGCTCCCGGGGGTGGGCCGGGTCGCCCGGCTCGTCGAAGTCACTGCCCACCACGACCACCGCCGGGCACTGCCGCTCCACGGCCCGGTAGCGCTCGACGATGGCGGAGATGAGCTGCTCCCGTCGGCCGTCGGCGACCAGCGCCGCAGCCTCGGCGTAGCTCGCCCCGGCCAGCTCGGACAGCGGCACCTCGACCCGGTACCGCTCGCTCAGCAGGGCGAGGATCGGGTCCTGGCCGGTGTCGGCGACCAACGGTCGGAACACGCCGATCTGCCCGACCTGGCGAGACAGCAACTCCGCCAACCCGAGGGCAATCGTCGACTTGCCCCCGCCGGACCCCACGCTCGTCAGATACACACTTCGGGCCACAGCCCCACCCTAGAAGATCGCGAGGCCCCCCACCCGGGCCCTCCGCCCCTGCCAACCCGACCCCCGCCCCTGCGGGCGAGCCC
>NZ_JAKKFD010000011.1 GCF_022229005.1 Micromonospora trifolii
TCACCCCTTGACCCCAAGCCGTCACGGAAGGCAACAACTTCATGATCAACGCGGTCGACCGCGGAGGGGACGGTGGGTGGACAGGGTGCGGAGGGTTTGGGCTGTTGCTATGGCGTCGCTGCGGGCGCTGCCGTGGCGGCCGTCAGTGCTGTAGAGGGTGGGGTCGGCCGTCAGGGGGTGGTCGGTCAGGTGCACGTGGATTGTTCGCAGGCGTTCGGCGAGGGTGGCCGTGTGGGCGGACAGGCGGCGCATCCGTTCGCCCAGGGCGGGCCGGACGTGCTCGGGCACCGCCGGGCTGTGCGAGACGTCGAACATGCCCACTGTGATCACGTCGGCGCCCCCGTCGTGCAGCGCGGCGATCATCGCGGTCAGCTCGGCGTCCACCGCCTCCGCGTCGTACGCCCTGTGGAAGGCGTCGTTGCCGCCGCACACGACCAGCGCCAGGTCCGGGGCGAAGGCCAGCGCCGGGGCGAGCTGGGTGGCCCGCACCTGGTGCGCGCGCAGCCCGCGTCGACCCAGATTCCGGTACGCCAGCTCGGGGCGCACGGCGGCCAGCTCGGCGGCCACCCGGTCGACCCACTGCACGTCCGGGTAGCCCGGTGTCGGCTCACACATGCCCTCCACGACGCTGTCGCCGAGCGCCACGAACCGCCGCCACGGGTGCCCGTGCAGCAGTTCGGTGGCCTCCCCGGGGCGCAGACAGTACGGGTCCGTCGATTCGTTGAGCGTCGATGGCATGCCGGCACGCTAGCCGACCGCCGGGCTTCCGGGCTCAGCCGGTCAGGCTGACCTCGGCCAGGTAGACACAGGTCCGCCCCTCGTGCGACGAGTAGTAGCTCACCCACAGCAGGTCGTCGTGCCAGACCAGGCCGGGGTAGCTGGTGTCGCCGCCGGACGGCAGCGCGACCAGCTCGGTCAGCTCGCCCCGCTCCGGGTGGACGACGCAGATCGCGGTGCGGACCTCGCCGTCGTGCAGGCGCACCCCGGCCAACAGCAGCCCGTCGGGCAGCCGGAGCAGCGCCGGCCCGCCCACCTGGACACCCAGGTCGGTCCAGGTCCAGTCCCGGTACGGCGGCGCGGCCCGTCCGAGCTGCGCGCTCGCGGTGGCCGCGTCCCGCCGCAACAGGCAGAGGGCGGTGCCGTCCGGGGCGAAGACCAGGCCGGACTCGTTGGGGTACCCGTCCTCGAACAGCGCCGGCACCCACTGCCGCAGGTCCACCCCGTCGGTGCTGCGGTAGAGCCGCGCGAACCTCGGCTCCCGGGTGGCGTAGCCGACGCCGTACATCACGTCGTCGTGCCAGGCCGCCCGCCACACCCAGACGTCCGGTTCGCCCACCGGGGTCGGATCGCCCCAGGCGTGCCCGTCGGTGGAGAGCCAGGTCACCGTCTGGAACGTCGTGGTGGCCTCGCCGGTGGCGGCAGCCGCCAGCAGTTGCAGCCGCCCGTCGGGGCGCGTCACGAAGCGCGGATCGCGTAGGTCGGCGCCGGCTTGCCGGATGACCGTCGCGGGAGCCCAGGACCGGCCGTCGGTCGAGGTCAGTACCCGGATCGCGCCGTCGTCGCTGAGGTGGGTCCGGGCCTCCCGGAAGGCGCAGAACCAGCTTCCGGCGTACCGGACGAGGTCGGTGAACGCGCTGTGCGGCGCGCTGTCGCCGATCCGGCGCACGGCGGTGACCTCGGCGGTGCGGCGGCGGGTGGGTGACGACGCCATGCGCGGCGGCCTCCAGGTGCGGTGACGACATGTCGACGCTAGTCGTCCCCGGCCGACGCCCGCGCGGCCAGCAGCCGAACGTCCGACGAACAATGCTCGGCCGCTGTCGGATTGGCGTCGGGGACGACGCGGCGTCGGCGCGCTGCTGTGGGCTGGTGGCACCCAGCGCCCACGATGGGCGGTGGGCTGACCGCAGATCCCATCGGCGAGGAAGGTGACCGCATGCTCGGTTCGTTCCTTCAGGCCCTCGCGTCGAAACTGGTCGAGGAGATCCTCAAGCTTCTGGTGCAGTGGCTGGCGCCGAAGGCGCTGCGGTCGGTGCCGCACCGCGCCTCGCCGAACTGCCCACGCTGCGGCGGGTACGGGGTCCGTCGGTGGGCGCCCGGCGGCATGTTGATGTTCCTGCCGTCCCTGCTGACCTTCGCCTGGGGTTTCGGGTTCACAGTGCTCGGTGTGCCGGTGGTCGTGCTCACCGTGGTCGCCGCGCTGGTCTCCGACGGCGTCGGCGGAGTGCCGACCGCGCTGCTCGCGCCGCTCGGCCTGCTGGTCCCCGCCGCGCTGATGATCGCAGGCGCGTTCGGCCTGGCGCACTACCACAGCTACCCACCGAAGTGGTGCTCCCGCTGCCACGGCCGGTGGCCACGCCGGAAGCGCGACGAGTACCTACGGGCGTCTGTCCCGGTGATGACCTGCGGCTGCGGTCAGCGGCTCCGGGTGCCCCGGACGGCAGCCGGGACGCGACTGCGCTGCCCGCGCTGCCGTACCGAACACGCCACCCCGGCTGCCGCCGGGCGCTGACGGGCCACGGCCTCTACGGGTTCAGCGGGCCACGCTGTCCTCGGCGAGAAGTTCGCCAAGCAGGTGTCCGGCCCACTCGGCCTTGGCCGGATCCCGATCGTCCGGGCACGCCCCGCAACGGGTTTACGGGGTGGTGACGGGGGTGGTCTTCGCCGTTGTCTCCGGCTCGGACGGCCTGCTCAGCAAGGGGTACGCGGTGATCACCAGGCACGCCGCTGCCATGGTCAGCAGGGCCGGGGTGAATCCCAGAGCGTCCACCGACCAGCCGCCGAGCAGCCCGCCGACCGGCAACCCGACGAACGCCAACGAACCGGCGATGCCGATCACCCGGGTCTGCAACTCCGGCGGCACCCGTTCGTAGAGCGCCACCCCGAGCAGCGGGTTGACCGCCGCGATGCCGATTCCGGACAGGAACGTCACCACGAGCACCACCGGCAGTTCATCGCTGATCGCCAGCGCCACCAACCGGGGCGTGCCGGCGACCAGCGCGCCGACCAGGAACGTCAGTCGCCGGGGCAGTCGGGGCCCGAGCGTCGTGAAGACCAGGTTGCCCAGCAGCGCGCCCGCCGAGAACGCCGCCAGCACCAGGCCGAGACCGCTCGGGCCGGACAGCTCCCGGGCGACCCAGACCGGGATGTAGACGGCAACGCTGGCGTTGGCCACCATGTTCAGCGCCGAGATGACGGCGAGCATGCCGAGCAGCGGCCGGTCCCGGCCCAGGTAGCTGAAGCCGCCCCGCAGGGCGCGCAGATAGCTCTCCGGCTGGGCGGGTTGCGTCGAGGCGGCCGGCGGGCGGACCAGGACGCCGATGAGCAGTGCGCAGACGCCGAAACTGGCCGCGTCGATGAGGATCGCCTCGGTCACCCCGAACGCGGCGATCAGCAGACCGCCCACGGCGACGCCGAACAGGGTCACCACCCGGCTGAGCCCGTCGTACGCGGAGGTCAGCCGGATCAGCGGCACTCCGGCGGCCTCCGCGACCGGGCGGAACATCACATGCTTCACCCGGTCCCCGATGCCCCGCAGCGCGCCGGCCACCGCGACGAGCGCCACCAGCGGGACGAAGCCCAACCACGGGGTCAGCGCCACGACGACCATCACCACCGCGCTACCCGCGTCGCAGAGGATCGAGGTACGGCGCAGGCCGATCCGGTCTGCCCAGGGCGTGCCCAACGCGCTGGACAGCAGGTACGGCAGGGTCTCGGCGAACGCGACAAGGCCCATCTTGGTGGGGCTGCCGGTGGTGACCAGCACCAGCCACGGAATGGTCACCACCGAGATGCGGGTACCCAAATTGGAGATCAGGTCGGCGCTGACCAGGACGACCAGCTGTCGGCGGGGGGTCACGCCCCGACCGCCGCCGCCCGACGGGCCGCGTACCGTGCGCGCAGCGCCCGCTTGTCCACCTTCATCGACCGGTTCACCGGCAGCCGGTCGACGAACTCCACAGCGGCCGGCGCCCACATCTCGTTGAGTTCGGCGGTCACCAGGTCGATCAGCTCCGCCCCGGCGACCGTCGCGCCCGGGGCGAGCACCACGTACGCGTACGGGACCTCACCGGCCGTCTCGTCCGGTACGCCGATCACGGCCGCGGCCCGTACCCGCGGGTGCCCGGCCAGCACGTCCTCGATGGGGCGGCAGAAGATCGGCCAGCTCCGTCGTTGCGTGAGGATCGCGTCGTCTGCCCGGTCGACCAGGTAGAGGTAGCCGTCGTCGTCGAGGTGACCGATGTCGCGGGTTCGCACCCAGCCGTCCACGAGCGTCTGTGCGGTCAGCTCCGGCTGGCCGTGGTAGCCGGCGAAGCTCAGCCGGGTGTGCACCCACACCACGCCGTCGCGGCCGCTCGGCAGCACGGTGCCGTCGTCGCCGCGGATCTCGATGCGGACGTCGCCGTAGGGCCGCCCGCAGGAGCCCAACCGCTCAGGGTGTTCCGGATCGTCGGTCAACCCGGGCAGCGCGGTGATCACGACCGCCTCGCTGAGGCCGTACACGATGCGCAGCACCGGACCGAACCGCGCGATGGCCTGGCGCAGCCGGGCGGGCGCGGCGGGCCCGGCGCCCACGTTGAACATGAACATGGCGGAGAAGTCCGCGCCGACCAGCGCCGGGTGGTCCAACACCTCGTAGAGCATCGGCGGGGTGACGAAGGTCGAGTTGATCCGCTCCCGCTGCACGGTGTCCACGAAGGCCACCGGGTCCCAGTCGTCGCGCAGGAACAGCACCCCGCCGGTGAACAGGTTGAACAGCGTGGTGATCTGCCCGCTGGCCAGCCACATCGGCGAGTGCGACAGGTGCCGCAGCAGCGGGAACCCGGCGGCGCGGAAATCGGCGGCCAGGGTGAGGATCTGGGCGTAGAAGCTCTCCCGGTGGTGGACCAGCTTGGGGCTGCCCGTGGTGCCGCTGGTCTGGAGGAACGACTCCGGCGCCGGCACGGACGCCGGCAGCTCCGCCACGTCGGCGTCGGCTTCGTCGGTGAGGTCGGGGCCGGCGCCGCCCGCGCCCAGACAGCAGACCGGTGTGCCGGGCAACGCGGCGGCCAACTCCGGGCCCAGACCGGCCCGGTCCCGGGCGTCGTAGACCAGGGCGTCCGGGCGGGCCAACCGGATGAACTCGTCGACCTCCCGGCGTGCGGTCACCGGGGCGACCCACATCGTCCGGCAGCCGAGCAGGTGCAGGGCGAGTTGGAGCAGGGGGCCCTCCACCGCGTTCGCGACGGTCACCAGCACCGCCGACCCGGGTCGTACGCCGTGCCGGGTCACCGTCGCGGCCATCGCCCGGACCCGCGCGGCGGCCTCGGTGTAGGTGAGTCGCCGATCGGCGCCGACCAACGCCTCCCGGTCGCCGAATTCGGCGAAGAGGTCCAACACCCTGTGCACGTAGGTAGTGGTGTGCCCGGGTCCGTCAGTCATCCGGCAGCCCCCATCCGAGAAAGCGGCGGTCCCCGGGCAGCTCCCGGTGACGACGCGACGGTGGCGCGCTTGGGCGACCGCACCGCCGCCGCCTGGAAGCCTAGGCGGGAAACGGCTGGTCGGAACCGTGCCGACGGGCGGTCCGAGCGGCCCGCCGGACATTTGATCGCGTCGATCAGGTTGATTGACGCCCGTCAGCGGCGGCGGCTAGGTTTCTGGACCATCGTCCAGGCGGGCGCCGTCAGCGGACGGCCCTGGGCTGCCACACGATGGAGGTTCCATGGCAACGGCAACCCCGAAGAGATGGCCTGTCATCGCCGCTGCGGCCGCGCTGTTGGTCGCCGGCGCACCCGCCGTCGTCGCCAGCGCCGGTCCGTCCGGCACCGCCGCCAGCCGACCCGACCGCGCCGAGTGGGCGGGTAGTTGGGCCACAGCTGTCACCCGGGGCAACTCGGTCGGGTTGACCAACACCGGCCTCAACAATCAGAGCGTCCGGATGATCGTGCACGTGTCGGTGGGCGGCCCGGCGCTGCGGGTCCGCCTGAGCAACCTCTACGGCGAGCAGGCGGTACAGGTCGGTCGCGCCACAGTGGCCCGGCCGAACACCGCGACCCCCGACGACCTCTCCGACATCGACGCGGCGTCGGTGCGTCCGCTGACCTTCACCGGTGCCACCACGGCGACGATGAACCGGGGCGCCGAACTGCTCAGCGACCCGTTGGCCTTCCCGGTCACCGACGACAGCGACCTGGTGGTCACTGTGCACTTCCCGACGCCGACCGGCCCGACCACGTTCCACGGGCAGTCCCAGCAGGCCAACTTCATCGGCGCCGGGGACCTGACCGGGGCGGCCGAGGGCACCGGGTTCACCACCCGTCCCACCTGCTGCTGGTTCTTCCTCTCCGGCGTCGACGTGCAGCGCAAGGGCAGCCCCGGCGCGCTGGTGGTGCTCAGCGACTCCATCGGTGACGGCAACGGCAGCACCGTCAACGCCAACCGGCGCTGGCCCGACCTGCTCTCCGACCGGCTGCTCGCCGACCGGCCGGACAAGCGCACCCCGGGCGTGCTCAACCTGAGCCTGGCCGGCAACCGACTCAACCACGAGGGCACCGAGCCGGGCGACGGTAACTACCCGGGCTACTACCAGCTCGGCCCGAACGCGGCGGCACGGCTCAACGAGGACGTCTTCCCGCAGACCGGGGTGCGTACCGTCGTCACCCACCTGGGCATCAATGACATCTGGATGTCGAACGACTCACCCGAGGCGATCATCGGCACGCTGCGGCAGATCAACCAGCAGCTCCAGCAGCGTGGGCTGACCAGCCTGGTGGCCACGCTGACGCCGTACGAGGGGCACGGCGCGCCGGGTGTGTGGACGGCGCAGAAGGAGGCCACCCGCCAGGCGGTGAACGCGTACCTGCGTGGCAGTCGGGAGTTCGACGGGCTGCTCGACTTCGACCGGGTGCTGCGCGACCCGGCCCGGCCCAGCCAGCTGCTGCCCGCGTACGACTCGGGGGACCACATCCACCCGAACGACGCCGGCAACCAGGCACTGGCCAACGCCGTGCCGCTGCGGCTGCTCGACCTGTGACATCGGCCGGGGGCGGCGGGTGATCCCCGCTGCCCCCGGCCACCGACATCCTGGGGAGGAACTGGCAGTGGACGTGGAGGAGATACTCACCGGCCTGTACAGCGAAGAGGGCAGAAAGAACCCGTACCCGTGGTACGCGGACCTGCACCGGCTCGGCCCGATCAGCGCGGTGCCGGTACGCCCCGAGCACCGGACGGTGGCCGCCGTCGCCGTCGGCTACGACCTCGTCGACGGGTTGCTGCGCGATCCGGAGTGGACGAAACAGCCGCCGCCGGGCTGGGAGGAGCAGGAGATCCTGCGGACCTTCCAGACCTCGATGATGTTCGTCAATCCGCCCGATCACACCCGGATGCGACACGTCTTCTCCCACACCTTCACGCCGCGCCGGCTCGGCGCGCTGGAACCGGTGATCCTGCGGGTGGTCGACGATCTGCTGGACCGGATGGCGGACACCGGGGAGGGCGTCGTCGACTTCGTGGCCGACTTCGCGTACCCGATTCCGGCCCTGGTGATGGCCGAGTTCATCGGCATTCCGGCCGCCGAGTTGCAGTGGTACCGGGAGCGGGTGGAGTGGATCGACGAGTTCCTGGACGTGGCCGGGAAGACCCCGCAGCGGCTGGCCGCGGCCAACACCGCCGCCCGGGAGTTGCGGGACTTCTACCGGGAGCTGATCGGGCACCGCCGCCGGGTGCCCGGGGACGACCTGCTCAGCGCGCTGGTCGAGGCGCTCGACTCCGGGGAGGTGGAGCTGACCGAGGAGGAGCTGGTCAGCAACCTGATCGTTCTGTTCAACGCCAGCTTCGTCACCACCGTCTACATGTTCAGCAATGGCTTGCCGTTGCTGCTGGCCCACCCGGAGACCGTCGCGGCGCTGCCCACCGACGCCACGCTGGCGCAGGGCTGCGTCGACGAGGTGCTGCGGTTGGCCAGCCCGGTGCACTTCCTGGCCCGCGCGGCGCCGGCCGACACAGTGCTGCACGGCGTACCGGTCGCCACTGACGACAACGTGCTGATCATGATCGGAGCTGCCAACCGCGACCCCGCCCGCTTCCCGGCCCCGGACACCTTCGACCCGACCCGTCCCGGCCCGCCGTCGCTGGCCTTCGGGGTGGGCCTGCACTTCTGCCTCGGCGCGGCGGTGTCGCGGTTGGAGGGCCGCCTCGCGCTGCCTCGGCTGTTCGCCCGGTTTCCCGCGCTGACGGTCACCGAGACGCCGACGTACAGCGGCAGCCTGTTCCTGCGCGGGATCGACAAGCTGCTGGTCAGCACCGGTGGATAGGAGCGACATGGCAGTTCACCCGGAGGTGGCGGCCTATCGGGCGGCCCGTGCCGCGGCCGGCACCCCGCCGCTGTACGCACAGACCCTTGGAGAGGCGCGCGCCGCGGACCTGGCCGCCATCCGCGCCGGCGGCGGCGCGGTCGAGCCGGTGACCGAGGTACGCGACGAGCGGTTCCCCGGCCCCGGCGGGGAGCTGCCGCTGCGGGTGTACCGGCCGACCGGGTCGGGCCCGCTGCCCACACTGCTGTACTTCTTCGGCGGCGGGTGGACGCTCGGCAGCGTCGACACCGCCGACGGCATCTGCCGGCGCCTGGCCAACGCGGTGCCCTGTCAGGTGATCACCGTCGGCTACCGCCTCGCCCCGGAGCACCCCTTTCCGGCGGCGGTGCACGACTGCCACGCCGCCACCTCGTGGATCGCCCGACACGCCGACGAGCTGGGCGTGGACCCGGCCCGGCTGGCGGTGGGAGGCGACAGCGCCGGCGGGAACCTGGCCGCCGCGGTGACACTGCTCAG
The DNA here is from genome assembly GCF_022229005.1 of Micromonospora trifolii. Lineage (GTDB taxonomy): Bacteria > Actinomycetota > Actinomycetes > Mycobacteriales > Micromonosporaceae > Micromonospora > Micromonospora trifolii. Next base: position 8,805 of record NZ_JAKKFD010000011.1, read on the forward strand.
CCGCACGGACGGGCCGCCGCTCGCCGCGCAGCTGCTGGTCTACCCGAACACCGACCAGAGCGGCGAACCGGCCGGGGACGACGACCCGGCGCTGTTCAACCGCCGATCGGTCGCCTGGTACCGGACGCACTACCTGGCCGACCCGGCGCACGCCAAGGATCCGCTGGCCTCGCCGCTGCTCGCCGACGACCTGTCCGGGTTGCCGCCGGCGCTGGTGATCACCGCGGAACTGGATCCTCTGTGCGCCGAGGGGCAGCGGTACGCCGAGCGGCTGCGCGACGCTGGCGTGTCCACCCGGTTGGCGCACTACCCGGGCATGATCCACGGGTTCTTCGCCATGCCGGGCACCTTCACCGACGGACGGCGCGCGCAGGAGGGCGCCGCGGTCTTCCTCCGCGAGCGCTTCGGGCTGCCGGCCGGGACGGGTGATGCCGATGAGCTGGCCGAGCCGGCAGCCGCGACGGGCCCGGCGGCGGGCGATGGGTGAGCGGATGGTGGCCGATCTGCCGGCCGTGTCGCTCGCCGACTACGCCGAGCGGGCCCGGGCCGTGCTGCCGCCGCACGTGTGGGACTACCTGGCCGGCGGCAGCGCGTCGGAGGTGACCCTCGCCGCGAACCGTCACGCGCTGGACCGGGTCGCGGTGCTGCCCCGGGTGCTGCGCGGGGTGGACACCGTCGACCTCGGCACCCACCTGCTCGGCCGTCGGTACGCCATGCCGGTCGGGGTGGCGCCGATGGCGTACCAGCGGTTGGTGCACCCGGACGGGGAGCTGGGTCTGGCGGCGGCGGCCGGCGCGGCCGGGATCCCGTACCTGGCCAGCACGCTGGGCAGCACCCCCATCGAACAGGTCACCGGGGCGGGCGCGGACGTCTGGTTCCAGCTCTACTGGCTGCGCGACCGGGCGCTCGTCCGCGACCTGCTGGACCGGGTCGTCGCGGCCGGCTGCCGGGCGCTGGTGGTCACCGTGGACGTCCCGGTGCTCGGCCGACGTCCCCGGGACCTGCGCAACGCGTTCCGGCTGCCGGCCGACGTGGTCGCCGCGAACCTCCCCGACGGTCGCGACGCGCTGGCGCACTCCGGTGCCCCCGGGGTGTCCGCGATCGCCGCGCACACCGCCGCGTCGTTCGCGCCGGCGCTGCGTTGGGCGGACCTGGCGTGGCTGCGCGAGCAGGTCGACCTGCCGCTGGTGGTCAAGGGGCTGCTGGACCCGCGCGACGCGACCGAGGCGGTACGGGTCGGCGCGGACGCTGTGGTCGTCTCCAACCACGGCGGGCGGCAACTGGACGGCTCACCGGCGAGCGTCACCATGCTGCCGGAGGTCGTCGACGCTGTCGGGGACGGCTGCCAGGTGCTGCTGGACAGCGGCATCCGGTGCGGCACCGACGTGTTGCGGGCGCTGGCGTTGGGTGCGGCCGGGGTGCTGGTCGGCCGGCCGCTGCTGTGGGCCCTCGCAGCCGGCGGCGAAGCGGCCGCCCGGGACGCGTTGGGGCTGCTCGTCGCCGAACTGACCGACGCGCTCACCCTGGCCGGCTGCGCCGACGTGGTGGCGGCCGGCGAGCTGCGCACCCTCGGGATGGGGTGAGGGGTGAGCGCCGACGAACATGTCGACCTGACCGTCGCCGACCTGCACCCCGCGCTGGGCGATCCGGCGCTGACCTCGATGAATTTCCTCAACGAGGTGTCCGAGCGCTACCCGGCGGCGGTGTCCCTCGCGGCCGGCCGCCCGTACGAGGAGTTCTTCGACCTCGCGGCGGTGCACCGGCACCTGGACACCTTCCACCGGCACCTCGTCGACGACCTGGGTCACCCACCCGAGCAGGCCCTCCGGCTGCTGCTCCAGTACGGCCGGACCAAGGGCATAGTGCACCACCTGATCGCCCGCAACCTCGCGGTCGACGAGGGGATCACCGTCGACCCGGAGGACGTCGTGGTGACCGTCGGCTGCCAGGAGGCGATGTTCCTGGTGCTGCGGGCGCTGCGGGCGGGGCCGACCGATGTGCTGCTCGCGGTCGCCCCGACCTACGTCGGGCTGACCGGTGCGGCCCGGCTGGTGGACCTGCCGGTGTGGCCGGTCGCCGGTGGGCCGACCGGGATCGACCTGGCCGACCTGGCCGCCCAGGTGCGGCGGGCCCGGGCGGCGGGGCTGCGGCCGCGCGCCTGCTACGTGATGCCGGACTTCGCCAACCCCTCCGGGGTCAGCATCGACACCGCCCACCGGCGACGGCTGCTGGACCTGGCCGCGCGGGAGGATCTGCTGCTGCTGGAGGACAACCCGTACGGTTTGTTCCACAGCGACGACGGGCCACGCCCGCCCACCCTCAAGGCGTTGGACACCGGGCGGCGGGTCGTCTACCTCGGCTCGTTCGCCAAGACCGTGCTCCCCGGCGTACGGGTCGGGTACGTCGTCGCCGACCAGCGGGTGGCCGGCCCGGACGGGCGGGTCGGCCCGCTCGCCGACCAGCTCGCCATGATCAAGAGCATGGTCACTGTGAACACGTCTCCGATCGCGCAGGCGGTGATCGGCGGCCGGCTGCTGGAGCACGGATGCAGCCTGGTGGCCGCGAACACCCGGGAGCGGTCCGCGTACACCCGGAATCTGCGGCACCTGGTGGCCGGCCTCACCCGGCGCTTCCCCGATCAGCCGGACCGGCCGGACGGGCCGGCGGTGCGCTGGACGGTGCCGGCCGGGGGGTTCTTCGTGGTGGTGACAGTGCCGTTCCCGGTCGACGACGCGTTGCTGGACCGCTCGGCGCGCGACTACGGGGTGCTGTGGACGCCGATGGCGCACTTCTACGACGACTCCGCGCCGGTGTGCGCGTTGCGGTTGTCGGTCAGCGCTGTCACACCGGAGCAGATCGACGTCGGGCTGGATCGCCTCGCGGTGCTGATCACCGACGAGCTGGTTCGCCGGACGGGTTGACACACCGCGTTCATCGGATGGCAATGCGCGACGACCCGCGTGCCGTCGTCCTGGTTGGACGGTCATAATAAGCCGCATGGTTGCCTGGGAGTACGCCCTGCTCGTCCGCCGCTATCAGGGACAGGGCCGCAATTTTCACGTCTCGTTCGTCTGGTACGCGCCGGACGGGTCACGCAAGGACATCACCGCCTACGGCGACACCGCCATCGCGCACCTCAACCGCGCCGGCCGGGAGGGGTGGGAGCTGGTCTCCGCCGCCGAGGACGTCAACAACGTCCAGGGCAGCACCGAAGTCCACCGCTACCACCTGAAGCGCCCGATGGCCTGACGCCCCCGCGACACCCGTCCGCGACGCCCCCCGTGTCGATCATGGAGTTGTGGTGGTGGACGACAGTCGTGCACCAGCCCGGATCGGGCACCACAACTCCATGATCGACGGGAGTGGGGGCTAGCTCAGGTCGACGCCGGGGTAGAGGGGGTACGTGGCCAGCAGGTCGGTGGCCTGTCCGGCGACCTTGTCGGCCAAGCCCGGGTCCAGCGTGTACTTCGCCTTCGACGGGGTGCCGTCGGCGTTGGCGCCGGCGGTGGTCTGGGTCAGCACGGTGTGGATCAGCTCGGCGGTCTGGTCCATCTCGGCGGTGCCCAGGCCCCGGGTGGTCAGCGCCGGGGTGCCGATCCGGATGCCGGACGTGTACCAGGCGCCGTTCGGGTCCTGCGGGACCGAGTTGCGGTTGGTGACGATGCCCGAGTCGAGCAGCGCCTGCTCGGCCTGCCGACCGGTGAGCCCGTAGCCGGACACGTCGATCAGCACCAGGTGGTTGTCGGTGCCACCGGTGACCAGCGTGGCGCCCCGGCTCAACAGCCCCTCGGCGAGCGCCTGCGCGTTGTCGACGATCCGCTGGGCGTAGTCGGCGAAGTCGGGACGGCGGGCCTCCGCGAGCGCGACGGCCTTGGCGGCCATCACGTGCGGCAGCGGACCACCGAGCACCATCGGGCAGCCCCGGTCCACCTGGTCGGCCAGCTCCGGCTGGCAGAGCACCATGCCGCCGCGCGGGCCGCGCAACGACTTGTGCGTGGTTGTCGTGACGATGTGCGCGTGCGGCACCGGGTCGAAGTCGCCGGTGAACACCTTGCCGGCCACCAGGCCCGCGAAGTGCGCCATGTCGACCATGAAGGTGGCGCCTACCGAGTCGGCGATCTCGCGCAGGATCCGGAAGTTCACCTTCCGGGGGTACGCCGAGTAGCCGCCCACCAGGATCAGCGGCTTGAACTCGCGGGCGGCCTCGGCCACCCGGTCGTAGTCGATCAGGCCGGTCGTCGGGTCGGTGCCGTAGCTGCGCTGGTCGAACATCTTGCCGGAGATGTTCGGCCGGAAACCGTGGGTGAGGTGGCCGCCGGCGTCCAGCGACATGCCGAGCATCCGCTGGTTGCCCAGCTCGCGGCGCAGCGCGAACCAGTCGGCCTCGGTGAGGTCGTTGACCTGGCGGACCTGGGCCTTCTTCAGGGCGGGGGACTCCACCCGGTCGGCCAGGACGGCCCAGAAGGCGACCAGGTTGGCGTCGATGCCCGAGTGCGGCTGCACGTACGCGTGCGCGGCGCCGAACAGCTCCCGGGCGTGCTCGGCGGCGAGCGCCTCGACGGTGTCGACGTTCTGGCAGCCGGCGTAGAAGCGGCGGCCGACGGTGCCCTCGGCGTACTTGTCACTGAACCAGTTGCCCATGGCCAGCAGGGTCGCCGGGGAGGCGTAGTTCTCGCTGGCGATCAGCTTGAGCGACTCCCGCTGGTCGGTCAGCTCGGCGCCGATGGCGTCGGCGACCCGTGGCTCGACGGCCCGGATCACCTCAAGGGCACTCCGGAATGCGGTGGATTCGGCGTTGCGGGACATGCGACCTCCAACAGACGTGCGGGAAGGCCCAGGCGCTCGGCAAACGTCCACGTGACGAGGCCGCTCCCCGATGGTTCTCCATCCCCACGCGCCAGTAACGGCCCGGGAGGATCCTACCGGGCCGGAACCGGCCGTTCGGGCCGCCCTCCGGGAGGCGACCCCGCCGACGTGATTGGGCGATGCGTCGCGGGGCACACGGTAGGTGACCACCGCACCGTCACGGGTGCGGCCAGGGTTCGCACAGAAGGAGTAGAGAACATGACCACACCCACCTCCAACCGGCCGCTCGCCCTGGTGACCGGGGCCTCCAGCGGAATTGGGTACGAGCTGGCGGCGCAGTTCGTCGAGCACGGCTTCGACCTGGTCATCGCCGCCGAGGACGACGGCATCGAGTCAGCCGCGCAGAAGCTGCGCCGCGACGGCGGCCCGCAGATCTGGTCGGTCCGCGTCGACCTGGCCCGCGAGCAGGGCGTGACGGAGCTGGTGGCTGCCGTCACCGCTACCGGACGCCCGCTGGACGCGCTGGCGCTCAACGCCGGTCGCGGAGCCGGTGGCGCCTTCGTCGGGGGCACCGACCTCACTGACGAGTTGGAGATCGTCGACCTCAACGTGCGCTCGACGGTGCACCTGGCGAAGCGGCTGCTGCCCGGCATGGTCGAGCGGGGCGCGGGTCGGGTCCTCTTCACCTCGTCGATCGCCTCCACCATGCCGGGGCCGTTCCAGGCGGTCTACAACGCGTCGAAGTCGTTCGTGCAGTCCTTCGCCGAGGCGCTGCGCAACGAGCTGAAGGACACCGGTGTCACGGTGACCTCGCTGATGCCCGGGCCAACCGACACGGAGTTCTTCGACCGGGCCGACATGGAGGACACCCGGGTGGGCTCGGGCAAGAAGGACGACCCGGCGAAGGTCGCCGAGCAGGGCTTCGAGGCGATGATGAGGGGTGATCAGACGATCACCGCCGGTTCGCTGATGAACAAGGTGCAGACCGCCGCCGGCAAGATCATTCCGGACAGGCTCAAGTCCGAGCAGCACCGCCGGATGGCCGAGCCGGGATCGGGCAGCTGATCCGTGGAGCACGACGAAGGGCCCGGCATCGTGCCGGGCCCTTCGGTGTGAGCGGGTGCCTCAGGCCGTCACCGCATCGAGCGCCTTCTTGATCGCCTTCGGCGCGGTGGGGGTACGCGGCGCGTCCGCGCGCATCGCGATCATCTTCTCGCCGATCTCCTGGAGCTGCTTGCGGCCCAGCGCGTCGCGGACCTTGGGGAACCACTCCTGCTCTTCCTCCTCGACGTGGTGGGTGACGTTCTCGATCAGCACTGTCGTCTTGGCGTTGAACCGCTCGTCGCCGGCGTCCATGCTGGCCAACTCGGCGCAGAGCACATCGGCGACGTGGTGCTCCTCGTACGACTCGAGGATGTCGTCCTCCAGGTCGGGCAGCAGGCGGCGGACCTCCGGATACATCACCTCGTTCTCCAGATAGGTGTGCACAGTCAGTGCCTCCAGGATCTGGTCCACCAGCTTCTGCCGCTGGCTCGCCGGCCCCTCCTCGGCATCCTGGAAGGCCTTGAACAGGCGGCGCATCTCCTTGTGGTCCTCTTTGAGCAGGACGATGGCATCGGTCGACACCGGTATGACCTCCCTGAAAAGTCTCGGCTGGTGGGGTTCCGGTACCCCGACGCCGAGTACGGAAACAGGTGAAACCAGCTCAGACCATGGCCAGGGTGCGGGGGATCTCGTCGAGCAACTCCCGAGCCAGAAAGCCGATCCGGCCGTAGCAGGGGATCAGCCGCTGGCCGCTCACCGAGTGCGCGAACGAGCCCCAGCAGGCCGCCTGCGCCGGGTCGGCACCCCGCGACAGCAGCCCCGCCAGCAACCCGGCGAGCACGTCCCCACTGCCGGAGGTGCCCAACCCGGCGTCGCCGCTCTCCTCCCGCCAACCCCGCCCGTCCGGGGCGGCCACGTGCCCGTACAGCGACACGACCGCCTCGTACCGGGCGGCCAACTCGGCCGCCTCGGCGTCCAGGTCGGCGCCCGGGTCCCGCCCGAGCAGGTGCCCGGCCTCGGTGACGTTGGGGGTGAGCACCACGGGTCGACCCGAGCCGACCAGCAGGTCCGGTGCGTGACTGAGCGCACCGAGGGCGTACGCGTCGAGCACCAGCGACGTGTCCGGACGGGCCGCCTCCAGGACCAGGCTCAGCAGGCGGTTGGTCTCGTCGATCGCCTTCAGGCCGGGGCCGATCGCCACCACGTCGGCCTGCGTGACCAGGTCGCCGAGCTGGCCGTCCCGGTCGGCGGCCACAGCGCCGTCGGCGGTCTCCGGCAGGCCGACCACCAGCGCCTCGGGCACCTGGATGCTCAGCGCGGCTGCGGTGGACTCGGCGGCGGCGAGCTGGAGCACTCCGGCACCGGCGCGCAACGCGGCCACCCCGGCGAGCAGCACCGCGCCCGGCGTGAAGCGGGAACCGCCGACCACCAGCACGGTGCCCCGGCTCTCCTTTCCGCCGACCGGCACCGGCAGCGCCCAGTCCCGCAGCAACGCCGGGGTGATCACCTTCACCTCAGACCGGCTCGGCATGGATCTCGTCCTCCCTGGTCGGCTGGGCGCCCTGCTGACGCAGGTGCGCGACATCGTTGAAGGCGGTGAGGGCCAGGCGGTCGTCGCCGTCCGTCGACCACTCGGTGATCGAACAGTTGGCGATCACGTCCTGCCGGGTGAGCGCCATCAGCTCGTCCTCGGTCAACCCCTCCAGCAGATAGCGAAGCAGGAAGACCAGCGCGTCGTGGCCGAAGAGCAGCACCCGGCAACCCTCGTGGTCGCGGCGCAGGTCGCCCAGCAGCGTCCGCAGCCGCAACGCCACGTCCGTCCACGACTCCCCGCCCGGCGGCCGGTAGTAGAACTTGCCCAACCGCTCCCGACGCTCGGCCTCGTCCGGGTACCGCCGGCGCACCCCGTGCCCGGTCAGCCCGTCGAGGATGCCCAGTTCCCGGTCGCGCAGCCGCTCGTCGCGGTGCACGGGAATGTCGGTGCCGGCCAGCGCCAGCCGCGAGGTCTGCACCGCGCGCAGGTACGGCGACACCACCGCCACATCCGGGCGCTTCGCGTCCGGCAGCTCAGCCAGCCAACGGCCGGTCGCCCGAGCCTGCTCCTCGCCGGTCGCGGAGAGCGGCACGTCGGCGTCGCGGTGGGTGAGGTCGATCAGTTCCGCGCCCGACGCCTCGGCCTGCGTCGCCGCGACGTTCGCGGTGCTCTCGCCGTGCCGGACGATCCAGAGGGTTGCCAGTTCCGCCATGCGGCCCCCCTACCCGGGCGCCGCCAACGGTAACCGTCTCCGGTTTCCGCTGTCGGTTTAGGGGCAGCGCCGCGACCTGGTGATGCGAAACAATGTGCGCCGGACAGCCGACGGGGGGGCGACAATGACTGTCTTGCGAGGGCTGCGGGAAGCGCTCCTGTTGTTCGCGGTGATCGGGGCGCTGGCCGCGGTCGCGGCAATGATCTGGGTGGCGGTCGCTGGCGGTGCCTACACCGCTCGGCTGGGCATCGGGTTGGTTGTGGTGGGCGGGCTGATCGGCATGACGGGCGACCTGACGCTGAGTCGGATCGGCATGCTCGGCCCGCGCGCCACCTTCGGCGTCGCGCCAGAGCGGGACACGGCCAGCGGTGGGCGCGTGCTCACCGGGGTGGGCATCTTCCTCTTCGTCGGGTTGCCACTGATCGTGGTCGGCGTGCTGCTGCTCACCTGACCGAGCGCGTCACCGCTGCCGGGGAAGGACAGCTCCGCCGGCGGCGCGCCAGTGTCCGCTCGGTGGCCGTACGGCGGGCTTGTGCGTCGTACCCTCAGGGCGTGGCCACGGCGGCGGAGGAGATCCAGGTGGGGGAGCGGCTGGTCCGCGTCTCCAGCCCCGACAAGCCGTACTTTCCGGAGCGCGGGCTGACCAAGCTGGACGTGGTCCGCTACTTCCTGGCGGTGGGCGAGGGCATCCTGCGGGCGCTGCGGGATCGGCCGACCATGCTGGAACGCTGGCCTCGTGGTGTCTTCGAAGGCGCGACGATCGCCACCCGGCAGACCAACCGGGGCGACGCGTTCTACCAGAAGCGGCTGCCGGCCGGCGCGCCCGAGTGGGTGCGGACGGCACACATCACCTTCCCCAGTGGCCGTACCGCCGACGAGGTCGCGCCGAGCGAGTTGGCAGTGGTCATCTGGGCGGCCAACCTGGGCACCCTGCGGTTCCACCCGTGGCCGGTCACCGCCGCCGACGTGGAACGCCCCGACCAGTTGCGCATCGACCTGGACCCGATGCCCGGCGTCGGCTTCGAGCAGGTGGTGCCGGTGGCGCACGAGGTGCGGGCGTTCCTCGCCGAGCTGGGCATGACCGGCTACCCGAAGACCACCGGTGGTCGGGGGCTGCACGTCTACCTGTCGATCGAGCCGCTGTGGAGTTTCGGCGACTGCCGTCGGGCGGTGCTCGCGCTGGGCCGGGAGATGCAGCGTCGGCTGCCGGACCTGGTCACCACCACCTGGTGGCGCGAGCAACGGGACCGGCCGGTCTTCGTCGACTACAACCAGATGGCCCGCGACCACACGGTGACCTCGGCGTACTCGATCCGGCCGACGCCGGCCGCGCTGGTCTCCGCCCCTCTGGACTGGTCGGAGCTGGACCAGGCCCGCCCGGAGGACTTCGACGTGCTCAGCATGCCGGCCCGGTTCGCCGAGCGCGGCGACCCGCACGCCGGTCTGGACGGTGACCGGCACTCACTGGAGCCGCTGCTGGAGATGGCCGACCGCGACGGGCTGGAGGCCCCTCCGGAGCGCTGAGCCTCGGCCGTCACGACCAGGGGCTGCCAACCCCGTCGAACTCCTCGAAGACCAGCCAGGTGCGGGTGGACAGCACCCCGGGAATGCTCTGCACCCGGCCCAGCACCACGTCGCGCAGCGCGGCGTTGTCCGGTGCCCGTACCAGCGCGAGCACGTCGTGGTCACCGCCGAGCAGCGCGGCGTGCTCGATGTAGCGCACCTGGGCCAGCTCGGCCGACACCTCCCGCCAGGTGTTCTGCTCGATGGTCAGAGCGATGTACGCCGACGTGCCCAGCCCGGCCGCCTCGGGCGCCACCTGGGCGCGGAACCCGGTGATCACCCCGTCGCGGAGCAACCGCTCCACCCGCGCGTACGCGTTGGTGCGGGAGATGTGGATGCGCTCGGCCAGGGTGCGCACCGACGTCCGACCGTCGCGGACCAGCTCGTCGAGGATCCGCCGGTCGACCTCGTCCAACGCTCGGGCCGATCGTCCCGATCCCGCGCCCCGGCTCGCTTCGTCGGCGGTCTCCTGGCTCACTGATGTGCCCTCCGCATGCCAACCGTCCCGCCTTCTGTGTCGATCTTGAGTCAATCATCCACAAGCGGAAGCATAGGCTCACCACACGTCCCAGGAGGTTCCGCCGTGACGACCACTCCCCAGGCGGTCCGCAGGGCATCCCCGCGCACCCGTCGAACGGTCACCCCGCCCGACCCGGCGCGCTCGTTGCTACCGGACGCCGAGCCGGTCCGCCTGCTCGCCGAGAACGGCACGCCGCTGCCCGCCCGCGCCGACTACCCCGAACCACCCGCCGAGGTGCTGCGCGAGCTGTACCGGCGGATGGTGCTCGGCCGCCGCTTCGACACCCAGGCGACGGCCCTGACCAAGCAGGGCCGGCTCGCCGTCTACCCGTCCTCGCGGGGCCAGGAGGCGTGCCAGGTCGGCGCGGTGCTCGCGGTCCGCGACACCGACTGGGTCTTCCCCACCTACCGCGAGTCGATGGCGCTGGTTGCCCGAGGCATCGACCCGGTCGAGGTGCTCACCCTGCTGCGCGGCGACTGGCACTGCGGCTATGACCCCACCCAGGTGCACACCGCACCGCAGTGCACCCCCCTCGCCACCCAGTGCGTGCACGCCGCCGGGCTGGCGCACGGCGAGGCGTACCAGGGTCGCGACACAGTGGCGCTGGCCTTCATCGGCGACGGCGCCACCAGCGAGGGCGACTTCCACGAGGGGATCAACTTCGCCGCCGTGTTCAAGGCGCCGGTCGTCTTCTTCGTGCAGAACAACAAGTACGCCATCAGCGTCCCGCTGTCGCGGCAGACTGCCGCGCCGTCGCTGGCCTACAAGGGCGTCGGCTACGGCGTGCCCAGCGAGCAGGTCGACGGCAACGACCCGGTCGCTGTGCTCGCCGTGCTCACCCGCGCGGTCGCCCACGCCCGGGCCGGCAAGGGGCCGTTCCTGGTCGAGGCGCACACCTATCGGATGGAGCCGCACACCAACGCCGACGACGCCAGTCGCTACCGCGACGGCGCCGAGGTCGATGCCTGGAGGGACCGGGACCCGGTCGCCCGGCTGGAGACCTACCTGCGCGCCCGCGGCGTGCTCGACGACGCGGCGGTCGCCGAGATCGGCGAGCAGGCCGAGGCGTGCGCGGCGGACCTGCGGACCCGGATGAACGAGCAGCCAGTTGTCGACCCGCTGAGCCTCTTCGACCACGTCTACGCCGAGCCCACCCCACAGCTGATCGAACAGCGTGAGCAGGTCCGCGCCGAACTGGCCGCCGCCCACGCCGAGGAGGGTGACGCCTGATGGCCACCACCATGGCGAAGGCGCTCAACACCGCGCTCGCCGACGCGCTCGCCGCCGACGACCGGGTCGTCGTGTTCGGTGAGGACGTCGGCGCGCTCGGCGGCGTCTTCCGGATCACCGACGGCCTCCAGGCCCGCTTCGGCGAGAACCGCTGCTTCGACACCCCCCTCGCCGAGGCCGGCATCGTCGGCTTCGCCGTCGGCATGGCCATGTCCGGCCTGCGCCCGGTGGTCGAGATGCAGTTCGACGCGTTCGCGTACCCGGCCTTCGAGCAGATCGCCTCGCACGTGGCGAAGCTGCGCAACCGCACCCGGGGCGCGCTGAGCGTGCCGATCGTCATCCGCGTGCCGTACGCGGGCGGGATCGGCGGCGTCGAGCACCACTGCGACTCGTCCGAGGCGTACTACGCGCACACCCCCGGGCTGAAGGTGGTCACCCCGGCGACCGTCGACGACGCGTACTCGCTGCTGCGGGAGGCGATCGAGGACCCCGACCCGGTGGTCTTCATGGAGCCCAAGAAGCTCTACTTCGCCAGCGCCGAGGCGTCCCTGCCGACCCGCAACGAACCGTTCGGCCGGGCCGTCGTGCGCCGGCCCGGACGCGACGCCACACTGGTGGCGTACGGGCCGGCGGTGCCGGTCGCGTTGGAGGCCGCCGAGGCCGCCCGGGAGGAGGGGTGGGATCTGGAGGTCGTCGACGTGCGCACCATCGTGCCGTTCGACGACGAGACCATCACCGCCTCGGTCCGGCGCACCGGCCGGTGCGTGGTGATCCAGGAGGCGCCCGGCTTCGCGGGCGTTGGCGCGGAGATCGCCGCCCGGGTGCAGGAGCGCTGCTTCCACGCGCTGCACGCCCCGGTGCTGCGGGTCGCCGGGCTGGACATCCCGTACCCGGCGCCGATGCTGGAGCACACCCACCTGCCCGGCGTGGACCGCGTGCTCGACGCGGTGGCCCGCCTCCAGTGGGACGACCAGCCGGACGCACGTTGGGCGGCGGCATGACCACCGTCGAACGGACGCAGGTCTTCCTCCTGCCCGACCTGGGCGAGGGGCTGAGCGAGGCCGAGATCGTCGAGTGGCGGGTCGCCGTGGGCGACGTGGTCACCGTCGACCAGAGCGTGGTCGAGGTGGAGACCGCCAAGGCCGTCATCGACGTGCCCTGCCCGTACGCCGGCCGGGTGGTCACCCTGCACGGCGCGGCCGGTGAGGTACGCCCGGTCGGCCAGCCGTTGATCACCATTGCGCCGCTGGACGGGGGCGACGAGCCCGCCGGGCACGCCACCTACCGCGAGGAGGAGCGGGCCGGCTCCGGCAACGTGCTGATCGGGTACGGCACCGGCCACGGCACTGCCACCCGTCGCCGGCGTCGGCCCCGCCTGGCGGTGGCCCCCGAACCAGTCGACGCCGGCCCGAGCGGCGCCGGTGCCGCGTCCGGCGCGGCTGCCCCATCCGGTGACCCGGCACCGCCGGTCACCGCCCTGGTCATCTCGCCGATCGTGCGGCGGTTGGCCCGCGAGCACGGCGTCGACCTCGACACGGTGCGAGGCACCGGGCCCGGGGGTGTGATCCGCCGCGCCGACGTGGAGGCCGCACTGACCGCGCCCGCCGCCCGGCTCGCCGCCGTGCCGGACCCGCAGGTCGGGTCGGCCCCGGTCGGAGACGGCGACGTGATCGTCGCGCTGACCGGCGTCCGCAAGGTGATCGCCGACAAGCTCTCCCGCAGCCGGCGGGAGATCCCGGAGGTGACCATCTGGGTCGACGTGGACGCCACCGGCCTGCTGGAGACTCGCGCCGCGATCAACGCGGCGACGCCCGACGCGCCGGTGAGCATCCTGGCCCTGCTGGCCCGGATCTGCCTCAGCGGTCTGCGCCGGTTCCCGCAGCTCAACGCCCGGGTCGACACCGAGGCGCAGCGCATCGTCCAGTCCGCCGGGGTGCACCTCGGTATCGCCGCGCAGACCGACCGGGGGCTGCTGGTGCCGGTGCTGCGCGACGCCCAGCGGCTCACCACCGCCGAGCTGGCCGCCGAACTGGCGTCGACAACCGCCGCCGCGCGGGCCGGCAGCCTGCCCCCGGCCCGGCTGACCGGCGGCACCTTCACGCTGAACAACTACGGGGTGTTCGGCGTCGACGGCTCCACGCCGATCATCAACCACCCCGAGGCGGCCCTGCTCGGGGTCGGACGGATCGTGGACAAGCCGTGGGTGGTCGACGGGCAGCTCGCCGTCCGCAAGGTGACCCAGCTCAGCCTCACCTTCGACCACCGGGTCTGCGACGGCGGGGTGGCCGGCGGCTTCCTGCGGCACGTCGCCGACTGCGTGGAGCGACCGGCACTGCTGATCGCCGCCGTCTGACGCGTACCCCCTTGGCCCCGGCGCCGCCCGTGCGGCGCCGGGGCCGACGCGCGCCCGGGGTTTCCCGGCGGCCTCACCGGGAAGTCGGCCCCGCCGGAGCGCACCGAACGCGTCGAAGGGAGCCCGCCCGTGGCCGTGGCGAACGAGCTGCTACTGAACTCGGTCCGGGTACGACGGCCCGCCTCGGCCGGCGCGCCGCTGTACTGCGACGCGCTGGAGTACGGGCTCACCGGTGACGGCGCGACCAACGACCAGCCGGCGCTGGCCGCCCTCGTGGACCGCCTCGGCGCCGGGTACGCCTCGGACGGGCGGGCCCGGGTCATCTACTGCCCGCCGGGCATCTACTCGATCCGGGACGCGGGCACCGTGTGGCGCAGCGGTGTGTCGCTGATCGGGGCTGGCCCGGCGGCGACCCGGTTCATGCTCAGCAACGAGGGCAACCGGGCCGACCCCACCCCGTTGGCCTTCTGGACCACTGTGCAGCACGGCGCCGACCGGGACCGGCACATCGCCGACTGCACCTTCTCGGACTTTCAGATCGACGGCTCCGGGGTCGCCATGGCCGAGTACAACTACCTGGCCAAGGGCCTCGGCATCCAGTACATGGTGCGGGGCGTCTTCCGCAACCTCTACATCCACCACACCGCGGCCACCGGGTTGGGCTGCGACTTCCTCCAGGACTCCCTGATCGACGGCGTGGTGGTGGTCGGCTGTGGCCGACTGGACAACGGCGAGCAGATGGGCGGCGCCGGCATCGGGATCGGCATCGGTGGCTGGGGCACTGTGGAGCGGCTGACCATCGCCAACTGCACCGCACTGGCCAACGGCACCAACGGCATCTTCCTGGAGCTGCAGAAGGACTACTGGCCGCCGCCGCGCGGCTACCGCATCGTCGGCTGCCACAGCCAGGGCAACCGCTTCGGCATCTCCGACTGGGGCGCCGACGGCCTGATCGTCTCCGCCTGCACCATGACCGGGAACCTGGAGACCGGGTTCGACGTGTCCGCGCAGGGCACCTCGTCGGTGGCCGGCCGGGGCGGGCTGCTCACCGACTGCGTCATCGACGGCAACATGTGCGACGGGGTCAGCATCGGCAACAGCCCCGGCCCGTACACCGTCCGGGGCAACCGGATCAGCGGCAACGGCCGGCACGGCTATCACGCGCACGACCTAGGGCGCGGCTACCGGGACTCGATCCGGGACGTGGTGATCGAGAGCAACGAGTTCTGGGGCAACGGCCTCGACGCGATCCGGATCGACCACCAGATGACCGACGCGGTGCTGCTCAACAACCGGATCCGCAACAACGGACGGCAGTACGGCGAGGGCACCGGCGGTACCGGCGACGCCGTCCGCTACAGCGAGCGGTGCCTGGTGGACCGGTCGGCCAGCTGGCCGCACGACGGGCACCGGGGCAAGGTCCTGCGGGTTGGGAAGGCCGTCGCGATGGTGGCCTCCAACACCGGCGACGAACTCACCCTCGCCCCGGTCCGCCCGGACGCGTTCACCGCGTGGAGCGGGGACGTGCCGCCGCCGGGATGCGGCTACGAGCTGGCCGCCGCACCGAATCTGCGGGCCGGCATCACCATCGACGCGCCGTTCGACTCGGCCACCATCCGGGGTAACCGGGTCTGGGACAACCACGACAACCCGACCCAGACGCACGGGCTGTGGATCACCGAGCGGGGCAGTTGCGTGGACTGCCGGGTCGAGGACAACGACCTGGCCGGCAACGCCGACGAGGGGATGCGACTGGACACCCCGCCGGTGGGCGGACGGTGGCGCGACAACCACGTGGACAGCGACTGGAGCTGACCGGCTCGGTCCGGGCCCGGCCCTGAACGACGTGCGGCGGCGGCCGGAAGGATCCGGCCGCCGCCACTGTCTCGGTTAGCTGATCAGCCGGCCAGACCGGCCACCGGGGTCGGGTCCAGCACCACCGTCGCCGAGCCGGACTGGGCGGGTGTGCCCGCGTCGGTGTACTCCGCGACGAACACCGCGGTCAGGTTGTCCGCGCCGCTGTGCCCACCGTCCAGGAAGGTGGGAATGGACCCGGAGCAACCCGTCGAGGTGGACAGCGGGTGCCCGTGCTCATCGTGCCCGAGCACGTAGGTGACCTTCACCCGGGAGCAGTCCACCGGCAGGTCGTCGGTGACCTTCACCTCGTACGCGACCGTCTGCCCGAACTGGAACGGCTGCCCGGCCTCCGGGGTGACGAACTCGACGATCGGCGCGGTCGGCCCGACCACCAGCGGCAGGGATGCCGAGGCGGACCGTCCGGTGCGGTCGGTGACCTTCAACGTCGGCGTGTACGAGCCGTTCTCCGGGAACGTCCAGCTCGCGTTCGGAGCGGTGCTGTCCACCGAGCCGTCCGCGTTGAAGTCCCACGCGTAGCTGAGCTTGTCACCGTCCGGGTCGGTCGTGCCGGCGCTGGAGAACGCGACGGTCAGTGGTGCCTGTCCGACGGTCGGAGTGCCGCTGATCTTCGGGATCGGCGTCCGGTTGCCCCGGACGAAGTCGATCCGGGACAGCTGCGCGTCCGGGTTCTCGGCGAAGTAGCCGTCGCCGTACTCCAGGACGTAGAGCGCGCCGTCCGGGCCGAACTCCATGTCCATCGGGTTGTCCACCACCAGCGACGGCGCCACCGGACGGATGTCCGTCACGTCGCCGTCGGAGTCCAGGCGGAACTCCTTGATGTAGTCGCGGGACCACTCGTAGAACAGCGGCACCCCGTCGTAGTAGGCCGGCCAGCGGGTGCGCGACGTGCTGGTTCCGTCGTACTCGTACGCCGGGCCACCCATCGGAGAGATGCCGCCGGTGCCCAGCTGCGGGAACTCGGCCGAGGGGGCGGCCGCGTACCAGACCTCCGGCTGCTCGACCGGCGGCAGCACGCGCTTGCCGGTGTTGTGCGGTGAGTCGTTGACCGGGCGCTTGCAGTTGAACTTGGCGCCGGACTCGCCGGTGGCGAAGTCGTAGTCGCGGTAGGCGATCGTCGGCGTCACGCAGTACGGCCAGCCGTAGTTCGCCGGCTTGTCGACGAGCATCCACCGGCCGTGCCCGGCCGGCCCGCGCTCCGGGTCCGGGTTGGAAGCGTCCGGGGAGTAGTCGCCCACGTACACGTTGTCGGTACGCCTGTCGACGGCGAACCGGAACGCGTTGCGCAGCCCCATCGCGTAGATCTCCGGGCGGGTCTGCGCCGTGCCGGCCTTGAACAGGTTGCCGGCGGGCACCGTGTAACCACCACCGGCCTTCACCTTGATGCGCAGCAGCTTGCCGCGCAGGTCGTTGGTGTTGGCCGAGGTGCGCTGGGCGTCGTACGCCGGGTGGCGGTCGGCCCGCTCGTCGATCGGGATGTAGCCGTCGGAGGCGAACGGGTTGCTGTCGTC
The DNA here is from genome assembly GCF_022229005.1 of Micromonospora trifolii. Lineage (GTDB taxonomy): Bacteria > Actinomycetota > Actinomycetes > Mycobacteriales > Micromonosporaceae > Micromonospora > Micromonospora trifolii. Next base: position 25,953 of record NZ_JAKKFD010000011.1, read on the forward strand.
ACCTGTCGACAGGTACAGGTTGCCCTTGCTGTCGAAGTCGATCTGGCCGCCGACGTGGCAGCAGATGCCCCGGTCGGTCGGCACGTCGATGATCTGCTGCTCGCTGGCGAGGTTCAGCTTCATCCCGTCCAGCTTGAAGCGGGACAGTCGCAGCGCGCCCTTGAACCGCTGCCAGTCCGCCTCGGTGCCGGTCTCCGGCGCATCCCCCTCGTTGACGCCCGGGGTCGCCGGGTCGTCCACCGGGGTGTCCATCGGCGGCGAGTAGTAGAGGTACACCCACTTGTTCTGGGCGAAGTTCGGGTCGATGGCGACCCCCTGCAACCCCTCCTCGTCGTGCTCGTACACCGGGATGTCGGCGGCGAGGGTGTTCAGCCCGGTGCGCGGGTCGTGGATGCGGACCTCACCGGTGCGGGAGGTGTGCAGCACCCGCAGGTCGGGCAGGACGGCGAGGCTCATGGGCTCGCCCGGGAAGTCGTTCAGTGTCACTTTCTGGAAGCTGCTGTCCGGCGGCGCGGCCGGCGCTGCGGCCGCTGCCGACGGTGGTACGGCCAGACCGGCCGTCACCAGCAGCAGGGCGGACGCGAATGCGGTCCTGTTCATCAGGTGAGTCCCCCGGGTGGTTTCAGTACCGAAGTGAAGCGAGATAGTCGAAGCCGACGCGAGCGGTGTCCAGGGCGTCGGCGGGGGAGCGCGGCGCGGTGCCCGCGTCGTCACGCTCCACGATGTACTCCTCGATGCCGGCCTCCCGCTCGTGGGCGAAGATGCGGCCGAAATCGATGACGCCGTCACCGAGGTCGGCGAAGCCACCCTCGACGTCGAGGTCCTTGACGTGCACCTGGCGGATCCGACCACGGTTGGCCCGGATCACGTCGACCGGGTCGTGGGCGCCGCGCCAGGTCCAGTAGAGGTCGAGCTCGAAGTGCACCAGCCGGGAATCGGTCTGCGAGCTGAGGATGTCGAACCCGGTCGAGCCGCCGGTCAGCGGAACGAACTCGAGCTGGTGGTTGTGGTAGCCGAAGTCGAGCCCCGCGCGTTCGGCGAGCCGACCGGCGCGGTTCAGGTCCCGGGCCAGGGCCCGGTAGACGGCGGGGTCTCGGATCGGCTGACCGCTCGCGTCCCGACCGAAGTACGGGTGGACGATCTTCTTGCAGCCCACCACGTTGGCGTCGGCGAGGGCCTGCTCCCAGGTGGCGGCGTCGAACGGCTGCGGGATGCCGACGTGGCCGGAGGTGGAACGCAGCCCGGCCTCGTCGAGCGCGGCCCGGAACTGTGCTGCGGTGCGTCCGACGAAACCGGCGTGCTCCACTCGCCGGTAGCCGATCCGACGCAGCGCGTCCAGGGTGCCGGGCAGGTCGGCGGCGAGCTGATCGCGCAGCGTGTAGAGCTGAATGCTGATCCGGTCCACCGGCACCCGGCGGCGGCCCTGGGCCTGCCCGGTGGATGCGGCGGGCGCGGCGACGGCAGTGCCGCCGAGCAGACCGGCGGCGCCGACAGCGGCCGCGGAGACGGTCGCGGCGCGCAGCACTCCACGCCGGCTGACCGGCTCGGACGCCGGTGTCGGCCCCGGTCGGTTGAGTTGTTGATCCATGGTGGTGGTCCCTTCCTGACGGCTGGTACGCCGTCGGCGGCGGTCGACCTGACTGCCGTCCGCCGGGCGCGCCGAACCGGCCGGAGGCGGGCTCCGGCTGGACGGTGAGGGACGGCGCGGGTGCGGCCCGGACCCATCGGGGAGCGGAACGCGGCGACCCGGCAGAGGTGGCGGCAAGTTGATCGACGAATGGGCAACCCTCTATCTAGATCGAGACCCTACCCTTGCCTCCGGACGAAGGCAAAGCTTTGTCGCGTTCGCCGGAAGTTTCGCTTCAACTGACAAAAGTCCGCCCACGAGGTGCGCCACGCGGCGTGACCTTCTACTTCCCGTGCCCACCGCGCCGCGCGCGATCGGCGTCTCGGCCGCCCCGCGCCGCCCGCTCGGCCCGCGCTGCCCCGGTGCGTGATCCACTCGGGTTCATGTAAGTCGCGGTGTCAGCGCGACCGGGATGCCGCGACTTCCTTGACGTCGAGTCGATCATGAAGCGCAACCGCTTCCCTGTGCCGGTTGCGCACCGGGCCCACCCTCGGGTGCCCCCGCCATTCGGACAGTCGACGTTGCGCCGCTCAAGCGGAGCAAAGCGCATGACACGGGTCGGTTGAACCCCTGTTCCGGCCAAGCGGAGCATTGTCGGAAAATGCGTCGGTAAATGCGCTGTCGATTATTTCGGAATGCCGCGAATGGTCGCCTCAAGCGAGCAAGAATGTGGCGGAGGGAAGTCGAAAACGGGGGGACTGAACATGACGTCTAGGCGGCGATTGACGCTGTTGGCGGTAACCATCGCAGCCGCACCACTCGTCCTGGGTGCGTGCACCGCCGACCGGGGTTCGGCGACCGGCTCGGCCAAGAAGCACGCCGCCCCACCGGAGCTCGCTGTGACACCGGGGGACAAGGCCCGGGACGTCCCGGTCAGCGCCGAGGTGGGCACCGTGGTCAAGGGCGGCCGGGTCACCGGCGTACGACTGACCGACGACAAGGGCAAGCAGGTCAACGCCGAGCCGCGCGAGGACGGCTCCGGCTGGGTGCCGAGCGCCCCGCTGCAACCGCGACGGACCTACACCGCCGAGGTGACCGCGACGGGTGACTCCGGTGCCACCACGACCCGTTCCACCACGTTCACGACGATGGCCAAATCGACCAAACCGCAGATCACCAGCACCCTCTATTTCAACGGCAATCGGACGTACGGCACGGCGATGCCGGTAACTGTGGCGTTCGACCCAGGAATTCCGAAAGAGGCCAGAGCGGATGTGCAGCGGCGGTTGTTCGTAAAGACCAATCCACCGCAACCTGGTGCCTGGTCGTGGCTTGAGGATGGAAGTCAGGTCTATTACCGGGCCCCCGATTTCTGGAAGCCCGGGACCACTGTCAGTGTCCGGGCGGGTCTGGAGGGTCTGCCGATCGGAAAGAAACTGGTCGGCGACGCCGAGCGGACCGCGACCTCCAAGATCGGACGGCAGGTCTCGCTGGAGATCGACAACGCCACCAAGCAGATGACAGTGCTGCGCGACGGCAAGCAGGTCCGCCGGATCCCGGTGAGCCTGGGTAAGCCGAGCACGCCGAGCTCCAGCGGCAAGATGGTGATCATGGAGAAGCACGAGCGGGTCACCTTCGACACCCGGGGTGAGCCGGACGGTGGCTACGTGGTCGACGTCGACGACGCCCAGCGCTACACCTGGGGCGGCGAGTTCATCCACTCCGCCCCGTGGTCGGAGGGGGACCAGGGCAACACCAACGTCTCGCACGGTTGCGCGAACGTCTCCGCCACCGCGGCCGACTGGCTGATGGGGGTGACGCAGGTTGGTGACCTGGTCACCGTCAAGGGCACCGAGGTGGAGCTGCAGCCGGGCAACGGCTGGACCGCGTGGAACGTGAGCTGGGACGAGTTCGCCCGGGGTAGCGCTCTGCCGGTGCCGCCCGGGCTCAAGCCCGCGCCGGTCGCCCCGGCGCACCCGGGTGCGGTGGCCGGCGGATCGCCCGCACCGGCGCCCTCGGTCAGCGGTCGCTGAGACACCTGCGGCAGGACAGGGCCGGCCCGCCACGACGGCGGACCGGCCCTGTCGCCGCCCGTCACCCCAGGGGTACGCGGGCCACCCCGGAACCGGTCAGGCTGCCCAGCCAGAGGTGGTCGCCGTGCTGGCGTACCCCGGTGATCATCGAATAGTTCCCGTTCGGGCCGTGCAGCGTCCGGCGGACCGTTCCCGCGTCGTCGACCAACGCGACCAGCCCGTAGCGGCGTGGTTGCGGCTGCATCGCGTCGGGCAGCAGGGCGGCGATCTGGCGCAGCCGCGGATGGGGCAGCAGCCGTTCGGCGATCGGTACCCGGGGGCTGGGCAGCGCGATCCAGTACGTCCCGTCGCCCACCGAGGCGAGATTGTCCGGGTACGCGGGCAGGTCGGCGAGGACCCGCACACCGCCGCTCAGCTCGACCCGCAGCAGGCGGTGGGTGCTGGTCTCCACGAGCATCAGCGCCGACTCGTCCGGGGTCAGCGCGATCCCGTTGGGGAAGTACAGCCCGTCGGTCACCACCTCGGTGCGGCCGCTGCCCGGGTGGTGGGCCAGCACCCGCCCGTTGGGGCGGTGCTCCAGCAGGTCCCGTTTCCAGTGCGAGACCGGAAACCTGTCGGAGCTGTCGGTGAAGTAGATGGTGCCGTCACGGCCCACCGTCGCGTTGTTGGCCAGGTGCACCGGGGGCGCCGTTCCGGTCAGTTCACGTACCGTGCCGTCGGGCGTGACCCGCAGCAACCCGCGGTACGCGTCGCAGACCACCAGGGCCTCGCCGGACGGGTCCAGCTCGATGCCGAGCGGACGGCCCCCGGTCTCGGCCAGCAGTTGGGGCGGGGTGCCGGCCGGCGCGTCCACCGGCCACCACCAGAGCCGACCGTCCTCGTCACCACTGATCACCCGCCCGGCGCCGTCGACCAGCACGTCCTCGGGGCCGACGGCACCTGCGGGGAGGGGGAGCAACTCGGCATCATCGAGCCGGCGGTCGGTGGGGGCCCACGCCCCGGCCAGCGCCGGAGGGCTGGTCGCCGGCTCGCGGACGGGGCGGATCAGCCGGGGTGGCCGGGGCCGGGGGATCAGCATCGACCTATTCTCCACCCGAATGCCGGCCGACCCCCGGGTTCCGGGCCCGCGCGGCGCGCCGTCCGGGCCCTGACTCCACCCCGAGAGGGAGGCGGGGCACCTCGGGGTATGCCCCTGGGCGTACCCGGAATCACTCCGTGGAGGGGCGAAAGTGTCGGTGGTGCCGGCTAGATTTCTGGGCATGGAAGAGCACAGCGACCGGCTGGACGTGCAGGTCAGCGTGGGTGACCAGATGGTCCTCGTGCGGGTGGCCGGCGAGATCGACATCGCCACTGTGGCCGCGTTCCGTTCCGCGCTGTGGTCCGCGCCGGCCCGCCCGGTGCTTCAACTGGAGTTGTCCGGGTTGCGGCTGCTCTCCGCCGCTGGCGTTCGCACGCTGCTCGCGGCGCATCTGCGCGTGCGGGCCTGCGGTGGCGAGCTGGTCCTGGTCGACCCGAGCCCGGTGGTGGCGCGGGTGCTGCGCGTCAGTGGGCTGCACCGCGTGATGCCGATTCTGGAGCTGACCTCGCCGATCGAGGCCAAGGCTCGCCCGGTGGTCGCGACCACTGACCTGCAACTGGCCGCCTGACGCTGGTCGACGAGGTGGGCCGCCACCGTCGCACCGGGCGCGGGGCCGCCGGCGTGAGCCGGCGACCCCGACAATCGGTCAGCGAACGCCGAGCAGGTCGACGACGAAGACCAGCGTCTCGCCCGGCTTGATGACGCCGCCGGCACCCCGGTCGCCGTACCCCAGGTGCGGCGGGATGGTCAGGCGGCGGCGACCGCCGACGCGCATGCCGGCGACGCCCTGGTCCCAGCCGGCGATGACCTGACCGCCGCCGAGCGGGAAGTCGAACGCCTCGCCCCGGTTCCACGACGAGTCGAACTCGCCGCCGGTGGAGTGCGACACGCCGACGTAGTGCACGCTGACCAGCTGGCCCGGCTCGGCCTGCGGGCCGTCGCCCACGGTGATGTCCTCGATCACGAGGTCGGCCGGCGGTGCACCCTCGATCGGACCAACCTCGGGCTTGCCCGACTGGGCGCCTGCTGCCTGGGTCATGCGGGGATCTCCTGCCGTGTTGGGTGATGTGTCCGGTCACCGTCGATCCTGCCGGATCACCCCTCACCGATGTGCGGCGGACCCGCAACCTGCCGCCACTGGCGGCTGTCGGATCGTCGTCGTGGGGCCCGACCCGACTTTGGTGGACCGCCCGATTCCGGGTGGGGCGTTCACCTAGGCTCGGAAAGGGCCGGCCGGCCTGGTGACGGGCGGTGCACAGTGGTCGATGCGGAGGGCGTCGGTGGCTGAGGCGACGGTCGCGGTCCCGCTGTGGGCGTGGGCCGCGGTCGGTGCGGTGATCACGGTGCTGCTCGCCGTGGACGTGCTCCTGCACCGGGACAACCACGTCATCGAGCTTCGCGAGGCGCTGCTGTGGAGCGCCGTCTGGATCGGCGCGGGTCTGCTGTTCGGGCTGGTCGTCTGGTGGGGCCTCGGCGGTGACCCGGCCATCGCGTACTTCTCCGGCTACCTGCTGGAGAAGGCGCTCTCGGTGGACAACGTGTTCGTCTTCGCGCTGCTCTTCGGCTACTTCCAGGTGCCGCCGGGCTACCAGCACAAGGTGCTGTTCTGGGGTGTCGTGGGGGCGCTCGTCTTCCGGCTGTTGTTCATCTTCGCCGGCGCCGAGCTGCTGGACCGGCTCGCCTGGGCCGGGTTCGTGCTGGGCGCGTTCCTGATCTGGACCGGCTGGCGCCTGGCCGTACGCGGAAAGCCGGACGTCGACCCGGAACGCAACGTCGTGGTCCGGCTGTTCCGGCGGCTGGTGCCCACCGACGCCCGATACCACGGCGACCGGTTCACCGCCCGGGTGGCCGACCGGCGGGTGGCGACGTTGCTGCTGGTGGCGCTCGTCGCCATCGAGGCCACCGACGTGGTCTTCGCCATCGACTCGGTGGCGGCGATCCTCGCCATCACCACCAACACCTTCCTCGTCTGGACGGCCACCGCGTTCGCCGTCCTGGGGCTGCGCAGTCTCTACTTCTGCCTCGCCGGCCTGCTGCGGCACTTCGGCTACCTGCGGTACGGGCTCGCGCTGCTCCTGGCCTTCGCCGGGCTGAAGCTGATCCTCGCCGAGACCCCGGTCGGCAAGCTGCCGGTCTGGTTGACCCTGGCCGTGGTGCTGCTGACCCTGGCGGTCTCCATCGGCGCCAGCACCCTGGCCGCCCGCCGCCGAACCGACGGCTGAGCTGCCGAACGGCGTCCGGGGTCAGCCGACCCGCACCGGCCGGGCCAACTGGTCGGCGAGCAGCGCGGGTGCCTCGGCCAGGGACGGGCCGTACCAGGTGAGGTGCCGCCCGGAGAGCAGGGCGCACGGTACGCCGGGGAACGCCTCCGGCCCGTCGTCGGCGGTGAACCGGTACGGCTCGTCGGGCAGCACCACCAGGTCGGGCTCCCGCTCGCGTAGTTCGCTGAGGGTCGGGCGGGGATAGCGTTCGGGGTGCTCGTCGTAGGTGTTCAGTACGCCGAGGCGGCGCAGCACGTCACCGGCGAACGTGTCGCCGCCGAGCACCACCCACGGCCGACGCCAGACCGGCACCACCGCGCGGCGGGTCGTCGTCAGCCGGGGTGGCGTCGCCCACGCCTGCCGGGCGGCCCGCAACCAGGCCGGCTCGCTCGGCGCGCCCAGTTCGGTCAGCAGATCGCCCAGCTCGGTCAACGCGCCGGGAACGGTCCGCGGGTAGGTGACCCGCACCGGTACGCCGGCCGCCCGTAGCGCGTCCGCGTCGGCCCGGCGGTTCTCCTCCACGTTCAACAGCACGAGGTCCGGCCGCAGCGCGCGCACCCGGTCCAGATCGGGGTACTTGCTGCCGCCGACCCGGGCCACGTCGAGCCCGGCCGGGTGGCTGCACCAGTCGGTGGCCCCGACCAGCGCTCCCGGCACGGTCAGCGCCACAGCCTCGGTCAGGGACGGCACCAGCGACACCACCCGCACCCGCGTACCTCCGTTCGCCCGACACCGATCATGCCCGTCGGGTCGGCGTCGGGGTTCAGGGGTGGCCGGGCTCGATGCGGGCGGTCACGTCGAGATGCGCGGGCTGGCAGTCGGTCGTCGCCGCGAACCGGCGGACCGCGGCGCGAACGTGCTCGCGTACGCCGGCGGCCGGCGCGTCGGCGGTGAGGTCCACCCGGATCCACACGTCGGGGTGCGGTGGCGCGCCGGTGAGCACCACCCGGGCCCGGCGCACCCCGGGGTTGCCGGTCAGGTCGCGTACCAGCGCGTCGGCGAGAACGTCGGTGGCCAGCCGGGTCCGGCCCGGCCGGCGTCCGGGGTGGCTCAGGGTGCCGCGCAGCGTGCCGTCCGGGCCCCGCAGCTCCCGGGCCAGCAGGCGTTGCCCGGCCAGCGCGAACAGCGCTCCGGCGACGGCCGCGGCCAGGGTGCTCCACGGCGCGGCCAGCCGCCACCGGTCGACCAACTCGGCGCTGAGCAGCACCGCCGCCGGGTCAGCTCCGGGCAACGTGCCGAGGCTGGCCGTCAGCGCCGCCGCGCCGCCCGCCACCAGCAGCAGCGCGATGATGGTCCACAGCAGTCGATGCCCGGCGTTTGTCACGCCGGCCGTCGCCGAGGCAGCAGCCGGACGTCGATCCGGGCGGGGCGGGGCGCGGTGAGGTGGCGCAACTCCTGGTGCACTGCGAACTCGATCTCCGCCCGGGCCGCCGGGTCGCCGGTCGCGCGTACCCGGGGGCGCCACTGGCCGCCGCGCCGTCGGACCCGGACCCGGGCGCGCCGGACGCCCGGCACCGCGCTGGCGGCGTCGGCGAGGCGCCGTTCCACACAGCGCCGGTGCAGGTACCAGCCGTCGCGCTCGTCGGCGCGTAGGCGGACCGGTGTCCAGCGGCGCAGTTGGGCGACGAGGATGGCCAGGCCCAGCAGGAGCGCCCCGCCGGCCGCGGCCCGGACGGTGGGGTCGCGCCAGCGGGTGCCGCTCAGCGCGTCGAGCCAGGCGGTGGTGTCGAGCGGCGTCGGTCGGTGCACTGTGAGCAGCAACGCCTGGACGGCCGCCGCCGCGCCGCCGAGAAGGAGGACGGTGGCCAGCAGCAGCGAGGCGACCCGGTTGGCGGTGCGCATTTCAGCCGTCCTTCACTGTGGCGGTGCCGGTGCCGGAGGAGTCGACGCCGGGGACGAGCAGGTCGTCCACGGTGACGGTCACCACCGCCACATTGAGCCCGGTCTGGGCGGCCACCCGGTCGGTGACCACCGCCCGGACGGTTTCGGCGATCGTCGGCACGCTGTGCCCGTACCAGGTGATCAGGTGCAGGTCGAGTGCGACGGACCGGTCGTCCAGGCGGACCGCCGCCGGGCGGACGACGGACACGCCCGGCACGAGGCTGGCCGCCTGCACGGCGATCCGCGCGACGTCCGCCGTGTCGCCCGGGCGGCGCTCCGGGCCGGTCGTCCCGGCGGTCAGGCCGGTGCTGGGGTTCGTCCCCGCGGACGGGCGGGTGGTCATCGACGCCGCCGAGCGTCGGCGCGGCGGTCGCCGAGACCGGTCACCGCGAGGTCGCCGTCGAGCACTCGGACGACCAGCCAGCCGAGCAGTCCGGCGAGCACGGCCAGGGCGGCCACGCCGACGCCGGCGAGCGCCCAGACCGCCACGGCGAGGAACCCGGCGAGGAAGCCGAACTGCTGTCGCGACATGGTCACCTCCGGGCCGGTCCGGTACCGGCGGTCGCTGGATACACAGGGCGGCCATCCCTGGAACGTCGGCGCTGCTGTGATCCGCGTCACAGGAGAAGTCGGTGGCCCATGATCGACCACCTAGACTCGTCCCGGCTCGACCGACCGGCGGATGGATCAGGCAGATGACGAGCATCGGGAGCAACGACCGCGGTTGGCTGCGGGCGATGCCCGCCGAGGCGGGGAGCGACGCGCTGGTCAGCCGCGCCGGTCACCGGGTCCTGGCGGCGCGCCGGCTCAGTGACCTGGTTCAGGGCCGCCCACCCGGTGTCACCGGCAGCCAGTGGACCTCGGCGAGCCGCGCCAGCTTCGACTTCGTGGTCTACGCCGCCGACACCGGCCGTCCGGTCGTCGCCGTGCAGATCGGCCCGGTGCCGTCTCCCGGCTCGGCCGAGCAGCGGTTGGAGCGGCTCAAGGACGCGGTGAGCGTGGCCGTCGACCTGCCCGTGCTGCGGATCGGTTCGCCGACGCTGAGCGCCGCAGAGCACGGCCGCAGGCTGGTCGAATACGTGATCGACGCGCGCGCCTACGCGGCGGGCGGGTCCACCGCCGCCGGGACCGAACCGGCACCGGTGGGCTTCCGGGACATCCTGGGCCGGCTGCCGGACGGGCGCACCGGGCCTGTCAACGACCTCGGCGCGCTGACCCGCGCGGCGGCGGTCGAGGCGTACGTGGCCGGGCAGGTGGCCGACCCGATCGTGCGAGGGCTGCACGTCCGCTGGGTGGACGGGCCGGCGCAGGGGTGGAGTTGGGTGCAGGTACGCCCCGACGCGTGCCTCATCGAGCAGGTCTCGGTGACCGAACACCGATTCTCCTGCGGCATCGACGCGGCCCGCCTGGCCGAGGATCTCGCCGCCGTCGCCGTGGGGGAACGACTGCGGGACAACTCCGTCGCCGACCTGCCGTCGCGCGCCGAGTGGACCGCGCAGATCGCCGCGCTGAGCCGGCGCCGCCACGAACTGGTCGGCGGCTTCGCCTTCGACCACCTCTGCGCCGACTGACCAGCGCCCGTTTCACCTGCTGATCCCTGCTTCGCACCGGCTCCGTGTCGGGTCGCGGCAATTTCCTGTGCGTCTGTTGAACCTTCCCAGCCGCAGCCCCGTACTCCTGCGCGAATGAACAGGATCTCCCCATCCGCGTCCACCGGGCGCGGGAGACGGTGCGGAAAGGGCATCGTCGGCCATCGACGCATTACCGGGTAGGTCACGGTGGGTCGCCACCGCGGCGTGCCAACTCACATCCGTCGGTCCGCCGAGGGCAGAAATCCACTACCGGATCGAGAAGGAGAGCAATTCGATGCGCAGGTCCACTCGGGCGCGCCGGCCTTCCGGCAACGCGCGGAGCAAGCGTCTGCTGGCAGTTGTCGGCACGCTCGCGGTCTTCGGCGGAGTTGTCGCCGTGACTCAGATTTCGTCGGCCCAGGACCGGCGGACAAATAAGCCCCGTCCGGCTTCCGGGCAGTGCGTGGAGCCGAGCCCTGGCGCGACCGCGCCGACTGGCGGCGGCTCGACCAGCCGGACCTGGCAGAACGGTCGGTGGGTGCGTAATCACTGGGGCGACGGACAGCAGTCGGTCCCCGAGTGCGAGGACGGCAAGGACGGCACTGTCGGCACCGGCACGGCCATCGCCTGTCCGGACGTGGCGGCCAAACTGCCGCAGGTGCCGAACCGGGCGCGGGCCGAGGTGGACCGCAACCTCGCCCAGTTGCAGACCCAGATCGCCGAGGCGGACCGCCGACTCGCCGCCGAGGGCAACAAGGGCGAGGCGTTCATCCGCAGCGCGATCCTCCAGCCGTTGGCCGGCAAGCGTCGCGCCGTGCTGGACCGGATCACGACCGCCATCGACCGGGCCGGACCCCGGCCGCAGGGCCTCGCGCAACTCGCCGAGTGCCAGGTGCAGCCCACCGGCGGCACGGGCGGCAACAACGGCGGCGGCACCACCCCCACCACCACCCCCACCACTCCCGGTGGCGGCAACAACGGCGGTGGCAACAACGGTGGCGGCAACAACGGCGGTGGCACCGAGCCCGGCGCAGGGCTCGGCGTGCTCGCCAACGACTGCGACGAGAGCCGGCTCCAGCCGCACGACGGCTTCCAGAGAGGCGACCGTTGCGTGAGCACCGAGTTCGGTGAGGTCGGCGCCGCGGCCAACAACCCGTCGCTGCTGATCACCCAGTTCCCCGAGCAGGTCGGCCAGAACCAGGCCTTCACCCTGCGGGTCAGCACCCGCAACCTGGTCCGGGACCGCTTCCTGGCCGCCGGTCAGGGTGGCTACTACGTGGAGAGCTCGCTCCTCAACGACCAGGGCCTGGTCCGCGGTCACTTCCACACCGCCTGCCGGATGCTGGACAGCCTGACCGCTCCGCCGGAGCCGCAGGAGGTGCCCGCGTTCTTCGTCGCGACCGAGGATGGTCGCGGCGGCGCACAGCCCGACGAGGTGACGATTCAGATTCCGGGTCTGCCGGAGGCCGGTACCGCCCAGTGCTCCGTCTGGGCCGGTGACGGCTCGCACCGCCTGCCGATGATGGAGCGGGCCAACCAGACCCCCGCCTTCGACTCGGTGCGCATCGACGTCAACTGAGCTGACGTACCACCGCGGCCGGCCACTCGGGGCGACAACCCGGGGTGGCCGGCCGCCGCCTCGCAACGGGCGCCCGGACAGACGACGGGGCCCCGCCGTTTCCGGCGGGGCCCCGTCGAGTCGTGTCAGCGGCTCTTGTACGCCTCGACGACCTCAACCGGGATCCGGCCGCGCTCGGAAATCTTGTAGCCGTTCTTGACGGCCCATTCCCGGATGGCCCGGTTCTGCTCCCGATCCATTCCCGCGCCGGCGGGTCGCCCCGGCCGCCGGACTGAACGGGTGCTCTCCACCGGGCCGCGCCCGATCCGCCGACCCGCATTGATGTACGGATCGAGCGTCTTGCGCAGGACGCCGGCATTCTCGTCGGAGACATCGATCGTGTAGGCCACGCCGTCGAGACTGAACTCAACCGTCCGGTCGGCCTTCCCACCGTCGAGGTCGTCGGTCAGGACCGTGATTACTTTTCTCGCCATTGCCGATTACTCCCTGTGTGCGGCGGGATGTGTCCAAAGTCTGACCTATCACCCCGGTAATCCGCAACAATATGCCTTCTATTCATTCGGCGCGTCGCGATTCCGTTACCGGGCAAAACCGTGAATCGGTCGGTGGCGAGGCTTCATTCTCCGAGGATGCCGCTGTGACCGGCGATGGCAGCGGCCTCGGCACGGTTCGAGACCCGCAACTTGCGCAGCAACGCGGCGGTCATCCGTTTCACCGTCCGTTCGGAGACGTGCAGTTCTTCGGCGATGTCGACGGTGCTGCGGCCGGCGGCGATCGCCCGCAGCAGCCGCTGTTCCTCGCCGTCCAGGTCGACGGGCGCGGAGCGCGTGGGCCGCAGCATGGCGCGCAGCAGTTCGGCCGGCAGCACCGCCCAGCCGTCGAGGATGGCCAGCAGCGGGGGCAGCAGTTCCTCCGGTTCGCTGGTCTTGGGCAGGAACCCCTCCGCGCCGGCTCGCAGCGCCTCAACCGCTGGCCCGGGGTCGGCGGAACCGGACATCGCGACCACCCGTACCCGTGGGGTGGTCCGCCGGATCGCGGCCACCGCCCGGATGCCGCCGGGTGGCGGCATGTGCAGGTCGACCAGGGCCAGGTCGGGGCGGCAGTTGCTGACCAGGGCCGCCGCCGCGGCGGCGTCGCCGGTCGAGGCGACCACCTCGGCGCGACCGTTGGTGGTGATCGGGAGCAGCAACTCGAGGCCGCGGACGAAAAGGGGGTGATCGTCCACGACGACGAGTCGCAAGGTGGAGGCTCCCGGCATGTCTGCGCCGTTCCCCAGCGGGTACCGATCATGCGGGTTCGCACCGAACGAGAGGAGTCGGGTGGATGCGCGTACGGCACGGTTTGCGGGACCTGCTGCGAGGGTTGCGTCCCATTGAGCCGACACCGGGCGAGAGGCGACCGCCGGCGGCCGATTCGGAGTTGCTGCTGCGGGTGTTGTGCCACGAGTTCCGGACGCCGATCAGCACCCTGACCTCGCTGACCCGCGCGCTGGCCGACGAGCGCCGCGAGCTGACCGGGGACGACCGGCGGGCGCTCAGTGAACTGGCCCGCGACCAGGCCGCCCACCTCCAGAACCTGCTGCGCGACGCGACCGCCGGCACCGGCGTACTGATGCCGGCTCCGCAACCGGAGCCGGCCGTGGCGCTGTCGGGCATCCTGCGGGAGGCCGCCGCGTTGGTGCCGGTCGGCCGTCGGCGGGCGCGGGCCACCCGGGGGGCGGCCTCCTGTCCGGTGCCGGCTGGACGAACCCGACAGGTACTGGTCAACCTGGTGCAGAACGCGTTGCGGCACGGGCCGCCGGACGGACAGGTCGGGCTGTACGCCACAGTGCGCGGCCCCAGCCTGAGCATCCTGGTGACCGACGAGGGTCGGGTCGACGAGGCCCTGCTGGTCGCGCTGCGACGTCCGGCGCCGGCCGTCGGGATGTCCGGTCTGGGCCTGTGGATCGCGCGACAGCTCGTCGCGGCGGACGGGGGAGCGGTGCGGGCGCACCGGCTACGGCCCCGTGGAGTGGCGCTGGAGGTGCTGCTGCCGATGGCTCCCGTCCCGGTGCGCTGACCCGGGCGGGACACCGGTTGGCCCGCCCGGGTCAGCCGGGCGGGAATCGCCTCGCTACCTGTTTCCGGTACCGAGGAGGTTGGATGTTCAGCCACGTCAAGGATCTGCAGTTCGAAGCCAAGCCGGACGGCCCCGACGCGGCGTTCGCCCGCCGTCTGCAGGAGGTGTTGGGCGGCAAGTGGGGCGAGATGACAGTCGCCAACCAGTATCTCTTCCAGGGTTGGAACTGCCGGCTGCCCGGCAAGTACAAGGACCTGCTGCTCGACGTCGGCACGGAGGAGATGGGCCACGTCGAGATGATCGTCACGATGATCACCCGGCTGTTGGACAACGCGCCGCTGTCGCTGACCGAGGGGATCGCGGAGGACCCCGGAGGCGCCGCGACCTACGCCGGCGAGAACCCGGCGCACTTCATCCACGGCGGTGGTGGGGCCCTGCCCACCGACTCCAACGGGGTGCCCTGGAATGGCGCGTTCATCACCGCCAGCGGCAACCTGTTGGCGGATTTCCAGCTCAACGTCACCGCCGAGGCGCAGGGTCGGCTCCAGGTCGCCCGGTTGTTCCACATGACCGACGACCCGGGCGTCAAGCAGATGCTGCGCTTCCTGCTGGCCCGCGACACGATGCACCAGAACATGTGGCTGGCGGCGATCGAGCAGCTCAAGGAGGACGGGCTGGAGGAGATGCCGGTGCCGGAGGCGTTCCCGGACTCGGGTGAGCTCACCGCGGAGTACAGCTACACCTACCTGGGTTTCTCCTCGGGCACCGACGCCGCCCAGGGGCGCTGGGCGTCCGGACCCTCGCCGGACGGCAAGGGCGAGTTCCGGTACGACGACAACCCGCGCGCGAACGCACCGGAACCGGTGCTGCCTCCGGGTGATCCTCGGTTGTACGGCACCAACCCCGGGGTGGCCGGCTCGGTGGTGAACACGGTGAAGAGCAAGCTCACCTGACGTGTCTCGTCGGGTCGCCCGCCGGTACCGGGCGACCCGACGGACCGACCGGGAGAGTGGTCTGGGTCACAGAGCGGAACAAGGGGAACGCTTTGTTACTTGAGCCAGACACGCTCAACTCAACGCGATGGCAGGTGTTCGATGGCAACTCTTCCGGTACTTCCCCTGACCGACGCCGTACTACTGCCCGGCATGGTCATCCCGGTGACCCTCGACCCGACAACCCAGGCCGCGATCGACGCGGCGCGAGCGACCGGCGACCGCAAGCTGCTGGCCGTGCCGCGCATCGACGGCGAGTACGGACCGGTCGGCGTGGTCGCCACCATCGAGAAGGTCGGCCGGCTGCCCGAGGGTGAGCCCGCCGCCGTCATCCGTGGCCTCTCCCGGGCCCGGATCGGCTCCGGCGTGCCCGGCCCCGGCGCCGCCCTCTGGGTCGAGGCGACCGAACTCGACGAGCCCGCCTACGCCGGTCGGGCCCGGGAACTCGCCCGCGAGTACCGCGCCCTGGTGACCTCCGTGCTCCAGCAGCGGGGCGCCTGGCAGGTCATCGACGCTGTGGAGCGGATGACCGACCTCTCCGAGCTGGCCGACTCGGCCGGTTACGCGCCCTGGCTGACGCTGGAGCAGAAGAACGAGCTGCTCGCCGCGCCGGACGTCACCGCCCGGCTGGAGCTGCTGGTCGGCTGGGTGAAGGACTACCTGGCCGAGCAGGAGGTCACCGAGCAGATCAACAGTGACGTCCGCGAGGGGCTGGAGAAGTCCCAGCGCGAGTTCCTGCTGCGCCAGCAGCTGGCCGCGATCCGCAAGGAGCTGGGCGAGGACGAGCCGGACGGCTCCGCCGACTACCGGTCCCGGGTCGAGTCCGCCGAGCTGCCGGACAAGGTGCGCGAGGCGGCCATGCGCGAGGTCGGCAAGCTGGAGCGGGCCAGCGACGCCTCCCCGGAGGCGGGCTGGATCCGTACCTGGTTGGACACCGTGCTCGAGATGCCGTGGGGCACGCGTACCGAGGACAACACCGACCTGGCCGCGGCCCGGGCGGTGCTCGACGCCGACCACGCCGGCCTGGCCGACGTGAAGGACCGCATCCTGGAGTACCTGGCGGTGCGCAACCGGCGTGCCGAGCGCAACCTCGGTGTGGTCGGCGGTCGCGGCTCCGGCGCGGTGCTCGCCCTCGCCGGTCCTCCCGGGGTGGGCAAGACCAGCCTCGGCGAGTCCGTGGCGCGGGCGCTCGGGCGTAACTTCGTCCGGGTCTCGCTCGGCGGCGTCCGCGACGAGGCGGAGATCCGCGGGCACCGGCGCACCTACGTGGGGGCGCTGCCCGGTCGGATCGTCCGCGCGTTGCGCGAGGCCGGTTCGATGAACCCGGTCGTGCTCCTCGACGAGGTGGACAAGCTGGCCGCCGGCTATGCCGGTGACCCGGCCGCCGCCCTGCTGGAGGTGCTCGACCCGGCCCAGAACCACACCTTCCGGGACCACTACCTGGAGGTCGACCTCGACCTGTCCGACGTGCTCTTCCTGGCCACCGCCAACGTGGTGGAGTCCATCCCCGGCCCCCTGCTGGACCGGATGGAGCTGGTCACCCTGGACGGGTACACCGAGGACGAGAAGGTCGCCATCGCCCGCGACCACCTGCTGCCCCGGCAGCGGGAGCGGGCCGGGCTGACCGTCGACGAGGTCAGCGTCGCCGACGAGGCTCTCGCGCTGATCGCGGGGGAGTACACCCGCGAGGCCGGCGTCCGGCAGCTCGAGCGGGCCCTGGCCAAGATCCTGCGCAAGGTGGCGGTGACGCTGGCGACGGACCCGACGCCGGCACGCGTGGGCACCGACAACCTCGCCGGCTACCTGGGTCGGCCGAAGTTCACCCCGGAATCGGCCGAGCGCACCGCCGTGCCCGGCGTGGCCACCGGTCTGGCCGTCACGGGCGCCGGTGGGGACGTGCTCTTCATCGAGGCGACCAGCATGGAGGGCGAGCCGGGGCTGACCCTGACCGGCCAGCTCGGTGACGTGATGAAGGAGTCGGCGCAGATCGCGCTCTCCTACCTGCGCTCCAACGGGCGGCGGTTCGGCATCGACCCGAACGCCCTGGCGGGACGCCGGATCCACGTCCACTTCCCGGCGGGCGCGGTGCCCAAGGACGGTCCGAGCGCCGGCATCACCATGGTCACGGCCCTGGCGTCGCTGGTCACCGGTCGCCCGGTCCGCCCCGAGTTCGGGATGACCGGTGAGGTGACGCTCTCCGGTCGGGTGCTGCCGATCGGTGGGGTGAAGCAGAAGCTGCTCGCCGCGCACCGGGCCGGCCTCACCGAGGTCATCATCCCGGCCCGCAACGAGCCCGACCTGGACGACCTGCCGGCCGAGGTGCGCGAGGCGTTGACAGTGCACACCCTGGCCGACGTGGCCGACGTGCTCGCCCTGGCGCTGCGCCCGGCCGACGTGAAGACGCTGGACGGTCCGGCGCTCTTCGCGGTCTGACGCTCCGACCGTCCGGGCCCCCGCCGTCTTGCGACGGCGGGGGCCCTTTCGGTACGTGGGGGGAGGTCTACTGTCTCGTCTGCACCGTCAACCACCTCTCCGCCGCGAGGCGGGCCCCTGGAGGAACCCCCGTGAACGTGGTGCTCTGGATCATTCAGATCCTGCTCGCCGCCATCTTCGCCGGCGTCGGGCTGGCCAAGCTGAGCCAGCCCAAGGAGAAGCTGCGCGACGTGATGCGGTGGGTGGACCCGGTTCCGCCGTCACAGGTCAAGTCGCTGGGCGCTGTCGAGTTGCTGGCCGCCGCCGGGCTCGTTCTGCCCGCCCTCACCGGCATCGGCACAGTGCTCACCCCGCTCGCCGCCGTCGGGCTGGTCATCGTCATGATCGGCGGCATCCTGGTGCACCTGCGTGACCGCAAGCAGCAGACCACCCAGCAGGGGCGTCGCACCGAGATCCAGGGCGCGATCACCTGCGCGGTGCTGCTCGTCCTCGCCGCCGTGGTGGCCTGGGGTCGTTTCGGCCCGTACGCCCTCTGATCCGCGTCGGCGACCGCCGTACTCCGGCGGTCGCCGACGGCGTGCTCAGCGCTCGTCGCCGCCGCGGTCCCGGCGGACGGTGGCCTTGCGGCCCTTGATCGTGCTCTGCCGCAGCCCGGAGATGACCTCGTCGGCCACCCCCTGCGGCACCTCGACCAGGGAGAACCGGTCGGCGATCTCGATCGAGCCGATGTCCCGGCCGCGGATGCCGGTCTCCCCGGTGATCGCGCCGACCAGATCCTGCGGGCGTACCCCGGCGCGTCGACCCAGGCCGACGAAGACCTGGACGGTGTTGCCGCCGCCGGAGCGCGGCCGGCCCCCGCCCCGCCGGTCGCCGCCACGGCCGCCGGTCTCCGGCCGACCCTCGCGCGGCCCACGGACCGGAACCTGCGGGATCTCCTCCTCGTCGTCGGAGCCCGGCGACGTCACCTCGTGGGCCAGCTTCACGGCGGCGAGGGCGACCTCCATCAGGTCGAACTCGTCGGTCAGGGTCTCCACGATCACCCGGAACGGGTCGAGGTCGTCCTCCAGCAGGCTCTCGCGCAGGGCCGCCTGGGTCAGCTCCAGCCGCCGGGTCCGCATGTCGGCCACGGTGGGGATCTTGTCGATGGTGATCCGCTGGCCGGTCACCCGCTCGATGGTCTTGAGCATCCGGTGCTCACGCGGCTCGGCGAGGGTGATCGCCACACCCTCGCGGCCAGCCCGACCCACCCGACCGATCCGGTGCACGTACGACTCGGGGGCGGACGGCACGTCGTAGTTGACGACGTGCGTCAGCTGCTCGACGTCCAGCCCGCGGGCCGCCACGTCGGTGGCCACCAGCAGGTCGGCGGTGCCCGCCCGCAGCCGGCCCATGACCCGGTCGCGCTGCTCCTGGCTCATGCCGCCGTGCAGCGCCTCGGAGCGGTAGCCCCGACCGTTCATGGTCTCGGTCAACCGGTCGACCTCTTCCCGGCTGCGGCAGAACACGATCGCCGCGGTCGGGGACTCCACGTCCAACACCCGACCCAGCGCGGCCGGCTTGTGCGCCCGGGTCACGATGTACGCGCTCTGCCGCACCCGGGGCGCCTCACCCGCGACCGTCTGCTCGCGGCCGATCTCGATCCGCACCGGTTCCCGCAGGTGCTGGCGGGCCATCCCGTCGATGCGCGACGGCATGGTGGCCGAGAAGAGCACAGTCTGACGCTGCGCCGGAGCGTGCTCCAGGATCGCCTCGATGTCCTCGGCGAAGCCCATGTCGAGCATCTCGTCGGCCTCGTCGAGCACCACCGTGGTCAGCCCACCGAGGCGCAGGGTGCCCCGGGCGATGTGATCGAGGGCCCGCCCCGGGGTGGCCACCACCACGTCGACACCGCTGTCCAGTGCCCGCAGCTGCCGCCCGATCGGCTGCCCACCGTAGATCGGCAGCACCCGCGCACCCAGGTCCTTGCCGTAGCGGTGGAACGCCTCGGAGACCTGCACCGCCAGCTCCCGGGTCGGCACCAGCACCAGGGCCACCGGGTCGCCGCCCTGGCGGTGTGCCGCCATGAGGTTCAGCAGTGGCAGCGCGAACGCAGCCGTCTTGCCGGTGCCGGTGGCCGCCTGACCCAGCAGGTCCCGACCCTCCAGCAGCGGTGGGATAGCCTCCCGCTGGATGGGGGTCGGCTCCTCGTACCCGAGGGCGGCGAGGGCGCCCAGCAGCTCGGCGCGGAGCCCGAGCTCGGTGAAGGCGCTCACCTCGTCGGTGCCGTCGGGGGTGGCGTCGATCGGTGCGTCGTGCTGTGCAGGTGCGGAACTCATGTGCCAAGCCTTTCATCACGCCGTCCGGGCCGTTGCGGCGACCGCCACAAGAGCGCGACAAGCGCCGTGCCAGGCATGCGCGAGATCCGGGCGGGTTCGGGGAAACCGCTGCCTCGGACGTCGCGGAGGAAGCGGGTTGCCCCCGACGATCTTGCACTTCCTGTCGCCTTTTTGTCGCCATTTGCGGCACAAGTCCCAGCAGAAAGTGCAAGATCGGCGAGGTCGAGACGGCTTGCGCGGGTCGGGCGGACCGGCGTGGTCAGAGGGGGCCGGTCAGGATCGCCACGATCATGATGCCCCCGAGTATCGCGTCGAGCACTCCGCAGAATTCGGCGTACCCATGTGGCACCACGCGGCCGGTGCGGTGGTGGACCAGGTCCCAGCCGGCGTGCACCAGCCACCCGAGCGCCACCAGCCACGCGGCCGTCTGCCCCCCGACCGCCACGGCGACAAGCGTCACGGCGACCCAGACGACCAGGCCGACCAGCTGGGTCGCGAGCACCCCCGGCCCGCGCAGGGTCCGGCGAACCACGCCGATCAGCAGGTATCCGCCGGGCAGCACCAGCATCGTCCACGGGTTGAGCACAGTCGGATCGACCCACAGCTCCACGGTCAACAGCACCGCCAGCCCGGTCGGCCAGCGGCGGGCGAGCGCCACCACGGCCGGATGCCGGCGCACCGGCACCGGCGTCTCGTGCCGATGGCGCACCGCCACCAGCACCATGGCCGGCACCATCAGCAGATGGCCGCCGAGCATCAGGGCGTCGGCGTCCAGCAGGCCGGCCCACCACGGGACGAGCAGCAGCAGGAACGGCACGTACATCGCGGCCGCCATCTCGACGACCCCACGCCAGTGGTGCGCCCGGTAGCGCATCCACACTGTCATCCCGACGGTCATGTTCGTCGCCATCACCAGTGCCGCGACATCCGGGCGGCCCAACGTCCCGGTGAGCCCCAGTGCGACGCCCGCCGTGCCCCACAGGGGCCCGAGCAGCAGCATCCCGGCGACCATCGCCAGCGCCATCTCGGCGAGATGCCACAGCAGACGCCGTGTGCCGCCGACCGACACCGCGTCCGTGGGTGCCGGCTGGTCGCCGGGCAACGACCCGGCTGACGGTACGACGATGCTGGTGTCCGCGTACATCCGTGTCTTTTCCATGCTTTGACCCTGCCGGTGTGCCCGGCGTGGCGGGCAGACCCGCCTGTCACCGGAAAACCGTGCGGACCGCACGGTCCGACCGTGACAGTTCGCAGGGGTGGAGCGTGCGCGGGACGGCCCTAGGATCGGGGCGTGGCGAGCGAGGCGGTGACTCCCCGGGCGGACCGCCGGTTGCACCGCGCCCGGCAGGCGACGCTGGTGTCACTGGCCACCGGCGTCTGGGCGAGTGTCCTGCTGCCGGCGGTCGGCCTGACCCGCGAGCACGACCCGAGCCGGGTGACGCTCGGCGCGGTCGGCATCCTCGCCTTCGTGATCGCCCAGACGGTCGTCCTGTACGCGGCCGTGACGCCGTGGCTCGACCCGCGCTGGCGGCGTCGGGCCGAGCTGAGCCTGGTCGGGGTGGCGGTGCTGACCGTGCCGCTGGTGGGCCCGGTGGCGGCCGGCAGGTGGCCGACCTGGGCCTGGCTCGGTGCGGCGTTGATCGGCATGACGCCGCTGCTGGTGCGCTGGCGAGCCGCGCTGGCGGTCGCGGTCGGCGTCCTGGCGGTGGCGGTCGCGGTGGCCTGGTGGACCGGCGGTTCCGTTCCGCGCCACCTCGCCGTGACAGGTGGGATCGGCGTGGCCGTGGCCGCCGTCAACGGGTTCCAGGTCTGGTTCTGGGACCTGCTCGTGGAGGCGCGGCAGGGCCAGGCCGCCCTGGCGCGGCTGGCCGCCGTCGAGGAGCGGCTGCGCTTCGCCCGCGACGTGCACGACGTGCTGGGGCACAGCCTCACGGTGATCGCGTTGAAGGCCGAACTCGCCGCCCGACTCGCCCCGGTCGACCCGGAACGGGCCGGGCGCGAAGCCGCCGAGGTGCAACGGTTGGCCGCCTCCGCGCTGAGCGAGGTACGGGAGACCGTGCACGGCTATCGGGCCGTCGACCTCGACGAACAGCTCGCCGCGGTGGTGGGTGTGCTGCGCTCCTGCGGTGTGCGCTGCACGGTCCTGCCGCTGCCTGCGGACCTGCCGCAGCCCGCCGCCGTCGAGCTGGCGGCCGTGCTGCGCGAGGCGAGCACCAACGTGTTGCGGCACAGCCGGGCCGACTGGTGCCGGATCCGCATCGATCGGAAGGATGACGTGGCCAGGATGACGGTGGCCAACGACGGCGCCGACGACAGTGGCCCGGACGCACACAGCCACGGCCTGCGCGGGCTGGCCGACAGGCTCGCCGCCGCCGGGGGCGAGTTGCGGGTACACCGGGAGGACGCGATCTTCACCCTCGAAGCCACAGTGCCGGCGCCGTCGTGATCCGCGTTCTGCTCGCCGACGACGAGGACCTGATCCGGGTCGCCGTCGCCGCGCTCCTCGGCCTGGAACCGGACATCGAGGTGGTGGCACATGCCGCCGATGGGAAGACAGCAGTCACCGCGGCACTGGCGCACCGCCCGGACGTGGCAGTGGTGGACCTGGAGATGCCCGGCCTGGACGGCATCGCGGTAGCCGCCGAGCTGACCCGGGTCCGACCCGACTGCGCGGTGGTCGTGCTGACCGGGCACGGTCGTCCCGGGCACCTGCGCCAGGCGTTGACCGCCGGCGCCCGGGGGTTCCTGCCCAAGGGCTCGCCGGGTGGGGCGCTCGCCGACGTGATCCGCCGGGTGCACGCCGGAGGTCGTTACGTCGACCCAACGCTTGCCGCCGACGCGTTGACCCTGCCCCCGTGCCCGCTGACCCCTCGGGAGTTGGAGACGCTACGGCTGGTGGAGGTTGGTGCCCCGGTCGCGGTGATCGCCCGTCGGGTTCACCTGTCCACCGGAACCGTCCGCAACCACCTCTCCGCCGCCGTGCAGAAGCTCGGCGCCGCCGACCGGGCCGAGGCGGTGCGCACCGCCCGGGACAACGGCTGGCTCTGACCGTCGTGCCGGGTGGCTATCGGAATTGTGCCCAGGTGACGAACCGGTCGCCGAGGTTGACCGCCGGCTCGTCGCCGAGCTGGACAGCGGCCTCGTCCCGTAGGGCCGCCAGATGGTCCAGCAGGGCCGAGCGGTCGTCGCGGTAGTCGGCGAGGAGGCGCAACTTCGCCGCGGAACACGGCCAGGCGATCCCGCACGATTGGCACCGCCAAGTGGGACGGGTCGCAAGGTGGGGCACGCGGCGACGCCTCACCGGGGCGTCGCCGCCTTCCGGGCACCCGGAGCCGGAGGGTGACCCGGCCCGGCCGTTGGCAGCCAACGCAGACCTTCGCGGAGGACGAACAGTTCCCGCGCAACTTCCGTCGGTGCATGTCTACGTGGTGCCAGCGACAGTGGGGATGTACTCGGGCTTGGGCGGGCCGTTCATCGTCGCCGAGCTGGAGGGCGGTGGGCGCGTGGCACACATCGACGGTCAGGCGCAGGCACAAATAACTGAGCAGCAGACAGAAATTGTTACCCTTGACCGACGATGGGAACGCATTCGCGGCGAAGCTCTCTCTCGCGGACAGTCCCTAGACCTGCTCAGGGAAGCGGCATCATCATGGACGTGACCGGCGCGCAGTGGCGCAAGAGCACCAAGAGCGGCAACAACGGTGGGTCGTGTGTGGAGGTCGCCGACAACCTGCCGGGCGTCGTCCTGGTTCGTGACACGAAGGATCGTGACCGCGGGACGTTGACCTTCCAGCCGGAGGCGTGGCGGGGCTTCGTCGCCTTCGCCCGAGCCCAACACTGACCCAACTCCAGCGACAGGCCCTCGGCCAAGGGCATTGCGCCGACCGAACCCCGGCCTGAAGGTATGGCTCGGTCGCGATCCGTGAGGGTGACATGGACTGCCGGGCTAACGTGTCTGCGTGCGTACGGTAGAACTGGTCTGCTCGCCCGGCTTGGAGGTCGCGGTCCGGGCGGTCTGGGGCCGTCTGGCCGCCGCCGGTTTGCCCAGCCTGGCCCGCAACATCCACCCGACCAACCGGCCGCACCTCACCCTCGCCGCCGTCGACGAGTTCCCGCCGGGGGTCGAGCACCACCTGGCCGAGCTGTTCGACGCTGCGCTGCCGGTGCCGGTGACGCTCGACCGGGTCGTCGTCCTCGACGGCAGCGCCCCACTGGTGTGGCTCGTCCGACCCACTCCGGCGCTCACCGCGCTGCACGCAGCCGTCTGGGACGTTCTCGCCGAGGCCGACGGACACCGCCCGTGGCATGCGCCCGACGCCTGGGTGCCGCACCTGAGCCTGGCCCTTCGGTTCCGCAACGCGGACCTTCGGTTGGCTCGTGCCGTCGCCGGTGGGCAGCGCCCGACGGGCGACTTCGACGCCGCGCGCAGCTACGACGGCACGGACCGGTCGGTGACCGCGCTGACCCGGCTCCGCTAGGGTCAGCGCCTCAGGTGCGGGACAGGTGGCCGGGCCGGGCCTCAGTTGCCGCCCCCACCGCCGTCGCCGCCTCCGCCATCGACCCCGCCGCTGAACTCGCCGCCACCGGCACCACCGCCGCCTGCACCGCCGGCGTAGCCGTGACGGCCGTCGTTGAAGGGCAGATCGCCGCGAATGCCGGGTGGTTTGGGCCGCTTGCCCGGCCCTGCGAGGTGTTGCAGGCAGACCCGGCCGGAAACCGGGAAGCATTCGCCTCGGCCTCCGCAGTCGGCCAGGTAGCGGTTGCCATCGGGGATGTGCAGTTCCTGGTCCACCCGGAACAGCAGCGGAAGGCCGTTCGGACCGCAACCCTCGTCCCGGCGGCCGTGGCTCAGCGTGGTGAGCAGCAGGGACCGTCGATTGTCGTCGGTCGTGTCGCCGCCTGTCGCGGACCTTGGCTTGGGGTGCGGGGGGCGCCCGAACGCGGTGTCGCAGAACGTGGCGTAGTCCCGTGCATGCAGGGTCAGTTCCTGCCACAGATCGTCCACGACCACCGAGGGCATGGACAGCTTCGCGTTGGGCTGGCGGGCGATGATCCGGAACCACTGCCGGGTCGCGGTTTCGACGAGAACGATGTCGCCGTCGCTGAGGTGGGGGTACCGATTTCGTAGGTGCTCACGCCCGCTGGCCGGAAAGTGCAGGTCGGACACGGCGCGGAGTCGGTGAGGGGTGCGGTCGCTTCTGAACTTCGTCCAGATCATGCGGTTGCTTCTATCCGCCCGGGGTGCAGGCGCTAAGGCCTCGACTTGCCGAAGTGGCGCCGCGGCTCCTTCAGAGTAGAGCAGTAGGCAAGCCGATGTGGATCGTCCCGTTCGCGTAACCGCCATGAAGGACGCACAAATTGGTCGCCATGAATCTAAATGATCGCGGTTCCGGGCTGGTCCACAAACTGCGGACAGTGTTCGTCGCGTGCATTAATTCGCCATGGATTCGGTCGTCATGCTCCGCCGTGGATTGCCTGCCCGAGGGCGGTCGACGGGCGGAGGTTCGGCCCGGTTCGTGGGAATCCGGTGGCGTCCACGATGGACAGCTGGGGTAGTTCGGAGCGAGCAGCAAACGGACCTAAGCCATCAAACGCCCTGTGTCTTGACGGAAAGTAATCGTCCCAGGTCGCAGCGCTGATCCGCACGTCCATGGCTGACGCGGCTTGACAGCCGATTGGCGGTGCTGCAACCTACAGCGGCATATCGATGAGTAGCAGCACACGGGGGTGTGAAGCTGTGACCGCTGACCTGGCGGCATTTTGCCGTGCCGAGGCGATATTTGTGTTGTTGGGCGACCCGTTCGGGCGTGAATTCCGTCCACCCGAGCTGCCTCCTCGTATCTCCTGAGATCTTCGTCGACCGATAGGTCGACGCCGTACCGCCGTGCCCGTGAAGGGGTAACGGCGGTCCCACACCCGGCTTCGTGGGGCCTTCGCAGGTCTCGCGGCCCACGCATGCCTGTCTCCTCCTCAGCCCGTCCTCGATCCAGGGGTGACCAACCATGTCCTTCAGCATTCGGCGTCTGCCCGACCCGCGTGGTCGGCTGACCGATCTGCGTGGTCGGCTACTCCGGCAACGCTCGGTGTTCGGCTCCGGCACCACCCGGTCCGTCCTGGCGGCGGCCCTGGCCGGCGTGCTGATGCTCAACCTGGGCGGCAGCGGGGTGACCGCGCTGCCGACGGGCGGCGCCCGGGACCGCGACGGTGTCGCCTCCACCGGGCGGGGTGGCGGCGCGAAGCCGAAGCAG
Source organism: Micromonospora trifolii (assembly GCF_022229005.1). Lineage (GTDB taxonomy): Bacteria > Actinomycetota > Actinomycetes > Mycobacteriales > Micromonosporaceae > Micromonospora > Micromonospora trifolii. The sequence continues at coordinate 51,969 of NZ_JAKKFD010000011.1, forward strand.
GCATGGGGCTCGGCGGCGGGCAAGGCGCACGTCACGTCCGGACGACCCAACCGTGACCTCCCGAAGTCGCTACGCGGGCAGTACCCACCGCACAAGCTCGCCGACAAGCCTGCCCCCGGACGCAACAAGGCGTCGGTGGCCACCGCACCCGTCGACGACACCAAGGGCTTCGACAAGCGCACCAGTCGGGAACGACCTGCCGAGCGCGGTGTCGATCAGCGCGTCTTCGACAACGCCGACGGCACCCAGACCACCGAGTTCTCCTCCGCCCCCATCAACTACCGCAAGCCGGACGGCACCTGGGCGCCCATCGACCACACCCTGGTGCCCGCCGCCGACGGGTGGGGGACCACCGCGGACTCGGTCGGGCTGCGCCTCGCCGGGAACGGCGCCGCGAGCCAGGTGGCCCGGCTGAGCTTCGACGGTGACACCGAGTTCGGCTTCGGTCTGGCCGAGGCGACCAACGCGCCAGGCCGGGTGGACGGCAACGCCGTCACCTACCCCGGCGTACGCCCCGACGTCGACCTGCGCCTGGAGCCCCGAGCCGGTGGCCTGAAGGAAACGCTGGTCCTGCACTCGGCCAAGGCGCCCACCTCGTACGTGTTCCCGCTGAGCCTGCGTAACCTCACCGCGAAGCTGGTCGACGGCCAGATCATCCTCAGTGACCGGGCCGGTCGTCAGCGCGGGGTGATCCCGCCGGGTTACATGGTGGACGCCGGCTCCGGCAAGGCCGGTCCCGCCACCTCCACCAAGGTCGCCTACGAGCTGGTCACCACGGGTGGGCAGACGGCGCTGAAGGTCACTCCCGACCGGGCCTGGTTGGCCGACCCGGCCCGGCGGTACCCGGTCGAGGTCGACCCGACCGTCGGCCCACCGGTCGACGCGGTCAACGCCGACAGCAGCATGTCCGTGCACGGCGGCAGCTCCACCTCCGGTAGCGGCGAGCTGCTCGTCGGGCGCTTCCCCTCGTCGGCGTGCCCCGGCGGCAGCTGCGGCGGCGAGTTCAACGCCGCGGCCTACCTCAAGTTCGGCAACCTCATGAGCCGACTCCAGAACCACACCGTCTACGGCGCGGCGCTCTCCGCTGTCAACTTCGACGCGGGCTCCTGCAAGGCGCGCGCGGTCACCGTCCACCCGGTCACCGGGTCGTGGTCGGCCGGCGCCGGCTACTCGTACCCGGGCCCGTCGGTGGGTGGCTCGCTGGTCAGCCGCTCGTTCGCCCACGGGTACGTTGCCCTCGGTCAGTCCCAGTCCGCCTGCCCGGCGGCCGGTGAGATGTTCGACCTCGGTGTCGCCGGCCGTAACCTGGTGCAGCGGTGGGCCAACGGCCAGCAGGCCAACAACGGTCTCTCGCTGCGTGCGTCGACTACCGACACGTCCGCCCGGAAGAAGTTCGCCGGTACCGGCACGGCGAACCCCCCGGCGCTCTACGTCACGCACAGCCCGTACAACGCCGGGTACGCGATCCCGAAGCCCACCCCGGAGCCGCCCGTCCTGCGTAACCAGGACGGCAAGGTGAAGGTGACAGTCACCAACCTCGGTGCCGAGGCCTGGACGCCGGCCAACTACTACCTCGCCTACCGGGTCTACAACGCGCAGACCGGCGCCGCGGTGACCCAGCAGCGGGCGGCGAACCTGCCCACCACGCTGGCCCGGGGCGCGAAGGTCACCCTCGACGCGACAGTCAAGCGGTTGGAGCCCGGCAACTACTTCCTCGACTTCACAATGGTGCGTACCGGTGGAGCGGTCTTCACCGACCACCAGGTGCCACCCGGTCGGATCGTGCTCCAGGTGTTCGACGTGCCGCCGGTCGTGCAGGAGCTCTACCCGGAAAACGGCTACCAGGCACCGACGCTCACCCCGCTGCTCTGGGCCCGGGCCGTGGACACCGACGCCGCACCCGGCGCCACCCTGTCGTTCAAGTTCGAGATCTGCGACCGCACCGACGCCGGTGCGGCGACCAACTGCACCAACTCCGGCTACCAGGCCAAGCAGTCCTGGGTGGTGCCCGCAGGCCGAATGGTCTGGGGCAAGAGCTACCTGTGGCGGTCCTTCGTCAAGGACAGCGCCAACGAGGTCATCTCGCCGTACTCCACAATGCTCACGTCGGTGCCACAACCGGACCTGCTGTCCCGGATCGCCACCTCACCCAACGCCGAGCAGGGCCGCGAGTTCGACGCGCAGACCGGTAACTTCGCCACCTCCGCGGTGGACGCCACCGTGGTGACCGTCGGGCCGGAGCTGAACCTGGTCCGCACCTACAACAGCCTCGACCCCCGCACGTCCGGCGTCTTCGGCGCCGGCTGGTCGAGCCGGTACGACATGACGCTGGTCCCCGACAACGACGGCACCGGCAACATGGTGGTCCGCTACCCGGACGGCCAAGAGGTGCGGTTCGGCAAGAACCCCGACGGCACGTACGCCCCGCCGCCGGGCCGGGTCGCGAAACTCAGCGTCGACAGCAGCAACTGGAAGCTGGTCGACCGCTCCGGTAGCACGTACCAGTTCTCGCTGCTCTACAAGCTCCAGAAGATCAGCGACATCTCCGGGCGCGCGGTGAATCTGTTCCTCGACCCGATGACCGGCAAGTTCGCCAAAGCCCAGGTCTCCAACAGCCAGAGCAACACGGCCGGTCGGTCGCTGATCTTCACGTGGAACGGCAACCACATCGCCACGGTCAGCACCGACCAGGTCAACGGCGCGAGACTGACCTGGAACTACACCTACAACGGTGACCTGCTGACCACTGTCTGCGGCCCGGAGTCCGCCTGCACCAACTACGCCTACGCGGCCGGTTCGCACTACCGCACCGCAGTTCTCGACGCCAAGCCCGACTCGTACTACCACCTCGGCGAGGCCGAGGGCACCGGCGCGGCCAGCGACGTGGCGATCAACCTGGGCAAGGACGCCGGCACCTACCGCAACAACGTCACGCTGGGCCAGCCCGGTGTGGTGGAGGGCACCAACGGCACCGCCGCCGCCTTCAACGGCACCTCGGCGTACCTGGAACTGCCCAAGGGGCTGGTGAAGAAGAGCCGCGACGTCTCCGTCGAGCTGTGGTTCAAGATCGGCCTGACCCAGACCGGTGGCCCGCTCATCGGGTACCAGGACAAGGCCGTCGGCACCGCCGCCACCAGCGGTGCGCCACTGCTCTACACCGGCACCGACGGCAAGCTGCGCGGCCAGTTCGCCAACGGCACGATCGACCCGATCACCTCGGCCAGCACCGTGAACGACAACAAGTGGCACCACGTGGTGCTGTCCGCGATGGCCAACACCCAGACCATGTACCTCGACGGTGAGAAGGTCACCAACCCGCCCGGGCAGACCGGGCAGCCGATCGAGCACTCGCTGCTGACCTTCAATCAGGTCGGTCTCGCCTCGGCGACCACGCCCGGGTCATGGTCGGGCTGGGGCAGCACCGCACAGCGCTACTTCGCCGGCACCATCGACGAGGTCGCCGTCTACTCCCACCCGATCGGCCCGGACACGGCCAAGGCGCACTTCCGGTACGCGAAGCCGGCCGCCCAGCAGCTGACCCGGGTCACCCTGCCCAGCGGCCGGGTCGCCACCGAGGTCGAGTACGACACGGCCACCGACCGGGTCAAGGAGTACACCGACGACAACGGCGGCACCTGGAAGGTGGGCCAGCCCACCGTCTACGGCGGCGACACGGATCTACGGCGCAGCGTCCAGGTCCTCGACCCGGCCAACCGCCCCTACCTGTACGAGTACGACGCGCTCGCCGGTCGTCTGCTGCGCTCCGGCACCCCGCTCGGACTGGAGACCCGGGAGGAGGACCGGCCAGGGCAGACCAGCCCGCCGCCGAGCCCACCGCCGACCGAGGTCTGCACCCAGCCCGACCCGAACGACCCGGCCTTCTGCACGGTGATCCCCGGCAATTCCGGTGGACCGGTCTTCGTGCGCCACCCGTTGGAGGGCATGGCCATCCGCTCGTTCTCCTACAACGAGGACGGCCAGCAGAGCAAGGTCACCAACGAAAACGGCGACACGGTCGAGATGACCTACGACAGCCGGGGGCGTCTCGCCACCCGCAAGAGCTGCCGTACGCCCACGCAGTGCTTCACGAACTACTACACCTACTCGACCACCATCACGGACCCGCTCAACCCGCTCATCGACCTGGCCGTCGAGCAGCGCGACGGCCGCTCGACCGGACCGACCGACAACAACTACCGGACCACCTTCACCTATCACCCCACCGGACAACTCCGGATCCAGACCAACCCCGACGGCAGCGCGGTCACCCACGCCTACACCACCGGCGGCGAAGTCGGCATCAACGGCATCATCCCGCCCGGGATGCTGGCCAGCAGCATCACCAACGCGCAGGCCAGGGCCACCACCAACGCGTACTACGCCAACGGTGACCTGCACAAGGTGACCGAGCCGTCCGGGCTGGTGACCGAGTACACCTACGACGCGCTCGGTCGGCGGATCACCGAGAAGGTCATCTCCGACACCTATCCCGCGGGCGTCACCACCACGATCACCTACGACGGGCACTCGCGGGTCGCCACCGTCACCGGTCCGGTCACCACCGACGCCGTCACCGGCAAGCAGCACCAGAGCCGGACCGTCAACGAGTACGACGCCGACGGCAACCCCACCAAGGTCACCGTCTCCGACCTGCTCGGCGGTGACCCCGAGCGGGTCACCAGCAGCGAGTACGACGACGAGGGCCGACCGGTCCGGGTCGTCGACCCCGAGGGCAACGAGACCAGCTACGGCTACGACCGGTTCGGCAACAAGACGACAATGACCGACGCCAACGGCAACCGCTACGACTGGGCGTACACCGCACAGAACAAGGTGGCCGAGGTGCGGCTGCGGGACTGGCGCAGCGACCCGGCCGGCACCCCCGGCACGGGCACCGGCGACTACCTGGTCCTGCACTCCTACTCGTACGACTTCGCCGGGAGGCTGGCCAGCGACACCGACGCCATGGGCCGGCGACTGGAGTATCAGTACTACCGCGACGACCTGCTCCAGAAGATCACCCTCAAGGACTTCCGCAACCCCGACGGCTCCAAGCGGGACTACGTCGTGGAGGAGAACACCTACGACGGCGCCGGCAACGTGACCCGCAAGGTCGGCGCCAACGGCACCCAGATCACCGACCACAAGCCGGACAAGTCCGGCAAGGTGGAGAGCGCCGTGCTCGACCCGAGCGGGGTGCGGCGCACCAACAGCTTCACCTACGACTACAACGGCAACGTCAAGCAGGTCGTCCGCACCGGTAACCCGTCGAACCTGAACTGGGAGGTGCTGGCCACCTCCGAGGTCGTCGACTACACCTACGATGACGCGGGCAACGTGCTCACTGAGAAGGTCACCGCCGGCAGCAGCACCCGGGTGACCAGTTACACGTACGACAGGCGCGGCCTGCGCACCTCGGTCACCGACCCGCGTGGCAACGTCTCCGGCGCGGACAAGGCGAAGTACACCAGCACTTTCCGCTACGACGAACTCGGCCGCCAGATCGGGCAGAGCGGCCCGACCGTGCTGGCCGAGAGCGACGGCACCGCGGCCGTACCCACCAACCCGAGCAGCTCGGTCGGCTACAACACCTTCAATGAGCAGATCGCGGTCAAGGACCCGCTCGGGCGGGTCTCCACCTCCGAGTACGACAAGCTCGGGCGGGTGGTGCGTAGCCTCGCGCCGACCTACCAGGCTCCCGGGGTGTCCCAGACGGTCACCCCGGAGCACAAGCGCCGCTACGACGCAGTGGGCAACGTGCTGGAGGAGACCGATCCGGCGGGCACCACCAGCTACACGTACGACCAGCTCAACCGGCTGAGCGTCCGGGACGAACCGTCGAAGACCAACGCCGACCGTGCGCTCACCCGCTACACCTACACCCGCACCGGTGAGGTCCTCTCGGTCACCGGCCCGACCGGCGCCCGGGTCGAGTCGACCTACGACGACCTCGACCGGCAGGTCACCCAGACCGTCGTCGAGCGCCGGCCGACCACCCGCAACCTGGTCAGCAAGCTCGCCTACGACGACGCGGGCAACCTGACCTCGTCGTCGTCCCCGACCGGGGCGACCACTGTCAACACCTTCAACGGGGCCGGCGATATCACCCGCAGCACCGCCCCGACCGGCGAGGCCACGATCTTCGGGTACGACTTCGCCGGCCGCCAGGTCCGGGTCTCCGACGGCCTCGGCCGCACCACCCGGATCGGGTACGACCAGTTCGGCAACCGGGTCAGCACCATGAACCTGGAGGCCGACGGCACGGTCCTGCGTACCCAGAGCTACGGCTACGACGTGGCCGGCAACATGACCTCGTCGAAGGACCCCTACAACACCGTCACCACCTACGAGTACGACGCGGCGGACCAGCTCGTCAAGCAGGTCGAGCCAACCAACGCCGACCCGATCACCACCACCTTCGGGTACGACGCGGCCGGTAACCGGACCCGCTACACCGACGGCCGCAACAACTCCACCATCTACACCTACAACACGCTGGGTCTGCCGGAGTCGGCGATCGAGCCGTCCACGGCGAGCCACCCGGCCGCCGCGGACCGCACCTGGACCGCCGCGTACGACGCCGACGGCAACGCGGTGCGACTCAGCGCCCCGGGTGGGGTGAGCCGCACGCGGACGTTCGACGCGGCCGGCCGACTGACAGTGGAGACCGGTTCCGGGGGTGACACCCCGACCGCGACCCGAACCCTGGACTACGACCAGGGCGGACGGTTGACAAGCGTCAACGCCCCCGGCGGCAGTAACACGTACAACTGGAACGACAGGGGTGGGCTGCTGTCCACCGCAGGCCCGTCCGGCACGGCGAGCTTTGACTACAACGACGACGGCCAGGTGACCAGCCGCACCGACCTGACCGGCACGGCCACCTTCGGCTACCTCAAGGGTCGCCTCGACACGCTCACCGACAGCGTCACCGGCCAGCAGCAGAAGCTGGGCTACGACGCCGCCGGAGACGTCAAGACCGTCGACTACGGCGCCGGCCGCGTCCGCACCTTCGGGTACGACGACTACGGCCGGATCGCCAGCGATGTGCTGCGCAACGCGGGTGGTCAGACGGTTGCCTCGGTCGCCTACGGCTTCGACCTCAACGGCCACCTCACCAGCAAGAACACCACCGGCACCGCCGGGGCCGGCAACAACACCTACGACTACGACAAGGCCGGCAGGCTGATCTCCTGGACCAGCCCGGCCGGGACCGTCACGTACGCCTGGGACGCCAGCGGCAACCGGATCCGCGCCGGCTCCAAGAGCGCGACCTTCGACGAGCGCAACCGGTTGCTCTCCGACGGCGACTACACCTACGCGTACACCGCGCGGGGCACGTTGCGGACCCGCACCAGCTCGGGCCTGGCCGAGCAGTTCTCGTTCGACGCCTTCGACCGGCTCACCGGGGCGCAGGACCAGACCTACACCTACGACGGCCTGGACCGGGTGGCGTCGCGCACCGGGAACTCCTTCGTCTACGCCGGTCTGGGCGACGAGGTGGTGCACGACGGGTACGAGTACTACGGCCGCGGCCCGAGCGACGAGCTGCTCGCCACCGTCCAGGGCGCCGACAAGCGGCTGTCGCTGACCGACGCTCACGGCGACGTGGTGGCGGCCATCAACCCGGCCGACACGCAACTGTCCACCCTGAACGACTCCACCGCGTACGACCCGTTCGGCAAGAAGGCGACCAGCACCGGCAGCACCGGGCGGTTGGGCTTCCAGGGGGACTGGACCGACCCGGCCACCGGGCAGGTCGACATGGGCGCCCGCTGGTACCAGCCCGGCACTGGCACGTTCACCTCACGGGACAGCCTCGACTACACCACCGGCGACTCGATCCTGGCCAACCGCTACACCTACGGTGCTGGCGCCCCGCTGGACTTCGACGACCCGGACGGGCACCTGCCGCGCTGGATGAAGCGCGCCGGGAACTTCGTGAAGAATGTCGCCTCCAGTGCCGTCAGCACCGTCTCCGGCTGGGGCGTGGCGGCGTGGAACACGACCAAGAGTTGGGCCGCCGCTACCTGGGACTTCGCCAAATCCGCCGTCAGGGTGGTGGGAAATCTCATCTCCAGCGCCGCGAACCTGGTCATCAACAAGGCGAAGGGCGCCATCAAGTACATCGGCAACGCGCTCAAATACGCCGGTGACCAGATTGGCCGCGCCAAGGACTGGGCGAAGCAACAGGCGAGGGTGGTAGCCCAACAGATATATCGGGCCAAGGTCGCGGTTACCGCCGCCGCGAAGAGCGCCATCAAGAAGGCCGTCCAGTTCACCAAGCTGCCGGTGGTCCAGGCCCTCGCCAAGCCATTGCTGAAACTGAAGGAGGTGGTGTCGACCGGGTTCAAGGCACCGGCAGGCGTCGTTGCGCTCGTCACAACGGCCATCAAGGACCCGAAGAAGTTCCAAGAAAACCTGCTCTTGGCGGCGACGCAGCGGCTGGCGCCGTTGGTCGAGACTGCCGACAAGATCTGGGACAAGACGACCCAGTTCGTTGACGAGCACTCCGCGGAGATCGTCGGCTTCGCTGTCGGTGCGGTCGTCGGCCTGGGCTGCGGTGCGGCCATCGGCTGGACCGGTGTTGGGGCGGTGGCCTGCGGGGCGCTCGCCGGGGCGGTCGGCTCGGCGGTCACCGGCTACATGGACGGCAAGCGCGGCTGGGACCTCGCCGGCACCACCGCCATGGGTGGCCTGTTCGGTGCCGGTGGAGGTGCGGTCGGCTCCATGGGCGGCCAGGCGCTGGGCGCGGGCATTCGTGGGCTGGGCGGCGGGCTCCGGTCGGCCGGCAGCAAGGCGCTCAACGCGGGCATGGGCGAGGCCCGCAGCATCGGTCGAGGCCTGCTCGGCAAGTGCGCCAGTAACAGCTTCGCCGGCGAGACCCGGGTGCTGATGGCGGACGGTAGCCACAAGCGCATCGACCAGGTGCGGGTCGGCGACAGGGTGCTCGCGACCGACCCCACGACCGGGCGTACCGAGCAACGGGCGGTGACGGCGCTGATCGTGGGTGCCGGCAACAAGAAGTTGGTTGAGATCACCGTCGGAACCGGTGGGACGAAGGACGGCGCGACGGGGAAGGTTACCGCCACCGAGGGTCACCCGTTCTGGGTTGCGTCGATGGGCCGCTGGGTGACGGCAGGCGAATTGGAGGTCGGCTACGTATTTGAGACCGCTGACCATCGTCCCGCCTCCGTAGTTGCCGTCCGGAAGTGGATTGAGCGCCAGGTAGTTCACAACCTGACGATCGACGAGATTCACACATATCATGTGGCCGCCGAGGGTGCCGACCTTCTCGTTCACAATTGCGGTGACTTTATCGGCCCTCTCGACCACGTGGCTCTCGGCATGCGTGGCCGGCTTACCGACTTCACCGATCAACTGGGCGCGCGCAATCTGTTGGGTGCGACAGACGCCAACTGGCGCAACGAGGTGATTGGCGCGATTGGTCGAACCTCGCGCGGGGAGGGGCAAATCTCCTTTATGCTCGACCGCCTGCCAGGAGCCAACGGAGGCGCCGCCAAGGCGCTAGCGAGGGCGCGGGCCACTCCAGAATCCCAACGACTGCACACGCAGTGGGAGTTGCTTCAGGTCGACGCCGCGGGGATTATGGACAAGGTTGACTTCTTCCGATTCAACCGGCGATTTGATGAGTGGAGGAAAGTTGGCTAGGCAGCGGATTGTTCGAGGGGATCTGCCCTTGCAGATTGAGGGGACAGTGCAGCCGTGGGCCATTTCGGTCAGCCACAGCCGGCTGCACCTACGAGGCCTCATAGGCGATCCCGAGGGTGACGACAATCTTCAGGTCCTAGACGTGGTGTTCCATGATGTTTCGCGGATCTGCGTTTCGGACTCATATCGACAATTCGAGCTGAGGTTGGCAACTCCTGAGCAGAAGGCGGCCGAAGAAGAGCGCCTGGGCATGCAGTGGCCACGCGCGTTAATGTATTTGCTCTCTAGCGAACGGACCGCCGATTACGTCGTGGCCGGTCGAGTCTATTGGGCTGAGTTTGATGTCTCGCCGACTGAACCTTCACCGTTGCTGCAGGAGCGAGAGGGTGTAAGGGTTCCTGATCAGATTTTTTATGCCTGACAAATCGCGCAGTACAGGGCCGCGCGGCCGAAGCTGTCGTCATATTCAATCCGAGATGAGGATGAAAGCTTTGATCCATCGAATCCGAGTGTTGCTGCTACCTCAGAAGACGCTCGCGGCGTTACTCGTTGCGGTGCTGTCTGTCGGACTGATCGCTGGTGCGCCGACAGTAGCCAGCGCCGACGCTGCCGGCAGGGGTGGTGACTACGTACCGATTGACAGCATCGCCCTCCTGGACACCCGGGACGGCACCGGCGGCACCACCGGTGTTCGGGGTGCCAAGTCCGTCACCACGTTCAACGCTGTCGGCATCGGCGGTATCCCGGCCAGCGGGGTCAGCGCGTTGATGGTCGACGTGACAGCGATCTACCCGACCGCCAACACGTTCCTGACCATCTACCCGGACTTGACGGACCCGAAGGCCTCGGCCATGAACGCCTCGGTCGGTGAGGTCATGAGCAACTCGGCGGTGGTCAAGCCGGGCACCAACGGCAAGCTCGCGGTACGCAACGCGGGCGGCAACGTCCACATCAGAGTGGACGTGGTGGGCTACTTCACCACCGCCACCGGCAGCACCGGCTCCGGCTTCGTACCGGTGGACCACACCCGGGTGGTGGACAGCCGGACCGGACAGGGGATCACCGCAGGCACCATGCCCACCCGTGGAACGCGTACCGCCAACATCTCCGGCGGTGGGCTGGTGCCCAGTTCCGCGACGGCGGTCATGCTGGACGTCGTGGTGATCGGCGCGACCGGCAACGGCTGGATGACCATCGGGTCGAGCGCGACAGCGGAGACCGGCATCGACTACGCCAAGGGCGCCACCTCGCTGGGGATGGTCGTCAAACTGAACCCCGGTGCCAGCTCCGTGACGTTGGAAAATCGCGGTTCGGCCGTGCATGTCGCCATCACCGTCCAGGGTTACTGGACCGGCAGCCCGACCACCGGCGCCGGCCTGCGCCCGGTTCCGGCGACCACCCTGTACGACAGCCGTTTCCCCAGTGGCGCCCATCCGGTGCCCTCCGGCGGCACCGTCGACGTCGCGGTCGCGGGCACCAACGGCCTGCCGACCCGTGGCATCGCCGCAGCCGTCCTCAATGTGCACGCGGTCGGCTCGACGGTCGACGGGTTCTTCAACGTCACGCCCCTGGGCGGCGTCGAGAACACCGCGTCGACGACGAACTTCCCCGCCGCGCACGTCGCCCGGTCCAGCCTCGTGGTGACCAAGCTGGGCACCGAGGGCAAGGTCCGGATCAAGAACAGCAGCGGCGGTGCGGTGCACATCGTCGTCGACCTGCAGGGCTGGTACGCCGACCCGCTTCCGTTCCTGCCGACCGAGTCCTTCTCCCGCTCGACGGCGTTGCAGGGGGAGCCGAGCGACGGCAGTTCGCTCGGGGTCATCGTCTACGCGCACACCGACAACACCGGTCAGGTGCGGGTCGTCCACCAGCAGAATCCGGACGATTTCAGCAGCGTCCAGCACATCCCCCAGTTCGGCGCGGAGGCGTTCACCGGGCAGCCCTCTCTCACCGTGCAGAACGGCACCAAGCAGGTGCAGATCAGCGCCCTGAACACCACCGGCACCGTGTGGACCGGTGCGCAGACTGCGGCGAACGCGCCGACCTGGGCAACGACCGGGAACCTGGGCGGCACCATGGTGGGCCGGCCCGCCACTGTCACCCTCGCCGACGGCACCAGCGTGGTCTTCGCCGTGGATGTCGACGGTCGCCTCTGGCACTACCGCCAGACCGGGACGGGTGCGTCGTGGAAGAGCCTCGGTGACGTCGACCTCACCGGCGGCGTCACTCTGGTAAAGGTTGACGCCGGTGTCCGGCTGATTGCCACCACCATGACCGGCACCATCAAGACCGCCCTCTACTCCACCGACGGCACCCTCAGCGCGTGGGTCGACCTGGGCGGGAACGTGACCGGTGTGCCTGCCGCCTTCCTCAACCAGGGCTACCGCACCGCCGTGGTGGCGCGTGCGGCCGATGGTTCGTTGGTCATGAAGAAGCAGGAGCTGGGTGGGGCCTGGCCGGCCACCTGGCAGACGGTGGGCACGTTTAGCGCTGCGGGTTCCCCGGCCGCGATCCTCGACCCGGCGTTGGGCCGGATCGCTGTTGTCGCCCGCGGGTCCGACAACGAGATGTACCGGGTGTACGAGACTGAGCAGGGCTCGGGCACCTGGGGTGAGTGGTTGCGCCTGTACGAGAACCCTGGCGACCCGACCGCTGCCACCGCCGCCACCGATCCCACCATCGCGCCGATTCAGAACTCCGGCGGGACCGGCTTCGTGGTGGTTTACCGCAACCGGAACAACACCACCATCGCGCTGGACCGGCGGTTCGCCGCTCCGGGCGGGATGGCGGCAGCGAAGGTGAGCCCGTCGGCGGTCAGCTTCGCCGCGCACCTCATCCCGACGCCGCCGGCCTGATCCTCGGCACCACCAGCCCGGGGGTCTTCGTCCACGTGACGGAGGCCCCCGGGTCGCTGTTTCTCGGTGCGCCACCTGCCTTCCTAGACTGGGGCGATGAGCGTTGGCACCGACGGTCGGGGGATGGCCGAGCTGGCGGCCCTGCTGGCCGACGGCACCCGCGCCGGAATGTGCCTGGCGCTGCTCGACGGGCGGGCGTGGACCGCCGGTGAGCTGGCCCGGCGCGCCGGTGTCGCCCCGTCGACGGCCAGCGACCACCTCACCCGACTCGTCCGCGGTGGCCTGCTCGTCGAGGAACGGCAGGGCCGGCACCGCTACCTGCGGCTGGCCGGGCCGTCCGTGGCCCAGCTCATCGAGGACCTGGCCGGGCACGCCCCGGCCACACCCACCCCGACCGGGTCGCTGCGCGCGACGACCGCCACCGCCTCCCTGGCGTACGCCCGAACCTGCTACGACCACCTCGCCGGGCGGCTGGGCGTGCTGATGTACGACGCGCTGCTGGCCGAGCGGCGGCTCGACCGGTCCAGCGGGTTGGCCCTCACACCCGACGGGTGGGCCTGGGCGGCCGGGTTGGGCGTACCCGTGGACGTGCTGCGCGCCGCCCGCCGCCCGGTGGTCCGCGACTGCCTGGACTGGACCGAACGCCGCCCGCACCTGGCCGGCGCGCTCGGCGCGGCGCTCTGCCGCCGCTTCACCGACCTGGGCTGGATCAGCCAGGGCACCGGCCGCGCCGTCCGTCTCACTCCCACCGGCCGACCTGGCCTGGCCGCAGCCCTGGCCATCCCCGAACACGCCCTCGACCCGCCGGCAGCCCCGCCGCCCACGAGCGGCCGCGCCTGACGGGTGACCGCGCCGGGATCGTTCGGTGTGGGGCGAACGGTTCGCGCCCTACGGTCGGGCGGTGACTGACAACTGGCCACACATTGCGCCCGCCCCGGGAACACCGGCGTGTGGGCCGCCCTCGTTCGAACCGGAACGCGGTTGGTGGGTGACCCGGCACGCCGACGTGCGGGCGGCGCTGCTGGCGCTCGCGCCGCAGGGCCCGCCGGAGGTACTGGCGAACCTGATCGGTCTGCTGGTCCAGGCGTGCGACGCGACCGCCGGCCTGATCGGCGCCGCCGCCCATCACCTGCTGGCCCCGGCCGCCCCGCGAACGGCGGCCACGGCACGGACCGCCGACCTGCTGGCCGAGGTGCTGCGCCTCGACCCGCCGGTCCGGGCCACCCGACGGGTCACGGTCGAGGCGGTACGGCTGGGCGGGCGGGAACTGCCGGCGGGCAGCCCGGTGCTGCTGCGCTTCGACGCGGCCAACCGTGACCCGCAGGCGTTCACCGAACCCGCGACGCTCCAGCCCGGTCGGCCCGGTGCCGGGCTGTTGACCTTCGGGACGGGGGAGCGGGGTTGCCCCGGCGACCGGCACGCCCTGGCCCTGGCCACCGGGGTGCTCGACGTGCTGCGGGAACGCTGCCGGCGCGGCCCGACCCCGGTGCGCCACGAGCCGCACCCGACCCTGCGAGTGCCGACAACTCTGGAGGTGACCGTCCGATGATCGACCGTCGTGCCGCGTTCCACGCCCTGCACCGCGCCGGGCGTCCCCTGCTGTTGCCCAACGCGTGGGACCACGCGTCGGCGGCGGCGCTCGCCGCCCGTGGACATCCGGCCATCGGTACCACCAGCCTCGGGGTCGCCGCGACCGCCGGCCTTCCCGACGGCGCTGCGGCCACCGCGACGGAGACCCTCGCCCTGGCCCGCCGGCTGGCCCGGCTGCCGGTGCTGCTCACAGTGGACGTGGAGGCCGGGTTCAGCGACGACCCGGCGGAGGTCGCCGAGTACGTGGCGGAGTTGGCCGGACTCGGCGTGGTCGGGATCAACCTGGAGGACGGGCGCGCCGACGGCACCCTCGCCGACACCGAGGTCGCCGCTGCCAAGGTCGCGGCCGTGAAGGCGGCGGTGCCGGAGCTGTTCATCAACGCCCGCACCGACACCTGGTGGCTCGGGGTGGACGACCCGCTGCCGCGGACCCTCGCTCGCGCTCGTGCCTACCGGGTGGCCGGTGCCGACGGGATCTTCGTGCCCGGGACTGTCGACCTGGCCACCCTGCGCGTGCTCACCGAGGGGATCGACGCTCCGGTGAACGCGCTGTACCAGCCGGGCGGTCCAGGGCTGGTCGAGTTGGGCGGGGCCGGGGTGGCCCGGGTCAGCACCGGCTCGCTGCTGTTCCGGGCCGCGCTGGGCGCCGCGCTCGCCGCCGCCGACGCCGTCGCCCACGGCGGGTCCGGCACACCGGCGGGACTGCCGTCGTACGCCGAGGTGCAGGCCCTGGTGCCGGCGGACGGTGACTGACGGTGCGGCCGGGCGCTCGGCGGTGAGTGGCGGGCTGGGCTTGGCTCATGCTCTGTGGCCCGTCGGCGAGGCCGTGCTCGGGCTCGCGCGGGACCACCCGGTGGGTGGTGGGTGGTGTGTTGGTCGGTGCCTTTGGAGCTGAATCGTTTGTGACATCACGGGTCCGCTTGCTTAGGGCTCCGGGCTCGCGCTCGGGTGGTTCTCCCCGGGCGGTCCGCCCCGGGAAGGGGAGCCGGCGGCGTTGATTCGTTGACGACATCAGCTCCAAAGGCGCCACACCCAAGGGGCACCCTCCGGGCGGGGGCGCCGTCGACGCTCCGTTCGGGGGGAGATAGGAGGAATGTTCGGTCCGTTCCGGTCCCGATGATTACGGTGTGTTTCAGGGCGAACCACCCAGTGCCGTGACCGGAGAAAGGGACCCGTCATGCGAGTGCCCAGCCGTAGCCCGGGACAGCAGCCCGGTTCGCCTCCGTCGCCCACCGCCCCGGCCCGCCGTCGACCCTCCGGAGCGATCCCCCGCCGCGTCCCCGCCCCCGCTCCCGACCTGCCCGCCTACCGGGCCGCCGTCGCCGAACTGCTGGTCGAGGTCGGCGCACTGGCCGACGCGGCGAGCACCCGGGCCCGGCAGGTGCTCATCGACGAGCGGCTGCGGGAGCCGGCCCTCGCCGCCGTCCTCGACGCCACCCCGCAGGGCCTGATCGGCGCGCGCGAGACGCTGTTGCTGGAGATGGCCCGCTACCAACCGAACGACCGCACCTCGGCGGTTGACCTCAGCGCACTGGTCCGGATCTACCTGCTCTCCCGCATCGACGTGCTGTGGTGGCAGGACGCGCCGACCTTCGTCACCGACGATCAGGTCAACGGCAGCGCCGAGCTGGTCGACCTGGAGTGGCTGCGCCGCCGCGACCTGCTGCGCTTCCGCTACCAGGAGCAGCCCGCCACCATGCTGGGCCGGGCCGCCCGCGGGCTGCGTCGCCGGCTGCGACCCGACGCCACCCCGCGCACGGCGGGGTTGCTGTTCCGCCGCGCCCGACGCGAGGTGGTGGCGCTGCTCAACGACATCGGCCGGGAGTTCACCGCCGTCGCGCCTCCGGCCACCCCGCCGCTCTGGGTGACCAGCCTGGTCCGCAGCGCCGAGCACCAGTACCGGCTGCGCCGCCTGGGCTACGCGGCGATGCTGCCCAGCGGGCACTGCCTCGGCTACTCGGCCGACGTCGAGCTGGCCTGGTTCGCGCGTTTCGGCGCCCGGGACGCCCTGGCGGAGCTGCTGCTGAACCGGCAGGAGGCCGGTGAGCTGAACGTGATCGACGAGGGGCAGGCCTGGCACCTGTGTCTCGCGCCCACCGCGCGGCGTCGCCTACGCCGGGCGTACGAGGCCGAGATGGGGGTCTGAGCCGGTGTGCGGCATCGCGTTGAGCATCGGCTCCGAGGCCGACCCGGCGACCTTCCGGCGGATGCTCGCCGCCCTGGCCCCACGCGGTGAGGTGACCGAGACCCGGTCCGAGAGCGGGCTGCTCGCCGGCACCCGCCGGCTGCGGGTCGTCGACCGGGACCGGGCGGTGCAACCGTGGACGTCGACCGACGAGCGTTGGCTGCTCTGCTTCAACGGCGAGATCTTCAACTACCGGGAGTTGCGGGCGCAACTGACCCGCCTGGGGCAGGCCTTCCGCACCGAGAGCGACACCGAGGTGCTGCTCGCCGCGTTCCAGCAGTGGGGCGAGGCCGCGGTGACCCGGCTGCGCGGTGAGTACGCCTTCGCGGTCGTCGAACAGGCCACCGGCCGGGCATATCTGGCCCGCGACCCGCTCGGCGTCAAGCCGCTGTACTGGTCCCGTCGGCCCGGCTGCCTGCACCTCGCCTCCGAGGTCAAGGCGCTCGTCGGGCACGGCGCCCCGATTGCCGAGGTGCCGCCCGGGCACCACGGCTGGGCGGAGGCGAACGGGCACGTGCGACTGAGCCCGTACGTCGACCTGCTCACCATCGGCGACGGCCTGCCGGTCATCGACGACCCGGACGAGGCCGCGCTGCTGGTCCGCGCCGCGCTCAGCGATGCGATCCGGATGCGGGTGGAGACCGACCTGACCGTCGGGGTGGTGCTCTCCGGTGGGTTGGACAGCTCGTTGACCCTGCGGCAGGTGCGCGACATCCACCCGGACTGCGTCGCGGTGACCGTCGGCGTGGCGGACAGCCCCGACGTGGCGTACGCGCGTCGGCTCGCCGCCGACCTCGACGTGCCGCACGTGGTGGTCGAGCTGCGACCGCGTGACATCCGGCTCGCCGACGTCCGCGAGGCCATCCGGATCTCCGAGCTGACCGAGTACGGCGACATCATCAACGCTGTCGTCTCGGTGCCGATCTTCCGGCGGCTCCGCGACCTCGGCATCAAGGTGGTGCTGACCGGCGACGGCTCCGACGAGCTGTTCGGCGGGTACCCGATGTACCGCCGGGTCGCCCCGGCGGCAGCCCGCCGACTGTTCCTGCACCGGATCCGCAACCTGTGCCGCACCGAGTTGCAGCGGGTCGACCGGGCCGCCATGGCACACGGCGTGGAGGCCCGGGTGCCGTTCCTCGACCTCAGCGTGGTGGAGCTGGCGATGCGGTTGCCGGTGGATCTGAAGCTGCGCCACGGGCAGGAGAAGTGGATCGTCCGGCGGGCGTTCGCCGACGTGCTGCCCGACTACATCCTCCGCCGTCCGAAGAACCCGATGTCGTACTCGACGGGGTTGCACGAGCGGGTCCGGCTCTACAAGCCGCTCTTCGCCCGGCTGCACCGCTCGTTCGGCTACGACCTTCAGGAGCCGGTCCGTCGGGACTTCGACACCGTGCTGAGCCGCTGCGGCAACGACCTGGACCGGGCCATCGCCGACGGGCTGAGCCGACCCGACTACACGGTCCTGGAGCACGCCCGCGACCTGGTGGGCGCGGCCAAGTGGAACGCCGCTCCGATGGTCCGCCGGCTGGTCGGCCCGCGCCCGGCCCGCCACTGACGGCCGCCCCGCACGCCACGCTTGACTCTGACACGGTGTCAGGGACGAGTGTGAGGGGACCATGTTCACCATCGGAGACTTCGCCAGACTCGGCCGGGTGTCGGTGCGGATGCTGCGCCACTACGACAGCATCGGCCTGCTGCCGCCCGCCAGCGTCGACCCGCACACCGGTTACCGCTTCTACCGCGCCGACCAGCTGCGCCGGCTCAACCGGGTGATCGCCCTCAAGGAGTTGGGCCTCACCCTCGAACAGGTGCGCGCGATCGTCGACGACGCCGTCGACGTGGCCGAGCTGCGCGGCATGCTGCGGCTGCGCCGGAGCCAACTGGCGGAACAGTTGGCCGCCGACACGGCCCGGCTCACGGCTGTCGAGGCGAGGCTCCGAATGATCGAGTCGGAGGGTCGGATGACCACCCAGGACGTCGTCCTCAAGGAGATCGCGCCGGTCCGCGTCGCGGAGCTGACCGCCGTCGCGGCCAGCTACCAGGGCGAGGACATCGGCCCGGTGATCCAGCCGCTCTACCCGGAGTTGTTCCGTCGGCTGGACGCCGCCGGGATCACGCCGACGGGGCCGGGCATCGCCTGGTACGAGCCGGCCGACTCGGGCGGCGACGCTGTCGTCGTGCACGCCGGTGTGCTCGTCGACGCCGAGCCGTCCGCGGCGCCCGACGTCGTGGTGCGCGACCTGCCGGAGCTGCGTAACGCCGCGACGATCATCCATCACGGTGCCATGGACGACGTCGAGCCGAGCATGCAGGCGCTCGCCCGGTGGATCGAGGACAACGGCTACCGCACCGACGGCTTCGCCCGGGAGGTCTACCTGGACTACTGCCCGGACGCCCCGGAGAAGGGCGTCACCGAACTTCAGGTCGCCGTGTACCGCGACTGAGCGTTCAGCTCACCAGCAGCAGCGCGCCGACCGCGGCCAGCGTGGCGGTGACCGCGAGCAGGGTGCTGGTCAGCACGAACCGGGTCAGCGGCACCGCCACCCCGGCCGCCCGGCACCGCTCGAACCACAGCAGGGTGGCCAGTGACGCCCAGGGGGCGGCCAGCGGGCCGACGTTGGTGCCGATCAGCAGGGCCAGCAGGCGGGTGTGGTCACCGGTCGGCAGCACCGACTCGCCGGCCAGGTAGGCGGGAAGGTTGTTCACCGCGTTGGCGAGCAGCGCTCCGGTGCCACCGGCGCGCAGGGCGCCCAGCGCGCCACCGTCGGCGCCGACCAGGGTGCCGACCAGGTCGTCCAGCCCGTGCCGGCCGAGGGTCTGTACCACCAGGAACAGGCCGGTGACGAAGAACAGCAGGCGCACCGGGACCAGCCCCGGGCGCAGCGTGGCGGGGGAGCGGACCACGAACCCGACCAGTACCAGCGCGAGCCCGACGGTGGAGGCGATCTCGATCTCCACGCCGGCGAGGATGCCGGCGACGAAGATCAGGCAACCGGCGAGCGCCGTACGGTGCAGCACCGGGTCGGCCGGCACGTGCCGGGTCGGCGGGACGAAACGCCCACCGAGGGGCCGCTCCCTCCGCCACCACCCGAACCAGAGCAGGGCCATGGTGACCGTCACGGCGGCGAACTGCGGCAACGCCATCCGAGCCGCGTACGCCAGGGGTGCCAGCCCGACCCGGTCGGCGGCGAGCAGGTTGGTCAGGTTGGACACCGGCAGCAGCAGGCTCGCGGTGTTCGCCAGCCAGACCGTGGTGACGGCGAGCGGGGCGGCGGGGATCCGCAGGTTCCGGGCCAGCGCGAGCAGCACCGGGGTGAGCAGCACTGCTGTGGTGTCGAGGTTGAGCACGAGGGTGGTCAGCGTGGCGAGACCACCGCAGAGCAGGAACAGCACTGCCCAACTGCCCCGGGAGGCGATGGCCAGTCGGCTGGCCAGCACGTCGAAGACGCCGGCCACGGCGGTCAGCTCGGCGAGCACGATCACGGTGCCGAGAAAGAGCAGCAGCGGCAGGATCCGGTGCAGGGTGGCGCTGGTCTCCGCGCGGGGGAGTAGCCCGCTCAGTGCGCAGGCCGCGCCGACCACGGCGAGGACGGCCGCCACCAGGTCCAGCGGGTGGGGTCGCCAGCGCGTGGTCGGTTCGGGCGGGGCGGCGACTGTCACGTCTGTTCACGTTGGCACAGGGCCTGGCCAGCCGTTTCGCAACCCCCGCCCTCGTGACGGACCCCACGGTTTCGCCCGAGAACCCGGTGCCACACCCGGTCCGGGCCCGTCACGTCCAATCCCATCGGCGGCGGGCCAGGCTGGTCCGATGCTTCATGTTCGCCGTGGAGCGGGCCGACAGGTGACGCCACCAGCCGCACCGGGCGGCGCAGGCGAGCAACCGTCGATGGGTCCCATCGCGTCCTATGGATATGCGCAAGACCCTGCCGGCCGCCGCGACGGCCCTCCTGCTTGCCCTGACCTCCTGTGCCCCGTCCGAGCCGCCGGGGCCGCCGGAGCCGTCGCGCGTCGGCCCGCCGCCGGCCACCCCGACCGCCTCCCGCCAGGACCCGGGGCAGGCCGAGCGGACCATGGCCAGCCTGCGCCGGGTGGACGACCTGCCGCTGTACGAGATGACCTACGTCGGGGCGTACGACCCGACGGTGGGCACCGACGCGCCGCCACCCAGCCCGTTCGGGTGCTCGCTGTTCGTCGCCGCGGGCGACCCCGACCGGCCGGTGTTCGCCCGCAACTTCGACTGGGACGCCAACCCGGCGCTGGTGC
Organism: Micromonospora trifolii; assembly: GCF_022229005.1. Lineage (GTDB taxonomy): Bacteria > Actinomycetota > Actinomycetes > Mycobacteriales > Micromonosporaceae > Micromonospora > Micromonospora trifolii. Next base: position 72,534 of record NZ_JAKKFD010000011.1, read on the forward strand.
TGCGGACCGACCCGCCGGACGGGTACGCGTCCCTCTCGCTTGTCGACATCTCCTACCTCGGGGTCGGTGCGGACCCGGCCGGTGACCGTCGGCTGCTCAACGCGCCGCTGCTGCCCTTCGACGGGATGAACGAGCGGGGCCTCGCGGTGGGGCTGGCCGCCGACGACGCGGCCACGGCCCGCCCCGTGCCGGGCAGGCCCACCGTCGGCTCGGTCCGGATCCTGCGGCTGGTGCTGGACCGGGCCGCCACCGTCGACGAGGCGATCGCCGTCTTCACCGGGCACAACCTCGACTTCGACGGCGGGCCGCCACTGCACTACCTGCTGGCCGACGCGACCGGAGCGTCAGCGGTGATCGAGTTCGTCGATGGTGAGCTGCGGGTGGAACGGGGCGCGGGCGGCTGGCAGGCGCTGACGAACGTGCCGGTCGTCGGGGTGCCCGAGCAGCGGCGGCGTGCGGACCGCCGGTACGGGCAGATCGCCGCCGCGCTGACCGACGCCGGCGGGGTGCTGGACGTCGCCGCGGCGCACCGGCTGCTCGCCGCCGTCCGTCAGGGGCACACCCGCTGGTCCGTCACGTACGGCCTGCGCAGCGGCGAGGTCCGGCTGGTCACCGCGACCGGTGCGGGCGAGCGGCGCTACCGACTGCCGATGAGCTGACGGGTCGGCTCTCCCGGACGTGGCCGGGCCCGGCCCCCTCGGATCGGGGACCGGGCCCGGTGTGGTGCGCGGTGCCTACCAGCCCAGGTAGCTGGGCTGGGTCTGCACGTTGAGCTCCTGGTAGCGGGTCAGCTTGGCCGACCAGGTACGCCAGTCGTTCAGCTCCAGGACGTCCAGGCCCTTCACCATGTCGTTCGAGTAGATGTGGCCGTTGTAGTAGTACGCGGACCAGGTGCCGCCGCCGACGAACGTGTCGGCCGAGAGCGGGCCGCGCTCCCAGAAGGCGATCTCCTTCGGGTTGGCCGAGTCGGTGAAGTCGAACACCGAGATGCCACCCTGGTACCACGCCTGGACCATGATGTCCTTGCCGAGCACCGGGATCAGCGAGCCGTTGTGCGCCACGCAGTTCTCGGTGTCGGCGTTCGCCCGGGGGATCTTGTAGTAGCTGCGGAAGGTCATCGTCCGGGAGTTGCCGCGGCCGGCGATGTCGTAGATGGCGTCCGCACCGCGGTTCGGGCCGACGGTCTCGTTGCAGGTCGCCGCCCCGCCGCCACCCAGCTCGTCGGTGAAGATCACCTTGGTGCCGGCGTTGTTGAAGGTGGCCGAGTGCCAGAACGCGAAGTTGACCTCGTCCCGGACCTGGTTGATGACCCGGGGGGCCTCGCGGTTCTTGATGTCGAGCAGGATGCCGTCACCCATGCAGGCGCCGGCGGCCAGGTCCTTCGACGGGTAGGCGGTGATGTCGTGGCAACCGGTGGTCGCCGAGCCGGTCTGGCTGCCGGGGAAGCCGCCGTCCGGGAAGAGGTTCGGCGTCGCGACCACTGCCGCGTCGGTCGGCTTCTTCACCGGCACCTTGATGATGGAGATGGAGTCGTGCGGCGGCTGGCAGTCCGGGAATTCGGCCCGCGGGCTGTACGACGAGACGTACAGGTAGATGGCCTTGCGGTCCTTGCCCGGCACCAGGGTGTGGGTGTGCGAGCCGCAGGCCGTCTCGACGGACTTGATGTAGCGCGGGTTGGCCTTGTCCTTGATGTCGAAGACCTTGATGCCCTCCCACGAGCCCTTCACGTCCGCTCCCTGCGTGGTGCTGTTGCAGGAGTCGTCGCTGCGGGACGAGTCGGTGGAGAGGAAGAGCAGGTCACCGTGGACGGAGATGTCGTTCTGCGACCCCGGGCAGAGCACCCGGGCCTTGACCGTCGGGGCGCTGGGCCGCGAGATGTCGTAGATGACGAAGCCGTTGTAGTTGCCGGCGAACGCGTACTTGCCCTGGAAGGCGATATCGCTGTTCGTCGCGTCCAGTGGGGCGACCTTGGGCACGTTGGCGATCTGGCGCAGGTTGGGGCTGCTCACGATCTGGTCGACGCCGGGGATCGTGTTGGTGAGCGCGGGGGCCGGGGCCGCCTGCGACACCGTCTGGGCGTTGCTCGCCGGTGCGACGAGGGCGCTGGCGGCGAGGAGGCCGGTCGTGGCGAGCGCCACGACACGCAGTTGTCGTAACCGTGGCTTGTGGAATCTGATCATCGGCGGGGCCCTTCGCAAGGGGGAGACGATGGTTGACACGTTACCGTCCGACGAAGAACGTCGATGTGAGCTGGATCACATGAAAGCGGGTTCTTCAATGGATAGCATCGCGGTGACCTCGACTGCAGGGAGTGGCCCATGACCAACCGGCGCGCACGCATCCTGGCGGTCGTCACACTGGCGCTCGTGTTGCCGCTGGTGGTGTTCATGGTGGTCCGCCTCGACGGCGACACCGGTGCGAGCGCACCGCGGCCGGTCTCCGCGCCCGCCACCTCCGCCGCGTCGCCGACGGCCAGCCCCGTCCCCACCGACCTGACCGTCATCGCGCCCGGCCGTCCGGGCGAGACGGCGGCCACCCGCCCGGCGCACGAGGTCCGCGACGCCGGTCCCGCCCCGCACAACTCGCTGGACGTCTGGTTCGTCCGGATGATGATCCCGCACCACGCGCAGGCCCTGGCGATGGCGGAGCTCGCCCCCGACCGGGCCGCCGACCCCGACGTCCGGGCCCTCGCCGAGCGCATCCGGGCCAGCCAGGGGCCGGAGATGGGCATGATGCGCGGCTGGCTGCAGACCCGTGGCCTCCCGGCGGAGGTGCAGGGGCACGACCACGGCACCATGCGCGGCATGCAGACGCCGGAGGCGATGCGGCAACTCGCCGCGACCCGCGGCGCGGACTTCGACCGGCTCTTCGTCCGCATGATGACCGAGCACCACCAGGGCGCCATCGAGATGGCCACCAACCTGCTCACCGTCGGCTCCGACCTGACGCTCAACGAGTTCGCCAACTCCGTCGCCACCGAGCAGACCGTCGAGATCGACCGCATGCGCCAGGTCCTCGGCGGCTGACCCCGGGCGCGGGGCGCGAGGGCCGAGCGTCCCGACACGTACGCTGGGTGACCGTGAGACGCACAGTGTTCGGTCGCCCGCTGCGCGGCGTCGCCTTCGACGTTGCCGTCGCCGCGCTGGTGGTCCTCGTCTCCCTGGCCGCGGCGGTGAGCCAGCCGGGCGGTTGGGCGGCCACGGCGGTCGGCCTGGGGATGGCTGTGGCGTTGCTGTTCCGCCGCACCCACCCGAGCGCGGTGACGGTGGCCGTCGCGGCGCTCGCCCTGATCCAGGTGATCGCCCGCTGGGGTCCGCTCGTCTATGACGTGGCCGTCCTGATCGCGCTCTACAGCGTGGTGAAGTACGGCCGGCGGCTGCGCGACGGCGTACTGGCTGGCGCGGTCGCGGCCGTCGGCGTGCTGCTGGCTGCCGCGCAGACCCCCAACGTCATCCAGTGGTGGGTGACCGCGCTGTGGTACGCGCTGGTCACCGGCGCGGTGTGGTTGGTCGCGCTGAACGTGCGGACCCGCCGGCTCTACGTGCTCAGCCTGGAGGAGCGGGCCACCACCCTGGAACGCGAGCGGGAGGCCGAGTCCCGGGCGGCGGTCGCCGAGGAGCGCACCCGGATCGCTCGTGAGCTGCACGATGTCGTGGCCCACAGCATGGCCGTGATGATCGTCCAGGCGGACGGCGCCCGGTTCATGCTCGACCGTGACCCCGCCCAGGCACGCACCGCCGTGAAGGTGGTCGCGGACACCGGCCGGCAGGCCCTCGAAGAGATGCGCCGCCTGGTCGGCGTACTGCGCGACGCCGGCCCGGCCGGCTCGGACGGGGCCGACGGGCTGGCGGTGGCGGCCGACCCCGAGCATCGACGCCTCGCGCTGGCCGAGCTGCCCGACCTGCTGGCCCGGTTCGACGACGCCGGTCTGCACGTTCGCAGCACCGTCACCGGTGCGCCACCGGCCCTGCCGCCGGGCCTGGAGCTGACCGTCTACCGGGTGGTGCAGGAGGCGCTGACCAACGCGCTCAAGCACGCCGGCGTCGGCGCCGGCGTCGAGGTCGTCCTGTCGTACACCGCTGAGGCCGTCGTGGTCCGGGTGGTCGACGACGGTCGCGGCCGCCCGCTGGTCAGCCCGGCGCCGTCCGGCGGTCACGGCCTGCTCGGCATGCGGGAGCGGGTGACCGTGTACGACGGCAGCCTCACCGCCGGCCCCCGGCTGACCGGGGGCTGGCAGGTCGAGGTTCGGCTGCCGCTACCGTCAGAGCCGGCAACGGAGGTGATCGCGGCATGACGGTCCGAGTAGTGATCGTGGACGACCAGGCGCTGGTCCGCGCCGGGTTCCGGATGGTGCTGGAATCCCAGCCCGACCTGGAGGTCGTCGGGGAGGCGATCGACGGCGCGGACGCCCTGCGGGTGCTCGCCCGCACCGAGGCCGACGTGGTCGTGATGGACATCCGGATGCCCACCATGGACGGGGTGGAGGCGACCCGTCGACTCTGCGCCGAGCGACCCGAGGGCGGGCCCCGGGTGCTGGTGCTGACCACCTTCGACACCGAGGCGGACGCGTTCGCGGCGCTCCAGGCCGGGGCGAGTGGCTTCCTGCTCAAGAACGTCCCGCCGGAGGAACTGCTGGCCGCGATCCGGGTGGTGGCCCAGGGCGACTCGGTGGTGGCTCCGTCGATCACCCGGCGCCTGCTGGACCGGTTCGCCGGTCAACTCGGCGCCGCCCCGAGCGCCGACCCTCGACTCGCGCAGCTCACCGAACGGGAACGGGAGGTGCTGCTGCTGGTCGCCCAAGGGCTGTCCAACGCGGAGATCGCCGCCCGGGTGCACGTGGCCGAGGCGACGGTGAAGACCCACGTCGGGCGGATCCTGGCGAAGCTCCAGCTGCGCGACCGGGTTCAGGCGGTGGTCCTGGCGTACGAGAGCGGGCTGGTCACGCCCGGCGGATGACACCGCGTACGACCTGGGTCGTAGCGGCCGGCGGGCGTACCGCGACCCGGGGCGCACGCAGGTCGAGCGCGCAGGTGGAGATCGACAGACCGGTGCCGGCCATAGCGTCGGAGGGGTCCGATCCGCCACCTGCACCGGGAGCCCCGCATGATCCGCCTGACCCTGCGTTCGCTGCGCGCCGAGGCGCTGCGCATGCTGCTCTCGGCGCTCGCCGTCGTGCTCGGCGTCGCGTTCGTCGCCGGCACGATGATCTTCGTCGACGGGATGCGTTCCGGGGCGTACGAGCGGGCCGGCGCCTTCGACCGCCACACCGACCTGGGGGTCTACTCGGCCGGCCGCCAGGTGTTGCCCCCGGCACTGGTCGACCGGGTGCGGGCGGTCGACGGGGTGGCCGCCGCCGCCGGTGAGCTGACGAACACCGCCGGGATCGTCGGCGCCGACGGTCGGCCGGTGCTCGGCTTCACCATGCTCGTCGCCATCCCCACCGAGGACGCGCTGCGCTCGTACGAGGTGGTGTCCGGCCGGTTGCCCGACCGGGCCGGGGAGGTGGTGCTCGACGCGCCGACAGCGGCGGAGCAGGGCTTTGGGCTCGGCGCGGCGGTCCGGATCGGCGCCACCGGCGGGGCGGCCCGCCCGTACACACTGGTCGGCACCGTCGACGTGGCCGGCACCGCCCGCGACGTCGGCGGTCCGTTCGTCGGCCTGGTCGGGCCGGACGCGTTGGCCCTCACCGGCGAGCGGGGCTACGGCCGGATCATGGTTGCGGCCCGACCGGGCGTCGACGTCACGGCGCTGACCGAGCAGGTACGCGCCGTGTCCGGCGCCGAAGCCACACTGAAGAGTCGCCAGCAGATCCTCGACGAGGCCGTGGAGGACGCGGTCCGCAACGTGGACCAGTTCCGCATGCTGTTGTTGATCTTCGTGGGGGTCGCGATCGTGGTGGCCGGCTTCGTCATCGCCAACACCTTCGCGATCGTGCTGGCCCAGCGCACCCGACGGACCGCGCTGCTGCGCCTGATCGGCGCCACCCGGGGGCAGGTCTTCCGGTCCACAGTGCTGGAGTCGGCAGTGCTGGGGCTGGTCGCTTCCGCGCTCGGGGTGCTGTTCGGCGTGGCCCTCGCCGCCGGGTTGCGCCTGCTGCTGCCCCGACTGGACGTGCCGGTCACCGGTGGGCTGACCGTTACCGGTTCGACGGTGCTGACCGGCCTGCTGCTGGGCACCGGGCTCACCGTGTGCGCCGCCCTGCTGCCGGCCTGGCGGGGGACGCGGATCGCCCCGGTGGCCGCGCTCACCGACGCCGCGGTGCAGCCCAGCCGGGGTGCTGGCCGGGTTCGGCTGAGCGTCGGCGCGGTGGTCCTCGCGGTCGGTGTGGCCGCGCTGGGCGGTGCCGCCAGCGCCGGTCAGTTGCTACTGGTGGCGGTCGGAGGGGTGCTCACCTTCTTCGGGATCGTGCTGTTCGGGCCGGTGCTCGTCCCGGCGCTGGCCCGGGTGTTCGGCTGGCCGGTACGGCGCGTGCTCGGCACCATCGGTGAGCTGGCGGTCAACAACACGGTGCGCAACCCACGGCGGGTCGCCGCGACGGCCACCGCGCTGGTGATCGGTATCGGCCTGGTTTCGGCGTTCATGGTCGGCGCGCGCAGCACCAAGGACGGCATCGAACGCAGCGTGGACGCCCAGATCGGAACCGACTTCGTGGTCAGCGGAATCGGTCAGGATCTGCCGGCCGCGCTCGTCGGTGAGCTCGCCTCCCGCCCCGAGCTGGGTGTGGTGCACGAGCAGCGCAGCACTGTCGTCGACGACGTCGAGATCCGCGCGGCCCACCCGGCGCTGGTCGGCCGGACGCTGAGCGGGGTGCTGGCCGGCGACGCCGAGCGGGTCGGGCCGGGGCAGGTGCTGGTACACAGCGAGTTGGCTCGGGCCCGCGGCTGGCAGGTCGGCTCGCCGGTGACCGTCGGGGGGCGGCCGTTCCGGGTGGCCGCAGTGGTCACCGACGACACCCGCGGCCGCGACGCGCCCACGGGTCACGTCATCGACCTGTCCGACCAGGACTTCGCCGCGCTCTTTCCCGCCCAGCGCGGCTACCTGGCCGAGATCGACCCCGCCGCCGGGGTGAGCCCCGAGCGCGCCAGCGACGCGATCACCACGGTGCTGGGCCGCTACCCGACGGTGAACCTGATGGACCAGGGCGCGTACAAGAAGATGCTCACCGGCACTGTGGACATGCTGCTCGCCTTCGTCACCGCGCTGCTCGGCCTGGCCGTGATGATCGCCCTGGTCGGCGTGGCGAACACCCTGAGCCTGTCGGTGGTCGAACGGACCAGGGAGAACGCCGTGCTGCGGGCGGTCGGGCTCACCCGAGGACGGATGCGGGCGGTGCTCGCCGTCGAGGCGGTGCTGATGGCGCTGGTCGGCGCGGTGCTCGGAGTCGGGCTCGGCACCGGAGTCAGCGCGTCGGCGATGGCCCTGCTGGACCGTCTCGGCGGTGACTTCCACGTGGTGCTGCCGCTCGGCCAGCTCGGGCTGATCCTCGGCGTCGCGGTGCTGGCCGCCCTGCTCGCCTCGGTGCTGCCGGCCCGCCGGGCGCTGTCCCGCCCGGTCGTCGAGGCGCTCGCCGACCAGTGACCCTGCCGGGTCACGTCAGTGCTGGCAGACGGACATCCGCCGGCCGGTCCCGCCATCTTCCCCGGCGGCGGGACCGGCCAGCGGTGCCGGGTCTACAGGCGCTCGACCATCGGGCCGACGCACCGGTTGCGGGTGTCGAACACGTAGCGGGCGTGCTTGACCACGAGGTCGTAGTCGAAGGTGTCGTGGTCGGTGACCACCACCACCGCGTCGGCCGCGCGCACCTCCAGCTCGGTGAGCCCGACCACTGTGACCCCGGCGGGGATCTGGTGTGCCTCGGCGTACGGCTCGACGGCGTGCACCTCGGCGCCGAGGGCCTGCAACCGGCGGGCCACGTCCACGGCGGGGGAGTCGCGCATGTCGCCGGTGTTCTTCTTGTACGCCAGACCGAGTAGCAGCAGTCGGGCGCCGCTGACGGCCCGGCCGTCCCGGTTCAGGCCGCCCATGATCCGCTGGGTGACGTGTTCGGGCATCTCGTGGTTGACGTCGTTGGCCAGCTCGATGAAGCGGAACTGCCGACCGAGACGGCGCTTGACCTGCCAGGACAGGTAGCACGGGTCGATCGGCAGGCAGTGCCCGCCGACGCCGGGGCCGGGCCGGAACGGCAGGAAGCCGAACGGCTTGGTCGAGGCGGCGTCGATCGCCTGCCAGACGTCGATGTCGAGGTGGTGCGAGAGCATGGTCAGCTCGTTGATCAGCGCGATGTTGACCTGGCGGAAGGTGTTCTCGATCAGCTTGGTCAACTCGGCGACGCGGGTGGAGTCCACCGGTACGGTGCGCTCCACGAGGCGCTGGTAGAACTCGTCCACCCGGACCAGCGACGCCGCGTCCACACCGGAGACCACCTTCGGGGTGTTCTCCAGTCGCCAGGTCGGGTTGCCCGGGTCGATCCGCTCCGGGCTGTAGCCGAGGTGGAAGTCGCCGGGGCTGGTCAGCCCGCTGGCCGACTCCAACAGCGGGCGCAGGAGCTCCTCGGTGGTGCCCGGGTAGGTGGTCGATTCCAGGATCACCGTGCAGCCCGGGCGCACGTACGGGCCGATACCGATGCCGGCCTGCTCGACGAAGCTCAGGTCCGGGGTCCCGTCGCGCAGCGGGGTCGGCACCGTGATGACGCAGATGTCGAACCCGTCAGCGTCGGTGTACTCCGTGCTGGGGTGGTAGCGGCCGCTGCCCAACGCTCGGCCGAGCCGGTCGGCCGGGATGTCCTCGACGAACGACTCGCCGGAGGCGAGACGCTTCACCCGGTCGGCGTCGACGTCGAGACCGACCACGTCGAGCCCCGCCTCGACGGCCCGCATGGCCAGCGGCAGTCCGACGTACCCCTGACCGATCACGACCAGCTTTTCAGCGCTCACCCAGGCTCCCGCAGCAGATGGTGTAAATGGCCTGCTGAGAGCCTAGAGGCGTCTTCGGCGTCGTAAGTCCGTTTTGGGGATATCGGTGCTGGTGGGACTGCCGGGGGTCGGCGCCAGCGGTCGGCTCAACCGCCCGCCGGCACCTCCGGATCGACCGGCGCGGTGGAGGTGGGGGGTGGATCAGACGGCGGGGGCGCGCCGGTCGTCGGCGGCGCGCCCGTCGTGGGCGCCGCGCTGGTCGGCGGTGCCGTGGTGCCGCCCACCGTTGGCGTCGGCGGGCCGACCGTCTGGCTGGGTTCCAGGCTCGGCGTGGCGGAGATCGAGGCCGACGGGGAGTTGCCGGGGGCGTTCGGCCGGTTCGGCCGGCCCGGCTCGACACTGGTGATCTGCTCGTTCGCCGCTGGCGGGTCGACCGGGCCGCTCGGCGCCACCGTCGGCGAGGTGGTCGGCAGATTGACCGCCGGGTCCTCGCTGGCGTTGCGCGTCGCGGCCAGTGCCGCGCCGAGCCCGACCAGCGCGACCAGCACGGCCGCCGCCGCGCCGACCAGCGGACCCCGCCGTCGCTGGCGCCCGGTCGCCACAGCGGCGCCGGCCGGCACGTCCGTGCGGGTGCCCGGCCCAGCGTCACGCAGCGCGACCGGCCCGGCCATCGCCGTCGGCGGCTCGCCGCCGGTGACCGCCGTCCGAGCGGCCTCGGCCATCGCCGCTCCGCTGCTGAAGCGCTCCAGCGGATCCTTGGCCAGGGCCCGCGACACCAGGGCGCGGACCGCCTCCGGAATGTCGTGCGGCAGCTCCGGCGGCTCGTCGTCCAGGTGCCGCACGGCGACCTGGAGAGGATTGTCGCCGGTGAACGGCGGACTGCCGGTCAGGCAGCAGTAGGTGACCGCGCCCAGCGCGTAGATGTCGGTGGCACCGCTGACCGGGCGACCTGCGGCCTGCTCGGGAGCCATGTAGAGGGCGGTGCCCGGCACCGCGTTGGTGCTGGTGATGCTGGTGATGTCGGTGGAGCGGGCCACGCCGAAGTCCACCAGGACGACAGTGCCGTCCTCCTGCACCAGCAGGTTGCTGGGCTTCACGTCGCGGTGCACGATGCCGCCGCGATGCGCCGCGTTGAGCGCTGCGGCCGCCTGGGCCACGATCGACATCGTCTCGGCGACGTCGAGCCGCCCGGCCGCCTCGATCCGCTTGGACAACGGCTCGCCGGCGACGAACTCCATGACGAGGTAGTCCGCCCGCCCGCCGTCGGGGAGGTCGTCCGCGCCGCAGTCGAAGACCTGCACGATGCCGGGGTGCCGCAGCGCCGCCATGATCCGGGCCTCGGCGCGGAACCGGGCGATGAAGTCGGGATCGGAGACCAGCGCCGGCAGCAGAACCTTGACCGCGACCTGCCGGCCGAGGATCAGGTCGGAGGCACGCCAAACGTCGCCCATGCCGCCCGTGGCGACACGTTCGTCCAAGCGGTAGCGACCGCTGAGCACGACCTCCGATGACAACACCGCGTTACCGTACCTAGAGTGGCGACGGGCGGCGCGCCGTGGCAGGGCCACCGGGCGGCCGGTAAAGACTGGCTGATCCGGCGTGACCTGTGTGGACGCTCAACTTCTGTGACGCTGCGAATCTGTGGTGTCACAAAAAGCGACTATTTCCGTCGTCCGGGTCGCCGATGGTCGCAAGAAACCGCCGTCAGGCGTGGTTGGCGTCTGTCGCGCACCGACCGTTACGACGACGCGCCGCCGGGCCGGTTTGATAATTGTCACTCTTCCGTGACACGACGCCGACTTGTCGCGTCGTGAGCCCCCTCTTAGCGTTAGCCCGGCTCGCCCCCTTCCGGCTACCTCGGCGGGCAGCGCGCCGATCGACCACCCTGGCGTTGGCCCCGGACCCGCCGCCCCGACAATCGTGGTCACGGGCACAATCAGAGCGGTGGAGGGCGGTGCGGTGCGGGTGCTGATCGGGCGGACGACCCGTGCCGCGTGGCGTACGCCAGCCCGGTTGGCCGGGCCGACACGCCCCGAACGACGCGTGGGCCGCGCATGACCGCCGACCTGTCGAAGGTGGTGAGCGACGCGCAGGCCGGAGACGAGGAGGCGTTCCGCTTCCTCTACCGCAGTCTCCAGCCCGGGCTGCTGCGGTACCTGACCGCGCTCGTCGGGGCCGACGCCGAGGACGTCGCCTCCGAGGCCTGGCTCCAGATCTCCCGTGACCTGCCCGGCTTCAGCGGTGGCGAGTTCCGCGCCTGGGCTGTCACCATCGCCCGTAACCGCGCGATGGACCACCTGCGTCGGATGCGCCGCCGCCCTTCGCTCCCGGTCCCGGTCCAGGCGCTCGCCGAGCTCGCCAGCGACGCGGACACCGCCGAGCGAGCCAGCGAGACGATCGGTACCGAGACCGCCCTCGCGCTGATCGCCACCCTGCCGCCCCGGGAGGCCGAAGCCGTCCTGCTGCGGGCCGTGATCGGGCTGGACGCGGGATCCGCCGGCCGGGTGCTGGGCCGCCGGGCCGGCGCCGTGCGGACCGCCGCTCACCGCGGCCTACGCCGGCTCGCGGTCCTGCTGGAGCGGCAGACCCTGACCGAGGCTTCGGTCGGGGTCGAGGGGGTGCCACCGCCGCGTGCGGGAGGCGGCCCCGCACTGCGGGCATCGCACGTCGAACCGGCGGACGGCTGACGTGAGGGGACTCCCGATGAACCCGTTCCGGCGGGCCGACCATGCCGACACCGAGCGGCTGCTCGACTCGGCCCACGCCCGGGCGGACGCCACGCTGGATCAGGGCCACCCCGTCACGCCCACGGAAACGGACGCGACCTCGCCCGAGGTGCACCTGAGCGCTCCGAACGTACCCCCGGTCGAGCCGGTGGCCGCGTTGCTCGCCGCAGCGGCCGCCCCCGTCCGCCCAGGCGAGTTGGCCGGGGAGGAGGCCGCTGTGGCGGCGTTCCGGGCCGCCCGCGCCAACCCGGCGGCGGCCGTGCCGCAGCGGCCACACCGTCGCCGGGTGACCACCGGCGCGGTTGCCTGGATCGGCGCGGTGGCAGCTACCGCCACCGCGGGGGCCGCCTTCGCCGCGGTCACCCGGGACCGAGCGCCAGACCCGGTCGCACCGGCACCGTCGCGCCCGTCACCCTCGCCGCACCACAGCACATCCCGGTCGGCCGAGCCCGGTCGGTCGGTGGCCCCGGTGGCCCCGTCGCCGGGCGCGCCGTCGCCCGTCACCACAACGCCGCCGGCCAGCCCCGCTCCCGTCGGCCAGGTGCACGGGCTGTGCCGCGCGTGGCGGGCGAAGAAGCCCGAGCAGCGGGAGAAGGCGCTACGTACGCCGGCCTTCCAGAAGCTCGTGACAGCCGCTGGCGGCCCCGCCGAGGTCGAGGCGTACTGCCAGCGGCTGGTGCCTGAGACGAAGCCGTCCGAGCCGGCGAAGGGCAAGCCGTCGCCATCGGCGAAGGCACCACAGTCACCGCCGCGACCGGGCCACCCCGCTGGCGGCTGACCGGTCGGCCCTCGAGCGGTGTGGTTCCGCCCTGCTCCGGAAATTCGTCTGTTAGACAGAATTTGGTGGCGCCGTGCACGCCCCCGCCGGTGTCGGTGGGTGGGCTTACGGTGGCACAGTGTGCCGGACCCGGCGCACGGGAGAGGGGGCCCGACCCTTGGTAACGTCATCTGACCTGGACCGCAGCGCCATCCTGCGCGAGTCCGCAGCCGTAGTTCGACACCTCGCCCGGATCTGCTTCAAGACCGGCCCACCCACCCACACAGGCGTCGAACTGGAATGGACCGTGCACGACGCCGCCGATCCCGCCCGCCCCGTCGACGCGACGCGGCTGCGGGCGGCGCTGGGGCGGCACAGCCCCGTCACGCTGGATGCGACCAGCCCAGCCGAGCCGCTGCGACACGGCGGCATGGTCACCCTTGAGCCGGGTGGCCAGTTGGAGATCTCCTCCCTGCCCCGCCCCTCGGTCGCCGCGTTGATCCGCGCCACCGAAGCCGACATCGCCCAGGTCACCGACCTGCTGGCCGCCGCCGGGCTGATCCTCGGCCGCAGCGGCATCGACCCCCACCGACGGCCCCGCCCGGTGGTGGAAACCCCCCGTTACCGCGCGATGCGCGGAGCCTTCGACCGCCGCGGCCCGGCCGGCCGCACGATGATGTACAGCACCGCCGGCCTGCAGATCTGCCTCGACGCCGGTGAGTCGGACCAGATCGCCGACCGCTGGGCCGCGGCCCACGCGGTCGGGCCCCCACTGCTCGCGGCGTTCGCCTCCGCCGCTCGGCACGCCGGGCGGCGCACCGGTTGGGCCTCCGCCCGGATGGCCGCCTGGCTGGCCATCGAACCGGCTCGGACCCGCCCGGTCTGGTCGCCCGCGCGGGCCGGAGACGATCCGACCGACGCCTGGGTCAGCTACGTGCTCGCCGCACCGCTGCTCTGTCTGCGCCGGCACGGCGGCGACTGGGCCGCGCCGCCCGGGGTGACCTTCGCCGACTGGCTCAATGGCGCGCTCCCACAACCGCCTACCACCGATGACCTCGACTACCACGTCAGCACCCTCTTCCCGCCGGTGCGGCCACGCGGCTACCTGGAGCTGCGCTACCTGGACGCCCAACCCGACCGCGACTGGCGGCTGCCACTGGCGGTGCTGACCGCCCTGTTCGGCGACGCGGGCACCGTGCGCGAGGCGTACACGATCGCCACGCCGGTGGCGCACCGCTGGTCGGCCGCGGCCCGGCGCGGCCTGTCCGACCCGCCCCTGGCCGCCGCCGCCGCGGCCCTGCTCGACCTGGCCCTGACCACGCTGCCCCGACTGGAGCTGCCGGCCAGCACCCACGACGAGATCCAACGGGGGGTACGCCAGCGGCTGGCGAGCGCAGGAAGGGGAGACCAGTGAGCGCGAGGAGTGAGCCGGGGTTGCGAGCCTCGCAGTCGCGAACGGAAGGCGGTTCGGTGAGCGCGAGGAGTGAGCCGGGGTTGCGAGCCTCGCAGGCGGGGCGGGTCGACGGGGAGCAGTTGCGTGACCGCATCGCTGTGGAGTTGGCGCGGGCCCGGTCCCGGACCGCATTGCTGACCGAGGTGGTCGACGACGCCGACCTGACGCGCCAGCACTCACCGCTGATGTCGCCGCTGGTCTGGGACCTCGCCCATGTCGGTAACCAGGAGGAGCTCTGGTTGGTCCGGGACGTCGGGGGCCGGGAGCCGGTCCGGTGTGACATCGACGAGTTGTACGACGCGTTCAAGCAGCCGCGCCGGGACCGCCCGGCGCTGCCCCTGTTGCCGCCGGCGGAGGCGCGCGCCTATCTGGCGACAGTTCGGGACAAGGTGCACGACCTGCTCGACGCGGTGGCCTTCACCGAGCGGCCGCTGGTCGCCGACGGGTTCGCCTTCGGCATGATCGTGCAGCACGAGCAGCAGCACGACGAGACGATGCTCGCCACCCACCAGCTGCGTTCGGGGCCGGCGGTGCTGCACGCCCCGGCGCCGCCTGAGCCGTCGGTCCGGTTCGGCGCGGAGGTGCTGGTGCCGGCAGGCGAGTTCACCATGGGCACCGACACCGATCCGTGGGCGTTGGACAACGAACGTCCGGCGCACCGGGTCGACCTCCCGGCGTACGTCATCGACGCCGCTCCGGTGACCAACGGCCAGTTCGCGGCCTTCATCGCCGACGGCGGGTACACCGATGAGCGCTGGTGGAGCCCGGCGGGCTGGGAGCACCGGGTTCGGGAGCAGCTCAGCGCGCCGATGCACTGGCGTCCGGACGGCGACTGGTGGTCGTACCGGCGCTTCGGTCAGTGGGCGCGGGTGCGTGCCGACGAACCGGTGGTGCACGTGTGCTGGTACGAGGCGCAGGCGTACGCGGCGTGGGCCGGCAAGCGGCTGCCGACCGAGGCGGAGTGGGAGAAGGCGGCCCGGTGGGACCCGACGACCGGGCGGTCGCGTCGGTACCCGTGGGGGGACGAGGACCCGAGCGAGGAGCACGCCAACCTCGATCAGCGCCATCTGCGGCCGGCGCCGGTGGGCGCGTACCCGGCGGGTGCCTCGCCGTTGGGTGTGCACCAGCTCATCGGTGACGTCTGGGAGTGGACCTCGACCGCGTTCGATGGGCATCCGGGGTTCGCCGCGTTCCCCTATCGCGAATACTCGGAGGTCTTCTTCGGCGGCGACCACCGGGTGCTGCGCGGTGGCTCCTTCGGCACCGACCGTTCTGCCTGCCGGGGCACCTTCCGTAACTGGGACTATCCGATCCGCCGGCAGATCTTCAGCGGTTTCCGCTGCGCCCGGGACGCGCGACCGGACGAGTCGTACCGGTGAGTCGCCGTTCGACCGGCGGCCCGGCGGCGGGCCGGGGGCGCTGATGTGTCGCCACCTGGCCTACCTGGGGCCGCCGGTCACCCTGGCCGAGCTGTTGTTCGACCCTCCGCACTCGCTGGTGCGGCAGTCCTGGGCGCCCCGCGACATGCGCGGCGGCGGCACGATCAACGCCGACGGGTTCGGCGTCGGTTGGTACCCGGGCGAGGGTGAGCCGGTGCGGTACCGGCGGGCACAGCCGATCTGGAGTGACCCGACCATCGCCCAACTGGCGGCGGTGACCCGCAGCGCGGCGGTGGTGGCGGCGGTGCGTTCGGCCACGGTCGGGATGGCGGTGCTCGACGGCGCGGCGGCGCCCTTCGCGGAGGGGCGGTGGCTGTTCAGCCACAACGGTCTGGTTCGCGGCTGGCCGGACGCCGTGGTGCCGCTCGCCGCCGGTCTGCCGGTGCGTGACCTGCTCACCCTGGACGCCACCACCGACTCGGCGCTGCTCTGGGCGCTGGTGCGGCATCGGTTGCGTGCTGGCGCCGACCCGGTCGAGGCGGTCGGGCGGACGGTGACCGACGTCGCCGCCGCCGCCCCCGGGTCGCGGCTCAACCTGCTGCTTTCCGACGGGCACCGGGTGGTGGCCAGCGTGGCGGGGCACGCGTTGTCGGTCCGCGAGACGCCGGGTTCGGTGCTGCTCGCCTCTGAGCCACACGACGACGATCCAGGGTGGCGGTCGGTGCCGGAGGGGCACCTCGTCGTCGCCACCGCGGGCGAGGTGCTGGTACGTCCACTGCCGACCCCGGTGAGCAGCGCCGGGCAGGCACGCAACGGCTGATCGAACGAAAGGAGCGAACCGATGACCGCGGAACCCCTGGAGATCTACCTCGAAGAGGGTGACCTGGAGCGTGGCCTGCGCGACGACGTCCGGGCGGGGCTGAGCGCCGAGCGGAAGTGGCTGCCGCCGAAGTGGTTCTACGACGCCCGGGGCAGCGAACTCTTCGAGGAGATCACCCGACTGCCCGAGTACTACCCGACCCGGGCCGAGCGGGCCGTGCTGGCCGCGCACGCTCCCGACATCGCGGCGCTGACCGGGGCCAAGACGCTCATCGAGTTGGGCTCCGGTTCGTCGGAGAAGACCCGGCTGCTGTTGGACGCCTTCACCCGCCGGGGTGGGCTGGGCACGTTCGTCCCGCTCGACGTGTCGGTCAGTGCGCTGCGCGGTTCCACCGCCCAGATCGCGGCCGACTATCCCCGCCTGCGGGTGCGGGGCATCGTGGGGGACTTCACCCGGCAACTGGACCGGCTGCCCACCGGCGGCCGGCGGTTGGTGGTGTTCCTCGGCGGCACCATCGGCAACCTGTTGCCCACCGAGCGGGCCGAGTTCCTGACGGCGATGCGCGCCGCGTTGGAGGTCGGCGACTGGTTGTTGCTCGGTACGGACCTGGTGAAGGACCCGTCGGTGATCGTGCCGGCCTACGACGACGCCGCCGGGGTCACCGCCGAGTTCAACCGCAACGTGCTGCACGTGATCAATCGGGAGTTGGGCGCCGATTTCGACCCGGCGGCGTTCGAGCACGTCGCCGTCTGGGATTCCGACCACGAGTGGATCGAGATGCGGTTGCGGGCGACCCGGCCGATGAGCGTGCGGGTGCTGGGGCTGACTGTCGATTTCGCGGCGGGGGAGGAGCTGCGTACGGAGGTGTCGGCGAAGTTCCACCGGGAGGGGATCGCCGCGGAGCTGGCCACGGCCGGCTTCGCCACCGCGGAGTTCTGGACCGACCCGGACGCGCTCTTCGGCGTCACGCTGGCGCGGGCGCGGTGAGCCTGTTCACCCGGCTCGGCCGGGCGGGGCGGTGATCCGATAGGCTGATCACGCGAAGGGGAGTAGCCCCCAATGTCGTGGTCGACATACTGGTGCGTTCCGCATCCGGCCACGCGGCCCCGGTTCTCCCGGGGCGGGCGAGACCTTCGACTCAGGCTGTTGCAGCCGGGTCGAGGGCGCCCCTGTACCTCCTCCCGGCCTGAACGGGAAGGACGTCATGGAGGGATTTTTCGCCGCGCTGGTCATCAGCTTCGGCGTCATCTTCGTCGCCGAGCTGGGGGACAAGTCCCAGCTGATGGCGCTGACCTTCGCCACGCGGTTCAAACCGATCCCGGTGCTGATCGGCATCACTGTCGCCACAGCGGTGGTGCACCTGGCGTCGGTCGCCATCGGCGTGGGTCTCGGGGCGGTGCTGCCGACCGAGTGGATCTCCCTGGTGGCCGGTGTGGCGTTCCTCGGGTTCGGCGCGTGGACGCTCCGCGGGGACAAGCTCACCGAGGAGGAGAAGCGCAAGGCGGAGAAGACCAGCAAGACCGCGATCGTGGCGGTGTCGGTGGCGTTCTTCCTCGCCGAGCTGGGCGACAAGACGATGCTCGCCACTATCACGCTCGCCACCAAGTACGGCTGGTTCGGCACCTGGCTCGGCTCGACCATCGGCATGGTGGCCGCGGACGCGCTGGCCATCCTGGTCGGCCGGATGCTCGGTCGGCGGCTGCCGGAGAAGACCATCAAGTACGGCGCCGCGATCCTCTTCGCCATCTCCGGTCTCTGGCTGATCCTGGAGGCGGTGAACGAGCTGACCTGAGCGCCGACTAGCCGCCCCGTGGGCGGGTAACGGCCCGGGGTGGAGCCGGCCGAGTTGTTGCGCCAGGGCGACCAGGTGCTGGTTGCCGTGGTGGAGGTGGCCGGCGCGCTGGTGATCTTCGTTGGCGCGGTGTGGGCGGCGGTGCGGTTCGTGGTCGAGGGGCTGCGACACCGCTCCGCCGCCCGCTTCACGCCGATCCGGCTCTCGCTGGGTCGCTTCCTGACCCTGGGCCTGGAATTCCAGCTGGCGGCCGACGTGCTCCGCACTGCGGTGTCCCCGTCGTTCACGCAGATCGGCCAACTGGCGGCCATCGCGACGATCCGAACGGCGTTGAACTACTTCCTGGGCCGCGAGATCCGTCAGGAGCAGAGTCAGGTGGCCGAGGGGGAGCGCCGACCGTGATGGGTGCCCTGGTCACGGCGGTCACCGCCCTGGCGCTGGTCGCCGGGGTGCTCACCACGCTCAGCACCGGGGCGTTGCGCAGCGGCGTCCGGGTGCTGCTGGACCTGCTCACCGCGGCCGGGCTGCTCCGGCTCGCCGGCGAGCCGGGTTGGAACGGCCTGGCCGGCGCGGTGGCGATCATCGCCCTGCGTCAGCTGCTCGGGGCGGCGCTCAGCCGCCCACCACCATGGTCCGGCCGACAATCCCCGGCGCGCTGCGCCGAGGACGATCACCACCTACCGTTGGCCTCGACAGGTGAAACGGGAAAAGCGGGAGGATGACCACATGAGCCGGCACGACGAACCGAACGAGTACGGCTACGCCGGCGGCGCCACCGCCCCGGAGCCGCCGCCCGGCGGGAAGCCCGATGAGCAGGATCGCGTCGAGGCGGTGGCGGTGCCGGGCGACGACCTCACCGGGCCGACGGCGGAGGCGCTGGTCGAGGAGACCGAGGACCTGCCGCCCGCCGACCGTCGGCACTGAGCGCGAGCCCGCGCGGTTGGTGCGGGGGCGCGGCACGACCGCGCACGACGCGCGCCGGCGCGCCCTTCGCGGTCGCCGGGCCGCGCCGGCGCGGTCAGCGGGCGTCGGGGTGCTGGTAGACGTCGGGTACGCCGTCCCCGTCGGCGTCCAGCCGCTCCCGCTCCGCCACCCTCCGGTACGCCGCGTTTCGGCGGCTGAGCACCGTGGCGGCCAGCCCGGCGGAGATCACCGAGCCGAGCAGCACTGCCGCCTTGACCCGGTCGTCGGCGGTGCTGCCCGCACCGAACGCCAGGTCGCCGATGAGCAGCGAGACGGTGAACCCGACACCGGCCAGCAGGGCGATGCCGAGCAGGTCGGCCCAGGTGATGTCGTCGTCCAGTTCGGCGCGGGTGAACCGGGCCAGCAGGTACGTCGAGCCGAAGATGCCGATGCTCTTGCCGAACACCAGGGCGGCGACGATGGCGATCACGATCGGGTCGCTCAGCAGGGCGCCCAGGTCGGTGCCGCGCAGCGTGACCCCGGCGGCGAAGAGAGCGAAGATCGGCACGGCGAAGCCGGCCGACACCGGCCGCCAGAGATGCTCCAGGCGGGCGGCGAGCCCACCCTCGCCCGCCTCCGCGTTGGCGGTGGCCGGCTGGTCGCCGCTCCTCGGTCGGCGGGCGAGCACCGGGACCGTGAAGCCGAGCAGGACACCGGCCACCGTGGCGTGCACGCCCGAGGCGTGCATCAGTGTCCAGGCGGCGATCGCGAGGGGGATCAGCGCCCACCACCAGGTACGCCCCCGCTGCACCAGCACCGCGAAGAGCGCGATCGGCGCCAACGCGGCCAGCAGCGGAACGGGATGGAAGTCGGCGGTGTAGAAGATCGCGATGATGGTGATCGCGAAAAGGTCGTCGACCACCGCGAGGGTGAGCAGGAATGCGCGTAGGCCCTGGGGCAGATGTGAGCTGACCACCGCGAGCACGGCGAGCGCGAAAGCGATGTCGGTGGCGGTCGGAACGGCCCACCCGCGCAGGCCCTCCCCGCCCCCGCTCAGCACCACCGCCACATAGATCAGCGCCGGCAGCAGCATCCCACCGAGCGCGGCCACCACCGGCACTACGGCCCGCCGCGGATCGCGGAGGTCACCGGCGACGAACTCCCGTTTGAGCTCCAGGCCCACCACGAAGAAGAAGATGGCCAGGAGGCCGTCCGCCGCCCAGGTGGCCAGATCCAGGTCGAGGTGCCAGGGCGCGCCGGGCCAGGGCACCACGTCGCCGAGCCGGGCGTACGAGTCGGACCACGGCGAGTTGGCCCAGATCAGCGCGATCAGAGCGCCGGACAGCAGCAGCGCGCCACCGACGGTTTCGGTACGCAGCACGTCGGCCAGGTGCCGGGCCTGCGGCCAGGACGATCGGGAGAACAGCCGGATCTTCGGCGGACGCGGGCCGGTTGGTGGGGTGGCGGAGGTCAACTTCGGGCTCACCTACAGGAGTCGGGACGGCAGGAATCCACTCGCCGACCAGACTTCCCGGCACACCGCTGTCGACCCTATCCCGCGACGCGGTCGGCGGCGACCGCTGGGCCGATCGGCCGCTGTCCGATCGGCCTTCGACTTTTTTCCCCGTTGTCGCCGCTGCCGAATGGGCGTTTGTCGGGTTGGTCATGCGGGCGCACATCTCGCCGCCGGAATATAGGTAACTCCGGACATAAGCCGTATGAACCGCTTTAATGGTTTCACGAGTTTAGAGACGACCTTGGGGGTTTTCGTGAAGTTCTTTGCCGTAACCGGACCGGCACGGGGGCGCTCCTGATGGACCTGCTCCGCCAATTGCGCCACGTGCGTCGGCACTGGTGGGTCGCGCTGGTCACGGTCATGGTGGCTCTCGGCGTCTCGGCGTTCCTGACCGTACGGGCCCAACCTCGGTACGTCGCCTCGGTGACCTTTTTCGTCACCACCCCCAGCACCGGCGTCACCGACGCCTACCAGGGCGGGCTCTTCCTCCAGCAGCGCGTCAAGTCCTACGCCGACCTGCTCAGCAGCGACCGGCTCGCGCAGAGCGTGGTGGCCGAAACTCCGGTAGGCCTCACCGCCGACGAGGTGCAGCGCCGGGTGAGCACCTCCACCGAGACCGGCACCGTGCTGCTGCGGGCCACTGTCACCGACACCGACCAGACCCGCGCGTTGCGGGTGACGGAGACCCTCGCCAAAAAGTTCGTCGAACTCGTCGAGAAGGTCGAGACGACGCCGGAGGGCAAGACACCCATCAAGATCGAGATGGTAAGTGGTCCGCGGGTCAGCGCCAACCCCGTCTCGCCGCAGCCGGTCCGCAACCTCACCCTCGGTGGCCTGGTCGGCCTGATCCTCGGCATCGGTCTGGCGATCCTGCGCGGCGTCGCCGACGTCCGACTGCGCGACGCCGCCGGCCTGCAACGCGCCACCGGCAGCCCGCTGCTCGGCGAGATTCCGTTCGAGGCCAACGCCCGCAGCGCCCCGCTGATCGTGGGCGACGCCGCGACCTCGGCGCGCGCCGAGGCGGTCCGCAAGCTGCGGACCAACCTGCGCTTCGTGGACGTCCACGAGCCGGCCCGGGTCATCGCGGTGACCAGCGCCCTCCAGGGCGAGGGCAAGACCACCCTCTCCTGCAACCTGGCCATCGCGTTGGCCGAGGCGGGCTGGCGGGTGCTGCTTGTCGACGCCGATCTGCGCCGCCCGAAGGTCGACGACTACCTGGGCCTGGACGCCGGCGTCGGCCTCACCGACGTGCTGGTCGGCGACGTGAAGGTGGGCGACGTCGTGCAGCGCTGGGGCGACAAGTCGCTGCTGGTGCTGCCCAGCGGGTCGGCCCCGCCGAACCCGAGCGAGCTGCTCGGCTCCAAGGCCATGTCGGACCTGCTGCTGGCGCTGCGTGAGTCGGCGGACATCGTGATCATCGATACCGCGCCGCTGCTCGCGGTGACCGACGGCGTGGTGGTGGCCGTGCAGGCCGACGGCGCGCTGCTGGTGACCCAGCAGGGCCGTACCTCGCGGACCCAGGTCGCCGCGGCGGCCCGGTCCCTGCACTCGGTCTCGGTCCGGCTGCTCGGCTGTGTGCTGAACATGGCCAAGGTGGCCAAGGCCGAGGCGTACCAGTACGAGGCCTACCGCGTGGTCGCCTCGACGGCCGACGCGTCGGTGCCGGCCGACCGGGCCGCGGCCGGCCGGCACAGCGCTACCGCCGACGGGGTCAACGGCGTCCCCGACCACACCCAGGAACTCACCCGGCTGCCCCGATGAGCGCGGCGAGGGGTCGCAGCGACCGTTCGATCTCCTCGGCGCACCGTCGGAAGTCGGCCGCGGTACCGCCGATCGGGTCCCGAAGGTCGTCCTCGTCCGGTGCGGCGGGTTGCAGCCGTCCCCGGGCCTGGGCGGCGGCGGCGATCGCCGCCCGCAACGGGTCGTCGGCCGAGTCGGCGGGCGGCTCGGCCGCCGCGGCCAGCCGGCCGAACTGGCGCAGCGTGAACGTCCGGTGCAGCGCTCCCGGCGCCAACGACGTGCAGACCGAGCGTTGGCGTCGGGTCGCGGTCAGCACGAGCGTCGCGTCGACCAGATACTCGGGGCGCAGCCCCCGGGTCCGGAACGCCGCCGGGTCCGCGCCGCTCTCGGTCGCGATCTCCAGGGCGTACGGGTGCATGGCCAGCCCGTCGATCGCGTCGGTGCCGGCGCTGGCCACCTCGACGGGTCGGTCGGCCAGCAGCCGGCGGGCGAGGTACTCGGCCATCGGCGACCGGCACAGGTTGGCGTGGCAGACGAACAACACGCGATCAGCCATCGGTGCCTCTCTCATCGGTACGGACACGGGCGCTCGCACCGCGAGGGCGGTGCGTCGACGCCGGTGGCCGTGCGGGGAGGGGTTGTCGGCATCGTACGCGCGCCGCACGCCGGCCGGTCGTGGTGCCGCGCCGACCGCCGGCGATCCCTGCGGGACGGGGGCGTACCGGTGAAGATCGGCATCCTGTCGTACCACTTTCCGCCCGAGCCGGCGTTCATCCCGGGGAGCCTCGCCGAGGAGTTGGCCGCGCGTGGGCACGAGGTACGGGTCCTCACCGGCTTTCCGGACTACCCCGGCGGGCACGTCTATCCCGGCTGGCGCCAGCGGTGGCACCACGAGACGCACAGCCAACGGCTGAGCGTCCGACGGGTGCCCCGGTACCCCGGCGGCGCCGCCTCCGTCGGCGGCCGGATGGCCAGCTACCTCTCCTTCGCCGGCAGCGCGGGGCTGGTCGCACGCCGGTTCCTCGGCGATGTGGATGCGCTCTACGTCTTCCAACTACCGGCGACGACGTTCGCCGCCGCCGGGGTGCTCCGGTTGCTCGGGCGGGTGCCGGCGGTGCTGCATGTGCAGGACGTCTGGGCCCGCGACGGCGCGGACGAGGGGGGCGAGGGGCGCTGGGCGGCGCGGATGGGCAGCACCATGACCCGGATCTACCGGACCGCGGCGCGAATCGCTGTCGCCGCGCCGTCGATGCGGGACCTGGTGATCGCCGCCGGCGCCGACCCGGCCCGGGTCCGGCTGGTGCTGAACTGGACCGACGAGCGGATCTTCTACCCGGCGACGCCCGGCGCGGCGGCCCGCCAGCTGGTCCGTCGCGACGGCCGGTGCGTGGTGATGCACGCCGGGACCATCGGGGCGCGGCAGGGGCTGGAGACAGCGGTCCGGGCGGCCGCGGCGCTGGACCGGACGATGGATCTGGTCCTGGTCGGTTCGGGCGCGGCGGAGCGGCGGGTGCGGGGGCTCGCCGCCGAGCTGGGCGCGGAGAACGTCCGCTTCCTGGAGCGGCGGTCGCCGGTCGACATGCCCGAGCTGTACGCCGCCGCCGACTACCAGCTGGTCATGTCGCGCGACCTTCCGGAGCTGCGCGGCACGGTGCCCGGCAAGCTCCAGGCCGCGCTCTCCTGCGCCGCGCCGGTGATCGCCTCGGCCGGTGGGGACACTGCCGAACTGGTCGAACGGGTTCGGGCCGGGCTGTCCTGCCCGCCCGAGGACTGGGCGGCGTTGGCCGACCGGTTCTGGTTGGCCGCCACCATTCCACCGCCCACCCGCGTCGAGATGGGTCGTCGGGGCCGGGCCGCGTACCTGCGCGAGATGTCGCTGCACGCCGGCGTGGACCAGATCGAACGGCTGTTGCACGAGGCGGCCGGACGGGTCGCAGAGCCCGCCACCCAACCACGAAGAAGACTCGCATAAAGGACGACAAACGCAATAACGGTACGAAGCTCCCTGAGACGTGCTAAGAACGTCAGGGAATCGACCTTCTGTCGGGTTCCGCGAACGGGAGTGTGGTGTGACGGTGAGCGAACGACCGATCCGGCGGCGGAGCCGGTCCCGGCGTCGTCGGCGAGCCCGACTGCGACGGGCCCTCCTTGGCGCCCTGGTGGTCGGCTCGCTGCTGTTGGCGACCGCCGGGTGGATCGGCTTCCGCGGCTGGCAGGCGCGCACTCACCTGCTCAACGCCGCTGGCCTGGCCCGAGAGCTGAGCGCCCAGATCGTCGGGGGGGACACCGACCGAGCCCTGCGGACGCTCGCCGCACTCCAGGAGCAGGCCGGCGCGGCACGGGCGGCAACTGCCGATCCGAGTTGGCAGCTCGGACGGCGTACGCCGATCGCCGGCGACGACCTCGACGCCGTCGCGCAGATCGCCGTCGCGATCGACGAACTGGCCCGACACGCGTTCCCGACCCTGCTTCGCACGGACCTGACCAGCCTCGTGCCGACCGGCGGAAGGGTGGACCTCGCCCGACTCGCCGCCGTCTCCACGCAGCTGGCCGAGGTCCACGAGTCGGTGCAACGTACCCGCCAGAACCTGGCGGCGGTGCCAGCCGACAGCCTGGTCAGCCAGATTCGACAGGCGCTGAGCGACCTGCGCGACGAGATCGACCGGCTGGCCAGCCTCACCACTGCCGCCGACCAGGGGGCCCGCCTCCTCCCGCCGCTGCTCGGCGCGAACGGCCCACGCCGCTACCTGCTCGTCTCGCAGAACCTCGCGGAGCTGCGCGCCACCGGCGGCATGTTCGGCGCGTACGCGATGATCGAGGCGGAGAACGGCAAGGTGAAGATGGGCAAGCAGGGCAGCAGTGCCTCGCTCGGCCGCTTCACACCGGCGGTGAAGGTGCCCGCGGAGACCCGGGCCCTCTGGACGGACCTTCCCGGCATCTATCCCGCCGACGTCAACCTGTCGCCGCACTTCCCGACCGCCGCGACGCTGTACCGCGAGATGTTCCGGCGCAAGACCGGCACCACCGTCGACGGCGTGCTCGCCGTTGATCCGGTGGTGCTGTCCTACCTGCTCAAGGCGACCGGTCCGGTGCTGGTGCCCGGCGGTGTCCCGCTCGCCAGCGAAAAGGTCGTGCAGACCCTGCTCAACGACAGCTACCAGCGCCTCGACGTCAAACAGCAGGACGACTTCTTCGCGGCCTCGGCTGCCTCGGTGTTCGACGCCTTCTTCAAGAAGAATGTCAACCCGCGGGTGTTGTTGTCCGCATTTGACCGTGCTATCACCGAACGACGGATATTGTTCTGGAGTGCCCGACCTGAGGAACAGCGGACATTCGGCGAGAGCCGCATGGCCGGGACGCTTCCGGAACAGGACACCGTGCCGACCGTCGGCGTGTTCCTCAACGACGGCAGCGGCGCGAAGCTCGGCTACTACCTGCGGCCGACGGCGAACCTCACGGTCGGCGAATGCCGGTCGGACGGCCGCCGTGAGCTCCGGCTGCGGGTGACCCTGCGCTCAACGGCGCCGAAGTCCGGACTTAGCGAATCCGTGCTCGGCCTGGGCCTGGCTGGCGATCCGTACACCGCCCGCACGTTGGTGTCGATCTTCAGCCCGGCTGGTGGAGCGGTGCTGGAGGCCCGGCTGGATGGGGCCGAGACGGCGCTTGGCAGCGGCACCGAACGCCGCCGTCAGGTGGCGACGGCCAGTGTCGATGTCGGCCCCGGCGTCGAGCGGGCGCTGGAGGTCACCGTGCTGACGGCCAAGACCGGCGTCGGACAGGCCGAGCTGTGGCTGACCCCCACCGCCAGCCCCTGGACCACCCAAGTTCATTCCGCACCAAGCTGTGATCAGTAGGAGGGAACCAATCATGCGGCTATCCCGCATCATCATGGCGCTCACGGTCGGCCTGGCCGTGGTGGCCGTGCCGACGGCAGCGGGGGCGGCACAGCCGCAGCCGACGCCCAGCGCGACCACCGACCCGCCGCAACCGCCGCCGTACCCGCCGACCGCCGCGTCGTTGACCGTCAACCGGCCGACGATCTACCTCGGCGAGACGGTGGTGCTGACCGGCACCAACTTCGGCCCGAACGAGACCGTCGACATCAACGTGACTGTCACTCCGCAGGCCGCTCCGGCCGGCGGTGCGGCTCCGGCTCGCCGCAGCGACGGCAGCACCGTGGCCATGGCTCCGGTGGCCTACCAGGCGAGCGCGCCCCTGAACTTCACGGCGTACACCAACGGTCAGGGCCGCTTCACCAAGAACTACAAGCCGTCGGTGACGGGTCTGCTGACCTTCACCGCCACGGGCCGGGAGTCCGGCCGTACCGCCACCACCGAGCTGCGCGTGCTGCACAAGAAGCAGCCGCTGCCCGTCACGGGTGACAGCCTCGGCACACCCATGAAGCTCGGCGGCGGCCTGGTCGGCGCCGGAGCGGTGATGCTGCTGCTGACACTGGCCTGGCGTCGCCGCCAGCGCTTCGGTGGTGCCGCGCACTAGTCCACACCACCGGGCTGCGCCCGGATCGCACTGAAGCTGGCGCCCGTCGGAACACTCCGACGGGCGCCAGCCTGTTCAGCCTGCGTGCGTGCCGACCCGGCGTCCGTCTTAGGGGGTTTGTACGGTCCCCGCCTTGGTGATCGACTCGGGTTCCTTGACGTCGGGGTGTCCCGGCGTCGGGGATGCCCCGACTTCCGTGAGCCCGAGTGGATCATGCCTGTGCGGGCGGTTTCGACGCCGTGGACGCCGCATCGCCTGGGTGGTTTGTTCGGCTGTGGGTGGTTGTGGGTGGTGACTGGGCGCACCCTCAGGGTGGAATCCTGGCGGGGTCGGGGTCGTTACATACCCTGACGATCGCAGGACCACCGACCCGCCGCCCGAGCGCTGGGGGCTGGTCGCGCAGGTGGGAATGCCAACCCGGACCCGGTCGTTACAGTCCCCACGAACGACCGACGGGCACCGCCTCGATGAGGGTGCCGGCGGGTGGGCCACCCCGGAATGACCCCGGCCCTCCGGTCGTTACATCTGGACCCGGCGCCACGAGCCCCCGCTCGCCAGGCCGCCGACCCCGACGCCCGACAGGGTGTCACCCCCAAGACTTTGTGCAGCGCCGGACGAGGTGCTCACACCCGTGACTGCCGTTCCCCCGATCGGTGTGTGCGGGTGTCCTACCCCCGAAGGAGCTACCCCTCATGAACACGATCTTGCGTAAGAGCATGCTGTCTGTTGCTGGTCTCGCGTTCGCCGGTGGCGTCTTCGCCGGCCCGATCGCCGCCCACGCCGCCACCCCGGCCGATGGCAAGCCCGTCGCCGCCGCCGTGCAGTCGGCAGCGCCGAAGCCGCAGGGCGACCAGTCCCACATCACCCTCACCGACGAGCAGACCGCCAACGTGAAGGCGATCATCGCCGCCACGAAGAAGGCCGGCCTGCCCGAGCGGGCCGCGGTCATCTCGATCGCGACCAGCCTGCAGGAGTCCAAGCTGGAAAACCTGGGTCACCTCGGCGACGCCAACGACCACGACTCGCTGGGCCTGTTCCAACAGCGCCCGACCAGTGGTTGGGGCACCCCCGAGCAGATCACCAACCCCGAGTACTCCACCACCGCGTTCCTCAAGGGCCTCAAGCAGGTCGACGGCTGGCAGGACATGCCCCTGACCGACGCCGCGCAGACCGTGCAGGTCTCGGCCTACCCGGACGCCTACGCCCAGTGGGAGCAGCAGGCCACCGACCTGGTCGCCCAGCACTGGAACAGCTGACCCACACGATAAGCACGCGGCACGACACCGACCGCTGGCCGGCACCCGCAACCCCGGGGTGCCGGCCAGCGGCATTTCTGTTGTAGCCGGTCGCCGGTCATCAGCCGTTGCCGCTGGAGTAGAGGTCCCGCGCGCGGCGCTGGGCCCTCGGCGGATGTGGATCACGTCGTCCAACCCGTATCCGTCCGCAGATCTTGGACAGTTTCCGTTCGCGTGGAACGGAAACTGTCCAAGATCTGCATGGACGGGACGAGGGATCACCGGTCAGTCAGTTGGCCCCGCCCTGCAGTCGCAGGTCGCACGCCGGCACGACACCGACCGCTGGCCGGCACCCCCAACCCGGGGTGCCGGCCAACTCCGTACCTCGGTCAGTTCTTGTGGTTGTGGGTGCGCCAGATGTCGATCAGCGCGGCGATCAGCGCGAGCGCGATGATGCCGGTGGCGAGCATGAGGGACTGTTCGAAGGCGTTGGTCCAGTCGCCGCGGCTGTCGGCCAGCGTGGAGAAGAACAGCGAGCCGACGGCGGCGATGCCGGCGGCGGCGCCGATCCGCTGGCCGGTCTGGAGCATGCCCGCGCCGCTGCCCGCCTGATCGACCGGCACCTCGGAGAGGGTGATCGTCTGGTTGGGGGCGATCACCAGCCCGCTGCCGATGCCGGCGACGAGCAGCGGGCCGGTGGTGACCCAGGGCGCCGGGGCGTCCGGGAAGAGGTGCAGTGCGATCACTGTGGCGGCCAGTCCGACGACCACTGTCAGCAGTCCGATGGCGACCAGTGGTCGGCCGAAGCGGTTGACGATGCGGCCACCGAGCACGGCGGCGGCCGCTGAGCCCAGGGCGAAGGGGGTGATGGCCAGGCCGGCGACGAGGGCGCTGTAGCCGAGTCCCATCTGCAGGAACAGGGTGAAGATGAAGAAGATCGCGGTGAAGCCGCCGAAGTAGACGAGCGCCAGGATCGAGCCCAGCGTGTACGACTGGAAGCTGAACAGTCGAAGGTCGAACAGGGGTTGGTGGTGGCGGCCGTACCGGCGTTCCCAGAGCCCGAAGGCGACCAGCACCGCCAGGCCGGCCGGGATGAGCGCCCACTTCCACGGGGTCTTCCACTGCTGCTCCTGCACCAGTGGCAGCAGGAGCAGGACCACACCGATGCCGAGCAGCAGGACGCCGACGGGGTCGAGTCGATGCCAGCCGCGTTGGCCGGTGGCGCGGCCGGGCAGCAGCCGCCAGCCGAGGATCACCGCGAGGATACCGACCGGCACGTTGACGAAGAAGACCCAGCGCCAGCCGTGTTCCTCGCCGCCGATGGCGATGAGCAGTCCGCCGAGCAGCGGCCCGACGGCGGTGGAGATGCCGATGGTGGCGCCGAGCAGCCCGAATGGGCGGGCGCGTTCGGGCCCGCGGAACAGTTGCTGGATCAGCCCGATGACCTGAGGGTTGACGATGCCGGCGGCGGCGCCTTGCAGCAGTCGGGCGATGACCAGCCAGGTCGGGGACGTGGCGAGGCCGGCGAGCGCGCTGGTGACTGTGAACAGCGCGATGCCGAAGACGAACGCGTTGCGTCGACCGCGGGCGTCGCCGAAGCGGCCGGCGGGCACCAGCGCCAGGCCGAAGGTGAGCGCGTACCCGGACAGGATCCACTGCAGGTCGCTCGACGATGCGTGCAGCGCCCTGTCGATGGACGGCACCGCCACGTTGACGATGCTCACGTCGAGCAGCGTCATGAAGGCGGCGACGAGTCCTACGCCGACCGCCTGCCAGCGTCGTCGGTTCTCGGCAGCGGAAACCGGCTGCGGCGTCTGTGCCGCGCTCATCGTGCCCCCCGTCGACCCTCGGTCATGCATGGTTGACCGCTACCCGGGTCGTCGGGGGGCGAACCGTGCCGGTTGGTTCCGCCGGTCACGCCATCTGGCGGGCGCAGAACCGGGGACCGAAGTCGAGGCCGGCCATCGGTGAGTCCTCGCGGTGCAGCAGGCCCTTCTCGGTGAGCAGGTGCAGGGGGCTGCCCACCTGCTCCTGGGTGAGCCCGGATTCCTCGGCGATCAGGTCCGGGTAGGGCACCTGCCCGCGTGCCTCAAGGGTCGTGACCGCCTGGTACACCCGTTGCTCGGCCTCCGACAGTTGCACCTGCTGCATGGTTCCTCCTTGTGCTCGTCCGCCACTGCTGTGGCGGTTGCCGTGCGCCGGTTACCCCCTCGGTGCCCGAAGATGCACACCCGATCAGGCGGTCGCGACGGCGGGCGGGTCCGGCGGTCGGGCCGGGTCGGTGCCCTAGGCTGCTTCCGTGATCATTTGGGATCTCGTCGTCGTCGGCGCCGGCCCCGCGGGGCTGTCCGCGGCACACGCCGCTGCCCGTGCGGGCGTCTCCACCCTTGTCGTCGAGCGAGCCGTGCACCCGCGGTACAAGACCTGCGGTGGTGGCCTGATCGGCACCTCGCTGGCGGCCGTTCAGGATCGGATCGAGGTGCCCGCGCACGACCGGGTGGACCGGGTGACGTTCACCCGCGACGGCCGTCGGGAGTTCACCCGCCGCAACGGCAGTCCGGTGGTGACCATGGTGCGCCGCGAGGAGTTCGACGACCGGCTGCGCGCGGCGGCGGTCGCCGTCGGCGCGCAGCTGCGGGAGCGGGTCGCGGTCCGCGCGATCGAGCAGGACCCCGAGGGGGTACGCCTGCGGCTGGCCGACGGTACGACGATCGCGGCTCGTGCCGTGATCGGGGCGGACGGCTCGTCGGGGGTGACCGGCCGGCACGTCGGGGTTCGGTACCGGCAGGTGGATCTGGGTCTGGAGCTGGAAATTCCGGTGCCGCCCGCCGAGCAGGAGCGGTGGCGGGGTCGGCTGCTGCTGGACTGGGGAGACATGCCGGGCTCGTACGCCTGGGTCTTTCCCAAGGGTGACCGGCTGACCGTCGGCGTGATCGCCGCGCGGGGTGCGGGGGAGGGGACCCGCGACTATCTGCGGCGGTTCGTCGACCGGTTGGGTCTGAGCGGGTTGCCGGCGGAGCACGACTCCGGTCACCTCACCCGTTGTCGGGCGCAGGATTCACCGTTGCGCAACGGCCGGGTGCTGGTCGTCGGGGATGCGGCGGGGCTGCTGGAGCCGTGGAGCCGGGAGGGCATCAGTTTCGCGTTGCGCTCCGGAGAGCTGGCCGGGGCTGCGGTCGCGGGGGGTGACCTGGCCGGGTACGAGCGGGCGGTGGCGGAGCGGCTGCTGCCGGAGATGCGGGCGGGGTTCCGGCTGCTCGACGTGTTCACCCGCCGCCCGGACGTGTTCCACGCCCTGTTGGCGACCCCGCCGGGCTGGCGGATGTTCGTGCAGTTCTGCCAGGGCCGGGCGAGCTTCGACGAGATGATGCGCCGTCGCCCGATCCGGGCCGCCCTCGCGGTGCTCGACCGGTTGTCCCACACGCCGCGCCAGGCCACCACCGCTCACCCAGGATCCTAGGACGCCTTACGGGGTGTGTGCGCGGCTACTGGCGCCGACCGGCCCGGCCACCGGAGAATCGACAGCGGAGCAGGAGGAGGCGCTGATGACCGAGCAGCCGTTCACCGACGACGAGTACGCGTTTCTGCGCCACGCGCGGTTCGGAGAGTTGCCGCCCGCCGTCCGTCCCGACGAGCGGATGGCCCTGACCGAGATCGATCCCGGGCGCGACCGGCCGGAGGAGTCCGAGGACCCGATCCGCTGGAACGTGCAGGGCTGAGAACGCGCGCCGGGCCGCGGGTGTCGCCACCCGCGGCCCGTTCGTGATGCGTTTCGGTCAGAAGACCGGCACGCCCTCGCGTACCAGACGCCAGTTGGGCTGGAAGAAGTCGGCCGGGTCGATGGTCCCCTTGGCCTGCGCCCAGTCGATGAGCAACTGACGGATCTCCTGCTGCGCGTTGTAGACCTGGGTCTTCACGATGCCGGGGAAGTTGCCACCGCCGCTGCGCCGGTAGTTGTTCACCGCCACCACGAACTGGGCGTTGTCGGCCACCGGAGTGTCGGTGCCGGCCAGCACCAGGCGGGTGATCCGCTGCCCGACCGGCTTGGAGATGTCGATGTCGTAGTCCAGGCCGGAGAAGACGTCGTAGTTGTAGTCCGGCACGGCCGGGTCACTGATCTGCTCCGGGTCGACCGGGGCGCCCGGCGCGAGGGTGCGGAAGAACTTCGCCGAGTACTCCAGGTACGCGCGCACCTCGGCCCCGCTGAGCACTACCGCCTCGAGGGTGTTGTCGTACACGTACAGGCCGGCCACGTCACGGATCTTCACGTCGCCGGCGGGGAAGACAGCGGTCCGGCTGAACGGCGCCGCGATCGACAGCACCGGCAGGTCCGCGTACGCGGTGCCGGCCAGCGCCGCGCCGACCACCTCGCTCTGCACGTGGTTGATGAAGTCCAGGATCGGCGTGTCCTTGTACCGCGACTCCGCCGCCGACAACTCCACGGTGGACGTGGCGACGACCTGGTTGACGTACGCCACGGTCTTCTGGTGTTGGGCCCGCACGGCGGCGAGCACCTTCGGGTCCTCGACCACAGTGTTGGTGTTCAGCATGGTGGCGGCCTTCTTGGTGATCGTCCACCGGCCACGCTCACGGGCGAGGGTGAAGTCCATCCGGGTGAGCCGCTGGCCCCACTTCGACGGCTCGGAGAGCAGCACCTGCGTGCCGGTGCGCTCGTTGGTGACGAACCGCTCGACCACCTCGTTGTGCGCGTGACCGAAGAGGATCGCGTCGATCCCCGGCACCTGCTGGGCGATCAGCGCCACCGGGTTCTCGTTCGGCAGCTCGGGGCCGTAGCTGGAGGTCCCGCTGTCCCCGCCGTGCGCCGAGATCAGCACGAGGTCCGCGCCGCGGGCCCGCATGATCGGCACCCACTTCGCGGCGGTCGCGATCATGTCGTCGAAGCGCAGCTTGCCCTCGACGTTGCCCTTGTCCCAGATGGCCACACCGGGGTTGGTCAACCCGAGGATGCCGACCCGCAGGGTCGGCGCGGCGAAACCGAGGGAGACCTTCTTGATGACGTACGGCAGGAAGGCCGGCTTGCCGGTCTTCGCGTTGACGGCGTTCGCGGCGAGCGCCGGGAAGCCGAGCTGACGGATCCACAGGTCCAGCAACGGCAGACCATAGTTGAACTCGTGGTTGCCCAGGGTCACCGCGTCGTAGTCGATGACGTTCATGGCCCGTGCCATCGGGTGCTTCTCACCGGTGGCGGTGATGGGCTCCTGCTTGGCGTAGTACGTGGCCAGCGGCGTGCCCTGGATCGTGTCGCCGGCGTCGAGCACCAGCGTCGCCTTGCCGCGCCGCTCCCGACGGATCTGGTTGATCAGGGTCGCCAGCTTCGCGACGCCGATGTCGTTCTGCTTGCTGTCGTCGTACTCGGCGTCGCGGTAGTAGTCCCAGTTGTAGACGTTGCCGTGCGTGTCCGACGTGCCCAGGAGGGTGAGGTCCCAGGTGCGCGGCCGGGCCGGGCCGGCCGCCTGCGCGGGCGCGGCGGCGATCAGCGGGGTGGTCGCCGCGGCCGCCGCGGCGACGAGCACCTGGCGGCGCGACGGGCCGGAGGGAGAGGTCATGACGTGCCTTTCCATGGGGGTGGACGCGCCTCGTGAGCGCCTTGCGCACCATAACCAGCACCCGGCACTCCCGCCACGGCAGCCCCGATCGTTGCGGCGGTTTCCGCAGGCCGACGCAGGGTAGGGCGGACAGGGACGACATTCGCGGGAGAGCCCCGCCTTCCGCGCGCAGCGAGGAGAGTTTTCAGTGAGCGAGGACCAGCACACCCAGCAGGACCCGACCAGCCAGTACGGCCAGCAGTCCGGTCAGCCCGCACAGCAGCAGTCGGCGCCCGGCTCGACCAGGGAGATGACCCCGAAGCCGGACCACGGGGAAGAGTCGTACCGGGGCAGCGGCAAGCTCGACGGCAAGCGGGCGCTGATCACCGGCGGTGACTCGGGGATCGGCCGGGCGGTCGCGATCGCCTTCGCCCGGGAGGGCGCGGACGTGCTCATCTCCTACCTCGGCGAGGAGGAGGACGCCGACGCCCGCGAGACCATCCGGCTGGTCGAGGCCGCAGGCCGGCGGGGCGTCGCCGTGCGCGGCGACATCACCGACGAGGCGCACTGCCAGGAACTGGTCGACCGGGCGGTGCGCGACCTGGGCGGCCTCGACATCCTGGTCAACAACGCGGCGTACCAGATGTCGCAGGACAAGGGGATCCTCGGCATCAGCACCGAGCAGTTCGACCGGGTGTTCAAGACCAACCTGTACGCGATGTTCTGGCTCTGCAAGGCCGCCATCCCGCACCTGGCCGAGGGGTCGGCGATCATCAACACGTCGTCGATCCAGGCGTTCGACCCGTCGCCACAGCTGATGGACTACGCGACCACCAAGGCGGGGATCGCCAACTTCACCAAGGCCCTCGCCGCCGACCTGGCCGAGCAGGGCATCCGGGTCAACGCTGTCGCACCGGGCCCGGTGTGGACGCCGCTGATCCCGTCCACCATGCCGGAGGAGAAGGTGAAGCAGTTCGGCACCGACACCCCCGAGGGGCGTCCCGGGCAACCGGCCGAGCTGGCGCCCGCGTACGTCTTCTTCGCCTCGCAGGAGTCCAGCTACGTGACGGGCGAGATCCTGGGGGTCACTGGCGGTCGACCGACCAAGTGACAGGCCGTCGGGTGGGCGTCCGCTCGGGGCGCCCACCCGGTCAGCGGGGCCAGGCGGCGAAGCGTTGCCGGATCTCCACGACGTCGGTGGCCCCCAGGCCGTACCTGCCGAAACGCTGGTCGGAGAGCCGGTCCAGGTAGCGGCCGGCGGCGCGCACGTCGTCCGGGTCCAGCGCGGGGTCGACCTGCCGTGCCAGCACCAACAGCTCGGTCACGTCGTAGTGGTCGAGGGCCGCGGCCACGTCGATGAAGTCGCGAACCTCCCGCCGGTTGACCAACGCCGCGATCTTGTTCGCCACCAGGTCACGGACGTCCATCACCGGGCCGAGGTCCATCACCACCGGGCTCTGCTGGCGATCCAACCGGGCGAGGCTGAGCCGGATCTGCCGCCCGTCGCGGCTCACCACGAAATCCTTCATGTCCTGCTCGTACCCGTCGAACAGCTCGGCCAGCTCACTGTCCGGGTCGGCGTCGCTGACGATGAACCCGGCCCGCTCCAGTGCCACCCGCACCCCGGCCGACGCCGCCGCCGCGGCACCCTCCACGTCCGCGAAGAGGTCGACGTCCTCCGTCGGTCGGGCGACCAACCCGTGCGCCGCCCACGCCACCCCACCACCCAGAACGAACCGGTACGGCCCGGCGGCGGCCAGCGCCACCCGGGCCACCTCCCGGTAGAACTCGTGCAGATGAGGTTCGGTCACGCCGCGCGCAGGCCGCGGTGCCGGCTCTCCCACGCCTGGCGTACGCCCCGAGGCAGGTTGAGCAGTCGCCACACCCGCCGCAGCGTCCGCCCGTTGATCAGAGCCCGCAGATCCTCGGCCCGGGTGGTCTCGCGCAGCACGTTCTCGTACATCCAGAGCAGCTGGTCGGGGTCGCCGAGGTCGAAGGTGCGCTCGGCGTTCCACATCAGCCGTACCGGCAGCTCCACCACACCTCGGGTGGGGCCGCCCAGCTCGGCGAGTGTCCGCGCCACCACAGCGGGGCGACCCGGGCGGGCCAGAAAGGCCACGCCGGTCGCGGTGGGGGAGACGGCCTGCATGGTGTCAGGGTAACGCCCACCAGCGCCGGTGTCGCTCAGGTCGATCCCAGAGCGCTGCTCCAGGCGCGCCGACACGTCCCCGACCGGCGGCGAAGTCTGTCCGGTTTGTGCGGGGCTGGTGCGTTCGGTTGGTCGTGATCGACTCGGGTTCCTTGATGTCGGGGCGTCCGGGCGTCG
The DNA here is from genome assembly GCF_022229005.1 of Micromonospora trifolii. Classification (GTDB taxonomy): domain Bacteria; phylum Actinomycetota; class Actinomycetes; order Mycobacteriales; family Micromonosporaceae; genus Micromonospora; species Micromonospora trifolii. The sequence continues at coordinate 108,136 of NZ_JAKKFD010000011.1, forward strand.
GGGATGCCCCGACTTCCGTGAGCCCGAGTGGATCACGTGGGTGCGGGCGGTTTCGACGCCGTGGACGGCGTGCCGCCTGGGTGGTTTGTCCGGTGGTGGGCGGTTGTGGGTGGTGACTGGGCGCACCCTCAGGGTGGAATCCTGGCGGGGTCGGGGTCGTTACATACCCTGACGATCGCAGCACCACCGACCCGCCGCCCACCCCCTGGGGGCTGGTCGCGCAGGTGGGAATGCCAGCCCACACCCGTTCGTTACAGTCCCCACGAACGACCGACAGGCACTACGACGCGGTGCCGGCGGGTGGGCCACCCCGGAATGACCCCGGCCCCCCGGTCGTTACATCTGGACCCGGCGCCACGAGCCCCCGCTCGCAGGCCGCCGACCCCGGACGCCCGACGGCGTCACCTCCCAAGACTTTTCCCCTTGTATGTGCAGCGCCGGACGAGGTGCTCACACCCGTGACTGCCGCCCCCCTTGGCGGTTCGGGTGTCCTACCCCCGAAGGAGCTACCCCTCATGAACACGATCTTCCGTAAGAGCATGCTGTCTGTTGCTGGTCTCGCGTTCGCCGGTGGCGTGTTCGCCGGCCCGATCGCCGCCCACGCCGCCACCCCGGCCGATGGCAAGCCCGTCGCCGCCGCCGTGCAGCAGTCGGCGCCGAAGCCGCAGGGCGACCAGTCCCACATCACCCTCACCGACGAGCAGACCGCCAACGTGAAGGCGATCATCGCCGCCACGAAGAAGGCCGGCCTGCCCGAGCGGGCCGCGGTCATCTCGATCGCGACCAGCCTGCAGGAGTCGAAGCTGGAGAACCTCGGCCACCTGGGCGACGCCAACGACCACGACTCGCTGGGCCTGTTCCAACAGCGCCCGACCAGTGGTTGGGGCACCCCGGAGCAGATCACCAACCCCGAGTACTCCACCACCGCGTTCCTCAAGGGCCTCAAGCAGGTCGACGGCTGGCAGGACATGCCCCTGACCGACGCCGCGCAGACCGTGCAGGTCTCGGCGTACCCGGACGCCTACGCCCAGTGGGAGCAGCAGGCCACCGACCTGGTCGCCCAGCACTGGAACAGCTGACCCGCACCACCCGCACGGACAAGACCACAGCACGACACCGACCGCTGGCCGGCACCCCCAACCCGGGGTGCCGGCCAGCGGCCTTTCCGTCTGCGTGCGGCAGGTGCTGGCCACTGGTTGCGGATGCCGCGCCGCTGGGTGTCCGCCGGAAGCGAATGCCGCGCAGCCGGCAGCGGATGCCGCGGTCGGGTCGGTGGCTGCCAGCAGATCTTGGACAGTTTCCGTTCCGCGCTAACGGAAACTGTCCAAGATCTCGCGGGGCATGGCTGATTCGCGGCGCGATGGCGGGTGTCCTGGCCGTGAGGCGACCGGCGGTGTGGCGATGGGCCTGACGGCACCCGGCCCGGCGGGGGCGGGGGAACAACGTGGGGTGCGGGCTGGTTGTGGAGGGTGTCGGTGTGACTCAGTGTCCCCGGGCCTCACCTAATATCGCCTTCGCGGAATACCGTTCGGCTGGAGCCGCGTCGTGCCACTCGCCGAGAGGCGACCTGCACACCGACACCAGCGCCGCCCCCGGCCCACCGGCCGGGGGCGGCGCTGTCTGCATCCCCGGTTCGCGAACGTGCCTCACTTGACCTATGTTCAGGGGGTCGCTCGCGTGGGAGGGGGTGTCGGGGTTGGGTCTACGGACCTTTATCGAGGGTTGGCCGGTCTACCGCCAGCTCACCGGCACGGACCCGCTGGGCCGGGGCGCCGCGGCGAAGTCCGACGGGTCCCGCGCGCTCACTGCCCGTACCGAGGACGCCGACAGCGTCGCCCGTTCGGTCTGCCCGTACTGCGCTGTGGGTTGTGGTCAGCGGGTGTTCGTTAAGGACGGGCAGGTCAGTCAGATCGAGGGTGATCCGGACAGCCCGATCTCGCGGGGTCGGCTCTGCCCGAAGGGTTCGGCCAGCAAGAGTCTGGTGACCAGTCCGCTGCGGCAGACCACTGTCCGCTATCGCCGGCCGTACTCGACGCAGTGGGAGGATCTGGAGCTCGACACCGCGCTCGACATGATCGCCGACCGGATCCTCGCCGCCCGCGAGCAGACCTGGGAGGACGTCGACACGCAGGGCCGGCCGCTCAACCGGACGCTGGGCATCTCCAGCCTGGGCGGGGCGACGCTGGACAACGAGGAGAACTACCTCATCAAGAAGTTGTTCACGGCGATGGGGGCGCTCCAGATCGAGAACCAGGCCCGTATTTGACACTCCGCCACCGTCCCCGGTCTGGGGGCCAGCTTCGGTCGTGGCGGTGCGACGGATTTCCAGCAGGACATCGCCAACGCTGACGTGATCGTCATCCAGGGTTCGAACATGGCTGAGGCGCACCCGGTGGGTTTCCAGTGGGTGATGGAGGCCAAGCGTCGGGGGGCGAAGGTCTTCCACGTCGACCCGCGGTTCACGCGGACGAGTGCTGTCGCGGACGAGTACCTGCCGATCCGGGCGGGCACGGACATCGCGTTGCTCGGTGGCGTGGTGCGCTACATCCTGGACAACGAGTTGGACTTCCGGGAGTACGTGCTCTCGTACACCAACGCGGCGACGATCGTCAGCGAGGAGTTCAGCGACACCGAGGACGGCGACGGTTTCTTCTCCGGCTTCGACCCGGAGACCGGCACCTACGTGCAGGACAGCTGGCAGTACGAGGGGCACGAGGATTCTTCGGGCAGTGGTCACACCGCCCAGGAGCGGGACAGCGCCGCGGGGTTGACCCACGAGTCGCACGGCGCGCCGGTGGGCGGGCAGACCCGGCGCGACGAGACGTTGCAGCATCCGCGCTGCGTCTACCAGATCCTCAAGCGACACTTCGCCCGCTACACCCCGGAGATGGTGGAGCGGGTCTGCGGGATTTCGCAGGCGCAGTTCCTGGAGTTGGCGCGGGCGTGGACGGCGAACTCCGGTCGGGACCGCACCGGCATGCTGATCTACTCCGTCGGGTGGACGCAGCACAGCGTGGGTGTGCAGTACATCCGTACCGGCGCGATCATTCAGCTGTTGCTGGGCAACATGGGTCGCCCGGGTGGTGGGGTGATGGCGCTTCGCGGCCACGCCAGCATCCAGGGCTCGACCGACATCCCGACGCTGTTCAACCTGTTGCCCGGCTATCTGCCGATGCCGCACCACGCCGAGCACCCGAGCTTCGACGAGTGGGTGGACAGCATCCGCCACCCGGGGCAGAAGGGGTTCTGGGGTAACGCGCGGTCGTTCGCCGCCAGCCTGCTCAAGGCGTACTGGGGTGACGCGGCGACGCCGGAGAACGACTTCTGCTACGGCTATCTGCCCCGGCTGACCGGTGATCACGGCACGTACCAGCAGGTGCTCAACATGATCGACGGGAAGATCAAGGGGTACTTCCTGCTCGGGCAGAACCCGGCGGTCGGCTCCGCGCACGGTCGCGCGCAGCGTCTGGGGATGGCCAACCTCGACTGGTTGGTGGTCCGGGACCTGTTCATGATCGAGAGCGCGACGTTCTGGCAGAACGGCCCGGAGGTCGCCACCGGGGAGATCGTGCCGGAGGAGTGCCGCACGGAGGTGTTCTTCCTGCCCGCCGCGTCACACGTGGAGAAGGAGGGCACGTTCACCCAGACGCAGCGGCTGTTGCAGTGGCGGGAGAAGGCCGTCGAGCCGCCGGGCGACGCCCGCTCCGAGCTGTGGTTCTTCTATCACCTGGGCCGCAAACTGCGGGAGAAGCTGGCCGACTCGACGCTGCCGCGCGACCGGGCGCTGCTCGACCTCACCTGGGACTACCCCACACACGGTCCGCACGCGGAGCCGAGCGCCGAGGCGGTGCTGCGCGAGATCAACGGGTACGACGTGGCGACCGGCCGCCCGCTGTCCGGTTTCGCCGAGGCCCGCGCGGACGGCTCCACGGCGATCGGTTGTTGGATCTACAGCGGCGTGTACGCGGACGGGGTGAACCAGGCGGCCCGGCGCAAGTCCCGGCACGAGCAGGACTGGGTGGCCGCCGAGTGGGGTTGGGCGTGGCCGGCGAACCGGCGCATCCTCTACAACCGTGCGTCCGCCGACCCGGACGGCAACCCGTGGAGTGAGCGCAAACGCTACGTCTGGTGGGACGCTGAGAAGGCCGAGTGGACCGGCTACGACGTGCCGGACTTCGAGAAGACCAAGCCTCCGTCGTACCGGCCGCCAGTCGGCGCGTCCGGGCCGGAGGGCATCGCGGGCGACGACCCGTTCGTCATGCAGGGCGACGGCAAGGGCTGGCTGTACGCGCCCAGCGGTGTCCTGGACGGGCCGCTGCCGACGCACTACGAGCCGGTGGAGTCGCCGGTGCGTAACCCGCTCTACGGTCAGCAGGCCAACCCGACCCGCAAGATGTACGCACACCCGGTGAACTCGGTAAACCCGAGCCCGCCGCAGGAGCACGCCCAGGTGTTCCCGTACGTGTTCACTGTCAGCCGGCTCACCGAGCACCACACCGCCGGCGCGATGAGCCGGACCGTGTCACCGCTGGCGGAGTTGCAACCGGAGATGTTCGTCGAGGTGTCCCCGGCCCTGGCCGGCGAGGTCGGGCTGACGCATCTGGGCTGGGCGCACCTGGTCAGCGGCCGGGCGGTGATCGAGGCGAAGGTGCTGGTGACCGACCGGCTCACCCCGCTGCGGGTGGACGGTCGGATCATCCACCAGGTGTGGTTGCCGTACCACTTCGGTTTCGAGGGGCTGGTCACCGGTGACTCGGCCAACGATCTGTTCGGCATCAGCCTGGACCCGAACGTGCTGATCCAGGAGAGCAAGGTCGGCACCTGTGACGTGCGGCCGGGCCGCCGTCCCACCGGCCCGGCGTTGCTCGACCTGGTGGCCGACTACCAGCGGCGCGCAGGAATCGTTCCGGGCCAGCACGCCCCGGCCGTCACCACCGACAATGAGGGGAAGGAACACGGTGCTTCCTGACCCGAACAGCCTGTACGGTCCGCTGGACCCGGCACCCGACGCCGGCTACGAGAACGCGCCGCCGAGGATGGGGTTCTTCACCGACACCAGCGTCTGCATCGGCTGCAAGGCCTGTGAGGTCGCCTGCAAGGAGTGGAACGGCGTTCCGGAGAGCGGCCTGGACCTGCTCGGCATGTCGTACGACAACACCGGCGCGTTGACCGCGAACTCGTGGCGGCACGTCGCGTTCATCGAGCAGCCCCGCCCGGCCGGGCATGGCGCCGTACCGGCGGACGTCCTCGGCGCGCCGGTCGACGCCGGCCCGGCCCGGCCGGTCGACGCCGGACCGCAGTTCCTCGGGATGCCGGGGGGCCAACCGCCGGGCCGGGGCACGGGCGTCGAGGAGCGTACGGATTTCCGCTGGCTGATGATGTCGGACGTCTGCAAGCACTGCACCCATGCGGCCTGCCTGGACGTCTGCCCGACGGGTTCGTTGTTCCGCACCGAGTTCGGCACAGTTGTCGTGCAGGAGGACATCTGCAACGGGTGCGGGTACTGCATCTCGGCGTGTCCGTACGGGGTGATCGATCAGCGTAAGGACGACGGTCGGGCGTGGAAGTGCACGCTGTGCTACGACCGGTTGGGCGCGGGGATGACTCCGGCGTGTGCGCAGGCGTGCCCGACCGAGTCGATCCAGTACGGGCCCCTCGACGAGCTGCGCGAGCGCGCCGCCGCCCGGGTGGCGACGCTGCACGACCGGGGGGTCCCCGAGGCCCGCCTGTACGGGCACGACCCGAACGACGGCGTCGGCGGCGACGGGGCGTTCTTCCTGCTCCTGGACGAGCCGGAGGTGTACGGGCTGCCACCGGACCCGATCGTGACCACTCGCGACCTGCCGAAGATGTGGAAGCGCGCCGGCCTCGCCGCTCTCGCCATGGCGGCGGCGACCGTCGCCGCGTTCGTCGGAGGTTCCTCATGACCCCACCGGGCCCCGTGGGCGACCGGTTCCGCCGTTTCCGGGAGCGGCTCGCCGCCGAGGGCGGCGACCAGCCCCAGGTGAGCGACGAGCGGCCCGACACCGCGACCGGCGCGGCGCTTGCGAGCAGGGCAGAGGCCACGAGCGGTGGCGACCACCCGAACGACAGGGGCAGGGCCGGCGGCAACGGGGTCGCCAGCAGCCGCCGGAGCGCCGGCCGCAGGGGCAGGCGGCGCGGTGGCGGCGAGGAACTGCGCGTGCCGGAGGCCGAGTTCACGTCCTACTACGGCCGACCCGTTCTGAAGGGGCCGGTCTGGAAGTGGGACATCGCCGCGTACCTGTTCACCGGAGGGTTGGCCGCCGGATCGTCGCTGCTCGCCGCGGGCGGGCAGCTCACCGGGCGGCCCGCGCTGCGGCGCGCCGGTCGGGTCACCGCGTTGGCCGCCGTCAGCGCCAGCGCCGTCTTCCTGGTCAAGGACCTGGGCCGGCCGGCGCGGTTCCACCACATGCTGCGGGTGGCGAAGCTGACCTCGCCGATGTCGGTGGGTACCTGGATCCTCACCGCGTACGGGCCGGCGGCGGGCGTCGCCGCGATCGCCGAGGCGGCCGGTGTGCTGCCCCGGCACGGTCTGCTCGGGCTGGCCGGCCGGGCGTTGCCGCCGATCGGGCACGCCGCTGGGCTGCTCGCCGCCGGCACCGCGCCGGCGCTGGCCACGTACACCGGGGTGTTGCTGGCCGACACGGCGGTGCCGTCCTGGCATGAGGCGTACCCCGAGCTGCCGGTGATCTTCGCGGGCAGCGCGCTGGCCAGCGGCGCCGGTGTGGGTCTGCTCGCCGCGCCGCCGGCCCAGGCCGGGCCGGCCCGCCGGATGGCGGTGGCCGGCGCGGCGCTGGAGCTGTACGGCGCGCATCGGGTGGAGACCCGCCTCGGCCTGCTCAGTGAGCCCTACCGGTTGGGTCGGCCGGGTCGGATGCTGCGCGCCGGGCGGCTGCTGACCGTCGGCGGGGTGGCGGGTGCGCTGCTGGGCCGGCGCAGCCGGGTGGTCGGGGCGCTCTCGGGGACCGCGCTGCTGGCCGCGTCGGTGCTGACCCGGTTCGGCATCTTCTACGGCGGCGTCGCCTCGGCCCGCGACCCCCGCTACACGGTGGTGCCGCAGCGCGAACGGGTCGATGCGCGGCGAATCGGCATGGATCTTCCATCTGATCGGGCGGTCCCGCCCGCGGTGTGATCGAATGTCCGGTGGAGGCGTTCAGGCGGCTGGTGCCCCTCCCGGTCTTCAAAACCGGAGTGGTCCGGGACCCGGGCCAGGCGGGTTCGATTCCCGTCCGTCTCCGCCACACCGCTTGCAGGAGATGACGTGATGGGCGACGGCCCGGTGGACCCGCGACGTCGGGTGCCCCGTACGGACACGCTGCTCGCCGACCCGGTGCTGGCCGCCGCCACCGCGACCCTCGGCCGGGAGCAGGTCAAGGCGATCGTCTCCCACGCCCAGGGCCGCGCCCGCCGCGGTGAGCTCAACCCCGACGAGGTACGCGACGCGGCGGTCGCCGCGTTGCCCACCCCCGGCCCCCGGGTGGTGCTCAACGCCACCGGTGTCGTGCTGCACACCAACCTGGGTCGGGCGCCGCTGTCGCCAGCCGCTGTCGCCGCTGTGGTGGCCGCCGCCGGGCACACCGACGTCGAGTTGGACCTGGCCACCGGCCGGCGGGCCCGACGCGGCCGGGGCGCGCTCGACGCGCTGAGGGCCGCCGTGCCCGACGCAGGCGCCGTGCACGTCGTCAACAACGGGGCCGCCGCGCTGGTGCTGGCCGCCACCGCGTTGGCCGCCGGCCGGGAGATCGTGGTCAGCCGGGGCGAACTCGTCGAGATCGGCGACGGTTTCCGCCTGCCCGACCTGCTGGAGAGCACCGGCGCGCGGCTGCGCGAGGTGGGCACCACCAACCGCACCACCCTCGCGGACTACGCCGCCGCTCTCGGCCCGCAGACCGGCTTCGTGCTCAAGGTGCACCCGTCGAACTTCCGGGTCACCGGCTTCACCTCCGCCGTCGGCGTACGGCAACTGGCCACGCTCGGGGTGCCGGTCGTCGCGGACATCGGCTCCGGGCTGCTCGGCGCGGACCCGCTGCTGCCCGACGAACCGGACGCCGCCAGCACCCTGCGCGCCGGCGCCGCGCTGGTCACCGCCAGCGGCGACAAGCTGCTCGGTGGGCCGCAGGCGGGGCTGCTGCTCGGTGACGTCGAGGTGATCGACCGGTTGCGTCGCCACCCACTGGCCCGGGCGCTGCGGGTGGACAAGCTCACCCTGGCCGCGCTGGGCGCCACCCTGCACCAACCGGACACCCCGACCCGGGTGGCGCTGCACGCCGACCCGGGTGCCCTGCGAGAACGGGTGGAGCGGCTGCGCGACCGGCTCGGCGTGGACGGCCGCAAGGCGGAGGTGGTGCCGGCCGTCGCGGTGGTCGGCGGGGGCGGCGCCCCCGGGGTGGAGCTGGGCTCGTGGGCGTTGAGCCTGCCCGAGCGGTACGCGGCGCCGCTGCGCGTCGGAGACCCGCCGGTCCTGGGTCGGGTGGTGCGCGGACGGCTCCTGCTCGACCTGCGCTGTGTGCCCGCCGCCGCCGACGAGGCCATCCGCGCGGCCGTGCTGCGCGTACCCGGGGACGACTGAGCGTGTTCGTCGTCGCGACCGCCGGGCACGTCGACCACGGTAAGTCGACACTGGTCCGGGCGTTGACCGGGATGGAACCCGACCGGTGGGCCGAGGAACGCCGCCGGGGAATGACAATCGACCTGGGTTTCGCGTGGACGACGCTGCCGTCCGGCGGCACCGTCGCCTTCGTCGACGTACCCGGGCACGAGCGGTTCGTGCCGAACATGCTCGCCGGGGTCGGCCCGGTTCCGGCGGCGCTGATCGTGGTGGCCGCCGACGAGGGCTGGATGCCGCAGTCCGCCGAGCACCTGGCCGCGCTCGACGCGCTCGGTGTCGCGTACGGCCTGCTGGCGGTGACCCGCGCGGACCTGGCCGATCCGGGGCCGGCGACGGCCCGTGCCCGCGCGGAGATCGCCGCGACCAGCCTCGGCGCGGTGCCGGCGGTGGCGGTCAGTGGCCTGACCGGCGCCGGCCTGCCCCAGTTGCGGGCGGCCCTGGACCGGCTCGCCGCCCAACTGCCCGCGCCGGTGCTGGACGACCCGGTCCGGCTGTGGGTGGACCGCAGCTTCACGGTGCGGGGCAGTGGCACCGTCGTCACCGGCACTCTCGGGGCCGGGCGGCTGCGGGTGGGCGACGAACTGGAGCTGGCCGGCGCCGACGAACCGGTTCGGGTCCGTGGCCTGCACTCCCTGGGCGAGGCCCGCCCGGAGGCGGCGGCGGTCGCCCGGGTGGCGGTCAACCTGCGCGGTACGCCCCGCGACCGGCTCGGCCGGGGCGACGCGTTGCTCACCCCGGGCCGGTTTCACCACACCGACCTGGTCGACGTCCGGCTCGCCGGCGACCCGGCCGGCGACCTGCCGGCCACCCTCACCCTGCACGTCGGGTCGGCGGCGGTGCCGGTACGGGTGCGCCCGCTCGGCCCGGACACCGTCCGGCTGCGGCTGGCCCGCCCGCTGCCGTTGCTGGTGGGCGACCGGGCGCTGCTGCGGGACCCGGGCCGTCACCACGTCAGCGGCGGGGTGCGGGTGTTGGACGTGGCACCCCCACCGCTGGGCCGACGGGGTGCGGCCGCCGCCCGCGCCCAGGTCCTCACCGAGTTGGACGGACGACCGGACCTGGCGGGGGAGCTGCGCCGTCGCCGGCTCATCCGGGCCGGCGCGTTGATCCGGATGGGTGTGCCGGTGCACGCCGAGCCGGTGCAGGACGGGCCGGCATACGCCGAGCCGGTGGCCGGTGACTGGCTGGCCGACCCCGCGCACTGGCGGTCGCTCGGTGAGCGGCTGACCGAGGAGGTCGCCCGGCACGCGCGGGAGCACCCGTTGGAACCCGGCATGCCGGTGGACGCGCTGCGTCAGCGCCTCGCCCTGCCCGACCGGGTGCTGGTCGAGGCGCTGGTCCGGCCGCCGCTGCGCATCCACGCCGGTCGGGTCGGGGCGGCGAGCGCCAACGCGCTGCCCGAACCGGTGGCCCGGGCCGTGCAACGGGTCCGCGCCGAGTACGGCGACCGGCCGTTCCGGGCCCCCGAGGCGGACCGCCTCGTCGACCTCGGCCTGGGTCCCCGGGAGATCGGCGCCGCGGTGCGGGCCGGCGCGCTGCTGCGGCTGGCCGACAACGTGGTGTTGCTGCCCGACGCGCTCGACGACGCGGTCCGCGTGTTGGCCGGGCTGCCGCAGCCGTTCACCCTCTCCGCCGCCCGGCAGGCGTTGGACACCACCCGCCGGGTGGCGGTGCCCCTGCTGGAGCTGCTGGACCGTCGGGGCGCGACCCGTCGGCTGCCCGACGACGCCCGCATCGTCGTCACCTGAGCGCACGCCATCCGGGGCTGACAGGGTTGCGCTGAGGTGCGACCGTGGCGGGATGCTCGAGGTGTCCCCGTCCCGGTCGCGTCGTGTCGGTGGCGGGTGGCGTGCCGTCGTCCCGGTGGTGCTGCGCTGGGGGCTGCCGGTGCTGTGGGTGCTGTGGGCGCCTCTGGCCTGGTGGGTCGAACCGCGTGAGTCGACGGAGGCCCAGCTCGACCGGGATCTCGCGGCCGGCCGGGTGGTGACCTTCCAACGGGCGCAGGGTTGGGCCGACGACGGCGCCTACTGGGGCAGTCGACCGGATCTGCGGTACGCGGCAGACGGCGCGATCCTGGCGTGGACGGTGCCGAACGGTCAGACCCGGTACGCCTTCGTCGGCCCGCCCGCCTCGGCCTCGTACCCGGGTGAGCCGGATCTGTCGACGAACGCCGGGCTGGACGCGCGGCTCGCTGCCGTGGCCGATCCGTGGCAGGCCGGCGGCGCCCTCGCGCAGCGGATCGCGGGCGTCGCCGGTCTGCTCGCCGGTGTGCTGACCGTGCTCTGGCTGGGCCGCTTGATCGGTGGTGCGCCGCCGTTGGTCGGCACCCGGTGGTTCTGGTTCTGGGTCGGGCTCCTGCCGTTCGGGGTGGGTGTGCTGGCCTGGACCTACCGGGAGCTGTGGAGACCGCCGCCGGTGCCGGTGCCCGGCCGGGGCTCGGGGTGGCGTGGGCTCGGTTGGTTGATCCTCGCCGCAGTCGGCATCAGCCTCCTGGTGTCCGTTGCCCGCATCGTGTTCGGGACGACTGTGGTGCCGGGCTGAGCCGGTGGTGCCCGGCCAACCGGCCCCGAGGTCGGCGACGGTCACCTACGGTGACGCCATGGACCCTTCGGCGGTCTGGCGGGACCGGCAGCACCGGTGGCGGATCGAGGCGTACCGCGCGCCGGATCTGCGCTTCGCCATCTACGCCACGAACGGCCCCACCGAGTCGGTGCCGCTGTGGCTGTTCGGGATGTCGGCGCTGGCCCGGTGGCTGATGACCCACGCCATCTCGCTGGACGACCTGGAGGTCGACTGAGCGGGGGCGCGGTCGCAAAGCGGGCCCGCGATGCCCCCCGCTGCGGTTGAGTGACCTCAGGCGGCGGACGGGGGTGCGCGATGGGCGGTCAGCTCGGGCAGTTGGCGTTGGTGGCCGTGCTGGTGCTGGTCAACGCCGCGCTCTCCGGCAGCGAGATGGCGCTGGTGACCCTGCGGGAGGGGCAGTTGCGGCGGCTGGGTCGGCGCAGCAGTGCCGGTGACCGGTTGGTGCAGCTGTCCCGTGACCCGAACCGCTACCTGGCCACGATCCAGCTCGGCATCACCCTGGCGGGGTTCCTGGCCTCGGCGGCGGCCGCGGTGTCGTTGGCCTCTCCGTTGGTCGGGCCGTTGGGTTTCCTCGGCGGGGCGGCGCGTCCCGCTGCGGTGCTGCTGGTGACCGTGCTGTTGACGTTCGTCACGCTGGTGTTCGGGGAGTTGGCCCCGAAGCGGCTGGCCATGCAGCGGGCCGAGCGTTGGGCGCTGCTGAGCGCCGGCCCGTTGGATCTGCTGGCCCGGGTGTCGAGACCGGCGGTGTGGCTGCTCAGCCGGGCCACCGACGGGGTCGTGCGGCTCGCCGGTGGTGATCCGCGGGCCAACCGGGAGGAGATGACCGAGGAGGAGCTGCGGGAGATGCTGGCGAGCCAGCGCGGCCTGTCGGCTCAGCAGCGGGAGATCCTGACCGGCGCGTTCGACATCGCCGGCCGGACGCTGCGGGAGATCCTGGTGGCCCGGCGGGAGGTGACGACGCTGCCGGCCGGTCTGGCCGCCGACGAGGGGGTCCGACAGCTCGCCGCCGCCGGGCGGTCCCGCGCTCCCGTCACCGGCCCCGGCGGCCTGGACGAGGTGCTCGGGGTGGTGCACATCCGTGACCTTGTGCGGGCCGGCACCGCGCCGGTGGGTGAGCGGGTCCGGGCGCCGCTGCTGCTGCCGGTGACCCTGCCGGTCGCCGACGCGATGCGTCAGCTGCGCCAGGAGCATCAGCAACTGGCGCTGGTGGTCGACGAGCACGGGGGCATCGACGGCATGGTCACCATGGAGGATCTGCTGGCCGAGGTGGTCGGCGAGTTGTACGACGAGACCGACCGCGACGTGCGCGGGGTCGTCCGGGAATCGGACGGGTCGCTGCTGGTGCCCGGTGACTTCCCGCTGCACGACCTGCCCGACCTGGGAGTGCGGCTGAGCTTCCCGCTGTCCCGGGACTACACGACGGTGGCTGGTCTGGTGCTGGCCCGACTGCGGCACCTGCCGGACTCCCCGGGTGAGACGGTGCGGCTGCCCGGGCTGACACTGGAGGTGGTGGAGGTCGCCGACCGGGCGGTGCGCCGGGTGCGGCTGTGCGGGTTCGTCACCGAGCGCTGACCGTTCACCCAGAAGGTTGACAAAAGGTCCAAATCGTCACAGCGGGGAAAGTGGCCCGCCTACCGTGCCAGACGTGAAGGACCGAGGGTTGCGTACGTTCGTCACGGTGCTGGCCGGCCTCGCGGTGATCTACTTCGGCAGCGCCGGCCGCAGCCCCGAGGAGGGCCGTGGCATCTCCGGCGGGGTGGTGGTCCTGGCGTTGCTCGCCGCGCTGCTGGTGTGGCACCTGACCCGCCCCGGGGACAAGACGGTCAAGTGAGCGCCTCAGCGGGCGGCGACGCGGGTGACCTCACCGGCGGACTCCTCACCCAGCGCCACCCGCACCAGCGCTGACGCGAGCCGGCCGAAGTCCGGTTCGTCGACGAGACCGGCGAGCCGGTCCGGGGACCCCGGCAGGCCCAACCGCTTCGCCCCGGCCAGGGCCCGACGGTCGGCGTACGGGCGCACGTCCGACCAGACCGTCTGCGCCTCACGCAGGTAGATGTCCGCGCCGGTGGGGCCTATGCCGGGGAACTCGGTGAGCCGCCGCCGCAGCCCGGCCGGGTCGCCCTGGGCCTCCCGGTGCAGGCGTCGCAGGTCACCGTGCCAGCGGTCCAGGCACAGCCGGGCGCCGGTGCCGAGCATGGTGGCGGTCCGCTCGTCGTAGCGGCGGTAGTGGCCCCGGCCCAGCGCGTCGACGCGCTCCTGCCAGCTGGCCGCCTCCATGGCCTGTGGGGTGCGGTAGCCGGCGGCGAACAGCTCCCGCGCGGCGTCCACCGCCACACACGCGCGGATCCGGGTGCTCAGCAGCGTGGTCAGCACCAGCAGCTGATACAGCGGCCCCGGCCGGTCGGAGAGCCGGATGCCGGCCTCCTCCGCGTACGTGCGGCCACGCCGGTCGAGCAGCACCCGCACCACACTTCGGTCATTGCCCACCCCGTCCGGTTACCCACTTGAGACACCGCTAGCCGTCGCACCGCCGACCGTCGCCGGAATGCCACCGGGGCGGGCGGGTATGCCAAGCGTGGAGGCGGTCGATGCCGCCCCCGTACCCGGAAGGGAGACACCGGTGGTCAATCCGCAGCAGGAAGAGTTCCGGCGCAACGCCAAGGGCGCCACCAGTCAGGACAGCAAGGGGCCCCAGCCGACCGGGCACCCGCTCAACAGTGGATCGTCGCGCGGGGACGCCGGTCGACCGGTGCCCAAGGGGCAGGTGTCGCCGTACGGCCCGGCCGGTGAGCCGGTGGCCGAGGACGACAGCGACACCCGCTGACCGGTGAGCTAACGACCGCGGGCTGGCGGCCGCCGCAACCTGTTCCAGGTGGCGGCGGCCGCCAGTCCGTACGCGAGGTGCGGGATGATGTCGGAGATCCAGTCGGAGCGCCGCCACGTACGCGGGTCGCTGATCCCCAGCACGGTGATCGACCCGTCGGTCATGGTCATCACGCCCGCGCCGAGCAGGCCGGTGGCGACCGGCAACGGCTGACGTCGACCACCGGCGTAGAGCGCGAACCCGACGCCCGCGGCGACGCCGAGCCCGTAACCGATGAGCGGCCCGAGGCCCGAGCGGCGGTTGGCCGCCCGGGCCCCGTTCCCCAGGTCCACGTGCGCGATCCCGGCCAGCCGGTCGACGGTCTCCTGGGGGACGTCGCTCTCCGGCCGTCCCCGTAGCGCCATGTCGAGGTAGCTGACCACGTTCAGGGCGGTGCTGCCGACGGCGCCCGCGATCGCGCCGTCGGCAACGTCGACACTTCTCACTTCGGGTCGCCCGGTTCGCGCTCGCTCTTCGGGCCGTACGTCCGCTCACCGCGCACCACGCCCCGTTGACCGCGATCCTCCTGGAGGATCCGGTTCGCGACCTGGTTGGCCTTGCCGTCGGGTACTCGGCGCCCGGAGTCGTCGATCGCGTTGCGCAACCGCGCCCGCTGCTTGTCGTACGCGTTACTGCCCGGCCGTGGTCCTGGCATCTGTGCCTCCTTCGTCGGTCTGGGCACCTGGTGCTGCCCACCGTCCGCTGGGCGTACCGCGGCCGTCTACCCGTCTGGCGGCGGGCCAACCCCGGGGGCGCTACTGGGGAGCACGGACCACGACGACCGGGCACTGCGCGTGGTGCAGCATCGACTGACTCACCGACCCCAGCAGCAACCCGGTCACCTCGCCGCGCCCGCGCCCGCCGACGACCGCCAGTTGGGCGGAGCGGGACGCCTCGGCGAGCACGCTGCCGGGTCGGCCGTGCACCACCTGGCAGGTCAACCGCAGACCCCGGTGGTCCTCGGTGAGCCCGGTCAGCCACCCGGCGAGCATCCGCTCCTGCTCGCCGCGCAGCTTCGCCTCGTCGTACACCAGGGGTTGCATGTCGCCGGGGCCGCTGCTGCCGGGGTGTCGGTAGGCGTGCAGCGCCACCAGCGGCACGCCGAGCGACACGGCGGTCTCGGCGGCGAAGTCCGCCGCCCGCCGGGAGGCGTCCGAGCCGTCCACGGCGACCAGCACCGGCTCGTCGGGTCGTTGCGTGCCGCGCGCGACCAGCACCGGGCAGTCGGCGTACGCGGCGACCTGCACCGCGACCGAGCCGACCAGCAGCGCGGAGAACCCACCCAGCCCGCGGTCGCCGAGCACGATGAGCGCGGCGGTGGGGGACTCGCCCACCAGCACCGCGGCGGCCTCACCGTCGATGATCTCGCCGGAGATCGACAAGCCGGGCACTGTCGCCTCCGCCTCGCGCACGGCGGCCTCGACGAGTTCCTCGGCGCGGTGGCGCAGCCCACCGCCGGGCGGCGCGTCCGGGGCGGGGGAGACCGGTACGTGCAGCAGCGGCCAGATGAAGCCGTGCACGACCCGCAGGGGTCGGTGCCGGCGCGCCGCCTCGGTCGCGGCGAGACGCACGGCGCGCAGCGCCGACTCCGAGCCGTCGACGCCGACCACCACCGCCGCGTTGTTCGCCGAGTTCACCGCCCACCTCCGCTCGCGGCCAGTATCGCGGGCGCGGACGCCCTCGCGCCGCGATACCGCTGAGCACGTCGGTGTCGGTACGCTGGCGACGACCGGGGAGGGAGCGCCGCCGATGGGTGAACCGGACCAGCCGAGCACCGCTCGCATGATCGATTTCTGGCTCGGCGGGCAGCACCACTTTCCCGTGGACGTGGCCGCCGCCACCGCGTTCGAGCAGGCGTACGGGCCGTGCGCGCCGGTGTTCCGGGAGCTGCGGGCGTTCCTGGGCCGGGCGGTGCGGGCGATGGCCGCCCAGGGCGTGGACGGGTTCCTGGTGTTCGGCGCCGGAGTGCCAACGATGGGCAACGTGCACGAGGTCGCCACCGACGCGACAGTGCTCTACACCGACGTCGACCCGGTCACCATCCGACTGGGACAGAGCATCCTCGCCGGCAGTGACCGGGCCGGCTACGGCTTCGGCGACGCGACCGACATCGGCACCGTCGACCCGGCGCAGCTGCACCGTTTCGTGCCGGGCTGGGGTCGGCGGCCGGTCGGGGTGGTCTTCCTCGGTCTGGCCGCGTTCCTCGACGACGCCACGCTGACCCGCACCCTCGACGAGCTGTACGCTGCCGCGGCGCCGGGCAGCCTGCTCGCCGTGGACTTCGACACCGAGGAACTGGCCGGCCACCCGCAGGCGCTGGCCATGATGGGACCGCAGTTCCGGATGCGTCCACCGGCGGCGTTCGCGCCCCTGCTCGGTCGGTGGGCGCCGACGGCGGACGGGATCGTCCCGGTG
Organism: Micromonospora trifolii; assembly: GCF_022229005.1. Classification (GTDB taxonomy): domain Bacteria; phylum Actinomycetota; class Actinomycetes; order Mycobacteriales; family Micromonosporaceae; genus Micromonospora; species Micromonospora trifolii. The sequence continues at coordinate 124,626 of NZ_JAKKFD010000011.1, forward strand.
GCCGAGTGGCGGCCGGAAGGCGCGCCGGCACGGGTGCCCGACGCGTTCCACGGTGTGCTCGCGACCCGCGCGGAAGACTGACCGCGCCGATCGTCGGTCCGGGAGCGTCCGTATGATGCTTGCCCTATAGCAAGCTTCTGGGGAGGACGACGATGGTGGACGCGCCGGACGTGGTGTCGCGCGCGTTGCGCGAGGCCCCGCCCGACCAGTTGGCGGAGGCGGCGGACCGGGCGATCCGGTCGTCGATGGGCGCGCTGCGCACCGACGTCTTCGTCGCCGACTACCGGATCAGCGGCCTCTGGCCGGTGCTGGACCCGGACCTGCCGGCGGGCGGGTTCCTGGCCTGCCACACCATGGCGCAGCGTTGCTTCAGCAGCCAGCAGCCGGTACGCGACGGTGAGGGCCCCTGCCGGCTCTACCTGCCGTTGACGGTGTGGGGGGAGCGGCTGGGCGTGCTGCTGATCGAGCTTCCGTCAGTGCCGAACGCGGCGGTCACCGGTCGGGCGACGGACATCGCCGGCACCCTGGCGGTGGCGATGCGCGCGGCGGACCGGGAGACCGACCGTTACCGACGGGCCCGCCGTCGGGAGCGACTGACGATGGCCGCTGAGATGCAGTGGGACCTGCTGCCCGGTCGCGGGGTGTCCCACCACGCGTTCGATCTGGCCGGTCAGCTCGAACCGGCGTACACGGTGGGCGGTGACCACTTCGACTGGTCGTTGGACGGCGACCGTCTCACCGTGACGGTGCTCAACGGCGAGGGCAGTGGGTTGGCGGCGTCCCTGTTGACCGCCGTCACCGTCAACGCGATGCGCAACGCCCGGCGCTCCGGTGGCGGCCTCGTGGAACAGGCCGAGCTGGCGTCGGACACGGTCTTCTACCAACACCGGGGCGCCCGGTACGTGGCCACCCTGCTGCTGGAGCTGGACACTCGCCTCGGCCGGGTGCGGGCGGTCGACGCGGGCTCCCCCCATCTGTTGCGGATGCGCGGGTCCACTGTCGAGCCGATGAAACTGGACCAGCAGCTGCCGCTGGGCATGTTCGCCGAGACCCGCTACGAGCTTCAGGAGATGCAACTCGCTCCCGGTGACCGGCTCTTCGTGGTCAGCGACGGGGTGTGGGCCGCCGAGCCGCCAGGTCAGGAGCCGTACGGGCAGCGGGTGATGGCTCGTTCCCTGCGCGCCACGCGGCTGCAGCCACCGGCCGAGGCGGTTGGTACGGTGATGCGCGAACTGCACGCCTATCACGCGGATTCCGATCTGCGCGACGACGCCGTCGTGGTCTGTCTGGACTGGCACGGTCCGCGCGAACGGGGCACGGGGTGAGAATCGCCGCCGCGTTGCCGGGCGGGCACCAGCGCGACGACGGCAGGGGACATCAGGTGGAGCGACCTGCGGATCTCGCCGCGGCGATCGACGCGGCCGCCGGGACGTTGATTGCCGTACTGGACTCGGCCGCGTCGCGACACCAGGTGCCGCCCACCCAGCTGAGGGTGCTCACGCTGATCAGCGGTCGACCGGAGACCAACGTCAACGGGTTGGCGGAGTTGCTGGACGTGGTGCCCTCGTCGGCGAGCCGCCTGTGTGACCGACTGGAGGCGACCGGGCTGTTGCGTCGGGTGGCCGATCCGCGGGACCGGCGGGAGGTGCGGTTGGTGCCGACCGCCGCGGCGCTGACCCTGTTGGGGGAGCTGGCCGCGCGGCGGCAGCGCGCGGTGCAGGCGGTGCTGGACCGGATGCCGGCGCGGATGCAGCACGAGCTGCTGTTGGCGCTGGCGGGGTTCGCTCGGGCGGCGACCTCGGTGCCCGAGCAGCAGACCGATCCCGCCGTGCAGACGGCCTGAGCGTCGTCCCCGTCTTCCACTAGTATCCTAGGACGCTCTACGCGTGGTGATCCACGCCACAGTGCGGCACAGCCGCACCGACAGCCCGGCGGCGGCGCCCGGCCAGCGAGAGGAAGCCCGATATAGTGGCAGCGCACCTACCCGGCCCGCGATCATCGAGATCGCGGGCCGCATCAGGGGAAGGGGCCCCGCCCGGGGCCGCAGGGGAGAGCCGGCACTGGTCGGCCCGACAGCGCGCACGACCCTCAGCCGCGCCCGGCGTCGGCCGGGGGCCCGCGTGCCGTACAGGAGGATCGGTGTCGCGTCGGCCAGCTCGGGCAGAGCAACCGCGGGACACCGGTGACGAGACCCCCGGCAACCAGGTGCTCACCCTGCCCAACCTGATCAGCTTCGGGCGGCTGCTGGGCGTGCCGCTCTTCCTCTACCTGTTCCTGGTGGCGCGGGCCGACGTGGCGGCGGTCGTGGTGCTGGCCATCGGCGGCACCACCGACTGGGTCGACGGCTGGATCGCCCGCCGCCTGCACCAGGTGAGCCGCCTCGGCGAGCTGCTCGACCCGCTCGCCGACCGGCTCTACATCCTCGCCACCCTGGTCGCCTTCACGGTGCGGGAGGTGGTGCCGTGGCAGTTCACCGCGGCGCTGCTGGCCCGTGAGGTGCTTCTGCTCGCCTCGCTGGCGGTGTTGCGTCGCTACGGGTACGGGCCGCCGCCGGTGCACTACGTGGGCAAGACCGCCACGTTCCTGCTGCTCGCGGCGTTCCCGGTGCTTCTGCTGGCCAGCGCGGCGACCGACGTGGCGACGGCGGCGAGCGCCATCGGGTGGGCGTTGGCCTGGTGGGGTCTGGTGCTCTACTGGGTGGCCGGCGGGATGTACGTCGTGCAGGCGGCCCGGCTGGTGCGCGCGGCGCGCGGCCCGGGAGCGGCGGCGTGAGCGCGCCGCGGCTGGGAAAACCCGGCCAGGACCGGGTGTACGCGCCGGACTTCCTCACCGAACTGTTCCGCAACCCGCTGGATCCGGGGTACGCGGACGCGGCTGCCGCCCGTCGGCGCTCGGCGGAGTCCGCTCCGGCGCGCGGGTGGCGGGCCCTGCCGGCGCGGTCGGTGAGCCTGGTCGTGGTGGTGATGCTCGGGTTCCTGTTCGCTGTCGCGTACCGGCAGACGATGGCGGACGAGCCGGGCCGGAGCCAGGCGCGCTCGGGTCTGGTGGCGCAGATCAAGGAGCGGGAGAGCCAGACCGACCGGTTGTCCACGCGGGCGGATCAGCTGCGCGAGGAGGTCAGTCGGCAGCGGGACGCGGCGTTGAGCGGGTCGGCCGCCGCCCGGTTGCGCAACCTGGAGGCGAGCACCGGGCTGGGTCGGGTGCGCGGTGACGGTGTGGTGGTGCGGTTGGCGGACGCGCCGGACAAGGCGGACGCTGTCACCGGCGCCGGCGCTGGGCCGCCGAGGGTGCTCTACAGCGACCTGCAGGGGGTGGCGAACGCGTTGTGGAGTGCCGGCGCGGAGGCGATCGCCATCAACGGGCAGCGGTTGACGTCGACGTCGACGATCCGGTCGGCGGGTGAGGCGATGCTCGTGGATTTCCGGCCGGTGACCGGGCCGTACGAGGTGTCGGCGATCGGGCCGGGTTCGATGAAGCGCAAGTTCGAGGACAGCCGGAACGCGGCGCTGATGCGGAAGGTCGCGCAGGGGACGGGGTTGTCGTTCGGTGTGCGGGAGGCTGATGACCTCACCCTGCCGGCCGCGCCGGAGCCGCAGCTACGCTACGCCAAGCCGTCGGTCAGTCCGAGCCCTTCCGCGTCGGGTGTCCGGTCCGGCAGTCCCGGGTCGTCCGGTCCGACGACCACTGTTAGCCCCTCCGGAGGTGGCCGATGATCGCGGTGTTGGCGTTGCTCGCCGGTGTGGTGCTGGGCGTGTGGCTTGATCCCACGGTGCCGGCGGCGTTGCAGCCGTACCTGCCGATCGCGGTGGTGGCCGCGTTGGACGCGGTGTTCGGTGGGGTGCGGGCCCGGTTGGACCGCATCTTCGACGACAAGCAGTTCGTGGTGTCGTTCATTTCGAACGTGCTGGTCGCTGGTCTGATCGTGTATCTGGGTGACCAGTTGGGGGTGGGTGGGCAGTTGTCCACCGGTGTGGTCGTTGTGCTGGGTGTGCGTATCTTCGGCAACGTGGCGGCGATCCGTCGGCACCTTTTCCGGGCGTAGGTTGGGTTGCGATGAGTGACGAGCAGACCGACACGGGGACGGGGTGGCCGCAGCCGGCGGGTCCGGTGCGGCCGGGTGGGCCGGCGGGTGAGCCGGATCCCCGCCCGGATGCGCCGGATCCGGACGAGTTGAGTCCGTTGGCGCCGCAGGGGCCGGCGCAGCCGTCGGAGGACGAGCCTGCGGCGGAGCCGGGTGTGGAGCCTGTCGACGATGGTGCGACGGTGGACCTGAGCGCGGTGTCGCGGTCTCCGGAGCCGGTCGCGGGTTCCGACGGGTTGGCGGAGCCGGTGGGGGAGTCGGCGGCGCCGGTGGTGGCTGGTCGGTCCCGGTGGAGTGCGGCCGGGGTGATGATCGCCGCGTTGTTGGCGTTGCTGGGGTTCACGTTGGTCGTGCAGTTGAAGACGACGTCGACGGACCCGACGCTGGGGGCCACCCGGCAGGAGGACCTGGTCCGGATCCTGTCGGACCTGGATGCGCGGGAGAATCGTCTCCAGCAGGACATCCGGGCTCTGGAGGACAGTCAGCGGCAGTTGCGCTCGGGTGAGCAGGGTCGTCAGGCGGCGTTGGACGAGGCGACGCGGCGGGCGGACGAGTTGGGCATCCTGGCGGGGACGTTGCCGGCGGTGGGCCCGGGGTTGACTGTGCAGTTCGATGCCGGGGTGAGGCCGATCTCGGCGAACCGGGTGTTGGACGCGGTGCAGGAGCTGCGTGGTGCGGGCGCCGAGGCGATGCAGATCTCGGGTGGGGATCGGGCGACGGTGCGGATCATCGCGTCGACGTATTTCCTCGATGGGGACAACGGGTCGTTGATGGTGGAGGGGCGTCGGTTGTCGGGGCCGTACACGATCACGGTGATCGGTGATCCGGCGACGATGCGTACGGCGTTGAACATTCCTGGTGGGGTGGTGGCGTCGGTCCGGGGTGACGGCGGTAACGTGACGTTTGGGGAGCGTGAGGTTGCCGAGGTTTCGGCGCTGCACGTGCCGATCAAGTTGGAACACGCCCGTCCGGTCTCCTGACCGGCGCGGCCGCGCCGGACCCGGGTGGTCCGGGGCACCGATGGATGAAGGACGCGTCTGGTGATTCCCGAGGATCTGCGATACACCGCCGAGCATGAGTGGGTGGCGGGTGACGGCACGGCTTCGGTCCGGGTCGGCATCACCCACTTCGCGCAGGACGCGCTCGGCGACATCGTGTACGTGCAGTTGCCCGAGGCGGGTGCGGTGGTCGCGGCCGGTGACTCGTTGGGTGAGATCGAGTCGACCAAGAGCGTGTCGGAGATCTACGCGCCGGTGGCCGGTACGGTGGCGGCGCGCAACGACGCGTTGGCTGACACGCCTGAGCTGATCAACACTGATCCGTACGGTGAGGGTTGGTTGGTGGAGATCACGCCGAATGATCCGACTGCGACGGATGGGTTGCTGACGGCGGCCGCGTATCAGAAGATCACCGAAGGCTGAGTGTGCTTGATCCGGTGCGTGGGATGTCTGCGCGCGTCCGGTTGCCCTGCATTTCGGCGCTGGCTAGGCTCGCCCAGTCGACCGAGAACCCAATAGTTGAGCGTTGCGGAATTGCCTTCCCGGGCACGGGGAGCCAGCCGCCGGGTGTTCAAGTGCCCGGCGGCCAGACCCGCCATTACCCGACGCCGACCGAACAGATCCGTGAGGTGGTCCCATGACGCGGCCAGACGACGAGTTCCCCCCACTCGACGTCACTTCGACGCTCAATCTCGGTTCGCTCGACGAAGTGCTGGAGGGGCCGGATACCGATGTGGTGCCGAGCCGGATGTCCGGTTCGTTGCCGCCGGGTATGGCGCTGCTGGTGGTTCGTCGAGGCCCGAATGCGGGTGCCCGGTTCCTGTTGGACCACGATGTGACGACCAGTGGCCGGCACCCGGACAGTGACATCTTCCTGGATGACGTGACGGTGTCGCGTCGGCACGCGGAGTTCCACCGTGATGGTGGGACGTTCACGGTGCGGGACGTGGGCAGCCTCAATGGCACGTACGTCAATCGTGAGCGGGTTGAGGCGGCCACGTTGAGCAATGGTGACGAGGTCCAGATCGGTAAGTTCCGGGTGGTGTTCATCGCCGGTCCGCGCCCGGAGGAGGAGGCCGGCCGGGGGTGAACGAGCCTGCGGCCTCCATGTCACCCGGAGCGGCTCGGTCTGAGCCGCTGATGAGCATCGGTGAGGTGCTTGGGCAGTTGCGGGTGGATTTTCCGGATACCACGATTTCGAAGCTGCGGTTTCTTGAGGCCGAGGGTTTGGTCGAGCCGCAGCGGACGGCGGCGGGTTACCGGAAGTACAGCTGGGACGATGTGGCGCGGTTGCGGTTCGTGTTGACCGCGCAGCGGGACAAGTACCTGCCGTTGCGGGTGATCCGGGAGCAGTTGGCCCAGTGGGATTCGTCCGGTGAGCAGCCGGGGCGGTCGCGGCCGGCGTTGGTGGCGGTTGGTCCCGATGGTGCGGTGCCGGGTCGTGAGTTGGCGGAGCCGGCCGAGTCGTCGCAGGTGCGGCTCGGCCGGGCCGATCTGGTGGCGCGCAGTGGCGTTGACGAGTCGACGTTGGTGGAGTTGGAGCGGCTCGGTGTGCTGGTCTCGGATCCGCCGGGGTGGTATGACGCGGATGCGTTGATCATCGCGTCGGCGGTGGCGGGGTTGGCGGCGTACGGGTTGGAGCCGCGGCACCTGCGGGGTTATCGGACGGCGGCGGACCGGGAGGTCGGTTTGTTCGCGCAGTTGGTGGCGCCGTTGGCGCGGCAGAGTGATCCGGCGGCGCGGGCGCGTGCGGCGGAGACGGCGCGGGAGTTGGTGGCGTTGTCGGAGCAGTTGCACGCGGCGTTGGTGCGGGTGGGTCTGCGGTCGACGTTGGGTCGGTGAGGGTGCCCGGTGGGTGGCGGCTGAGCGGAAAGATCTCTTCCGGGAAGCGTGCCGTAGGCTTGCCGGGGTAACCCCTTTTCGGCGCGGGCGTGGTGCTGTAGCGCATGGGACGGCCGTGTTGCGGTCCGTGTACCGTGCAGGGAAGGGCGCGGTGCGGCGTAGGTGACAACGACACGGAGGCGGCGGTGCGCGAGCTGAGCGTGGTCGGAGTTCGGGTGGAGCTGCCCAGCAACCAGCCGATCGTCCTGCTCAGGGAGGTCGAGGGGGACCGCTATCTGCCGATCTGGATCGGCGCGGTCGAGGCCACGGCTATCGCTTATGAGCAGCAGGGGGTCAAGCCGGCCCGGCCGTTGACGCATGATCTTCTGCGGGACGTGTTGGCGGCGTTGAAGGCGCCCTTGCAGGCGGTGGAGATCACCGAGCTGAAGGAGAACGTCTTCTACGCGGATCTGTTGATCGGTGACGGGGTGCGGGTGTCGGCGCGGCCGAGCGACTCGATCGCGTTGGCGTTGCGGGTCGGTGCGCCGATTCGTTGTGCGGAGCAGGTCCTCAGCGAGGCGGGGATCGTTATCCCTGATGAGCAGGAGGACGAGGTGGAGAAGTTCCGCGAGTTCCTGGAGCAGGTGCGTCCGGAGGATTTCGCGGGCTGAGGTGTGCCTGGGCTCGGTTGGTGATCTTTCTCGGTGGCTGCGCGGCGTGTCGCGTCGGTTCCTCCGTGGTAACCCCTGACGGTGGCGATAGGGTTTCCATGTCGAGGGGTGCGCGTCCCGGAAACGATGCGTCGCCACACTGACGGGGAGGTTGTCCGGATGCACGAGCCGCGGGATTCCGATCCGGGTGCAGGGTTCGACGAGTCGGGTGCCTCGTCGCCAGGTGTGGCGACTGAGGGTGACGGTTCGGTTGGCTACCGGGGTGTGACGGCCTGCCACGCGGTGGGCATCAGTTACCGGCAGTTGGATTATTGGGCGCGGACGACGCTGGTGGTGCCGAGCGTTCGGGACGCCTCGGGTTCGGGGACGCAGCGGTTGTACTCGTTCCGGGACCTGGTGGTGTTGAAGGTCGTGAAGCGGTTGTTGGACGCGGGGGTGTCCCTGCAGAACATCCGTAAGGCGATCGAGGCGTTGCGGTCGCGTGGTGTGGAGGATCTGGCGGGGATCACGCTGATCTCTGATGGGACGACGGTGTATGAGTGCCGGTCTCCGGAGGAGGTGGTCGACCTGTTGCAGGGTGGCCAGGGGGTCTTCGGCATCGCGATCGGTGGGGCTTTCAAGGAGATCCAGGGGTCGTTGTCGCATCTGCCGGCGGAGCCGGCGATGAGCGGCCCGGCGGAGCCGGCTGTCACGTCGGGGCCAGACCCGGTGGGTGACGAGTTGGCGGCGCGGCGGGCGCGGCGGCGCGCCGGCTGACCGTTCGGTCTTTCGGATTTTTTCCGGTTGTTTTCTCGCGACCGTCGGTGACGGTTGTGGGGCTCTTTCGGCCGCGTCGGTCCACTGTGGATACTGTGGGTGTCGTGTCGGTGGCCCATTGTGGAGATACCCGTTGGTAGTGGTGACGCACCGTGGCGGCGTGTTGTCGGGAATCCGATAAGGGGGCGCTGACCGGGGGCGGTTGACACGCTATGGTCCCTCACGGTTCTGGACCCTTCACCCCCGGAAGGAACGACCGTGACGGTTACGGAAGAGACTGCTCCCGCCTCGCACTACGACCGCATTGGCGGTGCCAGCTCGATCAAGGCGGCGGTTGAGCTGTTCTACGACAAGGTGCTCGCGGACCCGGAGTTGGCGGGCTATTTCGCTGACGTGGACATGGCCGGTCAGCGGCGGCACCTGGCGTTGATGTTGACCGTGGTGCTGGGTGGCCCGAACGAGTACACGGGTCGCGGGTTGGCCGAGGCGCACCAGCCGTTGAACATCACGGCGGGGCACTACGCGAAGGTGGGCGAGCACCTGACGGTGACGCTGACCGAGTTGGGTGTGCCGGCGGACATCATCGCCGATGTGCAGACAGTGCTGGGGCAGGTGCAGGGCCAGGTGGTGTCTGCCGGAAACAGGTCGGGCGCCTGAGCGTGGACGCGGCTCGCCTCAAGCAGAGCTGGTCGGTGGTCGCCGGTCACGGCGACCAGGTGCCGCTCTACTTCTACTCGACGTTGTTCCTCGCTCATCCCGAGACGCGGCAGATGTTCCCCACGAACATGGCCGGTCAGCGGGACCGCCTCGTGACCGCGTTGGGTCACATCGTGTCCAACGTGGACCAGGTGGATGGGCTGGTGGGTTTCCTGCAGGATCTCGGCGCGGATCACCGCAAGTTCGCGGTACGCGCGGAGCACTACCCGGCGGTCGGTGAGGCGCTGGTGGCGACGTTGCAGCATTTCCTCGCCGAACAGTGGACCGACGAGTTGGCTGCGGACTGGACGGCCGCGTACGGGTTGGTCGCCCAGGTGATGATGGAGGCCGCGCAGGCTGCTGAGGCGGTCAATCCGCCGTGGTGGGTGGCGGAGATCGTGGCGCATGAGCGGCGGGCGTTCGACGTGGCGGTGTTGACGGTGCGTCCGCAGTATCTGTTGCCGTTCACGCCGGGTCAGTCGATCGGGGTGTCGCACCCGTCGGTGCGGTCGTGGCGGTACTACTCGCCGGCGAACGCGCCGCGCGCGGACGGCACGTTGGAGTTGCATGTGCGGGCCGCGCCGGGTGGCGCGGTGTCGTCGCGGCTGGTGTACGGGTCGGCGGTGGGGGATCGGATCCACCTGGCCGCACCGGTGGGGGACCGGCTGGGGTTGTGGTCGGCGGGCTCCAGTGACCTGTTGCTGTTGGTAGCGGGTACCGGTTGGGCGCCGGTGAAGGCGTTGGTGGAGCAGGTGGCCGCGGAGGGTTCCCGCCGGCGGGTGGACCTGTACGTGGGTGCCCGGTCCCGTAGCGAGTTCTACGACAGCGACGCGATCGACAAGTTGGCGTCGTCGCATCCGTGGTTGACGGTGACGTACGTGGTGGGTGCCGACGTGCACCGGCCGGGTGAGTTCGTGCAGGCGGTGGACCGGGCGTTGGCCGACGGTGACTGGCGGTCCCGGCACGTGTTCGTGTGTGGGTCGGACGAGATGGTGTCGCACGCGGTGCGGACGTTGGTCCAGGCGGGTTACCACGCGGGTCAGGTGCATCACGAGGGCCTGGGTACGCAGTGGTACGGCCCGGCGTGGCGGACGGCGGTGCAGCAGCCGGCTGCGGGTGACACTTCGGGAGGTGGGCACAGGTGAGCGCGACGAGTGAGCTTGCGAGCCCGGCAGTCGCGAACGGAGGTCTGCGCAGGTGAGTGCGACGCCGATCAGTCGGTATGACGGGGTGCAGGTTTCCGGCGGTGTGCAGGTGCGGATGACCGCCGATCGGGTTCGGCGGTGGGAGTTCGGTGCGGCGTCGTTCGCTCGGCGGGGTTACGACAACGCTGACGTGGACCGGTTCCGGGTGCAGGTCGCTGACGAGTTGGACCTGTTGGCGACGCAGATCGCGACGTTGCGGGCGGAGAACGAGCGGCTGACCGACCGGGTGGAGTTGCACCGGCACGGGGTGATTCCGAGTACGGGGGCGGCGGCGAAGGTCCCGGCGGCGCGGGAGGTGAATCTGCTGTCGGCGGCGCAGCGGGAGGCCGAGCAGATCATCGCGCAGGCGCATGACTACGCGCGTCGGGTCGCCGAGTACGCCCGGGTGCAGTACGAGAGTTACCTGCACGCCGCGGAGGCCGAGGCGAAGCAGGAGGCGGAGCGGGCGGTGGCGGAGTACCGCAGCGCGGCGGGGTCGAGCTTCGACGACACGGTGGCGACCCGGGAGGCGTTGCGGATCTTCGGCGAGATGATGGTGTCGCACATGCAGGCGGCGGCGCGGCACCTCGACGACGGCAGTGAGCAGTTGGCGCGCACGATGGATCGGATCGCGGCGGAGACGCCGGGGGCGCCGTTCGTGGGTGGTGTGGTGGGCCAGTCGGCGTTGCCGCGGCACCAGCAGCGCTGAGTGGTCGCCGGGGTGGGGTTCGCTGAGGTGGACCCCACCCGGCGCGCTGGTGGCGGTGGCATAGTCGGAGGGGTCAGGCGGGGCTGACCGGTGGCCCGCCGTTGGGAGAGGCGCCGTCGTGTCGGTATCACCGTCCCCGTCCGGCGGGTCCGCGGACCCGCTGGCCGCGTTGGAGGCGTCGGCGTGGGCGCTGGCGGCCGCGGTCGGCACCATGAGTGACGCCCTGTCGGCCCCGCTGGCCGAGGTCCTCGCGGCGTCGCCGCACCGCAGCGCGGTGTTGGAGGCCGCTGGTCTGCTGTCCTGGGTGGGTGGGGCGCCGGTCGCGCACCCGTCTCTGGTTCCTGCCGACGGGCCGACTGGGCGCAGCGCGGTGCAGGCGCGGTTGAGTTCGCTGCGGCAGGCGGTCGCCGCGGCGGCGCAGGAGCCTTCCGGCGGGGGTGGGGCCGGCTGGGCGCAGGTGGACGACGAGGTGTTGCTGCATCAGGGTCGGGCGTCGGCGGCGACGGGTCGGGCGTTGGCGGCGCGGGTGGTTGCGGAGTTGCCGGGGCTGGCGCAGCGTTTGGACTCGGCGGACGCCCGGGTGTTGGACGTGGGCACCGGTGTGGCGGCGTTGGCTGTCGCCCTGGCCCGCGCGTTGCCCAGGGTGTCGGTGGTGGGTATCGACGTGCTGCAACGGGCGTTGGACCTGGCCCGCGGAGAGTTGGCCGAGGCCGGCGATGTCGCGGACCGGATCAGTGTGCGCCGTCAGGACGTCGCGGAGGTGGACGAGCCGGGCGGGTACGACCTGGTCTGGGTGCCGGCGCCGTTTCTTCCCCAGCAGACGTTGGCGCTCGCGCTGCCCCGGCTGGTGCAGGCGCTGCGACCCGGTGGCTGGCTGGTGGCGGGCACCAATCCGCCGGCGGGGGACCCGCTGCGGGCGGCCGTCGACAGGTGGAACGCCGTGCGCAACGGCGGCAACGCCTTCGACGCGGACCGGATGGCGCAGGTGCTGGCGGGGGCGGGGTTGGGTGATGTCCGGCGTTTTCCGACAGTCCCCGGCGGGCCGGTGCTGGTCGCCGCGCACCTCCCGGGCGGCTGAGGGCGGGGCGGGTGGTCAGCTGAGCCGTTGTTCGAGGTGGAAGGCGACCTCGGTGCCGGCGGTGCTCTTACCGATGGCCTTGCACAGGGCGGCGCGGATGGGCAGCCAGTGGGGGCCGGCGCCGGAGGGCATGAGGGTGGCGTTGAACGGGTGCCCGTCGATGGTGCCGGTGACCTTGACGGCGCGTCGGGTGCCGAGCAGGTTCGCGGAGTCGGGCACCGTCACGTAGGTGGCGAACGCGCCGTCCTTCTCGATGGGCGCGGTGAAGCGGTAGTCCAGTGGTTGCGGGTCCATCAGGTTCTCCTCGGCGCGGCGGGGTCGGTCAGCTGGCGGCGGCGCGGATGGCCTCGGCGATCGGGGTGGGCCCGTCGACGAGTTCCAGTGTCGCGCCGGTGGTGCGCGGCTCGTCGAGCAGGGCGGCGAGGACGTGGGCGACGTCGGTGCGGCTGATCGCGCCATTGCCGGCGTGTGGGGTGAGGGTGACCCGCCCGGTGGGTGGGTCGTCGGTGAGCCGGCCGGGTCGCAGCACGGTCCAGGCCAGGTCGCGGCCGCGCAGGTCGTCCTCGGCGGCGCGTTTGGCGCGCAGGTACGCCGCCCACACGTCGTCGGTGCCGGGGGCGGGTGGTGTGTCCACACCCATGGAGGAGACGAGCAGGTAGCGGTGGACGCCGGCGCGGGTGGCGGCGTCGGCGAGCAGCGCGGCGGCGGCCCGGTCGACGGTGTCCTTGCGGGCTGCGCCGCTGCCGGGGCCGGCGCCCGCGGCGAACACCACCGCGTCGGCGCCGTCGAGGTGATCGGCCAGCTGCGCGAGCGTGGTGTTTTCCAGGTCGCAGACGACGGGGGTGGCGCCGGCGGCGCGTAGCGTCGCGGCCTGGTCGGGGTTGCGGATCAGGCCGACGGCGGTGTCGCCGCGCCCGACGAGGTGGCGTTGCAACAGTAGGGCGATCTTGCCGTGGCCTCCGGCGATGACGACGCGCATGCGCCCAACCTACCGGCGCCGCGGGTGTGGGCGGGACCACCGGCTTGACCTTGACCTTCGGGTAACCCTGAGCCTGGTGGGTGCCGGTCGCCGTGACCGGCGCGAGGAGGATGGCGACGTGGGGCTGATGACCATCGGGGCGTTCGCCCGGGCGGTGAGGCTGACGCCGAAGGCGCTGCGCCTGTACGACCGGGTGGGGCTGCTGGTGCCGGCCGCTGTCGATCCGGAGTCCGGTTACCGGCTCTACGACCCGGCTCAGGTGCCGGTGGCGCGGCTGGTCGCCCAGTTGCGGCGGCTCGGCATGCCGCTGGCGACGATCCGGGTGGTGTGTGGCCTGGAGCCCGCGGCGGCGGCTGAGGCGGTCACCGCGTACTGGCGGCAGGTCAGCGCCGACACCGCGGTGCGCGCCCGGCTCGCCACCCTCCTCGTGGACCACCTGTCTGAGGGAGGCGCCACCATGTCCGACCCGAATCCCCCAGTTGCCGTCCGCTGCGCCGCCGGTTGTGACACCGGGCTGGTGCGTGACAGCAACGAGGACACCGCGTACGCCAGCGAGCGGTTGCTGGCCGTGGCCGACGGTATGCGGGGGCCCGGCGGTGCGGCCGCCAGCGCCGCCGCCGTCGAGGCCCTGAAGCCGTTGGCGCTCACCGACGTGCCGGCCGCCGACCTGCTGACGATGCTGGCCGGCGCGGTGAGTGACGCCGACCGCGCCGTGCACGGGTTGGCCACCGACACCGCCCAGCCGGTCACCACGCTGACCGCGCTGCTGCTCAGCGGTTCCCGGCTGGCGCTGGTGCACGTCGGTGACACCCGGGCCTACCTGCTGCGCGGCGGTGAGCTGTCGCTGCTCACGCAGGATCACACCTGGGTGCAGGCCCAGGTCGATCAGGGCCGGCTCGACCGGGACCAGGCCGCGACGCATCCGCAGCGGGCGGTGCTGGTGCGTGCCCTCGGTGGGGGCCGGCAGGTCGAGGCGGATCTGGCGTTGCGGACCGCGTTGCCCGGTGACCGGTACCTGTTGTGCTCCGACGGGCTGTCGGCGGTCGTCGACCGGGCCGAGGTGGGGGTGGCGTTGGCGGCGATGGACGATCCGGAGGACACGGTGCGGGCGCTGATCGACCTGGCGCGGGCCGAGGGGGCGCCGGACAACATCGCCTGCGTCGTCGCTGACGTCGTCGCGGTGTAGCCGTCGTCTGGCCACCCGCGTCGGGTGGGGCCGCCCACCCGACGCGGGGGCTCGGCGTTGGCGGACCGGTTGAGGCAGCATGGAGAGGTGATGGAGAGCTTCGACGCGTTGACCTCGCTGGTGGCCGGTGGTGGGGTGGTGGTGCTCAGCGGCGCCGGCCTGTCCACCGAGTCGGGAATTCCGGACTACCGGGGGCCCAGCGGGGTGGCGCGGCGGCACACGCCGATGACCTATCAGGCGTTCACCCGCGATCCCCTGGCCCGGCGACGGTACTGGGCGCGCAGTCACCTGGGCTGGCGGTTGATCGCGGGCGCGGCGCCCAACGCCGGGCACCGGGCGGTGGCCGGGCTGCAACACGCCGGGCTGGTCGACACGGTGATCACTCAGAACGTCGACGGTCTGCACGGTGCGGCCGGCAGCCCGTCGGTGATCGAGCTGCACGGGCGCCTCGACGAGGTGACCTGCCTGGACTGCGGCAACCTGACCTCCCGGGAGGAGCTTCACCGGCGGCTGCGCGAGGCCAACCCGGAGTTCGTGGCCCGCGTCGCCGCTGTCAACCCGGACGGTGATGTTGATCTCCCTGACGAGCAGGTGGCGGCGTTCCGGCCGGTGGACTGCGGGATCTGCGGCACCGGGATGCTGAAACCGGACGTGGTGTTCTTCGGTGAGACGGTGCCGCCGCAGCGGGTGACGCGGTGTTTCGCGGCAGTGGAGCAGGCCCGGTCGTTGCTGGTGCTCGGGTCGTCGTTGACGGTGATGTCGGGGCGCCGGTTCGTGATTCGGGCCGCGAAACGGGGCATCCCGGTCGCGATCGTCAACCAGGGGCCGACCCGGGGTGACGGCCACGCCACCGTCTGCGTCGACGCGCCGTTGGGCGCGGTGTTGCCCCAGCTGGCCGCGCGCGTCGGCGCCGGAGCCCCGCTCAAGGTGTGACAGCAGGGCCCTGGAGGCCCGGGGGGTAGGACATCTGCTGGAAACACCAACGCTGGTAGCGTTGAGCGCGCCGGTAACACCCACGTGGGAGAGACCGCCCGACAGCACGCAGGGCGGCGCCGAAGGGGCAAATCCTCCCCGGAACCTCTCAGGCAAAAGGACCTCGTGGGCAGGCACTGTGGAGTGCCCCTGTGGGTGCGACAGAGGGGGAGGCCGACACGTCGACCTCGCCCCGGGAGTGCCCCCTATGACCGTAGAGCAGTTCGCCACCCGTCACATCGGTCCCGGCCCCGACGACGAGCGTCGGATGCTGGAGGTCGTCGGGCACGACTCGATCGACGAGCTGATGGACGCCGCGATCCCCGAGGTGATCCGCTGGCACGGCACCCTCGACCTGCCCGACCCGGCCACCGAGGCCGAGACGATCGCCGAGCTGCGGGCCCTCGCGGCGCGTAACACCGTCGCCGTCTCCATGATCGGGTTGGGGTACCACGGCACGCACACCCCGGCGGTGATCCGCCGCAACGTGCTGGAGGACCCGGCGTGGTACACGGCGTACACCCCGTACCAGCCGGAGATCAGCCAGGGCCGGCTGGAGGCGCTGCTGAACTTCCAGACCATGGTCACCGACCTGACCGGCCTGGCCACCGCGAACGCCTCCATGCTCGACGAGGGCACCGCGGCGGCGGAGGCGATGACCCTGGCGCGGCGGGCTTCCAAGAGCAAGAGCGGCGTGTACGTCGTCGACGCCGACGCCCTGCCGCAGACCATCGCGGTGATCACCAGCCGGGCCGAGCCGCTCGGTATCGACGTGCGGGTCCTCGACGTGCAGCGCGACGAGTTGCCGTCGGAGTTCTTCGGTCTGCACCTGCAGTACCCGGGGGCGTCCGGGGCGGTGCGTGACCACGCCGCCCTCGTGGAGGCGGCGCACGCCGTCGGCGCCCTCGTGACCGTCGCGGCGGACCTGCTGGCGTTGACGCTGCTGCGGGCGCCGGGGGAGATCGGCGCGGACATCGCCGCCGGCACCACCCAGCGTTTCGGCGTACCGATGGGCTTCGGTGGGCCGCACGCCGGTTACCTGGCGGTGCGCTCTGGCCTGGAGCGGATGCTGCCCGGGCGCCTGGTCGGGGTGTCGCGCGACGCGGACGGCAACCCGGCCTACCGGTTGGCGTTGCAGACCCGTGAGCAGCACATCCGGCGGGAGAAGGCGACCAGCAACATCTGCACCGCGCAGGTGCTGCTCGCGGTGATGGCCGGCATGTACGCCGTCTACCACGGCCCGGACGGGCTGCGTGACATCGCGACGCGTACCCATGCGATGGCGGCGCGGCTCGCGGCCGGGTTGCGCGCCGGTGGCGTGGACGTCGCGGACGTCGCGTTCTTCGACACCGTCACCGCGACCGTGCCGGGCGGTGCGGCGCGGGTCGTCGCGGCGGCCGCGCAGCGTGGTGTCAACCTGCGGCTGGTCGACGCCGACCGGGTGGGGATGTCCTGCGACGAGACCACCACCGACGCGCACCTGGCGCGGGTGTGGGAGGCGTTCGGGGTGCCCGCGTTCGACGGCGACGCGGACCCGGCCCTGCCGGTCGACCTGGCGCGCGGCAGCGACTTCCTCACCCACCCGGTGTTCCGCAGCCACCACTCGGAGACGGCGATGCTGCGCTACCTGCGGCGGCTGTCGGACTTCGACTACGCCCTGGACCGGGGCATGATCCCGCTCGGGTCGTGCACGATGAAGCTGAACGCGACCACCGAGATGGAGCCGGTCAGCTGGGCGGAGTTCGCGAACATCCACCCGTTCGCGCCGGACGCGCAGACCGTCGGGTACCGGGAATTGATCGGTCAGCTGGAGTCGTGGCTGGCCGAGGTGACCGGCTACGACGCGGTGAGCGTGCAGCCCAACGCCGGTTCGCAGGGCGAGCTGGCCGGGTTGCTGGCCATCCGCTCGTACCACGCCTCGCGTGGTGAGACGCACCGCGACGTGTGCCTGATCCCGTCGTCGGCGCACGGCACGAACGCGGCGTCGGCGGTGATGGCCGGCATGCGGGTCGTGGTGGTGGCCTGTGACGACGACGGCAACGTCGACCTCGTCGACCTGGACGCGAAGATCGACAAGCACCGTGACGCGCTCGCCGCGATCATGGTGACGTACCCGTCGACGCACGGCGTGTACGAGACGGGCATCGCGTCGCTGTGCGCGAAGGTCCACGACGCCGGCGGGCAGGTGTACGTCGACGGGGCGAACCTCAACGCCCTGGTCGGGTTCGCCAAGCCCGGCAAGTTCGGCGCGGACGTGTCGCACCTGAACCTGCACAAGACGTTCTGCATCCCGCACGGCGGCGGTGGCCCCGGGGTGGGCCCGGTGGCGGTCCGCGCGCACCTGGCGCCGTTCCTGCCCGGTGACCCGCTGGGCGCGCACGTGGACGCCACGCCGGCGATCTCGGCGGCGAAGTACGGGTCGGCGGGGATCCTGCCCATCCCGTGGGCGTACCTGCGGATGATGGGCGCGGAGGGGCTGACCCGGGCCACCGGTGTGGCGGTGCTCGCGGCGAACTACGTGGCGGCGCGGCTGCGGGGGCACTTCCCGGTGCTGTACGCCGGCAACAAGGGCCTGGTGGCGCACGAGTGCATCCTCGACCTGCGGCCGTTGACGAAGGCGACCGGGGTGAGCGTCGACGACGTGGCGAAGCGGCTGATCGACTACGGCTTCCACGCGCCCACGATGTCGTTCCCGGTGGCGGGGACGCTGATGGTGGAGCCGACCGAGAGCGAGGACCTGGCCGAGCTGGACCGGTTCTGCGACGCGATGATCGCGATCCGCGCGGAGATCGAGCAGGTCGCGTCGGGGCAGTGGCCGGCGGGGGACAACCCTCTGGCCAACGCGCCGCACACCGCGGCGATGGTCAGCGGCGACGAGTGGTCGCACGCCTACCCGCGTTCGGTGGGCGCGTACCCGGCCGGGGTGGACCGGGCCGGCAAGTACTGGCCGCCGGTGCGGCGCATCGACGGCGCGTACGGCGACCGGAACCTGGTCTGCTCGTGCCCGTCACCGGAGGCGTTCGAGGACTGACAACGCCGCAGCCGGTCGAGACTGACGACGGCGCGCCGGGGCGGGCGGTACGGCCTGCCCCGGCAGCCGCTGCGACCTGGGCGGGGACGTCCCTTACCGGGGGACTAGCCTGGGTCGACGGCGGCTAAACGGTGACGCTGAGTGGTCGGTCAGGCCACGAGGGCGTGGCGGGCGGGGCCGCGGTGCGGTGCGATGCTGCTGCCGTCGGGAAGCAGCTCGCCGGTGTCCTCGAAGACGATGACGCCGTTGCAGAGCAGGCTCCAGCCCTGCTCACGGAAGCAGGCGAGGACCCGCGCGGCTTCCCGGTCGGTGGCTTCAGCGGAGGGGCAGGTCGGTTGGTGCTGGCACATCGGGTTCTCCGGACTGTGGGGGCACTGTGTCATGGTTCACATGACCAGTGACGCACAGTACCAAGCGAAAGTGTCCAGCATCGAGCAGGCACCCGCCTGGTGCACGGGAAATCCACTGAACGGATGAGGAAGGTTGGACCGTACGGCGTGGAAACGCTCCCAAGGGTGTGCGCTGCGGACAGCGGCCCGGCTGGGTTGGCCGCGGACAGCGGCCCGGCCGCACTGGTCGATGTGCCCGGCGCGCCGGCCGCGTGCCGGGGTGCGCTGACCGAACGCGCCCGCCTGCACTGGTCTCGCGGCGACGGCGGTGACCCCGCGGCCCTCGCCGAGGAGTTCCTCGCCGCGCACGGCCTGCCCCTGCACGACCTGACCCGGCCCGCCACCGCCGGGCACGGCACCGGGGTCTGCGGCGCGGCGCTGTACCTGTCCGCCGGCGCCGGGGCGCTGCTGGCCGGCGCCCCCACCGGGGCGCCCGAACCCGCACCGGTCCTGCCCGACCTCGCCGTCGTCGTCTACCAGCACGCCCCCAGCCGGGTCACCCGGCCCGGCGCAGGGCCGCCGTGGTGGCTCGGCGAGTGGGTCGAGAGCTGGACCCCCGGCCAGCACGCCGCCGCCGTCGACGCGGTCCGCGCCGCCATCGGCCGCGGCGACGTCTACCAGAGCAACCTCGTCGGTCACGCCGCCGCCCCCTACACCGGCGACCCGCTGCCCGCCCTGAGCCGCCTCGGCGCGCTCCCCGGCGCCCGCTACGGCGGCGTCCTCACCGGCGACGGCTGGGCCATCGGCTGCGCCTCCCCGGAAACCCTCGTCGAGGTCACCGACGGTCAGGTGATCACCCGACCGATCAAGGGCACCCGCCCGGCCACCGCCACCGGCCGCGCCGAACTGCTCGCCAGCGCGAAGGAACGCGCCGAACACATCATGATCGTCGACCTGGAACGCAACGACCTCGCCCGCATCGCCCGCACCGGCACCGTCACCGTCGACGAGTTGTTCGCCGTGCGCCGCTGGTGCGACCTGTGGCAGGCCGAGTCGACAGTCCGCGCCGCCGCGGCCGACGGCCTCGGCCTCGCCGACCTGCTGCGCGCCACCTGCCCCGGCGGGTCCGTCACCGGCGCCCCGAAACTCGCCGCCCTGACCCAGATCAGCGCCCTCGAACCGGTCGGGCGGGGCGCCAGCATGGGCGCACTGGGCTGGGTCGCCCCCGGCCACGTCGACCTGGGCCTGACCATCCGCACCGCCGCCGCCGACGGCCAACGGCTGCACACCTGGGCCGGCGGCGGCATCACCTGGGACAGCGACGCGCGCGCCGAGGTCGCCGAGGCCGCCGCGAAGACCACCCCGGTCCGCGCCACCCTGGCCGGGCGCTGACCGCGGCACCGGACGGCGATACGCTGCACCTCATGACCATGCGGCCCATCCGGATCATCGGCGACCCTGTCCTGCGCACCGGATGCGAACCGGTCACCACCTTCGACGCCGAGCTGCGCGCCCTCGTCACCGACCTGATGGACACCCTGCTCGGCGCCCCCGGCCGCGCCGGCGTCGCCGCACCGCAGATCGGCGTCAGCGCCCAGGTGTTCGTCTACGACGCCGACGGGCACCGCGGCCACCTCATCAACCCCACCCTGGAGCTGTCCGACGAGCTCCAGGACGACGAGGAGGGCTGCCTGTCCATCCCCGGGCTGTACTTCCCGACCGTGCGGGCCCTGCACGCCACCGCCCACGGCGTCGACCAGCACGGCGAGCCGCTGACCATCGCCGGCAGCGGGTTCCTGGCCCGCGCCCTGCAACACGAGACCGACCACCTGGGCGGGAAGCTCTACGTCGACACCCTGCGCGGCGACACCCGCCGCCGGGCGCTGCGCGAGATCCGCGCCGGGCGCTTCGACTCACCCAGCCGCCGCGGCTAGCTCACCCACTGGTCGTGGCCCAGCTTCGCGACCAACGCCACCACCACCACCAGCAACACCACCCGGACGAACCCGGAGCCGCGGCGCAACGCCATCCGCGCTCCCAGCACCGCGCCGGCGATGTTGCACACCGCCATACCGGCGCCCAGCAGCCACCACACGTGCCCGGTCACCCCGAACACCACCAGCGCGCCCAGGTTCGTCCCCGCGTTGACGACCTTCGCCATCGCCGAGCCGTGCACGAAGTCCGCGCCCACGAGGGCGGTGAACGCCAACACCAGGAACGTGCCGGTGCCCGGGCCGATCAACCCGTCGTACAGGGCGATCCCCACCCCGGCCACCGCGATCACCGCCGCCACCCGCACCCGGGTGCGCTTCGCCGGCGCCGCCACCACCCCCATCCGGGGACGCAGCAGCACGAACACCGCCACGGACACCAGCACCACCAGCACGACCGGCCGGTACGCCGACGCCGGCACCGCCCCGGCCAGCGCCGCGCCGACGCCCGCACTGAGCACCGCGAACCCCGCCGCCGGGCCCGCCACCCGCCAGTCGACAGTCGTCCTGCGGGCGTACGTCGCCGCCGCCGTGGCCGTACCGAAGATCGCGGCCAACTTGTTCGTACCCAACGCGGTGGCCACCGGCAACCCCGGGGCGGCCACCAGCAACGCCGGCAGCAGCAACAACCCACCACCACCGACCACGGCATCGACCCACCCGGCCATCGCGGCGGCGGCCAGCAGGGTACTCAGCGTCACGGCGTCCACGGGCGGCAATTCTGCCCACCCGACGCGTCTCACCGGCACCCGAGTGGCCAGCCTCACCCGGTCACCGACCCCGCGTACGCCGCAACCACACCCCCAACGCGCCGATTGCCACGAACACCAGCACCGAACACAGCAAGACCTTCACCACCCGGCAACCATGCCACGGGCACGTAAGGTGCAGGAGTGCGCCTGGCCACCTTCAACATGCTGCACGGACGGTCCCTCACCGACGGGCTCGTCGACTCCGACCGACTCGCCGCCGCCATCGGCGCCCTCGACGCCGACGTGCTCGCCCTGCAGGAGGTCGACCGCGACCAACGCCGCAGCGGCAACCTGGACCTCACCGCCATCGCCGCCCGCGCCCTCGACGCACCGCACCACCGCTTCGCCGCCGCCGTCGTCGGCACGCCCGGCGAACAGTTCCGCCCTCTGCGCCACGACGACGACGGCCACGGCGAACCCTGCTACGGCATCGGGCTGATCAGCCGATACCCCGTACGCAGCTGGCAGGTCACCCGACTCAAGCCGGCTCCGGTGCGCTCACCGGTCTACGTGCCCGGCCCCCGCGGCGGTCTCATCCTGCTGCACGACGAACCCCGCGTGGTCCTCGCCGCCGTCCTGGACACCCCGCACGGCCCGCTCACCGTCGCCGCGACCCACCTGTCCTTCGTGCCCGGCTGGAACGCCCGCCAACTCCGTCAGACCGTCCGCGCCCTGCGCGCGCTACCGGGCCCCCGCGTCCTGCTCGGCGATCTCAACCTGCCCGCCGGCGCGGCCCGGCTCGTCTCCGGGTGGCACCCCCTGGGCCGACGCCCCACCTACCCGTCCGGGCAGCCCCGCGTCCAACTCGACCACATCCTCGCCGACCGGCACGCCCTCGACCAGCTCCCACCCGTACGCGCGGTCACCGCGCCGGCGTCCACCATCTCCGACCACCGCCCCCTGCTGGTCGACCTCGGCTGAGCGTCATCGCCCAACCGGCCGCATCGCGGCTCACGAATGTCTAGGGTGGGCTCGCCGGCACCACGTTGTCGCGCCATCGCCACCCCCGACACCACAGGGAGCTGACCATGAGCGACACGCCGGACACGATCGTGCTCATCCACGGATTCTGGGTCACCCCCCGCAGCTGGGAACACTGGGTCACCCACTACCAGGACCGGGGCTTTCGGGTGCTCACGCCCACGTACCCGGGGCTGGAAGGCGAGGTCGAGGCGATCAACGCCGACCCCAGCCCGTTGGAGACGCTGACCGCGCCGCAGATCATCGCGCACCTGTCCACGGTGGTCGAGCAACTGCCCACGCCACCCATCCTCATGGGCCACTCCGCCGGCGGGGCGTTCACCCAGGTGCTGCTCGACCGCGGCTACGGCGCCTCGGCGGTCGTGCTCAACTCGGCACCCACCGAAGGCGTCACGGTGACCCCCTTCTCGCAGCTGCGCTCCACCTTCCCGGTGCTGCGCAACCCCGCCAACCGCCATCGGGCCGTCGGGTTCACCTTCGAGCAGTGGAACTACGCCTTCACCAACACCTTCGACGAGCAGACCGCCCGCGCCCTGTACGAGCGCTACGCCATCCCCGCCGCCGGCGGCATCCTCTGGGACGGCGTCCTGGCCAACCTGCTGCCCGGCCCCCAGGACATCGCCGTCGACTACCACAACGACCAACGCGCGCCGCTGCTGTTCATCTCCGGCTCGGAAGACCACATCATGCCGCCCAGCGTGCAACGCGCCAACGCTGCGCACTACAAGGGCGACACCATCACCGAGGTCGAGCTCTTCGAGGGGTACGCGCACCTGCTGCCCGCCCAGCAGGGCTGGGAGCGCATCGCCGACGTCGCCCTCGACTGGGCCCTGCGGCACGCCCGCTGACCGCGCCGCCTGAGGCCGCCCTCGGCGCCGCCTCGGCGCCGCCGCCTGACGCCGCCTCCAAGGTCGACTCGGCTTCCTGAATACCGGGGCATCCCCGTGCCCCGGACACCGCGCCTTCCTGGAACCGAGTCGATCACGGGTCGGCGGGGGAGCGGACCACCGAGCCGCAAGATTCCCTCAAGATCATTGCATCGACGGACTTCGACGATCATGCTGGTCGACACGCGCCACGATCAACTCGTCGGAGACCACATGAGACGCCAGCGACCCACCCTCATCGCCGTGTCCACCCTCATCGCCATCACCCTCACCACCGCAGCACCCACCCCCGCCAACGCCGCACCACCGGAACAGGTCAACGCCCTCACCGCCCACCAGGCCGACGGATACACCACCCTCGCCTGGCAACCCGTCGACGGCGCCACCGACTACCAGATCGAACGCACCCCCGTCGACGCCGACAACACCCCCACCGGCGCACCCACCATCGTCGGCATCTGGCGACCCAACCGCCAGATCAACCAACACGCACCCACCTTCGCCGACTCCGGCTACAACCCCGGCGACACCTTCCAATGGCGCGTACGCGCCCGCACCGGCACCACCGAACAGCCCTACTCCGACCCCGTCACCGCCACCACCACCGCACCCTGGGGCAACCCCACCACCCCCGGCGAACAACTACGCACCGGCTGGGAGACCACCCACGCCGCGCAGTACACCAGCGACACCGACGAGTACGCCTACACCGCCGCCATCGACGCCCTCAGCGACCGCGTCCGCGTCGTCGAACTCGGCCGCACCGTCCAGAACCGACCCATCAACATGATGGTCATCGGTCACCCCACCCCGGCGGCCACCCCGGAAGCCGTCGCCGCCACCTCACCCGTGGCCATCAACTGCAACGTGCACGGCAACGAGCCGGGCGACCGCGAGGCATGCCTCATCATGGCCCGCCAACTCGCCTTCAGCACCGACCCCCGCATCACCGACCTGCTCAGCCACACCACCGTCCTGATCGTCCCCACCATCAACGGAGACGGCCGCGCCAACAACACCCGCGGCAACTCCACCGGCCAGGACCTCAACCGCGACTACTCCCTGATCCGCCAGCCGGAGACCACCGCGTACATCACAATGGTCCGCGACTACCGACCCGTCGCCGGCTACGACGGCCACGAGTTCGGCAACTCCCGCGCCGGCGACCTACCGATGCTGCCCCCACGGCACCAGAACGTCGCCCAACCCATCTTCGACCAGTCCCAGGACATGATCGAAGGCCACATGTACGCCAAGGGCGCCGAAGCCGGCTGGTGGGCCTGCCCCTACGGCTGCGAAGGCGGCGGCAACGTCGGCCTCAGCGAAGAAACCATCCTGCGCAACACCCTCGGACTCAAGAACGTCACCAACTCCCTGCTGGAACTGCGCAGCTCCGGCGGCCAGACCCGCCCCGACGAGGGCAACACCGCCAACAACCGACGCCGCAAGACCTACTCCGCCCTGTGGACGTTCCACCAGTTCCTCGACTACCACCGCG
Organism: Micromonospora trifolii; assembly: GCF_022229005.1. Classification (GTDB taxonomy): domain Bacteria; phylum Actinomycetota; class Actinomycetes; order Mycobacteriales; family Micromonosporaceae; genus Micromonospora; species Micromonospora trifolii. The sequence goes on from NZ_JAKKFD010000011.1 coordinate 149,226, forward strand.
CCGACCGCGCCGACATCCTGAAGGCCCGCAGCGAAGCCATCGAAACCCAGGCCGCCAACACCGGCCGGCTGGTCTTCCGCGGCTCCCGCCCCATCCCCGCCCACCCGGCACCGCACCCCGGCGACAGCCCACCACCACTCGACGCACCCCCCGCCGACCTGATCCTCGACAACGCGCCCTGCGCCTACAAACTCACCGACGCGCAGTACAACGGTGCCCGCACCGACGGACCCGGTGGCGTCGGCACCACCGTCGCCCAGCGCATCGCCGCCCACGGCTGGAACGTCATCACGATCGGCGACGAGCACTACGTCCCCCTCAACCAACCCGAACGCGGCCTCATCCCCCTGCTCCTCGACGCCAAGGGCGTGGAGAAGCTGACCGACGGCGAACGCGTCTATCCCACCCTCACCGGCCGCCGCAACGGACCCCTGACCGTCACCGGCTTCACCTGCGCCGACGACGCCACCATCAACGGCCCGGTCACCGTCCGGGCCGGCGCGGCACTCGTCACGACCGCGACGACCATCAGCGGCCCGCTCACCGCCACCGGCGCCGCCGGCATCCTCCTCGCCGACAGCACCGTCAACGGCCCGGTCCGCATTGCCACCACCACCGACGCGATCTCCATCATCGACGCCACCATCGCCGGCCCCGTCGACCTGTCCGGCAACACCACCGGCACCGACGCACCCGTGCTGGCCGGCACCACCATCCGCGGCCCCCTCAGGTGCACCGGCAACAACCCCGCCCCGCACAACCTCGGCATCGCCAACACCGTCCACGGCCCCCGCACCACCCAGTGCGCGGCCCTGTGACCGACAACTAGCGAGCCGCCACGCCGGCGGCGCGGGCCCGACACCCGCGCCGCCGGCACCTCACCAGTTACCCCGCACCCGTGGAGGACGCCGTGTCGCACCCCGCCACCCGACCGCGACACCCCCGACGATCCCGCGGACCGCACGGCGCCCGACGGGCGCTCGGCCTGCTCCTGCCGACCCTGCTGCTGGCCGCCTGCACCGGCACCCCCGCAGCTCCCCGCACGGACGCCGCAGCGGCGGCCACCGCACCCCAGCTCACCGGGCCCCTCTGCGCCGCCCTGCCCACCGGCACCGACCCCGGCAACCCGAGCTTCCTCGCCGGCCAACCCGTCGACCAGGCGCTGCGCTGGATCCCCACCCTCACCACGTTCGAAGCGGCACTGCGCACCAGCGGCGTGCTCACCGACCTGCCCGCCGGCACCGGCGTCACCGTCCTGGCGCCCTCCGACGACGCCTTCGCCGCCACGTTCTCCGAGGACAACTGGGACGACCTCATGACCCACCACACCGACCAGCTCCGCACCCTGCTGAAAGCCCACCTCATCAGCGGAACCCACCCGATCGCCGACCTCACCACCGCCGGCACCGCCACCACCCTCGACGGCGTCACCGTCACCGTCACCCGCACCGGGCCCACCGCCCGCCTCGGCGACCGCGCCGACACGGTCTGCGCCGACTACCAGGCCACCAACGCCCGCATCCACATCATCAACGCCGTCCTCGGCCCCCTTCCCGTCACCGCGGACGGCACCGGCCACCGCGCACACTGACCACGCTCACCCGGGCGGCACCAGACCCGCCAACGCGCGGTTGGTCCGGTTCGCGCGGACCGCGTCGCGCTGCTGCCCGGCCGTCACCTCGATGTACGTCTGCGACGACGCCAACGACGCGTGCCCCAACAACCGCATGATCTCCGCCGCGCTCGCGCCGTCCTCCGCCAGCCGGGTCGCGAAGGTGTGCCGCAGCGCGTGCAGCCGCGCACCACGCGGCACCCGGTCGCCGATGCCGGCCCGCCGGTAACACGACTCGACGAGATACTGGAGGCCACCACGGCGCAACGGCTCACCGCGCCGATCCACCAGAAACGGCGAGTCGGGGCGTACCGACCGCGAACCGAAGCGCCGCACCCGACTGTCCAGGTAGTCCCGCAGCACCCGGTCCAGATCCGCCTCGATCGGCACCGCCCGGGGCCGCCCACCCTTGCCCGCCACCTCGACCCGCCGCTCACCGGGCCGGCCGCCGAGCGAGTCGACGCGCAACGCCAGCAGCTCCGACAGTCGCAGCCCGGCGCAGAGCGCCACCGCCAACACCGCCACGTCCCGCTCCGGCCACGGGTCGCGTTGCCGCCCGTCGTCCCGGGCGGCGGACGCGAGCAGCACCTCGGGGGTGTCCGCGCCGCGCAGCGGCTTCGGCTGGGGGAGTAGCGCCCGAGGCCGCCCGACCGCCGGCATCGGGTTGCCCGCCACGAACCCGTCAGCGACCAGGAACGTGAAGAAGCTGTTCCAGGTGGACCAGGCCCGATGCACCGACGCGGGCGCCCGGGGGGCGGCGAACCGGGCGAAGGCCGCGCGCATCACCCGGGGGGAGAGGTCGGTGATCGACAGCGCGTCCAGGGCTAGGGGAGGGGTGGCATCGTCCCCGACCAGGGTGGCCACCGTGTGCAGATCTCTGCGGTACGCAGCCAGGGTGTGCGGGGAGGGCTTGCGGGTGGCCCGTGCGGTCAGGAACTCCTCGATCAGCACCGCGAGCGATTCGTCCTGTTTGTCATGCATAAGGGATATTATGCAGCATTTTCGCGTATTCGGGAAGCGGTGAGCGGGGGGAGAGGACCTCATCGCCGCCGCCACGAGTACGGCTGGGCCGCCACGAGTACGGCTGGAGCTGACCGAGAAGCACGTAACGTGCGCGGCATGACGTCGCTCGCCGCCACCTGTCCCACCTGTGGTCGACCCGGCACGCCCATCGTGTACCGAGACCTCGACGGTCCGATAGATCTGGTCTGCTCCGAGGGGCACCAGTGGCGGGCCGCTGGCCGAGCCGGTTGGGCGCCGTATGCGTCACCCACCGCCGTCGAGCACGACGAAACGACCCCGACCGAGGCCATGGACGTCAGCAAGGACGGACGGACCTGGCGGATCGGCACGGCCAGCGACGTCGCCTGGCTCGCCGGGCGCACCACGCAGGGTCTCTCGGTCACCACGGCGATCCCGCCGGTGTTCGAGGCGTACGGCACCTTCCACCGGCCAGAGGGTGTCGAGTACCACGCCCACGAACGTGCGGTGATCGACGAGCTGGTGTCGTGCACGCCGGATCAGCCCTGGTGGCTCGGCTTTCTCGACACCGGTGCCCACGACGTCGTCTTTCCGTGCGCCGCGAGGGTGTCCCTCTACGGGGACTGGTCCTACGTGTTGGTCCAGGCCGGACCGGAACAGGCTCTCACCTGGCGCGTCGGTCACATGCGCGGCGGCGACGGGGCGCTGCCCGACCTGTTCTTTCCGGCGGATCGCTCGTGGCTCGTCTCGGCGCTCTGGGACGACACCTGGACCGACATCGGCGCCAGCGGTGCCGTTCTGACGGCCCTGCGGCGCAACCCGCTGGTCAACGCGCGCCTCGTCGGGCCGGACGAGGACGCGTGTCCGCCGGGCCTGACGCGCGACTGACCCCTGTCGGGAGGCGGTGAGGGGACTCCCAGAACCCGCTACTTTACATAATGTGCATTATCGAATCCTGCTTTGATGAGTCGAAGTCGTCGAGAAGCGGTGACACCGTCCCGGCCTGCGCTCGGTCGACGAGAAATTCGCGAGGCATCATGGGACGTGTCCGAGCACCGTGGTCCCACAAGACCAGATCCCGTTCTCTACCCGGACGTCGCTCGCGTGGGCAGCCTCAGCGCCATCCTGCAAACCGGGTTCGCTGGCGTCGCCCCGCTCCGGCGGGCCCTTCCCGAATCAGCGCCCGGTTGGCGTTTCGTGGGTGCGCGGGTGCAGGACGGCGAGCGCACCGCCACTGCCCTGATGGGCGGTGGCGAGCGAGTCTTCCTGATGCAGTTCTGGGCGCGTGGGGTCTGCCTGGCGCGGGGCGACACCGACGATCTGCACGCCGTGGCCGGCGCGATGCGGGCCTGGCAGTCCGGGTCGCGACTTCGGGAGCTGGGTCACGAGTGGCCATTCGTCGCCTTCAGTCCGCTCGCCTCGGCGCACGAACGCGGCGAAGGCGCCGAGTACACCTGGCGGCAGTACCACAGGAATACCTGGAGGGCTTCGCACCTGCTCCGGCTGCACTCCTTCATCACCGTGGCCATCCACGAGCCCCGGCTGCGCCGGCTGATGCCCTTCACCAGCCACGGGACCCTCGGCTTCAGCCGAACCGTTGGCTATCCCTACAGCGGCGACTGCCCCTGGGTCGAACCACTGGACGGCGATCGGTATCGGGTGACGGCAGCAGACCGTCGGCACGAGTGGGGTACGGCTGACGCTGCTCGCTGCGTGGCCCTGGTCCTGGCCGGGTTGACGGATTGACCACAGACGATGCACTCCCCTGCCGGCGCGTCGTCAGTCCGGTGAGTTGCTACGCGTACGGCGCAGCCAGTCCTGGGTGAGTGATCGCAGCAGGGTGGGTTGTTCGTACGGCAGGTAGTGCCCGGCTGCGTCGATCACAGTGTAGGTGCCGCGCGGGTAGTGGCGCATGGCGCGGAACTGGTCGGCGTACCCGACGATTCGGTCCTGTCGGCCGGTGATCACGCTGACCGGGCCGTCGAAGACGACCTCGGCGGTTTCGTCGGGTAGCTCGTAGCCGGGGCCGCTCTGCAACTCCTGTTGGAAGGTCGGGTCGCCGGGTCCGCCGGAGTTCAGTGCCGCGAGCACCGTCGCGACGACGGCTGGGGTGCGGTGGCCCAGGGCGGCGTCGAGGTGTGCGTGCAGGTCGGTGGGAGCGGCGTCGAGCCAGCCAGTGGGTGCGTCGAGCGGTGGTTCGTCGGGGAGGTCCCGGCTGTGGCGGGCGATGGTGACGCCGGGACAGACCAGGAGCAGGCCGCGGACGAGGTCGGGTCGTTGGCGTGCGATGCCGGCGGCAAGGTACGCGCCGTAGGAGCCGCCGGCGAGCAGGACTGGCGCGTCGAGGTGGTGGTCGAGCCATGCGCAGACGGTGTCCAGCACCGACTGGGAGGTGGGTGGGCAGTTCGCGGGGGTGTCTCCGTGGCCGGGCAGGTCCAGGTAGATCTCTCGCAGGCCGGTGCCCGCGAGTGCGGGGCTGAGGGCGGCGGCGGTGGCGGCGCGGGTCATGCTGAACATGGGTAGGCACACCACCGCCGCTCCGGTTTCCGCTGAGTGGTCGTACGCCAGGTTCATGGAGGTGGTCCTTGCTGAAGATGGTTTGGGTGTGCTCCAACGTCTCATGACCGGCGATGGTGAGCAGGGGCACCGGCCGGGTCGGCCGGTGCCCACGAACAGCGGACGATGGGGGTACGGGTCAGATCCAGGGCACCTGCGGGGACGGGTAGAAGTTGACCTGTTGCAGTCGCCAGCGGGGTGCCTGCTCCCCCAGTCGGGTTCGGAAGGATTCCCAGTCGTGGCTGGCGGTGGTGGACCAGCCGAGTTCGGCGATCGCGGGTAGGCGGGGGAAGGCCATGTATTCGATGTCGTCGAGGGTGCGCAGCGTTTCGGACCACAGTGGGGCCTCGACGCCGAGGATGGCGTTTTCGCCGACGCCGGTGACCCGGGTGGCGGGGTCCCAGCCGTAGGCGTCGGACACCTCGATCAGGCCGGCCCAGCGCAGGCCGAGGCGGGTGTTGGCGTCGTACTTCATGTCGAGGTAGGCCTTGTTCGCCGGCGACATGATGATCTTGTTGCCGCGGGCGGCGGCCGCGGCGAGGCTGGCGTTTGTGGTGCCGGTGCCCCAGAACTGGGCGACGGCGTCGGTGGGCAGGTCGGCCTGGGTGATCTCGTTCCATCCGGAGGCGCGCTTGCCGTACTTCGCGACCAGGGGCAGGACGCGGTTCATGAAGGTGCGGTAGTCCTCGTCGGTGGTGGCGTGGGCTTCGTCGCCGCCGATGTGCAGGAATGGTCCGGGTGTGATGGCGGCGAGTTCGCGGATGACGTCCTCGACGAAGCGGTAGGTGAGTTCGTCGTTGATGCAGAGGGAGCTGTAGCCGACGGCGATGTCGGTGCGTGGGGGCGGTGCGACGCCGTCGCAGTTGAGTTCGGGGTACGTCGACTGGGCGGCGTTGGTGTGACCGGGCATGTCGATCTCGGGGATGATCGTGATGTGTCGTGCGGCGGCGTAGGCGACGACGGCCTTGTAGTCGGCCTTGGTGAGGTATCCGGGGCCGACGCCGTCGGCACCGGTGCCGGGTCCGCCGCCGACGGTGGTGAGGCGGGGCCAGGAGTCGATCTGGATGCGCCAGCCCTGGTCGTCGGTCAGGTGCAGGTGCAGGTAGTTGATTTTGTACTGGCTGAGCAGGTCCACGTAGGCGGTGATGTCGTCGACGGTGTGGAAGTGGCGTGCCAGGTCGAGCATCGCACCCCGGTAGGCGAAGCGTGGGTAGTCGATGATTCGTCCGCCGGGGACTGTCCAGGTGGTCCGCTGCCGGTCGGGTGCCTCGATGTCGGCGGGGAGCAGTTGGCGCAGGGTCTGGGTGCCGGCGAACAGCCCGGCGGGAGTGTTGGCGCGGATGGTGACGCCGCGGCGGGTGACGTCGAGTTGGTAGCCCTGTTGGCCGATGCGGTCGTCGGCGCCCCCGATGAGCAGGGCGATCTCGGGTAGCGGGGTGGAGCGTACGGGCAGGACGGGCAGGGCGTGGCCGGTGGCGGGTCGCAGTGTGGTGGCGAGTTGGTGGCCGATGCGCCGCGCGGCGGCTGAGCCGGGGGTGGTGCGGATGACGGTCAGGGGGGTGATCCGGAAGGTGTTGTGTGCGTCGGGGCGGGTTTCGACCGGTGCGGGGATGACGTCGCTGAGGTGTCGGGCTGGTGCGGTGGGTGCCGCGGCGGTGGCGGGCGTGGCGGGCAGGATGATGGGTAGCGCGAGTGCGGCTATGGCCAGCAGCCGTGTGGTGGTGTTTCGGCGGCGCACGGTACCTCCAGGCCTCGTTATGATCGACCTTCGTCGATTAGAGTCGCAGGCTACCGGCGTTCCGCCTGCACTGTAAACCTTCCTTAACATAAGGACTCGTCGCGACAGTGTTGTCACCGACCTCACGTACGCCGCACGCTGGGGAATTCCTGGAGTGGGTCGTGCGGTTGTCCGTTCGGAAGATCAGGTTCGGATGATCGAATGGGAAGTGCCATGCACGTGCGCTCAGACGCGGTAGTGCTGTTCGGCGTCACCGGAGACCTCGTCTCGAAGAAGCTGTTTCCGGCGCTGTACGAGTTGACCCGACGCGAGCGCCTCGACGTTCCGGTGATCGGCGTGGCCCGCTCCCCCTGGGATGATCAGCAGCTGGTCACCATGGCCCGCAAGTCGGTCAACGAGGCCAATGACGAGATCGACGACGAGACCTTCGATCGGCTTGCGGACAACCTTTCGATGATCTCCGGCAACTACGCGGACCCGACGACGTACCAGCGGCTGGCTGAGCGGCTGCGCGACGCCGAGCGGCCGGTCTTCTACCTGGCGATCCCTCCGGCGGTGTTCGGAGCCGTCGTCGAGGGCCTGGCGGCCGTGGGTCTGGCCGACCGGGGTCGGGTGATCGTGGAGAAGCCGTTCGGGCGTGACCTGGAGTCCTCCCGCGAGCTGGATCGCACACTGGGCGCGGCCTTCGCGCCGGAGCGGGTGTTCCGCATCGACCACTACCTCGGCAAGGAAGCCGTCGAGGGTCTCTACGCCTTCCGGTTCGCCAATCGGCTGTTCGAGCCGCTGTGGAACAACGAGCACATCGACAACATCCAGGTGACGCTGGCCGAGGGTTTCGGCACGCAGGGCCGGGCCGGCTTCTACGACACCGTGGGCGCGACCCGGGACGTGCTGCAGAACCACATCCTTCAGGTCGTCGCGCTCATCGCGATGGAGGCGCCCGCCAGCGATGACACCGCGGCGTTCCGGGAGGCGGAGGCCGCCGTGCTGCGGCAGATCGCGCCGCTGTCGCCGGAGTCCACCGTCCGGGGGCAGTACGCCGGCTACCGCGACGAGCCGGGCGTGGCGGCGGCCTCGAACACGGAGACGTTCGTGGCGACCCGGTTGACTGTCGACTCCCCCCGCTGGGCGGGCGTGCCGTTCTACCTGCGCACCGGCAAGTCGCTGCCGGGAACGGCGACGGAGGTCGTGGTCGAGTTCAAGCAGCCGCAGCGCTCGCTGATCCCCGCCGAACGGGGCACGGCGAGGGCCGCGAACCTGCTGCGTTTCCGCCTCGGTCGCGGTGACGGCATCACGATGTCGATCCAGGCGAAGAGCCCGGGTGCCGAGGTGGCGAGCCGTCCGGTGGACCTGTCCGTCGACTTCGGCTCGGCTCTCGGTCGCCGGCAGGAGGCGTACGAGCGGCTGCTCGACGACGCGATGGACGGGCAGCACCTGCGCTTCGCGCGTGCCGAGACGATCGAGCAGGAGTGGCGCATCGTCGCGCCGATCCTGGATCTGCCGACGGCGGTGCAGTCGTACGAGAAGGGCAGTTGGGGTCCGGCGGACGCCGACACCCTGGCCGGCGGCTGGCACCTGCCGGAGCTGCGGTAGCGGCGGGCCAGGGCCGGGCCGGAACAGGGCTCTCATCCGGCGGGTCGGTCCCACCCGCACCGCCCGCGAGCGGTGCGGGTGGGATCACCCGGTGGTGCGGGTCGCCGGGCGGATGCCACGGATGCCGGCGACGGCGAACTCGATGCCCAGGTCGTAGTAACCCTCCCGGTCGCCGCAGAGCGTGAGCGCGTCGGCGGCGGCGAGGACGTGCGGAAAACGCTGCGGTGCCAACGCCTGCAGCGCCGCTCGCTTGGCGCGGATGGCGTCGTCGCGGGTGTCCGGGTCGGTGCTCCCCATGGCGCCAGGCTCGGTGGCGACGAGGGTGACGAGGGAGCAGAGCGCCTGGCTGCCGATCTCGGTGGCCTGCTCCGGCGGGTAGCCCGCCCCGTGGAGCAGGGCGAGGATGCGCTCCACCAGGATCAGGCCCGGCTCGGACAGAAGGATGCGGGTGGGGACGAGCCCGGCGACGGTGGGGTGTGGGCGTAGCGCGGCGAGGCAGGCGGCCAGGATGGCGCGGACCTGCTCGTCCCAGGGCTCGGTGGTCGGCTCGGGCAGGCGGATGTCGGCGAGTAGGCGCGCGGCGAGCGCGTCGAGCAGGTCGCCCTTGTCCCGGAAGTGCCGGTAGAGCGCCATCGGGGTGACGCCGTGTTCCTGGGCCAGCCGGCGGATGGTGATCGCGGACAGGCCCTCGGCGCCGGCGATGCGCAGTGCGCTCGCGACGATCGCGGTGGGGTCGAGACGCTGCGGGGTGTCCTTGCTCATACTGACCACCAGGCCAGTGTACTACGTACACACGTCGGTATACGTTGTAGATGTACGGCGTATACCGCGTCGTGCGACGTCCTCTCTCCGATGGGATAGGCATGCGACGTAGTCCCTGGGCAACTCTGGCGGTGCTGTCGGTGGCGCAGTTCATCGTCATCCTCGACGTGACGATCGTGAACGTGGCGCTGCCCAACATCCAGACTGACCTGAGCTTCACCGCTGACGACCTGCAATGGGTGATCAGCGCGTACACCCTGCTCTTCGGTGGTTTCCTGCTGCTCGGCGGTCGCGCCGCCGACCTGCTCGGCGCCCGCCGGATCTTCATCGTCGGTCTGGTGCTGTTCGGGGCGATGTCCCTGCTCGCCGGACTCGCGACCTCACCCGGCCTGCTGATCGCCGCGCGCGCCGTGCAGGGCCTGGGCGGCGCGTTGCTCTCCCCCGCGGCGTTGGCCATCCTCACGGTCACGTTCGCGCACGGACGGGAACGCAACATCGCCATGGGCATCTGGGGTGCCCTCGCCGGGCTCGGCGGCACCCTGGGCGTGGTGGCCGGCGGCCTGCTCGTCGACGCGCTGAGTTGGCGGTGGGTCTTCTTCGTCAACGTACCCATCGTCATCGCGCTCGTGGCGATCGTGCCGACCTTCGTGGCGGCCGCGCGGCACTCCCAGCCCGGCCCCCGGACCTTCGACGCGCTCGGCGCGGTCCTCGGCACCACCGGTCTGCTCGCCGTCGTGTTCGGCGTGGTCCGGGCCGAGTCCGCCGGCTGGGGCTCGGCGCAGGTGCTCGCCACCCTCATCGGTGGAGTCGCGCTGCTCGCTGTCTTCGTCGGCGTCGAGGCGCGCTCGGCCGCGCCACTGGTGCCGCTGCGGCTGTTCCGCTCCCGGGCGCTGAGCGTCTCCAGCGGGGCGTTGGCGCTCAACGGCGCCGCGTTCCTGTCGATGTTCTTCCTCACCGCGATCTACCTGCAGCAGGTACGCGGCGCCTCGCCGCTGACCGCCGGCCTGCAGTTCCTGCCGATGGGCGCGACGGCCATCGCCGGCGCCGCCCTCGCCACCCAACTGGTGCACCGACTCGGCACCCGCACCCTGCAGATCATCGGCGCGCTGCTCAGCGTGATCGGCCTGCTGCTGCTCAGCGGGGCGAGCGCCACCGGCTCCTACACCAGCGAGCTGCTGCCCGGCCTGCTGCTGTTCGGTCTGGGCATCACCACGCTGGGCGTACCCGCCCAGATCTCCGCGATCTCCGACGTCGAGCACCATGAGGCCGGCGCCGCGTCCGGTGTGGTCACCGCCGTGTACCAGGTCGGCGGCGCGCTGGGGTTGGCCATCGTCACCACGCTGTCGGTCACCCACGTCACCGACGCGCTCAGTCGCGGCGCCGGTCAGCAGCAGGCGCTGGTCGACGGGTTCCACCGTGGCCTGTTGATCGCCGCGGTCTTCGCGATCGTCAACCTGGCCATCTCGCTCGCCACCCCGCAACTGCGCCCCGACGCCGAGCGGGTCGCCGAGGCTGCGGTCGCGGCCTGAGCCGGCGCGCCGTTGGAGGCCTGTCGCGCGGCCGGCCTCCAACGGGGCGTACGCCGCGTGGACGCTGACTGACCGCTCAGCTCAGCGGAACGACCGTCCGGCGACGGTGAGGTTTGCCGCATACGAGTGGTGTGGGCACGTTGGGTGCGACGTTTCTCGTCCTCGTCGGAGAGGAAGCAGCGCATGCTTTCCGCACTCGATCGTCGGCACACCGTCGCGCCGCCCGGCTACAGCCGGTGGCTCATCCCCCCGGCGGCGTTGGCCATCCACCTCTGCATCGGTCAGGTCTACGCGACCAGCGTCTACAAGAACTCCCTGATCGCCCACTTCGACACCAGCCAGACGGCGATCGGGGTGATCTTCAGCATCGCGATCGTGATGCTCGGATTGTCCGCAGCGGTCGCCGGGACCTGGGTGGAGGCGAACGGACCACGAAAGGCCATGTTCGTCTCGGCCTGTTTCTGGGCGGCGGGTTTCCTGGTGGGCTCGCTGGGTATCGCCACGAAGCAGCTGTGGCTGCTGTATCTGGGCTACGGGCTGCTCGGCGGCATCGGGCTGGGCATCGGCTACATCTCCCCCGTCTCCACCCTGATCAAATGGTTCCCGGACCGGCCGGGACTGGCCACCGGATTGGCGATCATGGGTTTCGGTGGTGGGGCGATGGTCGCCTCTCCCCTGTCGCGGCAACTGTTGTCGTTCTACGACGCCGGCTACGACCCGGCCAACGCGGGGTCGACGGCGTCGGGCAGCGCCCTGGTGTGGCTGTTCGTGACGCTCGGCCTGGGCTACTTCGTCATCATGATGTTCGGGGTGGCGAACGTGCGGGTGCCGGCGCAGGACTGGCGGCCGGCCGGCTTCGATCCGGCAAGCGTGGCGGCGAAGCCGCTGGTCACCACGGCGAACGTGTCGGCGGCGAACGCGGTGAAGACCCGCTCGTTCTGGCTGCTGTGGGTGGTGCTGTTTTGCAACGTGACCGCCGGCATCGGCATCCTGGAGCAGGCCAGCCCGATGATCCAGGACTTCTTCCGCGACAACGGCACCTCGGCGGTGACCGTCGCGGCGGCCGGCGGGTTCGTGGGTCTGCTGTCGCTGTTCAACATGGCCGGCCGGTTCGCGTGGTCGTCCACCTCGGACCTCATCGGCCGTAAACCGATCTACCTGGTGTACCTGGGTGTCGGCATGGTGCTCTACGCGCTGCTGGCGCTCGTCGGGCAGACCTCGACGGCCCTGTTCGTGCTGTTGGCCTGCGTGATCCTGTCGTTCTACGGCGGTGGCTTCGCGACAGTGCCGGCGTACCTGCGGGACCTGTTCGGCACCTTCCAGGTCGGTGCGATCCACGGTCGGCTGCTGACCGCCTGGTCGGCGGCGGGCATCGCCGGTCCGCTGATCGTCAACGGGTTCCTCGACGCGCAGGGCGAGCCGGGTTCGCTGACCGCCGCGGCGTACCGCCCGGCGCTGTTCACGATGGTCGCTGTGCTGGCCGTGGGCTTCCTGGCGAACCTGCTGGTGCGGCCGGTGCCGCAGCGCTACCACGAACCGTCGACGGAACGGAACGCGCAACAGGACCAGGACGTGGACGAGGACACGACGGCGCAGAGGAGTGGTACGCGATGAATGAGGACAGCAGGCCCGGGCAGCAGGCCCGGTTGTGGATCTCCTGGTTGGTGGTGGCGGCGCTGCTCGGCTACGGGGTCGCCCAGACCGTGATCACCGCGGCGAAGCTGTTCACCCACTGAGCCGGATCCGGCGGTCTCCGACCAGCGCGTGGTCAGAGACCGCCGGAGACGCGCAGCACGGTCCCGGTGGTGTACGAGGCGTCCGGGCCCAGCAGCCAGGCGATGGCGGCGGCGATCTCGTCGGGTTCGCCGGCGCGGCCCAGCGGTATGCGACCGACGGCGGAGTCGGCGCGGTCGGGCACCCCGGAGTCGGCGTGGATGTCGGTGCGCACGATGCCGGGGGCCACGGCGTTGACCCGGATGCCCTTCGGGGCGAGTTCCTTGGCCAGGCCGACGGTGAGGGTGTCGGTGGCGGCCTTCACGGCGGCGTAGTGCACGTACTCCCCCGGGCTGCCGAGGGTCGCGGCCGCCGACGAGACGTTGACGATCGCCCCGCCGTCGGTGAGCCGCCGGGCGGCCTGCTGGGCGCAGAGGACGTAGCCGACGAGGTTGACGTCGACGACCCGGCGCAGGTCGTCGACGCGCAGCTCGGTGAACGGCCCGATCAGGCTGGTGACGCCGGCGTTGTTGACCAGGCCGGTGAGCGGGCCGAGGTGAGCGGCAGCGTCGAACAGGGCGTGCACCTGCTCGGGGTCGGTGGTGTCGGCGCGTACCGCGATGGCCTGGGCGCCGGCGGCCCGCAGGTCGGCCAGGACGGCGGTGGCGGCGGCCTCGTCGCGGCGGTAGCAGAGGGCGACGTGGTGACCGGCGGCGGCGAGCCGACGGGCGGTTGCCGCGCCGATGCCCCGGCCGCCGCCGGTGATGACGGTGACGGGTGCCACGGTGCCTCCCGGCGGGTCTGACGGCTGCGCGATGAACGTGCCGACGCTACCGTGACCGGCGCGGGTCGGTCGTCGAGAGGAGGGTCACATGCAGCGGGCGTTGGTGCTCGGTGGTGGCGGGGTGACCGGGGTGGCCTGGGAGTTGGGGCTGCTGGCCGGGTTGGTCGAGCGGGGCGTGCCGGTCACCGAGGCGGATCTGGTGGTGGGCACGTCGGCGGGTTCGATGGTCGGCGCGCAGGTGTGCTCCGGGTTGCCCGTCGAGCGTCTCTACACCGAGCAGTTGTTGCCGCCGTCGAGTGAGCTGGCGGCACGGTTGGGCTTCGCGGCGCTGGCGCGGCTCATTTGGGCCGGTGGGCGGACCCGCGACGCGGTGCGCTCGCGGGCCCGGATCGGGGCGATGGCGGTGGCGGCGCGTACCCAGTCGGAGGCGTCGCGACGAGTGGTGATCGAGGCCCGCCTGCCGGACCGGGAGTGGCCGCAGCGGCGGCTGCTGATCACGGCGGTGGACGCGTCGTCCGGTGAGTTCGTGGTGTTCGACAGCGACAGCGGTGTGTCCCTGGTGGACGCCGTGGGCGCGAGTTGCGCGGTGCCCGGGGTGTGGCCGCCGGTGACGATCGGCGCGCGTCGCTTCGTCGACGGTGGGATGCGCTCGACGGTGAACGCGGACCTGGCGGCGGGGGCGCGCAGGGTGCTGGTGCTCGCGCCGACGTCGGCGGCGTTCGGGCCGATGCCACGGCTGTCGGCGCAGGTGGACGGGTTGCGGGCGGCCGGGTCGCGGGTGGTGGTGCTGACGCCGGACGCGGCGGCGCGCACGGCGATCGGCCGCAACGTGCTGGACCCGGCGCGCCGGGCGGGCGCGGCGCGGGCCGGGCGGACCCAGGCCGATGTGGTGGCCGACGAGGTGGCAGCGCTCTGGGCGTGATCGCTTACGCTCACCGCGCGGTCGATCCGACAACGGTCGATCGGACAATGGAGGTGCGCGGTGGCGGGTGTGGGTGTCGGCGACGTGGTGCAGGATTTCGAGCTGCCGGATGAGACGGGCACGCCGCGGCGGCTGTCGGAGTTCCTGGCGGCCGGGCCGGTGGTGCTGTTCTTCTACCCGGCGGCGATGACCCGGGGGTGCACGGCGGAGAGCTGCCACTTCCGCGACCTCGCGGCGGAGTTCACGGCGCTGGGCGCGACGCGGGTGGGCATCAGCCGCGACCCGGTGGCGAAGCAGGCCGAGTTCTCGAAGCTGCACGGCTTCGACTATCCGCTGCTGTCGGACGCCGACGGCGCGGTGGCGCAGCAGCTCGGGGTCAAGCGGCGGGTGCCGTTGGGGCCGTTGAGCATGAAGCGGATGACCTTCGTCATCGGCACTGACCAGCGGGTCATCGAGGTGATCCACAGCGAGGTCAGCATGAACGAGCATGCGGACCGGGCGCTGCGGGCACTGGGCGGCTGAGCGGGCGCGAGCCCCGTGCGGCGGGTGTCGCAGTCGGCTGGTATCAAGACAGCAATCAAACAGGTGTACGGAAGAGGGTTGTGATGGATGCCGGCCAGGGTTTGTCCACTAGCGAGGTGCAGAGCATCCGGGAGGCGTTGGCGGCCGGGCGTAAACCGCGGGTGGTGTTCACCGCGGCGGCGGGGCAGATCGCCGGTCAGGTCGGTCAGGTGATCGAGCTGACCGACCCGGAGGTGTCCGACGAGTTCGTGGTGGTGCGCTTCGGTCGCGACGAGTTGCCGTTCTCCCCCGCCGATCTGGCCGTGGCGCCCAAGGGCGTGACCCGTCGGGTGGCGGAGCCGAAGCCGGAGCCCGAGCCCGAGGCGCCAGCGGTGGCCGCGCCGGAGTTCGTGTTGGACACGCCGCGGGTGCCCGCGCAGCGACAGGAGGAGCCGAAGGTGGAGCAGACGGAGAAGCCGCCGGCGCGGCGGGCGGTCAAGGCCGTCAAGCCGAAGGGCCTCGCGGGTCTCACCGTGACCCTGGCGTACGCCGACGGTGAGTGGACCGTCGCCGCGCAGCAGGGCAGCAAGGCCCTGGCGAAGCCGTACGTGGTGAAGCCGGCGGAGGCGCTGAAGATGGTGGCCCTCGTCGACGTGCCGGGGGTGCAGGAGGCGGTGGAGCAGATCCTCGGCACCGAGCGGGCCGAGGCGGAGCAGCAGGCCGAGAAGCTGCGCGCCGAGCTGGCCGAGATCGAGGCCCGGCTGGCGGAGCTGCGCGAGGCCCGCTGAGGCGGGTCAGTGCCGGCTGTGGTGGTGCAGCAGTCGGGTGAGCAGTCGCGTCAGTTGCTCGCGCTCGGTGGCGGACAGCGGGGCGAGCAGGTCGGCCTGGACGTGCTCGAGGGTCGCACCCATCCGGCGGGCCTCGTCGGTGCCGGCGTCGGTGGCGCTGATGACGTTGCGGCGGCGATCGGCCGGGTCGGGGGCACGCACCACGAGCCCTCGGCCGGCCAGGTCGTTGATGGCGGCCACCACGTCGCTGCGGTCGATGCCGCAGCGCCGGCCGAGGTCGGCCTGGCTCGCGGGCCCGTCCTCGGCCAGGGCGGTGAGCAGCCGGTAGTGGTAGCCGCGCAGGTCGTGCGCGGCAAAACCCTCGTTGAGCAGGCGGGCGGCGTGACTGGCGCTCTGGTTGAGCAGCCAGGTCGCTGTGGTGCTGAGCCCGGCGGGTGACTGCGGGGCCGCGTTGTCCATGCGGAGCAGCCTACCAGTAATCGTTGGCGCGACCCACGATCGGGTGTTACGTTGGTTCGACCAACGTTGGTTCAGCCAACGTATCGAAGGAGGAGTCATGTCCACCGTCCCCAGCCTCAACGGCCAGGTCATCGGCCACGCCCACTACGCCACCCGGGCCCTGCTCGAACGGGCCATCGCTCCCCTCGGGGTCGAGTTCAACCAGTTGCTCGCCCTCAACGTCCTCGCCAACGGCCCTGCCGAACGCGCCCACCTCGCGCACCGCATCACCAGCACGCTCAAGGTCGACGAGCAGGAGGTGCGACGGGTGCTCGCCACCCTCGTCGACGCGGACCTCGCCCAGGCCGACCACGACGCCGACGCGCCACGGCTGCGGCTCAGCGACGCCGGTCACGCCGTGCAGGCCCGCATCGCCGCCGCCGTCGCGGACATCAGCGCCCGCCTCTACGCGGACATCCCCACCGACGAGGCGGGCGCCGCCGCCCGGGCGCTCACAGTGGTCACCCAGCGCGCCAACGCCGAACTGGCCGCGACGCCGACCTGACGGACAGGAGCCCGACGGTGGGCGGGCCCGGTCCTGCCGGCCCGCACCGGGTCCGGTCGACCTGTCGGCGGCCCACGTGCCGGGCCCGGTCGGTCAGAAGTAGTCGAGCAACTGCGTCGGGCCTCCGACGCCCAGCAGGTCCAGGGCGGCCGGGTCGGTGTCACCGGCACAGTGCAGCAGGCCGGCCTGCGCGACCGACCGGGCCCGCGCCGCCCCGGCGTACAGCAACGCGAAACCGCGGACGTCCAACCGCAGTTCCGCCTCGCCGCCGATGCGGGTCAGCTCGGCGGCGCCGTCGGCGACCGCCAACCTCCAGGTGCCCGTGTTCCAGTCGGCGAGCGGGTCGCTGAGGTGGAAGTCGACGGCGCCCCGGGCGTGGGCGGGCCACCCCCGTGCGCTCACCGCCCGTGCCACGTCCACCGGCCGGTGCATCCACAGGTCCCGCTCGTGCTCGCGGGCCGACTCCAACGGCAGGTGGACGCTGACCGCGTCCCCGTCGAGCGGGCACAGTCGCAGGGTCGGCGCGACGCTGGCCCAACTGCCGAGCACCCCGACGAGTTCCCGGGCGGCCTCGGCGGTGACCGCCAGGACCTCGTCGACGGTGAGCACGGAATCGGCCCCGTAGCCGCGGCCCCGCTGCCAGGTGGCGTAGCCGACCAGGTCGCCGTCGGCCTCGACGAGGGTGACGCCGTCGCCGGGCAGACCGCGGTCGGCGGCGTCGAACAGCTCACCCCGGCGGGTCAGCATGCCGTTGCGGTGCCGGGTGACCCGCTCGTACAGGGCGTCGACGGCCGGTAGGTCGGCCGGTGTACCGGCCCGGACGGTGAGGTGCGACGTGGGCCGGTGCCGGGGCAGCGCGGCGGTGACCAGGTCGACGGTGCGCAGCACCCCGGCGGCCTCCCACCCGCAGGCCCGGTAGGGGGCCGCGACGGTCGGGTAGAGCGCGCTGATCGCCGCCCCACGGTCACGGCCACCGCGCAGCAGCGCGGTGAGCAGGGCACGGGCCACGCCACGACCACGGGCCTCCGGGGCGACCGCCACTCCGGCCACGTCGGCGGCCGGCACCGCCCGCCCGGACCACCACTGGTCGTGGTGCAGGTCGACGGCCTTGCCGACCAGCCGGCCGGCGTCGTCGAACGCGCCGTACCGGGTCAGGCCGGCAGGCGTGGCGGTGGCGTGCGCCGGCCGCTGCGGGTCCGAACCGAACGCGAACCGACCCAGCTCCCAGGCCGCGTCGAGGTCCTCGGCGGTGAGTTCACGAACGTGCACGGTGGCGGGCATCGGCACACCGTAGCGGGACCACTCGAAGCTGACCGCCGATTTTCCCGCCGCCCCGCGCGCCGCGCCGCCCCGTGCCGTCCCTGCGCCGTCGATCAAGGAGTTGTGGTGGGTTACAAAACATCTCTCATTGTCATAATCCGGGCACCCCAACTCCATGATCGACGGCGTCGGCGTGGGAAGTGATCGACGGGGGCGGTGCGCCGATCTTGCAGTTCTTGCCCCGACTTAGCGGGCATTTCGTGCATCTCGACTACAGGAAGTGCAAGATCGGCGCGGCTCGCGGCATGCGGCTTGCGGCGGCGCGGCGCGCGCCCCGGCCCTAGTGCTGCGGGATGTTGGCTATGCCGATGCGCTTGCGGAACACCCAGTACGTCCACCCCTGGTAGGCCAGCACCACCGGAGTGAAGATCACCGCCACCCAGGTCATGATCTTCAGGGTGTACGGGGTGGACGCGGCGTTGGTGGCCGTCAGCGTGCCGGCCGCGTCCAGGGTGGAGGGCAGCACGTTCGGGAACAGCGCCGCGAACAGGGTCGCCACCGCCAGGCCGATCGCCACGGCGGTGCCGGTGAACGCCCAGCCCTCCCGGCGTACCCGGGCGGCGGCCAGACCACCGAGCAGGGCGAGGGCCGCGCCGACGGCGAGCACGACGGCGGCCGCGCTGGAGCGGATGGTCAACGTCCAGGTCAGGAACCCGACCGCGAGCACGGCGGCGCCCACACCCAGGCGCACGGCGAGCGCGCCGGCGCGCTCGCGGATGTCGCCGGTGGTCTTCAGGGCGATGAACACCGCGCCGTGGGTGAGGAACAGCGCCAGGGTGGTCGCGCCGCCCAGCAGGGCGTACGGGTTGAGCAGGTTCAGCAGGCCGCCGACGTACTCGTGGTCGGCGTCCAGTGGCACGCCGCGCAGGATGTTGGCGAAGGCGACGCCCCACAGGATCGCCGGCAGCAGCGAGCCGACCACGATCGCCGCGTCCCACCGCCGCTTCCAGGACGCCTCGGGGCGCTTGTGCCGGTACTCGAAGGCGACCCCCCGGGCGATCAGGGCCAGCAGGATCAGCAGCAGCGGCAGGTAGAAGCCGGAGAAGAGGGTGGCGTACCACTCGGGAAACGCGGCGAACATGGCGCCACCGGCGGTGATCAGCCACACCTCGTTGCCGTCCCAGACCGGGCCGATGGTGTTGATCAGGACGCGGCGTTCCCGGTCGTCGCGGCCGAGCACGGGCAGCAGCATGCCGACGCCGAAGTCGAAGCCCTCCAGGATGAAGTACCCGGTGAACAGCACGGCGACGAGGAGAAACCAGATGGTGGTCAGTTCCACGATGGGCTCCGGGATCAGTAGGCGAAGGCGAGCGGGCGCTCGGCGTCGTCGGTGTCGTCGGTGGGGGGTTGCTCGCTGACGTCCGGCACGCCGGCCTTGGCGTAGCGCAGCAGCAGCTTGACCTCGATCACGGCGAGGGTGGCGTAGATCAGCGTGAAGGCGGTGAACGAGGTGAGCACCTCGGTCAGCGAGACGCTGCGGGACACCCCGTTGCGGGTGAGCATCTCGCCGAAGACGATCCACGGCTGGCGACCCATCTCGGTGAAGATCCAGCCGAAGGAGTTGGCCAGCACCGGCAGCACCGGCATGGCCAGCCCGGCGCGCAGCAGCCACTTGCTGCTCGGGGTGCGGCCCTTGCGCTGGCTCCAGAGCACCAGCAGGGCGATCGCGCCGGCCGCCATCCCGAAGGCGATCATGAAGCGGAAGCTCCAGTAGGTGACCGGGATGATCGGGGTGTAGCTGCCCGCGCCGTACTGGGTGGCGTACTGCGCCTGCAGGTCGTTGATGCCGTGCACCGTGCCGTTCGGGTCGCCGGTGCCCAGGTACGACAGCAGGTACGGGATCTTGAGGGCGAACACCTCGCGGCTGCCGTCCAGGCTGCCGATGGTGAGCACGGAGAACGAGGCGGGGCTCTCGGTGGTGTAGAGGCCCTCGGCGGCGGCCATCTTCATCGGCTGCACGTCCGTCATGATCTTGCCCTGGATGTCGCCGGTGAACAGCACTGCCGCGGAGGCGACCAGGACCACCCAGGAGCCGAACTTGGTGGCGAAGCGGTACGCGCCGGTGTCGGCGGAGTCGCGGTTGCGGATGACGTGCCACAGGCCGACCGCGACGATCAGCGACCCGGCGACCAGGAACGAGCCGGCCAGGGTGTGCGGGAAGGTGATCAGGGCGACCTTGTTGGTCAGCACGGCCGGGAAGTCGGTCAGCTCGGCGCGTCCGCTGTCGGGGTTGATCCGGTAGCCGACCGGGTTCTGCATGAACGAGTTCGCGGCGAGGATGAAGTACGCGCTGAGGTTGGTGCCGATCGCGGCGGCCCAGATGCTGGCCAGGTGCGCCCGCTTGGGCAGCCGGTCCCAGCCGAAGATCCACAGGCCGATGAAGGTGGATTCGAGGAAGAACGCGACGAGCGCCTCGATGGCCAGGGGCGCGCCGAAGACGTCGCCGACGAAGCGGGAGTAGTCGCTCCAGTTCATGCCGAACTGGAACTCCTGCACGATGCCGGTGACCACGCCCATGGCGAAGTTGATCAGGAACAGCTTGCCGTAGAACTTGGTGAGCTTGAGGTAACGCTCGTTGCCGGTGCGGTGCCACATCGTCTGCAGGATGGCCACCAGCACGGAGAGGCCGATGGTCAGCGGTACGAAGAGAAAGTGGTAGACGGTGGTGACACCGAACTGCCAGCGGGCAACGTCCAACGCGTCCACCTGAAACCCCCAACCATCCGTACTACGAGACGTAGTAAATACTACTGCTCGTCGTAGAAGGCTGGGCGGCCCGCACCCTCGCGGGACCAATGACCCTGATCACCCCGACCCGCCCTCGCGGCCCCGTCGACGCGTGCGACGATGGCGCGCTGATGGACACCGCACACACCGCCTGGCAGCCGCCGCTGATCTGGCGCGCAGCCCTGCTGCTGGCCCGGGGCCTGGTCGGCCTGCTCGCCCGCCTCGAGGTCACCGGCGACGTCCCGGCGCACCTGCGTCGCGGCCCGCTGGTGCTCGCCGCCAACCACATCAGCCCGTTCGACCCGGTGGTCATGGCCGCCGCCTGCCACACCCGTGGCGTCGCCCCGCGGATCATGGCGACCGCCGGACTGTTCCGGGTCCCGGTGTTCGGCGCCGCCATGCGCCACGCCGGGCACATCCGCGTCGACCGGGGCACCAGCGCCGTGCACCGGGCTCTCGACGACGCCGCCACGGCCGTCGCCCGTGGCTCGGTGATCCTCATCTACCCCGAGGGGCGCATCGGCCTGGACCCCGGCCTGTGGCCCGAACGCGGCAAGACCGGCGCCGCCCGACTGGCCCTGGCCTGCGGCGCCCCGGTCGTCCCGGTCGCCCAGTGGGGATCGCACGAGGTGCTGCCCTACCAGGCGCCCCGCGGAATGCTGCGCGGAGTAGCCCGCTCGCTGTGGCGTCGACCGGTGATCCGGGTGCACTTCGGCACGCCCGTCGACCTGGGTGAGACGGCGGCCGCCAATCCCGGCGCGGCCCGCCGCGCCACCGACCGGATCATCGACGCGGTCACCGACACCCTCGCCCCGCTGCGCCCCGACGAGCCGGACCTGCCCCGCCACGTCGACCCCGGTCGCCCGAGCGATCCCAGCCGCGCCCACCGCCGGTCGCGTTGACGACTGCGGCGGCGGTGCGCTGGTGATCGACTCGGCTTTCTGGAAATCGGGCATTCCCGCGTCCCGGACACCCCGCCTCGCAGGAAACCGAGTCGATCGCCTTCGGACACCAGTCCGGCCGTAACCTGCAGTGACGTCCAGCGCGGGTTGGTCGCTATGGCACGAAGGTAGGAGCTCATGAGCGAGCAGACGGTGCTGATCACCGGCACGTCCACCGGTATCGGCCTGGAGATCGCGCTCGGCTGCGCCCGCGCCGGCTGGCGCAGCGTCGCCACCATGCGCGACCTCGGCCGCTCCGACCGGCTACGCGCCGCCGCCGACGCCGCCGGGGTCGCCAACCTGATCGACGTACGCCGCCTCGACGTCACCGACCCCGACTCCGTGACCGCCTGCGTCGAGGAGGTGGCCGGCACGTACGGCCGGCTCGACGCGGTCGTCAACAACGCCGGCGCCGGGCATGTCGGCACCCTGGAACAGGACAGCGTCGACGACATCCGGGCCGTCATGGAGGTCAACTTCTTCGGCGTACTGCACGTCAGCCGCGCCGCCCTGCCACACCTGCGGGCCAGCCGGGGACGGCTCGTCACCGTCTCCAGCGTCGGCGGGATCGTCGGGCAGCCGTTCAACGAGGCGTACTGCGCCGCGAAGTTCGCCGTCGAGGGATACATGGAGTCCCTCGCCCCGCTCGCCGCCACCACCGGCGTACGGGTCACCGTCGTCGAACCGGGTGCGGTGGCCAGCGAGTTCGTCGCCAATATCGGCATCGACGCCGACGCCGCCAGCGCCGCCGCCGGGGTGTACGGGCCGGCGCTGCGCGCGTACCTGGCCCGCACCGGGCAGGCGTTCGCCGCCGCGCAGTCCCCCGCCGACGCCGCGGCGGTGGTGGTCGCCACGCTGACCGACCCGACGCCGCCGGTACGGGTGCAGACCTCCGACGGCGCCCGGCAGTTCGTCGGAGTCAAGCTCGCCGACCTCGACGGCGCCGCAGTGGCGCGGATGACCGGCGGCTGGCTGGCCTGAACCCCTGGGGTCTGCACGACGCCGGGTCGGCGGTGCCGCTGGGCGACGGGGACAATGATCATGTGTCGCGCCGCCCTCTCGTCCTCGTCGCAGTCGTACTCCTCGTCATCGGCTACGCCGGGCTGCGGACGGCGTACCACCACACCAAGGACCAGCGGGACCTCGCCGACCTGACGCGGTCGTCACCGTGGTCTCGCGATCAGCTGTTGATCCCCGACGACGTGACCCGCGCCGGCGCCGTCGGCTGGCTGGAGCGTGGCGGCCTCGACATCGCCTACCCGCTGCGCACCGCTGACGGCCGCGCCGTGCCCGTGCTCTGGCGGTTGCGCGTGCCGCATCCCGCGAGCGGGCTACCCGACGGCGTCGACTGCGGCTCGCCGCGGCTGCGCACCTGCACCGACCTGGGCGGCGGGAGCACGCTGATCGTGACTCACGAGACCGACAACAGCGACCCGTCCATCGCCCTCTATCGCACCGAGGGCGCCACCGTACGGGCGATCGAGGTGCAGGGGCCGGACCCGGTCGGAGTCGACGAGTTGACCGCCGCGCTCACCCACGCCCACCGGCCCAGCGACGCCGACCTGCTGGACCTGTTGCGCCACGACGGCTACCACACCGACTGGAGCTGAGACAGGCGGGAAGATCGACTCGGTTTCCCGCAAACCGGGGCATGCCCGCGCCGCGGACGCCCCGACTTTCAGGAATCCGAGTCGATCACCGGGCAGGGCGGCGGCGCGAGCGGGCGACAGACGCCGGCCGGCCACCCGCCGGCCACCAACCGCAGGCATACTGCGTCGCGTGTTGACCCGATTCGGCTACCTCGACGCGCCGGCGCCGCTGGCGTTCGCCCACCGTGGCGGCGCCGCCGAGGGCGACGAGAACACCACCGAGGCGTTCGCCCGGGCCATCGGGCTGGGCTACCGGTACGTGGAGACCGACGTGCACGCCACAGCGGACGGCGTGGCGGTGATCTTCCACGACCCGACGCTGCGCCGGGTCACCGGTGAGGCGGGGCGCATCGCCGAGATGAGCTGGGCGGACCTCGCCTCGGTACGGGTCGGCGGCGCTGCCGTCGTACCCCGGCTCGACGAGGTGTTGGGGGCGTGGCCGCAGGTCCGCTTCAACATCGACGTGAAGGCCGACGGCGGTGTCGAGCCGACGGTCGCGACAGTGACCCGGGCCGGCGCCGGCGACCGGGTGCTGCTCGCCTCGTTCAGCGACGCCCGGCTGACCCGGCTGCGCGCGCTCACCGAGGGTCGGGTCGCGACCAGCCTGGGCATGCGGGGCGTCGCCCGGCTGCGCCTGGCCTCCCTGCACGGGCGTCCGTTGCGGCTGCCGCCGTCGGTGGTCGCCGCGCAGGTGCCACCGCGCTACGGGCGGGTGCCGGTGGTGGACCGCCGGTTCCTCGACTACTGCCACCGCATCGGTCTGCAGGTGCACGTCTGGACGATCGACGAACCAGCCCAGATGCACGAGTTACTGGATCGTGGCGTGGATGGCATCATGACCGATCACGTCGGCGTGCTGCGCGACGTCTACCGCAGCCGCGGCCACTGGGCCGCCTGAGGATCGAAGGACCCCCGATGGCCGAGACCGTGACCCCCACGGTGGACGACACCCCGCCTCCGGCGAGCACTCGCCGGGAGCGGCGCGGCTGGTACATCTACGACTGGGCGAACTCCGCGTTCCAGACCACAGTCATCACTGTGTTCCTGGGCCCGTTCATCACCACCGTCGCCGAGTTGGCCGCCGGGTGCGAGTTGGGCGCGGACACCTGCGACGGGTACGTGCACCCGCTGGGCATCCGGGTGGCGGCCGGGTCCTACTACCCGTACCTGATCTCGCTGTCGGTGTTCCTCACCGTGTTCGTGCTGCCGGTGATCGGGGCGATCGCCGACCGGTCGACGCACAAGAAGCGGCTGCTCGGCGCCGCCGCGTTCACCGGGGCCGGCGCGACCATCGCGATGATCTTCGTCACCGGTGACCGCTACCTGCTCGGCGGGGCACTCTTCCTGGTCGCCAACATCTCCTTCGGCGCGGCCGTCGTGGTCTACAACTCGTTCCTCCCGCAGCTCGGCGGCCCGGACGAACGCGACGGCATCTCCAGCCGCGGCTGGGCGCTGGGCTACCTGGGTGGTGGTCTGCTGCTGGCGTTCAACCTGGTAGCTGTCACCCTGTTCAGCGAGGACGACAACCCGCAGCGCACCCTGGACCTGGCCCGCTGGTCGATCGTCTCCGCCGGGGTGTGGTGGGCGGTGTTCACCCTCGTGCCGCTGCGCTGGCTGCGGGAACGCCCCAGCGCGGCGGCTGCGCTGGCCCGGCGCGGAAACGTGCTCACCGACGGGTTCCGGCAGTTGGGCCGCACCCTGCGGGAGATCAAGGCGTACCCGTTGACGCTGTTCTTCCTGCTGGCGTTCCTGGTCTACAACGACGGCATCCAGACCGTCATCACCCTGGCCAGCCAGTACGGCACCGAGGAACTGCGGCTGGACCAGAGCACCCTGATCGTCACCATCCTGCTGGTGCAGTTCCTCGCCTTCGGGGGCGCGTTGAGCCTGGGCGCGCTGGCCAAGCGCATCGGCGCCTGGAAGACAGTGCTGCTCAGCCTGGTCCTCTGGACCGGTGTGATCATCGGCGCGTTCCGGCTACCGGCCGAGGCGCCGGTGCCCTTCATGGTCCTCGGCGCGGCCATCGGCCTGGTCCTCGGCGGCAGCCAGGCGCTGAGCCGGTCGCTGTTCAGCCAGCTCATCCCAGCCGGCAAGGAAGGCGAGTACTACGGCTTCTACGAGATCAGCGACAAGGGCACCAGCTGGCTCGGCCCGCTCGCCTTCGGCCTGGTGTTCCAACTCACCGCCTCGTACCGGGTGGGCCTGGTCTCACTGCTGATCTTCTTCGTGGTCGGGTTCCTGCTCCTCGCCGCCGTGCCGATCCGCCGTGCCATCGTGGCCGCGGGCAACACCCCACCCCGGGTGCTCTGAGCACGGGTCCCGCACCCGACCAATTCGGGCCGATCAATGGGCTAGGCTGCCCGACCGTGACCGACGACGACGCCACCGCCCCGACCTGCCTGGCCCACCCGTTCCCCGGCCAGCCCCACGCCCCGGCCGGGTGCGCGGCCGCGCGCGGGCTCGACGGGCGTCCGGTGCACGCGGCGGCGTTGAAGTTCTTCTGGGGGCCGATGGACTGCGGCAAGTCCACGATGGCGTTGCAGATGAACTACAACCACGCCCGGCAGGGCCGGCGCGGGCTGGTCACCACCCGCATCGACAGGTCGCTGGGACCGCAGGTCACCACCCGCATCGGCCTGGCCCACGAGGCCATCGAGGTCACCGACGACCTGGACCTGCGGGCCCTGGTGCGCGGCCGGTGGGCCGACGGGGTACGCGTCGACTACCTGATCTGCGACGAGGCGTGCTTCTACACAGTCGAGCACGTCGAGCAGATGGCCGAGCTGGTCGACAGCTACGACGTCGACGTGTTCGCGTTCGGCCTGGCCACCGACTTCCGGTCGCGGCTGTTCCCCGCCGCGCAACGCCTGTTCGAGCTGGCCGACGAGGTGGCCCGCATCCAGGTCGAGGTGCTCTGCTGGTGCGGCCGCGAAGGGTTGCTCAACGCCCGGGTGGTCGACGGGCGGGTCGTCCGTGAGGGCGCCCAGGTCGTCATCGGCGACACCGTCGACACCGCCGAGGTCCGCTACCAGGTGCTCTGCCGCCGGCACTACCGCAGCGGCGACCTCGGCCCCCGCGACTGAGGCGCCCACCCGTACACGGCGACCGCCGTCGACGTGGTGGTGACCAGTTGCAGGCCCGCCCACGCCCGGCCGGTCAGGACGCCTGGCGGGCGTGGGCCCGTACCCGGAACCGGTCGGTCAGGATCACGGCGACCGTCACCGCCAACGCCACCGCCGCGCACACCGCGACGGGCGCCCCCAGCACCACACCGACCGGCATCAGCGCCAGCAGGACCACCACCGCCGTGACCCGGCTGGTCGGCAGGGTCCGCCACAGCAGCGCCTTGTAGGCGGCGTGCCCGGCCAGGAACAGCGCGGGACCACCGAGGGTGAGCAGCACGTCGACAGCGGTGGCCGGTGCGCCGGGCTCCCGCAGCAACCGCTCGTCGGCCGCCGACGTGACGACGACACCGGCGACGATCACCGGGTGCAGGAAGTTGAACGCGACCCGGCTCAACGCGCCGGTACGCTCCCCGGCGTTGGCGATGACCTCCGTGGCGGCCGGGGCCGAACGGGCGAAATAGACCCACCACAGCGCCACCGAACCGCCGAACGCCAGCACGAATGCACCGGACGTCACCAGGTCCACGTGCGACGTGAGGGTGCTGCCGGTGACCAGGATCGACTCCCCCAGCGCGATCAGGACGAACGCCGCGCACCGCTCGGCCAGGTGCCCACCCTCCACCATCCACCGCTCAGGTCGGCTACGTCCCCGTCGCGGCAGCGGATAGCCGATCGAGAGGCCGACCACCTCGATCACGATCACCGCCGCCCACACCGCGTCCCGGGCGGCCCCGCCGACCAGGCCACCCAGGACCACGAGCACCGACGTCCCGGCGATCCACGGCAGCGACTGCTGAAATCCGGCCACCAACCACGGACTGCCCTGCACCGCCCACAACGCGAACATGGTGCGGCCCACCTGCACGATCACGTAGACCAGCGCGAAGAGCAGGCCGGTCGACCCGAACGCCTCCGGGATCGCCGCCGACAACAACAGGCTGCCCAGCCCCACCCCGATCAACATCGTCCGCACCGGCCCCTGATCCGGTTGCAGCCAGTTGGTCAGCCAGGTGGTGTAGACCCAGACCAGCCACACCAACGCCAGCAACAGGCCGGTACGCGCCGCGCCGCGCCAGTCCAGGTGCGCGATCAGGTAGTGCGACAACTGGGTGATGGTGAAGATGAAGACCAGGTCGAAGAAGAGTTCCGTCGAGGTGGTCGGCTGCACCCCCTCGCGTGGTCGCAGAAGCTGTGGGCGTATCGGGGCGGCGACCGGGGGCCTAGAAGGGGTCACCGCACACCCGCCAGTTCCCGTCCTCACGGACCACCGGCAGGCGACGTTCCTCGCTGAGCCCGCCGTCGCGGGTCACCTTCACCGTCACAGTGCCGTGCGGTCGTCCGCTGCGGGTGGCGACCGACACGTCGGTGATCTCGTAGTCGGTGACCATCGGTGGTGTCCGCACCCAACTGGTGAAGCCGATCGCGCTCCACCGGCTGCGCGCGTCCTCGCAGAGCCGCTCGTACGCCCGGTTGCTGTCGCCGAGGGCCACCTCGTTGAGGAAACCGTCGGCGGTCTCCCGGATCGGGCCGGCGGCCTGCCGGACGGTCTGGAGGTTCCAGGCGCCCAACCCGGCCACCCCCACGCAGCACAGCGCCACACCGAACCCGGCGAACGCCAACCCGGTGCGCATCGGGCGGTGACGCCGGGCCGGTCGGCTCCACGACTGGCCCGCACCCACGACTACCGACCGTAGAGAACACGCTCGCACCGACGGGCGACAAGCCGGAAACTGGGTGCGCCCGATGGGCGGGTGTGCCCTGTTCGCGGCGGCCCCGCATCGTCTACCGTCGGCGCACACCCCCGAGCAGTGCCAGGAGCCGATCGATGAGCCGCTTCGTGCAGCCGGTACCACTCCCCGTCGACCCGTACGCCGGCGATGGCCTGCTGCGGTCCTGGCTGGAGCGTCACCTCGGCCCGGGCGGGCACGCCGCCGCGAAGGGCCGTCTCGCGGACCTGGCCGCCGACGTCACCGGCCCGCTGCGCGCCGCGCACGCCGACGCGGAGGCGCACCCGCCGACGCTGGTCCGCTACGACCCGTGGGGTGCCCGGATCGACCGCATCGACACCTCCGCCGGCTGGCAGGCGCAACGCGCGGCAGCCGCCCGACACGCCGTGGTCGCGCTGCCCTACCTGCCGGACGCCCGGGGCACCTGGGGCGCCGCCGCGCGGGTCGTGCAACACGCCCTGCTGCACCTGTACGGGCCGGAGTCGGCGACGTTCTCCTGCCCGGTGGCGATGGCCGACGGGGCGGCGGCGCTGCTCAGCATGCCCGACGTCGACGCCACTGTCCGCGACGCGTGGCTGCCCCGGCTGGTCTCCACGGACCCGGCCACGGCGATCACCAGCGGGCAGTGGATGACCGAGTCGCAGGGCGGCTCCGATCTGGGCCGCTCCAGCACCCTCGGCCGACCCGCGGCGGACGGTTCGTGGCGGCTGACCGGGGAGAAGTGGTTCTGCTCCGCCGCCGACGCGGCGATGGCGGTGGCGCTGGCCCGACCGGAGGGCGCCGGGCGGGGCAGCCGGGTGCTCGCCCCGTTCCTCG
Organism: Micromonospora trifolii; assembly: GCF_022229005.1. GTDB lineage: Bacteria > Actinomycetota > Actinomycetes > Mycobacteriales > Micromonosporaceae > Micromonospora > Micromonospora trifolii. The sequence continues at coordinate 178,013 of NZ_JAKKFD010000011.1, forward strand.
TTCCCCGGTACGCGGTCGACTCACCGTTGGCCGACGGCGCGGCGCCGGGCGCACCCGCACCGGGTGTCACGGTGCACCGGCTCAAGGACAAGCTCGGCACCCGGGCGCTGCCCACCGCCGAGATCGGCCTGCGCGACGCGTACGCCCTCCCGCTGGGTGACCCGGCGGTGCCCGGTCTGGTCCGGGCGATGACCCTGGTGGTGGTGACCCGGGTGCACAACGCCGCGGCGGCGGCCGGCGGGATGCGACGGGGTCTCGCCTACGCCCGCGCGTACGCCGAGGTGCGGCACGTCGCCGGTGGCCCGCTGGTGTCCTCGCCCCTGCACCGGGCCACCCTGGGCACCCTCGCTGTCGACGCGGCGGGCGCATTCGCCCTCGCCGGGCACGCTTTCGCCCTGCTCGGGCGGGTCGAGGTCGGCGCCGACCCGGAGGCCGCGGCGGAGTTGCGCATCGTGGCGCCGTTGGCGAAGTTGGCCACCGGACGGCTCGCCGTCAGCTCCGCCAGCGAGTACGTGGAGAGCCTCGGCGGGGCCGGCTACGTGGAGGACACCGGCGTGCCCCGGCTGCTGCGCGACGCCCAGGTGCTGCCCATCTGGGAGGGCACCACCAATGTGCTGGCCCTGGACGTGCTGCGCGCGTTGACCCGGGAGGACGCCGGGGCGCCCCTGCTGAGCCGGCTGGCCGCCGCCGTCGACCTGGCGCGGCCGCTGTCGCCGGTGCTGGCCGACACCCTGGCCGCCGTCGCCGCGCAGGTGGCGGAGACCATCACCGCGGTGACCATCGACCCGGAGGCGTCGGCGGTGCTCGCTGGCGCCCGCGGTCTGGCGTTGCGCCTGGCGTACGCGCTGACCACCGCGTTGCTCGTCGAGCACGCCGCGTGGGGCGACGAGCAGGCGGAGTTGGCCGCCCGGCTGTGGGCGCGCCGCTGGCTGCGGCACGAGGAGATCGCCGAGGACGCCCACCACCACCTCGACCTGCTCTGCTGACCGGCCGGCGCGAACGGACGGGTGGGCGCGCGTGTCGGTGCTGATCGAGCTGGGTGACGACCGGGGCGCGCCCCTGGAGGAGCGCAGGCCACCACCGCAGGTGTCCCGCCGGTGGCGGGTGGCGGCGCTGGTGGCGGCCTGTGTCCTGCTCGGCGGCGCCGCGCCGGCCGCGGGCCTGACGCCTCAGGTGGGGCCGGCGGTGCCCGCCCGGGCGACAGTGCTCGGCGCGGGGCCGCTGCTGCTGGTCGTCGACCCCGACCGGAACCCGCCGACGTTGAGCGCCTACGACTCGGCTGCGCCGAACGGCCCGCCGCGGTGGCGGGTGACAGTGCCGCCCGCCGCCGGATGGTCCGCCGAGGTCGCTGGTGACCTGTTGCTGCTGGTCGAGCGCGACCAGGCGCTCGGGGCGCGGGTGACCACGGCGCGGTCGTTGCGTACCGGCCAGCCGGTGTGGCGGCGACCCGAGCGGGTGTACGCGGCCGGGAACGAGGCGGTCGCCGTGAGCGAGGTGCGCAGCGCCGCCGAACCGGGACGGCGGGTCGAGGGCACTGTGCACGGCGTCGACCCGACCACCGGCGCAAACCGTTGGTCGGTCCCGCTGCCCTCCACGGCGGTGCTGCGGGCGCTGCCCGGCCTGCCCGGGCGGGTGCTGCTGGTGCAGGACGACGGGCTGGTCCGGCTGCTCGACGCCCGCGACGGCACCGAACGCGGGCGGGGACAGCTTCCGCCGGCCGACTACGGCCCGGACAATCCCCAGGTCGTCGACGCGCATCTGGTGCTGCGCCACCCGAACGGCGGCGCGGTGGCGTTGACCGGCTACGACCTACCCGGCCTGGCACAGCGCTGGCGGGCGCCGGCGCAGCCGGGTGAGTTGACGCTGCGGCCCTGCCAGGGCCTGATCTGCGGTCAGGACGAGCAGGGACGCTGGGCCATCGACGCGGGCACCGGGGCGCGGGTGTGGACGTGGCCGGCCGGGGCACGCTGGCGCACAGTGGGGGGCCCACGGGTCGCCACGGAACCGTTGGTGGTGCTGGGAATGGCGGCGGACGGCAGGCGTTCCCTGGTCGCCACGCTGGGACGCGACGGTCGTCGGGTGTCCGCGGTGCTCCCGGCGGGTGTGACCGACTGCCGACGGGTCGGCGCCGGGCTGATCTGCCGCGACGGCACGGCCCGTAGAACGTTCTGGCCCCTCGACACCCCCTGACCCCCGGGTCAGCGCAGGGGGCGTCGGGCAACGGCGGCGCGCATCGTCGCCGGGTCGCCGGCCGGAACGAACTCCAGCCACCAGGTGGCGCCGGCGGCGGCCAGCTCAGCGAGGTAGGCCCGTTCGGTGCGCTCGTCGGACCGACGCCGCCGGCCGCCGATCGCCACGTCGAACGGCTGACCGTCGGCGCGCGTCGATGGCAGGGCGGTCGCCAGGTCGTGTACCTCGTCGGGGGTGAAGTCGGACCACCCGTCGGTGTCGGTGAGCTTGTACGGCACGATGCCGTCGGCGCGGGCGGCCCGACGGCGCACCGCTCCGGCCTGGGTGCTCCCGCCGACCCAGACCGGCACCCGCGGGGACTGCACCGGCGCGGGCCGCAGCGACACCCCGTCGGCGCGGTAGTGGGTGCCCCGGTGGCTGACCCGTCCACCGCTGAGCAGCCCGGTCAGCAGGTCGAGACCCTCGTCGAGCATCGCGGCCCGCACGGACACCTCGGTCTGCTCGCCGAAGGCGACCAGACCCCGGTCGCCCGGGTCGCCGACACCGACCGCCACGGTGGCCCGGCCCGCGCTGAGGTGGTCGAGGGTGAGGACCTCCCGCGCCAACTTCGCCGGGCGACGCCGGGGCAGCGCGGTGACAGTGGTGCCGAGTCGCACTCGCTCGGTGCGCCCGGCGATCGCGGCGAGGACCAGCCACGGGTCGTAGGTGAACGGCTCGTCGCCGGAATAGTGGATCAGATAGTCCTCCAGGAACACGCCGTCCCAGTCGGCGCGCTCGGCCAGTTCACCCAGCTCGACCAGGGTGGACACCGCGACCGAGGCCCCGCCGCAGGAAATCTCCAGACCGTGTCTCATCCGTCGACCGTAGGGCGGGGGCCCGACACTCGGACGCGGCGAGCGTCGGGTGGCCGGAGTTGTCGGGCCTCGGCGGCATACTGCCGACGTGACAGCTTCTGCCGACCTCGCGATGGTCAACCTCGACAGTTCCGATCCCGCCGGCCACGCCGCGTTCTACCACGAGGCGCTGGGCTGGGAGGTCACCCACAGCCAACCGGAGTACGCGATGATCAGCTCCGGTGGCGTCTCCATCGGCTTCGGGCTGGTCGAGGGCTACCGACCGCCCTCCTGGCCGGACCAGACCGGCGACAAGCGCTACCACCTGGATCTCTACGTCGACGACCTGGCGGCGGCGGAGGAGAAGTTCGTCGCCGCGGGCGCGTCGAAGCCGGCCTTCCAACCCGGTGGTGAGCGGTGGGTGGTGCTTCTCGACCCGATCGGGCAGCCGTTCTGCATCTGCCCCCGCCCACAGAGCTGAGACGGCCCGGCGCAACGACACAAGGAGTCAGCATGGCCATCACTCTTGTCAATCCGGACGGGTTACCGAAGCCGGACGTCTACCGTCAGTTGTCGATCGCAACCGGGTCCAAGATGGTCTTCCTCGCCGGTCAGGTGGCCCGCGACGCCGAAGGGCGCAAGGTCGGCGAGGGAGACTTCGCCGCCCAGGTCGAGCAGTGCTATCTCAACATCGGCACCGCCCTGGCCGAGATCGGTGGGTCCTTCGGCGACGTGGCGAAACTGACCATCTACGTCGTCGACTGGTCGCCCGACAAGATGCCACTGTTGGGCGAAGGCGTCGCTCGGGCGGGTGCGAAGCTGGGCGTTGACCTGGTCAAGCCCATCACACTGCTGGGTGTCAGTGCTCTGGGCGAGCCTGACCTCCTCGTCGAGGTCGAAGCCACTGCGGTCCTCGACTGATCGACAACCCGACGTCGGGCAGGTGGCACTCAGCCGCGGCGACGTGACCGGGCCGCCCACACCGCGTAGGCCGGGTCGCGGTCGAGGTTGTGCCGGTCCCGGTCGTAGCGGCGGGTGGTGCGCGGGTCGGCGTGCCCCATGGCGTCCTGCACGTCCTCCAACGGCACGCCCTCGGAGCGGGCCGTGGTGGCGAAGGCGTGCCGCAGCGAGTGTGGGGACAGCTTCGCCCAGGCCGGGATGCCGGCGGCGCGGGCGAGTCGACGGACCATCCGGAACACCGAGTGCCGGTCCAGGCGGGCGCCGCTGGCGGTGACCAGCAGTGGGCCGGTGAGCTGCGGCACCGGCACGCCGGTGGCGGCGGCCCGCTGGGCCAGGTAGGCGTCCAGGGCGTGCCCGGTGCCGGGGGTGAGGGCGCGGCGACGTTGTTTGCCGCCCTTGCCGATGAAGCGCACGCTGCGGTGACCGCGTTCGGTGCCGAGGTCGGTCAGGTCCAGCGAGATCAGCTCCCCGACCCGCAGACCCAGGTCGGCGAGGAGCGCGAGCGCCGCGCGGTTGCGGACGGCGGTCGCGCCGGTGTCCGCGTCGGCGGCGCTGAGCAGGGCGTCCACTTCCTCGGGGGTGAGCCCGACGGTGGCGGAGTGGTCCCGGTCGACGCGGGGGCGGTCGGCGCCGGAGACCGGGTTGGCCGGCACTGCGCCCAGTTTGACCAGGAAGTCGTACCAACTGGACAGCGCCGAGAGTCGGCGTGCGACGGTCGCCGGGGTCAGTGGTCGGCCGCTGCGTGCGCCGACGCTGCTCTCCAGCGCGCGGGCGTATTCGTTGACGTGCAGGAACGTGGCCCGCAGCGGGTCCAGGTCGTGGCCGGCGCACCAGGTGAGCCAGCCGGTGACGTCGCGTCGGTAGGCGTCGCGGGTGTGCTCGGACAACCGCCGGTTGCGCAGCCACGCCTCGGTGACCTCGACCGGCCCGCTCGGCAGCGCCGGTGGCGCGGACGGGCGGGCGAGCACCGGAGCGTCGGAGAACACCATGTGAAAAAGGCTCTCAGTCTCGGGTGGGATCGGCGTGCAGGCGCGCCGATCCCACCCGTCACCGTGTCGGATCAGGCGTTGATCTCTCGGCGGGCGGGCCCGTTGGCCTGGATGGTCACCCGCCGGGGCTTGGCGCGCTCGGCGACCGGGATGCGCAGCGTCAGCACCCCGTTCTCGTACCCAGCCTCCAGTTTGTCGGTGTCGAGCGTGTCGCCGAGGAACAGTTGCCGGGTGAAGGTGCCCATCGGGCGTTCGGCGGCGACCAGTTCGACGCCGTCGCCGGCGGGTCGGCGACGCTCGGCGCGGACGGTGAGCACGTTGCGCTCGACGGTGCAGTCGATGGTGTCCGGATCGACGCCGGGCAGGTCGAACGCCGCGTAGAAGTGGTCGCCGTCGCGGTAGGCGTCCAGGTGCATCGTCGCGGGACGTGCCGCCGTACCGAAGAACTGCTCGGCGAGCCGGTCGATCTCGCGGAACGGGTCGGTACGCATCAACATGGTCATGCCTCCTCGGTTCTCCTGGCCGAAGGTGATGAGTTGAGCCGGGGTGACTCAACTTCCTCTTCTTATCTAGCGCGTCCGCGCGCCGACGTCAACTGCTCAGGACAGCCGCTTTTCAAACCAGTGTTCGGCGTAGGGGCCCCGCGAGTACGCCGGGATCTCGGCGTAGCCGTGCCGGGCGTACAGGGCGCGGGCCTCGATCAGGTCGTGCCGGGTGTCGAGCCGGATCCGATCCGCCCCGGCTGCGCGGGCGCGCTCCTCGACGGCGGCCAGCAGCGCGGCGCCTCCACCGGCGCCGCGATGCTCGGGGCGGAGGAACACCCGGGTCAGCTCGGCCCAGCCCGGTTGCCAGCGCAGCCCGGCGCAGCCGGCCAGGTTGGTGCCGTGGTGCGCGAGCAGAAGCAGCCCGCTCGGCGCGGCCAGGTCGTCGCTGGGCAGCTCGGCCAGGGCCGCGTCGACCTCGCCGGGCAGGGCCGGGCGACGGTGATAGCGAACCACCATCTCGGTCATGTACTCGCGCAGCAGAAGCACCGCGTCGGGGTGGTCGGGCCGACTGGTGCTGGTCGTCCAGGTGGGCCGGGCGGTAATGGTCACCTGTTGATCATCACCGCCCGGTCAACGCCTTTATCAGGTCGCCCGGATCGTCGTACCCGGTGTCGCGGGCTCGCCGATGCGCAGCAGCGGCCAGTCGGCCAGGTCCCGCAGCAACTGCCGGTCGTGGGTGGCGACCACGACGGCGGCGCTCGTGTCGCGGATCGCGGCGGTCAGCCCGTCAGCGAGGGTCGACGACAGGTGGTTGGTCGGCTCGTCGAGGAGGATCAGCGTGGGCCGCCGGGCCAGCACCAGCGCCAGGTCGAGGGGGCGCATCAACTCCCGAGGGTTCGCCCACCCCGTGGTCAGCGCGACACGAGGTGGGCGGGGGGAATGGCTTCCGCTTATCGGCGGGGGCGGGGCAGCAGGGCGATCAACGCGACCGCCACTGCCACGTGCGTCGCGCCGAGGGCCAGCTTGGCGCCGCCGGTGGCCTCGACGCTGAGCACGGGGACGAAGGACAGCACCGTCACGACGATGGCCAGCGAGATCCAGACCGGTCGAGCGACCCGGCTGGCGAACCGCTCCAGCAGCGCCAGCAACGCCCAGCCGAGCAGGGCGGCCCCCAGGGCGATCATGACGATCGCGCCAGCCCCGATGACAGTGGCGGGCTGGCCCGGGCTTTCGACCGTGTAGTCGACTCCGGCCAGCGCGCCGATCACCCAGATGGCCAGGGGCGCCACGACGGCGACAGCGACGCCGAGGGCGCGGCGGCGCAGTGGTGAGGGGGTGGGGGTCGTGACGGTGACAGCACTCATGACGGCTCCTCGTTCAGGGGAAACGAACGAGTACGACCGTAACAGATAGTCTTGTTCAGAACTATCTCTCTCGGAACTAACAGCCGGAGCGGGCCCCCGGCGCGTACGGGGAGGTGTTGGCCAAGGGTCCGTTCACCAGCCCCAGAAGAGCCCGCAGGAACACCTCCCGGTCCTGCTCGGGCAGGGTTGCCAGCAGGTCGTCCTGGATGCGCCGGACCACCTGTTGCGCCTGCCGCAGCACCTGCTCCCCCGCCGGAGTCACAGCGACCATCCGGGCCCGTCGGTCCGTCGGCACCGGACGGCGCTCGGCCAGGCCGGCCCGCTCCAACTGGTCGAGCGTCACGACCATCGTGGTCTTGTCCACACCGCACCGCTCGCCGATTTCCCGCTGGGTCAGCTCACCGGTGTGGGCCTGTGCCAGCACGTAGTGCGCCCGCGGCGAGATGCCCAGCTCGGCCAGCCCGGCGGCGTGCTCGGTCTGCAACGCGTGACTCGCCCAGGAGAGCAGGAACAACAGGTCCGGCGGGCCATCGGAGGGCGTGCAGGAGGTCATGCGCCGAGGCTAGCAAGATCCTCCGCAACGAGACTGTTCGCGCGGCGGACGATCAGAGCAGTTGGTAGACGCCGTGCTCACGGGTGAGCAACTGCTCGTCGATCAGATACCGGCGCAGCGTCGCGTGATCCGACCCGCCTGCGGCGCACCACGGCTTGAGCGCGTCGTCGACGGCCCGCTCCGGATAGCGGGTGCCCGGCTCGAACGACTGCTCGGCGATGTGCGCCAGCAGCACCCGCCGTCGACCCCGCTGTGCGGGAAGACCCACCAGGGCGCCCGCCCGCAGGAAGGTCCGCAGCACCGGGTCGACGCCGGGTTCGGCGTCGTCGGCCGGGCGGCTGTCGCGGGCGGTGGCCCGCAGCGACGGCTCATCGGCCACGAGCGCGCCGTCCGCGCCGGTGACGAGGCCCGCGTCGGTGAGCCGGCGGACCCCGGTGAGCACCGCCCGCGCCGGCAGGCCGGTCCGCTCGGCGACCTCGGTCGCGCTGGTCGCGCCCAGCACGATCGCCGCGAAGATCCGTCGCCGTCCGTCGTCAGCCAGGGCCCCGGCCAGCACATGCGCAGTCACGCCGGTCACCCTTGCATCAGCGGTACGCGGACCGCCAGGCGATTTCCAGCCCCGCTCAGTCGGTCTGCGGCGCGCTCCGCGGCTGCTCGGCGACGAGCAGCACCCGGCGCAGCAGGTCGGAGAGGTGCCGCCGCTCGGTCGCGGTGAGCGCGCCGAGCAGACGGTGCTCCTCGGCGCCCTGGACCTCCATCGCCCCGCGCCACGCGGCCTGGCCCGCCTCGGTGAGCTCCACGTCGACGCGTCGCCGGTCGACTGTCGACGGAATCCGGTGTACGAAACCCCGCCGCAGCAGCGCGTCCACCCGCGCGGTGATCGAGGCCGGGGCCATCGTGAGGTCCGCGGCGAGGTCGGAGGGTGCGGCCCGTCCACCACGGCCGGCCAGGGCGTGCAGGGTGTCGTACTCGTGGGCCGGCAGGTCGAGGTCGACCAGGACCCTCTCCTTGACCGCCCGCAGATGCCGGGTCAGTCGGATCATCCTGGTCACCGCCCCCTCGACGTCCGCGTCGAGGTCGGGCACCACGGGCAGCCAGCGCTCGACGTGCCGGTCGACGGCGTCCTGAGTAGCGGTCACCGTGCCAGCTTACCTCAGCATCGAAATATTCATTGCCGAAACATTCGACGTCGAAGTATGTTGTGGCGATGGCTCACCCCCTGCGCGACCACTCCTTCCGGCTGCTGTTCCTGGGCCGCACGATCTCCGCCCTCGGCGACGCGGTGGTGCCCGCCGCACTGGCGCTGGCCGTGCTGCGGGCGACCGGCTCCACCGGCGCGCTGGCCGTCGTCCTCGCCGCGGCGGTCGTCCCCCGGCTGGTCCTGCTGCCGTTCGGCGGTGTGGTGGCCGACCGGTTCGACGCCCGCCGGGTCGCCCTCCTGGCCGACCTGGTCCGCTGCGCGACGCAGCTCGCGGTCGGCGTGGAGCTGCTCGGCGCCGACCCGTCACTGACCACAGTGGTGGTGGCGTCCGCGCTCGGCGGCACCGCCTCGGCGTTCGCCATCCCGACCGCGTCCCCGCTGGTCGCCGGCACTGTCGAACCGGCCGACCGGCAGCGGGCCAACGCCCTGATGGGGATCACCGCCAACACCAGCCGCCTCGCCGGTCCGGCGCTGGCCGGGGCGCTGATCTGGGCCGCCGGGCCGGGCTGGGCGTTCATCCTGGACGGCGCGTCGTTCGCGCTCAGCGCCGCGCTGCTCGCGCTGGTGCGGGTCCGCCACGTGCCGGTGCCCCGCCGTTCCGTCCTCGCCGACCTGCGGCACGGCTTCGGCGAGGTACGCGCCCGCGACTGGTTCTGGACCAGCCTGCTCGGGCACGGCGTGTGGAACGGCGCCGCCTCCGTGCTGATGACCCTCGGGCCGGCCGTCGCCATCGACAGTTTGGGCGGCGAGACGACCTGGGTGCTGCTGCTGCAGGCCGGCGCGATCGGGATGCTGACCGGGTCGCTACTGGCCGGGCGGGTCCGGCTGCACCGGCCGGTGCTGCTGGCCAACCTCGGGCTGGCCTGCTACGCCGCGCCGCTGTTCCTGCTCGCCGTCGCCGCGCCCGCCCCCGCGGTGATCGCCGCCTACGCGGTGGCGCTGACCGCCCTCGGTTACCTCAACCCGGTGTGGGAGACCGTCGTGCAGCACCACTTCCCGCCGGAGGTCCTGGCCCGGGTCACCTCGTACGACTGGCTGGTGTCGCTGGGCGCCATGCCGCTGGGCTACGCGCTGGCGCCGTTGGCTGCCGACGCGTTCGGCGCACCCGTGCCACTGGCCGTCGCCGGCCTGCTGGTCCTCGCCTCCTGTGCGGGCACCGCCCTCGTCCCCGGCGTACGCCGACTCACCTGGCCGGCGACCCCACAACCGCAACCGGCCGACCCCATCCGGGTCTGAGGTGACGCCGTGTCACCGCAGTGCTGCGTCGAGTTCGGCGGCGTTGTCGAACGCGAGTGCCGCCCTTTCGGATTCGTCCTGCGTGAGCGTGACGGACTGAGCGCGGGCCAGCATCGTGGCCGCAGTGTTTGGATCATGCAGCACCATCGCGAGTTCGGCGCGATAGACCAGGACCTCGACCTGCTCGACCGGGTCGTCGTCGGCGTGCTGTCGGGCCAACGCGCCGTCGAGGATCCGAACGGCCTGTCCGACGCTTCCCCTGGAATCGGCCTGCACGACAGCATTCGCCAGGGCCTTGGCCAGCCGCCCGGCAGGCGTGGCGGCCGGCATGGGCGCGGCGGCGACGTCCCGAAAGACGCGGATCCAGTTGCCGCCCGGGTCGATGACGCTGAATCCGCCCACACCGTCGGCGTTCTTCCTCGCCCTGGGCCGGGTCATCCGCGGCGTCCCGGACACCAGTACCTTGCCGTACGCGGCGCGCATGCCGGCTGCGAATGCCCGATGCAGTCCCTCGATGTCAGCGGTGAGGACGAGACAGGAGCCGTAGGACTGCTCCGGGTCAAATCCGGCGATCTCGAAGAACTGCAGATGCAGGTCTTCGCGCTGCACCCCCACACACGCGTTGGGCTTGCGTTGCTTGTATGTGGTGCGGAAACCGAGAACCCCGTAGAAGGTTTCGATGTCGTCAATGGATGCGCACGGCAGCAGGGGAACGGTCCGCTCGTTGGTCATGCCTCCTTCCTAGGCGTCGCAGGGTGTCCATCGCACATGGAAATAGCCGATCATCGCCTTCGATCATCCGATCGGCTGATGACCCAACGCGAGGGCATCAGCCGACGTTGGTATCCGGGTCGCACAGCGGCCTCGGCCGCTGCCCGATCTGACCCCGCGCTTTGTCGGCTGGGCGGAGACCCGCTGAGGCGGTCGTCAGCCACCCCCAGGGGGTCTGTACACGTCCGCGCGATGCGAGAGACTGACGGCGTGACGACCCGCCCCGGGACGAGGTCGGCCAGATGAGCCGACCATTCAGGATTTTCGTCGCCGTGTTCTCGACGGCGGGCCCCATCTCCCTCTATGTGGTGGTCGCCGCCAAGGCTCGCGCCATGACGGGCCCGTTCACCGTCGCCCGGACCGCTGTCGACCTTCCGACGTTCCTCGGGAAGGGGATGGCCTTCTTCGCCCCCCTCGACCCCACGATCGCTCCCATGATGGACGCGGTGACGCCGCTGATCCGCTGGGTGGTGGTCCTGCTGATCGCAGTGTCGACGTACCTCGCCTGCGGCCTGGTCACCCGGCGGACGCACCCGTTCGTCGCGGCGATGGTCGGCGCGGCCGCCGCCCTCACCGCCACGGCGATCGGGGACCTGCTCTGGTGGGCCACCCTCGTGGTCCGTGTGCACACCGCCCCCGCCGGTTGGTACGCCAACGAGGCGCTGGACCATTCCACGCTCCTCGCCAGCGCGCACCTGACGCTGACCGGCTGGACGTCCGACGCCCTCTTTCTCGGCTGCCTGTTGGCGTTCACGAACGCTTCCCTGGTCGGTGGCACCAGCCTGGCGATACTGCTGCTGAACCGGCTCGACAGAGACGCCGACGAGACCCAGGTCGCGGTTGTCGATCCCGAGAGCCGCGTTCCGCTGATCGGCGACGTACGGGGGCGCGGCGCGAACCTTGCCCTGGCCGGCGTCCTTCCGGTGCTGGTCCTCATACTGGTCAACGGCACCCAGGCGGTGTGGGACAGCTATTCGGGGAGAGGTTTCCTGGCGCTGCTCCGGGTGTTCCTGTCCCGCCCCGCCCTGTCCCCGCCGCCACGCGAACGCGATGACGTGGAATACCGGCTGACCCATGAGATCGATCCGAATCCCCTGTCGATGGACGTGTGGGTGTACCGGTCGGTGCTCGCCCTCGCCCTGCTGTTGGTGCTGTGGCTCCTGCTCTGGGCGCTGCTCCCCGGCCTGCCGAGCTCCGGGCACCGCCTCGGGCTCGTCGTCGTCTGTTGGGGTGCCACGATCGCGGCGTCCGCGCTGACCGCGACGTCCGATGTCCTCGTCGGCTGCGCCATCTCGGACTCCCCCACCGGTTGCGCCCCGTGGGAGTCCCTCGGCGCGCAATTGACCTCCTCGCTGCGGTTCGGCGCGGCCTGGGGTTGGCTCGTCGCGCTGCCCGTGCTGCTGGCCCGTCGGCTCTTCGACACCGACACGTCCACTGACACGTCCACTGACACGCAGGAGACTCCGGTCCATGAGCCCGCGTAACAAGCGCCCACGTCGCCGTAAGGCGGCCCCCGCGCCGGCAACCGTCGCCTGGTGGAAACGCCCCGTCACCTGGCTGCTGACGATCGTGGTCGGTGCCGTCGCCGCCTGGCTCGGCGCCGTCGTTCTCGCCGCCATCAACCAGTGGAAGCCCGCGAACGAGCTGGCCGAGCAGTTGGCCGGCCGGGGACCTGTCGTCGTCCTGGACCTGAAGCACGTTCCCTACCCACAGGAGGGTGCGCTCGACTACGTCTACCCCGCCGGCGCCGACCTGGCTCCTCTGGACGCCGAGCGGCCGGACGATCCGACCGTCGAGGCCGGCGCCGTCGACATCGAACGGAGCACCTGGGAGATCACCCTCGTCGGCACCCGGGAGCAGGCCGCCGAGGCCGTCGACCTCCGGCCCGTCCTCGTCGAGCCCTGCCGCCCCCCGCTCACCGGGATTCGGGAGCCCAACCGCTCCCAGGGCGACTCCCAGAAGATCGTCCTCGTGACACACGTGGACCGACCGAATCCCCGCATGCTCGTCGACGACCCGGATGGCGAGGATGCGGGTGCCCCGTTCTTCTCCACCCACAAGATCACCCTGCCTAAGGGTGAGAAGAACGTCATCCAGGTACGAGCGCTCAGCGCGAAGCAGCACTGCCGATGGCGACTGGAGCTGGACTACCTCGCCGACGGACGACGCCAGACGATGGTGATCTCGGCACCCGGCGACAAACCGTTCGAGGTGACCGGGCGTGCTGACGACTCGGCCTACGCCTGGGTCTACCTCGACCCGATCGACGGCTGTCGGGCCAAGGACGGCAGCAAGACCGATCGGCTGCGCATCACCGGCGCCGAGTACGCGCAGATGGTGCGCGACGGGCGTACCTGCCCCTACTGACAGCCGGCCGTCCGCCAACTGCGGCCCCCACCCCGGACCACCGGCGCGAGCCGCAGCTCCCCGACAACCGTAAATACCGCGCTCACCGACGCTCTGATGGCTACCTTCACCCACAGGCTGGTTCACCCGTCCCGGGCATCGGCAGCACGACGCCGCACCGCAGCCTCAGCGACAGGGGACGTTCGAGATGTCCGGCGCAGCGACCACCACGGCAGACGCTGCGCCGTTGCGTCCCATCCAGCTGCTTCGCCGCAACAGGCCATTTCGAACGTTGTTCTCGGCGAGGCTCGTCTCGTACGCCGGCGATTCGCTCAGCCTCGTCGCGCTGATCTTCCACGTCGCCGAGACGACGGGTAAGGGGCTGGCAGTCGCGCTCCTGCTCCTAGTCGGGGATTTCGCTCCATCCCTGTTGGGTCCCTTCACCGGCGCCCTCGCTGATCGGCTCAATCTCCGACGGCTGATGGTCGTCTGCGAACTCATCCAAGCTGTGGTCCTGCTGGTCATCGTGCTGACAATGCCCTCGCTGCCGATGCTGCTGGCTCTCGTCGCGGTTCGGGCCACAGCGTCGCAGCTCTTCCAGCCGGCGTCTCGGGCGGCGGTGCCGGCACTGGTCGGTGACCGTGACCTGGAGACCGCCAACTCCACCCTCGGGTTCGGCTCCAACGCGGCAGAGGCGGTCGGCCCCCTGCTCGCCGCGGCCCTGTTCCCGTTGGTCGGACTGCGTGGTGTGCTGCTCGTCGACGCCGTGTCGTTTCTGGTCTCGGCCGTGCTGCTCGCGACGCTCCCCTCACTTCCGGCGGCAACCGGCGACGGGCACCAGCCGTCCCTGCTGCGACAGGCCAGGGCGGGCATCGGTTATCTGTTGAGTGTTCCGACGGTGCGGGTGATCTTCCTTGGCTTCACTGCGGTGGTCGCCTTCAACGGGGTCGACGACGTGGCCCTGGTGCTGCTGGCCCAGGAGACCTTCCACGTCGGTGAATCCGCTGTCGGGCTGCTGCTGGGGGCGGTCGGTGTCGGACTGGTGGCCGGTTACGCCATGTTGTCCAGGTGGGGCACCCGGGCGTCGATGCCGCTGCTGCTGATCGCGGGCTTCGCCGTCAGCAGTGTCGGCAACCTGCTGACCGGGCTCGCCTGGGCCGTCGCCGCCGCGATCGGCCTGCAAGCAGTCCGTGGGTTCGGGTTGGCGGCCATGGACGTCGCCTCCAGCACGTTGCTGCAACGCACGGTGCCAGCGGGCATGCTCGGCCGGGTCTTCGGCAACCTGTATGGCGCGATCGGGGTCGCCGCCGCGACGTCCTACCTCGCCGGTGGCGTCCTGCTGGACGCCACCTCCGCCCCGGTGACCCTGATCGTCGCGGGCGTCGGCGGCCTGGTGGCGACCGGCGTCGTCGCGCTGCGACTGCCACGGGCGATGCGACGCGCCGACGCGGATGACGCGACCCCGACACCATCCGCGCCGCCCATCTGATCGGATCAGGCGTCGGTGCGTAGCCGTGCGTGCAGGTGCATGTCGTGCCAGCCGTCGGCGTGGCGAACCGACCCCCGGAGCACACCCTCCACCGCAAAGCCGGCCCGCGTGGCCACCCGGCACGACGCCGCATTGGCCGTCGAGTGCTCCAGGGCCAGTCGGTGCAGACCGGCCCGCGTGAAACTCCACCGGGTGAGTGCCCCCAGCGCGTCGGTGGCGATGCCCCGGCCACGCGCGACGGGCACCAACCAGTACGACAGCTGCGCCGACGCCTCGCTCATCAGCACACCGCGCAACCCGATCTGACCGACGGGCCGGTCGTCGGCGTCGACGACGGCCCAACTGGCGGCCGTCTCGTCGTGCCAACGACGGGCCCACTGCGCCGTCCACGCCAGCGCCTCATCGCCACCGTCGAGACGGCGTACGTGCCATCGCTGGATCGCCGGACAGTCGAAGGCGGCCCGGACGGCCGGGGCGTCGTCGTCGCGCCACGGCCGCAGGGCCAACCCGGGGCGTACCGGAAGGTGGGGTTGCTCATGGGCGGCGAGGCTCCCGGCGGACAGGGCTGGTGCGACGAGCAGCGGCATCAGCCCATTATCGAGCCGGCGGCCTCACTCTCCGGTCGGGCCGCCCGCGAGTTCGGCGACCACGTCCAGGTGACCCAGGTGGCGGGCGTACTCCTGCACCAGGTGGAACAGCACCCGCTCCAGCGACGCCGGGTCCGCGCCTCTCCAGCGCGGGCCCGGCGCACCGATCTCGGCCAGGTCGTGCGCCATCACCACCGCCGTGGTGTGCGCGCCCTGCGCCCGCAGTGCCGCCACCAGATCCGCGCGGGTCTCGTCGGGGCCGACGTACCAGCGGTCGTCGCGGCGGTCGCCCCACGGCTCGGCGACGTCCCGGCCCTGGAAACCCCACTCGATCCACCGCAGCTCGACGTGGCGCAGGTGTGTGAGCAGTTCCAGTGGGGTCCACCCGGACGGCAGCCGGCTGCGCCGCAGCTCCGGCTCAGCCAACGCGGACACCTTGTCCACCACGGACTCCCGGAAGTAGTCCAGGTAGCGCAGGAAGACCTCGGTGCGGCTGCCGGCCGGGTTGGTGGGCTCGGGGAACGCGGTCATGACCCGGTCGGCAGGTCACGGGCGCGCTGGCGCACACCCGCACCGCCGTACGGGTAGTCGCCCACCAGCGGGGCGCTCGCCTCGTCCAGCAACCGCATCTGCTCGGCGTCGAGGACCAGGTCGGCGGCGGTCAGGTTGTCGTCGAGCTGCTCGGTGGTTCGCGCGCCGAGGATCACCGAGGTGACCGCCGGTCGGGCCGCCAGCCAGGCCAGCGACACCGCCGACATGGACACGCCCCGGTCCTCGGCGACCTGGCGGACCGCGTCGAGCACCCGCCAGGTGCGTTCCTCGGCGTTGCGACCCGCGTACGCCTCGACGCCGCGCTGCGGGTTCTCGCCAAGCCGCGTCGCGCCGGTCGGCGTGCTGTCGCGCTGGTACTTGCCGGTCAGCCACCCGCCGCCCAGCGGTGACCACGGCAGGATGCCGATGCCCTCGTTCTCGCAGACCGGCACCAACTCGAACTCGATCTCCCGGGCCAGCAGGTTGTACTGCGGTTGCAGGGTCACGATCGGGGTGAGGTTGAGGTGCTGGGTGAGCAGGGCGGCCTTCTGCAACTGCCAACCGGTGAAGTTGCTGACCCCCGCGTAGCGGATCTTGCCGGCGCTGACCGCGTCGTCGAAGAACCGCAGCGTCTCCGGCAGCGGGGTCAGCGGATCCCAGGCGTGCGCCTGGTACAGGTCGACGGCCTCGACTCCGAGTCGGCGCAGGCTGGCGTCCAGGGCACGGGTGAGGTGCACCCGGGACAGGCCGGCGTCGTTGGTCCCCGGGCCCATCGGGAACCGCCCCTTGGTGGCGATCACCAGGCGGTCACGCACGTCGGGTCGGCTGCGCAGCCAGCGACCGATGATGTCCTCCGAGATGCCGGTGGAGTAGACGTCAGCGGTGTCGATGAAGGTGCCGCCGGCCTCGACGAACCGGTCCAGTTGGGCGAAGCTGCCGGCCTCGTCGGTCTCCGCGCCGAAGGTCATCGTGCCCAGACACAGGGTCGACACCACGGTTCCGGTGCTGCCCAGAGTGCGATAGCGCATATCGTCCTTTCGGTCCGAGTGACAAAGCCGATCTTCGCACCCGCCCCGACCACCCGCATTCGGGACTGTGCCGAACGCCGTACGGGCACCCGTGCGGCCACTCCGCCGGTCATCATGAGCGGGTGAGCGATCCCGCGATCGAGATCGACCGACCTCAGCGGCCCACCCAGTCGACGCCGTCGGCGGTGCCACCCGAGCCCGGCGCACCCACCCGTGGCCCGTGGCTGGTGGCCGCCGCTACCACCGTGACACTCCTGCTGCTCGCGGGCCGTTACGGCTATCACCGCGACGAGCTGTACTTCCTGCTCGCCGGCCGGCACCTCGACTGGGGCTACGTCGATCAGGGGCCACTGGTCCCGGCGCTGGCCCGGCTGCTCGACACGATCGCGCCGGGCAACCTGGTGGTGCTGCGTACCCCGTCGGCGGTGCTGGCCGGCGGCGCGGTGCTGCTGGTCGCCGCCATCGCTCGGGAGTTGGGCGCCGGCCGGGGCGCGCAGCTCTTCGCGGCGGTACTCGCCGCGCTCTCCGGCATCGTGCTCGCCAGTGGCCACCTGCTCAGCACCACCACCGTCGACCTGCTGGTCTGGCTGGCCGCGGCGTGGTGTGCGGTGCGGTTGCTGCGTACCGGTGACAGCCGCTGGGCGCTGGGCATCGGGCTGGCGCTCGGTGTGGGCATGCTCAGCAAGCTGCTGCCGGCGCTGCTGGCCGTCGGCCTGGTCGCCGGGGTATCCATCGCCGGACCGCGCCGGCTGCTGCGCGACCGGTGGGTGCTCGCCGCGGCCGGGATCACAGTGCTGCTGGCCGCACCGAACCTGATCTGGCAGGCGGCCAACGGTTTCCCGCAGCTCGGCGTTGCCGGATCTATCTCCGACGGCGACAGCTCCTACAGTGGTCGGTTCGAGGCGTTCACCCTCCACTTCGTCATCATCAGCCCGTACGCCGTACCGATCTGGATCGCCGGTCTCGTCGCGCTGCTGCGCCGGCCGGCGTGGCGGGCCTACCGGGCGGTGGGTTGGGCGTGGCTGGTGGTGGTCGGCATCGTGCTGATCGCCGGCGGCAAGGGTTACTACGACGCACCGCTGTTGCTGGTCCTCACCGCCGCCGGCGCGCTGGTCACCGTGGCGTGGGCCTCGCGCGGATCGCTCTGGTGGCGTCGGGGGTTGCTCGCGTTGGGTGTGGTGCCGTTCCTGCTGCCCAACGTCGTGCTGCTTCTCCCGGTGCTGCCGGCCGACCGGCTGCCCGGTTTCGTGGTCGACGTGAACTACGACGCCGGCGAGACGATCGGTTGGCCGGAGTTCGCCGACTCTCTCGCCGCCGTCCATCGCGGACTGCCGCCGCAGGAGCGTTCGCGGGCGATCGTCCTCACCGGTAACTACGGCGAGGCCGGCGCGGTGGCCCGCTACGGGCCGGTCCGCGGTCTGCCCCGGGCGTACTCCGGGCACAACAGCATGGTCGACTTCGGTCGGCCGCCCGCCGACGCGGACGTGGTCATCGCCGTCGGTTGGGAGCGCCCCGACCAGCTGAACACCTGGTTCGAGCAGTGCACGCTCGCCGGGCGGGTGGACCAGCGCGTCGAGGTGGAGAACGACGAGAACGGCGGCCCCATCCACGTGTGCCGGGGGCTGCGGCGTCCGTGGGCGCAGATCTGGGACACCGAGGTACGCCACACCGGTTGACATTGTTCACCCGGGTCTGCCGGGTCGGGTCAGGCTCCGCCGGTCAGCCACGCCTGGATGCCGACCAGCGCCTCGGGGCCGGAGGTGGCGTCGACGTCGCGGGCGAGATCGGCGATCGTGACCGCGGCGAGCGCCTGGTGCCACGCGTCCTCGGCCGCCCACATGGCGCGGGACACCGGACACGGCGTGGTGCAGGCGTCGGCCGGGGTCGCGAAGGGGCCGCGCTGGCGGATCTCCGTGCAGACAAAGGACGGTCCGGGCCCGTCGATGGCCCGGACCACGTCGAGCAGGGTGATGCTCTCCGGCGCGCGGGTCAGCACGTAGCCGCCCGACTTGCCCTGCACGGAGTGGATCAGGCCGGCGCGGGCCAGCGCCTGGAGCTGCTTGGCGAGGTAGCTGCTGGAGACGTCGTGCAGTTCCGCCAGCTTGGCCGCCGGCACGGGCGTGTGACTGGCCGTGAGCACCACGCAGCAGTGCAGCGCCCACTCGACCCCGCCGGACATCTTCATGACGTCACCCTAGTCACCCCGCTACTCGGACCCATCGTATCCGAGTATAGTTCTCGGACAAGGAAGGTCCGAGTATCGCTGAACCTTGGCAGTCGGACCACACAGTCACGGGAAGGTGCATGGGAATGAAAATCGCCGTACTGGGCGGGACCGGTCTCATCGGGTCGCAGGTCGTCAAGATCCTGCAGGCCGCGGGACACGAGGCGGTGCCGCTGTCGCCGTCCACCGGGGTGGACCTGCTCACCGGGCAGGGCCTGTCCGACGGGCTCTCCGGCGCCGAGGTCGTCGTCAACCTGACGAACTCGCCGACCTTCGACGAGGCCTCGCCCGCCTTCTTCCAGACGACCATGGACAACCTGCTGGCCGCCGCCGCTCGCGCGGGCGTCGGCCACGCGGTGATCCTCTCCATCGTCGGCGTCGACAAGGTGCCCGACCTGGACTACTACCGCGCCAAGGCCCTCCAGGAGGAGATCCTCACGGCCGGTCCGATTCCGTACTCGATCGTCCGCGCCACCCAGTTCTTCGAGTTCGTCGAGGCGATCATGTCCTGGACGGCCGACGACACCACAGTCCGCCTGCCCAGCACGCCGGTGCAGCCGATGGCCGCCGCCGACGTGGCGCAGGCCGTCGCCGAGGTCAGCATGGGCGCGCCGTTGCAGGGCATCCGCAACGTCGCCGGGCCCGACGTCTTCGCCCTCGACGAGCTGGGGCGGATCACCCTCGCCGCCCGCGGTGACCAGCGCACAGTCACCACCGACGACGGCGCCGGCATGTTCGCCGCCATGTCCGGCGATGTCCTCATCGCCGGCGACGACGCCGTCATCGCGCCCACCGCCTACCGGGAGTGGCTCGGCCGCCAAGCCTGAGGTGTCGACCTGATCCGCACGTCGCCGTGGCCGACGATCACGACGGCGGCGTGCGGGTCCCGGCCTGCCACTCGTGCGCCAGGATCGCGAAGACGAGCTGGTCGGCCCACTCCCCCTTGAATCTGTAACTCTCGACATGGCGGGCCTCCTGCCGCATGCCGAGTCGCGTCATCATCCGGGCCGACGCGGCGTTGCGACAGTGGCACCGCCCGTAGACGCGGTGCAGCCCGAACTCGGTAAACCCCCACGCCAGCACCGCGGTGGCGGCCTCCGTGGCCAACCCGCGACCGCAGTGGTCGGGGTGGAAGACAAAGCCGAGTTCGGCGGTACGGTCGGACTGGCTGCGCCACACCAACTCCACGATCCCGATCACCCCGGCGTCGGTGACCACGGCCACCGTGAGGCAGTCACCCTCCGCGCGCCACGCGTCCTCGCCCGCCATGGCGAGCACCGACACCCGCGACTGCTCACGGGTACGCGGCTCCGCGCCGAGCATCCAGCGCACGACGTCGGGTCGACGCTGAAACGCGTACACGTCGTCGAGGTCGTCGATCGTGACCGGGCGCAGGGCGAGCCGTGCGGTCCGGATCGGGTAGGTCGGCTGGAACATCACGCGATGGTAGAGACCCGCGCGGAGCGCTCCGGTGCCGGTCGATCGGCGTCCGGGCGCCGGGGCAGCAGCAGCGGGCTCGCGAAGATCACCAGGCCCGCGACCATGATCGCCGTGCGAGGGCTGGTGACCTGCGCGAGCAGCCCACCGAGCGCGCTGAGGGCGGCGATGGTGGCGCTGCTGCCGATGGACCAGGCAGACAGGGTGCGGACGATGCGATCCTTCGGGGTCTGTTGAAGGCGGTAGGTGGCGAGCACCGGGTTGTACAGGCTCATGCTGATGATGATCGCGAACTCGACGGCGATCACGGTGGCGAGACCGAGCACGCCGGGTTGGACGAACGCGAGGCCGATCAGCCAGATCGCGCGCAGCGCGCCCACGGTGCGGATGATCCGGTGCTGGCCGTGGCGCGCCACCACCCGACGGGCCAGGCGTGACCCGATGAGGCCGCCGACGCAGGGCACGGCGAAGGCGAGGCCGTACTGCCAGGGCGGAAAGCCCAGCTCGCCGAGCAGGAGCACGGCCAGCAGCGGCTCGGTGGCCATGATCAGCCCGCCGACGAGCAACTGGTTGAGGTAGAGCGCCCGCAGGCCGGGGTGGGTGAGCAGGTGCCGCCAGCCGTCGAGCAGCTCACCGGCCCGGACCCGGCCCGCGCCGGTGGGCCGGGGGTGGTCCTCGTGCCCGCGAATGGCGGTGAGGCCCAGCGCGGAGAGCAGGTGGCTGAGCGCGTCGGCCACGATGGTGACGACCGGCCCGAACAGGCCCACCGCCGCCCCGCCCAGCGGCGGTCCGAGCGCGATCGCGCCCCAGGTCGTCGACTCGAACCGCGCGTTCGCCACCAGCAGGTCGTCCGGCCGGACGAGGGCCTTGAGGAACGCGCCGCTGGCCGCGTTGAAAGCGATCTTGGCGGTGGCGACCACTGCCGAGACGACCAGCAACTGCCCGAAACTGAGCCGGCCGAGGGCGTACGCGACGGGGATCGTCAGCAGGACCACGAACCGGCCAGGTCCATCGCGATCATCACCCGCCGCTTGCGGTGGAACTCCACCCACGGCCCGAGCGGCAACGCGATCAGCGCGCCCACCGCCGGCCCCAGCGCGGCCAAGACGGACACCTGTGCGGGGCTGGCCTGCAACACCAGCACGGCGATCAACGGCAACGCCCCAAAACCCAGCCCGGAGCCGTAGGCGCTGACCGCGTACGACGCCCACAACCAGCCGAACCGCCGCCCCAGGGATCGCCTCGCGCCCACACCTCCCGCCTCAACAACTCGGCGTTGACCGTGAGGATCAAAGCAACCCCGCTCACCCGGGATCAAACAACCGCGTGAGCGGCGAGCTACAACCAGACGTTGTATCAGTAGGGTTGCCGGGTGAATCTCGACGCCGTCCGCACCTTCGTCGCCGCCGTCGACGCCGGCCAGTTCCAGGACGCCGCCGCCGCGCTGTCGATCACTCAGCAGGCCGTCTCCAAGCGCATCGCCGCACTGGAGAAGGACCTCGGGGTGCGGCTGTTCACCCGCACCGCGCGCGGCACCCACCTCACCGTCGACGGTCAGACCTTCCTGCCGCACGCCCGTGAACTGCTCCGGGCCGAGGCGCGCGCCGACGCCTCCGTACGTCCCGGCCGACGGGCACTGCGCGTCGACGTGCACAGCCGACGGATCGCACCGGCGGTGCTGTTGCAGGACTTCCACCGCGCGCATCCCCGCATCGAGCTGGACGTCGTCACACTCGACGCCGACGTCCACGCCGCGATGGCCGCCGTCGAGGCGGGGACTGTCGACGCCACCTTCCACGCCGTCACCGTCGCTCCGCGTCACCTGCCCGCCGCGATCAGAACCACGCGCGTGATCGACGAGCACCACGAGCTGCTCGTCGGCCCCCGCCACGCGCTCGCCAACGCCCGCACCGTCACACCCGCGCAACTCGCCGAGCACCGGATCTGGATGCCCGGCATGGCCCCCGGCACCGAATGGGCCGACTACTACGACGAACTCGCCGCCGCGTTCGGCCTCACCATCGACCTGGTCGGGCCGGTCTTCGGTAACGAGGCGCTGCTGGCCGAGATAGCCGACTCCGCGCAGCTGGCGACCCTGGCGGGCGAACGCACCCGGTACCTGTGGCCGGACAGCTACGACCTGCGGCGCGTACCGGTGCGGGACCCGGCGCCCATCTATCCCATGTCGCTCATCTGGCGCGACGACAACCCGCACCCCGCGCTGCGGGTATTGCGCGACTACCTCGCGTCCCGGCGAGCACAGGCACTGGACATCGAGGTCTGGCTACCGCCCTGGGGTCAGTGACCGGCGCGCGCTACGGCGTCCGTTGACACCTGCGGCCCTCCCCTGTCAGACTTGCCTGACAGGGGGTGTCAGAGAAATCTGACGCCTTCGTTGAGAAGGGAAACCAGGATGAGCGGCACCTCGCCAACCGGTGACGAACTCGTGTCGCTGCTGGCCGCACTGGCCAGCCCGCACCGGCTGCGAATCCTGGCCGCCGTGGCCCGGCAGCGGACCTACGTCAGCGAGTTGGCGCGGCAGCTACAGATGAACCGGCCGCTGCTCTACATGCACCTGCAGAAATTGGAAGCGGCCGGCCTGGTGAGCGGCGAACTGGTGACGGCACCAGACGGCAGTTCGGTGAAGTACGTCCAGGCGGTGCCGTTCACCGTGGCCCTGGACCTGGACGCGATCGCGCTGGCCGCACAGAACCTGACCGGCTCGGGGCCGGCCGCAGAACAGGAGAAGTGAGCAATGACCCATCAGGTGGCGTTGGACATCGCGCAGACCTCCACCATCGCCGCGGCGGTGATCGTGACGGCGGTGATCGTGGTCGCCGGTCTCATCGGGACCGGCATCTACCGCGCCCGGTACGCGGCGGCTCGCGAGGAGGGCTACCGGGTGCTGGCCGAGCGCAGCGCCACCGGAGCCCAGGCCACGGCGGACGAGATCAAGGGCATGCGGGACGAACTCGGCGAGGTTCGGCAGCGCCTGGCCGCGCTCGAGAAGCTGCTGAGTCAGATCGGCTGACGGCCCACCGACAGGGAGGACCCGCCACATGAGCACCTGGACTGACGCGCTGACGCAGACCCGACGGCTCATCGCCGCGGCCGGCTGCCTGATGGCGACAGCCGCGGGGCTGGCCACCCCGGTCGCGGCCAGCCCCGCCGCCGTCGACGACCTCGCCGCCGGCGAACGCTACCTGCGCACGTACCTGAAGCAGATCAAGGCACCCGGGCTGGCGTACGCGGTCATTCGCGGCGACGAGGTCCTCCAGCGAGGCACCTGGGGCGTCGACGGTGACGGCCGACCGATCACCCCGCAGACCCCGTTCCTGCTCGGGTCCACAAGCAAGTCGTTCACCGCGCTGGCGGTGGCACAACTGGCCGAGGCCGGCCGGGTCGACCTCGACACCACCGCGTCCACGTACCTCCCGTGGCTGCGACTCGGCGGCGCGGACACCGCCCGGACGATCACCGTCCGCCACCTGCTCACCCACACCAGCGGCCTGCCACAGGTGTGGAGCACCGACCTGACCGACCGCTACGACAACCGCCCCGGCGCGCTGGCCCGATCCGTACGGGACCTGGCCAGTGTGCGGCCCACCGCCTCTGCCGGACGGACCTATCAGTACAGCGACGCCAACTACATGATCCTCGGCGCGCTCGTCGAGAACGTCACAGGCGACACCTTCGGCGGCTACCTACGCCGTCACGTGCTGGACCCGCTACAGATGACGCACTCCGCGGCCACCGCCGACGAGGCCCGGGCCGTCGGCATCCCGGCCGGGCACCGGTACTACTTCGGCCGTCCGCAGCGCTTCGCCGCGCCGTTCGACACCGCCGGAGTGCCCTACGGCTTCCTCGCCGCCAGTCTCGACGACCTGTCCCACTACGCCGTCGCACAGCTCAGCGGAGGCCGCTACGGTGACACCCAGATCCTCGGACCGCAGAGCACACGACAGCTGCACACCGGCACCGTGGCCACCGGTCACGGCACCTACGGGCTCGGTTGGAAGAACAGCACCCTGGACGGCGTCGGCACCCGCATCGTCTGGCACGCCGGCGCGACCCCGGACTTCTTCACCCACATCGTGCTGGCACCCGACTCGAACCTCGCCGTGATCATCATGACCAACATCTACGGCCTGCACATGGACGCGCCGCTCAGCGCAGGGGCGTTCAACCTCGCCCGCATCCTGCACGGCGGCTCACCCGCGACCGCCACCGAAGACCCGATGCAGGTCTGGGCTCTGGTCGGGCTGCTCGGAGTCGCCGCAGTGCTGCTCACCCTGCTGGCCAGGTCCTGGGCTCGCGTCCTCCGCAGGCGCCGGGGCGACGGTGCCCCGCCGGCCCGTTCCCGTGGCCGAACGATCGCCGCCACCACCACCTGGATCGGTGCCTGCGCGCTGGTGGCCGTCGGCGTCGCCTGGCAGGTGCCGGCCTTCTGGGAGGGCGCCGGGCTGGCCAAACTCCAGCTGTGGGCACCGGACGTCGGTAACGGTATTCGCGTCGTGCTCGTCCTGGCAGCCGCACTCGCGCTGACCCGGCTGGGTCTGGGCGTGCACGCCGTGCTCACCGCCCGCCCGCCGACCTCGCCCCCGACACGAGCGCGCCCACGCGACGACTACCCCATCACCACCACCGGACGTCGGGCGGGCCTGTCGGACCGGTGACTCCACGCCGCGTTGATCGCGGTGAGCGGAAAACGTTCGACCCCGACCTCCAGTTCGCCGCGCATCGCCAGTTCCACCAGGTGCTGGTAGGTCTTGGCCCGTAGCGAGGCAGGAGCATGGAAGCTGACATAGCCCCGCAGGTCGATGTTGCGACTGCGCAGGACCGCTAGGTCGAGGTTTCGGTCGACGCGCTGCGCTTACCCGCGATGTCTCGGCGTGTTGACACGCGTTCATGCGGCACTACATTTTCGAGGTCGAGCATCTCCGACGCGGTCAGCGGTGCCGTGACCCCGTCCAGTACGCCGTCCTCGGTGAGGGCGACGGCTGCGGCCTCGGCCAGGTCGGCGTGCGCGGTCCAGGACACCGGGCCGTCCGCCGGTGCCACGAGTTGCCCGGTCTCCAGCGCCGTGCCGATGGAGAAGCTGAGCGTGCTCGCGTAGAACCCGTTGCGCAGGGCGGTGAAGGCAACCCCCAGTCCGGCCAGGTGCTCCTCGGTAGCGGCGTGCGTGGGCTGGGCGGCGAAGAGCGAGTCCCGGGAGGCGGCCTGGTGGCTGGTGTAGAGGATTCGGTTGGCTCCCGCGTCGCGGGCGGCGTCGATGGCGGCGTGGTTGGCGGCGATCGCGCCGGAACCGCGGATGGCGGCGGACACGACGAGCACCTTGTCGGCACCCTCGAAGGCGTGCCCCAGCGTGGCCGGGTCGGTGAAGTCCGCGGCGCGCACCCGCACCCCCCGCTCCGCCAGGCCGGCGGCCCTGTCGACGTCGCGAACGCTCACGCCCACGGCGTCGGGTGGCAGCCGGTCGAGCAGCCGCTCGACGATCTGGGACCCGAGCTGACCAGTGGCACCGGTGACGACGATCATGACGAACTCCTTGTTATCGACGTTACGCTGCCGACGTTAGCACTGATAATTCGTGGATAACAAGACGCTGTTAGCATCGGTTCATGGTGACGACGCAGGACACCCGCGACGACGTCCGTGCCGGCATCGTCGCGGCAGCGACCCACCTGCTGCGCGAGAAGGGCGCGAACGCCGTGACGACGCGCGCCGTCGCTCAGGCCGCGGGCGTGCAGGCGCCGACCATCTATCGCCTGTTCGGCGACAAGGACGGGCTCATCGACGCCGTCGCCGAGCACGTCATGGCCACCTACGTCAGCGGCAAATCGGTCGCAGCGGACGGCCCGACGGGCGACCCGGTCGCGGACCTGCGCGCCGGATGGCGCGCACACGTGGAGTTCGGCCTGACAAACCCCGAGCTGTACGCGCTGATCGCCACGCGGGGGAGCGGCGCACCCTCGCCGGCAACTGTCGCCGGCCTCGACGTGCTCCGTCGTCGCGTCCGGCGACTCGCCGCGACCGGCCTTCTCCGGGTCGACGAGGAGCGCGCACTCCAGATGATCCACTCGGCGGGTAACGGAACCATCCTCACGCTGCTGGGAGTGCCCGCCGACCAGCGTGACCTCGGTCTGGGCGAGGCCATGCTCGATGCCGTGCTCACCAGCATCCTGGCGACAACTCCGGCAACACACGACACCACGGCGAACGCTGTCGCGGTGACCTTCGCGACGGTGCTGCCCGACCTTGCGGGGCTCACCGCCGCCGAACGCGCGCTGATGGCCGAGTGGCTCCACCGATCACTGACTCACCCGACGCCGTGATCACCCGGCGAGGAACGACTCGACGGGATCGCGCCGGGGGAGATAGCTTGCAGTTGACCGCGACACCGCCCGAGGAGGTGAGACCCATGAACGTTGTAGCGATGTGGGTGCTCCCCCTTGCCGTCACGGTCGGGCGATTGACATAGGTGTCGCCGGGAGCGCCCTGCCAACACGGCACTCCCGAGAGGCAACACCTATGCACCCTCAGCAATTAACCACCGAGCCGCCGTACGACGTGATCATCGCCGGGTGCGGGCCGACCGGTGCGATGCTCGCCGCCGAACTGCGACTGCACGACGTACGGGCCCTCGTCCTGGAGAAGGAAACCGAGCCGGCGTCGGCCGTCCGCATCGTCGGCCTGCACATCCGCAGTCTCGAGCTGATGGCGATGCGCGGCCTGCTGGACCGCATCCTCCCGCACGGGCGGCGGCGTCCCGCCAGCGCCTTCTTCGCCGCCATCGCCAAGCCCGCGCCCAAGGGCCTGGATTCCCGGTACGCCTACCTGCTGGGTATTCCACAGCCGGTCATCGAACGTCTGCTCGAAGAACACGCCATCGAGCTGGGCGCGCAGGTCCGGCGCGGTGGCGCGGTCACCGGTCTCGAACAGGACGACGAGGGGGTGACCGTCGAACTGTCCAACGGGGAACAGCTGCGTTCGCGCTATCTCGTCGGTTGTGACGGCGCGCGCAGCACGGTGCGCAAACTGCTCGGTGTCGGCTTCCCCGGCGAGCCCGCCCGGACCGAGAGCCTGATGGGCGAGATGGAAGTGGGCGTACCGCAGGAGCAGATCGCCGTCACGGTGGCCGAGATCCGCGAAACCCAGCAGCGATTCTGGCTCCGGCCCGCGGGCGTCGGGGTCTACAGCGTCCTGGTGCCCGCCGCCGGGGTCAGCGACCGCGCCGAACCGCCCACCCTCGAGGACTTCAAACACCAGTTGCGCGCCATCGCCGGGACCGACTTCGGCGTGCACTCCCCGCGCTGGTTGTCCCGCTTCGGCGATGCCACCCGGCTTGCCGAACGGTATCGGGTCGAACGGGTGCTGCTGGCCGGCGACGCGGCGCACATCCATCCGCCCATCGGCGGACAGGGCCTCAACCTGGGCGTCCAGGACGCGTTCAACCTCGGCTGGAAACTGGCCGCGCGGATCCGCGGCTGGGCGCCGGACGCCCTGCTGGACACCTACCAGGCCGAACGCCGTCCGGTCGCCGAGGCGGTGCTGGACAACACCCGAGCCCAGACGGAGCTGCTGTCCACCGAACCGGGCGCACAGGCCGTGCGGAGACTGCTCACCGAGCTGATGGACTTCGACCAGGTGAACCTCCATCTACTGGAGAAGATCACCGCCATCGGCATCCGCTACGACTTCGGCACGGGCCCCGACCTGCTCGGTCGCCGCCTGCCCGACCTGGACGTGAAACAGGGCCACCTTTACGGTTTGCTGCACCACGGCCGCGGCCTACTGCTGGACCGCACCGAACGCCTCACCGTCGGCGGCTGGTCAGACCGGGTCGACTACCTCGCGGACCCCACTGCGGCACTGGACGTTCCGGGTGTTCTGCTCCGCCCCGACGGCCACGTCGCCTGGATCGGCGAGAACCAGGGGGACCTGGACGAGCACCTCTCCCGCTGGTTCGGCAAGCCCGCCCACTGATCTCGGCTCCTCAGGGCCTGTCGGTGAGAAGCAGTCGCCATCCTGGCGACGGCGACACCTGCCGACGCGCCGGCAGACGGTCAGCTCGTCGTCTGCCGGCGCGTCACCACTGATCCAGCAGCGGATCGATCGCCTGTGGATGCTGACGCCTTCTGCCTCGCCTCAACGGGTGTCGATGAAGGACGGCTCGGTTGTATTCTCCGGTCAAACGGGGAGGGCACATGTCAATGAGTCAATCGACGGGCGGGGAGTGCGTCCGCACGCTGGCCGCGACCGTCGGTCCGCTGCGGGCCGCCGGTCCTGCACCAGAGGATGACGAGACCGTGCGCCGCCCGTGGCCGGGCGAGTTCAAGCCGGCGTTGACTGAGGCGCAGGCGCAGACGTCAAGGGGTTGCGTCGGGTGAACGGCTTCGAGGTCGATCCGGTGTTGCTGCGCTCCGGCGGGGACGCCGTGATCGACGTCGCCCAGGGGTTCATTGGTGAGCTGGAGAGTTTCGAGGCACAGATGCAGGGCTTCGGCGAGCCGTGGGGTGCCGACGACATCGGGTCGCTGATCGGCATGGCGTACACCACTGTCGCGGCCTGGGTGCTCGACTGTATCGGCGAGGCGGCCGAGGAGATCGGGTCGGCGGGCAGCGACCTGACGTTGATGGCCGACAACTACGAGGCCGCCGAGCAGGACGCGGACGGCATGATCCAGGCCCTCCGCGGGCAGTTGGACTGACGGCATGGGCCTCCAACTGCCGGGTGAGCTGATCACCGCGCTCGGCTGGCTCGGGTACAGCTGGCCCGAGGCCGACGAGGAGAAGATCTTCGAAATGGGCCAGGCTTGGCTTGCCTTCGGCGGTACCGTCGGGAACGCCGCGGGCCAAGCCGGGTCAGCCGCGACCGCGGTGTGGTCGCAGCACAGCGCCGAGTCGGTGCAGGCGTTCCAGAAGTGGTGGACCGACGCCGAGAGCGGGCCCGGCACCCTGCCGAGCTACTCCCAGGCGGCGATGCTGATCGGCACCGGTCTGATGATCTGCGCGGCGATCGTGCTGGCGCTGAAGATCCAGATAATCGTGCAGCTCGCGATTCTGGCGTTTCAGGTGGCGCAGGCCATCGCGACGGCGGTCGTCACCTTCGGCGCGTCACTCCTCGAGATTCCGATCTTCCAGATCATCATGCGGGAGATCGTTGGCCTGCTGATCGACCAGGTCCTCTCGGAGCTGCTGAATGCCTAGCCACAAGCCGAAGAGCTCGAAGCCACGCGGCGGCGTGCCGAAGGCGAAGGTCGGCAAGCTGGTGGGCAAGGCGGTCGAGGCCGCCGCCAAGAAGCCGAAGAAGCGGATCCCGGCGCCGCCAGTGACCCGCAACAACGACCTGCCCGAGTTCGTCCTCAAGATCAAGCGCAAGCCGTCGTACAAGAAGGGACCCTTCGACCGCAAGGTCAGGGCGCTGCAGAAGCTCAGTGACGAGGGCAAGCTGTTCAAGCAGGCTAACCCCCTCGACAAGGACCCCGAGCTCACCAAGGCGTACCGCGAGCGCGTCCGACAGGCGATCTTCGCCAAGTACTGGCCGCCGGGCGGCACAGCCACCGCGGAGGGCAAGGCCATGGCGGAGAAGCTTCTCGCCCGCCTGGACCGGGTCGACGCCGATCATGTCTGGGATCCGCAACTAGGCGGTCCAGACACAGTCGATAATCTGAGGTTTCTGGACAGCCATACGAACCAGGACATGGGCAGCGAGATCTGGCAGAAGATTCGGAACCTGCCGGACGGTACGCCGATCCGAATAGAGGTGATTCCTTGAATCCCGACCTGCGGGACCTCATCGTGGAGTTGCGCGCCGACCTGGAGGCGGACCAGCCCGCGACGTTGCTGTGGGGGCAGATCAATCAGGGTGCGCCGGCCGACAAGATCTCCGACGACGTGCCGCAGCCGGTTCGCGAGCTGCTGGAGGTCGCCGACGGCGTCCGGGCCGGCGACTTCGAAATCCTGGGCACGGCCGACCTCGACTACTGGCGCAACCTGCTCGGCCACATGCCCGAGTTCAGCGGAGTGGCCGACGAGCCTGCCGAGTGGTATTACCTCGGCCTCCTGGCCCGGGAGCCGCTGCTGCTGCGGCGCGACACCGGTGCGGTCTGGTGGTGCCCGCAGACCAGCAATGACCCGTTCTACGTGCGGGAGGAGTTCGAGGAGTTGATGCCGAACCTCGAGTACTTCCTCGCCGCCTACGTGTTCGGTCCCCTGTACATCGATGTCGCGGGCGACGACGGGTGGTGGGAGTTCCTCGACGAGCACGGGCTGACCACCGTCGATGAGGACGACGAGGAGCCCGACGAGTGAGCGTCACCTACGAGCAGCTCATCGACCTGTGGGGCACCGACGGTATGCTGCACTTCCCGGTCGACAGGTTCGACGACATCCTCGGCCCGATCCGGCCGGAGACCTTCCCACCCAACGGCGCCTTCCCGACGGACGTACCGATCCTGTTCACAGTCGACGTTGCCGTCGAAGGCTTGGAGCTGTTCTCCAAGCTGCGCATCGAGATCGGCGACGAGGGGCCGCGCACCTACCTCGTCCTGGGCAGCTCACCGGAGGACAGTCAGATGCTGTTCTGCCTGGACACGCTGGCCGGGGGCGTCGAGTTGCTGGACCTGGAGTCGCCGAACTTCGAGCCGGTGAACACGACGTTCGCGGCGTTCGTCGAGTTCCTGTACCGCCTCGGGCAGCTGATCGCGAACGACCCAGGTGGCCGGGAGCGTGCGGCCCGCGCCGCAGCTATCCGCGCCGACCTGACGATGGTGGACCCGTCCGCGTTCGCTGATCCGGAAGCGTGGTGGAGCCTGGCTTTCGGTCAACTGGAGTCCACCGGCCACTGACGACCGCTCCGCTCGCTCACGGCGTCCTTCGAACCTCGCGGACCATCCTGACGGGATTACTGGATTGTTATTACCGATAATCCGGTAAATACCTGCCACATAAGGGGCGAAACGGACGCACATCATAATGACAGTTCTTGTGCGTAAGGCATCAGTCTGGTGTGAGTGGCCGGACGCGGCAACCGTCCTGTTGAGCGCCAGCCGTACTTCAGCGGCCGAAAACGCGGCGTCCAGCAGGGACGGCATCGCCCTTCAATACGCACGTCACGGATCTTCAGCGACTCGATCTTCGGGCTTGAGGAAGATCGGTTCGGCGATCCTTCCCTAACGGCCTGACCAGAAGGGCTCTCCGATTCAAGCGGGGGCAGGGCCTCAAGGGACACTGCGAGGTGGTCCGAGAAGAACCGCTTCCTCGACAAGATCAGGACGTGTTGAAGTCCGAGGTTCTCTGCACGAAACCGATGGCCGTGACCAGCCGCCGTGCACGGGAGGGTGAACTTTCCACTGGTCTGGACTCGGGTGCACTACGGTCGATGTGTTCCGTACTCCTATGTGCGACAGTGAGGGCCTGGGCATGGTCGATGAGCCGGCGTTACTCGAGCGAGGTGTGCTGACCACACCCGCGAAGGTCTGGGACCTGGCGGTGCGCCGGGCCGAGGTGATCGGCCGGCTGGCCGCTGGCGCGACGTTCGGGCATGCCGCTGCCGATGCGGCCGGGGTGGCGCTGAGGGTGTCGCGGCGGCAGACCGGCCTGGCCGCGACCCGCGCTGCTAGGCAGAGTCGCAAGCGATGACCACCTACGACGAATACCGAGACCGGCAGCGGCTAGTCGGCCGATACCGACAAAAGATCCGCGGGTACGGCACCCTTGGCGACCCGAACGAAGCCATGATCGAAGCCAGCCAGGAGGTCTTCGGCGACTTCGGCGACCCCGGCCTGGAGCACTGCTATGCCGGCGTGTACTTCGTCGCCAGCGACCCCTACATCAAGATTGGTGAGACCGGCGACGGCCCTTACGAACGGATGCGCTCCTTCCACACGGGCAACCCCCACGGCCTAAAGGTGCTGCACGTCATCGCTGAAGACCGCAAGAAGGAACGCAAGCAACTGGAAGATCAGCTCCATGAGCGCTTCGCCTACCTGCGCCTACCTGACAGCGAATGGTTCCATCCCGGCCCCGAGTTGACGGAGTTCATCGCCTCCAGCTGCGCCAGGGAGTGCTACCCGTCGCTGACCTAAATCTGGCCCTAGTTCCGAGATCGCCCTCCTCCAGAACAGCAGCGTCCCCGCCGACGTTGCTCAGGTAGCCCGTCACGGTAGCCCGAAGGTGCGGATGGAGCCGGCCTCGACAATCACCGCGTCGAAGGGGTAGCGAGCGAAGGCTTGGGGCAGGACGAAAGGACAACGCCCGGTTCAGGATCGTGCGGATCTCGGCGTCGGTGTAACGCGCGGCATGTGCGGCACGAGCCAACCCGCTGAAACTGATGCGAGGTGACCGGCCAGGATGACTGCCTCGCTCCGTGGGCGTGCTGCGCTTCCGGTCGATGATGGGAGGAATGGCGTGGGCGTCGTGCGGGGGCAGGTGCTTGACGAGGTCGCTGACATGGTTCCGACTTTCCCCGCGCCGCAGTGCGTGCGGGTGGCCGTCGACGGGGTCGACGGGGTGGGTAAGTCCACGTTCGCCGGGGAGTTGGCCGCGGTGCTCAGCGACCAGGGACGTCATGTCGTGCACGTGTCGGCGGACGACTTCCATCACCGCCGGGCTGTGCGACATCGCCGGGGAAAGGATTCGCCGGAAGGCTTCTGGCTCGACAGTTACGACTACGGAGCCCTCGTCCAGAACGTGCTGGGGCCGTTCGGTCCCGGGGGCTCTCGCCGTTACCGTCCCGCTGCCCATGATCTTCGGACGGACGAGGTCCTGGATCTAGCGTGGCAGACCGCGGTGCCGGGCACGGTACTCATCGTCGACGGGCTGTTTCTGCACCGTGACGAACTGGTGGAGTTCTGGGACTTGTCAGTCTTTCTTGATGCGCCGTTCGCGGTCACCGTGGCGCGGATGGCCCGACGCGACGGCTCGCATCCGGATCCCGAACATCCCAGCCTCGGCCGCTACGTCGGCGGCCAGCGGCTGTACTTCGCCGCCTGCGCGCCGCACGAACGCGCGAACGTCGTCATCGACAACCAGGATGTGACTCGACCGGTCATCACCAAGGTCGGCAGCTGATCACCGGGTTGCGGGGGCGCCGGCTATCGCGGCTCTCGTCACGCACCGGGGAAACTGGTCATCCCAGAACGATCACTACGAGCGGCCGTACGCGGCGCGGGCCTGGGCTACCTCGGCGGCCTCGCGTTCACGCCAGCGGCGCTGGGCCTCCCGGTTGCAGGTCCGGCAAACCCGACGGTACCGGCCGGTGGCCGGGTCGAGTTCACGGTCGTGGCCGTTGCGGCACTGTGCTGCCTGGGTTCGGTTGCGGCAGGCCTCGGTCCGGCTGACCTGACGCAGATGCGTCGGCTCGATACAGTCGGCGGCGCCGCAGGTCTGGTCAACGTCGAGGGCCGGATCGTACCTGCCGACGAGGACGACGTACGCGGCGATGTGCGCCCACGCGCGACCGGCGACCTTCTGGTGCACCCCGCGTCGCCGCCCGTAACCTTCGATGACCAGGCAGCCGTCGTCGGTGCGGTGTGAGCGCTCCAGCAGGTAGGCGCGCAGTGACTCCTCGGTGTGGTACCGAGACAGACCCTTCACGGTCGAGAGCACGCCGTCACCGTACCCATGTCACGCAGCGTCGCCGAATCATGCCTGACACGCTGGCGTGCCTGCTCGGCGAAAGGCCGCGCGCTCCGGCCGGTAGCCGGCTGCGCTGTCCGCACCAGAGCTGCCGTAGCGTCGCCCGGGTGGGTCTGCTGTTGGTGCTGCGCGCTCCGCTGCCACGTCCGAAGAGCCTGCGTCGGGCGACCCGCGCGCAGCGGCGGGAGCGCTATCGCGCCGACGCCGAAGAGTGGGCCACGGCGCGGGAGCGCGGTGTGCTGCTCGACGTGCCGGTGGAAAAGTTGCTGCCGTTGCTGAACGCGGCCGGCGGCAACCGACTTCCGATCTTGGGTCAGCTGAACCCGTGGTCGGATGGCGTACTCGTTCATGAGGATCTGCCGCAGCTCGATGCTGACGTCGACCGTCTGGGGGCGGCGGCGGCTGACGACACGGAGCGTGGGCTGGTGGCGGGACTGAAGGCGTTGCTGGCGCGTTGGCGGGACGAGCCTGGCCTGACGCTGCACTGGTATGGGGACTGATGGAGATGCGAACGCTCGCATCGAGCGAGCTGGGCGACGCCCCGTCGGCGTCACCGACACATGTCAGGGTCGGTGACGCCGACGACCGTCTCAGGTGCGGATGCCGTAGTGCACGTACACCACACCGCTGCTGAGTCGGCGATTGCCCAGTAGCTCCAGGCCGAGGCGGGTGCCGCTGGGCAGCCCGGGCTTGCCTGCGCCGGTGAGGACGGGGTGGATCAGCAGGTGACACTCGTCGACCAGCCCGGCCCGGAATGCCTGCGCCGCGAGGTGTGCGCCTCCGATGGTGAGGTCACTGGTGGCAGAGGCTTTCACGGCGCGTACCGAGGCGGGGTCGAAGTCCCTTTCGAGCCGGGTCCTGGCGGTTGATGTCGCGTCCAGCGTGGTGGAGTAGACGACCTTGTCCGCTGCCTGCCAGACGTCGGCGAAGTCGGCAGTGAGCTTG
This sequence comes from Micromonospora trifolii, assembly GCF_022229005.1. Taxonomy (GTDB): domain Bacteria; phylum Actinomycetota; class Actinomycetes; order Mycobacteriales; family Micromonosporaceae; genus Micromonospora; species Micromonospora trifolii. The sequence goes on from NZ_JAKKFD010000011.1 coordinate 212,822, forward strand.
GACTGCGCGGCGAGTGCGGGGTCGGTCTCCCAGAGGGCCATCGACTCGTACAGGCGCCGGCCGTAGAGGTAGGTGCCCATGGGCCGAACCAGGTCGGTGATGAACGCGAGGTACTCGTCGTCGGGTGGGGTCCAGTCGAATCTGCCGTGTTCGTCCTCGATGTGACCGTCGAGGGACACGTTGGTCACGTAGGTCAGCTTGGCCATGGCGCTACACCTCGACGTCGACGGCGACGGGGCGGGCATTCCGCACTGTGGCGTCCAGTTTGGAGAAGGCTTCGTTCCAACCCTGGTTGGCGGGAGCAGCCAGGTGCTCGGGGAGCCACTGACGGATCTCGAGTCGCGTCCGTCCATCGGCCTCGTCGTGGAATTCGACCCGCATCCTTGTCTCGTGCGGCCGAAGGCCGTCCGGCAGTTGGCCGGTGACGTGCGCGATGCCGTCGAGCAGTTTGCCGTCGACGACGTCGGTGAGGTCGATGTGGACCTCGACGCGAAGGTCGGGTCGGGTGGGGAACACCTCGGTCCACCGCTGGTAGCCGCCAGGGCGGACGTCGAATTCCATCTCCTCGCGGGGCAGTGAGTTGCCGATCGGCCCCCACCATGCCGCCAGGTGGTCCGGGTCGGTGAAGGCGCGGTAGACCAGCTCCCGTGGCGCGTCCACCACGCGTGAGATGACGATTGGCGGCTTGTCGCTGTCCATCAATTCTCCTTCTCGTGAGCCTTGTTCGGGGATTCCCTGTCGGGAGTCGCCGGGCCGTGGGCCGTTCGGTCCGTTGGGCGGCCGGCGGCCTGCACGGCCGCGAGGTGGGCGTCGAGGCGGGTAAGGGACGTGTCCCAGAGCCGCCGGTAGCGCTCGATCCACTCGGCCGCTTCGCGCAGCGGGGCGGCCTCGATGCGACTCATCCGCAACTTCCCCGAACGGGTGCGTGAGATGAGCCCGGCGCGCTCAAGCGCCTTCAGGTGCCGCGACACCGCCGGCATCGAGATCGGAAGGGGAGCGGTGAGCTCGGTGACCGTGGCGTCGCGATCGGCCAGCTCGGCGAGAATCGCCCGTCGAGTCGGGTCGGCGAGCGCCGAGAACACCGCGCTGAGTTGATCGCTGCCAGACACCAGGGCCCTCCAGTCACTTAACCAACACGTTAGCGGTGGCCGCCCTCCTCAGCGACATCACGGGCCGCACCGTCGAGCGTGTCGTCGTGGAGGACGACGAGTGGCGCACGGCCGCCATCGAGCGAGGCATGCCCGCGGGGGCGGCCGACTTCACTCTCGGCATGTACCGCGCGGCGCGAGGAGAGGAGTTCGCCGTGACCGATCCGACGCTGGAGACAGTCATCGGCCACCGCCCGGTCCCCGTCCGCACGGTGCTGGAGGCCATCGTCGCCCAGCGATGAGCGGTCGAGGGCGCGGCGGTCGTCAGCGCAGCATCGCCCGGGTCATTCGACGGGTGGCGACGTACATCGCGATCGAGCCGAACGCGACGAGGTAGGCCACCGGGATCAGCAGCTCCCAGCCGAGGTGGCCCAACGCGGGTTCCCGGACCAGTTCGATGCTGTGGTAGAGCGGCAGCGCCTGGATCAGCGGCCGCACCGCCTCCGGGTAGACCGACAGGGGGTAGAACGTCGTCGCGAACAGGTACATCGGCAGCATGAACAGCTGGATGTACTGGAAGTCGGGGAAGTCGCGCAGGTACGTGGTGACGGCCAGCCCGCCGGCGGCGAACGCGTACGAGATCAGCAGCGACGCCGGTAGGGCCAGCAGCACCCAGGCCGAGGTGACCAGCCCACCGACGGCCATGAGGGTGAGGAATCCGATCGACGTCAGCAGCCCGTTGATCATCGCGCTGGTCACCTCGCCGACGGCGATGTCGGTGACGGAGAGCGGTGTCGGGAGGATCGCCTCGTAGGTCTTCTCGATCCTCATCCGGATGAACACACCGAAGCTCGTCTGGTTGAACGCCGTGTTCATCGCCGTGGTCGCCAGGATCGCCGGGGCAACGTAGGCGGCGTACGGGACTTCGACGCCGGGGACCGTGCCGACGAGCATCCCGACGCCGACGCCGATCGACAGCAGGTACAGGATCGGCTCGACGAGCGCGTTGAGCAGCGGCGTGACCGACCGGCGGTAGATCATGAAGTTGCGTTCGATGAGCGCCAGGGCCCGGCGTCTGGTCCAGGCGGGTACGGCGACGGTGGTCATGGTGCCTCCACGGGGCTCTGGGCGTGGGCCGTCACGGGTGCAACCGTCGGCGGTAGGTGACCCGAGCGAGCAGGAAGCCGCCGATCGCGAGTGCCAGCAGGTAGCCGATGTGCACGGAGCTGCCGGTGATCGTCGCCGTGCCGAGGCTGAGCGTGCGGCACAGCTCCACCCCGTGCCACAGGGGCAGCAGGTAGGACACCGGCCGGATCCACTCGGGTAGCTGTGAGACCGCGAAGAACGTGCCGGAGAACATGTAGAGCGGCATGATGACGAAGCGGAACACCGTGTCGATGTGGCGCAGCTTGCGGACACCGACCGCCCACGCGGCGGCGGGTGCCGCGAACGCGACCCCGGTCAGCGTCGCGCCGAGCAGGGCGCCGAGGGCCCACCATCCCCCGATCAACCCGAACGCCGCCATCACCACGATGAAGGCGCCGCTGGCGATGAGCACCCGGAAGGTGATGAAGAGCAGGTGCCCGGCGGCGAGCTGCTCCGGCCTCAGCGGCGTCGGTGTGGCACTGCGGTACGCCCCGAAGCCGGCAGCGCGGGCGACCCCCCCGGCCCCTTCCAGGAACGCGTTCTGCATCGCGGCGGCGGCCAGCATGCCCGGGGCGAAGAACGCCGCGTAGGAGACGCCGGCGATCTGGGCGGGTGCGTTGTCGTCGACCAGCGCGCCCAGCCCGGCGCCGATGCCGATGAGGAACAGCAACGGGTTCAGCACGTTGATCACGATCGAGCCCCGCCAGGTACGCCGGTAGCGCGTCAACCAGTACCTGAATACACGTAACACCAGTGAGCTCTCCTGCTACTCGATGAGCGATCGGCCGGTGAGCTTGAGGAACACGTCCTCCAACGTCGCGCGACGGACCAGTGCGGTGAGCGGCGTGAGCGACATGGCGTGCACGGTGGCGAGGGCCGCCTCGCCGTCGGCGGCGTAGACGAGCACCCGGTCGGGGAGCAGTTCGACGCGGCCCTCGGCGTCGTTGCCGCCGGTGGCCAGCCCCGACGTGCGCAGTTTCTCCGCCGCGGTGTCGCGTTCGTCGAGGCGGAAGCGGAGTTCGAGAACCTCCCGCGTGGCGTACCTCGTGATCAGTTCCTGGGGTGAGCCCTGCGCGACGATGCGGCCGTGGTCGACCACGATGATCCGGTCACAGAGCTGCTCGGCCTCGTCCATGTAGTGCGTGGTGAGGATGAGGGTGACGCCCTGCTGTTTGAGCTGGAAGAGCCGGTCCCACAGGATGTGTCGGGCCTGCGGGTCGAGGCCCGTGGTTGGCTCGTCGAGCAGCAGGATGTCCGGTTCGTTGATCAGGGAGCGGGCGATGGTCAGTCGCCGCCGCATGCCGCCGGAGAGCGTCTCGACCTGGTCGCCGGCCTTCTCCTGAAGCTGGGCGAAGTCGAGCAGTCGGGTCGCGCGGTCCCGGATCACGGCCCGCGACAGGCCGAAGTATCGCCCGTAGATGTGCAGGTTCTCCCGCACGGTGAGTTCGTTGTCCAGGTAGTCGTCCTGCGTGACGACGCCCAGCCGGGCCCGGATCTCCGGCCCCTGTCTCATCGGGTCCATGCCCAGCACGCGCAGGCTGCCGCCGCTGATCGGCGACGTGGCGGCGATCATCCGCATGGTGGTGGACTTGCCGGCGCCGTTGGGGCCGAGGAGCCCGAACGACTCCCCCCGCTCAAGCGCGAAGTCGATGCCGTCCACCGCGCGGAACTCCGCAGTGGACCCGCGCGCCGGATAGACCTTCGTCAGATCTCTCGCTTCGACCAGCGAATGTTCGCTCACCACGGCAGCCTAGGGAAATTCGACAGTGGAATGCAAGATCTGAGCAGAGCTTTGTAATTTTTAGACGCGGGACGGATTTGACTCTCGACCGGGTTGAGGCCCGATCATCGGCGACATGACCGACCAAGCGACCGCCGACCCGACAATGACCCGCATCATCGAAGCCGTGCAGCTCGGCCAGAGCGGCGCACCTGCCCAGGCCCGTGAACTGCTCACCGCCTTGTGGGACGAACTCGGCCCCACCGGTGACGCCCTGCACCGCTGCACCCTGGCGCACTACCTCGCCGATCTGCAGGACACCACCGAGGCGGAGCTGGCCTGGGACGAACGTGCCCTGGCCGCAGTGTCCGACCTGACCGACGAACGCGCCCAGCGGTATCTGTCCTCACTCCAGGTCCAGGCGTTCCTGCCGTCGCTGTACCTCAACCTGGCCGACTGCCACCGACGCCTGGGCAACGTCGGCCCGGCCCGCGAGCACCTCGCGCGGGCGCGCGAACACCTGGTGCGGCTACCCGACGACCCGTACGGCGAGAGCATCCGCGCCGCGGTCCGTGACTTCGTCGAGGACGATCCGACCGACCGCCGGCGGTAGCGGTCGGTCGGGCCGGTCACCGGTCCTGGCGAGCGACGCCCGTGCGGTATTCCTGCGGCGAACGTCCGTAGTGGGCACGGAAGAGGCGGCTGAAGTGGGCCTTGTCCGGGAAACCCCAACGGGCGGCTATGACCTGGATCGGCTGCCGCAGCAGAGGGTTACCGAGATCGCGCCGGCACTGCTCCAGGCGCTTGGCGCGGATGAGTTCGGCGACCGTGGTCGCCTCCGCCTCGAACAGGCGGTGCAGCGAGCGCAGCGAGATGTGGTGAGCGGCGGCGACGCTGCGAGGGCTGAGCTCGTCACTGTCGAGGTGGCGGTCGATGAAGTCGACGACCCGCGCCCGCAGCGCGGTGTGCCGCGCCTCCGGTGACAAAGTGTCCTCGATGTCGAGGTACTGGGCGAGCGCGGCAGTGAGCAGGTCCACCGCCACCCCGCCCAGGATCTCGGCCTGGGCCGGCTCGAACTGCTCCGGGTGCGCCGCGATGCTGCGCAGGTGGTGGGCCAACAATCCGCCGACGCCGAGGTGCGACGGCATCGGTGTGGCCAGCAGGCGGCGGAGCCGGTCCGGGGCCAGGGGCAGCGCCGAGTGCGGTATCTGCACGGTGATCGTGGTGGCGGGACCGGGACCGTCCGCGCGGTGCCGGGCGACGTGCGGCCGCGCGGTGTCCAGGAGCGTGAAGTGGGCCCCAGCCTCCAGCGTGGACTCGGTGCGGTCCTGGATCAGGGTGCTGCGACCCGTCAGTGGTAGGGCGAGTTGATACACGTCCCCCTCGGCTCGCCGGACCAGTGTGGTGGGCCGGACCGAGTCCAGCGACGGGTAGCGCAGCGAGGTCATCCGAATGCGGCCGAGATCGATGGCCTGCGCGTAGGCCACGAAGTTGTCCAGGTGGCCGCTGCTGATGTGGGCGGGCGCGGTCTCCTGAGCGACCAGGGCATACCAGAACGCGAACCGGTCCGCCGGGGGCAGCACCGTCGTGTCCACCACCAGGTTGGGCAACACTCCGCTCGCCTCCCCCCATGTGCGAGGATGGATTCTTGCACGCCTCGACTGTCTTTACCCGCGACGCGAATCCCACGCCCGGCGCTGTCCGGAGGGTTGGCGTATGTCGGCGGTGACCGGCGCCGACCTGCGGGAGGCAGCCGACGAGACGACCCGGGTGCTGCTGCCACACCGGGATCGCGACTGGTCGGTGCCGGCCGGCTCGCTGACCTGGAGCTGCTGGACCACAGCGGCGCACATCGCGCACGACCTCCTCGCGTACGCGGGCCAGGTCACCGGCCGCCCGGATGACGGCTATCTGCCGTACGACCTGCGGGTCTCCCCCGACGCGAGCCCGACGCAGGTGCTCACAGTGGTGCGGGCCTGCGCCGGTCTGCTCGCCGCCGCCGTCGAGGCCGCCCCAGCGGACGCGCGGGCCTGGCACTTCGGTCCGTGCGATCCGGCCGGCTTCGCCGCCATGGGCGTGGCCGAGACTCTGCTGCACACCCACGACATCACAGTTGGTCTCGGCGTGCCGTGGCAGCCGCCGCAGCGCCTGAGCGCGCTGGTGCTGCGGCGACTCTTCCCGGACGCCCCGCCCGGGGCGGCGCCCGAGGTGCTGCTCTGGATGACCGGCCGCGGTGAGCTTCCCGGCCGGGCGAGGCGCACCTCCTGGAACTGGCAGGCCGCAGTCGACTGACTCGCACCAGCGTCGAGGGGCCGGGTGGTCGCCTGCCCCCGGGCGACCACCCGATTGGAGCGTCAGGGTCAGGTCCAGCTGATGCCGCGGTTGCGAACGCTGCGCATGCCCGTCTCCTCTCCCCTCGGTGACGGCCCCCGTGCCCGCCAGCTGACCTCAGCCTCGGCCACGGCCTGCTTCGGCGGTAGGGGTGTCGGCGTTCGGAGTCGTTCGGGCTTGTTCGACAGCAGTCTCGAACGTCGCAGGTGCGAGGTCGGGTCGCCGTGGCCACAACGGCACGACGGCGAGAACCGCCATCGCTCCCGACAATCCGCTGAACCCGATCACCGTGGTGGCCGGCCACCGGTCGGCGGCCAGACCCGCGAGGACCATCGCCGTCCCCTGTAGCCCACTGAGGCCGGTGATGGCCACGCCGAACGCGCGCCCCCGGTACCGCGTCGGCACCGCCCGGCCGAACAATGCGTTCAGGGGGATGGCGAAGGCGCTCGCGGCACCGGCAAGCACCAACAGCACAAGCATCATCCACAACGGAGGGACGAGCCACGCCACCGTCAGTACCCCGGCCGACATCGCGGCCAGCGGCAGGATGAGCCGTGCTCGGGCCGCCGGTGGACAGAAGCGGGTGAGCGCGACCCCGCCGATGGACATCCCCAACGGCGCCGCCGCCAGCAACAGTCCGACGGTGCCGGCGCCGCCGCCGTACTGCCGGGCCAGCGGTGCCATCAACCCCTCGGCTGCGTAGGTGAAGGCGCTGGCCATCCAGAGGACGAGAACGTAGGACCGCAGCCGGGAATCGCCGAAGATCACCCGCAGACCGACAGCCCGGCCCTGGCCGGTCGGGTTCGACTGCTGTCGAGGCGCGGGGCGGGAACGCACGCCGATTCCGATCAGAAGCGCCGACACCAGAAACGTGCCGGCATCCACCAGCAGGGCACCGCGCAGCGACAGCAGCGCCACCAGACTCCCCCCGACGGCGAAGCCGACCACCTGCACGACCTGGGCGCAGATGTTGTCCACGCCGTTGGCCACGGCGTAGCGGTCGCCGTCGAGCACTTCCGGCATCAACGCCGCCCGCGCCGCCACGAACGGTGGTCGCATCAGGTTGACCACGAAGAGCAGCACCACCAGGGCTGGCGCGGGAAGGTCCGGCAGCGCCGCCAGCGGGATGAGCGCCGCACGTCCGAGGTCGCAGGCGATCATCACGCTTCGCCTGGGGAACCGGTCGGCCAGACCGGACAGCAGCGGTCCGCCGGTGAGCCAGGCCAGGTACGAACTGGCGTAGGCGGCCGCCGCCAGCGCGGCCGAGCCGGTCTCGCTGAAGACGAGGTACGCCACTGTCACGGCCGTGAGCTGGTCGCCGGCCAGGGACAGCAGGTACGCGCCGAACAGGTGACGGTACTCGCGCACCGCGAACACCTCGGCGTACGTCGCGGCGCGCTCGGTCACCTCGCCCGTCCCTCCCGCGCCGGCGGTCGTCTGGGCGCTCGGCCCAGACCGTATCCGCGTTCGCGGCGTCGGGGCCGGGAGCAGGCGTTCGGACCTGTTCGGATCCGTTCGCACCAGGTACGGGAGGTGTCCAGCGTGCTGCCCGGCTAGCCGGCGTCGAGCGTGTGGCGGTGACCGTCGAGCGGGAAGGGCGGCCGGGCCGGCAGGGTCTCCTGGAACACGAAGCCGCACTTCTGCGCCACCCGGCAGGACGCCATGTTGTCCACCTGGTGCAGCAGGTCGAGACGGGCCACCTCGGGGAACCTGTCGAACGCCCAGCGGCTCAGCGCGGTGACCGCGCGCGGGGCGACGCCGCGGCCGCGTGCCCACGACGCCGTCCAGTAGCCCACCTCAGGGGCTGGGCGCGCCGGCGTGACCCCCTTGAGCACCACGTTGCCCACCAGCCGGGCGCCGTCGGCCTGCTCTTCGAGGACGGCGAAGGTGTACCGCCGGCCGTCGGCCCAGTCGCGCCGTGCGCCTTGCAACCACCGCCGGGCTTCGGCGGCGGTGGTCACCGGAGCGCTGGTCCAGCGGCGCAGGACCGGATCCTGGTAGGCCCGCACCAGCTCGTCCAGGTCGTCGGCGCACCACTGACGCAGGGTGACGCCCGGCGTCGAGGGCGTACCGGGCGTCCGCGATTCGATCAGCATCGGCACAGTCTGCCGTGGCAGTGCCCCGGGGGTCAGCCCCGACGGCGGCGCCACAGCGGCCACCAGCTGCGGCGGCGACGGCGCGACGGCGTCCCGACGGCCGCCGGTTCAGTGACTGTCGAGGTGACCTTGGCGCGGGTACGTTCGGCGCGCCAGCGGCGGACCACGTCCTCGGTGTTCACCGGGCGCACCGCGACCCGGGGGCCGTCGTCGGGGAAGCGCAGCCACGCCACGATCTGCGCGTTCAACTGCCCGACGAAGTCGCGGACGGACTGTTCGGTGGGCAGGTCGCGGACCTCGTCGGGGACCTGCTCGATGCGTCGGCGCAGTTGCAGCGACGTGGGCAGGAGCAGGTCACTGGGGAGCGCCTCGCGCTCCAGGAAGCTCTTGATCCACCACGCCTCGTCGTACGGCGCGCCCCGACCGGGGATCGGTTTGCCCATGCCGGGCAGGTCGTCGAACTCGCCGCGCTGGACGGCATCCTGGATCTTCGCCTCCACTGACGCTTCCCACGCCTCGGTCACCGTGCGGCACCTCCCTGGCCACCGTAACGCGACGCCTCCGGCCGGCGACACGCACTCGCCAGGGGTCAGCGCGCCCGCCACGGTGAGCATTCCCGCCTCGGTGCTGCCGGGTGGCGTCGAACGTGAATGGATCACCCGGGATCGCAGGCCACGGCTCGTCAGGTGGCCCTGGGTGGGGATGTTCAACCCGATTACGGTCGGTGGGGGATCCATCGGACGGGGGGAACGTCGTGGTGAGTACTGGTGCACTGCTGGGCATCGCGTTGGTGGCGTTGGGGCTGGTGCTCACGCCCGGCCCGAACATGGTCTACCTGGTGTCCCGCTCGGTGGCGCAGGGCCGCCGGGCCGGGCTGGTCTCACTGCTCGGGGTGGCCGCCGGCTTCGGCGTCTACCTGACGGCGGCGGTCGCCGGCCTGGCCACCGTCTTCGTCCTGGTGCCGACGCTGTACGCGGTGGTGAAGCTGGCCGGCGCCGGCTACCTGCTCTGGCTGGCGTGGCGGACGCTGCGTCCGGGTGGGCACTCGCCGTTCCGGCCCGCGCCGCTGCCGCCGGACCCGCCTCGGCGGCTGTTCACCATGGGCCTGGTCACCAACCTGCTGAACCCGAAGATCGCGATCCTCTACGTGTCGCTGCTACCGCAGTTCATCGACCCCACGCGGGGGCACCTGGCCACACAGAGCCTGCTGCTCGGTCTGACCCAGATCGCCGTGGCGCTGAGCGTGAACGCGCTGATAGTGCTCAGCGCCGGCGCGCTGGCCGGGTTCTTCGCCCGCCGGCCGGTGTGGCTGCGGGTGCAGAGGTGGGTGACCGGCACTGCGCTCGCGGCGCTGGCCGTGCGCATCGCCGCCGACCGCTCGCGCGCGGCCGTCGCCACGCCCTGACCCAGGCGGTCAGCGTCCGCGGTGGCGGTGGCGGTCGAGCATCCCGGCGGCCAGCGGCGCGGCGTCCAGGTCACCGGCGGCGAGCCGGGCGGCGAGGGTACGGCGCACCAGCCGGTCGGCCAGCGCGGGCGCGTGCCGGCCGACGGCCATCTCCAACCGGCCGCGTGCCGTGGTGGCCACGTCGCGGGGCGCCCGCCGGGCGGTGGCGGTCCGCAGGATCGCCGTGACCACCCCTTCGACGGGCTCGGGCCGGGACACCCCCCGCAGGGACAACCCGGCCTCGGCGGTGCTGTCGTGGATCGGTGAGGCGACCATGCTGGGGTAGACGACGCTCACCCCGACGTGCGTGCCCACCTCGTGGCGCAGCGCGTCGGCGTAGGCGACCAGTGCCCGTTTGCTCACCCCGTAGGCGGCGGCGAGCGGGAGGGGCAGCACCGCCATCCGGCTGGCCACGAAGATCACCCGTCCGCGTGCGGTGAGCAGTGGGGGCAGCGCGGCGGCGGTGGTGCGCCAGGCCGCGAGCAGGTTGACCTCCAGTTGCCGGCGGACCACCTCGTCGGGCGGCAACTCGGCCGGCGCGGGACCACCGACCCCGGCGTTGTTGATCAGCAGGTCGAGCCCGCCGAGCCGGTCGACGGCGGCCCGCACCGCCGCCGGCACGGCGTCCGGGTCGGTCAGGTCGCAGCCCAGCACCGGCACGTCGTCGTCGGGGCGGGCGTGCAGGTCGAGCCCCACCACCCGGGCGCCGGCCGCGCCCAGCGCGGCGCCGAGGTGGCGGCCGAAGGTCCCGCTCGCCCCGGTGACCAGCACCCGCCGACCGGCAAGTGTTCGGCCGCTCACCGGGGTGCCCCCGCCGAGGGCGCCGTGCCGGAGCGGGCGCGGCGCGTCCCGGCGGTCAACTCCCGGGCCAGCTCGGCCAGGTAGACGTCGAAGTCCACCCGCATCGCCGGTCGGCGCTGACCCCAGCGGGCGGTCGCGGCCCGCAGTTCGGCCCGGCAGACGGCACGCTGTCGGTCCGGGTCCGGCAGCGCGTACCGGCCGGCGAGGTGCGCCGCGATCAGCTTGGCCTGTGCCTCGACCAGGGGAAACGCGGAACCGGTGGACTGCATCAACCCGACGAAGCTCAGCCCGGGGGCGTCGGGGTGGAACACGTGCCGGTACAACGGCAGGGTGTCGGCGCCGCCGGCGAGCAGCGCGGGGTCGAGGAACGGGACGTCCACCCGGTAGCCGGTGCACCAGATGATCAGATCGACGCTGTCGCTGCGCCCGTCGGTGAACTCCACCCGGTCGCCGTCGAGGGCGGCGACGCCGGGTCGGGCCTCGACGTCACCGTGGGTCAGCCGCGACAGCAACCCGTCGGAGAGCGTCGGATGGTCCTGGAGGAAGCCGTGCGTCGGTGCGGGCAACCCGTATCGGTCGGGGTTGCCGACGGTGGCGCTGAGCATCGTCTGGCTGATGCGTTGGCGCAGGCGCCACGGCAGCCGGCGGGCCAACGCCCCGTTCAGGGTGTCCGAGGGGCGTCCCAGCAGGTACTTCGGCACCACCCAGACGCCTCGACGCAGCGACAGCAGGGTGCGGGTGGCGGCGTACGACGCGTCGACGGCGATGTCCATCGCGGAGTTCCCGCCACCGACGACCAGGACCCGTCTGCCGGCCAACTGCTCCGGGCCCCGGTAGTCGTGGCTGTGGATCTGCTCGGCGGTGCAGGCGCCGGGGTAGCCGGGGTCGGGCAGCCGGGGCACCCGGTTGTGCCCGTTGGCGACGACAACGGCGTCGACGGTGACCTCGACCGGGCCGCTCGGGCCGCTGGCGGCCACCGTCCAGGTGCCGCCCGGATGCTGGGTGACCCGCTCGACGGTGTGGCGCAGCCGGATGGTGTCGGCCAGCCCGAAACGCTCGGCGAAGTCGGCGAGGTAACCGGCGACGCGACGGTGGTCGGGGTAGTCGGGCCAGTCGCTCGGCATCGGGTGGTCGGCGAACTGGGTGCGAC
>NZ_JAKKFD010000012.1 GCF_022229005.1 Micromonospora trifolii
GACGAATGCCGGCGGGCTCGAAGGGCTCTCGTTGGCCGACCGGTCCAGGGCGGTCAGCTGGTAGGTGTAGCGCCGGCCCGGCTCGGCCGAGGCGTCCACCCAGGACTGGACGTTGCCGGGCGTGGCCCGGACGGTGTCGACCAGATGCGCGGCGTCGGCCGTGGCGCACCGGCCGGGCAGCGTGGTGCCGTCGAACCGGTAGATCGCGTACGAGGTGGCGGTGCCGAGCGGACCGACGCCGTCGGCGGGCTGCCGCCAGGTGAGCCGGACCCCGTCGGCTTGCCGGGTCGCCTTGCTGACCACCGGGAAGAGCAGCGGCCGGGCCGGCAGGTGAGGCATGGCCGGCACCAGCGCCGGGCGTGAGTAGTGCTCGCCCGCGTAGATGTCGGTGGCACCGAGGCGGTTGGCCCGCACCTGCACCGCGGAGAAGTGCACGTTGCCCTGCACCTCCGGGTACGACCGGTTGAGCGTCAGGTGGTCGGACAGCTCACGCGGGTTCTGCCAGTACGGCCCGTACGCCGGGTCGCCGCTCTTGTAGTCGGCCTGGCCGATGTAGAGCTGCACGCGGGTGCCGCGCACCGTCTCGGCCCACCACGGCACGAGGCGCGCGTAGTCGGCGGCCGGGTACTGGCCGATGTACCAGTAGAGCTGGGGCACCACGTAGTCGATCCACTCCTGCTTGATCCACTTGCGGGTGTCGGCGGAGATGATGTCGTACGACTGGCTGCCTGTGGTGTCCGAGCCGAGCGGGTCGACGGTCTTGTTGCGCCAGATGCCGAACGGGCTGACGCCGAACTTCACCCACGGCTTCGCCGCCTTGATCTTGCCGTTCATCTCCTGGATCAGCAGGTTGATGTTGTCCCGCCGCCAGTCGGCCCGGTCGGTGAAGCCCCGGTTGTGCGCCGCGAAGGTCGCGTCGTCCGGCACCTGGTACGTACCGCTGGGGTAGGGGTAGAAGTAGTCGTCGAAGTGGACGCCGTCGATGTCGTACCGCTGGACGGCGTCCATCATGGCGGTCTGGACGAACTCGCGGACCTCGGGAATGCCGGGGTTGTAGTAGAGCCGGCTGCCGGCCACGCCGGCCGGCGGGTAGGCGAAGGTCCAGTCGGGGTGCTGCTGGGCCGGGTGGCCGGGGGCGAGCTGGGTCAGGTCCGCGCCGGCGCCGCCGGGGGCGGGCATGGAGACGCGGTACGGGTTGAACCAGGCGTGGAACTCCAGGTTCCGCTTGTGCGACTCGTCGACCAGGAAGGCCAGTGGGTCCCAGCCCGGGTCCTGGCCGCGTACCCCGGTCAGGTACTCCGACCAGGGCTCGTACGGTGAGGGCCAGAGCGCGTCGGCGGTGGGCCGGACCTGCACCACGACGGCGTTGTGGTGCAGTCGCTCGGCCAGGTCGAGCAGTTCGCGGTACTCGGCCTGCTGGGCCGCGATCCGGTCCGGGTTGGTCTGGGACGCCTTGCTGGGCCAGTCGATGTTGACCACGGACGAGATCCACATGGCCCGGAACTGCCGCTTCGGGGTGGCCGGGTCCGTGCCACAGGTGGCAGTGGTGGTGGTGTCGGCCGCGCTGGGTGCGGCGCTCGCGGGGGTTGCGCTGACGAACGCGCCGAGCAGGGCTGCGACCAGCCCGGCGACTCCGAGTCGGGTGGCTTTCATGCGGTGTGTCCCTTCGTTGGGGCTCCCGGATGGTTCGCGCGGTGGGCGGCAAGATTCGCCGTCGATGTCCGCGTTGCTGGTAGGAAATTTTCACAATCTGGCCGTCGCCGCAAGAGTTCGTGGTTGACCAATCGCGCCGCTGGGTAGCAACGCCGGTCACCGGCCGCCACGGAGGTGGTCGCACGGTGGGAGGGGTGACCGGGTGTCCGTGCTGCGCACAAAACCAATCAAGGACGTGATAGCCCAAGGTGAGGCGGACGGCAGCGACGGCCAGCTGGGGCTGAAGAGGCGGCTCGGCGCTGTCGACCTCACCGGCTTCGGCATCGGCATCGTGATCGGCACCGGCATCTTCACCCTCACCGGGATCGAGGCCCGGGACAGCGCCGGGCCCGGCGTGGTGATTTCCTTCGCCATCGCCGGCGTGGTCGCCCTGCTGGCCGCCCTCTGCTACGCCGAGCTGGCCTCCAGCGTGCCGACCGCCGGCAGCGCCTACACCTACGCGTACGCCACGATGGGCGAGATCGTCGCCTGGATCATCGGCTGGGACCTGCTGCTGGAGTTCGCGCTCGGCGCCGCCGTGGTGGCCCGAGGCTGGTCCGGCTACCTCGCCGAACTGCTCGACCTGCCGACCCGCTGGTTCGGCGAGGAGGGCAGCACTGTCAACGTGGGCGCCATCGCCATCGTGCTGATCCTCGGTGTCGTGGCGATCGTCGGTATCCGGGAATCCGCCCGGATCACCAACCTGCTGGTGCTGGTCAAGGTGGCCATCTGCGTCTTCGTGGTGGTCGCCGGGCTGTTCTTCGTCAAGGCCGCCAACCTCACCCCGTTCATCCCGCCGGCCGAGCCCGCCGGGAGCGGCGACGACGGCATCAAGCAGCCGGTCACGCAGGCGCTCTTCGGGCTGGAGCCTTCGGTATTCGGCTTCGTGGGGGTGCTCAGCGCCGCCGCCGTGGTCTTCTTCGCGTACACCGGCTTCGAGGCCGTGGCCAACCTGGGTGAGGAGACGAAGAAGCCCAAGCGGGACCTCACCCTGGGTCTGCTCGGCACGCTGCTGATCTCCACGGTGCTCTACATCGGTGTCTCGCTGGTGGTGGTCGGGATGGTGCCGTACACCGAGATCGACCGGGGCGCCCCGATCGCGTCGGCCTTCGAGTCGGTCGGCGCGGGCTGGGCGGCCGTGCTGGTCTCCATCGCCGCGGTCGCGGGCCTGACCAGCGTCATCCTGGTCGACCTGGTGGCGATGGGCCGGATCGGCTTCGCCATCGCCCGGGACGGGCTTATCCCGCCCTCGATCGCGAAGGTGCACCCGCGCTGGGGTACCCCGTACCGGATCTCGGCGATCATGACGGTGGCGGTCGCGCTGCTGGCCGGCTTCCTGCCGCTGTCCGCGCTGGCCGACCTGGTCAGCATCGGTGCGCTCTGCGCGTTCGTCCTGGTGTCGGTGGCGGTGCCGATCCTGCGTCGCAAGCGGCCCGACCTGGAGCGGCCGTTCCGGGTGCCGTTCTCACCGGTGCTGCCGATCGTCTCGGCGCTGGCCTGCTTCTACCTGATGCTCAACCTGTCGGTGGAGACCTGGCTGCGGTTTCTGGCCTGGATGCTGCTCGGCGCGGTCATCTACTTCGGCTACGGCCACCGCCGCAACCGGCTGGCCCAGCACGAGCCGGCGGTTGCCCCGGCCCCGCGCGAGCCGACCGCCTGACCGACACGTGCGGAAGGGCCCAACCTCGGGGCCCTTCCGCACTACCAGTTCAGGGCCGCGGTTGCGGTGCGGCCGTCGGGCCCTTGAGGACCGGCTTGCCGTCGACCCAGGTCACCTCGTCGAGCCACACCTGCCGACCCGGGTCGGTGCTGCCCTCCTGGCCGGGCGGCCAGGCGTGGTACAGCAGCCAGGTCCGTCCGTCCTTGACCACCATCGACGCGTGGCCGGGGCCCGAGGCGGCCTCGTTGCCCTTCAGGATCGGGTTCTCGCCTGCCTTCACACACGGGCCGGTCGGGCTCTCGCAGACCGCGTAGCCCTCGGCGTACTCCGCCCGGTCGTACGCGTTGGCGGCGAAGAAGAGCAGCAGCCGACCGTCCTGACTGTGGAAGAACGGCCCCTCGATCAGGGTGCCCTCCCACGGCTCGGTCTGCTTCAGCAGCTTCGTCGGCTCGCCGATGAGGGTCAGGCCGTCGTCGGCGAGGCGCTGCGACCAGAGCCAGGTGTCCACCCCGATTGCGTTGCCGTCGTTCTTCCACAGCAACCACAGGCTGCCGTCGGTGTCCCGGTACGGGCTGGCGTCGATCGCCCCGCCCAGGTCGGCCTGGCAGATCAGCGGGCCGGCCGCATCGTCGGAGTACGGCCCCTGCGGCGCGCTGGCCACCGCCCGCCCGACGCACTGCCGCCCGGACTTCCGGCCGGCGACCGTGTAGTAGAGCAGGAACCTGTCCGGGGCGAGCTGGATCGCCTCGGGCGCCCAGGTCTTGCCGGCGTCCGCCCAGTCCGGCAGCGTCGGCAGGGCGTCCCCGACCTCGGCCCAGTCGACCAGGTCGGTCGAGGTGAGCACCGGGACGTTGCGGCCGCCGGAGTTGGTGTGGAACAGGTACCAGGTGTCGCCCACCTGGATCGCCTGGGGGTCTGGGGCATCGGTCTTCACGACAGGGTTGGTGAACACGCTGGAGTCGCTCCCGCTGCTCGTTGTGGGGGTGGGTGCGGTGTCGTCGGAGCAGCCCGCAACGAGCAACGCGGCGGCGAGAACGATCGCCGCCGCGTCACGTCGCCGGGCGGTCGTACGCGTCATCCCTTCAGACCGCTGCGGGAGACACCCTGGATGATGTGCCGCTGGGCCAGCACGAAGAGGATCAGCACCGGCAGACTGGCCAGCACCGCGCCCGCCATGATCACCGGGTAGTCGGTGACGTACGAGCCCTGGAGCAGGCCCAGGCCCGGCGGCAGGGTGAGCTGCTCCGGGCTGAACAGCACGAAGATCGGCCAGAGGAAGTCGTTCCAGTTGGTGAGGAACGACAGCACGGCCAGGGTGGCCAGCGCCGGCCTGGACAACGGCAGCACCACCTTGTAGAAGATCTGCCACTGGTTGGCGCCGTCGAGCGTGGCGGCCTCTTCCAGCTCGTTCGGGAGCGAGAGGAAGAATTGCCGCAGGAAGAACACGCCGAACGCGCTGGCCGCGCCGGGCACCACGACCACGGTGAGGGTGTCGATCCAGTTGAGCTGGTCGACGATCAGGAAGTTCGGAATGATCAGCGAGGTCGGCGGGATGAACAGCGTCCCGACGATCAGTGCGAAGGTCACCCCGCGCCCCCGGAACTTCAACCGGGCCAGGGAGTACGCGGCCATCGAGGCGGTCACCAGCACCAACGCCGAGTGCAGCGTGGCGGCCAGCATGCTGTTGAGGAACCAGCGCAGCACCGGGTTGGCCGAGTTGTTGAGGATCTGTTCGTAGCCGTAACCGGCCAGCGGGTTCGGCAGCCAGCTCGGTGGGATCTGCTGGGCGGCGGTGTAGGTCTTCAGCGAGGTGATGACCATCCACACCAGCGGGACCAGGAAGATCAGGGCCAGGGCGACCAGAGTGGCGTAGAGCCCGACCCGGCGCAGCCCCGGTGCGGAGCCGTCGGTGGTCGGCGTGGGCGTCGTCATGGCGGTCCCCTCAGTCTTCCTTGTAGCGGAAGAGGCGGAAGTTGGCGATGCTCACGACCGCCAGCAGCAGGGCGAACACGATGCTCATCGCGGCGGCACGACCGGCGTTGTTGTTCCGCAGGCCCTCCTCGACGATGAACCACACCACAGTGCGGGTCTCCGTGCCGGGTGTGCCCTGGGTGATCAGGAACGACTGGCCGAACATGTTCGCCGAGGCGAGCACGGTCGTCGTGATCACGAAGAGCAGCACCGGGCGCAGCCCGGGCAGCGTGACGTTCCGGAACCGCTGCCACGCGTTCGCGCCGTCCATGCGGGCCGCCTCGTACAGCTCCGGCGAGATGTCCTGGAGGCCGGCCAGGTAGATCACCGCGTTGAAGCCGGAGGTCCACCAGACGGTCACCCCGACCAGCGAGATCCACGCCCACGGCATGTTCGTCACCCAGGGGGTGTCCGACGGCAACCCGACCGCGCCGAGGAGCCGGTTGACCAGGCCCAGGTTGGCGTCGAGCAGGAATCGCCAGAGCAGGCCGATCACCGCGACACCCAGCACGTACGGCGCGAAGTAGATCGCCCGGAAGAACGTCCGGCCCGGGAAGGAGCGGTTGAGTAGCAGTGCCAACCCCAGCGGTACGACCACCAGCAGCGGCACCGACAGCACCGTGAAGATCGCGGTGGCCCGGATGCTCTGCCACCAGTCGCCGTAGACGGCGGAGTCGCTGGAGAAGAGCTGCTTGTAGTTGTCGAACCCGACGAACGGACGGTTGGGCAGCTGGAAGTCCCACTGGTGCACGCTCAGCCAGAGGCCGAGGATGATCGGCAGCAGGCCGAACACCCCGAACAGGACCAGGTAGGGGGCGAGGAACAGATACGGCGTCGCCCGTCTGGTCCGACCCGCCGAGGCGGCCCGGCGGGCTGCGTTGGCCGCCGGGGGCGGCGCGTCACCGCGCGCCGCCCCGACCTCGATCACGTCCGCCACGGGGTATCAGCTCCCGTACTTCTTGCGGTTGTCCTCGAGCTGCTTGTTGGCCTTGGCCACACCGTCGTCCAGCGCCTGCTTGGGCGACTTCTTGCCCAGCGCGGCCTCGTTGAAGGAGTTGTAGAAGGTGGTCATGACCTCGCCCAGACCCGGGGCCGCAGGCGGGAACGCCGCGTACTCCAGCTCGGGGGCGAGCGACGAGATCTCCGGCAGCGCCTTGAACTCGGCGCCCTCGCGGACGGCCTTACGGGCCGGCACCTGGCCGCCCTTCGCCCAGTCCAGTGAGTGCTCGCTGAGCCAGTTGATGAAGACCTTGGCGCCGGAGACCTTGTTGGCGTCGTTGGCCCGCTGCTTGACGATGGTGAAGTTGTGCGAGTTGGCCCACGCGGCCGGCTTGCTGCCGATCTGCGGGAGCGGAGCGACGCCCCACTGCACCTCGGGGCTCTTCTTCAGATCGTTGATCTGCCAGATGCCGTTCCAGGTGAAGGCGTTCTTGCCGCTCTTGAACGACAGGTAGTCGGCGTCCTGACCGACGTTGGCCGGCGAGAAGCCCTGCTTGATCATGTCGACCAGCCACGTGCACGCCTCGACCGCCGGGTCCGAGTTGAAGGTGGCCTTGGCCACGTCCGCGTCGAACAGGGTGGCGCCCCACTGGTTGAGCAGCGAGTAGAAGGTCATGCCGCCGGTGAACTGGAACGGGCTGACCCAGAAGCCCTGGACGCCGGCCTTCTTCAGCTCGGTCAGCGCGGCGACGTAGTCGTCCTTGGTCGTCGGCGGCTTGTTCGGGTCCAGGCCGGCCTTCTGCATGACGGTCTTGTTGTAGTAGAAGCCCAACGGGTGCATGTCCAGCGGAATGCCGTACCGCTTGTTGTTGTAGAGCCCGCCCTTCCACACAGTGGGGGCGAAGTCGCCCTCGGCGAGCTCCAGGTTCTTGGCCACGTCGTCCAGCTCGGTGATCACGCCGCGGGCGGCGAAGGTGGCGAGCTGGTCCATGTGCATGACGGCGATGTCCGGGCCGTTGCCGCTGGAGGCCGCGCCGGGGAGCTTGTTGTAGTAGTCCTCCCACTGGTACGTGGCCACCGACACGGCGATGTTCTTGTGCTCGGTGTTGAACTGGTTCACCAGAGCCTTGAAGATCTCGCCGTCACCGCCGGTGAAGCCGTTCCACAGCTTCAGGTCCACCTTGGGGCCGGTGTACTCCTTGCCCCCGTTGCCCGCGGCGGGGCCGGAGGCGCTGTCATCGCCGCCACCGCAGCCCGCGAGGGTCAGCGAGGCTGCGGCGCCGAGTCCGAGACCGAGGCCGAGCAGGCGTCGCCGGCTCATGTCGTTCTGGATCATGCTTTATCTCTCCTTGAGGGGGAACGGAATGAATTGTGCCTGCTCAGAACCGGTGTGACACCTATGCGTTGGCCGGGCCGAAGCGGAGCACGCTCCAGGACACGGCGGGCAGGCGCACTGCGCACCTGCCGCCGTCGGGGGTGGGGGTGGGCAGGTCCCGCGGCGTCACCCGGTCGGGGTCGGCCTCGGTGTTCGTCGCCGTCGGGTCGGACCCCGCAGCGATGCTCTGGAAGGACAGGCCGGACATGCCCGGCAGGCCGCGCAGATCGATCTCCAGCGAGAGATCGGTGGAGTCCCGGTTGACCGCGAAGACGGTCAGCTCGCCGGTCTCCTCGTTGTGTACGGCGACGGTGTCGAGCACCGGCACGTCCCCGTACTTCTTCGTGTCGTAGCGCGGCGACACCGGGTCGGTGCGCAGCACGGTGCCCCGGGCGTACCGGGCGGTCAGCGCGAACGGGTGGAAGATGCTCTGCCGCCAGGCGGGGCCGCCGTTGCGGGTGCGGATCGGCGCGATCACGTTTGCCAGTTGCGCCTGGGCGGCCACGCCGACCCGGTCCGCGTGGCGCAGCAGGGTGATCAGCAGGTCGCCGACGACCACCGCGTCGACGGCGGTGAAGTCGTCCTCGATCAGCGCCGGAGCCTCGACCCAGCCGCGCCGGTCCAGGTCGGCCTGGAGGCGGGAC
This sequence comes from Micromonospora trifolii, assembly GCF_022229005.1. Taxonomy (GTDB): domain Bacteria; phylum Actinomycetota; class Actinomycetes; order Mycobacteriales; family Micromonosporaceae; genus Micromonospora; species Micromonospora trifolii. The sequence goes on from NZ_JAKKFD010000012.1 coordinate 8,282, forward strand.
TCGTACCAGACGTTCCACTCGTCGAAGGAGATCTTCAGCTTGCGCTTGTGCCGCTGCTTGGCGGCCACGTGGTCGGCGGTCGCGACGACCTCGGTGATGAAGTTGTCCATGTCGACGGCCGAGGCCAGGATGCTGGCCTGGTCGCCGTCGGACGGGTCGTAGTAGGTGTGCGCCGAGATGTAGTCGACGTGCTCGTAGGTGTGCTCCAGCACCGTCGCCTCCCAGGAGGCGAAGGTGGGCATCCGCCGGTTGGAGCTGCCGCAGGCGATCAGGCTGATCGATGGGTCGATCATCTTCATCGCGCGGGCGGCCTCGGCGGCGACCCGGCCGTACTCGTCGGCGGTCTTGTGGCCGACCTGCCACGGGCCGTCCATCTCGTTGCCCAGGCACCACAGTCGCACCCCGTACGGGTCCTCGGCACCGTGCTTGCGCCGCAGGTCGGAGAGCTCGGTGCCGCCCGGGTGGTTGGCGTACTCCAGCAGGTCCAGCGCCTCCTGGACACCCCGCGTGCCGAGGTTGACCGCCATCATCGGCTCGACATCGGCCTCGGCGGCCCATGTCATGAACTCATCCAGCCCGAACGCGTTGGTCTCGATCGTCTTCCAGGCCAGGTCGAGCCGGCGGGGCCGGTTGCCGACCGGGCCGGTCCCGTCCTCCCATCGGTAGCCGGAGACGAAGTTGCCGCCCGGGTAGCGGACGACCGAGACGCCCAGCTCACGGGTCAGGTTCAACACGTCGCGGCGCAGGCCGCGGGAGTCGGCGGTGGGGTGGCCGGGCTCGTAGATGCCGCCGTAGACGCACCGCCCCATGTGCTCGACGAAGGAGCCGAAGAGGCGTCGGTCGGCCGGGCCGATGGAGAAGGCCGGGTCGATCGTCAGCTGCGCGGTCCGCAAGGGGGTGCCACCTTTCTTCGTGCCGATGCTCGGGTGAGCGCGGTCACCGTTCACCCGCTGTCCATCGTTTTACAACGTTGTAGGCAACGTTGTAAAGGGCTGCTGAGGCGGTAGGGTGCGGAGTGTTACACCGGGGAGGTTTCGGAGTGCGGCAAAGGCTCAAAGATGTGGCCGAACGGGCCGGGGTGTCGGTGAAGACCGTCTCCAACGTCGTCAACGGTTACGTGCACGTTCGTCCGGACACCCGCGCCCGGGTCGAAGAGGCGATCGCCGAGCTCAACTACCGGCCCAACCTCTCCGCCCGCCACCTCCGCAAGGGCCGCACCGGCGTGATCGCGTTGGCCGTCCCGGAACTGGACATCCCGTACTTCGCCGAACTGGCCCGCTACGTGGTCACCGCCGCCGCCGCCTACGGCTGGACGGTCCTGATCGACCAGACTGGCGGTCGGCGTGAGCAGGAACGGGTGGTCGCCTCCGGCATCACCGATCACCTGATCGACGGGCTCATCTTCAGCCCGTTGGCGCTCACCGCTGAGGACCTGGCCGGCCTGGACGGCACTCCCATGGTGCTGCTCGGCGAGCGGGTCGATCATGGCCCGGCGGATCGAGTGGTGATCGACAACGTGACAGCGGCCCGGGAGATCACCAGTCAACTGATCCAACTCGGCCATCGCCGGATCGCGGCCATCGGCTCGCAGCGCACCGACGAGGGCGCCAGCGCCCGGCTGCGCCTGGCCGGTTACCGCGACGCGCTGCTCGCCGCCGGGCTCGGCTACGACGAGACCCTGGTGGCGCCCGCGCCGGCCTGGCACCGCGCCGACGGCGCGGCCGCGATGCGCGGCCTGCTCACCTCCGGCGTACGCCTCGACGCCGTCTTCTGCTTCAACGACACGCTTGCCCTGGGTGCCCTGCGCGCTCTGCACGAGGCCGGCCTGCGGGTGCCGGAGGATGTGGCGGTGGTCGGCTTCGACGACATCGAGGACGGCCGCTTCTCGATTCCGACCCTGACCACCGTCGCCCCGGACAAGGAGCAGATCGCCCGCCTGGCCGTCGAACTGCTGGCCAACCGTCTGGACGGCGATCGCGCCGCCCCAGCCCGGGAACTCCGCGCCTCCTACCGTCTGGAACTCCGCGAGTCCACCCAGCCCCGCTAGTCGAAGAAACGGGCCAGGTGGGTCTGGGGCGCCGGGTCGGCGTCCGGGGGGAGGGGGGTCAGGTCGGCGAAGATCGAGGCGCCGTCGCAGCCCGCGTGCAGCGGGTACCAGCGCGGGGTGCCCGGTGGTCGGAGCTGGCAGATCCCCTTGAACGTCTGCACGTCCATCAGCCGGACGTGGGTTGGGTCGGCCACCGCGTTCACATGCCCCCACCAGGGGCTCATCACGTGCAGCACCCCACCGGGGCGGAGCACCCGATGACACTCGTCGACCAGCGGCAGGAAGTCGATCAGGTGCTCCAGGATGTGCACCGCGAAGAGGACGTCCACCGAGTTGTCGGCGAGCGGCAGCGAGCCGGACAGGTCCGCCACGGCATTCACGCCGGGCGCCGGGTAGATGTCCAGCCCCAGGTTGCTCGACCACTGCTTGGTCGGCCCACAACCGAGGTCCACCACCACTGGCGCCCGCCCGCCGATGCCGACGCGGCACCAGACGCCGTAGACACCGGCCAGTTGCCCCACCAGGTCCCGCACCAGCCGCAGCTGGGCGGGCTCGGCCACGTCGCCGCTCAGATGGGCCACCCCGCGGTCGAACCGCACCTCGACCGCCAGGTCCCGCAGTCGATCATCGTGGCGGACCTGGTCCGCCCATGCCTGCGCGAGGAAATCGTCTATCGCCCGCAGCCGGTCGGCCGAGGGCGGAGTCTGTGCCAAAGCGACCATTCGGGCCACCTCCCGCCGCGCGATACCCGCAATCGCGCCCGGTATGCCCCGCTCGTCCAGGTCCATCGCTCTGCTCGGGCGCGGCGGGCCGCGGGCGTGTCGCAGGATGCGGGGCAGGACCGCAATCGTCCTGATGCCACACAGGCATCACGATGACTCACCCGCATCACGCTCGAAGAGACACCGCTCCCCACGGCCGAGCCCCGAACGGGCAGGTCAGCCCGAGAGGGTGCGGCGGCCCCCGCGCATCCGCTGGCGGGGCGGCGGGTCGGCGGGCTTCGGCCGCTTGAGGTGGTAGCGGTGCAGTTCGTGGTTGCCGGGCAGGGACGGGTCCTCGCTCATCGCGACCAACTCCCAGCCCTGGTCACCGGCCCGGTTCAGGTGGGCCAGCGAGGTGTCGCCGTACGGCGTCACGTCGACCATCGAGCCGTCCGGGCCGTACCAGACGAAGACGACCTCCCAGCCGAGGTCGTTTGTCGCAGCCTGGCGGCGGCGGACCAGCAGGGCGTACTCCCACTTGAGCATGGCGTCATTCTCACCCCGCGCCGGCCCGCGGGCACGGATCAATCCTCGGCGATCCGCCCGGCGTCGACCCGCAGTCGCCTGTTGGTCTCGATGGCGGCCAGCATCCGCCGGTCGTGGGTGACCAGCAGCAGCGTTCCGGGGTAGCTGGCCAGCGCCGATTCGAGCTGCTCGATGGCGGGCAGGTCCAGGTGGTTGGTGGGCTCGTCCAGCACCAGCAGGTTGACCCCACGGCCCTGGAGCAGGGCCAGCGCGGCCCGGGTCCGCTCACCGGGGGAGAGGGTGGCCGCCGGTCGGGGCACGTGCGCCGCCCGCAGGCCGAACTTGGCCAGCAGGGTCCGCGCGTCCGCCGGCGACAGGTGGGGCACTGCCGCCTCGAACGCGTCGATCAGCGGTACGTCGCCGAGGAACAGCCCGCGGGCCTGGTCCACCTCCCCGACCACCACGCCCGGTCCGAGCGAGGCGGTGCCGGCGTCCAGCGGCAGCCGGCCCAGCAGCGCGGCCAACAGTGTGGACTTGCCCGAACCGTTCGCCCCGGTCACCGCGACCCGGTCCGCCCAGTCGATCTGGAGGTCGATCGGGCCGAGGGTGAAGCCACCACGGCGTACCACGGCTCCGCGCAGCGTGGCCCCGACGGCGCCGGCGCGGGGCGCGGCGGCGATCTCCATCCGCAGCTCCCACTCCTTGCGGGGCTCCTCGACCACGTCGAGCCGCTCGATCAGCCGTTCGGTCTGCTTGGCCTTGGCTGCCTGCTTCTCGCTGGACTCGCTGCGGAACTTGCGGCCGATCTTGTCGTTGTCGGTGGCCTTGCGGCGGGCGTTCCGCACGCCCTTCTCCATCCAGCCACGCTGCGTGCGGGCCCGAGCCTCCAACCCGGCCTTGGTGTCGGCGTACTCCTCGAAGTCCGCGCGGGCGTGCCGGCGGGCCACCTCGCGCTCCTCCAGGTAGGCCGCGTAGCCGCCGCCGTAGTGGTTCACCTGCTGCTGCGCCAGATCCAGCTCCACGACCCGGGTCACGGTGCGGGTGAGGAACTCCCGGTCGTGGCTGACCAGCACCGTGCCGGCCCGCAGACCGGTGACGAACTCCTCCAGCCGCTCCAACCCGGCCAGGTCCAGGTCATTTGTCGGCTCGTCGAGCAGGAACACGTCGTACCGGCTGAGCAGCAGCGACGCGAGCCCGGCCCGGGCCGCCTGACCGCCGGAGAGCCCAGTCGTCGGATGGTCCAGGTCGACAGCGAGCCCCAGGTCGGCGCTCACCTGCTCGGCGCGCTCGTCCAGGTCGGCGCCGCCCAGGGCGAGCCAACGCTCCAGCGCGTCGCCGTACGCGTCATCAGCACCCGCCGCCCCGGCGGTCAGCGCCTCGGTCGCCGCGTCCAACGCCGCCTGCGCGGCGGTCACCCCGGTCCGGCGGGCCAGGAAGTCCCGTACCGTCTCGCCCGGCCGCCGTTCCGGCTCCTGCGGCAGGTGTCCGACGCTCGCGGTGGGCGGGCTGAGCCGCACGCTGCCGGCCTCGACCGGCAACAACCCGGCGAGGGTACGCAGCAGCGTCGACTTGCCGGCCCCGTTCGGCCCGACCAGCCCGACCACGTCGCCGGGGGCGACCACCAGGTCCAATCCGGCGAAGAGCGGGCGGTCGCCGTGCCCGGCGGCCAGGTCCTTGACGATCATCGTGGCGCTCATCAGGACGGCAGCCTATCCGGCCGCCCGCATACGACCGGCTCCCAGCGGGCAGACTCAACGACGTGGTAACCACACTGGCGATCGACTGTGGCGGCGGGGGCATCAAGGCGTCCGTGCTCGACGAGGCGGGAACGATGCGGGCCCGGCCGTTGCGGGTGCCCACCCCGTACCCGTTGCCGCCCGCGTTGTTCGTCCGGACCCTTCGGGATCTCGGCGGGCGCCTACCGACGGCGGACCGGCTCACTGTCGGCGTACCCGGGATGATCCGGCACGGAGTGGTCGTGAGCACGCCGCACTACGTGACCCGCAACGGCCCCCGCAGCCGGGTCGACCCGGACCTGGTCGCCGAATGGTCCGGCTGGGACGCGCGCGGCGCGTTGGCCGACGCGTTCGGGGTGCCGGCGCTCGTGCTCAACGACGCCGAGGTGCACGGCGCCGGGGTGGTCGCCGGCACCGGCTGCGAGCTGGTGCTGACCCTGGGGACGGGGTTGGGCAGCGCGCTCTTCGACGGCGGGGTGCTCGCACCGCACCTGGAGCTGTCGCACGCGCCGGTGCGCTGGGGCACCACCTACGACACGTACGTCGGCGAGCCGGAACGGCGGCGGCTTGGCGACGCCTTCTGGTCTCGTCGGATCCGCCAGGTGGTGGACGGGCTCCGCCCGGTGTTCCGCTGGGACCGGCTCTACCTGGGCGGGGGCAACTCCCGGCTGATCCGGCCCGAGCAACTGGCCCGGATGGGCGACGACGTGGTGGTGGTGCCGAACACCGCCGGAATCGTCGGCGGTGTCCGCGCCTGGGAACTTTCCGCCGGACGCCGGGACGCCCGCACCTGACCCTTCGGCGGCCATCGGGGGCCCGAACTGACCTGATCTCGACCCCGGGAACAGTCGCCAAACGTCTGGTGTTGTGCCAGCGTCGGAACAGGTGACGGTGCGACCCGAGGAGGTGGCAGATGGATCTTCTGGCGGACTACCGGCGGGCGACCATGTTCTTCGAAACCGGTGACCCCAGCGGGGCAGCCCGACTGCTGGAGCCGATCATCGACGCCGAACCCGGCAACGCGGCGGTCCGGCAACTACTGGCCCGGGCGTACTTCCAGTCGGCCCAGCTCAACCGGGCCGAGGAGCATCTGCGCGAGCTGGTCGAGCGGGACCCGAGCGACCACTACGCGCACCACGTGCTCGGTCGGACGCTGGAGCGGCTGAACCGACACACCGACGCGCTGCGGCACCTGCGGATCGCCGCCGCGATGTACGCGGCCAACGACGACTACCGGACGGCGCTGGAGCGGGTGGAGACCCGACTGGGCGGCAGGCGCTGACCGTACGCAGTTCCATGACGGGGGCGGTCCTTCGGGGCCGCCCCTTCCGTCGCCCGGTTGGCGGGCCGGTGGGCGTGCCTAGGATGACGGACATGGGACCTGACCGGCCGGGGGCTGCGGCATGAAGCTCAAGCTGGACCTGCACGAGATCTTCAACAAGGGCCAGGACATCGACCGGGCGTTGCGCGGGATCATGGACGAGGCGGTGGCGAAGAAGGCCACCCTCGTCGAGATCATCCCCGGCAAGGGGTCCGGTCAGCTCAAGAAGCGGGTGCTGCGGTTCCTCGACCAGAAGGACGTCAAGCAGCTCTACCACCGGGTGGAAAAGGACTCGAAGAACTTCGGCCGCCTATTCGTCCACTTCCGCTGGAAATAGCAGCGCCTTGTCGATGCGTCTACATCCCGGTGAGACCGAAGCAGTCGGCTGGCGGCTGGTGACCCTGTCCGAAGCGGTCCGGCAGTTACGCGATGCATCACCGGATGTCACCGGACGCCCGCGGGTGATCGCGATCGATGGCCGAGGTGGTGCGGGTAAGACGACCTTGGCTGAGAGGCTGAGCAAGGTGGAGTCCAACTCCGCCATCGTGCACACCGACGACGTCGCCTGGAACCACGCCTATTTCGACTGGGGCGCCCTACTCGCCGAGAACATTTTGCAACCCCTGCACCGAGGGGCGTCGGTGAACTTCCGTCCCGATGCGTGGATCAGCCACGCCCGAGCCGGATCGATCACCATCCCTGCCGGCGCTGACTTCGTCTGGGTCGAGGGCACCGGCATCATTCGGAGCGAACTTGACCCGTGGTTGGACGCCTCGGTGTACATACAGGGCGATCGTGATGAACAAGAGCGCTTGCTGGTCGCTCGCGACGGTGACTCTGCCGAACAGCAGGAGCACGTGACGAACTGGCTGCGGGAGGAACTGCCCTTCATGCTGCGAGAACGACCGTGGTCCCGAGCCACGCTGATCGTCGCGGGCCCTTCGGAGATTGACCACGACCCGGACACCGAACTGGTCGTAGCCCCCGCCGGTCAGCCTCTAGCGCGCTAACTGGGACGCCACACGCGTCAGGCCCCGATCTCAGCGACCATCGTGTCCGCGTCCTCGAACGACTCAACAGTGCAAAATCCTTCAGCGACGTACAGTCTCGCAGCGAAGTTCGCCCGCTCCACGCTCAGCGACACCGTGCGGATGCCACGTTCTCGTGCGGTGTCCAGAACAGCGCGCAGAAGCACCCGGCCCACACCCCGGCCCCTCCAGGTTTCCACATCAGGGCGCAGCGTCGAACTGGGTGTCGACGGTGATCGTCGGCCCGTAGGGTGTCCTGATGTCGACGGTGAACCTGCGGCGATCGGCACGGGCGGTCGTCGTCGATGAAGACGACCGGGTTCTGCTGCTACGACTCGCCATTCCCGATCCGGCTGGCACGATCGCCGTTTGGATCACTCCCGGGGGTGGCGTCGAAGACGGCGAGACGCCACTGGCCGCGCTGCGGCGAGAGTTACGCGAAGAGGTCGGTCTTGCACTCGATGTCGACCCGCCTCAGGTCTGGCGCCAGGAGATAGTCGCCGCCGGGTTCGCACCCGGCCACGATGGCGTCGTGAACGACTACTTCCTCGTTCGGGCCGCAGCGTTCGCGCCGCGCGGTGCGATGAGCGATGAGGAACTCGCCGCCGAGCACGTCATCGGCTGGCGTTGGTGGTCGCTGTCAGAGATCAGGCAACACCACGGTCCGGAACTGTTCTCGCCACGTGACCTCGCCACGCCGTTGACCGCACTGATCGCTGACGGAGTACCAACCCAACCCGTCCCGCTTGGCCTGTAGGCAGAGCGTAGCGGACCGGACGTGGAGGCAGACTGGCATGCGGTACGCCCCCCATGCCGCGATCTTGCACTTACTGTCCCGGCGAAAAGGGCATCACACGCTTTTCGGCGACAGAAACTGCAAGATCGGCGGGGCTGGACGCGACGGACTGCTCAGATCAGCCAGAGCGCGGTCAGAGGATCGTGACGAGGAGGCCGCAGGCGAGCAGCGGGAGCACCGCGGCGAGGGTGCCCACTACGGCCGACGAGCGGATCCGGGTGCGGGAGATGAGCATCGCGAGCGTCGACAGGCTGACCAGCAGCGCGAGGAACATCGCCGGCAGGGCCACATAGAGCCCGAAGAGCAGCGTCCTCGACCGTTCGGAGTCGCACACCTCGCCGCAGTCCGCCGGGACCGACCCCGAGAGCGTGCCGAGGAAGAGGCCGAATACCGCGACGACGGCCACGTACCAGCCGGCCAGCACCAGCAACGAGGAGCGCCCGTCGGCGAGGTCGGTGCGGGGCGGCGCAAGGGTCATCGCCGGAGTATCTCCTGTTGCGCTAAGAAGCGTCAGCCCGTGAGGGCGTCGGCGCGGGCTGGGCGTCGGGACCAGCACTGTGGGCGCTGCCGGACGGCGAGCTCCAGAGCCTGATGGTCGGACTCGATCATTTCCCGGGCTATTCGACGCGCCATTTCCAGGCGGTCGACGTGCATGTCAAGATCCGTCGGGCCGGCGCCTGCCATCTCGAACTCCTTGTCAGCGTTCGAACTAGTCGCATCATGCGTCACGCCGAGAACCGTCACCATTCCCCGATCGGTGGAAAGCTTCCGCCGTACGGCTCGGTGTCGATTTCCCCGGTTGCGCCGATGGTAGCGGTGGGTGCGCCACGCGGCCCGGAACTGCGGTTACCGCGTCTTGCCTGCGGTTTGTACATTGCACGGTGCGCGGGTCGGGGGGCGCGACAAGTCCGGTGAGGGATCTTCGTTACGGGAGGACCGCCGTGCAGCATTCGAGCACTACCGACCCCTTGTTCGTCGCCGTCGAATCAGAATCGATCACCCGAGCGGATGTCGCCGGGCTCATCGCGGGGCGGCTGGCCGCCGTTCGGGTGCCGGGGTTGCTCTCCGCGGCCCGCTGTCAGGCGATCACCGCCGCGCTCGCCAACGCGCCGATGGACCGCTACGACGAGAGCCGCGTCTTTCCCGTTGTCGCCAAGTTCGGTCCGGCCATCAACGACCACCGGTCCGCCGGGGCACTCCGCGAGGACTACTGGGACGCGGCCCGCGCGGCCGAGAAGAGCTGGTCGACGCTGGGCCTGTCGGACTCGCCGCGGGGCCTGTGCCTGGCCGCGTTCCGCGGTGCCTGGCCGGACGTGGCACCCGGGCGGCGGCAGGGTCGGGAGATGCACGTCGGCATTGTCCGCGAGATCAACGCGGGGCTCCAGGTGCACTTCGACGACGCGGTACGGGAGTACGCGGGCCGGCTGCTCGACAGCGAGGTGGTGGCCCAGTTGGCGTTCAACATCTACATCCGGGTGCCACCGGCCGGTGGTGAGACAGTGCTGTGGCGGCGGCGCTGGCAGCCCGACGACGAGCCGCTACGGATCCCCGGCGGGTACGGCTTCCAGGAGGCGGTGGCCGCCGACACGCAGTCGTTGACGCTGCGCCCCACGCTCGGCGAGGGCTTCCTGTTTGATCCGCGGCACTATCACACGGTGCGTCAGGCGTCGGATGGCCGACGGATCTCCATAGGATGTTTCGTCGGGCTCACCGACGACGGTCGACTGGCCCTCTGGTCGTAGTGAAGGGCGTTTCCCATGGTGGACAGAAGCGACGTCGAGGCGGCCGCGGCCCTTGTCGAGGGGCGGGTCCGGGAAACCCCGGTCATCGCCGTCGAAGGTGCCGATCTGGGTGTGCCCGGGCAGCTCAGCCTCAAGTTGGAGCTGCACCAGCACACCGGCTCGTTCAAGCCGCGCGGCGCGTTCAACCGGATGCTCCAGGGGTCGCTGCCGTCGGCCGGAGTGATTGCCGCTTCGGGTGGCAACCATGGCCTCGCCGTCGCGTACGCGGCCCGGTCGTTGGGCGTGCCGGCGGAGGTCTTCGTGCCGGTCACCGCCTCGCCGGTGAAGGTGCAGCGGTTGGCCGGGTTGGGCGCACAGGTGCGCCAGGTGGGCCAGCACTACGCCGAGGCGTTGGCGGCGAGCACCCAGCGGGCCGGGGAGACTGGCGCGCTGGTCGTGCACGCGTACGACCAGCCGGAGGTGGTGGCCGGTCAGGGCACTGTCGGCCGGGAGCTGGAGCGGCAGGTGGACGGGATCGACACAGTGCTGGTGGCGGTCGGCGGCGGCGGGCTGGTGTCCGGTATCGCCAGTTGGTTCGGTGGCTCGGTACGTGTCGTGGCGGTCGAGCCGGAGCAGATCCCCACCCTGCACTCGGCCCTGAAGGCGGGTCGGCCGGTCGACATCGAGGTGGGTGGCATCGCCACCGATTCGCTGGGTGCCCGGCGGATCGGCGAGATCGCCTTCGACACCGCCCGCCGGACCGAGGTGGTGTCCGTGCTGGTCCGCGACGAGGACCTGGTGCGGGCGCGCCGGTTGCTCTGGTCGGAGCTGCGGGTCGCCGCCGAGTTGGGTGGTGCCGCCGCGCTGGCCGCGCTGGTCGGCGGTGCGTACGTGCCGCAGCCGGGGGAGCGGGTGGCAGTGATCATCTGTGGTGGCAACACCGACCCGAGTGACCTGGGCCCCGCAGCGCCGCACTGACCTGTCAGTCGCCGTTGCGCAGCCGGCGCAGCGCGTGCTCCACCTGGAGGGTGTCCAGGTGGGTGTCGCCGAGGAGTCGCCGACGGTCGGCCAGCAACTGCTCGTACACCTCGATCGCCGCGTCGACCTGCTCCTCCAGCAGCAGCACCAGGGCCAGGGTGGATCGGATGGCGAGCACCTCGCTGCGGTCGGCGTGCCGGGGTTCCACAGTGGCCAGGGTGGCCCGCAGTTCGGCCTCCGCCTCGGCGAGCCGGCCCTGCGCCTGCATGCAGCGGGCCAGCGTGTGCCGGGCCTGCCAGGTCTCGGGTTGGTTGAGCGGCCACAACCGGTAGCGGACCTCCAGGATGGCGTGCAGCATCTCCTCGGCCTCGGGCGCCCGTTGCTGGGCCAGCACCGCCAGCGCCAGGCTGTGCCGCACGATCATCGTGTCCCAGTGTTCCGGGCCGCGTACCTGGTCCTCGGCGGCGACGATCTGCCGCAGCTCCAGCTCGGCCTCCGGCCACTGGCGCTGCGCCATGATCGCCTTGGTGAGCTTGTGCCGGCTGGCGAGGGTGTCGGCGTCGTCGCTGCCCAGCACCGTGGTGCGGTCCGCGATCACCTCGCGGAGCACCCGGTCGGCCATCTCCGGCTGGTTGCGCTCCAGCCAGGTGCGGCCCAACTCGTGGCGCAGCGCCAGCACCTGCGGCCGGTCCAGGTCGTGGTCGTACGCGGCGCAACCGCGCACGATCGGGTCGAGGATGTCGAAGGCCGAGCCGGGTAGGCCGACCGCGATGAGGTAACGGGCGGTGAGTCGGGTCAGCTCCAGCGCGCGGCGTACCGTCTCGGGGTCGTGTTTGTGTTTCTGCGGCACGAGGTATTCGCGCACGGCCTCGACCAGGTGCGGCACCAGCACGTCCCAGTTGGTCCAGGCCGCCGAGTCGTCCGGGCTCTGCCCTTCGGTGGCGGCGAGCAGCAGCTTCATGACCAGCCCGTGGTATTCGGCGATCTGCTCACGCACCTCGTCGCGGTCGCGGAACATGGCGTGCACCAGTGGGTGCAGCGAGAGCACGTGCGCGAACGCCGGGTCGGTGACCTCCTCCTGCACGTCGAAGTCGACAAGGGCCAGGTTGCCGATGCCCTCCAGCACCTTCACCCGCTGCCGGCCGGTGAGCCCCTTGAAGAGCGGCGACCCGGCCAGGATGGCCGGCTTGAGCACCACCTCGTAGGGCACGGGGGAGATGCTCAAGCAGGCCAGCACGTTGAGCAGTGGTCGGCTCTGTTGGAGCTGGCGGCGGGCCAGCAGGTCCAGTGAGATGTCGTCGACCTCGCGGACGATCTCCAGGCCGAGGGACTCGTCGAGGTCGACGTCGGCGGCGTCGCGCGGTGAGCGGAACCGACGTTGCACTGCCGTCCGGTAGTCGGCGAAGGTGGTGATGGTGGACGAGCCGCGCCAGACCGGGCTGGCGTTGACCGACCGCAGGTAGTTGCCGGCGGCGCGTAGGGCGAGGGGCAGCCCGCCCAACTCCCGGGCGAGTTCCCGGGCGTCGGCTGGACCGCCGGCCTGGGCGCCGGCCCGGTCGATCAGCACGTGCGCGCCGGCGTCGGCGTCGAGAGGGCGCACCTGGTGCAGCACAGACCAGGTGCCCCAGGTGGCCCGGTTGCCGTCCCGGCTGGTCACGATGACCATGCCGTCGTCGGCCTCCGGGCTGCGCAGCCAGCCGGTGCCGTCGGCGAGCACTCCGTCGGTGGGGCCCAGGCTGGCGGGTTCGTCCGCACTATCGAAGATCAACAACCAGGGCTGCGCGGCCTGGTTGAGGTAGCGCCACACCAAATCGGTCGCGCTGATCATCCCGGCCCAGGCCTGGTCGACCTGGGTCTCCGACGCGCCGAGTTGGCTGACCACCTCCCGCATCCCGGAGTTGAGCCGCCCGGCCTGCACCCACCAGACCGTCCGGCCGTCGGCGCGGGCCCGGCGGGCGATCTCCAGCGCGACGTGGCTCTTGCCGGAGCCGCCCATGCCGCACAGGATGTGCACGGAGGGCCGGCCCCCGGCGATCTCCCCCGGCTGGACGATCTCGTCGATCAGGTCGTCGCGCCCGTGCAGCGGGCTGTCCAGTCGCCCGAGCGGTGGGTCGACGGAGACCCGACTCGGCCGGTCGTACGCAGGCCGAGGCACGCCGGCATCCTCGGGTGGAACGTCCGCAGTCAATGCGGTCCCCCTTCGGTGGCGAATTCACAATGGCCCGGCGGCGAAAGATCCTGTCCATCCAGTGGACAGTCGGAGGGATTGCCACCCGCACCATGTCGACCGCAAGCGTATCCATCCCCGTACTGGGTTGCACACTCTCCGTTTAGGCCGCCCGGCTGACCGGAATCGGTGCCGGAATTCCCAATTCGCGACTGATTCCGGCCGATCCGCCGGGCCCGGCGCTCGACAGGTGCATCCACGATGGACTTATGAACTGGTCGTCAATCCAGGACGTCATCGACTGGGGAACCGTGCCGGACTGGTTCGGCGCGGTCGGCTCCATCGCCAGCGTGCTCTTCGTCTACCTCGGATTGCGGCGGGAAATTCGCGCGCGCCGAAACGACGATCTGCGGATTCGAGCCACCCAGGCCCGGCTGGTCTCGGCGGTGGCCGAGATTCGCGGCACCTCGGTGCTGCGGGTCGGCGTGGCCAACGAGAGTGACGCACCGGTGCTGGACGTGGTGGTGCTGGCTCGACTCGTTCCGCCCGACGATCCGGACGCCCCGCCGGTCGGGCTGGCCGCGGCGAAACAGGTCCGTCGGATCCCCGGCCACGACGTGCACGACCTCTTCGTCACCGTCGCGGCGGAGCATCGGCTCCGCCCGGCCGACACCGTCCTGGTGGACCTCACCTTCACCGACCACGACGGTAATCGCTGGCACCGGATCGGTGCCGGCCAACCCGAACCGGTGGGCTGACCCAAAAGGGTGGTCCGGCGGAAGAAAGCGCCCGCCGGACCACCCTTTTCATCTCACAGGGGATAGGTGCGGGCGACCGCCAGCATCTCCGAGCTGTGCGACCCGACGACGCCGACGGCCGGCGGCCGGGTGCGGAAGCCGGGCAGCGCGTCCAATCCGTCACTGGCGTCCATCGCCCGCAGCGCCACCTGCCCGCCGGTCGGCCGTAGGACCAACACGACCTCGATGCCCTCCGTCGGCGGTGCGTGGAACACCAGCCCGAAGCCCCACTTCCCCGCGCGGGGCTCCACCGGCACCGACCGCCCCGCCACCTCGGCGCGCAACACCGTGGCGGTCGACGTGTCGACGTGCAGGGTGGCGAGCCGGGCCGCCCGCTGCGGAGTGAGCCGCAGCCGCAGCGTGCGCTCGCCGCCCGCGGTGGCGTCGGCCACCACCTCCAGCTTCGGCGCCGGCAGGTTCGCTGCCTGCGCCGGCCCGGCCCGCAGCTCACCGTCGCCGAGCCCCGGGAAGTCGTCGCCGACGTCGGTGACCCCGTCCACGTAGCCGTCCGTCCACGGCTGCGGGTCGCTCTCGTGGCTGAGCCAACGGGCCTGGCCGGTGCCGGCGTCCATGGCGTACATCAGGTGGGTGGGCGCGGGGTGGTCGGCGTCGAAGCGGTCGACGGCCAGGCCGACCCCGGCGAGCACCACCGCCGCCACCGCGGCGGCGCCGGCCGGCAGCACCGCGAGCCGCCGGGCCCGCAGCGCGAGCAGACCACGGTGGCCGCCGGCCTGTGGGTGCAGCAGGTCGACCACCGGCAGGGCGGTCAGGCCGAGCAGCACCGCGACCAGCGCGGCCACCCCGCCCATGCCCATCCCCAGCGCGGGGAAGAGCAGCACCACTGTGGGCAGCAGGATGACCACACCGACTGCCGCGGCGGCCGTCACCGCCACCACCGGCCACGGTCCGGTCTGCCGGGTACGCAGCGCGACCAGCCCGCCGAGGGCGCCGGCCAGCGCCGGCAGAGTCGTGAGGTACGCCCCACCCGGCACCGCCACGGCGAGCAGCACCCCGAGCAGCGCCAGCCAGGCCAGCCCGCCGACGGCCAGCGCGGCCGGGCCGATCCGGCGGCGGGTCAGCGCGTACCAGGCGAACAGGATGGCGGTGGCGAGCGCCACGACGGCCAGGCGGTACCAGATCGGCCGGTACGGGTCGAGCAGTTCCGCGTACCCAGGTCGGATGGCGGTGATCGCCAGCCAGAGCAGTTGGGCCGCGACCGGCGCGACCACGATCGGCACCAGGGCCAGCCCGAAGCCGGCGGCCAGCCGGCCGGTGCTGGCCCGGCCCTGTCGACGGGTCAGCCAGCCGAGCGCGGCCACCGCGGCCACCGCCAGCAGGGCGAGCGGCAGGGTGAGCGTGCCCGGGTAGCGGACCAGACCGCCGGGGACCGGGAAGTAGGTGGCGTCGTGCCCGGAGCGCAGGTCGGTCAGGTCGGTGCGACCGAACTCCCGGGCCAGGCCCAACGCGTTGTCCCCGTGCTGCTGGAGGCTGCCCCGGTCCATGGCGGCCGGAGTGTCCAACGGCGTGTGGTAGATCGCGCCTCCGTCGATGTACGCCGAGTTCAGTCCGACGAACTTCTGATCGAGGAAGGCGGTGAAGTCGGTGTCGTTGGGCAGCGCACGGTAGATCTCCACAGCGAACGAGGTGCCGACCGGGTGTGGGGCGGCCCGGCCGAAGATGTCCACCAGCTTCGCGTTGTTCCGGGACGTCTCGAACATGATCACCGGCCCGGTGGAGCCCCGCGCCTCCAGGTTGAGCACCACACCGCCGTCGGCGGCCAGTGGGTGGCTGGCGGCGAACGCGGCCGCCCCGCAGAGGCAGGCCTCCTCGGCGTCGGTCAGCACGAAGACGATGTCGTTGCGCGGCCGGGGGCCGGTCGTCAGCGCGCGGGCCACCTCCAGGATGGTCGACGTGCCGGCCGCGTCGTCGTTGCCGCCCGGCCCGGTCTGTACCGAGTCGTAGTGGGCGACCAGGAAGACCCGACCCGTCGAGTCGGTGCCGGGCAGCCGGGCCACCACGTTGCGGACCCGGGCCAGTGTCGCCCCGCCCGCCGCCCCGCTGAGCTGACCGGCCTCCGGCGCCACGGTGTCCTGCACCTCGGTCTCCAGGCCCAGCCCCCGCAACTGCTGCTCCAGGTGCGCGCGGACCTGCTCGTTGGCCGGGCTGCCGGCGACGTGCGACCGGGCGGCGATCACCTGGACGTCCGCGTACGCCCGGGCGGCGCTGAACGCGCCCGCTGGCGCCTCGGCCGACTTCGGGGCCGGGGTGCGCAGGTCGAGCAAACTGCCGGCGCCGACCGCGGTCAGCGCGACCAGGGCCGCCGCGGCGGCCACGAGCCGCCGACGCGGCCGGGTCAGCGCGCGGCTGGCAGGGGGTACGCCCGGAATCGGACGGGGCGGCGTGCCCGTCGTGGCCGGGGTGGTGGGTGCGCCCACGGGAACTCCTCGGGGGGTGGTGGGGCCTGGGGTGGGATCATCCTGCCCGTCGGGTGCTGCGGATGGGATGGCCGGTACGTCAGGCGCCCATCAGCCGCCCGGTTTGTCCGTGGCCGAGCAGTGATGCGCCCCATCCCCGCCCGCGCCGCAGGCATCGTGTTGTGTGCGACCGTTGTCTAATACAGGATCAGCAGGGCACTCGGAAGGAGCCCGACATCACCAGCGAACTCCCGCGTCTCGCGGCGGTGACCCGGCCGCACCGGGGGGCCGGCCTGGCCGGTTCCCCAGTTGTGCCGTACCCGCACGGTGGCCTGGCGCGGCACGCCAACCTGCCGCCGGGTGAACGGTTGCGGGTCCTGCTGGTGGAGGACGACGAGGGCGACGCCTTCCTGGTCGGTGAGCTGCTCGCCGAGACGAACTCAATGATCGACCTGCTGGTCGCCACCAGCCTCCGGGAGGCGCGGCAGCGGATCAACGACGTCGACTGCGTCCTGCTCGACCTGGGCCTGCCCGACGCGCAGGGGCTGGACGGGCTGCGCCAGGTGTTGGACATGTCCAGCGGCGCCGCGGTCTGCGTGCTGACCGGCCGCACGGACGAGCACCTGGGCGTCGTGGCGGTCGCCGAGGGCGCCCAGGACTACCTGGTCAAGGGCCAGGTCGACGGGGTGCTGCTGACCAGGGCGCTGCGCTACGCGGTGGAGCGCAAGCGCGCCGACGAGAACGCCCGCCGGTTGCGCGAGGTCGAGCTGCGCCAGGCCGAGTCGGCCCGACTCGAACGCGGCCTGCTGCCCCAACCGCTGATGACGACCGACAAGGTCGCGGTGCACACCTTCTACCGGCCGGGCCGGCACGCCGCGCTGATCGGCGGAGACTTCTTCGACGTGGTGCAGACCCACCCGGACCGCCTCGACCTGATCGTCGGCGACGTCTGCGGGCACGGTGTGGACGAGGCAGCGCTCGGGGTCGAGTTGCGGGTGGCCTGGCGGGCCCTGGTGCTCGCCCGGGTGCCCGACGACGAGGTGCTGCCCGCCCTGGAGCAGGTGCTGATGAGTGAGCGCCGCCTCCAGGAGATCTTCGCGACGGTGGCCACTGTCAGACTGGACCTGGACGCCAACCGGGCCACCGTCCGACTGGCCGGGCACCCGCCACCGCTGCTGCTCTCCGGCGGCCGGGTCGCCCCGGTGCCCGCGCCCGGCGGCCGACTGCTGGGCGTACGACCCCGCCGGCCGATCGCCTACGACCTGGAGTTCGACACCGATGACTGGTCCCTGCTGATGTACACCGACGGCCTGATCGAGGGGCGGGTCGGCGCCGGCAACGAACGGCTCGACGTGCCGGGCCTCAGTGGCTTGCTGGACGAGCCGGCCAACCGTTCGGTGTCGCTGCCCGAGCTGCCGGCCTGGCTGGTCGGGCGGGCCGAGCGGCTCAACGGTGGGGCGCTCGCCGACGACGTGGCCATGCTGCTGGTCAGCCGGGGCGGTGGCCGGTGAGGCCGGTGGTCGGCGGCTGGAGTCTGCGCCGCCGGGTGATCACCCTGCTCACCGTCGTGGGCTTTCTGTTGATCGGGTTGGCCAGCGCGGAAGCGGCGATGGCCGCCCGCAACCGCACCCAGATCGACGCGGTCCTGAACGAGACCGGCCCGTTGCGGGTGCAGTCCCAGGAACTTCTCAACGCGCTGCTCGACCAGGAGACGGCGATCCGCGGGTACGCGGTCAGCGGCGACCAGGACGACCTGAACCCCTACCGCGAGGGGCTCGCCCAGGAGCAGAGCGTCACCGCCTCGATGCGGACGTTGCTCGACGACTATCCGGAGATCAGCCAGGAGCTGCGGACCGTCGAGGAGCGTGTCACCCAGTGGCGGCAGTCGGTCGCCGAGCCGGTGATCGCCACCACCGAGCAGAGCGGCACCAGCGCCGGCCAGGCGTTGGTCACCGAAGCGGCCCGGCAACAGTTCGACGAGGTGCGCTCGGCGGTGAACGACCTCCAGGAGGAGGTCCTGGCCGCCCGGGAGCAGACGGCCACCAACGTGCGCACCAGCAGCAACATCCTGGTCGTCCTCCTGATCGTCGCCGCCCTGGTGGTGGTCGTGGCCGGTGCGGTGCTGCTGCTCTCGCTGGACCGGATGGTGGTCCGGCCACTGACCGGCCTGGCGACCCAGGTCCGTGAGGTCGCCCAGGGCGACTATCAGCACCGCATCGCCACCGTCGGCCCGCCGGAGTTCATCCGGCTCGGCGAGGACGTGGACGCGATGCGGCAGAAGATCGCCGCCGACCTGGCCGAGGTCCGGGCCGCCCGCGAGCGCATCGAGTGGGTCAACAGCCAGCTCCAGAAGCAGGCCGAGGAGCTGACCCGGTCCAACCGTGACCTGGAGCAGTTCGCGTACGTGGCATCGCACGACCTCCAGGAACCGCTGCGTAAGGTCGCCAGCTTCTGCCAGCTGCTCCAGCGCCGTTACGCCGGGCAGCTCGACGAGCGGGCCGACCAGTACATCGCCTTCGCTGTGGACGGCGCGCAACGGATGCAGCGCCTGATCAACGACCTGCTCGCGTTCTCCCGGATCGGGCGGCTCACCACCGGCTTCGTCGAGGTCGACCTCAACAAGGTGATGGGCGACGTGGCCGGCCAGACCGAGGCCGCCCGGCAGTACGCGGACGCCGAGTTGACCTGGACCGAGCTGCCGGTGATCTCGGGTGAGGAACCGCTGCTCACCAACCTGCTCGCCAATCTGGTCAGCAACTCGATCAAGTTCCGCCGCCCGGACGTGCCGTCGAAGGTGCACGTGTCGGCCCGGTTGGTGGGCGCCGAGTGGGAGATCACCTGTCAGGACAACGGCATCGGGATCGAGCCGGAGTTCGCCGACAAGATCTTCGTGATCTTCCAGCGGCTGCACTCGAAGGACGCGTACCCGGGCACCGGCATCGGGTTGGCGATCGTCAAGAAGATCGTCGAGTACCACGGCGGTCGCGTCTGGGTGGACACCGACGTGCCGGAGGGCACCGCGATCCGGTTCACCCTGCCGGCACTTCCCGAGGACGTCGCGGCGGCTGCCGCTGCCGATTCCGCGCAGGAGCCGAACGCTCCGACGGTGGGCGACACGACGCCTTCGACCGAGGCTCCGGCAGCGCTGACGGAGCAGGCCGACGGGCCGGACCAGCCGGACCGGGCCGACGAGACGCTGGAAAGCGGTAGAACGGGTGACATGAGGGAGACGGTGGGATGACCGCGCCAGCGGATGGCAAGAGCCCGATCGAGGTCCTGCTCGTCGAGGACGACCCGGGTGACGTGCTGATGACCCAGGAGGCGTTCGAGGAACACAAGCTGCGCAACCGGCTGACCGTCGTCTCCGACGGGGCCGAGGCGCTCGCCTACCTGCGACGGGAGGGCCAGTACGCCGACGCGGTGGCGCCCGACCTCATCCTGCTCGACCTCAACCTGCCCCGGCGCGACGGCCGGGAGGTGCTGGAAGAGATCAAGAAGGACCAGGACCTGCGCCGGATCCCGGTGGTGGTGCTCACCACCTCGCAGGCTGACGAGGACATTCTGCGCAGCTACCAGCTGCACGCCAACGCCTACGTGACCAAGCCGGTGGACTTCGAGCGCTTCATCTCGGTGGTCCGTCAGATCGACGAGTTCTTCGTCAGCGTGGTCAAGCTGCCGCCGCGTGGCTGACACCCTGCTGGACGACGTCAGCGGCCTGCTCTGGGAGGCCGCCGACCAGGTCGTGCTGCCACTGTTCCGCAAACTCGACGACGATGACGTGTCGGAGAAGGCGCCCGGCGAGGTGGTCACCGTCGCCGACCGCCGGGCCGAGGAGCTGCTCTCGGCGGGGTTGCGCCGGCTGCGGCCGGGCTCGATGGTGGTCGGCGAGGAGGGTGTCGCCGACGATCCGGGGTTGCTGCGGCACCTGCGCGACAGCGGGGACGTCTGGCTGGTCGACCCGGTCGACGGGACCGCCAACTTCGCCGCCGGTCGCCGGCCGTTCGCCCTGATGGTGTCGCTGCTGACCGACGGGCGGCCGACCGCCGGCTGGATCCTCGACCCACTGGCCGACACTCTCGCCGCAGGCTCGGTGGACGACGGCACCCTGCTCAACGGTCGGCCGGTGGACGGCTCCGGCTCGGTGCCGCCGCTCGGCGAGCTGCGCGGCGCGGCGATGACCAAGTTCCTGCCGCCGGAGACCCGCGACCGGGTCCGCGCCGGCGGACGGCGGCTCGGTGAGCTGCTGCCCGGCCTGCACTGCGCCGGTCGGGAGTACCTGGACATCCTCACCGGCGAGCAGCAGTTCACCCTCTTCTGGCGCACCCTGCCCTGGGACCATGCCCCGGGCACCGTGCTGGTCCGTGCCGCCGGGGGTGTCGCCCGCCGGTTCGACGGGGTCGACTACCACCCGGCCGACGACGGCCGCGGTCTGCTCGTCGCGGCCAACGAGCAGGTCTGGGCCGAGGTGCGCGACGCGCTCCTCAGCACCTGATCCGCGCGCTGCGCGACCGCGTCAGGACGCTCCGTCGACATCGAGACAGCCCGAGGGTCAGCGGGCTGGTCACCGGCCCACGATCCGGTATCGTGACCGGCGGTCTCCGCCAGCAGGCCGCCGACCGGCGCCGCAGTGCAGTGTTCAGCGGGGGCCGGCGGTCGACGGAAGGACGCTTTCGTGCCCAGGACCAGGCTCAGCCCGCGGCTCGGTCGCCGCGCTCTGTTCGCCGTGCTCGCCGCCGTCGCGCTGGTGCTCGGCGGTGCCGCAGTGCCCGCGTACGCGGAGCCTGGCGAGGGCGGCAGCAAGAAGTTGCAGGACGCGCTGGAGCTGACCGCCAAGGGCCACATCGAGGCCAAGGCCAAGCTGGACAACTCCAAGCGTCGCCAGACGGCGCTGACCGGCGAGCTGACGACGCTGGAGGGTCGGCTGGTCGGGCTCACCAGCCAGGTGGGCGAGGTGGCCGCCCAGTCGTACCGGGTGGGTCGGCTGAGCGCTGTCTCGATGCTGCTCAACACCGCCACGCCGGAGGCGTTCCTGCAACGCGCCGGCGACCTCGATCTGATGGCCCAGCGGGACAGCAAGCGGCTGCGTGACCTCACCGAAGCCCGGCAGCAGGCGCAGCAGGCCAAGGTCGCCATCGACGCCGAGGTCCGCGAGCAGCAGAAGCAGCTCGCCGTGATGGCGAAGAAGAAGAAGGAAGCCGAGGAGGCGCTCGCCGAGGTCAGCTCCGGCGGCAGCAACGGTTTCAGCGGTGGCAGCTCCACCTCGGCGAAGCCGGCGCCGCGTAACTCCGACGGGTCCTGGCCGTCGGAGTCCTGCTCGGTGAAGGACCCGACCACCTCCGGGTGCATCACCCCGCGCACCCTCAACGCGCTCAAGCAGACCCAGGCGGCCGGCTACAAGCGGCACGTCTCCTGCAAGCGCAGTGGTGGTGGCGGCGAGCATCCGAAGGGCCGGGCCTGCGACTTCGCGGCCGCCACTAACGGCTTCGAGGACAAGAACGCGACCGGCGGCGACAAGGCGTACGGTGACAGCCTGGCCGCCTGGCACGTGCGCAACGCCGACCGACTGGGCGTGCTCTACGTGATCTGGTACCGGCAGATCTGGCACCCCGGCACCGGTTGGCGGTCGTACAGTGGAAGCGGCTCACCGGCGGCGTCCCACACGAACCATGTTCATCTCTCGATGTACTGACCCGTTGCACCAGCTTCGCTGCGTACCATCGCGACGATGAGCTCCCCACCGTCCGACGTAACGGCCCTGCCGGCACCTCCGGCCCCGTCCGTGCCGGTCACCGGCCGGGCGTTGCCCAACGGCCTGGCCGCCTTCCTGGTCTTCTTCTCCAGCGGTGCCGTGCTGGTGCTGGAGACCGTCGCGCTGCGCCTGGTCGGCCCGTACGTCGGGGTGACCCTCCAGGTGACCAGCTCGGTGATCGGCATCGCGCTGGCCGCGATCGCGTACGGGGCGTGGTCCGGCGGTTGGCTGGCCGACCGGCGCAACCCGCGGGGCCTGCTGGCGCCGGCGTTGGTGCTGGCCGGCATCGCCACAGCTGTCACCCTGCCCGTCGTCCGCTACGCCGGTGAGGTGCTGCGCGGTGGTGCGGCAAGCGGCATCCTGCTGCTCGTCGCGCTGGCGGTGTTCGTGCCGGCCGCGCTGCTGGCCGCTGTCACCCCGCTGGTAGTGAAACTCCAGCTCGCCGACCTGCGCCGCACCGGCCAGGTGGTCGGTCGACTCTCCGGGATCGGCACCCTGGGCGGCATCACCGCGACCCTGCTCACCGGGTTCGTGCTGGTCGCCGCGCTGCGCAGCACCGTCATCCTGCTGGCTCTGGCGCTCGCGCTCGGGCTGGTCGGTATCGGTCTCGGCTGGTACCTGCGCCGGCAGGAGCCCACCGAGCTGCCCGGTCCGGCCCGGGCCCGAGCCGCGCTGGCAGTGCTCGGCCTGGCCGGGGCGGGGCTGACCACAGTGGCGCCCAACCCGTGCGACATCGAGACGGCGTACCACTGCGCCCGGGTCACCGCGGACCTCTCCCGGCCCAGCGGGCGGACGCTGCTGCTCAACTCGGCCCAGCACTCGTACGTGGACCTCGCCGACCCGAAACACCTGGAGTACGCGTACACGAAGTGGATCGGTGCGGTCGCCGACGTCGCCGCGCCGGCCGGTCAGCGGGTGGACGCGCTGCACCTGGGCGGCGGCGGGTTCACGGTGCCGCGCTACCTGACCGCCACCCGTCCCGGCACCGACAACCTGGTGTTCGAGATCGACGGCGGGCTGGTCGAGCTGGGCGAGCAGGAGCTGGGCGTACGGCCGGGGCCGGAGCTGCGGGCGGTGGTGGGCGACGCGCGGATGCTGGTCGCCGGCGAGCCGACCGACAGTCGTGACCTGGTGGTCGGCGACGCGTTCGGGCATCTGGTGGTGCCCTGGCACCTGGCCACCCGGGAGATGGCCGCCGACGTCCGGCGGGTGACCCGCCCCGGCGGGGTGTACGTGCAGAACGTCATCGACTACCCGCCGCTACGGTTCATCCGCGCCGAGTTGGCCACGGTGGCCGCCGAGTTCCGGCACGTCGCGTTGATCGCGCCGCCGGAGGCGCTCGCCCAGGAGCAGGGCTCCAACTTCCTCATCGTCGGCTCCGATGCGCCGTTGCCGTTGGAAGCCGTTCAGGCCCGGCTGGCCGCTGTGGACCCGAAGGTCAGCCTGCTGTCCGGTGCGGCGCTGACGGACTTCGTCGACGGGGCGATGGTATTGACCGACGACTACGCCCCGGTGGACCAACTGCTGGCCACCGCCTGATCGGGTGATAATCCTGACCGATTCCGATACTCCAGGTGTAGGCGGGCCGTAACTGGGCAACATCGCTCACCATGGGTGGTGGGGACCGGAACGGCGCGCAACTGCTCGATGAGCGGTACCGGCTGATCGAGCAGCTCGGCGCGGGCGGCATGTCGGTGGTCTGGCGTGGCTACGACGAGGTGCTCGGCCGCCAGGTCGCGGTGAAGGTGTTGGCCTCCCGGCTGGCCAGCGACCGGGCCTTCCGCCACCGCATCCGGATCGAGGCGCAGGCCGCCGCGCGGCTCTGCCACCCCAACATCACCAACGTGTACGACTACGGCGAGTCCCAGCAGGTCGGTCTGACAGTGCCGTACGTGGTGATGGAGCTGGTCGACGGCGCTTCGCTGGCCAGCCGGTTGGGTCGGGAGAGCCAACTGCCGTGGCGGGAGGCGGTGACCATCGGCGCCGAGGTCAGCTCCGCGCTGGCCACCGCGCACGCCCGTGGCGTGGTGCACCGCGACGTCACCCCGGGCAACGTCATGCTCACCTCGACCGGGGTCAAGGTTGTCGACTTCGGCATCTCCGCGCTCGTCGGGGAGAGCGAGAAGGGCCCGGACGGCGCGCTGTTGGGCACTCCCGCGTACCTCGCCCCGGAGCGGCTGGACAACGGCCAGGTCTCCCCGGCCACCGACGTGTACGCCGTGGGGCTGCTGCTCTACCGGATGCTCACCGGCCGACTGCCGTGGCAGGCCAGCACGACCACCCAGATGCTGCGCGCCCACATGTACAGCGACCCGGAGCCGATGCCCACCGTCCTGGGGCTGCCCGACGGGGTGGCCGACCTGGTCGGACGCTGCCTGGCCAAGCGACCCGCCGACCGGCCGGCCACCGCCGAGCTGACCCGGACGCTCGCCGAGGCGGCCGGCATGCTCGCGGCGGTGCCGGTCTCGCCGGCCGGCGGGCCGCTGGACGCGGCAATGCTCGGCAGTGCGCGTACCACGATCCTTCCCTGGTCGGCGGCGACCGACGCGTTGCCGCTGTCGCGGACCCGCAACCGGGACCAGCGGACGCGGCAGCGGGTGACCCGGCGTCGGCGGGTGGAGGCCGGAGTGGCCGCCGTCGGGCTGATCGCCGTCACCGGGGCGATGTGGGGGTTCACCTCGCGCAGCCCGGCCAGCGGCGGAGACCGGCCGACGACCGAGGCTCGGATGGGTCTGCCGGCGGCGGCGCCCTGCGAGGTGGCGTACGCGTTGCGCACCGACTCGGGCACCGAGTTCGCCGCGGAGCTGACCCTGACCAACACCGGCGGCCGTGAGCTGCGGGACTGGACGATGAGTTTCACCTTCCCCGGGCAGCAGACGGTGACGAAGGCGGAGCCCGCGCCGGTGCACCAGCAGGGGAGCACTGTGCTGATCCGGCCAGCGGCCCAGCGTGCCACGCTGGCCCCCGGTGCGGCCGAGAAGATGACCCTCACGGGTAGGTACAGCGGGGCGAACCCGCTGCCTGTGGAGTTCCGGCTCGGCGAGGCGACCTGCGGCGTTCGAGTGTCCGGGGTCGCCGGCAGTGCGCCGTCCACGGCCCCGCCGAGCAAGGCCGCCACGACGAAGGCCCCGCCCAAGCCCGCGAAGGTGCGGAGCGGCTCCGGTGCGGGCGGCGGTGCCTCGAAGGCCAAGCCGCCGAAGGCGCCGAAGGGCCCCGAGAAGGCCAAGGCCGCGGGTGGTGGTCCGGGAAAAGCGGGAAGGTGACCAAGGGCAAGGGGCCGGGTGGTCACCGGAAGAAGTAAGCAAGCCACACAGTGTCGCCGACGCGCAGCAGGTCAGCGCATCCCCGCGAATCGCTGCACCTGGTCGATCCCACCCTCGACGATGAGCACCCCGCCCTGGGAAAGCGTGGTGTCGTCGGACGTGTACCGGAAGCGTTCGCCCGGCAGCTTGGCACCGACCACGCGTACCCCGAAGCGCTCCTCCGGTTTCAGGTCGAGCACTGTGCGCCCGACCAGGGATTCCGGCACCCGGACGGTGGCGATGGCGAAGTCGTCGTCGAACTCGATGAAGTCGAGCAGGCGGCTGACGATCAGGTGCGCGACCCGATCCCCGGTCTCCGCCTCCGGGAAGATCACGTGGTGCGCGCCCACCGACGCCAGGATCTTGGCGTGCTTCTGCGAGGTGGCCCGCGCCCAGATCTGAGGCACACCCAGCTCGACCAGCGCCAACACGGTGAGCACACTCGCCTCCACCGAGGCCCCGATGGCCACCACCGCCCGCCCGAAACCGGTGATGCCAAGCTGCCGCAGCGCCCCCTCCTCGGTCGCGTCGGCCTGCACCACCCGGTCGAGCTGCGCCGACCAGCGCTGCACCTTCTCCGGGCTGCGGTCGATGGCCAACACCTCACGGTTCATCCGGGTCAGCGACCCGGCCAGGTGGCAACCGAATCGACCCAGCCCGATCACCACGATGCCGCCGCTGTCCGCCCGTCTAGCCGACACCTCGGCCCTCCCTGCTCCTAGCCGACAATGGGTTGCTCCTGGGGATAGCGGTAGAGCCGGCGCCGGGTGTTCAGGGCGATCGCCGACCCCAGGGTGAGCGTCCCGACCCGGCCGATGAACATCAGCACGGTCAGCACCAGTTGGCCGCCGGCCGGCAGGTCGGCGACCAGACCGATGGTCAGACCGGTGGTGCTGAAGGCGCTGGTGACCTCGAACAGGGCCGCGACGAAGCGGACGCCCTCGGTGAGCAGCAGCAACAGCATGGTTCCGGCCGTCACCAACGCGACGCTGAGCAGCGCCACGGTGAGGGCCTGTCGCTGGCTCGCGGTGGCCACCCGGCGGTGCCCGATCGTCACGTCGGGCTCACCCCGCAACTCCGCCCAGATGGTGAACGCCAGCAGGAAGAACGTGGAGACCTTGATGCCACCGGCCGTGCTGGCACTGCCGCCGCCGATGAACATCAGCACGATCAGCAGGGGATAGCTCTCCTCCTGAAGAGCGGCGATGTTCAGGACGCTGAAGCCCCCGGTGCGGCTCAGCGCGATCTGGGTGAACGACGCGAGGACCTTCCCGGGTACGTCGTACTGGCCGATAGTGCTCGCGTTGGTCCACTCGGCGGCGAGCAGGCCAGCGAAGCCGACCAGCAGCAGCACCGCGCTGCCCCAGATGGTCAACTTCGTCGCCACCGCCCAGCGGGCGGGCTGCCGCCACTCGCGGACCGCCTCGAAGAGCGCGGGAAACCCGAGACCGCCGACGATCGCGCCGATCGCCAGGGGCAGCGACACCCACGGGTCACGGCTGAAGGCCAGCAGACCGTCGGTGTAGAGCGCGAAGCCACCGTTGTTGAACGCCTGTACGGCGTGGAAGACGCCCGACCAGAGGGCCTGCCCGAAGGGGTAGTCGTAGGACAGCCAGAGCCGACCGGCGACCAGCACTGTCATCACCGCCTCGCAGGCGAAGACGGTCAGCGCGATCCGGCGGAGCAACCGGCCCACGTCACCGATGCCGAACTCCGCCGTCTCGGCCTGCACCAGCAACCTGTTGCGCAGCCCGAGCTGGCTGGAGACCACCAGGATGACCAACGCCGCGACGGTGAGGATGCCGAGGCCACCGAGCTGGGTGAGCAGGGTGATCACCAGCAGTCCCCAGCCGGACCAGTAGTTCGGCGTGTCGGTGATGGCCATGCCGGTGACCGACACGGCCGAGGTGGCGGTGAAGAGCGCGGTGACCACGGGTGGGCGTACGTGTTCGGCTGTCGCCCAGCGCGCCATGAGCAACAGGGTGCCGAGCAGGATCGGCACCAGGAACGCGAACGGCACCAGCCGCACGGGATTGCGGAAGAACCGGCGCACCAGACAATCTTCCTGTCCGCCCGCGACCCTGGAGTGGGAACGGGCATTCCGGAGATTCATCTGCCGTCCAGCCATCGACCAACTCCTGGCAAATCACGAACGGTCTGCTTACCCGGACCATCGATGACAGGAGACGGCGTTGCGACGTACCCTCTCGACCCTCGGCGTGGCCAGCGCTCTGCTCGCCGCCGCCGTGGCCCTGCCGACCATGGCCGCTGCCGAACCAACGGCCAACGCGGACCGCTCCCGGGCCAACGACCGACCGATCGTGATCGGTCACCGTGGCGCCAGCGGTTACCGGCCGGAGCACACCCTCGAGGCGTACCGGTTGGCGATCCGGATGGGTGCCGACTACATCGAGCCGGACCTGGTCTCCACCTCCGACGGCGTGCTGGTCGCCCGGCACGAGAACGAGATCTCCGGCACCACCGACGTGTCGACCCATCCGGAGTTCGCGGCCCGCAAGGCGACGAAGACCATCGACGGTGTCGCGGTGACGGGGTGGTTCACCGAGGACTTCACCCTCGCCGAGCTGAAGACGCTGCGGGCCAAGGAGCGGCTGCCGCAGGTGCGCGTGGCGAACACCGCGTTCGACGGCCGCTTCGAGGTGCCCACCCTCCAGGAGGTCATCGACCTGGCCCGGACCGAGGGGCGGACACGGGGCCGCACCATCGGCATCTACCCGGAGACCAAGCACCCGAGCTACTTCGCGTCGATCAAACTGCCGTTGGAGGAGCCGCTGCTGCGGGCGCTGCGGCAGAACAAGCTGGACCGGAAGAACTCACCGGTCTTCATCCAGTCGTTCGAGACTGCCAACCTGCGCCGCCTGAGCCGGTTGACCGACGTGAAGCTGGTCCAACTGCTCGACGCGACCGGCCGCCCGTACGACTTCACCGCCGCCGGTGACACCCGCACCTACCAGGATCTGGTCACGCCGGCCGGTCTGAAGTGGATCGCCGGGTACGCCGACGGCATCGGCGCGAACAAGAACCTGATCGTCCCCCGGAACGCCGCCGGCGCCCTGCTCGCCCCGACCAACGTGGTACGCGACGCGCACCGGGAGCACCTGCTGGTGCACTCCTGGACGTTCCGCGCCGAGAACCAGTTCCTTCCGGCGGACTTCCGGATCGGCGCCGACCCGAACGCGCGCGGCGACATCACCGCCGAGTACGAACTCTTCCTCGGCCTGGGCCTCGACGGTGTCTTCAGCGACCACCCGGACACTGCCGTCGCCGCCCTCGCCGGCCGCTGATCCCAACCTCGGCCCGGAGCTGATCCGCTCCGAGTCGACCACCGGGCCGACCACGCCCGGCCCACACGCTGGCCCGTCGTCCGTCACCCGGACGGCGGGCCAGCGGCACGCCGGGGCGGCTCGGTCGCAAGATCGCCCGTCGAGCGGGGCCAGCACCGGGTGAACCCGCCCCTGAGCAGACAGAGCTGCGCAAGATCGCGCTCGATCAATGAAGTAGTGGCGTCCCGGAGCCAAGATCGTGCTAAATCCAGGATGTAGTGCTGTCGTGGCCGCCCGAGGCCACTACATACAGGATCGAGCATGATCTTCAGGGGTGAGTCGCTCGCCCGCGCCGCCGGGGATCTTGAGGCTGCAACTTCGCCGATGTTGCTGCCTCGACCCGACGCGAGGCAGCACTATCAGGGATGTTTCGGTGATCTTCGCCCGGTGGGTGGCAGGTGCGGTCGGGCGGGCGGGTGCTCGATGGTCGTCGGCGCTGCCCGCGCGCGGCGACCCACGACGGACCCTGCGGGTGACCGAACCGGGCGAATGGCGCGGGGCGACACACCGTTCGGGTGGTCCGTGGGGGTTCGGGCCATCGAGGGCGTGGGCTTCCGGCTGGTAGTGCGGCCCGTTGTAACCTCCGGCCACCTCATTCCTGCTACTTGTGTGTTTCCGCCACATAGCTCGTGGGTGACGTCACTTCTAGCGTGAGCCGTCACGAAGAAGTTCTCTCCCTCTGAGTCCTCATGTGGAGTCGCAATGACGGTCCGGACGACGCGGCGGGCGTTCCTCTCCGCCGCCACGATGATGGCCGCGGCGCTGGCCGCCACGGCCTGTGGCAGCCCGCAGGACACCGCCACCGGCGGCGGCGACAGTGCCGCGCCGGTCAAGGTCGGCCTGGTGTACTCCCAGTCGGGAGCCCTGGCCAGCTACGGAAAGCAGTACATCGAGGGGTTCAAGGCGGGGCTGGACTTCGCCACCAACGGCACCGGCAAGGTCGGTGACCGGAAGATCGAGCTCACCGAGGTCGACGACGCGGGCGACCCGGCCAAGGCGGTCTCGGCTGCGAAGGACCTGATCGGTAAGGGTACGAAGATCATCGCCGGCTCCACCGCCTCCGGTGTGGCGCTCCAGGTGGCGCCGATCGCGGCGCAGAACAAGGTGCTGTTCATCTCCGGCCCGGCCGCCACGGACGCGGTGACCGGAGCGAACAAGTACACCTTCCGCTCCGGTCGGCAGTCCTACCAGGATGTGGTGACCGCCAAGTCGTTCATCGGCGACCCGAGCGGCAAGAAGGTAGTGGTCTTCGCCCAGGACGGCGCGTTCGGCGACGCCAACGAGGCGGCCGTCAAGGCCGTCATCGGCACCGCGGGCGCGACGGTGAGCAGTGTCCGGGCTCCGGCCAGTGCCACCGAGTTCACCCCGTTCGCCAGCCAGATCAAGGCCGCCAAGCCGGACCTGCTCTTCGTGGCGTGGGCGGGCACGACCGCCCCGGCCATGTGGCAGACCCTCGACCAGCAGGGCGTCCTCTCGTCCACCACTGTCGTCACCGGCCTGGACATCCGCGCCTCGTGGCCGACCTTCGGCGCTGCCGGGGCGAAGATCTCCTTCCTGTCGCACTACTTCGACGGTGCCAGCGACACCGAGGCCAGCAAGGCGCTGAAGGCCAAGGTCAACACCATCGACCTGTTCCACCCGGACGGCTTCGCCGCCGCGCAGATGGTGGTCCGTGCCGCGCAGGAGGGTGGGGACGACGTCGACAAGATGGTCACCGCCCTGGAGGACTGGAGCTTCGACGGGGTCAAGGGCAAGATGACCATCCGGGCCGCCGACCACGCGCTGCTCCAGCCGATGTTCCAGGCCAAGCTGACCGGCAGCGGCACCACGTTCACCGCGACCGCGCAGAAGAGCCTCACCGGTGACGAGACCGCGCCACCGGCCGTGGCCATGAAGGGCTGACCATGCTCGCCACCCGCGGTCTGACCTGGCGGATCGGTGAGGTCGCCATCGTCGACAGCGTCTATCTCGACCTCGCGCCCGGGGAGTTCCTGGGCGTCATCGGGCCGAACGGCGCCGGTAAGACCTCACTGTTCAACCTGATCACCGGCCTGCGCCGGGCCACCGAGGGCCGGGTCGTCCTGGACGGACAGGACATCGGGGCGCTCCCGCCGCACCGGCGGGCCCGCCTCGGTCTGGGCCGTACCTTCCAGGCGTCCTCGGTCTTCGGCTCGCTGAGCGTGCGGGAGAACGTCCGGCTCGCCGTTCAGGCGCACCGCGGGGGCTCGATGGCACTGTGGCGGCGGGCGGCGGCCGACCGGGAGGTCGCCGCCGCCGCCGACGCGGCGCTCGACCGGGTCGGCCTCGCCCACCGGGGTACGGCCCTCGCCGGCACCCTGGCCCACGGCGAGAAGCGCAAGCTGGAGATCGCCCTGCTGCTCGCCGGTGAACCGCGGGTGATGCTGCTGGACGAGCCGATGGCCGGGGTCAGCGCCGAGGACGTGCCGGAGCTGGTCGCCGTCATCAAGTCGTTGACCGGCGACAGCGGCCGGGCGGTCCTGATGGTCGAACACCACATGGACGTCATCCTGGAACTGGCCGACCGCATCGCCGTCATGCACCACGGCGCGCTGCTGGCCTGCGACACCCCGGAGACGGTGATGGCCAACCCCACTGTGCAAGAGGCCTACCTGGGGGAGTCGCTCTAATGGAACCGATCCTCAGTGTGGAGGACCTGTCGGTCCGGATCTCCGGGCTGCACATCCTCCAGGGGGTGTCCTTCACTGTCGCCCCGACCGGCGTGACAGTCCTGCTCGGTCGCAACGGCGTTGGCAAGACCACCACGCTGCGCGCCATCGTCGGCCTCACCCCGCCCGCCGGGGAGGTCCGGGGCACCATCCGGATGGGCGCGCAGAGCCTGCTGGCCCGGCCGACGCACCGGCTGGTCCGCGGCGGGCTCGGCTACGTGCCCGAGGACCGTTGCGTGTTCGCCGGGCTCACCGTCGCGGAGAACCTGCGGCTCGCCGAGCGGCGCGGCGCCACCCCGGCGTACGACAAGGTCTTCGCGCTCTTTCCGGAGCTGGACCGGCGCGGACGGCAACGGGCCGGGTCGCTCTCCGGCGGGCAGCAGCAGATGCTCGCCATCGGTCGGGTGCTGCTCAACGACAACCGGCTGCTGCTCGTCGACGAGCCGACCAAGGGGTTGGCGCCGAAGGTGGTGACCGAGGTGGCCGAGGTGTTGGAACGGGTCGCGGAGTCGGTGCCGGTGCTGCTGGTCGAGCAGAACCTCGCCGTCGTACGCCGACTGGCCCGCGACGCTGTCGTGTTGGCCGCCGGCAAGGTGGCCTGGACCGGCGACGCCCACGAGTTGCTGTTGGAGACCGCGTTGACGAAGTCGCTGCTTGGTGTCGGCTCCGCGGAGGTGAAGCACTGATGGGCACCGTGATCCTGTTGGCGCTGACCGGGCTCGGTCTGGCGGCGCTGTACTTCCTGGTCGCCTCCGGTCTGTCCCTGGTCTTCGGTCTGGCCGACGTGCTCAACTTCGCGCACGGGCTGTTCCTCGGCGTCGGCGCGTACGGCACCTGGTGGGCGGCGGGCAACCTGCCGGGTGCCGGCCCGGACGGGTTCGGCTTCGTGTTCGCTGTCGCCTTCGGGGTGGCCGCCGGCACGCTGGTCGCGATCCTGGTCGAGCTGGTGCTGATCCGCCCGCTGTACTCCCGCACCATCGAGCAGGTGCTGGTCACCGTCGGCCTTTCCCTGGCCGGTGTGGCGTTGCTCCAGGCCACCTGGGGTGCGGACGCCCGGCCGTTCCCGCGTCCGGACTGGACCCGGCAGGTGACCGGGATCCTCGGCGCGCAGGTGCCCAACGGTGGCCTGCTGCTGATCATCGCGGCGGTGCTGGTGCTCGGCGCGATCCTGGCGTTCCTGCGCTGGACCCGGTACGGCCTGGTGATCCGGGCCGGGGTGGAGAACCGGGAGATGGTGACCGCGCTGGGCATCGACGTCCGCAAGGCGTTCACGCTGGTCTTCGCGATCGGTGGGGCGGCCGCCGCGCTCGCCGGAGCGCTCGGCGGGGTCTACTTCGGCACCGTCTCGCCTGGGCAGGGCGGCTCGCTGCTGATCTTCGCGTTCATCGTGGTGGTGATCGGCGGGATGGGCTCGGTGGTCGGCTCCGCGTACGCGGCGGTGGTGGTCGGCCTGGTGCAGCAGTTCGTCAACTACTACGGCACGTCCGGGCTGGGCGACATCTGCGTGGTCGGGCTGCTGGCAGTGGTGCTGCTGCTGCGCCCGCAGGGCATCGCCGGAAAGGTGGCAACGGCATGACGGTGATCGACGCGCCTCGCGCGCAGGTGCCCGACGAACTGAGTCCGCAGCGGGGGCGGTGGCACCGGCTCCGCCCGTTCCTCCCGCTGGTCGCGTTGGTCGTGCTGGCGATCCTGCCGTACTCGACGATCCCCCTGCCGGGGATCTTCGAGGGGCCGGTCAACTCACCCGGCACCCTGCAACTGCTCGCCATCTGCCTGATCTTCGGCGGGTTGGCGGCCGGGTACGACCTGCTCTTCGGCCGGACCGGGATGCTCTCCTTCGGGCACGCGCTGTACTTCGCCGCCGGTGTCTACGGCACCGACATCCTGGTCACCCGTGCCGGTCTGCCGCTGTGGCAGGCGGCGCTGCTGACCATCACCGGCGGCACCATCCTCGCCGCGCTGCTCGGCGCGGTGGCGCTGCGGACGGTGGGCATCGCGTTCGCCATGGTCACGTTGGCCTTCGCCCAGGTCGGGGCGATCCTGGTGGCCCGGGACTTCGGCGGGCTCACCGGCGGCGAGGAGGGTCTGCCGCTGGACGTGTCGGGGCTGCCCGCCGGGCTGGTGGGGGTCACCAACACTGTCAACCTGTACTGGTTGGCGCTGGCGTACCTGACGCTGGTGGTCTTCGTGGTGCACCGGGTCAGCGGGTCGCCGACCGGTCGGGTGCTCGCCGGGCTGCGCGACGACGAGCGGCGGATCGGTGTGCTCGGGTTGGACCCGTACCGCTACAAGCTGGTGGCGTTCACCCTGGCCGGTGGCTTGGCGTCGGCGGGCGGGGTGGTCTACGTCCTGATCGTCGGCGGCGCGTCGCCGCACATCACGTCCTCCGAGCTGACCCTGTCGCTGCTGGTCATGGTGGTGCTCGGCGGGCCGGGCACCCGGTGGGGTCCGGTGCTCGGCGGTGTCCTCTACATGTACCTGGACCACCGGCTCACCGCCTTCGGCACGAGCGACGCGGTGGACAACCTGCCGGCCGTCCTGAGCCGTCCGCTGAGCCAGCCGCTGTTCGTCCTGGGCACGGTCTTCATCCTGGCGGTCTACTTCTTCCCAGGAGGCCTGACCAGCCTGGCCCCCCGCCTGTCTCACCTGACCCGGTCCCTCCGCCCCCGCCGATAACCCCGTTGATCAAGAGGTTTGCGTCAGAATCCGTACGAATGGTGACGCAAACCTCTTGATCAACAGGGGGATGACGGACGGCGCTGGTAGAAATGCCGGGTGGAGACAGCAGAGCGGGCAGCGGTACGGGAGCGGGCCGAGGCGGTGCTGCGCCGGCTGGCCGGTGACCATGCCCGGCTGCGCGAGGATCAGTGGCGCGCCATCGAGGCGCTGGTCGTCGACCGGCGGCGGGTGCTGTGCGTCCAGCGCACCGGTTGGGGCAAGTCGGCTGTCTACTTCGTGGCCACCGCCCTGCTCCGGGACCGCGAGCAGGGCCACCAGGCCGGGCCGACAGTCATCGTCTCGCCGCTGCTGGCGTTGATGCGCAACCAGGTCGAGGCGGCCGCTCGGGCCGGCATCCGGGCCCGCACGATCAACTCGGCGAACCTCGACGAGTGGGACGAGATCACCGCCGAGATCCAGACCGGCGCGGTGGATGTGCTGCTGATCAGCCCGGAACGGCTCAACAACCCGGACTTCCGCGACGGCGTCCTGCCGAAGTTGGCCGCGACGACCGGCCTGCTGGTGGTCGACGAGGCGCACTGCGTCTCCGACTGGGGGCACGACTTCCGGCCGGACTACCGGCGGCTGCGGACGTTCCTCGCCGAGCTGCCCGAGCGCACCCCGGTGCTGGCGACCACCGCCACCGCCAACGCCCGGGTCACCCAGGACGTCGCCGAGCAACTGGGTGACGCCCTCATCCTGCGCGGGACCCTGGACCGCGAGTCGCTGCGCCTCGGGGTGCTCGACCTGCCCAGCCCGGCGCACCGGCTGGCCTGGCTCGCCGACCACCTCGACCAGCTGCCCGGCTCGGGCATCGTCTACACGCTGACAGTGGCGGCAGCGGGGGAGACTGCCGAGTTCCTGCGCTCCCGGGGCTACCCGGTCGCCTCGTACAGCGGGCAGTCCGACGACGCCGACCGGCGGGCCGCCGAACAGGACCTGCTCGACAACAAGATCAAGGCGTTGGTCGCCACCAGCGCCCTCGGCATGGGCTTCGACAAACCCGACCTGGGCTTCGTCGTCCACCTCGGCGCGCCACCCTCACCGATCGCGTACTACCAGCAGGTCGGCCGCGCCGGCCGCGCCGTCGAGCACGCCGAGGTGCTGCTGCTGCCCGGCGTCGAGGACGCCGCGATCTGGCGTTACTTCGCCTCGCTGGCGTTCCCACCGGAGCAGCAGGTCCGCGCCGTGCTGGCCGCCCTGCACACCGACCGCCCGCTCTCCACCCAGGCGCTCGAACCCCTCGTCGACCTGCGCCGGGCCCGGTTGGAGCTGATGCTCAAGGTGCTCGACGTGGACGGCGCGGTCCGCCGGGTGCGCGGTGGGTGGCTCGCCACCGGCGAGCCGTGGGTCTACGACGAGGCCCGGTTGCGCCGCGTCGCCGAGGCGCGCACCGTCGAGCAACAGGCCATGCGGGAGTACGCGACCACGTCCGACTGCCGGATGCGGTATCTACGGGAACGCCTGGACGACACCGAGGCGGCTGACTGCGGCCGATGTGACAGGTGCGCCGACCCACTCTTCGCCGCGGACGTGTCGACGGCCGCGCTCGCCGCCGCGCAGACCTTCCTGGGTCGCCCCGGCGTGGAGATCGCGCCCAAGAAGCTCTGGCCGACCGGGCTCGACGCGGTGGGCGTACCCCTCAAGGGCCGGATCGCCCCCGCGGAGCAGGCGCTGCCAGGCCGGGCCGTCGGGCGCCTCTCCGACCTTGGTTGGGGTGGGCGGCTGCGTGCTCTCGTCGGCCCGGAAGCGCCGGACGCGCCGGTGCCCGACGACGTCGCCGGCGCGGTCGTGGAGGTGCTGAAGGCGTGGGCGCACGGCGACAACCCGTGGCCCCGCCGACCGGTGGCGGTGGTGGCTGTCGGTTCCCGGCGGCGGCCCCGGCTGCTGGGCTCGCTCGCCGAGCGGATCGCCACAGTGGGCCGGCTGCCGCTGCTCGGCGAGGTCACCGCGGCCGGCCCCGACGGCCCGGCCGGGCCGCGCGGCAACAGCGCCCAACGGGTACGCGCGCTGCACGACGCCTTCACAGTGCCGACCGATCTGGCCGACGCCCTGGCCGGGCTGGACGGCCCGGTGCTGCTCGTCGACGACCTGATCGACTCGGGCTGGACGATGACGCTGGTGACCCGGGCCCTGCGCCGGGCCGGCGCGACCGACGTGCTCCCGCTCGCCCTCGCCGTGGCCGGTTGACCCGCTGCCGTCACGCCGATCCTCGGCGCTGCTCGGGTCTGCGGCGCCGGCCGTGCCCCTGTCGGGGCGTTGCCCGGCGCTGTGGCGTGGTCTGCGCCGGGCCTGTGGAAAAGGTTCCCGGCCGGCGTCGAGTGCGACGGTCGCCACGCTGTGCGGGCGTCGGCCTGGCGCGGCCGGACGCGGCGGTACCGTGGGCGGCATGACCGACCAGCAGCCCGTCACCCGTGCGCGCACCGTTGCGGGCGGGACCGCTGGCGGCGAGGCCGGCCGGGCGCGGGGCGTCGGCCGTGGCTGATCAGGGCCCTGCCGTCGTGGCTGACCATGGTCCCGCCGGGCCGGACCGGAGCACTCTCCGGCTGGCGCTGGTGGTCGGCGGGCTGGTGCTGGCGGTGCTGCTCGGCTTCGGCCTCGGGCGGCTGAACGCCAACGGTGCCGCCACCGGCAGCCCCTCGTTGGCCGCCGAGCACACCGACCCACCGGGCGTCGCGCCGCACAACCATGGCAGCGCCACGGCCACCGATCAGGGCGCGGCCACCGAGCCGGGCGGTCTGGCGGTCAGCTCGGCCGGTTACACACTGACCCCCCTGGCCACCGAGTTCGCGGCGGGTCGCCCCGGTCAGCTCCGCTTCCAGGTGCGGGACGCGCAGCGCCGGCCGGTGACCCGGTTCGCCATCGTGCACGACAAGCCGCTGCACCTCATCGTCGTTCGGCGGGACCTGACCGGTTATCAGCACCTGCACCCGACCATGGCGGCGGACGGCACCTGGTCGGTGCCGTTGACCCTCGCGCAGCCCGGCCTCTGGCGCGCGTACGCCGACTTCACGGTGGTCGCCGACAACGGCGCGCAGACCGCTGTGACCCTCGGCACGGATCTGGTGGCGCCCGGCGACTACCGGCCTCGTCCACTGCCGGGGCCGGCCACCTCGACGACCGTGGACGGCTTCACCGTCGGCTACCAGGGCACTCCGCAGGCGGGGGTGACAGTGCCGCTGACCTTCCGGGTCGACGGTGCTGGTGGTGCAGCCCCGCTGGAGCGGTACCTCGGGGCGTACGGGCACCTGGTGGCGTTGCGCGAGGGCGACCTCGGCTATCTGCACGTGCACCCGGAGACCGAGCTGGTGGACGGTCAGATCAAGTTCTGGTTGACCACTCCCGGCCCGGGCCGCTACCGCCTCTACCTCGACTTCCAGGTGAACGCCGAAGTCCGAACCGCCGAGTTCACCCTCACCGTCCCCTAGGCCCGGCCCCTCCGCTGTCTTCGGTCGATCATGAGGTTGTCGCCTCCCGCCACGGCGTGTCGTGACGCCAACTCCATGATCAACGCGCTCCGGGGCGGGGTTAGCTGGCTCGGCGGATGGGGCGGCGGGCCAGGTAGCGGAGCAGGTCGCGGATGTGGTGCTTCTCCTCCGCGGGAACCGTGGGGTCGGCCAGCCGGTCCAGGATGGCCCGGACGTCGGCCTCGACCGGGCCGTCGTCGTGGCGTCGGCGGGGAGTGGGGCCGGCGTCGGGCAGCCCGAGCGCGCGGAACGCGGCGGCGACCGGCAGATCCAGTGCTGCGCAGAAGCCGCGCACCTTGGCCAACTCGGGATAGTCCTGCCAGTCACCGGCCAGCCAACGGAACACTGTGGAACGACCCACGCCCGTGTGCGAGGCAAGATCAGTCACGGTCCAGCCACGTTCGTCACGAGCGTCATCGATGGCGCGCCGGACGAAGCGGGCGAAGGCCATCTGCGGTGATACGTCGGCTGATCCCATCCCTGTGTGTCTTCCCCTCCTGCCGGAGCACCGGGACGATGCGCCTTCCGAGGGTAGTACGCCGGGAGCCGGAAACAATTGACTGACCGCACAAACTGTCCCGTGGACGAGACTTTTCTCTGGAAGCGTGTGTGCAGAACGAAAATTGCATAGAGCGATCTTCATCGTTCTTCCATTAAGCTCGGTGCCCGTCCCGACATCGCGTCTGTCGCCTACCGCCGCCGACCGGACCACCGCCGAGGAGCACCATGGCCGAATCGAGCCGCCCCCAGCCGTACCAGCCCGGTGCGGTGAGCCTCTTCTTCGTCGCCAAGGCCGGCGTCTTCGCCGCCGCGTTCTGGATCTGGTTGCTGGTCCTGGTGCTCCGCACCGACTCCGCGACCGGTCTCCAGGTGCTGGCCGCCACCGGCACCATCACCACCACGCTCGTCGCGGTGCTGCTCGGTGCCCGGATGGCGTTGCAACACAACGCCGCCATCCGGCACGCCGAGGTGAAGAAGCTGCTGGTCGACATCTCCTGGAACGCCTTCGCGGCAGCCGGCAACGCCGGGACCGAGGGCAAGGTCGTGCCATTCCCGACCGCCCCGGGCGACGGTGAGTGGGCAGCCCAGCGGCCCGCCGCCGACCGGGTGTCGGTCCTCGACCGTGGTGTCAGCGAGCGCAACGGTGGCCGGGACCGCCGACGCTAGCCGCCCAGGAGCTGGGGCGTCTCTCCGGTGGCCAGCAGGGTCTCCAACCGGGGGGTGACCTGCCACTGGTTCACCAGCTCGCGGTATTCCGCGCGCTGCGGCTCGGTCGCCTCGACACCGGTACGACGGGCGCGGATCAGCAGGTTACGCGGGGTGTGCTGCGAGTCCACGAACTCCACCACCTCGGTCCGGTACCCGTGCACCCGCAGCAGCCCGGCGCGCAGCGCGTCGGTGAGCACGTCGGCGAAGCGCTCGCGCAGAATGCCCTGCCGGGTCAGCAGCTCGTACGGGGCCGGGGCGGGGTGGGCGCGGAGCTGCTTCGCCAGATCGTGGTGGCAGCACGGCGCGGCCAGCACCCACTTGGCCTCCCAGCGCACCGCGCGGGCCAGCGCCTCGTCGGTGGCGGTGTCGCAGGCGTGCAGCGCCAGCACCAGGTCGGGAGCGGGGTCGACGACAGCGTCGGCGATCGTCCCGGCCACGAAGCTGACCTGGTCGGCCCAGCCCAGCCGCTGCGCCAACTCGGTGTTGCGCCGCCGCTGGTCCTCCCGGACGTCCACGCCGACCAGCTGGACGTCGAGCCCACGACTCGTCAGATAGCGGTACGCGGCGAACGTCAGGTAGGCGTTGCCGCAGCCCAGATCGACCACCCGTAGCGCGCCGGTCAGGTCGTCGGGCAGGGTCGCGGCCAGGGCCCGCAGGAACGCGTCCACCTGGCGGCGCTTGGCCGCCGAGCCGCCGATCTCCGCGAAGATCGGGTCACCGGGGTCGAGCAGGTATTCCTTCGTCCGGTCGTTCCCGGTGGGCGTCGCCGCCGGACGGGACGTCGCGGCCCGGTGCACCTGTGCCTCGCCGGACTTGGTCACCCGCAGTTGGAGGGTCGCGTCGGCCGTCTCGACGTGCCAGTTGCCGAACGGCTCGGCGAGCAGTTCGTCGATCGCCGCGGCGGCCTCGGGGCCGGAGGCGAGGTTGCGGGTGTACGGGCGAGCGCCGTCGGACGTGGTGATCTGCATCCGGGGCCCGGCCTTGAGCCGCACCGGCCGCAGTTCGGCCCGTTCAACGGTGGGGCGGCGGCCGCGTCGACGTCCGGCGGCGACCGCCCGGGTCAGCGCGGGGTCGAGCAGCAGCGCCCGAACCTCGGTCAGGGCGGCGTCCAGTGGTTGCGGCATCGTTCCATCTTCGGCAGGTGGGGTGGGAGAAGGGAACATCCCCCGCACCGCGCGAGGCGGTGCGGGGGATGTCAGGTGTGGCTGGTGGTCAGTCTGCTGTCGCCTCGGCCGGCGTACCCGCACCGGAACCGCCACCACGGCGGCGGCGTCGGCGGCGTGGCTTGGACGCCTCGCCGTCGGCGGATGCGGTGGCCGGCTCGGCGGGGCCGGCGTCGGCGGAGATCACTGCGGTCGCCTCTCCCGCGACCACCTCGCCGGCGCGGCGGCGACGCCGGCGGCGGGGGGTACGGGCGCCGTCGTCGGCGGCGTCGGCGGCGTCGGCCGCAGGTGCCTCGGCGACGGCCGGCGTGCCGGCGTCGGAGCGGTCACGGCGGCCATCGCCCCGACCACGGCGCTCGCCGCGACCCTCGCCGCGACCCTCACCACGGCTCTCGCCGCGTCGGGGGCCCCGACCTCCGCTGTCGCCCCGACGGGAGCGGGTCGTCCCACCCAGATCCTCTTCGATCTCGGCGGACAGCCCGGCCCGGGTGCGCTCGGCCGTGGGCAGCGTGCCGCTGACCTCGGTGGAGATGTGCAGGTCGGTGTAGAGGTGCGGCGACGTGTGGTACGTCTCCGGCGGCTCCGGCATCTCCAGACCGAGGGTCTTGTCGATGATCCGCCAGCGCGGCATGTCGTCCCAGTCGACGAAGGTCACCGCGACACCCGTCGCGCCGGCCCGGCCGGTACGACCGATCCGGTGGGTGTAGGTGTCCTGGTCTTCCGGGCAGTCGTAGTTGATGACGTGGGTGACGCCGGTGACGTCCAGCCCACGGGCCGCCACGTCGGTGGCGACCAGGATGTCGATCTTGCCGGCCCGGAAGGCCCGCAGCGCCCGCTCACGGGCACCCTGGCCGAGGTCACCATGCACCGCGGCGACCGCGAACCCGCGGAAGTCGAGATCCTCGGCGACCCGGTCGGCGGCCCGCTTGGTACGCGTGAAGATCATGGTCAGCCCACGCCCCTCCGCCTGGAGGATGCGCGCCACCACCTCGACCTTGTTCATCGAGTGGGTGCGGTAGACCAGCTGCTGGGTCTGCGGCGACGGGCCGGTCTCGGCGGTGTGCCCGGCGTGGATCGTCATCGGCTGGCGCAGGAAGCGCCGCGACAGGGTGACGATCGGGTCCGGCATGGTGGCCGAGAAGAGCATCGTCTGCCGGTCTTCCGGAAGCATCGCAAGGATCTTCTCGACGTCGTCGAGGAAGCCCAGGTCGAGCATCCGGTCGGCCTCGTCGAGGACGAGGGCGTGCACCCGGTCCAGACGGAGGTGCTTCTGCTTCTGCAGGTCCATCAGTCGGCCGGGCGTGCCGACCAGGATCTCGACGCCCTTGCGCAGCGCGTCGATCTGCGGCTCGTACGCCACGCCACCGTAGATCGGCAGCACCCGGACGCCACGCGTCCGGCCGGCGGCGGCCAGGTCCTTGGCGACCTGGATGCCCAGCTCACGGGTGGGGACGACGACCAGCGCCTGGGGGACACCGTCGCTGCCCTCGCCCGGGGCGAAGACCCGGTCGAGCAGCGGTACGCCGAAGCCGAGGGTCTTGCCGGTGCCGGTCGGCGCCTGACCGATCAGGTCGACGCCGCGCAGCGCGATCGGGATCGCGTACTCCTGGATGGCGAATGCGCGGGTGATGCCGGCCGAGGCCAGGGCCTCGACGGTCTCGGCGCGGGCGCCGAGTGCGGCGAACGTGGGGGCCTCCGGTCGAACCGGGGCGGTGGGGGCCAGTTCCTGGCCGTCCAGCAAATCTTGAGTCAGGTCGCTCATGTGGATGTGGGGGTGCCCTCTCGTGGGTGCGCCCGTCATGTCCTCAGGGCGCGTTCGGTATGACGCGGGCCACACGGTCGGCGGCAGATTGCCGAGCCGGACCGGGCCGCACGCGCGCCGCGGGCTGAGCTTCGATCAGATCGGCGCCCACGGCAACTGCTCCATGTTACCTGAACAGGCATGCCCCCGTCCCGATTCCCATCCGGCCACTCGCCACGCGGGGCAAGCAAATGTGACTCACGCCACATTCATTGCGCGTCCGCCGTGTCGTACCGGGTGCGAAGTGCGCGGGACGCGCGCGATGGTCGCCGCGCGGTAGCCTGCCGCTCGTGTCTGCTTTCGCCGTCGCCGACCTGTTGGGTCTCGTCGCCTTCGGCGAGCTGCTCGCCTTCGAGCGGATGGCGGGCGACGCCCGGCTCGCTCCTGACCTGCGCCGCCGGGCCGCACTGAACGAGATGGCCGCGGCCGAGATCGCCAACTACCGGCGTCTCGCCGACCGGCTCACCGCGCTGGGCGTACCGCCGGAGGATGCGATGGCGCCCTATGTCGAGCCGTTGCAGGCGTACCACGACTCGACCGAGCCACGGGACTGGGCGGAAGTGGTCACCAAGGCGTACGTGGGCGACGCGATCACCGACGACTTCGTTCGCGAGATCGCCGATGCGCTGGAGGAACCGGACCGGGCGCTGGTGCTGGACGTCCTGCACGACTCCCGGTACGCGGACTTCGCCGCGGCGGAGATCCGGGTCGCCGTCGCCGACGACCCCAGGGTGGCTGGCCGACTCTCGATGTGGGCCCGCCGGCTGGTCGGCGAGGCGTTGTCCCAGGCCGGCCGCGTCGCCGCCGAGCGGGCCACCCTCACCGCGCTGATCGCACGCGACGGCCGGGTCGACGTGCCGGGGCTGTTCGGCAGGCTCACCACCGCGCACACCGCGCGGATGGCCGCCGCCGGGCTGAACAACTGAGCACCCGGCCGGTGCCGGCCTGCGGCAGGCGGGCCGAGCGCCGACCTGCCGCGATGGCCGGACCGGTCAGCGGACGGTGAACCCGACCGCCCGGGACGACGCCTCAGCGATCTCGACGTAGGCGACCTTCTCGACCGGAACGATGACCCGCCGGCCCTTCTCGTCGGTCAGGGAGAGCGTGCCGCCGTTACCGGCGAAGGCGTCGGTCACGATCTGCTCGATCTCGGCCGGCGACTGCGCGCTGTCCACTACCAGCTCGCGCGGCGCGTACTGCACGCCGATCTTGACCTCCACTGTGCCTCCTCAACTGGGGCGAAAGAACCGCCCTGCGAAGGCTATCCGATCACGGGGTCGGCGGTCAGGCTGACTCACCTTGCAGCGGGAAGCTCGCGATGCCCCGCCACGACAGCGCGGCCACCAACGCCTCGGCCTCGGCCTTGGGCACCTGCCGGCCGCCGGCCAGCCAGAACTGCGCGGCCGTCTCCGCCGCGCCGACCAGCCCGGAGGCGAGCAGCTCAGCGTGCGCCCGGCTCACCCCGGTGTCGGAGATGATGGTGTCGGTGATCGCCGCGATGCAGCCCTGCTCGACGCGCTCCACGCGCTGCCGCACCGCCGGGTCGTTGCGCAGATCCGACTCGAAGACGAGCCGGAACGCCTCGCTCTCGTGGTCGACGAAGTCGAAGTACGCCCGTACCGACGCGCTGACCCGCTCCTTGTTGTCGCTGGTGCCGCGCATCGCATCCTGCACCTGAGCGACGATGGCGTCACAGTGCGTGTCGAGCAGCGCCAGGTAGAGATCCATCTTTCCGGGAAAGTGTTGGTAGAGCACCGGCTTCGAGACCCCGGCCCGCTCGGCGATGTCGTCCATCGCGGCGGCGTGGTAGCCCTGTGCGACGAACACCTCCTGCGCCGCAGCGAGAAGCTGCTTACGGCGCGCGGAGCGGGGCAGGCGGGTGGGCCGGCCGGCGGTCTGTGCACCGTTCCCCGCAGCGGTCATGGGATCCTCCGAGTTCTCCGTACGAGCCGGCATTTTCCCCCCAGACCGGGCGAGGCCCGTGACCTCGGTCGTGGAAATGGCCCGCCGCTGTAACTTATCGCCA
Source organism: Micromonospora trifolii (assembly GCF_022229005.1). Taxonomy (GTDB): domain Bacteria; phylum Actinomycetota; class Actinomycetes; order Mycobacteriales; family Micromonosporaceae; genus Micromonospora; species Micromonospora trifolii. Next base: position 51,979 of record NZ_JAKKFD010000012.1, read on the forward strand.
CTCTCGGCACACGGTAGCCTCAGCGGGGGCGACCAAGGAGCGCGCGGTGAGTGAAACAGGGCAACCCGGAGCCGCCACCCCGGGAGAGCACGGTGACGGAGCGGGTCAGCACGACGACCCGAGCCGTTCCGTCAGTGGGTGGGCGCCTCCGGCGGGTGGGTGGCCCCGAGCCGCCGACCGCGACGACGCCCGGGACGAGGCGCCGCGCTGGCAGCCCGACCCCGCGTCGGGCTGGCGGACCTCCTCGACCCGGCACGGCGACCTGCCATCGCCGCTGGTGGGGCAGTCGAGCGACCCGGAGTCGCCGGCCCGCACCAACGGTCATCACGTCAACGGCGCGCACCACCCGGACGACGTCAACGGCGTCCACCACTCCGGCCTCGAACCGCCCGCGGGGCGCCCCACGCCGGTGAGCGCACCGCCGGGGCTGCCCGTGGAGGGTCGTCCCGGGGCGGCCAGCGACCGGCTCGTGGTGCCCGCCCAACGTCCCGCACCGCCGGCGGAGCAGGGTGCCGTGGAGCCCGACCCGGGCCCCGCCCCACTCTCCACCGTCGATCCGGCCGCCGCGCACCGTGCCCGCTGGGCCGAACCCGGGTTACCGACTTCCGCCCCGCCGGCCGTCCAGGTGCCGCCCGTCGGCACCGCGGCATCGGGTTTCGAGGTGCCGCCCGGCTTCCACGCGCCGACCGGCGAGCGGCTGGCCGCCGACGAGAATCCGACGGCGCCCCGCGACTGGCGCGACCCGCTCGCATCCGAGCACGCGGCGACCTCGGGTCGCACCCCGGGCCCGGCCGGGCCCGCCGCCGAAGGCGAGCCCGGTCGCGCTTCCGAGGGTTCCCGGCCGGCAGAGACACATCGCGCCGGGGACACGCATCGTCCCGGCGAGACGCACCGT
>NZ_JAKKFD010000013.1 GCF_022229005.1 Micromonospora trifolii
GCGCAGCCGACACGCGCAGCCCGAACGCGCTGTCCGCCGCGTCGCCTGCCGCGGTGCTCGCGCAGCATCGGTCAGCCCGACCCCGGTACCCGTACACGCGCCCTTTGCTCTGCTTCAACCCACGCAACGGCGGACGTCCGATTATCGGACACTCGCTGTTGCGTGGAGTGAAGCAGAGCAAAGGCGGTGAACCAGGGATGGGCTATCGGCCGCGCGAGCGTCGGCGGACGCCGGAGGGCACGACGCCGGGCACGACGCCGAGCGGCCACGGTGCCGGGCGGACCCCCGACGTCAGCCGCGCAGGAAGCGCAGGGCGTTGGCGGACAGGAGCTTGTCGCGTTGGTCGTCGGTGAGGAAGTCGGCCGCGTGGACCACCGCGCCGGCCGGCCGTTCGCCCAGCGGGTACGGGTAGTCGCTGCCGACCAGCACCCGGTCCTCCCCCAGCGTGTCGACAAGCAGCCGCAGGGCGGGTGGCGCGAAGACCACCGAGTCGACGCTGAACCGGTCGAGGTAGCTGCTGGGCGGGCCGGCGGACGCCCCCCGGACCAGGTCGCCCCGGCGGTGCCAGGCGTTGTCGGCGCGGCCGAGCCAGAACGGGAAACTGCCGCCGCCGTGCGCGAAGCAGATCCGCAGCGTGTCGGGCACCCGGTCGAAGACCCCGCCGAGGATCATCGCCAACACCGACAGGTGTGTCTCGGCGGGCATCCCGGTGAGCCAGCGGGCCATCCAGCGGTCCAGACGCGGCCCGCCGGGCATGTCCCAGGGGTGGACGAAGACGGGTGCGCCCACCTCGGCGCAGTGCTGCAGGAAGGTGACCACGCCGGCGTCGTCCAGGTCCCGGTCGCCGACGTGGTTGCCGATCTCCACGCCCACGTGCCCGGCGGCGAGGCTGCGGTCCAGCTCGGCACAGGCGGCGTCCGGGTCCTGGAGCGGCACCTGACAGAACGGCACCAGTCGGTCACCTCCGGCCGCGGTGACCTCCAGGGTCAGGTCGTTGAAGATCCGGGCGACCTTCACCGCCTGGTCGGCCGGGCGGTCGTAGCTGAAGAAGACCGGGGTGGGCGAGACCACCTGCACGGCCACGCCGTCGGCGTCCATGTCGGCCAGTCGGCGCGACGCGTCCCAGCACTCGGCGCCGACCGGGCGGAACTCCGTCTCCCCCACCATGATCATGGCGGCGCGCTCGGAGTCGACCCGCAACCAGGGCCAGTCGGACCCGCCGCACGCCGCGCCGAGGTCCGGCCAACCCTTCGGTACGACGTGCGTGTGCACGTCGACCACGCCTGCGGGCATCAGCCCTTGCCCGGGTGCAGGGTGCCGCAGTTGGCGCAGGTGCGCGCCTGCTCGTCGGCGTAGAACGCCTGGAACACCGGGGGCAGATCGGCGGCGATGTCGCGGACCTGCAACTCGACCTCGTGCACCTTGCTGCCGCACTCCGGGCAGTACCACTGGAACGTCTCCAGCGTGCCCTCCTCGCGGACCCGCTCGACGACCATGCCGATCGAGCCGGCCTCCGGCCGCTGCGGCGAGTGCGGGGTGTTACGCGGCAGCATCCACATCTGACCCTCGCGCACGTGCACAGTACGCGGCCCCTCCGGGGTGACCAGGTTGATGTGCATGTTGCCCTTGACCTGGTAGAAGAACTCCTCGTACGGGTCCACGTGGAAGTCGGTGCGCTGGTTGGGCCCGCCCACCACCATCACGATGAAGTCGTCCCCGCCGGGGAACATCTCCTTGTTGCCCACCGGGGGCTTCAACAGGTGCTGGTTGTCGGCGATCCAGCCCGGAAAGCTGAACGGCTCGGCGATCTCACTCACGACTGACCTCCCGAGGGAAGAAGGGCCACGGCCTGGATTTCGATCAGCAGGTGCGGGTGCGGCAACTGGTGCACCGCCACCGTCGTACGGGTCGGTCCGGAGGCGTCGAAGAACTCGGCCCACACCTCGTTGTAACCACCGAAGTCGTTCATGTTGACCAGGTACGTCGTCACCTGGACCAGGTCGGTGAGGTCCGCGCCGACCGAACGCAGCAGGTCCCGCACGTTCTCGATGACGGCCCGCGTCTGCACCCGGACGTCGAGCTTCGTGGTGCCGAACCCGTCCACCTCGACGCCGGCGAACGTGTTGTCCGCGCGCCGCGACGACGTACCGGAGACGAAGACGAACCCACCGGCGACCTTGACGTGCGGAAAGGCCCCCCGCGGGACGGCCTTCCCGGCGACCACCCGGGCGGTCACGACGACGCCCGCAGCGAGGCCGTGCCGAGCTTCTCGACGACGGCACGGACGTGGGCGCCGGGGCGCAGCGGCACAGCGGCGGTGGCGGCGCCGGCCAGGAAGACCCAGCCGGACTCCAGCCGCACCCCGTGCCGGCCCGCCAGCCGGATGCCCTCGTCGAGCGCCCGCCGCGGATCACCGAGGATCGCCGCCGTCGAGCCGACCTGCGCCACCCGCCCGTCGACCTCCAGCAGCACACCCAGGTTGTCCAGCCCCGCCGGCACCGGCGACCACGGCCCGATCACGAAGGCGGCGGCCGAGGTGTTGTCAGCGATCACGTCCGGCAGCGAGAAACGGAAGTCCGCGTACCGGGAGTCGATCAACTCGATGGCCGGGGCGACAGCGCGGACCGCCGTGGCGAAGTCGCCGACCGGCTCGCCCGGCTCGGGCAGCCGGTCCAGCAGGAACGCCACCTCCGGCTCGACCCGGGGATGGATGTACGCGGCCGGGTCCACGGCACCGCCGTCGGGCACCCGCATCGCGTTGGTGAGCCGCCCCCAGATCACCTCGTCCACGCCGACCTGGGCCATCTTCGCCCTGCTGGTCAGCCCCATCTTCAACCCGACCAGCCGCTCACCGGCGTTCAGCCGGCGTTGCAGCAGCGCGGCCTGCACGGCGTACGCGGTGTCCACGTCGAGGCCGGTCTCGGCGGCGAGCTGCGGGATCGCTGTGGCGGTGTCGGCCGCCGCGCCCAGCTTGTCGGCGATCCCGACAATGTCTACGCCGATCATGAGTGCTGCTCCTTCTCTGCCAGGTCGAGTGCCACGTCCACGATCATGTCCTCCTGGCCGCCCACCATCCGGCGGCGGCCCAACTCGACCAGGATCGACCGGACGTCCACGCCGTACTTCGTGGAGGCCCGCTCGGCGTGCCGCAGGAAGCTGGAGTAGACCCCGGCGTACCCCAGGGACAGCGTCTCCCGGTCCACCTGGACCGGCCGGTCCTGGAGCGGGCGGACGATGTCGTCGGCGGCGTCCATCAGCGCGAACACGTCGCAGCCGTGCTTCCAGCCGTGCAGCTCGGCGACCGCGACGAAGACCTCCAGCGGGGCGTTTCCGGCGCCCGCGCCCATGCCCGCCAGGGAGGCGTCGACGCGGACGGTCCGGCCGTGCACCGCGTCGGGGCCGACCGGCGCGGACCCGGTGACCCGCCCGTGCTCGACGGCGAGCACGCTGTTGGCCACCCCGAGCGACAGGTTGTGGTGGGCGTGGATGCCGATCTGCGTCTCCGGGGCGAGGACCTGCCGGTACGCGTCGACCCGCTGCGCCACGTCGGACATCAGCAGCCGGCCGCCGGAGTCGGTGACGTAGACGCAGTGCGCCCCGTAAGACTCCATGAGCTTGGCCTGCCCGGCGAGCCCTGCCGCATCGTTCATGTGGGACATCATCAGGAATCCGGCCACGTCCATGCCGTTCTCCCGGGCCCAGGAGATGTGCTGGGCGGAGATGTCCGCCTCCGTGCAGTGGGTGGCGATCCGGACGCTGGTCACCCCGAGCGCCTTCGCGGCCTTCAGGTCGGCGATCGTGCCGATGCCCGGAAGCAGCAGGGTGGTCAGTTTCGCAGTGGTCAGCACCTCGGCAGCCGCCGAGATCCACTCGGCGTCGCTGGCGGCGCCGTGGCCGTAGTTGACGCTGGAGCCGGCGAGGCCGTCACCGTGCGCCACCTCGATGGCGGCCACCCCGGCGGCGTCCAACGCGGCGGCGATGGTGCGGACGTGGTCGACTGTGTACTGGTGGGCGATGGCGTGCATGCCGTCGCGCAGCGTCACGTCCTGGATGTACAGCTCGGTCATGGCGCGGCCACCTCCGAGGAACGCAGGGCGACCAGCCGTTCCGCGGTGCGCAGCGCGGCCGAGGTCATGATGTCCAGGTTGCCGGCGTACGCGGGCAGGTAGTGCCCGGCGCCGGAGACCTCCAGGAAGACCGACACCTGGAGGGCGGTGAGCCGCCGCCCGAGCGTCGGCAGGTACGCCTCGACCCGGTCGAACTGCACGTCCTGCTTGAGCCGGTAGCCGGGGACGTACTCCTGAACGGCCGCCACCATCTCGGCCACCGAGCCGGCGATGGCGTCGGTGTCGGCGTCGGCGTCCGGGCAGAGGCAGTAGACGGTGTCGCGCATCAGCAGCGGCGGGTCCGCCGGGTTCAGCACGATGATCGCCTTGCCCCGCTCGGCGCCGCCCACCACCTCGATGGCGCGGGCCGTGGTCTCGGTGAACTCGTCGATGTTGGCCCGGGTGCCCGGCCCGGCGGACTTCGACGCGATCGACGCGACGATCTCCCCGTACGCCACCGGGGTGACCCGGCGCACCGCGGCGACGATCGGCACTGTGGCCTGCCCGCCGCAGGTCACCATGTTGACGTTCGGCTCGTGCAGGTGCTCGTCCAGGTTGACCGGCGGCACCACGTACGGGCCGAGCGCGGCCGGGGTCAGGTCGACCACAGTGCGGCCGTGGGCGCGCAGCACCTCGTCGTGGCGTCGGTGCGCGCCGGCCGAGGTGGCGTCGAACACCAGCTCGACGTCGGCGAACTCGGGCAGCGCGACGAGCCCGTCCACGCCGTCGGCAGTGGTGGCGACACCGAGGCGGCGAGCGCGCGCCAAGCCGTCGGAGGCCGGGTCGATGCCGGCCATCGCCACCATGCGCAGGCTGTCGCTGAGCCGCAGCACCTTGATCATCAGGTCGGTGCCGATGTTTCCCGATCCCAGCACCGCCACACCGACGCTCATGCCGACACTCCGCTTCGCTCCGTGCCGCCCTGAGCGCCTACAACTCTGCGCCGATGATTCGCTCGCTGACGCTCGCTCACTGGTTGTCTCCCTTGGTGAAACTCGTGCGCACCGAGCCGAGCCCGGAGATCCGGGCCTCGTACGCGGCACCCGGGGTGACCGGCACCATCGGACCTAGCGCCCCGGAGAGCACCACGTCCCCGGCGCGCAGCGGGTCGCCGGCGCGGGCCAGGGTGCCGGCCAACCACTGCAGGGCGTGCAGCGGGTTGCCCAGGCAGGCGGCGCCCGCGCCCACCGAGACCGGCTCGCCGGCGTGCTCCAGCACCATTCCGCACAGTCGCAGGTCCACGTCGGCGAGCCGGCGCGGCGTGGTGCCGAGCACGAAGAGCCCGCTGGAGGCGTTGTCGGCGACGGTGTCCACGATGGAGATGTCCCAGCCGGCGATCCGGGAGTCGACGATCTCGATCGCCGGCAGCACGTGGTCGACAGCGCGGATCAGGTCGACGGTGGTGAGCTGCGGGTTCGGGAGATCCTTGTCGAGCACGAAGGCGATCTCCGCCTCCACGCGGGGCTGGAGCAGCCGGTCGATGGGCACCTCGACCCCGTCGCCGACCGCCATGGCGTCGGTCAGCATGCCGAAGTCCGGTTGGAACACCCCGAAGGTCTCCTGCACGGCCCGTGAGGTCAACCCGATCTTCGCGCCGACCCGGCGTTCGCCACGGCCCTGCCAGGCCCGCGCCTGGAGCTGCTGCACCCGGTACGCGGCCTCGACGTCGCCCTCCGGCAGCAGCCGGCCCCGGAGCGGCGCGCACGGCTTGCCGGTGCTGCGGGCGTCGGCCAACTCCCGGTTCGCGGCCTCGATGTCAGCTTCCATGCCCGCTCCCTCGCTTCGGCTCACGACAGGTCCACGCAGACGTTCGTGAGTTCGGAGTAGAAGTTCAGCGAGTGCACGCCGCCCTCGCGACCGATCCCGGACGCCTTCACCCCGCCGAACGGGGTACGCAGGTCACGCAGGAACCACGTGTTGACCCAGACGATGCCCGCGTCGAGCCGGGCGCCGGCCCGGTGCGCGACGCCCACGTCCCGGGTCCACACGGTCGCCGCCAGGCCGTACTCGGTGCCGTTGGCGAGGGCGTACGCCTCGTCCTCAGTGTCGAACGGCGCGACGTGCACCACCGGGCCGAAGATCTCCTCCCGGTTGGTGCGGGCGTCCGGGCCGAGCCCGGTGAGCACCGTCGGCTGCACGTAGGACCCGCCGTCGCGGGTGTCGCCGAAGGTGGGCGTGCCGCCACCGGTGAGCACCTCGGCGCCCTCGGAGCGGGCCAGCTCGTACGCGCCGAGCACCTTCCTGCGGTGTTGGTGGGAGATCAGCGGCATGGTGGCGGTGGCCTCGTCGGTCGGCCAGCCGTACGCCAGCTCGCCGGCCCGCTTCGCCAGCCGGGCGGTGAACTCCTCGAAGACCGGGCGCTGCACGTAGATGCGCTCGGTGCAGAGGCACACCTGCCCGCCGTTGGTGAAGCTGGACCGCACCGAGCCGGCCACCGCGGCGTCCAGGTCGGCGTCGGCGAAGACCAGGCCGGCGTTCTTGCCGCCGAGTTCGAAGCTCACCGCCTTCACCCCGTCGGCGGCGGCCCGCATGATCGCGCCGCCGGTGGCCGACTCACCGGTGAAGGTGATCGCGTCGACGCCCGGGTGGCGGGTGAGGAACTCCCCCGCCGAGTCCGGCCCGAAGCCGTGCACCAGGTTGAACACCCCAGCCGGTACGCCAGCGGCGGCCATCACCTCGGCGAGCACCGTCGCCGAGGCGGGAGTCTCCTCGCTGGGCTTGACCACGACGGCGTTGCCGCAGGCCAGCGCCGGGGCCACCTTCCAGGTGAGCAGCAGCAGCGGCAGGTTCCACGGCACGATGACCGCTACCACGCCGACCGGCTTGCGCAGCGCGTAGTTGAGTGCCCGGCCGCCGGTCGGGGTGACAGTCGTGAACGACTCGGTGGGGGCGGTCGCCACGATCTCCGCGAACGCCCGGAAGTTCGCCGCGCCGCGCGGAATGTCCAGGGTGCGGGCCTGGGCGATGGACTTGCCGGTGTCGGCGACCTCGGCGGTGACCAGGTCGTCGAAGCGGCGCTCCAACTCGTCGGCGACGCGGCGCAGCACCTCGGCGCGCTCGCGCTCCCCCATCCTGCCCCACGGCCCCCGCAGCGCCGCCCGGGCGGCGGCCACCGCGTCGTCCACAGTGGACTGCGACGCCTCGTCGACCTCGAAGACCTGCTCCCCGGTGACCGGGCTGGCCTTGGTGAACGTCGTCGCGCCGTCGACGAACTCGCCGGCGACGAAGTTGCGCAACCGCCGCGGGCCACTCGGCGCGTGGCCGGCCATCAGTCGCGGATCCCAGTTGCCGGTCATGCCCGCCTCCCTCGGCTCAGCGCCGCGCCGATCGCGCCGACCAGCAGCAGGGCGGCTCCGCCGACGACGGCCCCGAGCACCCGGTGCTGTCGGCGCACCCGGCGGCGCACCTCCGCGTACGGGGTGGTGGAGAACGACACCAGCTCGTACTGGGAAACGTACCGGCCGGGCAGGGCCCGTTCCAGTGCGTGCTCCACCCGCCGTCGCGTCTGGAAGACCGGGGAGGCGACCTTGTCCCGCATCTCCACGAAGTTGGTCAGCGCCATCGTCGCGATGGCCTCGACGTTCTCCTTTCGGCGCCGCTGGAACAGCGGCAGCGCCGCCAGCCAGTCGTCGGCGCACTCGTCCAGGCAGCGGTCCAACTCCACCACGTCCTCGAAGGCGCAGTTGGCGCCCTGGCCGTAGAACGGCACGATGGCGTGCGCCGCGTCGCCGAGCAGGCCGACGGTGCCGTAGACCTGCCACGGGGTGCAGCGCACAGTGCCGAGCACGCCCACCGGGTTGTGCTGGTAGTCGTCGACCAGGTTCGGGGCCAGCGGAACCACGTCCGGGTAGTGCTCGGTGAAGTGCCGTTCGATCTCCGCCGGGCTGGTCAGCGAGGCGAAGCTGCCGGCACCGTCGTTGGGCCAGAACAGCGTGCAGGTGAAGGAGCGGTCCGGGTTCGGCAGCGCGATCATCATCGAGGTGCCGCGCGGCCAGATGTGCAGCGCGTCCGGGTCCAGGGCGAAGTCCCCGCCCAGCGGCGGAATCGTCAGCTCCTTGTAGCCGTAGTCGAGGAAGTCCACGCTCTCGTCGAGCAGCCCGTACGCCAGCAGTTGCCCGCGCACAGCGGAGCCGGCGCCGTCGGCACCCAGCACGACCGACGCCTTCGCCGCGACGGTGCCCTGCGGGGTCTCGAAGCTCAGGGCGCCGTCGGTCGGGTCGAGCCCGACCAACCGGTGGTCGAAGACGACCCGCACCCCGGGCAGCGCGGCGGCCTCGTCCAGCAGGGCGTTGTTCAGCGCACCCCGGCTGATCGAGTTGATCGCCCGGTCGCCGGCCGCGCTGTACGACTGGAACTGCTGCTCGCCCTCGACCGGGTGGATCATCCGGCCGCGCATCGGCAGCGCGTCGGTCATCACCTGCTCGGCCAGCCCGATGCGGCGCAACGCGTCCAGGCCGCGCTCGGAGAGCGCCAGGTTGATCGAGCGACCGCGCTCGGCGGTGCCGGCACGCGGGTCCGAGCGGCGCTCGTAGAGCGCCACCGGGTAGCCACGCCGGGCCAGGAAGCAGGCCGCGAGACACCCGGCCAGCCCGGCCCCGATGATCGCGATCTCGTCCCGCCGCGCGGTCATGAGGTCGCCCCCACCGTGGCGGCGAGCGCGGCCGCGGCCCGCCAACAGTCGAGGTACGTGGAGTAGAGCGGCACCGGGGCGAACCGCACGACGTCGGGTTCGCGGGCGTCGGCGATCACCCCGTGTTCGTACCGTAGGCGTTTGGTCAGCTCGGCGGCGCTGCCGGAACCGATACGCACGGAGAGCTGGCAGCCCCGGCGGGCCGGGTCACGCGGGGTGACCACCCGCAGCGGCCGGCCGACGGTGACCTCGTCGAACAGCGACTCCAGCCAGCCGGTGAGGCGCTGGCTGCGCGCGCGCAGCGGGGTCATCCCCACCGCGTCGAACAGCTCCAGCGAGGTCCGCACCGGGCCCATCGCGAAGATCGGCGGGTTGGAGATCTGCCATGCCTCCACAGTGGCCGGTGGCCGGGACACCGGCGTCATCTCGAACCGGGTGGCCGCCGCTGTGCTCCACCACCCCTCGAACCGGGGCAGGTTCTCGTCGCCGAGGTGCCGCTCGTGCACGAAGACACCAGCCAGCGCGCCCGGGCCGGAGTTCAGGTACTTGTAGGAGCACCACGCGGCGAAGTCGACGTCCCAGTCGTGCAGGGCCAACGGCACGTTGCCGACCGCGTGGGCCAGGTCCCAACCGACCACAGCGCCGGCGGCCCGGCCGGCAGCAGTGATCGCCGGGATGTCCAGCAGCTCACCGGTGAGGTAGTTGACCCCGCCGAGCAGCAGCAGCGCCACCCGGTCGCCCTCGGCGGCCAGGTAGTCGGTCACGTCCTCGGTGCGCAGGGCGTCCTCACCCGGGCGCGGACGCAACCGGACCACCGTGTCGTCCGGGTCCAGGCCGTGGAACCGGGCCTGGCTGCGCACGGCGTAGCTGTCCGAGGGGAACGCGGCGTCCTCGATGACGATGCGGGTGCGCGCGCCGGCCGGGCGGTAGAAACTCACCATCAGCAGGTGCAGGTTGACGGTGAGCGAGTTCATCACCACGGCCTCCGCGGGCCGGGCGCCGACCAGTCGCGCGGCCGGCCCGGTCAACAACTCGTGGTACGGCAGCCAGGGGCGTTCCGCCTCCAGGTGCCCCTCCACGCCGAGCCGCCCCCACGCGTCCAGGTCGGCCAGGAGTTCGTCGCGGGTGGCCCGAGGTTGCAGGCCGAGCGAGTTGCCGGCCAGGTACGCCGACTCGGGGTGGTCGCCACCGTCGGCCGGCGGCACGTGGAACAGGTGCCGGTGGCCGGGGTCGGCCTCGTCGAGGCGGTGTGCTTCGGCCTCGCCTCCGGCGGGGCGGTGCGCTTCGTGTTCTGGGGTGTTCATGTCTCGCTCTCCGGTCACATCGCCGTGCGGGCCGACCACAACTCCGGGAAGACCACCCGGGCCATGCTGCGCTGCAGCCACGCCAGGCCGGCGGAGCCTCCGCTGCCGACCTTGGCGCCCATCGTCCGCTGCACCGCCTTGACGTGGTTCCAGCGCCAGTCGCCGAACTCCTCGGCGACAGCGCTCAGCGCCTCGCCGAGCAGCCGCAGGTGATTGTCCGGGCTGGCGTCGTCGTAGATCCGTACCCAGGCCGCCTCGACCGACGGGTGCGGGTCGTGCTCGACGGCCACGTCCCGGCCGAGCAGGTCGGCGGGGAGGTCGAAGCCGCGCCGGTCGAGCAGCGCGAGCACGTCGTCCCAGAGGCTCGGGGTGGCCAGCGCGGCGCTCAGCTCGGCGTGCACCTCGGCCTGCCGGCGGAACGGGCGGATCAGCGTCGGGTCGCGCAGCCCGAGCAGGAACTCCAACTGCCGGTACATCGCGGACTGGAAGCCGGAGGCCTCGCCGAGCAGATTGCGGAACCTGTTGAAGTCGGCCGGGCTCATCCAGCGCAGGCCCTGCCAGGCGGCGTTGAGCCCCTCCAGGTGCAGCTTGGCCCGGCCCAGCGGGGCCAGCGCCTCCCAGATCTGGTCGGCGCGGACCAGCCGCTGGGTCTCCCGCAACTCGTGGCAGGTCAGCCCGAAGTACAGCTCCATGATCTGGCTGACCATCAGGAAGGACATCTCGCCCGGGTCGCTGCTGAGCGGGTGCTGCATCCGGTGCAGGGCGCTGGCCTGCACGTACGCGTCGTACGGCACCATGTCCGCGAACTCCAGGGTCGGCTCGCCACCGGTGCGCTCCGCCTGCGCGACGCGCTGCCCGGGGGTCACCGGTTGCACCGTGGCACGGCGGTTCGGCGCCCGCCGCTCCGTCTGATCCACCATCTCGTCTCCCTCCCCCGGACTAGCCGACGTCATGATCTCGCGGTCGGATCGGCCTGCGGAATGCCGAATCAACGGCTCTCGCCGGCTTCTCCTGGCAAACCAAAGGCAACTAGGCGAAGTCGGTTCACGAAAGTAAGGTCTGAGCGTGGACGACATGGACTGGGCGCTGCTGCGCGAGCTGCAGGCCGACGCGCGGCTCTCCTTCAGCGAGTTGTCCCGGCGCGTGCACCTGTCGCCACCGTCCGTCGCGGAGCGGGTCCGCCGGCTGGAGGAGGCCGGGATCATCACCGGCTACCACGCCCACGTCGACCTGAGCCGCGCCGGCCGTACCGTGGTCGCGCTGATCCGGATGTCCTGCTACGGCGCGCGGTGCATCCTGCACGACCCGGCGGTGGCCGACTGGCCGGAGATCCTGGAGATCCACCGGATCACCGGGGACGCGTGCAGCGTGCTGAAGGTGGCGGCCGGGTCGATCGGCGCGTTCGAGGGCGTCATCGACCGTCTCGCCCCGTACGGCCAACCGTCGAGCACGATGGTCCTCTCCTCCCCCCTGAACTGGCACCCCGTCACCCCCCTCCCCACCACCGGGCCCGTCCCCCGCCCGCGCTGACCCGCCCACCCTCCGGGTTTGCTCCCGCGCCAGCGGGAAAGCAGCGCGTGCCCAGGGGAGGGTTCCGGCGGTCGTCGCCGGTTGGGGGGAAATCATGCAGGCAATCCGCACGATCAACCGCGCGCTCTCGTCCGCACTGACACTGGTGGGGCTGGTCGGGGCGTTCGTCCTGTTGTCGGTCGCGCCGGCGCGAGCCGGCGACAACGTCTTCGTCGAGGTGACACCGAACAGCGCCCAGGCCGGTAGCCGGGTCAACATCAAGGCGAGCTGCGACAACGACAACAACAACCGGCAGTCCAGCGTGCACTCCGACGCGTTCGGGCACGTGATGCTCAAACCGGACAAGGGTTTCCTGACCGGGCAGGTCACCATCGCGAGGGACAAGCCGGCCGGTGACTACCCGGTCGACCTGCGCTGCGAGAACGGCCAGACGTCGTCGACCACGTTGACAGTGCTGAACATGGCCTCACCCAGCAAGGGGCCGGCGACCGGCGGCGGTGGGATGGCCGGCGGCCGCGGCACCGGCTCGCTGCTGGTGCTCGGTGGCGTGGCCTTGGTGGCCACCGCGATCGTGCTCGGGATGACCGGCGGCCGACGTCGACGGGGAGCCGGCTCCTGAGCCGGATCACCCATGACCCGCAGATCCGCGCGTGCGCGGCCGGACCGCCGCGCCCGCCTTCGGGCCGGCCCGGCGCTGCGCGCGTCCGGCCGGCTGGTGGCCCGCGTCTCCGGGCGGCTGCGCCGGGTCGCCGGGCAGGCCGTGTCCGCCAGCGTCACGACCACCGATCCGGCCGCCGGCCCGCTGCCGCCGCGGCGTCCGGCCGGGCCGCCGTCGGCCCGACACCGCTTCGGTACGAGCCCCGGGTTGCCGGTGCTGGCCATCGCCGCGCTGATGGTGGTGATCGTGGCGATGCTCGGGGTCGAGCAGGTGACCGGGATGAGCCTGCTGCCGGACCGGCTCAGCGCCGGTTTGCGACCGCCGCCGAAGAAGTTCCCGGTGCTGCCGGCCAGCCGTCCGACCAGCCTCGCCATCGAGAAGATCGACGTGCGGGCGCCCGTACACGACGTGGGCATCGCCCCGGACGGCACTATCGCCGTGCCGGACGCGGCCCGCGCCCAGGAGGCCGGCTGGTACGACCAGGGGCCCACCCCGGGCCAGTACGGCCCAGCCGTGATCGTCGGGCACGTCGACACCACCAGCGGGCCGGCGGTCTTCCACAAACTCCGCGAGCTGCGCTCCGGTGACGAGATCGAAGTCACCCGCACCGACCAGCGCGTGGCGGTCTTCGAGGTCAACTCGGTGGAGAAATTCGACAAGGGCCGACTGCCGGTGGACGAGGTGTACGGCGACTTCAGCCGCCCGAGCCTGCGACTGATCACCTGCGGCGGTCAGTGGGTCGGCGGCGAGACCGGCTACGCGGACAACGTGGTGGTCTTCGCCTCGCTGGTCAAGGCGCGTTCAGGCGGCTGAGCAGCGTCGAGGTAATCGGCGAGCCGGGCGGCCCCGGTGAGCATGGCCCGGCCTCGCTCGCTGAGCCGTTGCCGCCACTGGCGCAGCGACGCGGCGAGCGGTTCGGCACCGCCGGCGTCGCGCACTCGACGCAGCACGCCGGCGATGTGGTCGAGCCGGTACCCGCCGCGGCGCAACAGGTGGGCGAGTTCGGCGTCCCGGACGTCGTCGGGACTGTAGAGCCGGTAGTGGGTCACCGGATCACGTACCGGCCGCAGCACACCAGCCCGCTCCCATTTGCGCAGCGTGGCCGGCTGGAGATCGAGCCGGTGGGCCAGCGCGCTGATCGGCACGGCCTTCTGGCTCCGCGGTTGCGGTCTCGTTCCGGTGAGCGTCGCCACCGCCGCCTCGACCGCGTCCAGGGTCTCCCGATCGCGCTGGAGCAGGGCATGGCAGTGGTCGATGGTGCGCAACGCCGCGTCGATCTCGCCACGGTTGACGGCGCGCATGATCTCGCCGCTGGCCGCATGGCCGTGGCCGGCGATCAAGGCGAGGTAGGCCGCCAACGCCTTGACGTGCAGCTCGGTGAAGCGACGGTAGCCGTTCGGGGTGCGCTGGGCCGGCGGCAGGACACCGTCTCGTTCGTAGTTGCGCACGGCCTGCGCGGAGAGGCCGTGGGCACGCGCGAGATCCACCGGTCGGCGTACCAGTGCTTTTGAAGGTTTTGTGGCTGTCACCGCGCTCCACCGCTCGTGAGTTTCAACCGCTGGTTCAACGATACGGTTCATGGAATGCCATCTTTTCTCGACCTGCTGGCGGTATCCCCGGACCTGCTCGCGCTGGGCGAGCCGACGCACGGTGAGTCCGCCTTCCTCCAGCTCCGCAACGAGGCCTTTTTGTCGCTGGCGGAGCACGGTTACCGCTCGATCGCCGTGGAGAGCGACCGGGCGGCCGGGCTGATCGCCGACGAGTTCGTCCAGGGCGTCGCCGCCGTGACGCTCGACCGGGCGCTCACCGAAGGTTTCAGCCACGGATTCGGAGCGGCCCCGGCGAACCGCGACCTCCTGCTGCGGATGCGGGAGCTGAACGCCGGACGGCCGGTCGCCGAGCGCCTGACGTTCCACGGCTTCGACGCTCCTGTGGAGCTGGAGGGCGCGCCGAGCCCGCGCCGGCTCCTCAATCAGGTCTGCCACTTCCTCGACCTGGACCGGTCTGGCGAGATCGACGACCTGATCGGGGACGACGCCCGGTGGAGCGACCCGGCCGCGATCTGGGAGCCCGGCCGATCGATCGGGCGCTCGACCGACGCCCAGCGACTGCGGGTGCTCGCCGACGACCTGTTGACCGAGTTGTACCTGCGGGCGCCGCGGAAGTCAGCGGGCTGGCAGGCGGCGTTCGTACACGCCACCGCCGCAGTCGCGCTGCTGCGTTACCACGCCGCGGCCGCCGCACCACTGGCCCAGGAGGAACGCTTCGCCCGCCTGGCCGGGGTACGGGACGCGTTGATGGCCGAGAACCTGCTCGCGATCCGATCGGCCGAGGCGCACCGCGGGCCCACGCTGGTCTTCGCGCACAACGCGCACCTCCAGCGCCACGAGAGCACGATGACGCTGGCCGACAGGCAGTTGTCATGGGCCGGCGCCGGCGCGATCATCGCGTCGTTGCTGGGCGACCGGTACGCGGTGATCGCCGGCAGCCTCGGCGCGAGCCCGGCGCTCGGCATCGGGCCGCCCGCCCCCGCCACCTACGAGGGCGGACTCCAGCAGGAGACCAGACTTCCCCGGTACCTGCCGACGTCTGAGGTCGGGGCGGCCGAGCAGCGGACGCACGACTACCGCTACTTCCCGCTCGACCGGGCCGCCATCGAACACGCCGACGTGCTCCTGCACGTCCCGACGGGTGTCGACGCGGCCGTGCTCGCCGATCGGGTCGTCGCACTGCCCGACGTCGAGCAGGTCGTGGCGAGTGAGGAGATCGGATCACCCGAGGCCGCGTGGGGTGATCGGTTCTTCTTCGTCGGCCCGGACCGCCGCCAGCCGTTCGCCACCATCGTCGAGCACGACGTGCCCGGCTTCGACGAGGCCGCACAGCTTGACCGCCCCGGCGTCTTCCGCCTCAACCTGGACCTGGGCCGGACCGAGTTCGAGCGGCTGTTCGGCTTTCCGCCCAAGGCGTTCGAGGAGCACCGGCACGAGTTCGACTTCGCCCGACTGGACACCCTCGCCCCGCACCCGGGCTACGCACAGTACGGCTTCGCCAGCATCGTCATGCCCGGCCCGCACCTGCTACCCGAGATCGACCGGCTCCTCGCGATCGCGTACCGCCGAGCTGTCGACCGCCACGAACGCGCAGCGCGCCGGACGAAAGGCCCGCAATCCGGAGCCTGACCACGCCCCGCGGAGTCAGGCGGCCGCCTCGGGCTCCCGCAGGTCCAGCCAGTCGGCCCAGCGGGGGTCGGGGGCGCGGTGGCCCAGCACCCGCCAGGCGGTGCCCTTCGGGGCGGCCGGCAACGCGTGTAACCGCCACCCCATCTCGGCCGGGGTCTTGTCGCCCTTGGTGTGGTTGCACCGGGCGCACGCGGCGACCACGTTCTCCCAGGCGTGCCGGCCACCCCGGCTGCGCGGGAAGACGTGGTCGATGGTCTCGGCCGGGCCCCGGCAGTAGGCGCAACGCCACCCGTCCCGGGCGAAGATCGCCCGTCGGGACAGCCCGACATGCGTTCGGTACGGCACCCGGACGAAGCGCGTCAACCGGACCACCGATGGCACCGGGAGCGCGTCCCGGGCGCTGTGCAGGATGCCGTCACCATCGGCGACGCAGACCGCCTTGGCGGAGAGGACGAGGATCGCGGCGCGACGCACCGACACGACACACAGCGGCTCGTAGGTGGCGTTGAGGACCAACGCGCCGGAGCCCACCGTGGGTCGTATGTCAGGCATCGCGCTCACCCTCCCGGTTCAGCGGCTGCTGGGGACCGCCGTCGACCGGGGCCGGGCACACCGGCCCACACGGTCGACGCCGGGCCGATCACCGACGTCCGTTGCGCCAATAGTCCCTGATCGGACCCCGGATTGCACGTACTAATCTCTCTTCTGGTAAGCGGATCACCCACGCCGGGCCAGGCACCTCGATCTACGACGCTTCGGTGCTCAGCCTCGACCGATCGGCCAGCAGGTCCAGCAGCCATCGGCTCCTATGGTCACGGGCATGATCGACAAGCTGTCCGCCTTCACCGTGCGTCACCGGCACGTCGTCCTGGCACTTGGGCTTCTCCTGGTCGGCGTGAACGCCGCAACCCCGGGGTCCGCGTCCATCGTGGGGCAGCGCCTGTTGATCCTCGTCTCCCTGGCGGCCCTGATCCTGGCGATCGTCATCATGGGGGTCCGTCCGGCCTACCTCGTGGTGCGGCCGCAGGTTCCGGCCTTCGCCACACCCGGGCCCGCCTGGACGGTGTTCTTCGCCCTGGGCTACCTCGGGCCCGCGTCCACACGTGTCGACGCACTGGCGCGCTCGGTCAGCGAGGGGACGCCGTCGACGTTCGACGTGGTCCTCGATGTTCTCTGGGTCGGCCTGACCGCGCTGGTGGTGGCGTGGGCGTGGCGGGGTCACGGGATACGGCTGCATCCGTCCGGGGTACGCCAGACCTGGCCGCTGGGCTCGCTCACCGTGCCGTGGGAGGCCCTGCTGGCCCCGCAGATCCCCCCGGCTGCCGATCGCCGTCAGTGGCTCCCGATGAGGATCACTGAACCCCGGCTGGTCCGGCGGCGCGGCATTCCGCGAAGTCGGGGGGCGTTGCGGACGGACATCGTCGACGCGGGATTCCTCGCCGCGGTGATCGGACACTACGTCGCGCACCCCGAACACCGGGCGGCGATCGGTAGTCAGGCCGAGTACGAACGGCTCCTCGCCGCGTTGCCCGGGAGAGGGTGAGCAACAACCGGCAGCGGCGTCCTGCACGCGCCGGTAGGTGACCCCGCCGGTGGGTCGGCGGTGGGCGCTCGGGCCCCTTGCGGTACGAAGACAGGGTGAGTGCCGCCAGCGTGACGCCCCTAGCCCTGTCCGACGCCGTCTCGGTGAGCTGCCAGGGCAGCACCTCCTGCGAGTGGATCTACCGGATCACCGAGTCGGCCTGGTTCGCCGAGGGAAGCTACTGGATCCTGCTCAAACCACTTCGGGTGCTGCTGATCCTGGCACTGGCGATGGTGGCCCGCTGGGCGCTGCACCGGACGATCAACCGGTTGGTTCGGACGACCACCGACGGTGCGGTGCCGACGATGCTGCGGCCGCTGCGCGAGCGGGTACCCACCGCCGCGGTCGACCCGGCCGAGTTCGTACCCGAGCGA
Organism: Micromonospora trifolii; assembly: GCF_022229005.1. Lineage (GTDB taxonomy): Bacteria > Actinomycetota > Actinomycetes > Mycobacteriales > Micromonosporaceae > Micromonospora > Micromonospora trifolii. Next base: position 17,364 of record NZ_JAKKFD010000013.1, read on the forward strand.
CGACGGCAGCGGGCCGAGGCGATCGGGTCGGTGCTGCGCAGCCTGACCACCGCCTTCGTCTTCGGCATCGCGCTGCTGATGATCCTGCGGGAGTTCAGCTTCGACCTGGCTCCGCTGCTGGCCAGCGCGGGGATCGCCGGCGTCGCGCTGGGCTTCGGTGCGCAGAGCCTGGTGAAGGACCTGATCGCCGGCCTCTTCATGCTGATCGAAGACCAGTACGGCGTGGGCGACAACGTCGACCTGGGTGAGGCGATGGGCGTGGTCGAGTCGGTCGGCCTGCGGGTCACCACAGTGCGCGACGGTCGCGGCGTGCTCTGGTACATCCGCAACGGCGAGATCATCCGGGTGGGCAACAAGAGCCAGGGTTGGGCCCTCGTGGTGGTGGACCTCCCGATCGGTTTCAACAGCACCGAGGAGGCGACGGCGGTGCTACGGACCGCGGCCGCCTCGGTCGCGATGGACCCGGAGTTGTCGCCGGAGATCGTGGAGGCGCCCGAGGTGCTGGGTGTCGAGCAGGTGACTGTGGACGGCGCGGTCATCCGCACCGTGGTGAAGACGACCGCCGACGGGCAGTTCGCTGTCGGCCGGGAACTGCGTCGACGTCTCGCCGAGGCGCTGGAGAATTCGGGGATCACCGCGCAGATCGCGGCCGCCCGCATCTATCCCGGTCTCTCGACCCGGCCGTTGCCCGACGGTGAGACTGGTCAGGGCGGCGCTACCTGAAACCGCCGACATTGTCCGGCAATTCGGGGGTCGCGAGCCGGCCGGCCCCTCGGGTATCGTCCGTTCGTTCAGTCGGGGAGGCGACGAACGACCCGTTCGACCTAGCTAGTTGTCAGACGATCGGGCAGAATCCGGAGCACGCGTTCCCACCAAAGCGTGATCACATCCTCGCTGATCCGTAGATCTGACGAGCGCTTCCGGCCGGGCTGCCACGAGCGGCCGAGCCGGGGCCGATGGAGGCGACGGTGCCTGACGAGCGACCTTCTGCGGAAGGGCCCGCCACATTCCGCGAAGTTTTCGCCCAGCACGAGTTCCGGGCCGTGTTCGTGGCTGGCACCCTCTCCTGGGTCGGCGACTACGTCGCGAAGGCCGCCGTCACCCTGCTCGTCTATCAGCAGACCCGGTCCGTCGCGCTCTCCGCGATCGCCTTCGCGGTCAGCTTCCTGCCCTGGCTGCTCGGCGGTCCCGTGCTCGCCGCACTCGCGGAGCGCTACCCGTACCGACGGGTGATGGTGGCGTGCGACCTCATCCGAATGGCGCTGATGCTGCTCATCGCTATTCCGAGCCTGCCGTACCAGGCGGTGCTGGTGCTCATCTTCGCCGCCACCCTGGCCAATCCGCCGAGCCAGGCGGCGAAGTCCGCGCTGATCCCGCAGCTGCTCACGGGGGACCGACTGGTGCTGGGGCTGTCGCTGAACAGCAGCGTCGGGCAGGCCGCCCAGGTCGTGGGGTACGTCTTCGGCGCCGGTGTCGCAGCGATCGACCCGGAGGCGGCGCTGCTGTTCAACGCGGCCACGTTCGGTCTCTCGGCGCTGTTGGTTCGGCTCGGGGTACGCAACCGCCCGGCGGTGATGAACCCGGCCCACCGCAGTCATCTGCTGCGGGAGACTCGCCAGGGGTTCGACATCGTGTTCCGCACGCCGGTGCTGCGGGCCATCGCGGTGCTGGTGTTCAGCGCGATGCTCTTCTCGATCGTTCCTGAGGGTCTGGCCGCGGCCTGGGCCAGCGAGGAGAGCCGCGGCGCGCTGAGTGCGGGCACGGCACAAGCAGCGATCATGGTGGCCAACCCGGTCGGCTTCATCCTCGGCGGGTTGCTGGTGAGTCGCCTGTTCGGGCCGGCTCGCCGGCTGAAGCTGATGCGGCCGCTCGCGGTGCTGGCCCCGCTGATGCTCGTACCGGTGCTACTCGACCCCCCGCCGCTGGTGGTCGCGCTGCTCGCCGCCCTCTGCGGTTTCGCGGTCGCCGGCATGATCCCGATGGCCAACGGGTTGTTCGTCCAGGCGCTGCCCAACGGGTTCCGGGCCCGCGCCTTCGGGGTGATGGCCACCGGCATACAGGTCATCCAGGGTCTCGCGGTGCTGGTCACCGGGATGCTCGCCGAACGGTTCCCCATTCCGGTCGTGGTCGGGGTGTGGAGCGCGGCCGGGGTGGTGCTGATGGCGGTGGCCGCCCTGCGCTGGCCGGACCAGCAGACGGTGGACGACGCGATCGCTGCCGCCTCGCTGGCCAACGCCGATCCGCCGCCCTCCGGGCCCGGCGACCCGGCCAGCGACGGCCCGGTGGGAGGCACGTCCGACCCTCATGCCGGGGACGGCCACCGCCGGCACGCGGTCACCTGACCGTCGAAGCGACGTCCGCCCGAGCGGGCCGGGTGACCGACATTCGGGGTTGTCGACAGGGCGTGATCCGACGCACGCCGTGCGGGTCGGGTCGGCACCGGGCGCACCTGGCAGGATGGAACTGTGAATTCCGCAGGTGAATCCGACCGTCCCGGGGCGTCGATGACCCTCTTCGAAGCGGTCGGCGGCGAACCCACCTTCCGCAAGCTGGTCGACGAGTTCTACGCCGGCGTCGCCACCGACCCCCTGCTCCGGCCCATGTACCCGGAGGAGGACCTGGGCCCGGCCGCGGACCGGATGACCCTGTTCCTGATGCAGTACTGGGGCGGACCGAACACGTACTCCGCCCAGCGCGGGCACCCGCGGCTGCGGATGCGCCACGCGCCGTTCCGGATCGGCGCGGCCGAACGGGACGCCTGGCTGCGGAACATGCGCCGCGCCGTGGACCGGCTCGACCTTGAGCCGGAGGTCGCCGGCACCCTCTGGGACTACCTGGAGCGGGCCGCGTACTTCATGGTCAACGTCGAGGAAGACCCGGCCAACGGCGGCTGACCCACAGGACCCGGAGCGGCGTCAGAGCAGCGCACCCTCATCGTGCAGCCAGTCCACGAAGCTGGTGGCGACCGCCGCGCCGCAGTCGAGCATCTCGACCAGGAGCGCGTCGTGGGTGCCGGCACCGAGTGGCACCTGGAGCTCGGCGTAGATCGGTAGCTGACCGCGCTCGGTCGGGTCACCGATGTACGCCTTGCAGAACCGGCGGGTGTGGTTCCACTCGTTGACCACCCGGTACGCCCGGTCGGCCCAGTCCGGCGGGACCGTGGCGTGCGGACGTGCCCGCATGACCAGGATCTCGTCCTCCGGCCCTTCGAGGGTGACCAGCACCGCGTGCCGCTCCCACATCGCCAGCAGGTTGCCGTCGCCGTCGGCCAGGTAACGGACGTCGAGCAGATCGAGCGCGTCACAGACCCGGCGCAGACTCACCGGCTCGACGGTGGCGGGCATCTCGGTCAGCACGGGCCGCTCGTTGGACGGGCAGTCGTCCCCCGGCTGGCGAGGGCTGGGCGGTCCGATCCGGACCGCGTTATCGACTGTGATCCCGCTTCGGGTTTCCGGATCGCCGCCGTCGGCGGGACCGGGGCGCCATGACCACCACGGCATCGCTCGCGCACCTCACTCCCCAGCGGATCCAGTCGCCTACGGTGCGTTGGATCCGAGGATGGACGGTACCCGGACAGCCGGGTTGAAGCATCCCCCCACCGACCGCCCCTGACCAGAAGAATGACCCGGGGTCATCCGTTCGGACGAGCGCTCAGCGGCGTCACGGCAAGATCCGTGGCCTTCTGCAACCAAGCCGCTCCATGCAGTCCCACCAGGCCGACCCAACGACCGGCCACCCGCACCTGAACGGCGTTTCCGCCCTCGTCATCCGCAGAGCCGTCGGAGGCGCCGAGGAAGCCCATCCGGACCACCCCCTGCACCAGCCGCTGCGACACCTCGACCGGCGCGGCCGGCGCCCCGTCCGGGGTGATCAGCACCGCCACGTGGTCGAGCAACGCGTCACGCAGGGCCCGCTGGCCCACGGCACGGCCGGCCACACCCTGCTCGCTCGCCGTCCGCAGGGTGCCCGCCGCCGCGTCCGCGATCCGTCGCAACTCGGCAACGGGCAGCGCCTCCACCTGGTGGCTCCGCGTCGGCGGCAGCGGCCAGCGCCACTGGGCGTCCCGGCGGGTCGGCAGGGTCGCACCGCCCCGCTCCAGCTCGGCGAGCAGCTCCCCGGCTGCCACGGTGACGTCCTCGGCGTCGCCGTCCGCCGGCCCACCGGCAACCGTGCGGACCACCAGGACCTGCCACGGCAGCCGGGCCCAGAGGGCGACCCGGCCCGGTGCGCCGGCCGGCCGCAGCCGGACCGGCGCGACCGGATCCAACCGGACCAGCCGGGCCAGGAAGGCGCCCGCGTCCGCCACACCGGCAATACCGTGGGTGGACGCCGCCACCCGGCCGGGCTCGGCGGTGCCCGGCCGGGTCACGCGGCACCGCCCTGCGGCGCGTACGTGAGCAGGAAGTCGCGTTCCTCGGTGGTGATCCGTCGGGGCACCTGGCGGGTCAGGTCGAACGGCACCAGCACCGAACGGGCACGGCTGGCCAGCACCTCGCCGTCGTACAGCTCGTAGGCGACGGTGAACCGGGAGGCCCGGATCTCCTCCACCCACAGCTCGATCCGCACCGTGGGTGCGGCCTCCGCGGTGGCCCGACCGAGCGCGTAGTCGACCGGGCGCAGGTAGTCGACCTCGTGCCGGCGGATCACCACGCCGTCGGCGAACGAGCCGACGCCCCAGGCCCGGCCGCCGGCGAACATCAACGCCACCCGCGCCTCCTCGTACAGGGTGAGGAAGCGCGAGTTGTTGACGTGGCCGTACGCGTCCAGGTCGGACCAGCGAAGGGTGCAGTGGTAGACGAAGCGGTCAGACACCTTCTCGGCCGGTCAGTCGCGGGTCAGCTTGCGGTAGGTCACCCGGTGCGGCCGGGCGGCCTCCGCGCCGAGGCGGTCGATCTTGTTCTTCTCGTACGCCTCGAAGTTGCCCTCGAACCAGAACCACCGGGACGGGTCCTGGTCGTCGCCCTCCCAGGCCAGGATGTGCGTGGCGACGCGGTCCAGGAACATCCGGTCGTGCGAGATGACCACGGCGCAGCCGGGGAACTCCAGCAGCGCGTTCTCCAGGCTGGACAGCGTCTCCACGTCCAGGTCGTTCGTCGGCTCGTCGAGCAGGATGACGTTGCCGCCGATCTTCAGGGTCAGCGCCAGGTTGAGCCGGTTGCGCTCACCGCCGGAGAGCACCTTCGTCGGCTTCTGCTGGTCCGGTCCCTTGAAGCCGAACGCGGCGATGTACGCCCGCGACGGCATCTCGACCTTGCCCACCATCAGGTAGTCCAGCCCGTCGGAGACGACCTCCCAGACGGTCTTGTCGCCGTTGAGGCCTTCGCGGTTCTGGTCGACGTACGACAGCGAGACGGTCGGGCCGACGCGGACCTGGCCGCCGGTCGGCTCTTCCAGCCCGACGATGGTCTTGAACAGGGTGGTCTTGCCGACGCCGTTGGGGCCGATGATGCCGACGATGCCGTTGCGCGGCAGCGAGAACGACAGGTTGTCGATCAGCAGCCGGTCGCCGAAGCCCTTGCTGAGGTCGACCGCCTCGATCACCGTGCTGCCCAGGCGCGGGCCCGGCGGGATCTGGATCTCCTCGAAGTCGAGCTTGCGGGTCTTCTCCGCCTCGTTGGCCATCTCGTCGTACCGGTCCAGGCGGGCCTTGGACTTGGTCTGGCGGGCCTTGGCGTTGGAGCGGACCCACTCCAGTTCCTCGGTGAGGCGCTTCTTCATCTTGGCGTCGCGGCGACCCTCGACGGCCAGGCGGGCGGCCTTCTTCTCCAGGTAGGTGGAGTAGTTGCCCTCGTAACCGATGGCCCGGCCGCGGTCCAGCTCCAGGATCCAGCCGGCCACGTTGTCGAGGAAGTACCGGTCGTGGGTGATCGCCATGACGGTGCCGGCGTACTTGGCGAGGTGCTGCTCCAGCCAGGAGACGCTCTCCGCGTCCAGGTGGTTGGTGGGCTCGTCGAGCAGCAGCAGGTCGGGCGCCTCCAGCAGCAGCTTGCAGAGCGCGACCCGGCGACGCTCACCACCGGAGAGCTGGGTCACGTCGGCGTCCGGCGGCGGGCAGCGCAGCGCGTCCATGGCCAGTTCGAGCTTGGAGTCGACGTCCCAGGCGTCGAGGTGGTCGAGCTCCTCCTGGAGCTTGCCCATCTCCTCCATCAGCTCGTCGGAGTAGTCGGTGGCCATCTGCTCGGCGATCTTGTTGAACCGCTCCAGCTTGGCCTTGGTCTCGGCGACCGCCTCCTCGACGTTGCCGAGCACGGTCTTGGCCTCGTTGAGCGGGGGCTCCTGGGCGAGCATGCCGACGGTGTAGCCGGGCATGAGTCGGGCCTCGCCGTTGCTCGGCTTGTCCAGCCCTGCCATGATCTTGAGGAGGCTGGACTTACCGGCGCCGTTCGGACCGAGCACACCGATCTTGGCTCCCGGCAGGAAGCTCAACGTGACGTTGTCGAGCACGACCTTGTCGCCGTGCGCCTTGCGCGCCTTTTCCAGGACGTAGATGTACTGGGCCACGGTGCGGGCTACCTCCGTCGGTTGCTGTCGCTGATCGGCGGCGCGGCGCGGGCTGCGAGGACCGCCCGCCGCCGCCGGCCGGGAGCCGGCCGCGCGCACGCCATCGTCAATCCTGACAGGTACGGCGCGCTTCGCCCACATCACCCCGCCCCAGGAGTACGCGGGCGAGCCTCCTTGCCGACCGTGGTATCACCCGCTAGCGTCCTTGGTATGACCAAGAAGATCGCCATCAGCGTGCCGGATGACGTGGCGGAGCGGCTGGCCGAGGAATCCAACGTCTCCGCCTTCATCACCGACTCCGTTCGTCAGCGAATGGCTGGCGAGCGCACGCGGCGGGCACTTCGACAGGTGGGCTTCCAGCTCACTGATGAAGGTCTCGCCGAGGCGGGCAGGCAACTCGACGAGGCACAGGCGAAGATCACTCCGGAACTGCGATCCAAGGCAGCTGCCCTGCTGGGCGCGGCGTCTCGCGGACGGATGACCATTCGTGACTGATGCCGGCCTCGTCCTCGACACGGGCTGCCTCCTCGCCTACTCGGAAGGCATGGAAGCGGTCGGGGAGCAGATAGCGAAAGTCGCGGACAAGGGGCAAGGCGTGATCGTCCCCGCGCTCTGCCTCGCAGCCGCGTACCGCCAGGTGACCAGCGACGGCTGGCCACTGCTCGACATCGTCGGCGACCTGGAGCAGGTCATGGTCACGCCCGTCGAGCACGACATGTGCGCCATTCTCGGCGGCTGGTCGCGAACCCTCGGCGGCATGGACCTGGCCCAGGCTGCGATGGAGGCGGCTCGGGCGATTACACCGATCATGACGGACCGGCGGGAGCTGCTCGGCGAGGTGCTGCCGAAGGAATGGCCGATCATCGACCTCTGACCCGCGGGCTGTCGACAAGATCACCTTTAGGATTCGGCTGGTCCGAGGCGGGTAGGAGACTCCGGCACGGGGCACAAGACGCCGCAGCTACGCTCAGTACGCTCATCGCGGTGGACCCGTCAGTACCCGGAGGTGGCCGATCGTGACCGTCCGTAGCTCCTTTGTCGTAGTGGCGAACCGTCTGCCGGTCGACGAGGTGAGCACACCCGAGGGCCGGCAGTGGCGACGCAGCCCTGGCGGGCTGGTCACCGCGCTGCATCCCGTACTCGCCGAACACAAGGGCACCTGGGTCGGCTGGGCCGGTGGCACCGGCGCGGCCCCCGAGCCGTTCGACCTGGAGGGGATCCGGCTGCACCCGGTCCCGCTCAGCGCCGAGGAGCTGGAGCGCTACTACGAGGGCCAGTCCAACGCGACGATCTGGCCGCTCTACCACGACGCGGTGGAGACGCCGGCCTACAAGCGCCGGTGGCGAGAGGCGTACCGCCTGGTCAACGCCCGGTTCGCGGAGGCCGCAGCCGACGTGGCGGCCGAGGGTGCGACGGTCTGGGTGCAGGACTACCAGCTTCAGTTGGTGCCGGCGATGCTCCGTGAGCTCCGCCCGGACCTGCGGATCGGGTTCTTCCTGCACATCCCGTTCCCGCCCATCGAGCTGTTCATGCAGATGCCGTTCCGCACCGAGATCCTGCGCGGTCTGCTCGGCGCCGACCTGGTCGGTTTCCAGCAGCGGCTGGCCGCGCAGAACTTCGTCCGGCTGGCCCGGCACCTGCTCGGGCTGCGCTACGAGGGGCAGATGATCCAGGTCGACGGTCGGCAGGTGAAGGCGGGCGCCTTCCCCATCTCGATCGACACCCAGGAGATGGAACGGATGGCCGCCGATCCGGCGATCCAGGCCCGGGCCAAGCAGATTCGCGCCGAGCTGGGCGACCCGAAGACGATAATCCTGGGCGTGGACCGGCTGGATTACACCAAGGGCATCGAGTTGCGGCTCAAGGCCTTCCGAGAGCTGCTGGCTGACGGAAAGTTGACAGTTCCCGACGCGGTCATGGTTCAGGTCGCCACGCCCAGCCGCGAGCGCGTGGAGCACTACCAGGCACTACGGGTGAAGGTGGAGCGCGAGGTCGGTCGGATCAACGGCGAGTTCGGCAGGGTCGGCGTGCCGGCGGTCCATTACCTCCATCAGTCGTACAGTCGCAGTGAGCTGGCGGCGATGTACGTTGCTGCCGACGTGATGATGGTGACCCCGCTGCGAGACGGAATGAACCTCGTGGCGAAGGAATACGTAGCATCACGTGCCGACCAGGGTGGCGCGCTCGTACTCAGTGAGTTCGCCGGTGCCGCCACCGAGCTTCGCCAGGCATTTTTGTGTAACCCGCACGACCCGGACGCGGTCAAGGACGCCCTCCTCCGGGCAGTGCACGTGGAGAAAACCGAGGCACGCCGCCGGATGCGGACAATGCAACGTCACCTGCGTACCCACGACGTGGGCCACTGGGCCAAGTCTTTCCTCTCGGAGCTCGGAGTTCCCGAGGCGGAGGCCGAGTGAACACGTCCGTCAACGATGGGGCGGCAACCGCCACCGGGGTCATGGACCCTGAGTTGCGTTCCGCCATCGGCCGAATCGCCCGGGTTCCCCAGCTCCTGGTCGCCTGCGACTACGACGGCACACTGGCGCCGATCGTGGAGGACCCGAGCACGGCCGTCCCGCTGCCCGAGTCGGTAGCCGCGGTCCGCGCGCTCGCCGCGCTGCCGCAGACCACAGTGGCGGTTGTCTCCGGTCGGGCGCTGCGCGACCTGGCCGCCCTCTCGCGGCTGCCCAGCGAGGTGCACCTCGTCGGCAGCCACGGCTCCGAATTCGACATCGGCTTCGTCGAGCGGCTCTCCCCCGAGCTGGTGGCAGTGCGCCAGCAGGTGCGCAACGCGCTGCGCGACATCGCCTCCGCGCACCCGGGCATCCGGCTGGAACGCAAGCCGGCCAGCGTCGCCGTGCACACCCGAGGGGTCGACCCGCAGGTCGCCGCTGCCGCCATCGAGGCGGTCCGCAACGGCCCGGCGACCTTCGACGGGGTCACTGTGACCCAGGGCAAGGAGGTCATCGAGCTCTCCGTCGTGGCCACCCACAAGGGCACCGCACTCGACCAGCTGCGGACCCAGCTCGCCTCCAGCGCTGTGCTGTTCATCGGCGACGACATCACCGACGAGAACGCGTTCGGCCACCTGCACGGTCCCGACCTCGGCATCAAGATCGGCCCGGGTGACACCAAGGCCGGCTACCGGGTCGCCGACCCGCTGGAGGCCGCCCGCGCGCTGGCGCTGCTGCTGGAGACCCGTCGACACTGGCTCTTCGGCGAGCGGGCGGTGCCGATCGAGCGGCACTCCATGCTGGCCAACGGTCGTACCGTCGCTCTGCTCACTCCCGAGGCCAAGGTGAGCTGGCTCTGCCACCCCAAGCCGGACTCGGCGGCGATCTTCGCCGACCTGGTGGGTGGCAGCCCGGCCGGTCACTTCAGCGTCGCCCCGGAACGCGGCGGCATCCCGCTGGGCCAGCGCTACCGCTCCGGCACGATGACAGTGGAGACCCGGTGGTCCGGGCTCACCGTCACCGACTGGCTGGACAAGCCGGCCCGCGAGACCACTCCTGACGACAGCCCGGCGGTCATCACCGGTGACTCGACACTGGTCCGGGTGCTGACCGGGGGTGGCAAGGCCAAGGTGGAGTTCGCGCCGCGGCCCGAGTTCGGTCAGGTCGCCGTGCAGTTGCAGCCGATCGGCGACGGCCTGCTGGTGCTCGGCTCCAACGAGCCGGTCGCGCTCTACGCCCCCGGTGTGGAGTGGGAGGTCGGCAACGACGGCGGCTACGAGACCGCCAAGGCGATCGTCGACCTCTCCGCCGCCGGTGGCCAGGTCGTGCTGGAGCTGCGCTTCGGCACCCACAGCCTGGAGCACCACCGGGTGCCGATCCACGAGCGGCAGGCCGCCGCCGAGCAGCCGTGGAAGGACTGGGTGGCCTCGCTGCGGCTGCCGTCCACGGCCCGTGACCTGGTCGCGCGCAGCGCCCTCACACTGCGGGGGCTCTGCCACGAGGCCACCGGCTCGATCCTGGCCGCGGCGACCACCTCGCTCCCCGAGGAGCTGGGCGGCGTCCGCAACTGGGACTACCGCTACTGCTGGCTTCGCGACGCCGCGCTGACCGCCCGCGCACTCGTCGACCTGGGCTCCGTCGAGGAGGCCGAGGCGCTGCTGCGCTGGGTGGACGGCTGCATCGAGCGCACCGGCGGGCACCCGGAGCGGCTGCACCCGCTCTACACGATCGACGGGTACGAGCTGGGCGCCGAGGCGGTCATCGACACGCTGCCCGGGTACGCCGGCTCCCGGCCGGTCCGGGTCGGCAACCTCGCCAACCACCAGTTGCAGCTGGACGTCTTCGGCCCGATCGCCGACCTGATCGCTGCCGTCGCCGACGCTCGCGGTTCGGTTCGCGACGACGAGTGGCGGGTCCTGGAGAACATGGTCGAGGCGGTCCGCCGCCGCTGGCACGAGCCCGACCACGGCATCTGGGAGGCCCGGCTGCCACCCCGGCACCATGTCTTCTCCAAGGTGATGTGCTGGATGACCGTCGACCGCGCGCTGCACGTGATGCGCGAGCACGGCGGCGAGGACCGGCCCGAGTGGAAGGACCTGCGCGACCGGATCGGCGCCAACGTGCTGGAGCACGGCTGGCACTCCGACGTCGAGGCGTACAGCGTCGCGTACGGGGACGAGGACATGGACGCCTCGTCGCTCTGGATCGGGCTCTCCGGCCTGCTCCCGGGTGACGACCCGCGCTTCCTGTCCACAGTCCTGCGGATCGAGGCGGACCTGCGCAGCGGCCCGGTCGTCTACCGCTACCACTGGGACGACGGCCTGCCCGGCCGCGAGGGCGGTTTCCACATCTGCACGGCGTGGCTGATCGAGGCGTACCTGCGCACCGGCCGCCGCACCGACGCCGAGGAACTGTTCGCGCAGATGGTGCTGACCGCCGGCCCGACCGGCCTGCTCCCCGAGCAGTACGACCCACTCGCCGAGCGCGGGCTGGGCAACCACCCGCAGGCGTACAGCCACCTCGGACTGATCCGCTGCGCCCTGCTGCTGGACAACATGCTCAAGCAGTAGTTCGACCGCACACACGACGACGGGGCCGGAGCGCATGCTCCGGCCCCGTCGGCTGTCCGGCCCGTCAGACTGTGGCCGCACCGACTCCGCCGGGTCAGTCTGTACGCCGCGGCCTGCGGTCGCCCGCGCGTCGGGCTTTTGCCGGGCTGATCCGCGCGGAGTGTTCGGGACAGTCCCGAACAGGCTGAACCCTTCACGGCGGAATTGCCATAGTGAACGATGGATGGGTATCAGCCACTCCGCCTCATCCGCTGCGGTAACCACCTTGAACAAATCGGGAGACGCTGTGCTAAAACGCAATGCCATACGGTTGGCCGCCGTTGCTGGAGCCGCCTTACTGGCCTTTGGAATTGCCCCGTACCAGGCTTCAGCTGACACCTCTGTCGACAAATCGGTTGCGGCGGCAGCAGTGCCTATCGTGCCAGTGGAATCCAACGTTGCGGAATCCTTTGGACCTCCCGGGCAAGATTCACTTTGCACTTATGCAGGCTTCGCCGCAGGCTGCTTCAGGCCATACGGCGATGTCTTTTATGTGCAGGACTCCCGAGCCAATCTGAGCAGCCCCTACCTGCACTGGCAGAACCAGCTTCGCGGCCCCAACGGATCCTGGACGCTCTACCGCGCCGGTAAGTGCTGGAACATGCTGGACGCCCCGAACTGGGGGGTCTGCAACAAGGATTTCTACGAGCACTCAACGGTGCGGTCGAATGGCGGCCAGGGAAGTCAGCTCAGATGGCGATTGTGCGCTCCCGCCCCGGCAGGTAGCGATAGTTGCTCCGCCTGGACGGGCTGGATCAACAACGACCAGTGACGGACCGCGCCGGGGATTGCGCTCCTATTGCCTAAAGCAGAGCCGGGGGTATCCCACATCGGCGCGTTTGGCAACACCCCTCCGCTAGCCTGCCACGCCCGTGGTGCCGGTGCCGGCACTACGGGCGTGGCGGCTGCCCCGGCCCGCATCGGGCTGGCCTGCTGGACAACATGCTCAAGCAGTAGTCGACAGCTCATGTGACGGGGCCGGAGCGCATGCTCTGGCCCCGTCAGTCACTGCGGGTACGGCAGGCTCGGTTGCCACCCGTGCAGGCGGGCGCCGAGGTCGGTGGGCACCGTCCAGTGCGCGTACGGCAGCACCGCGCTGCTGCCGGTATGGATCAGGCACAGTAGTGGGGCGTCGCCGGTGTGGTCGAGCGCGAGCTTCGGTTTACGGGCCGCGCCGACGCCGCCGAGGCCAAACAGGACAACCGGGTCCCGGACCGGAAGTCCTTGTGCCTGCCGGGCGTCACGCCAACCTCGGTACGCCGCGTCCAGCCGCCAGGGCGCGAGGTCGGCGAGACCGCGGTACAGGTTCGCCACCCAGGTCGGGGTGAGTTCGGCGTCGGAGAGCCGGTACGGCACCCCGGTCAGCAACGCGTCGAGCTCCGGATCCGTCTCCACGCCGGCGTCGGTCAGCGCCTCGGGCAACGCGCCACGGCGGACGGCCGCGACCGCGGGGGCGGCCTGCTCGACCCGATCGACCTGCCAGCGAAGCCCTGCCGGGGCATTCGCGTGTCGACGGTCCCACAGCCAGCGGGCGTTGTCCCAGCGATGGCGCTGGTTGGCCGGGATCAGCTCGTCGAGGCCGAGGACCAACTCCTCGCCCTCGACCCGCGCGGTGAGCCAGCGGCCCCGCAGGTGCGGCCGCTGCTCGCCGTAGCCGGCCAGTGCTACCACCGCGGACCGCAGGTAGGCACCGGTGTTCCCGCGCGGGAAGTGCCAGCACAACGCGGACCTGTCGATGGCGTCGAGGTCGGCGGCGGCGTCGTCCGACATCACGCCGATCCGGACCGGCGGCGATGCCGCGCTGGCCTGGCGATGGTCGAACTGTCGACGTTCCCGGCGCTGCCGTGTCTCGGCCCGCTCGACCGACGGGCTGACTGAGTACGCCGCCTTCTTCCCGGCCCACCGCAGCACCCCCGCAACGGTCGCCTGCGGGTCGCCGAAGAGCCGGAACGCCAGCAGCTCGTACTCGTCGGACCCGTCGTCCTCGGTCACCTGCAGCTCGTACACCAGGTCGCCGGGCGAGTCCAGGTCGTAGGCGGTGTGCGGGTCACGGCCGAACTCGTTGCCGACGAGCGAGTCGCCCGGCTGTTGGCGATGGCCACGGACCACAGTGACCAGGACGGCCCAGGAGCCGTCCACGTCCGTGCACCTCAGAGTCCGGACCGGAGCAGTGCGCCATCGCGAGGGTAGGTCCTCGAAGGTGGTGGTCAGGCCGGGGCTTTCGCACCGCAGCGCGACCGGTGTGAGCAGTTCGGTGCGCCACGTCTCGTGAGGATCCTTCACGGTGAGCATGAGCGACATTGTGTCGGCAGCCACCGACAACCGCCGCAGCTGGCAATCGTCGACGGTTTCCGTTACGCGCTAACGGAAACCGTCGCCGTGTTCGGTCGCCGGTCAGCCGTCGAGCGCGCCCACCACGTCGCCCACCACGACGACGGCGGGTGGCCGCAGGTCGGCGGCGAGCGTCTCGGCCGCGACCGCACCGAGGGTGGACCGCAGGACCCGCTGGGTGCCCGTGGTGGCTTCCTGGACGACGGCGGCCGGCGTCTGCGGCGACCGGCCGTGTGCGATCAGGGTGGCCGTGATGGCGGCGAGGTTCTTCAGCCCCATCAGGATCACCAGGGTGCCGTGCAGACCGGCGAGGGCGTCCCAGCGCACCAGCGAGGCCGGCGCGTCGGGTGCCAGGTGCCCGGAGACCACAGTGAACTCGTGCGCCACCCCCCGGTGGGTGACCGGAATACCGGCCGCGGCCGGCGCGGCGATGGAGCTGGTCACCCCGGGCACCACTGTCACCGGCACGCCCGCCGCCGCGCAGGCCAACAGCTCCTCGCCACCGCGCCCGAAGACGTACGGGTCACCGCCCTTGAGCCGCACCACGAAGGCTCCGGCCAGGGCCCTGTCGACCAGGATCTGGTTGATCTCCTCCTGCGCCCGGGACGGGCCGTAGGGGATCTTCGAGGCGTCCACCAGCTCGACGTCGGGGCGCAGCTCGTCCAGGAGCAGCCCGGGCACCAGCCGGTCGGCGACCACCACGTCGGCCTCGGTGAGCAGCCGCCAACCCTTCACGGTGATCAGCTCCGGGTCCCCCGGCCCCGCCCCGACCAGCGACACCCGCCCGGCCTGCTCTCCGCCGGTCGTCCCAGTGGAAGCGTCGGGCCGGCCAGCGGTCCCGTCCGGTGCCAGGCGCACGGCGAGCAGGTCGCGGATCGCGTCGCGGACTGTCATCGCCCGGCGGGGGTCGCCGCCGCCGAGCACCGCCACTGTGACCGGGCCGTGTCGGGTCACCGCCGGGGTCCAGGCGGTGGCGGCCGTCCGGTCGTCGGCCCGGACGCAGAAGATCCGCCGCTCGGCGGCGACGGCGCTCACCGAAGCCGCCGCGATCGGGTCGTCGACAGCGACCTGGACCAGCCAGGCGCCGTCCAGGTCCTCGGGTACGAACCGGCGCGACACCCAGTGCAGCCGACCCGCGTCGACCCGGGCACGCAGCGCCGGGGTCAGCTCCGGGGCCACCAGCAGGACGTCCGCACCGGCGTCCAGCAGCGCGGGTACCCGCCGGGTGGCGACCGCGCCGCCACCTACCACGACCACCCGCCGCCCGTGCAGCCGCAAACCCAGGGGGTACGGATTGGAGGTCACGCCGCACCACCGGGGCGGTCGGCTCGTTCGCTGCGCGGGCTCACTTCTCGGCCACCCCTGCGGAGTCGAAGGTGGCCACCTCGTGCAGCACCCGGACAGCGCCGGTGACCACTGGCAACGCCAGCAGCGCGCCGGTGCCCTCGCCGAGGCGCAGCCCCAGGTCGATCAGCGGGTCGAGGCCGAGGTGACGCAACGCGACAGTGGCACCGGGCTCGGCCGAGCGGTGACCGGCGACCATGGCGCAGACCGCGTCCGGGGCGAACGCGGCGGCGGCGAGCGCGGCCGAGACCGCGATCACGCCGTCCAGCAGCACCGGTGTGCGACGCGCTGCGGCCCCCAGGATCAGCCCGGCCAGGGCGGCGTGCTCCAGGCCACCGACGGCGGCCAACACGCCCAGTGGGTCGGCCGGGTCGAGGGTGTGCCGGGCCAGCGCGGCCCGCACCACCGCCACCTTGTGCGCGTACGTCGGGTCGTCGACCCCGGTGCCCCGACCTGTGGTGTCGAGCGGGTCGGCGCCGGTGAACGCGGCGATCAGCACGGCGGCCGGGGTGGTGTTGCCGATGCCCATGTCCCCGGTGAGCAGGATGCCGGCACCGGCGTCGATCAGCTCGTCGGCGATCCGGATGCCGGTCTGCACCGCCGCCAGCGCCTCGTCCCGGGTCAGCGCGGCGGTCACCGTGAGGTCGCGGGTGCCCCGGCGGACGGACGCGACAACCAGCCGAGGCGCGGCCGGGTCGAGCACGGCCGGGTCGAGCACTGCCGGTTCGGTGGGCAGCGGGGTGGCCACGCCGACGTCGACCACTGTGACCGAGGCGCCGGCCTGCCTGGCGAACGCGTTGACCACCGCTCCACCGGCCAGGAAATTGCCGATCATCTGCGCGGTGACCTCCTGCGGCCAGGGGCTCACCCGCTGGGCGTGCACCCCGTGGTCGCCGGCGAAGATCGCCACCGCGGCCGGCTCGGGCAGCGGTGGTGGGCAGGCTCCGGCCAGGCCGGCGAGGCGTACCGAAAGCTCCTCCAGCGCGCCCAGCGAGCCCGCCGGCTTGGTCAGCCGGCCGTGCAGTTCCCGGGCGGCTGCCATCGCCGCGTCGTCCGCCGGGCGGATCGCCGCGATCGTGGTCTCCAGCATCATGCCTCCATGGTCTCGCGCAGCACGTCGATGAACGCGTCGGTGGTGTTTCGGTCGCGTACGGCCACCCGCAGCCAGTCCGGGCCGAGGCCGGGGAACGTGTCGCCTCGGCGCACCGCCCAGCCGCGCTCTCGCAGGGCGGCCCGGATCGCTGTCGCACCCGGCAGGTGCAGCAGGACGAACGCGCTGGCGGGACGGCCGACGACGCGTACACCGGGCAGGTCGGTGAGGCGCGCGACCAGGTGGTCGCGGTCGGCGGCGAGGTCGGCGGCGATCGCGCGTTCGGCCTGGACCGCGACGGTGCTGGCGCAGGCCGACGCGGCCGCCAGCGCGGGCGTGGAGACGGCCCAGAGCGGTTGGACGGCGGCCAGTCGGGACAGCAGCTCCGCGGCGCCGAGCAGGTAGCCGATCCGCAGGCCGGCCAGGCCCCACGTCTTGGTGAGGCTACGCACCACGAGCAGCCCGGGCAGGTCGCGGCGTTCGGCCAGCGACTCCGGTTCGCCGGGGTGCCCGGGGGCGATTGTGGTGTCGGCGAACGCCTCGTCGACCACAAGTACCCGGCCGGGGCGGGCCAGCGCGGCCACCGCCTGGCCGGGGTGCAGCACCGAGGTCGGGTTCGTCGGGTTGCCGATCATCACGAGGTCGGCGTCGGCGGGCACCCGGGACGGGTCGAGCCGGAAGTCGTCGGCCGCGTCGAGCAGCACCCGCTCGACCGGGTGCCCGGCGGCCCGCAGCGCCGCCTCCGGCTCGGTGAACTGGGGGTGCACCACCACCGGCCGGCGAACGCCGCGCAGCGCCTGGGCGATCAGCACGAAGCCCTCGGCGGCGCCGGCGGTGAGCAGCACCTCGTTCGGATGACGGCGGTGGCGGGCGGCGACCGCCGCACGGGCCGGCGCCGGGTCCGGATAGCGGGCCAGATCGGTAAGGGTCGCGGCGATCGGGTCGGCCAGCCAGGCGGGCGGCCGCGCCCGACGGACATTGACGGCGAGGTCGATCAGCCCGGCTGTCGCCTCCGCGTCGCCGTGGTGGGCGAGGTCCGGCTCGATCCCGGCGGGCGGGGCGACAGTGCTCGGCTGATCGGACATGTCCGCGATCCTGCCGGGAAGGTGGCCGGCGGGACAGTCGATCTCGGCGTAAGCCACGTCACCACTCGCCGGTTTAAGAGTTCTTCTCATGTACGAATCGGAAATGTCATAACTTGACCTGGTGAGCAACCGACCCCTTGCTGCCGCTGGTCGACTCGTCCCTCTCCTCCGCGCCGGACTGATCGCCGGAATCGTGATCGCCGCCGCCGCCTACCCGCTGGTCGCCCTCACCGGGCTCGGCGCGAAGGCCACAGCGCACGCCGTGGACCAGAAGACCCGGGTGCTGAAGACCGCCCTGCCCGCCGAGACCTCGTACGTCTACGGCCCGGACGGCAAGACGGTGCTGACCATGTTCTACGAGGAGTACCGGCAGTACACCAAGCTGTCGGACATGTCGCCGAACATCCAGCAGGCGATCGTCGCCGCCGAGGATTCGCGCTTCTACCAGCACCACGGCGTCGACCCGAAGGGCGTGGCCCGGGCCTTCGTCTCCAACGCCCGCTCCGGCGGCTCCCAGGGCGCCTCGACGCTGACCATGCAGTACGTCCGGATGGCCCTGCGGGACAGCGCGACCACGCCCAAGGAGGTCCAGGAAGCCACCCAGCAGACCAGCCTGCGCAAGGTCAAGGAGATGCGGATGGCGCTGGACCTGGAGAAGGAGATCAGCAAGGAAGAGATCATGGAGCGTTACCTGAACTCGGCGTACTTCGGGCACCGGGCGTACGGCATCTACGCGGCCAGCGAGATCTTCTTCTCCAAGACCCCCAAGGACCTCACCCCGGTCGAGGCCGCCACCCTCGCCGGGCTGGTCAAGTCCCCGTCCGAGTACGACCCGGCCGACTCCGACCAGAAGGAGGCAACCGGGCGGCGCAACTACGTGCTGGACCGGATGAGCCAACTGGGGTACCTCTCCCCCGACTCGGCCACCGCCGCCAAGTCCGAGCCGATCCGGCTCAAGCTGACGACCCCGCCGCACGACTGCGCCGCCGTGGCGGAGAAGTACAACAGCTGGGGCTTCGCCTGCGACTACCTGAAGAACTGGTGGAGTGCGCAGCCCGCGTTCGGGGCGAACCGGCTGGAGCGGATGGACAACCTGCGCCGGGGCGGCTACCGGATCGTGCTCAGCCTCGACCCGAAGGTCCAGGAGGCGGCGGAGAAGAGCGTCGGCGCCAAGGACGCCACCGGCAGCCCGTTCGCCAACGGGATCGTGGTCTCCGAGCCGGGCACCGGGCGGGTGAAGGCGATGGCGGTGAACCGGACGTACTCGCTGGACCTGGCCGAGAACCCGCAGAGCTCCAACCCCGAGGCCGGGCCCAAGGTGAAGGCCAACTATCCGAACACTGTGGCACCGCTGCTCGGTGGCGGTGACCTGGCGGGCTACCAGGCCGGGTCGACGTTCAAGATGTTCCCGATGCTGGCCGCGCTGGACGCGGGGATGACCCTGTCCACCTCCTTCAACGCGCCCTACCGCTACCGGTCGGAGGTCTACGACGGGTGGGCGCCCTCCAACGCCAGCGGCGCGATGACCGGCCAGCAGACCATGTGGTCCGGCTTCGGTAAGTCGGTGAACACGTACTTCGTCTGGCTGGAGGAAAAGGTCGGCGCGGACCGGGCGGTCCGGCTGGCCGAGCAGCTCGGGCTGCGGTGGCGGACCGACGTCGACCGGGACCACGCGTCCCCGACCAAGGCGAAGCAGTGGGGCGCGTTCACCCTGGGCGTCTCCGACGCCACACCGCTGGAGATGGCGAACGCGTACGCCGCCGTCGCGGCCGACGGCCGCTACTGCGAGGCCATCCCCGTGCAGGCGATCATGAACCGGGACGGCACACCTGCCACGTACGCGACCCCGGGTGGCCTCCACCGGGAGGTGGCCAAGCCGCGCTGCCGGCAGGTGGTCAGCGCGGACGCCGCTCGGGCGGCCACCGACGCGGCGCGCTGCCCGACCGGAGACACCCCGGCGCGCGGCAGCTGCGGCGGCTGGTCCACCGCCGACAGCGTGCGGGGCACCGTCGGGCGGCCGGTGGCCGGCAAGACCGGTACGACAGACAGCACCCGGTCCGCCTGGTTCGTCGGCTACACCCCGGAGTTGGCCGCGGCGAGCTTCATCTCCGACCCGGACAATCCGTTCAACGCGGTCGGTGACGGGCAGTCCCAGATCCCGATCAAGGCGGTCTCGGAAACCCTGCGCGACGGCCTGAAAGGCACCCCGACCCGCCAGTTCACCCCACCGTCGGACGCCATCGTCGGCTGACGGTTGGTCGCAGGTCGGTGCGCGCGGCTCAGCGCAGGTCGGCGGCGACGAACGACCACAGCTCCAGATCCACCCGGCCGCCGCTGACGAACCCGGCGTTACGCAGCAGACCCTCGTAGCTGAACCCGGCCTTCTCCGCGACCCGGCGCGAGGCCAGGTTGCCGGGCGCCACCCGCAGCTCGACCCGTTGGAAGCCGTGCTCCAGGATCAGCGCGATGGCCACCGCGTCGACCGCCTCGGCGGCGAAGCCGAAGCCCCGCGCGTGCGACGCCATCGCGTAGGAGATCTCGGTGAGGCGGGCGCCCCAGTCGGTGCGCCGCGTCCACAGCGAGCCCACCACCTGGTCGTCCTCCCGCCGGAGCACCGCGTAGTGGTCACCCTCCCCGCTGTCGCGCCGCTGCCGGGCCAGATCGGTGCACCAGGCCAGCCCGTCGATCGGGCCGGAGTCGTCGGGCAGCGGCAGCCAACGCCGGGTCAGCTTGTCGGCGAAGATCTCCCCGGCCGCCGCCGCGTCGGCAGCCGTGAGCTGACGCACCTCGGTACGCGGGGTGGAGACGGTCAACGCCGGGAATCTGCGCACCGCCACCTGACCGATCACACCGACACCTCGCCCGACTGCGCGGGTACCACCTCGCTCGTCGGGTCGGCCGCCGCGGCGGCGACCAACCGGGCCGCCGTCGCCGGATGACTCGCCCAGTGCACTGTGAGCTGCGAGGCGTGCACGTTGCGCCAGACGAAGCCCTCCGGTGCGCCGCCGTCCCAGCTCCAGGCCGGGCGCTGACCAGCGCGGGGGGTGAGCACCGCACGGTGCGCCTTGTGCCCGACCAGCACCGTTCCGGTGGCGGCCACCACGCTGTCGGTCTGGGCGGTCGCCTCCCGGTAGCCGGCCACCACCCCGTCGCGGCTGACACCGACAGCGTCCAGGACACCGCACATCGGCAGCCCGTCCAACTCCCGGGCCAGCCAGAGCAGCCCGGCGCCCTCGGCGATCACCGGACGCCCGGTCCGCGCCAACTCGGCCACCGCGATGCAGAGCCGCCGGTTGGCCGACAACTGCTCGGCGTACGCCTCGGGCAGCGCGCCGCCGACGACCAGCGCGCGGGTGCCGACCGGCAGCGCCTCGTCGCGCAGCGGGTCGACGACGACGACCTCGGCGCCGGCGGCCCGGAGCAACTCGGTGGTCTCCGGGTGGCTGAAGCTGCCACCCGGCCCACCGGCCACCGCCACCAGTGGGCGGTTCGCCGGGGGTGTGAACGTGCCCAGGGCCTCCTCGGGAGACCAGGCCGGCGCCGGCAGCGGCGGGGCGGAGCGGGCCAGCCCGAGCAGCCGTTCCAGGTCGACAGTGGCGGCGACGGCCTCACCCAGGCGGCGGACCGCACGGACAGCGTCGGCCGAGTCGTCGACCACCGGCGCCACACCGTGCCGCCGCGACGGCAGCACCGCCGGCAGGTCCTGGCGACGCAGCGCGCCGTAGACCGGCACCCCCACGTCGTCCAACGCCTCGCGCAGCATCCCCTCGTGCCGCGACGACGCCACCCGGTTGAGGATCACCCCTCCGAGCCACAACTGCTCGTCGTACGAGCGGAAACCGTGCACCAGGGCCGCCACCGACTGACCCATCGCTGCCACGTCGACAACGAGCACCACAGGGCTGCGCAGGGCGGCGGCCGCAGCGGCAGTGGACTCCTGCTCGGGACGACCACCGACCGAGTCGTACAGCCCCATGCTGCCCTGCACCACGGCCAGCCCGGCACCGGCGGCACCGTGCGCCACCAGCGGGGCGATCCGGTCGAGGCCGACCAGTCGGGGGTCGATCACCCGGCCCGGCCGACCGGAGGCGAGGCCGAGGTACGCGGCGTCGACGTGGTCCGGCCCGAGCTTGAACCCGGCGACGTCGACCCTTCGCTCGGCCAGTGCGGCGAGCAGCCCGATCGCCAGCGCGTTCTTACCGTGCCCGGAGGACGGCGCGCTGAGCACCAGGCGCGGCACGACGGTCATCATCGACTCCTCGCGAGCGGCGGCGGGTTCGCGACGGGACGACCGAGGCCGATCCGTCGGCGTGACGATACCCGCCCGGCTGACGGCGCGAGCACCGCCAACCGGGGCAGCCGGTCCGCCCCTGGCAGGGCCCCCGGGCGTCGGTCCCGGCCCGGTCCGGCCCGGTCCAGGTCAGTGGCGCCGGTCATACGAGTAGCCTCGGTGCCGTGTACCGGTTCCTGCTGAGCCCACGCTGGCTGGGCGCTCTCGCGCTGACCCTGGTCGCGGCCGCCGTCATGGTGTTCCTCGGCAACTGGCAGCTGGACCGCTACCGGGGGCGCACCGAGGTCAACGAGCGGATCGACGCGGGCCTTCGGATGGCCCCCGTGCCGCTCGCCAACGCGCTGCGCGCTCCCACCGGCGGCGCGGGGACGGCCGGTCCGGCCCCCGCCGAGGACAAGGTCTGGACCCGCGTCACCGTCACCGGCCGGTACGACCCCACGAACACCGTGCTGGTCCGTGGCCGGACGGTGGACAGCCGGGTCGGTTTCGAGGTGCTCACCCCGCTGGTGCTCGCCGACGGCACGGCGCTGCTGGTGGACCGGGGCTGGATCCCGCCGGCACCCGGTGGGGCGACCGCCCAGCCGTCGGTGCCGGCCGCGCCGACCGCCGACGTGACTGTGGTCGGCCGGGTGCACGAGACCGAGAGCGGCGCCGGCGCTGTGGCCCGACGCGACGGGCTGCTGGAGATCCGGCGGATCGGTGTGCCGCGGCTGGCCGGCGAGCTTCCCTACCCGGTCTACGGTGCGTACCTGCTGCTCGACGAGCAGACCCCGGCGGCCGATCCGGTGTTCAAGGCGGTGCCGGTCGGGCACGCCAACAACTGGCAGAACTTCGGCTACGTCGTGCAGTGGTGGCTCTTCGCGGTGATGGCCATCTTCGGCTACGGCTGGGTGGCCCGTCGGGAGGCCCGCCGGGCCGCCGGCATCGGCAGCACCCCGGCTTCGCTGGACCGGGCCGCCGAGCCCACGCCGACCGCGTCCGCCTGACCTCGCCCCGTCAGCCGCTCACGCGGCCGGCGTGGATGGCGCGGACCGCGTCGATGGTGTCCGCCTCGGCGGCGGACTTGTCGTCGCGATAGCGCACCACCCGGGCGAACCGCAGCGCCATCCCACCGGGATAGCGCGAACTCGTCTGCACCCCGTCGAAGGCGATCTCCACCACCTGCTCGGGCCGGACCCGGACCACCCAGTCGCCGCGTTCCACGGCGAGGTCGAGGAACCGCTCGGTCTGCCACCGCAGCAGCTCGTCGGTGAGCCCCTTGAACGTCTTGCCGAGCATCACGAAGTCACCGGTGCGCGCGTCACGCGCACCCAGATGCAGGTTGGACAGCCAGCCCTTGCGTCGGCCGCTGCCCCACTCGACGGCGAGCACCACCAGGTCGAGGGTGTGCCGCGGTTTGACCTTGACCCAGGCGGCACCGCGCCGGCCGGCGTCGTAGGGGGCGTCCGGCGCCTTGACCACCACGCCCTCCTGCCCGGCGTCGAGCGCGGCGGTGAACGCGGCGGCGGCCTGCTCCGGGCCGTCGACCTCCATCCGGCCGACCAGCAGCGACGAATCCACCGAACCGGCGAGGGCGGCCCACCGCTCCCGGCCGGGGCTGTCGATCAGATCCTGGCCGTCGAGGTGCAGCAGGTCGAAGAAGTACGGGGTGAGCACCGTCGCGCCCGTGCTGGCGGCCGCCGCGAGCACCGCCGGGGCGACCGGTGTGCGCCCTGTGGTGCTGGGGGTGGTGCGTCGGGCCGCCCGGCTCGACGTCTGCTGGAACGGCAGGGGCCGGCCGGTCTCGTCCAGGCCGATCGCCTCGCCGTCGAGGACCAACTCCCGGCCCGGCAGGGCACGGACCGCGGCGACCACCTCGGGCACCCGGGTGGTGATCTCGTCGAGGCTGCGGGTGAACACGGCGATGTCGGTGCCGGAGCGGTGCACCTGGATGCGGATGCCGTCGAGCTTCACGTCGACCACCGCCGGCGTGCCGGTCGCGGCGAGCGCCTCGTCGACCGAGGGGGCGCTCTGTGCGAGCATCGGCGCCAGCGGGCGGCCGACCTGCAGACCGAAGCCGGCCAACCCGGCGGCCCCGCCGGCCAGCGCGGCCACCGCCACCGCCCGGAGATCACCGGCGAGCAGCAGCGCCCGGCGGACCGCCGCCACCGGCACCTCGGCGGCCCGGGCCACCGCGTCCGCGAGGAGCCCGGCCTGGGCGCCCTGTCGCAGCTCGCCACTGAACAGGCCGGTGAGCAGTCGCTGCTCGTCGGCCGTCGCCGCCGCGTAGAGGGCACCGAGCAGCGCCCGGCGCCGAGCCTGTGAGCCCGAGCCGTGCACCGCGGCGATCTGCGCGATGGCCGCGTCCACGGCGGCCACCGTCAACGTCGGCTCCGCGGCCGGTGGCGGCAGGTCACGCAGGCTCGCGTAGCCGACCCCGGTCTGCCGTTGGCGCAGCTCACCGGCGAGGTAGCCGGCGCCGGGCTCGACCTCGCCCGGGTCGAGCCGGCGCAGCGCGTCAGCGAGCAGCTCCACCTTGGCCCGTCGGCCGCTGGTGGCGCCGACTGCGGCGGAGGTGGCTGCCAGATCGAGGAACCGCACGCAGCTCATCCTGCCAGTCACCTCCGACACCGCCCGGGCATTGCCGTGCCCGGGCGGTGTCGGCAGGGTGCCGCCCACTCACGCGGACGACGGATCAGGGCCTACGCGGAGATGGGCTCCTCGATGCGCAACCCTCGGGCGCGGACCTCGCCGGCGACCCGAGAGAGCACCGAGTCGAGGGCGACCAGTGCGGCGGAGAGCTCACCGAGCTGTTCGTTGAGCGTGTCCTCGGACCACGCGGAGACATCGACATCTCCCAGCGCGCTGACAGCGGCCCCCAACCGGGCCATCACCTCGTTCGTACTCATGTACGAAAGGCTATAACAGCTGACCATCCGACACGCCGTAAACTCCCAGATCAGGCCCAAAGTTGCCGTTCTGACACCTAACTGCTCACCGCCGCCACGTTGCGCAGAAGCAGCGCCTCGGCGAGGCAGACCCGGGCGAACTCCCCCAGGTGCAGACTCTCGTTCGGGCCGTGCGCGCGGGCGTGCGGGTCCTCCACACCGGTCACCAGGATCGCCGCCTTCGGGAACATCTCCTGGAAGGTGGCGATGAACGGAATCGAGCCGCCGACGCCGATGTCCACCGGGTCGGTGCCGTCCCAGGCGGTCCGGAAGGCCGAACGCGCGGCGTCGAACATCGGCCCGGACGCGTCGATCACGCACGGGTCACCGTCGTGTTCGAAGGTGACAGTCACCTGCGCACCCCACGGCGCGTGCTGCTCCAGGTGCGCACGCACCGCCGCGTACGCCCGCTTGGGGTCGTCGCCCGGGGCAAGGCGGATGCTGAGCTTCGCCTTCGCGGAAGGAACCAGGGCGTTCGGCGCCTCGCCGGTGGACGGCGCGTCGACACCGAGAATGGCCAGCGCCGGCTTGGTCCAGAGTCGGTCGGTGATCCGGCCGGTGCCGATGAACTGCACGCCCTCGGCGAGCCCCGCCTCGGCCCGGACCCGGTCCTCCGGGTAGTCGACGACGGCGCCCTCCCGGCCGACCAGGCCGTCCACGGCCACGTCGCCGGCGTCGTCGTGCAGCGTCGCCAACAGCCGGACCAGCGCGGTGAGCGCGTCCGGCACGGCGCCGCCGAACATGCCGCTGTGCACCGCGTGGTCCAGCGTGCGCACCTCGACGAAGCAGTTGACGATGCCCCGCAGCGAGGTGGTCAACGCCGGTACGCCGATGTCCCAGTTGCCGGAATCGGCGATCACGATGACGTCCGAGGTGATCTCGTCGCGGTGCTCGGCCAGCAGTTGCTCCAGCGAGTCGGAGCCGTACTCCTCCTCGCCCTCGATGAAGAGGACCACGCCGACCGGCAGCGCGTCACCGTACGCGCGCAGCGCCGCGACGTGCGCCATGATGCCGGCCTTGTCGTCGGCCGCGCCCCGGGCGTAGAGCCGGCCGTCGCGTTCCACCGGCTCGAACGGGTCGGACTCCCACAGCGACCGGTCGCCGACCGGCTGGACGTCGTGGTGGGCGTAGAGCAGCACCGTGGGCGCGCCGGGCGGGGCGGCCCGACGGCCGATCACCGCCGGCTGACCGCCGGATCGCACGATGTCGACGTCCAGGCCACACCCGCGCAGCAGCTCGGCGACCGCCTCGGCGGAGCGTTCCACGTGCGAGTGGTCGAAGCCCTCGAAGGCGATGCCGGGGATGCGGACGAGGCGCTCCAGGTCGGCCCGGACGCCGGGCATCTCCCGCTCGACGGCGGCCCGCACCTCGGACTCGGACATGATCGGAGAGGTCATGACCGGCATCGTATGCCGGCCTTACCCAGGCGTGCCGGCGGAGCCCGTACCGTCACCGCTGTCCGCGGGGCCGGCGCCGGCCCGCGCGCCCGGGGCGGTCCGCCCGGCGCGGTGCGCGCGGCCCGCCGCCTCGGTGGCGGCGTCCACCCAGGAACGGGCCCGACCGGCGGTGCCGCCCACCCACTCGCCGACGTCGCTCGCGCCGTCGCCGAGGCGGCGCAGCAACCCGACCAGCGGGTCGGTGGACCGGCTGAACTCCTCCCGGTACGACTCGGCAGCCGCCTTGATCTCCTCCGAGACGCTTGTCGAGCTGTCGTCCTCGCGGCGCGGATAGTCCCCGGCCAGCACCCGCCCGTACGCCGCGGAGTCGATCCACTGGCGCAACTGCGCCGCCCGCGCCACCGGCACCGGATGGGTGCTCCACGCCGTCATCCGGATCTTGTGCAGGCTGTCGCGCAGGTCGCCGCCACCGGCGTACTCGGCGGCCTGCTCGAGGAAGGCGGTGGTGTCGACCTGGGACAGGTCACCGCCGCCGGCGAGCTTCATCAGCAGCCGCAGCGCGGCGGCCGGGTCCTGCCCGGCGAGCAGGCCGGCCCGGTCGGCGGAGAGCTCCGCCTTACGCCACCACTCCAGCATCGCCGCGATGATGGCGCGCAGCGCGATCGCGCCGACCGGCAACCAGCTCAGGTTGGCCGCCCACCGGGTGAGGATCATGAGCATGGTCTTGTAGACGGCATGCCCGCTGCCCACGTGCCCCAACTCGTGGCCGAGAAGGCAGCGCAGCTCGTCCTCGTCGAGTTGCTGCACGCACGCGGAGTTCAGCACGATGAACGGCCGCTCCAGCCCGACCGCCTCCGCGCCCAACCAGGGCGACTGGGTCACGTACAGCTCGGGCAGCTCGGCCACGTCCAGCGCCGCCGCGGCCTCGGTGTAGCGCTGCCACACCGCCGGGTACTGCCGGTGGTCGACCCTAATGCCGGAGGCCAGCACGGACAGCCGGAAACCCCGCTCGTTCCACATCCCGAAGAACGCCCGCACCACGTCGTCGAAACCGCGCAGCTCCCGCAACGCGACCAGGGCACCACGGTCGGCCGGATGCTCCCAGGCCCGTGAGCTGATGCCGGTGAGGGTGATTCGACGCCGCGCTGGCGCGTCCGCTGCCGTCATTGTGGCTCCCCGTTCGCCGTAGCTCTTCGCATCGTGCCGCAGTCGGTGGCCGACGTCCATGCCCCGCTCAGCGGAGCCGCACGTAGTACCGGTCCGCGTCGTGCGGCAGTGTCGGCGCGCCGTCCACCAACAGGTCGACGTGGGTCGCGGTCTCGTCGACGGCGAAGTGCGCCCGCTCCCCCTCGTGCCAGCGGCGCAGCTCGGGCAGGATCTCCGGCCCGTCCCGGGCGACCGCGCGGGCCAGCCGCAGCGACGCGGGCGCGGTGACGAACACGGCCAACGTCAACTCCGGCCGGACGACCGCCCGGGCCGCGCTGACCCCCTCGACCAACAGCACCGGAGCCACCGGAACCGGAACCGGCCGGGGCAGGAAGCACTGCCGCACCCAGCTGTACCGCCGGTAGCCGCCCGGCTCGCCATCGCGCAGCGGGGCGAGCACCCCCTCGTCGAGCCGCGGCCAGAAGGTGACCTGGTCGTCCCACCCGTCGAGCAGGTCGTCGGTGTGCACCACAGGCGGTCGGCCGCCGAGCGGCCCCGCCAGGGCATCCGCGAGCTGCGCGGCGAACCGGCTCTTACCCGCGCCGCTCGGCCCGTCGACAGCGACCAGCCGGGTCCGCCCCAACCGCGCCGGGCCCGCGAGCACCCGACGAGCCAATTCGGCGTACGCCTCGACAACCGCCACGGTCGGCCCGCCAGTTCCCGGCTTCAGCGCAGCCTCCCGTGGTGCATGACCGAAGTATGCCGCCACCGCTGCCGAAGGGGTGATCGACGCCGGTTCATCGACGTCGCGTTATCTACGGTGGCCCGTGTCGATCCTGCCGGTTGCGGGGCCGACGGGGGCCCCTGTGACACGTCCGGCTGACCGCCCCGGCCGGCCGCCGTCACGTCCGGGGGAATTGGGGCGGCGACGGGTGACGGGCGGCCCGTTCGCCGCCCGGGGTGCCACCGAATCGGCATGATCGGGTGGTGCTCCGAGACGTAATGAGCCCCGGTATAGACGCCCTACTCGAACAGGCCCGCGCTGGGCTGCACCGACTGACTCCGCAACAGACCGTCGAGGCGGTCCGCGGCGGTGCGTTGCTGGTCGACACCCGTACCGAACTTCAGCGCCGCGAACAGGGCGACCTGCCGGGCGCTGTCGTCATCGACCGGACCGTACTGGAGTGGCGCCTCGACCCGGCCAGCGCCTGGCGGATCCCCGAGGCCACCGGGTACGACCGGGAGATCGTCCTGGTGTGCCGGCAGGGCTACAGCTCCAGCCTGGCCGCCGCCAGCCTCCAGACGCTCGGGCTGCGCCGGGCCACCGACATGATCGGCGGCGTGGACGCGTGGCTCGCCGCCGGCCTGCCCACCACCGACCGCCCCGCCGACATCCGCCCCTGAATCCCAGCACCTCGCCCCCTCAAGCCCATCAGCCGGGCAGCGGGCAGCGGGCGGCGGGCAGCGGGCGGCGGGCAGCGGGCGGCGGGCAGCGGGCAGCGGGCAGCGGGCTCAAGATCACGCTCGATCCAGGAAACAGGCCCCTCCCCGCACCGACGAGGCCCCTACAACAACGATCGAGCACGATCATGCGGAGGCGACGACCCACGCCCACCACCGACACGACCACGCCGGGCACCACCGCGCACGTTCCCCCGAAACTGCTGCCTCGCGACCGGATGAGGCAGCAATTCCGGGGAAAGTGCGCGGATCATCGCCCCCTCTACACGGCCAGTCCGGGTGGACCCGGCGCGGTCGACACCCGCTGGACCGAGATCACGCTCGAACCAGGAAACAGGCCCCTCCCCGCACCGACGAGACCCCTACAACAACGATCGAGCACGATCATGCGGGAGTAGTGGGGTCCGCGAGAGGCGCCCGGCTCAGGATCACGCCTCGGCGCCCCGGGCACGGCCCCGCATCCACTTTCCGAATGGGACGGTGGAACGGCCAAGACGGCAAGCCGGCCAAGGGGTTCCCGGGGCCAAGGGGGTGGTCCCCGCCAAGACGGCTCGCCGGCCAAGACGGTGGTCGGCCAAGACGGTGGTCGGCCAAGACGGTGGTCGGATAAGACGGTGGTCGGATAAGACGGTGGTCGGATAAGACCGTTCGCCGGTCAGGAGGGTGGCGGACCGGGTGGGATGAACGGGAGACCCGCGGGTGGGCCGGCTTCGATGAGACGCCAGAGGGCATCGGTGTCCAGGTGTTCCTCGACCAGGTCGCCGAGCAGGTCGAGTGAGCGTTCCCGGGCGGCGGCGAAGCTGGTGGCCGGTGCGACCTGGAACCCGCCACGACCGGCCAGGCGAGCCGCCTCGGTGAGGAACCACCTGCGGAACTCGTCGGACTCGAACGCCCCGTGCCAGTGCGTGCCGTGCACCGCGCCGAGCACGGCACCCTCCCCGACACCGTCGTCGCCGGTCAGCAGCGGCGTCAGGCCGGGGTCGGCGTGTGACACGTACCCGTGGTGGATTTCGTAGCCCCGCACCGGAAGGCCACCGTGGCCGGTGCCCACCGACTGCCGGACGGTCTTGCGCGGATCGAAGGTGACGTCGATGGGCAGCAGACCGAGCCCCGGCACGCTGCCCTGCCGGCTCTCCACCGGGTCGTGGATGGCGCGGCCGAGCATCTGGAAGCCGCCGCAGAGGCCGAGCAGGGGCTTGCCGGCCGCCACATGGGTGGCCACCGCGTCGGCGAGACCGGTTTCGCGCAGCCACGCGAGATCGGCGACGGTGGACTTGGAGCCGGGCAGGACGACGAGGTCGGCGGCGGCCAGTTCGGCCGGTTCGATGGTGAGGCGCACCCGCACGCCCGGCTCGGTGGCGAGCGCCTCCACGTCGGTGGCGTTGCTGATCCGGGGTAGGCGGACGACCGCCACGTCCAGCCACTCGCTGCCGTGCGGGGCGGAGGGTCGGCCGAGCACCCGGCCGTAGGCGAGTGAGTCCTCCGCGTCGAGCCACAGGTCCAGTGCCCAGGGCACCACCCCGTACGTGGGGCGGCCGGTGACCTGACGCAGCATGCGTAGGCCCGGCTGGAGCAGCCCGAGGTCGCCCCGGAACTTGTTGATCACGAAGCCGGCGATCAGCGCCTGGTCGGCCGGGTCGAGCAGGGCCACTGTGCCGAACATCGAGGCGAAGACACCGCCCCGGTCGATGTCGCCGACGACGATGGTGGGCAGGTTGGCGTGCCGGGCCAGCCCCATGTTGACGTAGTCACCGGCCCGCAGGTTGATCTCCGCAGGGCTGCCGGCGCCCTCGCAGATCACCACGTCGTACGTCTCGCGCAGCTCAGCCAGTGCGGCGTACGCGGTCTCGGCGAGCCGGGGACGCAACTGCCGGAAGGTGCCCGCGGTGATCGTGTCGACCGCCTCGCCCAACAGCACCACCTGACTGGCCAGGTCGCTGCCCGGCTTCAGCAGCACCGGGTTGAACCGCAGGTCGGGTGCGAGCCCGCACGCCGCAGCCTGCATGGCCTGGGCGCGCCCGATCTCGCCGCCGCGCCCGTCCGGCCCGACGACCACCGCCGAGTTGTTCGACATGTTCTGCGCCTTGTACGGCGCCACCTTCACGCCCTGCCGGTGCAGCCAGCGGCAGATGCCGGCGGTGAGCACGCTCTTGCCGGCGTCGGACGTCGTGCCGGCCACCAGCAGCCCGCCGCTCACCGCCCACTCCCCCGCCGCAACCCGATGCCCCCGTTCAGCCCCGTAGCAGCCAGCCCTCGCCGACCCACGGCGCCGGCCAGTGCACGTCTGCTCACCGCGCCAACCAGCCGGCCGAGCGTAACCGGGTACGCGGCGGCAAGCCCGACGGCGGCCAGCCCCACCGCGCCGGAGATCCGGGCGGCCCGTTTCAGGTGCCGCGCCTCCGGGCGGGGGCCGTCGCCGAGGAAAGGCCGCACCTCGGAGCGCCCGAAGTAGATGTTGCGGCCACCGAGGCGAACCCCGAGCGCACCGGCCATCGCCGCCTCGCACTGACCGGCGTTCGGGCTCGGGTGGTCGTTGCGGTCCCGCCGCCACACCTGCCAGGCGCGCTGCCGGTCCCCGTGCGCGACCGGCGCGACGGCGATGGTGAGCAACCCGGTCAGCCGGGACGGCACGAGGTTGAGCGCGTCGTCCAAGCGAGCGGCCGGCGTGCCGAACCGCGCGTAGCGGGTCGACCGGTGCCCGACCATCGCATCGAGGGTGTTCGCCGCGCGGTAGCCCAGCAGCCCGGGCAGACCGGCGACCGCTCCCCAGAGCAGCGGAGCGACCACAGCGTCGGACGTGTTCTCCGCGACCGACTCGACGGTCGCACGGGCCAGCTCCGACTCGCCCAGCGTCGACGGGTCCCGCCCGCAGAGGTGCCCGAGGCGTCGCCGGGCGGCGGGCAGATCGCCGTCACGCAGCGTCCGACCCATCACTGTCGCCTCGCGCCGAAGCGTGCGGCCGCCCAGCACCGTCCACGTGCCGGCCGCCACCAGCACCGCCCGGGTCACCGGCCGGTGCCGGGTGGCCGCCGCGGCGACCGCCCCGAGCAACACCGGGCCGCCGACGGCCAGCGCGGTGAATGCCGTACCCGCCGTTCGGTCCGGGCGGTAGAGGCGGCTCTCCAGCGCGCCCGCGACCTGCCCGAAGCCCGCCACCGGGTGCCATCGGCGGGGGTCGCCGAGCATCCTGTCCAGCGCGTACCCGGCCAGCAGCCCCACCGCGTTCGCCATCGGCGCTGTCCGTCGCACCCGCACCACCTCCGGCCGGCCAGCCTAGACGAGCACCCCGTGAACCAGCCCAACCCACGGTCGGGCACCGGCAACGAGAACCCGTGGAGCGAACCAGCCGGCCGGCCGCCGACGCCCGTCACGCGGGGTGACGACGCAGGTCGCGCCGCCACCCCGCCCCCGTCGCGCCGCACCGCACCGTGCCGCACCGCGCCGTGCCCTGCCGCGTGGCAGCAGCACCCGCTACCGATGCGGAACCTCAGCCCAGCTCGACCGCCGCCCAACCCGCCACGGTCGACCCGTTCGGTCAGGCTGGCTGCGGGATCCGGCCCCGACCACGCCGCCCTCGGCCGGGCTGCGCCGGCTCCGGCTGCCCCTCGTCGGGCACCGGCCCCAACTCGATGTCCAGGTCACCGTCGGCGTTGTCGTCGTCCGCCTCGGGCGGAGGGGCCAACTCGTCGTCGAAGCCCGCCGGGACGTTGGTCTGCCCGACCTGCCCGCCGCTCGGGGAGCTGTCATCGTCCTGGGGGACGTTGCCGAACGGGCTGGTTCGCAGCTCGGCGTAGTCGGGCAGCTCGAAGTCGTCGTCCAGCGGACGGTCGTCGGGCAGCACGGGCGCCTGCCCGGCCGGCACCGGCTCGGTGGGCTCGCCGTGCACCCGGCTCTCGGCGTCCGCGTCCTCCGTGGTGCTGGTCGTCATGCTCGGCCGGTTGCGCAGGAACCGGGCCCGGCCCCGGGACAGGTCGTGGCCGACGGCGACCGCCTCCAGCTCGTAGAGCGTGCGGTGGTTGCCGGCGTCGTCGGTCCAGTCGCGGGTGTAGAGGCGCCCGCAGACCACCACCGGATCGCCGACCATGACGGAGGCCGCCACCCCCTCGGCGAGCTTGCGCCAACAGTTGACGCGGACGCGGAGCGAATTGCCGTCCACCCATCGGCCGCTGTCCCGGTCGAGTCGGCGGGCGGTGGAAGCGACCTTGAAGTTGGCCACCAGGGTGTTGCTCTGGGTCGTACGCCGCCACTCGGGCGTAGTCAGCACATTGCCGACGATTGTCACGTAAGTGTCGAACATCATCCCTCCAGGGGGATCGGGGCCTGCCAGCGCGAGTCGACTCGACACCGAGCATCGACACTGAGAGCACCCTGCGCGAGCGCCGATCCCCGACCTGTGGATGACGAACCCACCTGTGGACAACGCCCTGATCACGCCCGGATGTGGTACGCCCGACCCGCCCGACCCGCCGTCCACGGTTTCCCAGGCCGCCCGAACTGGGTAAGGACTTGATCAACGCACCACCGACAGCTCCACGTCGACGAGAGGTCAGCGCCATGACGATCACTACCATCGACTCCGCGAACGCTTCCGAGGCGCAGCGATGAGCGCCGTGGCGAACCCGGCCACAGTGGCTGAGTGCCTGCGGGTGGGCGCCGGGTTCTCCCAGGGCGACCGCAACTGGATCGCCGAGCAGTTCGCCACCCTCGACGCCCGGCTCGCCAGCTTCCACGCTGACGCCACCGAGCTGGAGGTGTCGGTGAAGGACCGGGAGGCGCGTGGCCAGAAGGTCACTCTGGAGTGCTGGATCGCCGGCCGGCAGAAGATCGTCACCACCTCCGCGGAGGAGGACCTGCACGCCGCCCTGAATGACGTCCGTGACGATCTGCGCCGCCGGCTCAACGACGCCAAGACCCGCCAGGAGCCCCGGCACAACAAGCACCTGCGCGACCTCCCGCAGCCGCAGACGGAGGCCGTCGAGTCCGACGACGCGGCCCCCCGCGCCGACGCGGAAACGGCCTGACCCACGCCGCACCCCCGCCCGCCCCACCGCCGCTCAGTCGATCATGGAGTCGTGGTGGTCGTTAGATCCGCGACCACCCCTTTTGCGAGGCACCACAACTCCATGATCGACGCGGCGAGCGGGGGTGGGCGGGCGCGGGCTACCGCTGGGTAGGTTGGCGGCGTAGCGTCGCGTTCGTGGAACCGGACGTGTTGGGGCCGCCGTACGAGCGGCAGACGATCGACCTGGGCACCGACGACGAAGGCCCCGTTGTCGCGACTCTGGTCCGGCGGCGGGCCGAGCGCCCCACCGGGCGGGCCGTGCTCTACGTACACGGCTTCGTCGACTACTTCTTCCAGACGCACCTGGCGGACTTCTTCGCCGAGCGGGGCTGGGATTTCTACGCGCTCGACCTGCGCAAATACGGTCGTAGTCTGCTCCCGGCCCAGACCCCGAACTTCTGTCGCGACATCAGCGACTACTTCCCGGAGCTGGACGCCGCCGCCGAGATCATCCGCAAGGACGACGGGCACGACACCCTGCTGGCGATGGGCCACTCCACCGGCGGCCTGATCATCTCGCTCTGGGCGGACGCCCGCCGTGACACCGGCACCATCGACGGCCTGGTGCTCAACAGCCCCTTCTTCGACCTGAACGCCCCCTGGGCGGTCCGTCGACCCCTCGCGGCCGCCGCGTCGCGGCTGGGCCGCAGGGCGCCGCACCGCATCCTGCCGTTCGGGCTCGGCACTGTGTACGGCGAGAGCATCCACTCCGACCACCGCGGCGAGTGGACCTATGACCTGGCGTGGAAGCCGCTGGCCGGGTTCCCGGTCCGGGCCGGCTGGTTGAATGCGATCCGCACCGGGCAACGCCGGCTCCGCGCCGGGCTGGACATCCAGGTGCCGGTGCTGCTGGCCTGCTCGACCCGGTCCTTCCGGGGCACCAAGTGGCACGAAAACGCGACACTGGCCGACGCCGTGCTGGACGTCGAGCACATGGTCCGCTACGCGCCCCGCCTCGGCCGCCACGTCACACTGGCCCGTTTCGACGGAGGGCTGCACGACCTCACGCTCTCCGGCCCCGTCGTACGGAAGAAGGTCTTCGACGAGGTGGGCCGCTGGGCCGAGGCGTTCCTCGCCGCCGGCCCCACCGCCCCGGCCGACGCAACGCCGGCCGACGCCGCACGGTCAGACGCGGACGCCGCGCCGACCGACGCGGCCCGAGCTGACGCGGCACCGGCCAACGCGCAGACGACCGACGGGGCGGGGGCGGCGACACTCGGCGGCTGACCAGGCCGAACGGAGCGCCGGTTCAGATGTCGCCGGGCGTCGCCGGGAGGACGGCACGGATCCGGTCGAAGGTCGCCACCGGGTGCGCTCCGACGCCGGGCAGGACCAGGCCCAGGCAGTACGGGGAGACCTCACCGGTGGGTTCGGCCTGAACGATGAAGACCGGCGCGCCGACGTACCCCGGCGGCAGCTCCGTGGTGATCAGCACGGCGTCCCCGTCGCGGACCACCCGCTCGATCGCGACCTCCAGGGGCCGCGACCCGTCCTCGCGTACCCCGTGGGCCAGCACGAAAGCGGAACTGGCGTCGGCGGCGAGGCGGGCGATGACCTCGGGCCCGGCGGCGATCCCCGCCGGCACCGGCTGGACGCGCCACCGCCAGCCGCCGTCGCCGGCATACCGGTGCAGGCCTGCGGTCGGCAACACCGCGACCCCGTCGCCGGCGAAGCGGGCCCAACCGGGCACGATCTCGGCCTCGGAAATGACGGCCGGGGCCACCCCCGCCGGCTCGGTGACGCTCGTCCGCAGGCCCAACTCACCACCCGAACCGCCCACCATGTCGGCCGCCGTCAGCAGCGACTCCCCCACCGGGTCGTGGCCGTCCTGGAAGAAGAACGCGGTACCGAAGTCGCCCGAGGACCGGTACGGCAGGATGGCGCGACCGACGACCTGGCACAGTTCGTAGGCGACGTCGCTCTCGGCGTCGGAATCCAGCAACACCAGCCAAAGGTACGGTCCACGGCCAGGCCGGTCCGCGGTAACCCGGATGCCCACTACGAGGCGGACGTGAGACTCTGCTCGGCAACGTGGACGCGGGCACCCTTTTCGCCGTCGGGCGGTGGGACGGCGGTACCCTCTGGGCGCGACATCCACGCCACAGGCGCCCGTAGCTCAGCGGATAGAGCAGGGGACTTCTAATCCCAAGGCCGCAGGTTCGAATCCTGCCGGGCGCACCTCCAACGCCGCAGTTCAACTGCCTTGTCGCTCCAGCGCTGGGCTGCGGTCTGTTACGCGTAGGCCCGCCGGGCCTATGCGTGCTCGCAATGGGGCAGCGCCACGCGCTGCCAGTCGCTTCCGGCTAGATCGACCGGGTAGCTGACCTCTCTGACGTGCTTGTCGGCAGTCTCAACCTCGAAGGTGAGGGGCAGCGGTTCTTCGAACCATCCGACCGAGCACTCGAAGGACAGCTCGACCATGAGCTGACCTGTGCCGCCAAGGGGTGACAGCCGAGGTTCTCCGGCGCTGCTTGATGACAGGCCCCCCTTCGCTGCCGCAACCCGGCGGACGGTGATCGGCGCGGGGCCAACGTTGATCAATATCAGATGCCCGGTCAGTTTGACTTTTGGAGCATCGCTGCCCGCGTCGATGGTGGATGCCTGAAAGGTCGGGCTTCCCAAGCTGGCCGTTCGCGGGAGGGCCACGAGTGCGACCACTCCGTTCCGCTCCCGCTGTTCGAGCGAGTCTCGCCGGTGGACAGCGAAGCCGCCGAGCCCAATGCCGACCGCGAAGACGGCGACGAGCCCCAGTGCGATCTTCTGTCTGGTCTTCAGGCGGTCATGGGCAGCGGCGCCCGACTGCGCCGGCTGGTGGTTGCCCTCGTCCAGGTCGATCACTGAATGCTCCGCGACACGGGCGTCAGCCTAGGGTCTCTCCGCACCAGCGCGCGTCGGCCAGCCGTACAGCCAAGCCCGCCCGCTGACCCAGGCGCGCCCTCCACATGACCGAGGCCTTCCTCAGACGACAGACGGCCCCTGCCCTGACGGGAGGGACCGTATGGCGCTCGGCTTCACCTTGCGGGCAGGCCCGCGCGGAGGCTGTGCTCAGCCCTGCTGGTGGCGCTCATTGCGCCGAAGGGCCTCTTCGAGTTGGTCCTCAAGAATGATGATCCGGCAGGCCGAGGCCATGTCGGTGCCCTGGTCGCACATCTCCCGAGCTCTCGCGGCGAGGCGCAGTTGGTAGCGGGAGTAGCGGCGGTGCCCTCCACTGGAGCGCTGCGGGTCGATCAGTTTCGCCTCGCCGAGCCGGCGTAGAAAGTCCTGCGAGCAGCCGAGGATTTCTGCGGCACGGCCCATCGTGTAGGCGGGGTAGTCCTCATCGTCGAGCATGTCGTCGGGTTGAGCCATGGAACCTCCATCACGAGGGCCCCGGTGCTCGGAAGCACCGGGGCCCAAGGGTTGTGGGTCAGGAACACCATCTACCGACAGAACGTCGGCTTGTCTTGTCCGCACCAGCCGTCAGGGACGGCTTCGGGTGCGAGGATCGCATAAGCGTGACCGGAGACCACCTCTCGTTAGAGGGAAACTGCGGTGTCCGCACCCAGCCCACGAACGCGACTGGCAGCGGGCGATCCAACGGTGTAAAGCCCTCCCTTGCCTCTGATTTCCTCTGCTGTACTCCGTGCTGTCCGTCGGTGTCCGAGCCCCACGCGACTTCCTGGCCCCAACACGTACGACGAACCCTCCTTACCTCGGGTGAAGCCCTGAACAAGCGTTGGCCTCACCCGCTGTCACGCGTACTACCTAGCTACGGCGAATGTCCGCCGCCGAGCTGAGCAGGGCTTGCAAGATCCCTGGCCCCACTCCTTCGCCCTCGTGCGGGGCGGAAACGTCAGCGTCTTTGTTGCTCTGTTCTCGACCACAGGAACGTTAGTCGGCGACGGCGCGAATGTCTAGCGCTTCGCACATAGATTTTCTCCGAGGACGGAGATAGCCCCGCCGGCGCAGCCATCCGTGCAGCCAAGACCCGCGTGGCGGGGTCCGCGCGGAGGGTGCCGCAACGGGGCTCCTACGTCAGCGACAGGTAGGCGCGTTACGAGGTCGATCTGGGCCGGCCGACAAGAAGTGCCCGGCAGGTGTCTACGGGTTGGCCGGCCTGCGGCGTTAATTAGGGCGTGACGTTCGAGGAGTACGCGTTCGCTCGCACTTCGGCGCTGGTGCGGCTCGCCCGGCTGCTGACCGGTGACGAGCACCGAGCCGAGGACCTGGTTCAGGAGGTCCTCGCCCGGGCGTACGCCCGGTGGGGGCGCATCTCGCGGACGGACCGGCCGGACGCCTACGTCCGGCGCATGCTCGTCAACACCCACAACTCGTGGTGGCGTCGGCGCAGCAGCCAGGAGATCTCCGTCGCCGCCGTGCTCGATCGGGCGGGCGAGGTGGACGAGGCCGCCGGGGTCGCCGAGCGCGACGCACTGTGGCGGTTGGTCTGTGATCTGCCGGCACGTCAGCGCACCGTGATCGTGCTGCGCTACTACGAGGATCTGGACGACACGTCGATCGCCGAGATCCTCGCGTGTTCGACCGGGACGGTACGCACACACGCGAAGCGCGCCCTGGCGGCACTGCGTCAACGACAGGTTGCGGCAACCCCCGCACGGGCAGGAGAGCTCTGATGTTCAGTGACCTCGATGAGCAGCTCGCCGCCACGCTCAAGCATCGGGCGGGCGGCGACGTCGACCCGACGCCGATCGTGGAGCAGGCCCGGCATCGGGGCCGGCGGTTGCGACTGCGGCGGCGGGGTCTGATCACCGGCGGCGTGGCAGCGGCGTGTGTCGCTCTCACCTCGGTGGCGCTGGCGATCCCGGGCGTTCGGAGCACCGAGGACCCGATCATGCCGGCCGCGGCGCTGATGCTGCCGGAGGCGCAGAGCGATGGGACCGTACGCCCCGAGGAGGTCGGTGCCGATCCCGCGACTGTGCACTTCTCGACGGACGCTCTGGTCAGCGGTGCCGACTTCGCGTCGTGGCGGACCGGGCGCGGCATCGAGAGCGTCGAGTTCCGGGGCCCGAGCGGTCAGGCCCGTTTCGTGTTGGCGCGCACCGAGGTGTTGCTGGATGGGCTCCAGCAGACGTTGTCCTCGCAGGGGCGACCGCAGGGACGGACCGAGGTGCGGGTCGGCGACCGCTCGGGGGTCGCCTGGTTCGATCCGTCCGGCGAACGGAAGCTGTGGTTCGTCCGCTGGCAACCCACCGACGGCATCTGGGCCCAGGTGGACATGTACGCGACCAGCCGCGACGAGGCGGCCGGCACGGCGAGCCGGGTCCGGTTCGACGGTGCCCACCGGTGCGCCGTGCCGTTCCGCCTGGAGTCGCTGCCGACAGGCGGACGCCTGCTGGAGTGCTCGGTCACGCTCGGCCGGTCGGGGCGGGACGCCTTCGTCGAGGGCGCCCTGGTGGTCGGAGACGCCTCCGGCCGTTGGTTGACTGTTCGGGCGCAACCCGCCCCGGCCGGCGACGACGCCCGGCCCGGAAATCTCGTCGCCGGCCCGTACCGGGCTCGCCGGCAAGGCAGCGACGTGCTGGAGATGACAGTCGAGCCGTGCGTCGTCGAGGCGTTCCGCAAGGGTTGGGGCAACGGCTACACCGAGGCGGAGGGCTTGGCGATCCTCGGCGGGTACCAGCCGGCCCGCGATCTCGACCGGCCGGACACCTGGTGACGCCACCCGCGCGGCGGAGGTGTGGGTCATGAGCTGCGGGTCAGCCGAGCTGCGCGGCTGGCCCGCTGCCTTGGTCGGGTCCGAGGAGCAGGTGCTCCACCCCGGTGATCCGCAGCACCCGTTGGGTGATTCCCTCGGCGCCTCGGATCGTGAAGCGGGAGCCGACCTGGTCCGCCCGGTCCCGCGCCAGCAGTAGTGCGCGCACGCCCGCGGCGCTGAAGAAGCCGACGCCGGTCAGGTCACAACAGACTTCGGGATGGCTGTCGATCGCGTTCATCAGGGCCGTGGCCAGGCGTGGGGCCGTGTCCATGTCGACGTACCCCACCGGGGCGACGACCATCCGGTCGGCCGAGATGGTCGCGGACAGGTTCGTGGGCTCGGTGTAGCGGGTCACCTGAAACGACGGACCGGAGGAGTCGAGGTCGAAACGGTTCCAACTGCTGCCGGGGAGCGCCGCTGACGTGACCTGACCGAGACTGACTGCCGTCGGGTAACTGCCGAAGTGGGTCTGGAAGAACCAGGAACGCTCAGTCATAGGAGCACACGCCTCCTGTTGAGTTCCGTAACAGGATTGGCGCATGGCTTGACCAACCTCGACGATAACCGCCTGGGCAGTCGGTCGCCACTCGGCGCGCTCGCTCCCGACCGGTCTCAGTCGACGCTGCGCTGGCGGGCCACCACCTTCCCAGGCCCAGCAGACAGTTGCCGAACGCCTACGTCAGGTTGCCTGACCCACCGCGATCACGCTTGGGACTCGGCGGTCGGGTGGTCCTTTCCACAAGGGCGGCCGCGACCTCCCGCAGTTTGCGGTTGGAGTCCTGGGAAACCTTCGCGAGGACGGCGAACGCCTCGTCGGGGGTGCAGCGGCGTTCGCCCATGATGATGCCCTTGGCCTGCTCGATGACGGCCCGGCTCTGCATGGCCAACTGCATCTGTGCGGCCATGGTGGCGGTGGTGTCGTAGAGGTGGGCGTTGGCGAGGGCGACAGCGGCGTACCCCGCGAACGTCTCCGCGAGGGCGACAGCGTCGTCGTCGAAGGCACCCGCTTCGACCCCGTAGATGTTCAGCGCACCGAGCACGGACTCCTGGATCGGGAACCCGATCGACAGTGAGCTGTGAGCTCCGCCCCGCACGGCTTCGGCCGCCCACTGCGGCCAGCGGGCCTCTTCGGACATGTCGGGGACGGACACGACGGCGGAGTCTCTGGCCGCCTCCAGACACGGACCCTGGCCATGCTCGTACTGCAGTTCGTCGAGTCGCAGCGCCATCTCACCGCTGAACGCGGCGGTGTGTGCGCCCTCCTGCTTCAACAACGTCACCGACACCTCCTCGGCACCGGGGACCGTTCGCCGTGCCAACTCGGAGACCTGGGTCAACACTCCAGACAGGTCGGTTTCGCCGAGCTTGATCTGGCCGAGTTCGGAGATCGCCGCATTGGGGTCAATGGGCTGCTGTGCCATGACTTCAAGGTCCTCGTGCCCGGGGCGCGTACCGGTTGCAGGAAGGCGACGGCAGCGCGCGTGGTGATGGCGCACCGCGAGCACGGGGCACCGCACGGACTCGCCAACCGAGCCCGGGCGCCCGCTGCTGGACGCTGACTGACCGACGCCCAGGCGTCGGCTGCGGCGACAACTATACGACGCCGAGGGGAACGCGCCCGAAGCAGCCGGATCGACTCGGCCGCACTCGTTTGGCCCCCCTGACGGCGGGGCATCGTGCTCAGACAGCGTGAACACCACGCCCCGGCTCGCAGTGTGCCGATGACAGCGCAGAAGCGCGAGCCGGGTCTCGACCGCACCCGACAGCGGAGGTGGGAGGCACCGATGCCAGCCGGATCGAGCCCGAAGAGAGAACGACAGTACGAGCACATCAAGGAGAGCGCGCAGCAGCGGGGCGCCTCCTCCGGCCGGGCGAAGGAGATCGCGGCCCGCACTGTCAACAAGGAGCGGGCCCGCTCGGGTGAGTCCCGAACGGCGAGCCGCTCCTCCCTGAACGACGTGTCGTCCGGACACCGTGGTGGTAAGCGCTCCCACAGCGGCGCCCAGGGTCGTACCAAGGAGCAGCTGTACAACGAGGCGAAGCAACGCGGCATCAAGGGCCGCTCGTCGATGTCGAAGAGCGAGCTGGAGCGGGCCCTGTCGAAGTAACTGACTGTGGTTCCCGGCCGGTCGTGGATCCGGCGAGCCGGCTCAGACGGGCCCCAGCAGGGCGACCAGCGCGTCGTCGCCCTGGCCGAGCTGCCCAACGCCCGTCGCCGGCGCGACCAGGAACCGCCGGCAGCCGTCCAGTTCCACATACCGGTCGGGGCCCGCTCCGTCGAGCGGGCGTAGCACAGCGAACCGGGTCGCCGGGGTGGCACAGTCGACCACTGCCCGGCGGTTGGACAGCGCCCGGAACAGGCCCGCCTGGCGCTCGGGTGGCAGCGGGCCGCCGTACACGAAGTCGCCCGCCGGTTTCTCGCCTTCCTGGAGTGACGCCGGCACCTCATAGACGCAGAGGCGCAGCGGCCCGGCGGCCGGCGATAGCCCAGGCCCGGCCGGCCCGGGTCCACCGTTGCGGGTCTCCACCCACAGCAGGTCCGTCCACTGCTGCGCGCATCCGGCGGCCTCGGCCGCCGCGGATTCGATCTGCCGGATGGTACGGGTGTCCACGGTGGTCCACTGTGGCCCGGCCGACGCGGCGATCACCTCGGCGCGAGGCTTGCCACAGGAGTCCGTCGGGATGTGCGGGCGCAGCCAGCGCCCCCGGTCGTCCACCAGCGCCATCCACGGCGGGACGACCATCTCGAGGGTGCAGGCGACCTCCCCTCCGGTCTGCTCGCTGGGTAGGCGCAGCGCGGTGAGCAGTGGCGCGATCTGCTCGGCGCGTCGCTCGGTGGCGACCTGCTCCTGGCCGCCGTTGGGGCCCGGCCGAATCTCACGCCCGCAGATCACGGCCGCGACCGGGGTGAACGCGGGGTCGATGCGACCGATCGTCGGCTCTTTCACCGCCGGCGGCGGCGTCTCCGTGGTCGGCACCGTGATCATCTCGCCGGCCCGGGGTGCCGCCTCGGCGCAGGAGGTCCACCCATCGACGATCTGGGCCGGACCGGGCTCGTCGGCCCCGCCCGGCCCGATGTCCGTGGCACCGCAGCCACCCAGCGCCATGCCGAGCAGTGCCACCGCCAGTACCGTCCGGGACGAGCGCATCCGGCTCACCACCCTTCCACCCGGGGATGAGACGGACGCCGAGCGCGCCCGGTTCCGCCCGGCCTGCGGCGTGACGAGGGTGACGGGCGGGGACGTCGCCGGCTGGGCCCGGGGTGCCCGCCGGGGAGAATGGCCGAATGGCACATCTGGGACTTGTCGCGCTGCTGGTCAGGGAGTACGACGAGGCGATCGACTTCTACGTCGGCGACCTCGGTTTCGAGCTGGTGGAGGACACCGCCCGACCGGACGGTTCACGCTGGGTGGTGGTCCGCCCGGCGGGGGCCCGAGAGACGGCGGTGCTGCTGGCCCGGCCGAGCAGCGCCGAGCAGCAGGCTCGGATCGGCGACCAGACCGGCGGTCGGGTCGGGCTGTTCCTCTACACGGAGGATTTCGCCCGGGACCATGCTCGGATGGTGGCGGCCGGGGTGCGTTTCCTGGAGGAACCGCGCCACGAGGCGTACGGTTCGGTAGCGGTGTTCGTCGATATCTACGGCAACCGCTGGGACCTGCTTCAGCCCCGCAGCACAGAGTGACACATTAGCGACACTCCGCTACAAAGGGTCAGCCCGTCACCGTCCGCCATGCTATTGTCCGATGTCGATCTACGCCCCGTGGACCCGGACCGGGTCGTTGTCGGAAGGACACTTCCCGATGCCGGCCGTTGCCACCCCAACCGTGCCGCCGCCCACGTTGGACAACCCGGCCGGCGGGGCCCTGGGCCTCATCTTCACCACGTTGCCGGCGCTGCTGCGGCTGAGCTGCGGGCTGTTCGGCGCGGCGGTGGCCGTGTCGGTGCAGACCCCGCCGGTGGAGCAGGCGGTGTTGCTGCCCGCGGTGGCCGTGCTGACCGGCTGGTCCCTCTGGTACGCGCACCGCGCGTTGCGCCACGGCATCGGCCCCGCCCTCGTCGCCGGTGACGTGGCGGTCACCGCGCTGGCCTGCCTCCTCATCCCGGTGCTGGTGGCGCCCGAGGTGCTGCCCGGCGAGGGCAGTTGGATCGCCGTGCTGGCCAGCACCACGGTGATCAACGCACAGGCCACCACCTCGGCACGCTGGTCGATCCCGGCCGGGCTGCTCGTGATAGCCACATACGTGACCGGAGCGCACGCCGCCGGCAACCCCACCGAGGCCAGGGCGCACGCGGCCACGCTGCTGGCGCAGACCCTCTGCACGGCGATGATGGCGGCGGTCATGCGCCGACGCATCGGCCGGGCGGACCGCGCCTTCGTCGAACACCAG
Organism: Micromonospora trifolii; assembly: GCF_022229005.1. Classification (GTDB taxonomy): domain Bacteria; phylum Actinomycetota; class Actinomycetes; order Mycobacteriales; family Micromonosporaceae; genus Micromonospora; species Micromonospora trifolii. Next base: position 61,144 of record NZ_JAKKFD010000013.1, read on the forward strand.
CGGCTGACCCGGGAGGCGTTGGTAGCGCGTGCCGCCCGCGAGGCCGAACGCCAACAGAATCGCGACCTGCACGACACAGTGCTCGGGACGCTGACCATGGTGGGGCTGGGCGCGGTGGCCGGACCCTCGACCGTCTTCCGGGGCCGGTGCGCGACCGACCTGCGTACCCTCGTCTCGCTCACCGACGTCGGCCCGGTGGCCGGCGACGGCCCGGTGCCGCTCGACGGGCGGTTGCGGTTGGTGGTCGGCCGGCTGCCCGAGCTTGCGGTACGACTGGACCTGGCGTCCTGCACCGTCCCCGTCGGGGTGGCCGACGCGATCAGCGAGAGCGCCTACGCGGCACTGTCCAACGTGGTCCGCCACGCACCGGGCGCCGGGGCCACGCTGCGGCTGAGCCGCGACGCGATCGGCGTCGTGGTCGAGGTCGCCGACGACGGCCCCGGTTTCGACCTGGCCACCGTCGCACCGCACCGGTACGGACTGCGCGAGTCGATCCGCGGCCGGATGGCGACGGTCGGTGGGCGGGCCGTCGTGGACTCGGCCGTCGGCGCGGGCACCCGGATTCGACTGGAGTGGCCCGGTGTCGGCTGACCTGAACGCCCCCGCGCACCCCACCGACGCGCCGGAGGCACCGAACCGCACCAGCGTTCCGAACCCCCGCGAGCCGGACTCCCCCGCGGCGCTCGCCGCGCCGGCCGCCGTGGCGCACGCGTCCGACCGGGGCGCCCGGATCGCCGCCGTCGCCATCGCGTTGGCCTGGCACGTCGCGATCGCGCTGCCGGCGGTGCTGTCCGCCCGCGCGGAGTTCGCCGCGCCGGCTGTGGTGCTCGGCGCCTGGATCCTGGTCGCCGTGACCGGCGCGGTGGCCGGGGTACGACTGCTGCAAGGTTCGCCGCTGCCGCCGTGGCCGCTGGCCGGGCTGCTGCTGGTCGTCGACGCGGCCGTCTTCGCCGCGGCCGGTGAGCGGCAGTTGTTCACCGCCGCCAACTGGGTGTGGGGCACGCTCGGCTGGTTCTTCGTGCTGGCGGTGTGGGGTCGGCGCGTCGTGGGGCTGATCGCGCTTCTCGGCACGCACGCGTTGATCGCCCTGGTCGCCGTGCTCGGGCACGGCCCCGACCCGGCCGACGTGGCCCGCTACGTGATGTACGTCTACGGCACGTTCTCGCTGCCGGTGGCGGTCTTCGTGGGCAGCACTGTCATCGTCGGCCTGGCCCGGGAACGGGCCGGCGTCTCGGCCGCTGGCCACGCGATGGCCGCCGAGCGGGATGCCGCCGAGCGGGGCCTTCGGGAACGCCGGGACCGCCTCGCTCTGGTCAGCTCGGCGGCCGGTCGGGTCCTCGGGGACCTGGCCGCCGGCCAGGCCGATCCGGACGACCCGGAGGTGCAGCGTCGGTGCATGTTGGCCGCCGCCCGGCTGCGCCGGCTGATCGCCGAGTCCGACGATGTGCCCGACCCGCTGTTGCACGAGTTGCGAGCCGCAGCCGACCTGGCGGAACGCAACGGCCTACCGATCGACCTGGTCACCATCGGCACCCCGCCGCCGCTGCCGGTGGAGGTCCGCCGCCGACTGGCCGACCCGCTCACCGGCACCCTCGCCGACGCCCGGGGATGGGCGCGTCTGACAGTGGTCTCCGGAGCGGACGAGGTGGTGGTCAGCCTGGTCACGCCGGACCGGGAGGGGCCGGAGTCGACCGGCCCACCCCCCGGGGAGCACGACGACGGGCTGGTGCAGTACCTCTACGAACGGGACGGGAACATCAGATGGGCGCAGACCCGGTGGCGGCGGTGACCGGCGACCGGCCGGTCGGGGTGGCGATCGTCGACGACCACCCGGTGGTGGTCGAGGGGGTCCGCGCCTGGCTCGCCACCGAGCCGCGTCTCACTGTGCTCGCCACCGGCGACGACCCGGACGCGGTGCTGCGGGCGGCACCGGACGCCGACGTCGTCCTGCTCGACCTGCGCCTGCACGGGCGGATGGCGTTGGACAAGCTGGCCGAGCTGAGCGCCGCCGGCCGGCGGGTGGTGGTCTATTCGGAGCACACCGACCCGCAGACGATGCTCGCCGCGTTGGACGCCGGGGCGGTCGCGTTCCTGGCCAAACACGAGGGCCGGGAACACTGCGTGGAGACGGTGCTGGCCGCCGCGAGCGACCGCCCGTACGTGCCGCCGGCGCTGGCCGGTGCCATGGTCGGCGACCCCCGGCCGGACCGGCCGATGCTGTCCGACAAGGAGCGTGAGGCGCTGCTGCTCTGGTTCCAGTCGATGTCCAAGGCGTCGGTGGCCCGGCGGATGCAGATCAGCGAGCACACAGTGAAGCAGTACGTCGACCGGGCACGGATCAAGTACACCCGGGCGGGGCGACCAGCTGCCACAAAGGCGGCACTACTCGCCCGTGCGATCGAGGACGGTCTCGTCCGCCCGGAGGAGATCGGCATCTACCGGTCACAGGCGACGCACGACCGGCCGACCCCCTAACAGGCGTCATGACAGGAGCCCTCTGGTCCGCCAGGCTTCAGTACACAGCCAGCTGACCGGAAGGTCGTGACGATGCACTCCGACGCGTCCCCCTTCTTCATCGGTCCCCACCGGTTCGATGCCCCCGACGACGACGTGGGCCCGACCCTGGACCGCCGCTACAACCTGCGACCGAGGCCCGGTGAGCGGGTGCTCGGGCGATACCCGCTGGTGGTCGCGGGCTACCTGCTCGGGCCGAGCGAGGTGCGACGCCGTTGGCAGTTGCCCGAGCCGGTCGCGGTGACCGTCACCGACCAACGGATCTGCTGGGTGGGCAGTGGCTCGCAGCTGTCGCTGGTCGCCGACGGGACGCACCGGGCCCGACCACCCGCTCGACTGAACGGCCTGATGAGCGGTCAGATCCGCTGGCAGTGGCCGTCGCGGTTGGAGCTGCCGGCGACCGAGCCGGGCACCCCGGCGCAGCTGCTGATCGTCTGCGACGCGCTGCGCACCATTCAGCAGCCGGCGTTGGCCCTCAGCGGAGCGGCCGCCGAGGTCGTGGCGCTGGCCCGGCAGGTCCGCAGGGCCGTGGCCATGTTCCGGCTCAACCGTCCGCAACTGGTCGACCTCTCGGCCCAGGAGCGCGACGTGCTGCTGCTGCGGGCCGGCCCCGCCCTACTCGCCGGCGACACCCGGATCACGCTGCCCGGCTCGTTGCCTGTGGAGTTCCACTCTCGGGACGACTACTACCGCTCAAGACCCGATCCGAGCTCGTGGGGCGGGCTCGCAGGCGGCGCAGCATCCGGGCATCGGTGAAGCCGACCGCCCGCGCGGCGGCTTCCACTGTGGTGCCGTGCCCGATCAGATGCTCGGCCCGTTCCACCCGGAGCAGCTGCTGGTAGCCGAGCGGGGTGAGGCCGGTGCTCGCCCGGAACAGCCGGGTCAGGGTTCGTTCGGCCACTCCGCCGGCGGCGGCCAGCTCGGCCAGGGGCAAGGGCTCGGCGTACCGGCTGTCGATCAGATCCTGCACCCGGTGCACCGAGTCGGACAGGTGTGAGCGGTGCCGCATCAGCGCGCTGGCCTGCGGCTCGTGCCCGTTACGGCGGGCGTAGACGACCAGCGTGCGGGCGATCTTCGCGGCGGTCGCCGGGCCGTGTCGGGTCGCCACCAGGTGCAGCGCCACGTCGATGCCACTGGCGATGCCCGCCGAGGTGACCACCCGGTCGTCCACCACGTACAGCACGTCGCGGACGACCTGGGCCGCCGGGTGCCGGCGGGCCAGGTCGTCCTGCACCTCGTGGTGGGTGGTGCAGCGCCGGCCGTCGAGCAGCCCGGCCCGCCCGAGCGCGTACGCCCCGGCGCACACGCTGGCCACCGTGCCGCCGGCCGCGTGGTGCTCGGCGAGCCGCAGCAGGTCGGCGGGCGACACCGGCCCTTGCGGCCCGTGCGCCGCCGGCCGCCAACCGGGCACGATCACCAGGTCGTCCGGGGCCAGTTCGGGCCACCGGGTGTCGGCGACCAGCGGTACGCCCTGCACGGTCGGCACCTGCTCGCGCTCGGCGACGTAGTGCAGCTGATAGTCGTACCCGAGGTCGGCGGCGCTGGAGAAGACCTGGGCCGGCCCGGCGAGGTCCAGCAGGTGCAGCTGTGGGACCAGCAGGAAGACGACCCGGGTCACGACGTCAGCCCCGGCTGCCGGCGAGGGTCGCGCCGGTGACCTCGTCCACGGTGCGGATGGTCGCGAAGCGGCCCGCCAGCGCGTACTCGGTGCGGGTCACGATCTCCTCGTTCGTCAGGGTGCGCGGGTCGGCGAGGATCTCCGCGACAGTGGCGGTCTCCGGCAGGTCCCGGTGTGGGATGGGGAAGGTCAGCGTGGCGTCGGTGACGAAGGTCATCCGGTAGCCGAGGTCCGCGCCGACCCGGGTGGTGGTCTCCACGCACTGCTCGGTGCGGATGCCGCAGGCGGTGATGTCGGTGATGCCCGCCTGGGTGAGCAGTTGCTGGAGGTTCGTGGTGGTGAACGCGTTGTGCGCGGTCTTGACCAGCGTCGGCTCACCCTCGGCGGGGACCAGCCCGTCGATCAGCCGGACGTAGCCGAGGGCGGGGTCGAACAACCCGCCAGTGCCGGGCTCCGAGTGCAGGACCCAGACCACCAGGTCGCCGCGCTGCCGGGCGGCAGCCACCAGCCGGTCAACCTGGCGGATCATGTCGGGGTTGGAGCCGTACGCCCAGATCGGGCGCTGACGGAAGGACTCTTGCACGTCGATCACGACGAGTGCTGCTCTGCTCATGACGTCGATCCTGGTTGGACGCCGTTCGCGCCGGCAGACACCATTCTGCCCGGGTGCGGAACGATCCGGCCAATCAGGCGTCAGGCCACCTCGCGTCAGGCGCTGGGGGCGCGCTGCTCGGCGGCGGCGTCCAGAGCGGCGGCCTCCTCCGGTGAGGGCGCGCTGCCGCCCAGGTGCGCGGGCTGCCACCAGGTGTCGTCCGGGCCGGCCGGGGTGTCCGGATAGTCCCGCTGCGCGCGGTCGACGAGGGCGCTGAGCCGGGTGGTCAGCTCGGCGGCCAGCACGTTCGGGTCCGGGAAGTCCGCCGGGTTGATGGGCTCGCCGATCAGGATGGTGATCGGCGTGTGCCGGCGGGTCAGGGTGCGCGGGCGGCCCTTGGTCCAGAGGCGCTGGGTGCCCCACAACGCGACGGGCAGCACCGGCACCTTCGCCGAGCGGGCCATCCGGACCGTGCCGCTCTTGAGCTCCTTGACCGTGAACGACCGGCTGATCGTCGCCTCGGGGAAGACGCCGACGACCTCGCCCTGCTTGAGCGCGCCCACCGCAGCGCGGAACGAGGCCGCGCCGGCCTGCCGGTCCACCGGAATGTGCCGCATCCCACGCATCAGCGGGCCGGAGATCTTGTGGGTGAAGACCGAATCCTTTGCCATGAAGCGGACCAGCCGGCCCGACGCGTTCGCGCCCAGACCGGCGAAGATGAAGTCGAGGTAGCTGACGTGGTTGCTGGCCAGCACCGCCCCGCCCGTTCGGGGTACGTGGTGGGCGCCCTCGATGGTGATCTTCAGGTCGAGGACCCGGAACAGCGTCTTGGCGGCGGCGATAACGGGCGGGTACACGAGCTCCGGCATTCGCAGAATCTACCCTGACCGGCTGGGGATCGGCTGGGTGGAGAACCGGCGGCGACGCAGGTGGCGCGGCACCGCCGGTTCGGCGGTCCAGTCGGTCAGTCGCCGAGGTTGTTCAGGTCCAGTCGACCTCTGGCGAACGCGTCCACCCGGCCCCAACGACCGGGGATGTCCAGCACCTCGATGCGACCCATCCCCACCGGCAGCCGTGGCTCGACCGCCAGGTGCCCCTCGTGCGGCTCCAGACCGAGCATGGTGCGCAGCAGCAACAGCGGCGTACCTGTCGACCAGGCCTGCGGGCTGCACGCCGTCGGGTACTCCACCGGGAACTTGGTCAGCTCCCGCGGGTAGCCGCCGAACGCCTCCGGCAACCGGCCGTCGAAGTACGTGGCCGCGTCCAGGATGCCGTTGGCGATGGTCGCGGCCTCCTCGGCGAAGCCGTAGCGGCGCAGACCCCAGGCGATGAACGAGTTGTCGAACGGCCAGATCGTGCCGTTGTGGTAGCCGATGGGGTTGTAGCGGGCCTCCCCCTCGGCGAGGGTGCGCACCCCCCAGCCGGAGAAGAGCCGCGGCCCGACCAGGTGCGCGGCGAGCTTCTCCGCCCGCTCGGGTTCGACGATCCCGCTCCACAGCAGGTGGCCGATGTTGGAGCTGAGGATGTCGCACTGCCGGCCGTCCGGGTCCAGGGCCAGGGCGAAATACTCGCCGTCGTCCACCCACCAGTCCCGGTTGAACCGCTCCTTCAGCTCTGCCGCCTCCCGCTCCAACTGGTCGGCGAACCCCGGATCATCCCAGAACTCGCGCGCCAACCGGGCCGCGCGCACCTTCGCGTCGTACGCGTACCCCTGCACCTCGCAGGTGGCCCGTGGGAACGGCGGGAGCGTGCCGTCCGAGTAGGAGATCGAGTCCCAGGAGTCCTTCCAGCACTGGTTCTCCAGGCCGGTGTCGGTGTTGCGTCGCTCGTACCAGATGTAGCCGGTGCCGACCAGGTCGGCGTAGTTGTCGATCCACCTCAGGGCCGCCCGGGACTCCTGCTCCAACTCCTTGACCAGCGCCACGTCCCCGCTCCACCGCTCGTACTCGTCGAGCAGCACGATGAACAGCGGCGTCGCGTCGACCGAGCCGTAGTACGGCGAGTGTGGCTGTTCCTCGAAGGCCGCGGTTTCGCCGTAGCGCATCTCGTGCAGGATGCGCCCCGGATCCTCGTCCCGAAAGTCGTCGAACCGGCTGCCCTGCAGGGACGCCAGGATGCGCAGCGTCGTCTTCGACAGCTGCGGGGTGAACGGCAGCGTCTGCAGGCAGGTGAGGATGCTGTCCCGGCCGAACATGGTCATGAACCAGGGCAGACCGGCGGCGGGCAGTGTGGCGCCGCCCAGCGACAGCGGCGAGAAGCGCAGCGCCGCCAGGTCGATCAGACTGCGCCGGTACGTGCTGGCCACCCGGCCGTGCTCACTGTTGACCTTCGGCGCGTCGGCGATCCACTTCTCCAGGTCGTGCTGGAGAGCGAGCCGCTCGGTGCCGTGTTTGCGAAGCCCGAACCGCAGATCCCGGCCGCCGGGCCCGACCGCGTGGGTCTGGACGTCGATCGAGGCATCCCACTGCTCGTTGGGCTCCAGGTGGACCGTGTACGCGAAGCCCCTGCTGTCGTAGCGGGCCGACATCGACGACGAGATGACAGTCTCCCGGCGGAAGTTCCCCCGCCGGTACCCCAGCCGCAGCCGGTCCGACTCCACCTCGGTGTAGATCTCGCCCTTCTTGTTCAGGATCTCGTCCTTGACCTGGAACAGGTCGGCGAAATCCGACGCCGCGTCCATCCGGACTTCCAGGTCGACCGGCTTCTCGTCGTGGTTGAGGATGGTCAACTGCTCACAGAAGCTGCCGCCGACGGTGCGCTCCCGGATGATCGACAGCTTCGCGTCCACGTAGTGCGTGGCCACCCCCGGGACCAGGAAGAATCGCGACTCGAAGTACTGGAGGTCGTCGTAGGAGAGCGAGTTGAGTCGCTCACCGTTGACGGTCAGCACCCAGGTCGACAGGAACCGGGTGTCGATGGAGAAGAGCCCGGTGGGCTCGCTCGGCGTCGCCTCGATGTCACCGGTGTCCTCGCAGACGACGAACGTGTTGCCGTCCAGGATCCGGACCGTGTTGCTCTGCCCCATCAGTGCACCTCCCCGGCGAATCGCCGACGTGGCCCACGGGCGTCCGGGGAACCCGGGAAGATCCGCTCCACCTGTACGACGAGACGAGCGTCGCCCGACACCGTCATGTCCCCCCGCAACAGCGCGGCCAGGCCGTGCTCGCGCCCAGAGGCGATGTCGTCGAAGAGGACCGGGCTGGCGCCGATCACCGTGTCGGCCTCCTGGTCCTCCTGACTGACGTTCAGCCGGCCGTGGTCGATCCTCAGCAGCCAGTGCCGGGTCTGCGCCCCCTCGTGCAGGTCGATCCGCAGCGTCCCGGAGGTCTTGGCCAGCAGGGGTTCGTACCCCCGCCGGTCCAGGTCCTCGAAGAACCTCGTGGTCGCGTCCACCATCGGGTCCACTCCTCCCAGTTGCCGGGCCGGGGATCCCACCCACCGCGCTCGCGTCGCACGGACGGCCGGCGTTGCACGTCCCCGCACGGGTCCCCCCCGCTCCCCCGATCAACCTCGCCCCATTCGGGTGAGCCCTCGCCCCGTTCCGGTGGGACGCCACAGCGCCGGCCCTCCCGGAAAGGGAGAGCCGGCGCGCGCCGCGGCGGACGGGTCAGTTGTTCGGGTCGTCGGCGCTGATGTCGGCCAGGACCGACTGCGGTTCGCGCTCGACCGCGAGGTCACCCATCGACACCAGGCCGATCAGGCGCCCGTCGTCGATCACCGGAAGTCGGCGTACGGCGTACGTCCGCATCAGGTCCGCGGCGGCCACGGCATCGTCGTACTGACTCACCGTGATCACGTCGCGAGTGGTGATCTGGCTCAACCGGGTCGAGCCCGGGTCCATGTTCTCCGCGACACCTCGGACCGTGATGTCCCGGTCCGTGACGATGCCCACCACACTGTCACCGTCGGTCACCACCACATCGCCAATCGCACTGTCACGCATCTCCTGCGCGGCGGCGATGAGTGTGTCGTTGCCGTCCATCGTCACCAACCGGGTCGTCATGAACTCTCCGACCGTTGTCATGGTGCTCCCCTCTCGGTGTCGGCACGGCCGTCTACCCGCCGCGCGGGAGGGGGTAACGCCGACGGCCCCGGCCTATCGACGCGGGTGCCGCAGGCGTCGAAGTTCGTAGAGGCCGCTGCTGGTCAGGCTGTAGAACGCCGGCAACAGCAGGAAGATCACCAGCGCGATCAGCGGGCTGGTGAGGAATCCGACCAGGATCGCCAGCGCGTACCCCAGGAGGCCGACCGCGGCCCGGGCCCGTTCGACCGGAAAGAACCGACGCGGCACCGTCTGGTCCAGCAGGTCGTGATGCCGGGCGAGGTAGTGGTACAGCCCCAGCCAGCTCACCGAGACCAGCACGCCGACCAGGCCGTAGACGACCACGCCGGTCCGCTGGTCCGCCTGGTCGCCGTCCCGCATGGCCTGCGAGACGACCGAGGTGGCGAACGGCAACAGCGCGGTGCTGAACAGCACCCCGAGGTTGTACCACTGGAGGGCCTTTCCACTGTTCACCACACGATTGAAGGCTGCTCGGTGGTTCAGCCAGTTCACTGCCACGTAGACATACGACGTGACATAGGCGAGGTACGCGGGCCACTGCTCGACCAGCGCGTGCAACATCTGACCGCGGCCGACCCGAGGCGGCTGAAGGTCGAGCACCAGCAGCGTGATGATGATGGCGAAGACCCCGTCGCTGAACGACAACAGCCGGGAGGTTTCCCGCCGCAGCGGCGGGCCACCGGGAAGGGTCCTGTCGCTGCTCGTGCCGGCGCCCATCGCCCACCCCCTCCCCGACGTCCCGCAACGACGAATCGGCGCGGTATACCCGTCGAAGGGCGGCGCATCCCCGCGCTTGGGCTCCGCTGCCTACGGTGGGCGGATGATGACGGGCGAGGAGCAACTGCGGGACCTGGTCGCCGGCAGCGATTGGCTGACCCGGGCGCTGACAGTGGTGCGTGACTCCGGGCTGCCGGACGCCTGGATCGGCGCGGGCGCCCTGCGTGACCTGGTCTGGGGCGAGCGGCACGGCGACGGGTTCGACCCGGCGCGGGTCCGCGACGTGGACGTGGTCTTCTTCGACCCGACGAGGCTGACCCGCGCCGACGACGACCGGGCCACCGCCCGGCTGGCGGGGATGTGGCCGCAGCCGCCGTGGCAGGCGCGCAACCAGGCGGCGGTGCACACCTGGTACGCGGCCACGTTCGGCGGCGACCCGATCGCGCCGTACCACAGCGTGGCCGAGGCGGTCGCCACCTGGCCGGAGTACGCGACAGCGGTGGCCGTCCGCCTGGATCCTGCCGGGCGGTTGAAGGTGTGCGCCCCGTACGGCCTGGCGGACCTGCTGGGCGGGGTGTGGCGGCACAACCCGGCCCGGGTGGACGTGGCGCGGTCCCGGCAGCGGTTGGCCCGGCACCGGCCGGCGCAGCGCTGGCCCGGCGTGACAGTGATCGAGCCGGGATGAGCGACCAGCTTCGGTGGGTCAGCCTCGGGGCGGCATGCCGTAGAGCCGCTCGACGTGCAGGCGCAGCACGATCCGTCCCTCGTCGACCATGGCCTGGCGGTACTCGTCCCAGTCGGGGTGTTCGCCGCTCAACGCCCGGTAGAGCGCCACCAGCTCCTCGACCGTGTCGTCGCCGAGCTCGGTGGCCGGCGGGGTCAGTTCGGCGCGACCCTCGACCACCGCGTACGCCCAGCCGTCGTCGCTGCTGACGTGGAAGCTGGCACGCGGGTCGCGGCGCAGGTTGGCGGTCTTGGCGCGGCCGTCGGTGACCGAGACCCGGATCAGGCCCGCATCCCGGTCGAAGGAGTAGAGCACCGTGGACAGCTGCGGACGTCCGTCCCGCTTGATGGTGGCGAGCACGCCCATCGAGCGGCCGGCCACCAGATCGGTCAACGCCTGCTGGGTGCTGTCATCCGGCATGGTGTCCTCCAGGTTGGACGATCGTCTCCGACCCATCCAAGCACGACCGGCCGGCCGTCGCGGGCGACCACCCTGGATCGGCAGGGCGACCACCCGGAACGGCACCGAGCCCTCGCCGACGGTCGGCGAGGGCTCGGTGTTTCGGCGATCGTGCCGGTCAGCGGCGCTCGGCGGCGACCAGCTCGGCGAGTTGCACAGCGTTCAGCGCGGCGCCCTTGCGCAGGTTGTCGTTGGAGCAGAACAGGGCCAGCCCGTACTCGACGGTCTCGTCGGCGCGGATCCGGCCCACGTAGGTCGGGTCCTGGCCGGCGGCCTGCAACGGCGTCGGAACATCGGTCAGTGCCACCCCGGGCGCGTCGGCCAGCAGTTCGTGGGCGCGCTGCGGGGTGAGCGGCCGGGCGAACCGGGCGTTGATCTGGAGCGAGTGCCCGGTGAACACCGGCACCCGGACGCAGGTGCCGGAGACCAACAGGTCGGGGATCTCCAGGATCTTGCGGCTCTCGTTGCGGAGCTTCTGCTCCTCGTCGGTCTCGAACGAGCCGTCGTCGACGATCGAACCGGCCAGCGGGAGGACGTTGAAGGCGATCGGCTGGGCGAACGAGCGCGGCGCGGGGAACTCCACGGCCGACCCGTCGAAGGCCAGCCCGGCTGCGTGCTCGGCCACCTTGCGGACCTGCTCGTCCAACTCGGCGACGCCGGCCAACCCGGCGCCGGAGACCGCCTGGTAGGTGGAGACGACCAGGCCGACAAGGCCAGCCTCGGCGTGCAGCGGACGCAGCACCGGCATCGCGGCCATCGTGGTGCAGTTCGGGTTGGCGATGATGCCCTTGGGCCGGTCCAGGGCGGCGTGCGGGTTGACCTCGGCGACCACCAGCGGCACCTGCGGGTCCATCCGGAACGCCGACGAGTTGTCGATCACCACGGCGCCGGCCTCGGCGACGCGGGGAGCCAGCTCGCGAGCGGTGCCCTTACCAGCCGAGAAGAGCACGATGTCCAGCTCGGAATAGTCAGCGGTCGCGGCGTCCTCGACGATCACCTCGCCGTCGCGCCATTGCAGTGCCCGCCCGGCGGACCGCGCCGAGGCGAACAACCGCACCTGCTCCGCTGGGAACTCCCGCTCCGCCAGCACCTGCCGCATCACGCCACCGACCTGGCCGGTGGCCCCCACAATGCCGATCCTCATGTCCGCGAGGCTACCGACCCCACCCCCGAAACCGGGACCCCTTTCCCACCCCCCGGGTCCCACCTCACACCCCACCCCACGACTGTCGATCAAGAGTTTTGCGTCAGAAACCGTCCTTTGGATGACGCAAACCTCTTGATCAACGGCGTTTGTCCGGCATTCAGGGGAGGAGGGTTCCCAGGGCGGTGGCCTCCAGGTCGGCGCGGATCACCGCGGCATCGCCCTCGATGACCAGGGTGAGGGCTTCCGGGTGCAGGTGGGTGGCTGCCGCCGCGGAGACCTGGTCCACGTCGGCGGAGAGCAGCGACTCACGCAGCCGCGCGTGGTAGTCGTCCGGAAGGTCGTGCACCACCAGGGTGGTCAGCGCGGAGGCGATCGCCCGAGGGCTCTGCAACTCGACCGAGAGCTGCCCGGCACGCCAGGAGCGGGCCACCTCCAGCTCGTCCTCGGTCACCCCGGTGGCCTGGGTACGGGTGATCTCGCCCACCGCCTCGACCAGGGCCAGCGCGGTGACCGCCGTCTGCACGCCGGAGCTGACCGCGAACCGACCGAACCGCCGCGACGCGGCGAAGTCGCCCCGGATGCCGTAGGTGTAGCCGTGCACCTCGCGCAGCAGGTGGTTGAGTCGCGAGGTGAACGCCCCGCCGAGCACAGTGCCGGCGAGTGTCATCGCCACGTGGTCGGGGTGCGCCCGGTGTGGTGACGGGTGGCCCAGCCGCAGCGTGGACTGCACCGAGCCGGGCCGGTCCACCAGGATGATCCGCCGTTCGCTGTGCAGCGGCACCTCGATGGGGCCGCCCCGCACGGCGGGGCCACCACCGGTGCCGGCGAACGCCGCCGCGGCCAGCGCGTCCAGGTCGATCCGGTCCAGGTCACCGGCGACGATCAGGGTGCCGGGGCGCAGGAACCACTCGGAGTGGAAGACCGTGACGTCCTCCACGTCCAACCCGGCGACCGACTCCGGGTCGCCGTGCATCGGCCGTCCCCAGCGGTTCTGCGCGCCGAACAGGTCGGCGCGCAGCGCGGCGTCGGCGCGCGGGCCGGGGTTGGCCCAGTCCATCCGGAGCGCGGTGGCCTCGTCGTCGCGGACCCGGCGCACGTCGGCGGGGTCGAGTTTGGGTGTCCGGACCGCCTCGGCGAGCAGTTCCACTGCCGCGCTCAGCCGGTCCACCGGGATCACCACGCTGGCCTGGAACGAGTCCCAGTCCAGACCGGTCGACAACGCGGTGCCGAGCCCTTCGACGGCGAGAGCGTACGCGGCGGCGTCCCGCTGCGCGGTCCCCTCCTCCAACGCCTTGGCCAGCACACCGGACAGGCCCTCCTTGCCGACCGGCTCCTGGCCCGCGCCCACGTCGAGCAGCAGCAGGGCCACGGCGAGGTTCTGCCCCGGCAGGTGCGCGGCGACGACCTGACCACCGGCCGCGGTGCGGCGAACCACCGGCGGGAACCGGTACGGGCGGGCGGCGCCCGGGCCGGGACGGTCGGCGATCAGCGTCATGAGGTCTCCTCGGGCAGGTAGGTCAGGGTCACCCGGTCGGTGGCGAGCACGTCGGCGGCGGCCTCGGCGATCTGCTCGGCGGTGACACCGAGCAGGGCCGGCAACTGCTCGGCGATGCGGGCCGGATCACCGAACTGCGTGGTGTACCGGCCGAGCAGGTCAGCGCGGCCGTCGACGGTGGACAACTGACGCCACCACCCGGTGCTGAGCAACGCCTTCGCCCGATCCAGCTCGGCGGCGGTGACCGGCACTGTGGCCAGCTCGTCGACGACGTCGGCCAGCCCTTCGGCCAGCCGCTCGCCGCTCACTCCGGGGCGGGCGGTGGCGGTGGCGATCAGCGGTGCCGGTGCGTGTGCGAGGTCCACCCCGTACGCCCCGACCAGATCCGGTTGCGCGATCCGCTCGCCGTCGGCGAGGCGCTGGTAGAGCCGGCTGCCCCGGCCGCTGCCCAGGATGGTGGCGAGCACGGTGATCACGTTGTATCCCGGGCTGCCGAACGGGTAGCTGCGGTGGGCGATGTAGACCCGCGGCGCCGGCACGTCGGCGCTCACCGATTCGACGGCCGTCTGGCCGGTCGCGGGGACGTTGCGGCCGTCCGGTGCCGGCGGGATGTCGTCGCGGGCGGGCAGCGCGCCGAAGTACTTGTCGGCGAGCGCGAACACGTCGGAGGCGGTGGCGTCGCCGACCACTGTGAGCACCGCGTTGTTCGGCGCGTAGTAGGTCCGGTGGAACGCCTGGAAGGTGGCCAGGTCGGCGGCGTTCAGGTCGGCCATCGAGCCGATCGTCGCGTGGTGGTAGGGGTGCCCCGGCGGGTAGAGCAGCGGCAGTAACCGCAGCCAGGCGTCGCCGTACGGCACGTTCTCGTACCGCTGCCGGCGCTCGTTCTTGACCACGTCCCGCTGGTTGTCCAGCGTCTCCTGGGTGAGGGCGGGAACCAGGCCGCCCATCCGGTCGGCCTCCAACCAGAGCGCCAACTCCAGGTGCTCGGCCGGGACCGTCTCGAAATAGTTGGTCCGGTCCGGGTTCGTGGTGGCGTTGAGCGAGCCGCCGGAGCCCTGGATCAGCTTCATGTGCTCGGTCTTTGCCACGTTCACCGAGCCCTCGAACATCAGGTGCTCGAAGAGGTGGGCGAAGCCGGTCTGCCCGGCCGGCTCGTGCCGGGAGCCGACGTCGTACCAGAGGTTGACGGCCACGGCAGGCGCGGTGCGATCCTCACTCACCACCACGCGCAGGCCGTTGTCCAGTCGGGACGTCTGAATGGGCCAGGGGTAACCGCTGTCGGGCATGCCCCCGACGCTATCCGATCTCGGGGGCGGAAAGGTGACGTGCTGTCGGTCGGCGAGCCGACCCGGGCGGCATCGGAGCCGCCGCGCGGGGTACCGGAGAGCAATGACCGCCACCCCGCCTCCGTCCCGGGCCGCAGGCCGGGCCGCCACCGCCGTCGAACGCGCCAGCACCGCACTCGGCCGGCTGCGCCGCGGCCGGTTGCTGCATCCGGCCGGTCGCTCGTTCGTGGGCGAGACGGTGATCTGGGGTACGCCCGGACCGCCCACCGGGGTCGCGCTGCTGGACCACCCCGGCCGGTACCGGACCACCGTCCGGCTCTCGAAGGGAACGCCCACGCCCGGCAGTTGGCCCGACGTGCTGGGCCTCGCGCTGCGCCTGCACGGCGACGGTGGCCGGCCGTTCGACCTGTTGGTCAGCTCCAGCGGCGCGGCCCCGGTGCTGCGGAACCTGCCGCTGCCCCGACGCCGCTTCACCGGCACCTACAGCACGATCACGTGTTACCGCGCTGGTCGACGCCGCCTCTGGCTGGCCGCGCTGGCCGACCCCGACTCGGCCGACCTCGGTCGCAGCCTGGCCACGGCGGTCGCCGCGACCCGGACGGACACCCCGCGCCTGGTGCTCGCTGTCGCGTCGGCGGTGGGGCCCTGGCGGCTGGTCGGGCAGGTCAGTCTCGGTGCCCAGCTCAGCGCCGAGGAGGACGCGGCGCTCGCGTTCGATCCGGTGCGCAACCTGCCACCCGAACTGCGGGTGGCAGGTCCGCTGGCCTGGCTGCGCGACCAGACCTACCGGGGGTCGCGGCGGGCCCGTGGGGCGACCGCTCAGTCCGGCGGTTCGACAGCCACCACTGTCTGATCCGAGGTACGACGTTCCAGCACCGTGTCCGGGGCTGCGTTCTGGTCCGCCGCGCGGAGGTCAGAGTCGGCGAGGATGGCCTCCGCCTGCGCCTCCGGGTCGTCGCTGCCCACCGCCTTCTCCTCGGGCAGGAGGTGGTGCGCCCGGGACTCCACCCGGTCCTGATCGCTCTGCTCGTGTGTCATGGCACCCCTGTTACCCCGACCTCTCCCCCGGCACGCGATCTTCGCCCCGCATCTTGGGACGACAGGACGGGCGGCCGCCTCCGGTCGGGTACGCTGGCCCGGTGACGCGTTCCTATCGATGGTTTAGGCAGCCGGCTCGCACGCCGGTGACTTCACCATGAACTGACGTCACCACGGACCGAGCCGGCTGGGCAGGAGCTGTCGTTCCTGCCCTTTTGCGTACGAGCAGCCGGCTCGTCCCGGGCACCGGCCCCGGGCACTGTCGGCGGAAGGATGCCCACCGTGACGACCCCGGAGACCGATCGGGTCAGCGATCAGCGGATCGACCGTGTCGTGCCGCTGACCACGCCCGCCCTCCTGCACCACGAGTTGCCCCTCGACGCCCCACTCGCGTCGGCCGTGTTGACCGGCCGCCGCGCGGTCGGTCGCGTGCTGGACCGCGAGGACGACCGCCTGCTGGTGGTGGTCGGCCCCTGCTCGGTGCATGACCCGGCCGCCGCCCTCGACTACGCGCAGCGTCTGCGGACGGCAGCCGACCGGCTCGCCGACGACCTGCTGATCGTCATGCGGGTCTACTTCGAGAAGCCGCGCTCCACAGTCGGTTGGAAGGGCCTGATCAACGACCCCGGCCTGGACGGCAGCGGGGACGTCAACACCGGTCTGCGGCTGGCTCGGGCGCTGCTGCTCGACGTGCTCCGCCTCGGCCTGCCGGTGGGTTGCGAGTTCCTCGACCCGATCACCCCGCAGTACATCGCGGACACTGTGGCCTGGGGCGCGATCGGCGCCCGCACCGTGGAGAGCCAGGTACACCGCCAGCTCGCCTCCGGCCTGTCCATGCCGATCGGCATGAAGAACCGCCCGGACGGCAGCATCGGCACGGCAGTGGACGCGATCCGCGCCGCCGGGGTGCCGCACGTCTTCCCCGGCATCGACTTCTCCGGCACCCCGGCGATCATGCACACCCGGGGCAACACCGACGGGCACCTGGTGCTGCGCGGCGGGGGTGGCCGACCCAACTACGACGCCGAGTCGGTCGCCGGGGCGCTCGACCTGCTCCGCGCCGCCGACCTGCCGGAGCGGTTGGTGATCGACGCCAGTCACGCCAACAGCGGCAAGGACCACCGCAACCAGCCGCTGGTCGCCGCGGACGTGGCGGCCCAGCTGGCCGCCGGCCAGCGGGGGATCACCGGCGTGATGCTGGAGTCGTTCCTGCTGCCCGGCCGGCAGGAGCTCGACCCGACCCGGGAGCTGGAGTACGGCCGGTCGGTCACCGACGCCTGCCTGGGCTGGGACGACACCGCCGAGGTGCTCGACCACCTCGCCTCCGCGGTGCGGGCCCGTCGGGCCACACTGCCGACGACCGTGTGACCGCCGACACCACGGCGCACGGAACACGAGCGGGGGTCGGCTCGTTGACAGGGATGTCGGTGTGTCCAGTGTCCCCGGGCCTCACCTAAATAGCCTTCGCGGAATACCGTCCGGCTGGAGCCGCGTAGTGCCACTCGCCGAGAGGCGACCTGCACACCGACACCAGCGCCGCCCCCGGCCCACAAGGCCGGGGGCGGCGCTGTCTGTATTCGGCGAACAGCAGCGGACCGGCCCGGCCGAGTGGGCCGAGCAACATCACTTCCGCCCCTCTTCGCCCCCGCCACCTCTTCGCCTTCCTTTGCTCTGCACCCGTCCGCGCACCACCCACCCAGCGTGACTGTCGCCTGGGCGGGTGCAGAGCAAAGGAGGGTTCGCCGGGCCATCGGCCGAGAGCGCAAGCCGCCACCGAGGGTGACGTTTGACCGATTCGGCCCCGGGTAGCTGATCGACGTGACCGACGACGCATCAGTGGCCGGCGAGCCGGGCACCCAGACCCTCGACGACCTGCTCGACGACATCTTCCGGGCGCAGGAGCGGGTCACCCAGGCGGAGATCTATCGCCGGGCGGTGGCCGCCGAGCTTCCGCCGGACCTGCTCGCCCGCATCGACGCGCTTCCCGAGGGCGAGTACGCGGTGGACGAGGCCAGCGACCTGCTGGGCGGCAGCATCGCGTGAATGACAGCAGGAGGGACACCGACATGACGCACCACGAGGACCACGACGAGAAGGTGCCGGCGCTGGGTCAGCCCCCGAAGGGCAGGGACACCACGCCCGAGCCGGACTTCGCCAACGAGCACGACCGCACGGCTGTGGATCGGGACATCATCACCGGGGCGGACGAGGACGAGCGGGAGCCGGAGTCGCCGCACGGTTGGTCCGGCATGCAACGTTGAGGCGTACGAGAAAAGGGGGGCCGGCGTCTGCCGGCCCCCCTTTTCGTGTCCTGCTCGTCAGTCGTCGTCGTGGTGTGCACCCTCGGCGGCCTGCTGCGCCGTCGCGTACGCCATCTGGAGGAAGTCGGAGGCGGCGACCGCCGTCAGCGCCGTGGCCACCAGGCGGGTGAGCCGGGGCGCGAGCACCAGGCCACCGGTCAGCCCGGTGGCCACCCAGACCGCCAGGCAGAACGGGCAGCTCAGCAGCTCGCCGATGGCGTGCCGGGTCGGGCTGCCGGAATCGCGGACCTGCTCCATCACCTCGCCGCTGCCGATCGGTCGGTCGTAGCGGGTGAACGGCGCCCGCAGCGGGCTGGTCACCGCGTCCTTGGACAGCAGCCGGCTCAGCTTGTGCGTGGCGATGGAGAGAAGCACGACGTCGGACGGCGCGGGACGTTCCGGCACCGGCCGGCCGGTTGCCTTGACCAGGCCGGCGAGAGCCCCGGTCACCCCGGCGTAGGCGCCCATCGCCACCAGGTAGCCGCCGAGCGGCCGGTGCTCGTGCGGCGCGTACGCCCGGCGCAGCCGGGCCGCCTTCTGTCGCAGGCCAGTGTCGCTCACCCGATCTCCTCACATGTCGTGGTGGTGTGGGAACGGCGTCTCCCGCGCGGCCGGCTCAGCCGGCCTGGAGGTTGTCGGCGACCTCGCGTGCCAGGTTGGTCAGCGCCTCGTCGGCCAGCTGATCCGGACCGGGCCCCCCGGACCCGTCGGCCAGGTCGAGCTGGATCCGGGCGCCGCCGGAATCCGCCGGCTCCACCCGGATCTCGGCCGACCAGTCGTCGGCGTCGCCGTCGCCCCAGCGGGCGCGCAGCTCCTCGCCGCTGATCTCCGCGGCGGGGCTGCCGTCGCCGCGCAGCGGCTCCGGCAGCCAGGCCGAGGCCCGGTCGGGGTCGGTGGCGGTGCTGAAGACCACCTCGGGTGGCGCGGACATGCCGCGCACGGCACGCGCCGGCATCACGCGTCCCGCAGGCGGCTGGGATCGACCTCGCGGCCCGGGTGCCGGGCCAGGTACTCGGTCTCCAGCTCCGCCGTGCGCCGCAGGTGGTTCGCGAGTGCGGAGTCCGCCGCGTGCCGCAGGGTGTCCAGGCGGGTGCGGTGCAGGCTGTGCATCTCGCGGATCAGGTCCTCGTCGGTCAACTCCGTCGGGTCGATGCCGAGCAGGTCGCCGTCGAGGCCGGGAGCGCCGGCCGGGTCGGCGAGCTGGTCGCCGCCCCACTCGGGCACCCGCTGCTCCGGGCTCATCTCCGCACTGCCGCTGGACGCAAAGCCGTCCTCACGTACCGATCCGGTCATGATCGCCCCCCTTGATCTCGTTTGGGCTGGCGTCTAGACGATTGCCCAGGCGTGGTGATGCCAAACCATGCCGGCGAGGCGACGACTACGACACGGTGTCGGAGACCGGTGGTGCCCCCGGTACCCTCAATGTCATGAGGCGGCTCTGGACCCCGGCGTGGATCGCGCGCCACGTGGCCATGGTCGTGCTGGTCGTGAGCTTCCTCGGGCTGGGCTGGTGGCAGATCAGCCGGGCCACCGCCGGCAACAGCCTGAGCTGGGGGTACGCGGTCGAGTGGCCGATCTTCGCCGGCTTCGTGGTCTACGTCTGGTGGCGTGAGGTGAAGCTGGCCCGCCGCAGGACGGCGGAGGCCGACGCGCCGCCCGAGGATCCGGCCGTCGAGCCGGCGCCGGTGGTCACCGACGGGGCCCGACCGGCGGTACGCCGACCGGTGCGGGTGTCCCGGGTGCCGGCCACCGGCGACGTCGTCGAGGACACCGACCTGGCCGCCTACAACCACTACCTGTCATGGTTGAACGCCAATCCGGGCGCCCGGCCCGGTGACTATCCCGGCTGAGCCGGGCTCGGAAGGACGGACGAAGGTGGGCGCTGCCCTTACCCGGTACCGCGTGATCGCCTGGATCGTGGGCGTGGTGCTGATCCTGCTGGTCGTGATCGGCATGCCACTGAAGTACGCGTTCGACAACCCGGTCGTCGTGGAGACGATCGGGCCGGCGCACGGCTTCCTCTACATGATCTACCTGGTGGCCGCGTTCGACCTGAGCCGCCGAGCCGACTGGCCGCTGAAGCGGATGCTGCTGGTGATGCTGGCCGGCACTGTGCCGTTCGTCTCGTTCTACGCCGAGCGCCGGGTCAGCGCCTGGGTGGCTGCGCCGCAGCCGGAACGGGCTCCGGAGCCGGTCTCCCGCTGAGCTTGCCCAACGGCCGGTGGGCCGGCCCGCATCCGGCCCGCCGCCGCCGGTCAACGGTCAGCGGTTGGGCCGCCACGGGTCCGCCGAGGCGAGCGGGTCGACCCAACTGCCGTAGCGGTTGACCTCCCGGGCCCGCAGCAGCGACCGGGTGACCTGGCCGAACTGCCGCTCGTCGTCGGCGCTGAACAGCAGCACCTCCGATCCCTGGTACCACCCCCAGAGTTCGTGCGGCGGTGGGCGCCAGCGATCGCCGACCAGGGCGAGGGCGGCCGGGAGCAGGAACACCGCGCCAAGGATCAGGTACGCCTCGGCGGTGAGGCGTTGCAGACCGCCGGTGAAGCCGAGGAGCACCCCCACGCCGCCGAGCATGCTGGCGGTGATGACGACGGCCCGGACGGCGATCCGGTCGTGCGGACCCCGGGTGGTACGCAGATGGGTCAGGTCGGCGACCCGGTAACTGTTCCGACCCACGGTGAACCGGTCGACGGTCACGATGATGCCGGGCCGCGCGTACAGCAGGGTCGACCGAGCGCCCGGCACCGTTCGCGGCGGTCGCGTCTTTGCGCCTTCACGATTCACGGTTCCTCCCGAAAGGGGACGGTTGGCCGAGGGGGCCCGACGGCGATTCATCGCTGCCTGTCGACGGGATTCCCGGCTCCGGACTTCATTGTGTTGCGGCACCGCCAGTCGACCTGGGCATTTACCGGGTCTCGACAGCTCGCCACGAGCGGGTGACATCGCCGAGAAACAGCATCCATTTCAGCTTTTATCGGTTATCGCGGCCAGGAATCCGACGGCATAAGCCCGGAACGACGAAAGTCGTATATCCGTCAGCAGGTCGCGAAAAGGGCGATGTTGCCTCGCGCCCAGGTGTCATCAGCCACGATGGCGCCACCCAGCCCAGGGGTCCGACCCGCAACTCTCCCAACTTTGACCCCTGCTTCAACTGCGAGCGACATCCGTCCCGGGTTAGGTTGGGCGAGCCGGTCCGGCCCAGTGCCGTCCGCCCGGATGGCCCCGGCCGGTGTCGTCGAGGGCGTCAGCAGCCCCGGCGGCCGTGGGAGAGGGGCCTTCCGCTCTTGTCATCCCTGAGAAATCTGCTGCGCACCGTGGCGCTGGTCGGCATGTCGGCCGCGCTGATCGCCCCGACGGCGGTGGCCCAGGCCGAGCCGTCCCCCGCCGACCTGACCCGCCGGATCGAGACGTCCTCGGCCGAGTTGGAGCGGGTCGTCGAGTCATACAACAAGCTGCGTGAGGAGATCAAGGCGAACGAGGCCGCCGTGGCCCGATTACAGACCCGCATCGGCCCGCTCGAACAGCAGGTCGAGCAGAGTCGAGCCGACGTGGCGGAGCTTGCCTCCACCGCGTACAAGAGTGGCGGCCTGCGCACCGCGGACGCCCTGCTGCGTCCCGGCGGCTCGGCCGCGCTCCTGGACCGACTCGGCGCCATCGAGCAGTTGACCCGCCAGCGGCAGGAGCGCATCTCCGGCTTCACGGCCGACCAGCAGCGGCTGCTCGACGAGAAGGCCCGCCTGGGCGCGACATTGACCCGGCAGGCCGCACAGGCTCGCCAGCTCGCCACCGGTAAGAAGCAGATCGAGCAGGATCTGGCCAAGCTCTACGAGCTGCGCCGGCAGGCATACGGGGCCGCCACCGAGCGACCCGAGCCCAAGGCGGCGACGACCGAGGCCAAGAACGTGCCCGCCGTGTCCGGTGCTGCCGGCACAGCGGTGCGTTACGCGTTCGGCGCGATCGGCAAGCCGTACGTCTGGGCAGCCGACGGACCGAACGGCTACGACTGTTCCGGTCTGACCTCGGCGGCCTGGCGGGCGGCCGGGAAGTCCCTACCGCACAACACCAGGATGCAGTGGAGCGCTGTCGCCCACATCGGGCGGGGCGAGCTACGCCCCGGCGACCTGGTCTTCTACAGCGGGCTCGGGCACGTCGCCCTCTACGTCGGCGACGGTCAGGTGATCGACGCGCCCAGCGCCGGTCGCAACGTGCTCAAGCGTGGCATGAACATGATGTCCATCCAGGGTTACGGCCGCGTCCGCT
The DNA here is from genome assembly GCF_022229005.1 of Micromonospora trifolii. Lineage (GTDB taxonomy): Bacteria > Actinomycetota > Actinomycetes > Mycobacteriales > Micromonosporaceae > Micromonospora > Micromonospora trifolii. The sequence goes on from NZ_JAKKFD010000013.1 coordinate 83,357, forward strand.
AACCACGATCGATAACGGCGAACGGCCGGCGTCCCCCTATCGGACGCCGGCCGTTCGCCGTTATTACTACCAGCTCAGGCTGCTTGCAGCCCCTCCGCCCGGGCCAGCTCACGGAGCCGGCCGAGGGCCTGGATCTCCAGCTGCCGGATCCGCTCGCGGGACAGCGAGAACCGGGATGCGACCTCGGTGAGCGAGTGCTCCCGGCCGTCCTCCAGCCCGTAACGGGCCCGCATGATGCCGGCGGACCGGTCGTCGAGGTGGTTGAGCAGCCCCTCGATGCGCTGCCGCTCCAGGCCGCTGAGGACGATGTCCTCCGGCGACGGCGCGTCACTGTCGGCGACCAGGTCACCGAGGTTCGTGTCGCCGTCGTCGCCCACCGGGGTGTCCAGCGAAACGGTGTCCTGCGACCAGCGGCGCAGCTCGTTCACCCGCTCGACGGTGACGCCGAGGGCGTTGGCGATCTGCTCCGGCTCCGGGTCGCTGCCCAACTCACGGGTCAGCTGCCGGGCCACGTTGCGCATCCGGTTGACGTCCTCCACCAGGTGCACCGGCAGACGGACGGTGCGCTCCTGCTGGGCGATCGCCCGGCTGATCGCCTGCCTGATCCACCAGGTGGCGTAGGTGGAGAACTTGTAGCCGCGCTCGTAGTCGAACTTCTCGACCGCCCGGACGAGGCCGGTGTTGCCCTCCTGGATCAGGTCCAGCATGGGCATCCCCGAGCGCACGTAGCGCCGAGCGATCGACACGACCAGTCGGAGGTTGGCGCGGATGAAGAGGTCCTTCGCCCGCTCCCCCTCGACGACCAGCCACTCCAGGTCGGCCCGGTCGACACCGGCGGGAACGGCTTCCTCACCGAGCAGGTGCTCGGCGTAGAGGCCGGCCTCGATCGCCTTGGAGAGATCGACCTCCTTGGCGGCGTCCAGCAGTGGCGTCCGGGAGATCTCGTGCAGGTAGACGCCGACCAGGTCGCGCTCCTCGGCAACCTCGTCGGTTCGCATGCCGATGTTCTTGTCCACGTTGCCCACGGTCCCCTCGCTCGCGCCGGTTGCCCGGTTCCTTGCCATTCCCCACACCTGTCAGCCCCTGGTAACTTCTGCTGTGCCCATCGGTGCTGACACCTACACAACAGATGAGACGTGTCGGGGATTCCTCGTCGTGAGTCGAAAGTGTCACGAATGCCTGAGTAGTAGCTGAGAGCACGGTCCATGTTTGCTGTCAGCACCCCATCGGGTGGCTCGCCACTGGGCACCACGTACGGGTTACGCACCATGGCAACACCGCCCGCCGTGGGGGCACAGCGACCCGGGTCACCACCGTGATGCGATCCTGGTCACTGCCAGATACGCAGCGGTGAGCCGCTCGGTTCATTCACGGGGGTGTTATTACCCCCCGGCCAGATGAACAATCCGAGGCCCCATTCGCTTCCCGGGGCCGGGTGGCGCTAGGAGGCGAGCAGGGCGAGGGCGCCGCGCACCTGATCGGCCGAGCGGGCCAGCGCGGCCCGGGCAGCATCGATCTCAGCGCCCGAGACGAGGGCGACGAGCGCCGTCTTCAGGTCCCCGTCAGCCTCGGTGAGGGCCTGCCGGGAGAGCTCCTCCGAGCAACCGGTGGCCTCGACCAGAATCGAGATCATTCGCCCGCGGAGTTTCGCGTTGGTGGCCACCATATCGATCATGAGGTTCGAGTAGACCCGACCCAGGCGCACCATGACGGCGGTCGAGAACGTGTTGAGCACCAACTTCTGCGCTGTGCCCGCCTTCATCCGGGTCGACCCGGTGACCACCTCGGGTCCGGTGTCCACCCCGATGAACACGTCGACCGACCGGGCGGCCTCCGCCTCCGGATTGGCGCAGAGCAGCACCGTCGAGGCGCCCTTGGCGCGGGCCGAGGCAAGCGCCCCGAGGACGTACGGGGTGCGGCCGCTGGCCGCCAGACCAACCACCAGGTCCCCGGCCCGTACACAACTGGCCGCTTCGACCGCGCCGCCCCGATCGTCGTCCTCGGCATCCTCGACGGCCCGCCACATGGCGTCCGGGCCGCCTGCGAGGTGCGCGCAGAACCAGTGTCGGGGCGAGTTGAAGGTGGGGGCCAGTTCGGCCGCGTCGAGCACGCCCAGCCGGCCGGAGGTGCCGGCCCCGAAGTAGTGCACCCGGTGACCCCCGCGAAGCGCCGCGACCGCCAGGTCGACGGTGGTGGCGATCTCGTCGAGCACCGCGGCGACCGCCGCGGGCACCCGCCGGTCCGCCTCGTTGATCACGGTGAGCACGTCCCGGGTCGACATCAGGTCGAGGTCGACGCTGAGCGGGTTACGCCGTTCGGTGGGGGCGCCCACCCGGACCGTGGGGCGAGCGGGCCGTGCGGGCATCTCCGCACCGGCCGTCATGCCCGCCTCCGGTTGGCACCCACCCGGTGCGACTGGACCGCCTCGGCGGTCGCCTCCAGGGCCTTGCGGGCCCGGGCCCGGTTGCGGGCGGCCACCCCGACGAAGAGGCAGTCGACAACTGTGAGCTGGGCCAGCCGGCTGGCCGTCGCGCCGGAGCGGTAGGTGGTCTCCCGTGCCGCCGTGGTCAACACGAAGTCCGCCACGTCGGTGATCGGCGAGCGCGGGAAGTTGGTCAGCGCCACTGTCGCGGCACCGCGGGTACGGGCCTGCTCCAGCACCTCGATCACGTCGGAGGTGGTGCCGGTGTGCGAGATGCCGATCGCCACGTCTCCCCGGCCCAGAAGGGCGGCCGAGGTCAGCGCGGTGTGCACGTCCGGGAAGTAGAAGGCGATCCGGCCGATGCGGTGCAGCTTCTGCTGGAAGTCCGAGGCGACGAACCCGCTGGCGCCGGCGCCGTAGATGTCGATCCGACCGGCACCGCTGATCGCCTCGACCACCTGCTCGCAGACGGCGGGGTCGAGTTGCTCGGCGGTCTCCTCGACGGCGCGGGCGTCGTTGAACGCGATGGTGGCGATGATCTGCGCGAGATCGGCGCCGGGTGGGATGTCACCGCCGACCACTCGGGCGTCCGGCGGCTCGATCCGGCGGGCGGCCTCGGCGGCGAGGCGGATGCGCAGCTGGGGGTAACCGTCCATGCCCACCGAACGGCAGAACCGGATGACTGTCGCCTCGGATGTCTCGGCTGCGGTGGCGAGGTCGGTGATTGTCCGCCGGGCGGCGGCCGCCGGGTCGGAGACGACCAGCCGGGCGACCCGCTGCTCGGCGGGCGACAGCGATGGCAACAGCCCGCTGATGTGGACGATCAGCCCACCGGGCTCGTGACTCGCAGAAATCTTCGGACTCTTCGCCACGGATGAAACTTACTTTCAGCAGGCGTGAGCGTCAACTATGACTGTCCGAGGTGGGGGAAACTTTGATCGCCGGGATCACCGGTTCCGCACAGCCTGCCACTTCCCCAGGATCGCCGCCTCATCCGCCGGGTCCAGTCCACCATGCCGGACGGCTGCCGGGTGTGCGGCCATCCAGGACGCGGTCGCCCGAACGGTGTCGGCCAGCGGCCGGACCGTCAGACCGGCGTCCAGGGCCGCTCGGACGTCCCGGTCCATCAGGCCAGCGGTCTCCGGCAGTCGCACCCAGAGCGGCAGCGCCCGCTCCCCCGACCACTCGCGTACGTCGTGGGACAGCAGGAACTCCTGATCGACCCAGGTGAGGGCCGGATCGGCGACACCCAGCCCGGCGGCCACACCGGCCAACAGGTCGGCCCGGGACATCGCCGGACCAGTGCCGTCGTACGTGCCGACGAGGCGGGTGCCGGCGGCGTGCAGCAACCAACGGGCCAGATCGGCGACGTCCACGAACTGCACCCGATCCGCCGGGTGCCCGGGGGCCAGCACCTCGCCACCGGCCGACAGCCGCCGCACCCAGTACGGGAAACGGTCGCTCGGATCCTCCGCGCCGACGATCAGGCCCGCCCGGCAGATGAACGAACGGTCCACGCCCACCCGCTCCCGGACCAGCTCCTCGATGCTCACCTTGCACTCGCCGTACCAGCGGTGATCCGGGCCGATCGGACCGTCCACATCCGGCGGGGCCGGAGCCAGGATCGGCGCGTCCGCAACGGTCTGGCCCGGGGTGGTGTCGTCCGCGTACACCGAGATCGTCGACACGAACGACCAGTGGCCGACGTGGTCGGCGAGCGCGGCCAGTGCGTGCCGGGCGTGGCTGATCTGGCGGGTCACGTCGACCACGGCGTCGAAGCCCGCGTCGGCGAGCGGGACGAGCGAGTCGGGATCATCGCGGTCGGCCAGCACGAAGCGCACCCCGTCCGGCACGGCGCCGGACACACCCCGGGCCGCGCAGGTCACCTCGTGACCCTGCTCAAGGGCGAGCCGGGCCGTCGCCCGGCCGAGGAACTGGGTGCCACCGAGAATGAGGATCCGCATCCGCCGATCCTGCGCCCTCAAGGCTCGAACGACCCCACCAATCTGCCCACGGCAGACCGCGATCATGAAGTTGTCGCCACTCCGATCGGCGTGTCACGGCAACGACTTCATGATCGACGCAGGAGAGCGGGGGCACTAGCGTGGGCTCATGGGAGAGCGCAGCGTTTTGGTTACCGGGGGTTCCGGTGGGCTTGGCGGGGCTGTCGTCACCGCGTTCGTCGAGGCGGGCTGGCGGGTGGTCGTACCGGAGCGGAAAGCCCGGCCCGGGTCGGAGCCGGCGGCGGACGGACTGGTCCGGGTGGTCGCGGACCTGGGCGAGCCGGCGGGCGCGGCGCAGGCGGTCGAGGCCGCGGCCGGCGAACCGGCGGCGCCGCTGCGCGCGGTGGTCAACCTCGTCGGGGGGTACGCCAGCGGCGGGTTGGTGCACGAGACCCCGGTCGAGGAGTTCGAGCGGATGCTCACCGTCAACCTGCGGCCGACCTACCTGGTCACCCAGGCCGCGCTCCCGCACCTGGTGGCGTCCGGCGGCGGCGCGGTGGTCTGCGTCTCGGCCCGCGCTGCGGTCGCCCCGTTCCGTGGCGCGGCCGGCTACTCGACGGCCAAGGCGGCGGTACTGGCCTTTGCCAACGCTGTCGCTGTGGAGTACCGGTCGCAGAACGTGCGCTGCAACACGGTGCTGCCCAGCGTCATCGACACCCCGGCGAACCGGGCGGCCCAGCCGGACGCCGACCATTCCCGCTGGGTGACCCCGGGCGAGATCGCGCCGGTGATCCGGTTCCTGGCGTCGGCTGAGTCCGCCCCGACCAGTGGTGCCACAGTGCCGGTCTACGGTCGGGCCTGAGCCACCACCGGGCCGATGTCCTCTCCGCCCGACGCGGACGCCGGCAGCCAGGTCTCCAGGTGCGCCTGAATCTGCTCGGTCACCTCCTCGGCCGTGCGGCCCGCGTCCACCAGCACGAAGCTGGGGTACTCGGGCAGTGCCCGGTAGGCGGTGTCGGCGGCGGTCAGCCACCCCATCGTCTCGTGGTCGGTGCCGCGTTCCTCGATGCGCCGGTACGCCTCCGCCGGGTCGACGGCGAGCAGGAAGGTGACCTGCGGCGTCGGGAACAGCCGGTAGCCGGCCCGGGCGAGCCGCTCCCAGCGCTGCCCGCCGTGCGCCCGGATGCTCGCGTACTGGCAGGCGGAGTAGCGGTCCATCACCGCCGTCCGGCCGGTGAGCAGACAGCTGAGCAGGGCGATGGCGATGGCGAGCCAGCGCAGCACCGACTCCACCGCCAGCACGCCGTCGCGACCGACGAGCCGTTGCGCGTCCGGTCGGCCGAGGCGGTGGGCGAGCCGGCCGAGCCAGCGGCGACCACTGGCGTTGCGGCGGTAGGTGGCGGGGCGTCCGGCGGCGGTCAGCGCGTCGGCCAACCGGTGTGCCTGCGTGGTCTTGCCCGAACCGTCGATCCCGATCAGGGCGACGGTGCGCAATCGGGCCTTGCGTCGTCGCATCCCCGATGATCTGGCCACTCTCCACAGGTTATCCGACCCACGCACCTGCTCCGCGAGGTTTGTGGTGCTTCATCCCTGTTGACGCCCGACCGCGACACCAGCAGGTGTGGACGACCGGAATGCCGGGTACCGGAGTTTGAAATCCAACCGCCGGTCCACCAACACGACGACGGAGGAACCAGATGGCTGAGCGCGGGGACGAGAGTCTTGTGCACACCCTCAAGAAGGTCGCCGCCGTGCTCAAGCAGTCCGAGATTCCGTTCGCCCTGGGCGGCAGCTTCGCGGTCTACGCCCACGGGGGCCACTCCAGCGACCACGACGTCGACTTCCTGATCCGGGAGGCCGACGTGGAGGACGCACTGGAGGCCCTGGTGGCCGCCGGCTTCATCGCCGAGCGCCCGCCGGAGGACTGGCTGGTCAAGGTCTTCGACGACGGCCGGATGGTGGACCTGATCCACCGGCCGATCGAGACTCCGGTGACCGAGGAGACGTTCGCCGACACTGTCATCCGGCCGGTGGACGCGATTCACATGCCGGTGCTGTCCGCGACCCAGCTGATGGTGCACAAGCTGCTCAGCTTCTCCCAGCACTACTGCGACTTCGCCCGCGGTCTGCCGCTGGCCCGCTCGCTGCGGGAGCAGATCGACTGGGAACGGGTACGCAAGGAGACGCAGCACTCGCCGTACGCCGAGGCGTTCCTGGTGCTGCTGGACCGGCTGGAGGTGGTGCCGGCCGCCGGCACCCAGCCAGGAGAGGGGACATCGTGACCCACCATCGCGACATCGGCGCCGGGCCACCGGACGAGTACGTCGAGGCGGAGATCCAACGGTTGCTCGTCGAGGACCCCGCCGTCGCCGAACAGGGGATCACAGTGGTTCGACGGGAACGCGCCCTCGTGCTCTACGGAGAGGTGGAGAGTCCGCACCGGCGGGAGGAGATCCTGCGTCTGGTGTCGGAGCGCTTCCCGGACGTGCCGGTCACCAGCGACATCGGGGTGATCCGCGCCCAGGCGCCCACGGAGATCGAGCAACTGCCCTGAGGGAGGTTCCATGGTGATCCGGATTGCCGCTGTGGGCGACGTGCATCTGGACGAGGACGTGGTAGGCCGGTTCCGACCGGCGTTGGAGGAGCTGCCGGAGTGCGCCGATGTGCTGCTGCTGGCCGGGGACCTGACCCGGCACGGCACCGAGGCCGAGGCGCGCTGCGTGGCAGAGGAGTTCGGTGGGTTGGCCGTACCGGTGGTGACAGTGCTGGGCAACCACGACCACCAGTGTGACCAGGTGCCACAGGTGGTCAAGGTGCTGGAGGACGCGGGCATCACAGTGCTGGAGGGCAACGGCGTCGTGCTGGACTGCGCGGGTGGCCGGCTCGGCATCGCCGGCGTCAAGGGCTTCGGCGGCGGGTTCGCCGGGCGGTGCGCCAGTGACTTCGGCGAGCCGGAGATGAAGGCCTTCGTGCGAACCACCACCGACAGCGCGGACCGTCTCGGCGCGGCGCTGCGCTCGCTGGACTGCGACATGCTGGTCGCGCTCACCCACTACTCGCCGGTGCCGGACACACTGGCCGGCGAGCCGTTGGAGATCTACCCGTTCCTGGGGTCGTACCAGTTGGGGCAGGCGATCGACTCGGCGCCCACGGCGCTGGCCGTGCACGGTCACGCGCACGCCGGCACCGAGCGCGGCACGACCCCCGGTGGGGTACGTGTCCGCAACGTCGCGCACCCGGTGATCAAGCAGGCGTACAGCGTCTTTCACGTTGGCGATCAACTCGACACCGACCAGGTTTCCCCGATCGGCCAGTCGGGTAGTCAGAGGTCATGGAGCTGATTCTCTGGATTCTCGCAGTCGTACTCGTGGTCGCCGGCATCCTCGCGCTGTTCCGCCGGCAGATCCTGTGGGGCATCGTCCTCATCGTCGTCGGGCTGTTGGTCGGCCCGGGTGGTGTCAGCATCTTCAATTAGCGCTCGTACTCCTTAACACCGGGACCCGCCGGGGTCGCCGCGACCGGAGCTTCGTCCTCCCGACAGAAGCACCGGCCGTGGCGATCCCGGCGCTTTTTCGTGGGTGCCCGGCCCATGGACCGCCCTCCCGCTGGGCGGTTTGAGCCGACTCCCAGAGGAAATATCTCGACCATGGAGATATCTCAGGACGCGCCGGCGACCTCCGGGCGGCGGGTGTGGTGGGGCCTCGCTGGCTTCGCGGCGGCGGTCTTCGTGGCCGCCGCGATCGGCGGGCTGGGCGTGCAGGGCACCACCGAGGAGTACGCGAGCCTGCGGCAGCCCGGCTGGGCCCCGCCCTCGTGGCTCTTCGGCCCGGTCTGGTCGCTGCTCTACGCGCTGATCGCGGTGGCCGGTTGGCTGGTGTGGCGCCGGGTCGGCTTCTCCCCCGCCCTCTGGGCGTGGACCGCCCAGCTCGTGCTCAACGCGATCTGGACCCCGCTGTTCTTCGGCGCGGGGCAGTACGGGCTGGCGTTCGCCGAGATCGTGCTGATGTGGCTGGCCATCGGCCTGACAGTGGTGCTGTTCGCCCGGGTGTCCCGGGTGGCGGCGGCCCTGCTGCTGCCGTACTGGGCCTGGGTCACCTTCGCCGCGGCGCTGAACCTGTCGATCTGGCAGCTGAACAACTGACCGAGCGGTCCCCGGCGGCGGTGGCCGCCGGGGACCGTGGTCCGGTCAGCAGCGGGGCACGCCGGGGATGTAGCCGTCGGAGCCGGTGTACACGTACGCGTCGGCGATGTAGCGGCCGGAGCCGATCCGGTCCCAGATCGAGCTGGTGCCGTACGTGCCGGTGACAGTGGTGCCGCTGGTCTGGCAGGCGATGGTCACCCGGGTGCCGTCGGCGACGGTGCCCACCGAGGCGTAACCGGTGCCGGGGCCGGAGCGGACGGTCAGTGGCGTGCCGCTGGTGTCGACAGTGCCGTTGCCGCTGCCCGAGGAGCATCCGTTGTCACTGGCGTAGCTCCTGGTGCCCCAGTACAGCCCCAGGGTGCCGTTGAAGCGGACCTGGATGTCGGCGCCGTTGAGGCGCTGCTCGTAGTGCAGGTGGGGCCCGGTCGAGCCTCCGGTGCTGCCGACCCAGCCGAGCACCTTGCCGTATCCGACCGTCTGCCCGACCGAGACGTTGAAGCCGTTGAGGTGCGCGTAGTAGGTGCTGTAACCGCCGCCGTGGTTGATCCGGACGTACTTGCCGTAGCTGGTGCCACCGAGGTCGGTCACCCGGTCGACGGTGCCGGGGGCGCTGGCGACCACCGGGTCGCCGTTGTCGTCGGTGCGGTTGAAGTCGACGGCGTACGCCGGGCTGTGGTCCGACCGGGTCTGCCCGGACCAGGACTGGCCGCACGGGAACGGCACCTTGAAGGTCGGCGCGGCCAGGGCCGGAGTCGCTGGCACCAGCGCTCCCCCGACGAAGAGACCCGTCACCAGCAGGCTGATCCACCGCTTTCGCATACAGCTCCTCCTATGTCGAAAACCTTCGATCCGGTGTGCTCAGCCTGACAGATATCGTCAATCTTCGAAAGAGTCCCCAGCTTGTCCCGGGAGCGCGCCCACCAGGCAGCCCGCAGGTTTCCGGATTGTTACTCGCTCGTGTCTGACAGGGGGTGGACCGGGCCGGATGCAAGCGCTTACATGTGTGCACGCCCAATCGGACCGGCGACAGGTCACCAGCACGACCGCGCCGGCTAGGAAGGAGGACGGCATGGCGGTCTTTACCAGACCACGCCAGGCCTTCGTGATCGCCGGTGTACTCGGGCTGGCGCTCAGCGCCACCGCCTGCGGTACCGGCGACGACAAGAAGAGCAGCAATGCGGGCTCCGCGGAGTGCGCCGCATACGACAAGTACGAGGGCCACGACGGCAAGAAGGTCTCCATCTACGCGTCCATCCGTGACGCCGAGGCCGACCTGCTCGAGCGGTCCTGGTCGCAGTTCACCGAGTGCACCGGCATCGAGATCGACTACGAGGGCAGCGGCGAGTTCGAGGCGCAGCTCCCCGTCCGGGTCGACGGTGGCAACGCCCCCGACATCGCCTTCGTGCCGCAGCCGGGCCTGGTGAAGCGTTTCGCGGACGCCGGCAAGCTGAAGTCCCTCGGTGCCGACACCAAGGCCCTGGCCGAGCAGAACATGCCGGCCGACTGGCTGAAGTACGGCACCGTGAACGGGACGCTCTACGGCGTGCCGCTCGGCGCCAACGTGAAGTCCTTCGTCTGGTACTCGCCGAAGACGTTCAAGGAGAAGGGCTGGGAGGTTCCGACCACCTGGGACCAGCTCATCGCCCTGAGCGACAAGATCGCCGCCAGCGGCACCAAGCCGTGGTGCGCGGGCGTCGAGTCCGGTGACGCCACCGGCTGGCCGGCCACCGACTGGATCGAGGACGTGGTCCTGCGTACGCAGGGTCCCGAGGTCTACGACCAGTGGACCACCCACGCCATCCCGTTCAACGACCCGAAGATCGTCGACGCGGTCGACCGCGCCGGCAGCATCCTCAAGAACGACAAGTACGTCAACGGCGGCTTCGGCGGCGTCAAGAGCATCACCACCACCGCCTTCCAGGAGGCGGGCCTGCCGGTGACCACCGGCAAGTGCGCGATGCACCGACAGGCGTCGTTCTACGCCAACCAGTTCCCCGAGGGCACCAAGGTGGCCGAGGACGGCGACGCGTTCGCCTTCTACTTCCCGGCCATCGACCCGGCCAAGGGCAAGCCGGTGCTGGGCGCTGGCGAGTTCGTCGTCGGCTACGCCGACCGTCCCGAGGTCCAGGCCGTGCAGACCTACCTCGTCTCGGCTGAGTACGTGAACAGCCGCGCGAAGCTCGGCAACTGGGTCACGGCGAACAACAAGCTGGACATCGCCAACGTCGCCAGCCCGATCGACAAGCTCTCCGTCCAGATCCTCCAGGACAAGACGGGCACCTTCCGCTTCGACGGATCCGACCTGATGCCGGCTGCCGTCGGCGCGGGAACGTTCTGGAAGGGCATGGTCGAGTGGCTGAACGGCAAGGCGACCGCCCCGGTGCTCCAGGGCATCGAGAGCAGCTGGCCTAAGTGATCCCGGCGGTGGCCCGGTCCGCGTTCGCGGGCCGGGCCACCGGCCGAGGTGGACCCGGAAGGGAGGGTTGATGAAGTTCGACTTCGCCGATCAGCAGCCGAAGTTCCTCATGCTGATGTACGGGCTGGTCGCCTTCGTGGTGGTGGTGGGCGGTCTGCTGCTGCTGCTCGACGTGGTGCCGGCCTGGTTCGCCCGTCGGCGGGAGGCGCAGCTCGTCGCCGCCTCGGTGAGCGGGGCGCCACTGCCCCGCCGACCCAAGCAGCGGGAGGGAATCTTCGCGATCTTCTTCCTGCTGCCGACGCTGCTGCTGCTCACCATCGGACTGGTAGTGCCGGCCATCCGCACCGTGCTGCTCTCCCTGATGAACAGGGACAGCAGCGAGTGGGTGGGGTTGGACAACTTCGGCTGGATGTTCTCCGACGACGCGATCGTCCGGGTCCTGATCAACACCCTGATCTGGGTGCTCCTGGTCCCGTTGGTGGCGACCGGGTTCGGCCTGATCTACGCCGTACTGGTGGACAAGGCCCGGTTGGAGGCCGTGGCCAAATCACTGATCTTCCTGCCGATGGCCATCTCCTTCGTCGGCGCCAGCATCATCTGGAAGTTCGTCTACGCCTACCGAGGTGAGGGCGACCAGATCGGTCTGCTCAACCAGATCGTGGTCAGCCTGGGCGGTGAGCCCAAGCAGTGGCTGCTCGAATCGCCACTGAACACGCTGCTGCTCATCGTCATCATGATCTGGATCCAGGCCGGTTTCGCCATGGTGGTGCTCTCCGCCGCGATCAAGGCGATTCCCGGCGACATCGTCGAAGCCGCCCGGCTCGACGGGGTCAGCCCGTGGCAGATGTTCTGGCAGATCACCATGCCGAGCATCCGACCGGCGCTGATCGTCGTGATGGTGACCCTCACCATCGCCACGCTCAAGGTCTTCGACATCGTCCGGACCTCGACGAACGGCAACTACGACACCAGCGTGATCGCCAACGAGATGTACAACCAGGCGTTCCGGTACAGCGAGAACGGGCGGGGTTCCGCGCTCGCGGTCTTCCTCTTCATCCTGGTCATCCCGGTCGTGATCTACCAGATCCGTAACCTCCGTCAACAGCGGGAGGGCTGAGATGACCACCGCAACGCCCACCGTCGCCGCCGGCACCCAGAAGACCGACGGCACCCCGACCACCAAGGCCGGCCGGGTCCGCAAGCGGTTGAACAGCCGCACCGCGACGCTCGTCTCGATCGTCATCGCGGTGGTCTGGACCATCCCGACCTTCGGCCTGCTCGTCTCCTCCCTCCGCCCGGAGGACGAGATCAAGACCACCGGCTGGTGGACCTCGTTCACCAACCCGCAGTTCACCTTCGAGAACTACGAGCAGGTCCTGTTCGGGCGGTCGGCGTCCTCCGGGCAGCTCGCCGGCTCCTTCATCAACTCGCTGGCGATCACCATCCCGTCGGTGCTCTTCCCGCTCGCCTTCGCGTCCCTCGCCGCGTACGCGCTCGCGTGGATCAAGTTCCGTGGCCGGGACTGGCTCTACATCGCGATCTTCGCGTTGCAGATCGTGCCGCTGCAGATGGCCCTGGTGCCGCTGCTGAGGTTCTTCTCCACCGGGGTCAGCCTCGGCGGCGTCACACTGATGCCGGCCTGGGACCTGGTCGACGAGCAGAAGTTCGCCCAGGTGTGGTTCGCGCACACCTGCTTCGCGCTTCCGTTCGCCGTCTTCCTGCTGCACAACTTCATCTCGCAACTGCCGGGCGACCTGATGGAGGCGGCCCGGGTCGACGGGGCAACCCACCCGAAGATCTTCCGCACCATCGTGTTGCCGCTCATCACCCCGGCGCTGGCGGCGTTCGGCATCTTCCAGTTCCTCTGGGTCTGGAACGACCTGCTGGTGGCGCTGATCTTCGCGGGCGGCGGCGACGAGACGGCTCCGCTCACCGTCCGGCTCGCCGAGATGGCCGGCACCCGGGGCAACGAGTGGCAGCGCCTGACCGCCGGCGCGTTCGTCAGCATCGTCATACCGCTCATCGTGTTCCTGTCCCTGCAGCGCTTCTTCGTGCGAGGTCTACTCGCCGGCAGCGTCAAGGGCTGACCAGCGCGTCCGCCGCCGCCCGGCCCCTCGGGCGGCGGCGGACGCTCCGGGCACCGAGCGGGGGAAACCGTGACGAGGATCGATGATGTGGCCCGGCTGGCCGGAGTGTCCACGGCCACCGTCTCGCGGGCGCTACGCGGACTACCGACGGTCTCGGCCGCCACCCGACGCCGGGTTCTCGCCGCCGCCGAGCAACTCGACTACGAAGTCTCACCGAGCGCGTCCCGGCTCGCCGGCGGTCGAACCGGCACGGTAGCGGTGGTCGTCCCCCGGATCACCCGCTGGTTCTTCAGCACCGTCGTCGAGGCGGTCGAGGAGTACCTCCACCAGTCCGGCTACGACCTGCTGCTCTACAACCTGGGCGGCCGGGAACAGGTCCGCCAGCGGGTCCTGCGTACGGCGAACCTGCACAAGCGGGTGGACGCCATGATGCTGGTCGCCACGCCCCTGCGTCCGGCCGACCTGACCGCGCTGGCCACGCTGGAACTGCCCGGCGTCACCATCAGCTCGGGCAGCAGAGTGCCCAACTGGCCGTGCGTACGGATCGACGACGTGGCGGCCGCGCGGGTAGCGACCAAGCATCTGATCGACCTCGGCCATCACCGGATCGCCCACATCTCCGGCGACCCGGACGACGAGTTGGCCTTCACCACCCACCTCGACCGACGCCGGGGTTACCAGGCGGCGCTGCGCTCCGCCGGCCTACGACCCGACCCCACCCTGGACATCGAGTCCACCTTCACCATCGACGGCGGCAACCGGGCCACCGCCGAGCTGCTGGCCCGCGGCGAACCGCCGACCGCGATCGTCGCCGCCTGCGACGAGATGGCGATGGGCGCGATGACCGCCCTGCGCGACGTCGGACTGCGGGTGCCGCAGGACGTCAGCGTGGTCGGCATCGACGACCACGACCTGGCCGGTGTGCTCGGGCTCAGCACCGTCGCCCAGCCCGCCGCCGAGCAGGGCCGGCTGGCCGCCCAGATGCTGCTCGACCCGCTCGGGGCCCGGCCGCCGAGCCCCATCGTCAGTCAACGGGGCGCCGGTTGCGACACTCCGGTGGTCCTGCCCACTCGGTTGGTGGTCCGGGACTCGACCGCACCGCCCCGGGCACACTGAAATCCACACACCGCAACACGGGAGACGACCCTGAACACCGACCCGACGCAGCAGACCCCCTCCGGTCACCCGGCCACCGGCTGGTGGACCGAGGCCTCCATCTACCAGATCTACCCCCGCTCGTTCGCCGACTCGGACGGGGACGGCATCGGTGACCTGCCCGGCATCACCGCCCGCCTCGACCACCTGGTCGAGCTGGGCGTGGACGCGGTGTGGCTGTCCCCCTTCTATCCCTCGCCGCAGGCCGACGCCGGCTACGACGTGGCCGACTACCGTGACATCGACCCGCTGTTCGGCACCCTCGCCGACGCGGACAAGCTGATCGCCGAGGCCCGGTCCCGCAACCTGCGGGTGATCGTCGACCTGGTCCCGAACCACACGTCCTCGGCGCACCGCTGGTTCCAGGCCGCGCTGCCGGCCGCGCCCGGCAGCCCGGAACGGTCGCGGTACATCTTCCGCGACGGCCGCGGCCCCGGCGGCGACCAGCCGCCGAACGACTGGCAGAGCGTCTTCGGTGGCCCGGCCTGGACCCGGACGGTCGACGCGGACGGTCAGCCCGGCCAGTGGTACCTGCACCTGTTCGACACCGGGCAGCCCGACCTCAACTGGGACAACCCGGAGGTGCACGCGGAGTTCCTGGACGTGCTGCGCTTCTGGTTGGACCGCGGCGTGGACGGCTTCCGGGTCGACGTGGCGCACGGCCTCATCAAGCAGGCCGACCTGGCCGACTGGCAGGAGCCGCAGGAGATCCTCTCCGGCAACGAGATCGACAAGCCCCGCCCGCCGATGTGGGACCAGGAGGGCGTACACGAGATCTACCGGCAGTGGCGGCAGGTGTTGGACAGCTACCCCGGTGAGCGGGTGCTGGTCGCCGAGGCCTGGGTGGAGCCGGCCGAGCGGCTGGCCCGCTACGTCCGCCCGGACGAGATGCACCAGGCGTTCAACTTCGAGTACCTCCTCGCCGCGTGGACCGCACCGGCCCAGTACGCGGTGATCACCCGCTCGTTGGAGGCGACCGACTCGGTCGGCGCGCCGACCACCTGGGTGCTGTCCAACCACGACGTGGTGCGGCACGCCTCCCGGCTCGGCCTGCCGATCGGCACCGTACGCCCCAACGGCATCGGCATCGGCGACCCGCAGCCGGACGCCGCACTCGGTCTGCGCCGGGCCCGGGCGGCCACCCTGCTGATGCTGGCCCTGCCCGGCTCGGCGTACCTCTACCAGGGCGAGGAGCTGGGGCTGCCCGAGCACACCACCCTGCCCGACGAGGCCCGGCAGGACCCGACCTGGGCGCGCAGCGGGCACACCCAGCGCGGCCGGGACGGCTGCCGGGTGCCGATCCCGTGGGAGGCCGACGCCCCGTCGTACGGCTTCGGGCCGACCGACGCGAGCTGGCTGCCGCAGCCCGCGCTCTGGGCGGAGTACGCGCTGGACCGCCAACGCGACGTGCCCGGTTCGACGTACGAGCTGTACCGCGCGGCGCTGCGGTTGCGCCGTGCCCACGGGCTGGGTCGCGGCACCCTGGAGTGGTTGTCCTCCGGCGACGAGGTGCTGAGCTTCCGCAACGGTGAGCTGACTGTGCTGACCAACTTCGGTGCCGCCCCGGTGCCGGTGCCGGCCGGCGCCGAGGTGCTCGCCGCCAGCGCTCCCCTGGACGACGACGGCACGGTCCCGGCCGACGTGACCGTCTGGCTGCACGGCTGACCCAGCGCCGACCGGCCCGTTCGGCGGTACTCGCGGGCGGGCCGGTCGGTGTGGGCCGGCTCGCTATGGAGCTGATGCCGTAAACGATTCACGCCCGCCCGCCGCCCGCCCGCCGCCCGCCCGCCGCGCCCCGCGCCCCGCGCCCCGCGCCCTCAAGATCGCACTACTTCCAGGATGCAGTGGCCTCGGCCCGCCGGAAGGCAACTAGAACCAGGAAGTAGCGCGATCTTGAGTGGCGCCGACCGTGCGGGGACGCCCAGGTCCTCGGTACCGCACCCCGAATGTGTCCCCCGACGCCGCACCGCGCCGATCTTGCAGTTTCGGTCGTCGGTATGGGTTCAATGCCCGCCTTTGTCAAGTCAGTAAGCGCAAGATCGCGGGACGGGGGGCGGTCCGGCCCGTCGATCATGGAGTTATGGTGCCCGGCTTGGTGCCTTACGGGTTAATTGTCACCCACCACAACTCCATGATCGACGGGGTGGGGCGGGGTGGGGTGGGACGGGGCGGGGTGGGGTCAGAGGTGCTCGGCTCGGGTGTGTAGCAGGTCGTGGACGTTGTCGATGTCCGCCGGCGAGGTTCGCGAGGCGAGCCAGTACATGACACCGGTCGGGATGAAGAAGAGCTGGAACGCGGCCAGCCCGACGGCGAAGTTCAGCGGTGGCGGGAATGCCGCTCGCAGTGCCTGGAAGGCCACCCCGACCAGACCGTTGCCGGCCGCACGACCGACCCCGTTGACCAGGTTGCCCAGGCTGTAGACGGTGCCCCGGTGCTCCGGCGGGTTCACGTCGGCGATCAACGCGAACCAGTTCGGCGAGTTGGCCGAGGTCAACGCGAGCGCAACGATGGCGGTGAGCAGGCTCAGCCCGACGGACGGCTCGGTGAACACACTGGCCAGTACCGCACCGACCACCGCGCCGCCACTCGCGCCGTCCGGCACGTCGATGGTCACCGGCACGAAGAACAACACCAGGTAGAACGGCAGCGCGGCGAGGATGCCGATCGAGGCGACGAGTGCCCGCCCTCGCGGCGTACGCCGTTGCACGGCGTCGCCGATCAGCCCGCCCACGATGGACAGCACCCCACCGAGCTGGAACAGGGTGGCGAAGACGCTGCCCACCACCACAGCTGTCGACGTGGAGTAACCCTGGGCCTCGGCCCGTTCGGCGAACAGCACCGGCAGCCAGACCAGCGAACCGAACGCGGCCTGCGCGGTAAGACCCTGCAGGATCAGCCACCGGTTGGTCCGCCGAGCCAGGATGCGCGGCAGGTCGGCGCGGCTGATCCGGTAGTCGTACTCGGCGCCGACGTCCAACCTGCCGGCCAGTTCCGGCTCGCTCTGGCCACGCCGGACGTCGTACGTGAACAGGTATGCCACTGTGGCGACCAGGCCGACGCCGGTCAACAGCAGGAACGGCCGCCGCCAGTCGGCAGCCCCGAGCAGCCCGCCGACGAGGGTGCCCGCGAGGGTACCGACCCCCTGGGAGAGCCCCCAGAAGCTCATCACCAGTCCGCGCCGGGTCGGTGAGATCAGGTCGGTGACCACGGAGAAGCCCACCGAGCCGACCGCGCCGAGGCCGACCGCAGCGACCAGCTGCGCGGCCAGGAACGTCAGGTAGCCGCCGGCGAGCGCGCTACCGCCGGTGCCGGCCGCCCAGAGCAGTGTGCCCACCATGAGCAGTGGTTTGCGGTTGGTGCGGTCCCCGACGTACGCCCAGCCGACCGCCGCGACCGCGCTGACCAGGAAGCTGACCGCGGTGACCACGCCGAGCAGCCGCCCGGACACGTCGAACGCGTCGGAGATCGGGCCGTACAGCGGGGGGACCAGCCCGATCGCCACGTTGTCCAGGGAGGCGAGCAGCACGAACACCACGACGCTGTACAACCGGTGCGCCGACCCACCGCCCCGACCGTGCGGGCGTAGGCCGGGCCCGCCACTGGTCACCGTCATGACCGGCAGCCAACCAGACTGCGTGGAGGCGGTCGTCACGCGGGTGGGTGCCGGTCACCATCGACCGGCACCCACCCGCGTCGAGCCCGACGCTCAGCGCCGGTCGAGCACCAACCCGCGAGCCGCGGCGTACTGGTCGCGGACGGCGGGAACGGCAGCCGCCGCGTACTCCTCGGTGCCCTCGACAGTCCAGACCGGCGCCGCGGCACCACCCAGGGCGACCCAGGCGGCCTGCCGGGCGGCGCCGTCGGCGACGTACTCCCCGGCCGGCGGGACGACGACCGGGCAGCCGAAGACCTGCGGGGCGATCTGACGCACCGCGGCCGACCTGGCCCCGCCGCCGACCAGGATGACCCGGCGGGCGGTGGCACCCTGCGCGGTCAACGCGTCCAGCCCGTCGGCGAGCGCGCAGAGCATGCCCTCCACGGCGGCCCGCGCCAGGTGCGCGGGAGTCGACGTACGCAGTGTCAGGCCGTGCACCGCGCCGGTGGCGAGCGGCCGGTTCGGCGTCCGCTCACCCTCCAGGTAGGGCACCATGACCAGCCCGTCCGCCCCGGCAGGCGCGGAGAGGGCCAGCTCGGCCAGCTCGTCCAGGTTGACGCCGAGCATCGCGGCGGCGGCGTCCAGCGCCCGGGCCGCGTTGAGCGTGCAGACCAGGGGCAGGAAACGGCCGGACGCGTCGGCGAAGCCCGCCACGGCACCGCTCTCGTCGGCGGCCGGCACGTCGGCGACGCTGAACACGGTGCCGGAGGTGCCGATCGAGACGACCACGTCACCCGGGCCGGCGCCGACACCCAGCGCGGCGGCGGCGTTGTCCCCGGTGCCCGCGCCGAGCAGCGCACTGCCCGGCCCGCCCAGCTCGTCGGCGAGCTTCCCCGCCGACTCGGCCGGGCCGAGCACCTCGGGCACCACCAACCGTCGACCGAAGCCCCGCTCCAGCAGGTCCAGTCGGTAGTCGCCGGTCGCCGGCGACCAGTAACCAGTACCGCTGGCGTCACCCCGGTCGGTACGCAGCGCGCCCAACCCCGGTGCGCCGGCCAACCGCCAGGTCAGCCAGTCGTGGGGCAGGCAGACGGCGGCCACCCGGGCGGCCAGCTCCGGTTCGTGCCTGGCCAGCCACCGCAGCTTCGTGATGGTGAAGCTGGCCACCGGAACGCTGCCGGTGGCCTCGGCCCAGAACCGGCTCCCGGCCGAGCCGCCGCCGGCCTCCTCGACGAGGTCGGCGGCGGCGTCGGCGGACCGGGTGTCGTTCCACAACAGTGCCGGGCGGACCACCCGGCCGTCCTCGTCGAGACACACCATGCCGTGCTGCTGGCCGGCGACGGAGATCGCCGCCACGTCGGCCAACCCGCCGGCCTGGTCGGCGGCGCTGCGTAGCGCCTGCCACCAGGCTTCCGGGTCGACCTCCGTGCCGTCCGGGTGCGGTGCCCGGCCCTGCCGGAGCAGGGCGCCGGTCTCCGCGTCCCGGATCACCACCTTGCAGGACTGGGTGGACGAGTCAACGCCTGCGACCAACGGCATGGCGGGGCCTCAGCGGGCGCCGAGCAGGTGCTCGACGGCGAGCTGGTTCAGCCGGACGAAGGCGAAGCCGCGGGCGGCCACAGCATCGACGTCGACATCCTCGAACGCGGACCGGTCGGCCAGGAACTCCTCGTAGCCCTCGCCGTCGCCGAGCGTCGGCGTGCTCAGCTCGCCGACCTTGCTGGTGGCGAGCGCCTCGATCACCTCGGGGTCGGCGCGGAACGCGGCAGCGCGCTCCTTGAGCAGCAGGTAGGTGCTCATGTTGGCCGCCGCAGAGGCCCACACCCCGTCCATGTCCTCGGTGCGGGAGGGCTTGTAGTCGAAGTGCCGCGGCCCGTCGTAGGCCGGCCCGCCGTTGGGGCCGCCGTTCTCCAGGAGGTCCACCAGGGCGAACGCGTTCATCAGGTCACCGTGACCGAAGACCAGGTCCTGGTCGTACTTGATGCCGCGCTGGCCGTTGAGGTCCAGGTGGAACAGCTTGCCCTGCCAGAGCGCCTGGGCGATGCCGTGGGCGTAGTTGAGCCCGGCCATCTGCTCGTGGCCGACCTCCGGGTTGAGGCCGACAAGCTCCGGGTGGGCCAGCTGGGAGATGAAGCCGAGCGCGTGCCCGATGGTCGGCAGCAGGATGTCGCCGCGCGGCTCGTTGGGCTTGGGCTCCAGGGCGAACCGCAGGTTGTAGCCCTTGTCGATGGAGTACTGGGTGAGCAGGTCCACCGCCTCGCGGTAGCGGTCCAGGGCGGCTTGGACGTCCTTGGCGAGGTCGTACTCGGAGCCCTCGCGGCCACCCCACATGACGAAGGTGCTGGCGCCCAGCTCGGCGGCGAGGTCGACCTGGCGCAGCACCTTGCGCAGCGCGAAGCGACGGACGTCGCGGTCGTTGCTGGTGAAGCCGCCGTCCTTGAAGATCGGGTGGGTGAAGAGGTTGGTGGTGACCATGGGCACCACGAGGCCGGTCTCGTCGAGGGCCTTGCGGAACCGGGCGATGTGCTGGTCACGGGTGGCCGCGTCGACGCCGAACGGGATCAGGTCGTCGTCGTGGAAGGTGATGCCGTACGCGCCCAGCTCGGCGAGCCGGTGCACCGCCTCGACAGCGTCGAGCTCGGGACGGGTGGCGTCACCGAACGGGTCACGGGCCTGCCAGCCCACGGTCCAGAGCCCGAAGGAGAACTTGTCGGCGGGGGTGGGACGGGGTGCCATGAGCGACCTCCGGGGTGGTGTTGTCCGCTATTTGTTCAGCGATTGAATTATTTGCCCACCCTATGGCACTGTCAAGGGGTGAGCCTCACCCACGCCCCGGCCGGCGCAGTCCGTCAGGGCAGCCTGCGCGAGCTCAACCTCGCCCTGGTCCTCGGCCGGATCGCCACGGCCGACCGACCTCCCTCCCGGGCCGACCTCGCGACCGCTACCGGCCTGACCAGAGCCACGGTGTCAGCGGTGGTCGAGGACCTGCTCGCCGGCCGGCTGGTCAGTGAGTCCGACCCCGCGCCCCGCTCGGGCGCCGGCCGCCCGGCACGCGGACTGGTCCTGGCCGATCAGGGGCCGGCCGGGCTCGGCCTGGAGGTCAACGTGGACTACCTGGCGGTCTGCGTGGTGGACCTCGCCGGCCAGGTCCGGCATCGCACTGTGCACCGGGCCGACCTGCGTCCGGTGCCCCCCGCCGATGCCCTGGCGCTCCTGGTCGAGATGGCCGGGGCAGCCCGTGAGGACGCTGCGGGGCACGGCCTCACCCTGGTCGGGGCCGCGCTCGCGGTGCCCGGCCTGGTGGACGACGCCGGGCTGGTCCGGCTCGCGCCGAACCTCGGCTGGCGGGACGTGCCGGTGCCCGCGCTGCTCGCCGCGCACCCTCCGCTGATCGAGCAGGTGCCCGGCGTCCCCGCACTGGTGGTGGACAACGAGGCCAACCTCGCCGCGCTCGGCGAACTGCACTCCCAGCCACCCGGCCCGTCCAGCTTCCTGCACATCTCCGGAGAGGTGGGCATCGGCGCCGGCATCGTGCTGGACGGCGCGCTGTTTCGCGGCGTACGCGGGTGGAGCGGCGAGATCGGGCACCTTCCGGTGCACCCCGAGGGCCGTCCGTGCCGCTGCGGTGGGCAGGGTTGCCTGGAGCAGTACGCCGGCCAGGAGGCGATAGTGGCCGCCGCCGGGCTGGCCCGGGCGGAGCTTCCCGCGGACACCGCGACGGCCCGGTTGGCCGAGCTGGCCGAGGCCGGCGACGCCGACGCGCTGCGGGCGCTGCACGACGCCGGAACGGCGCTCGGTGTCGCGGTGGCCAGCGTCGTCAACCTGCTCGACCTGGACACCGTGGTGCTCGGTGGCGGTTACGCGGCGCTCGCACCCTGGCTGTGCCCCCCGGTCCTCGCCGAGATCGACGCCCGGGTGCTCACCGCTGCCTGGTCGCCGGTCACGGTCCGCCCGTCGACGCTCGGCGCGGAGGCCGCCGCGGTAGGCGCCGCCGGCTCGGTGGCCCGTCGGATCGTCGCTCAGCCCGCCGGCTGGTTGGCCCGCTCCGGCTGATCGCCACCCCGCACCGTGCGCCGCTGTCGGGGAGAATCGGTACCCTTGCTCCCAGGCAACGATCCCCGGTGAGGAGTCGAGAAGCAGCATGCGCACACGTCGTCAGACGCGCGCCGGCGTCCGGCGGTGACCACGACGCAGCAACCCGGCGGCACCCCGTTGCCGGCCGACGAACGGTTGGCCCGCGAGCTGCTCGACGGGCTCGCCGAGGCCGTGCTGACAACTGACGGGACCGGTCGGGTCACACTGGTCAACGCCATGGCGGCCGAGCTGATCCCGGAGATCGACGCCGGCACCGAGCTGGCCGGCTGCTCGGTGGCAGCCCTGGCCCGGGCTGTCGCCAGCGGCGCTGACCGCTTCGACGCCGACCACCACGGCCGGCGACTGCGCGGCATCCGGCGGCAACTCGCCGGCTCCCGATGGGCGTGGTATGTCCGCGACACAACCGAGGAGCACGCCCGCGCCGACGCCCTGCTCGCCGAACGCTCCCGCACCGCGTTCCTCGCCCAGGCCGGCAGTCGGCTGGCGCTGGCTCTGCACCGCGACCAGGTCCTCCTGGCCACCACCACGCTCGCCGTCCCCTACCTGGCCGACGTCGCCGTGGCACTGCCCCGACCGTCCGCGCCGGTCGAGCCGCAACCCCGCTGGATCCGGTACGCCGACGGCGAACCCGCCCCGGTCACCGGGCTGGCCAGTCCCGCGCTGACCAACTCCGTGCCCGGGCTGGCCGAGGCGCTGGCCGGCGACCGGGCCGAGCCGGGCCCCTGGCCGGACGCCTCGCTCACCGACCTGGCCGACCTGCTGCCGCCCAAGTTCGGCCCGCCGGGCATGGTGCTGGTCAGCCCGCTGCTCAGCGCCAGCGGGTCGGCCGGTGTGCTGCTGCTCATCCGTCGGCCCGGGCGGGCCGGCTTCGACAGGCGCGACGTGGAGCTGGCCCGGGAGTTCGCCGCCCGCGCGGGTGCCGCGCTGGCCACCGCCGACCTGCACGGTGAGCAGGCCCACCTGGCCCGGGTGCTGCAAACCAGTCTGCTCCCGCCCGAGCTGCCCGTCGTGCCCGGCGTGACCCTTGCCGGCGGCTACCGGGCAGCGGGCGACACCCTGCGCATCGGTGGCGACTTCTACGAGGTGTTTCCGCACCCGCGCGGTGCCCTGTTCGCGCTCGGCGACGTGTGCGGCAAGGGCGTTGGCGCGGCCGTGCTGACCGGCCGGGTCCGCCAGTCGTTGCAGACGCTGCGGCTCGTCGAGCAACGCCCACTGGAGCTGATCCACCTGCTCAACCAGGCGCTGTTCGACGCGCCGGACGCGGCACGGCGCAACCAGTTCACCACCCTGTTGCTCGGTTCGCTGAATCGGGGGCCAGCCGGGCTGGACGTCCGGATCGCCGGCGGGGGGCACCCGGCGCCACTGCTGGTCACCGCCGACGGCGCTGTCACCCCGGTCCCGGTCGGTGGCATGCCGGTGGGGGCGCTGACGACCGCACGGTTCGCCGAGACCCGGGTGCACCTCGATCCGGGCGATCTGCTGCTCGCGTACACCGATGGGGTGACCGAGGCGCGCGGTCCGCGCGAGGCGGCGATGTTCGGCGAGGCCCGGCTGCGGGCCGTGCTCGCGTCGGCGGCCGGGCAACCGCCGGCGGTGTTGATCGACCGGGTGCTCCGCGCGGTCGACGACTGGCTGGGCGGGCAGGCCCACGACGACATCGCGATGCTGGCCGTGAGCGCCTCGGCATGACCGACGGGCGCTCACCCGGCCGGCTCGATCAGGCGGTACGCGCCACCGGCGGCCCGCCGGCCGGCCAGTCCCTGGTGGTGCCGACCGAGCGTTCCGTACCGCCCGACGAACCCGCCCACCCCGTCCGGGACTGCCGACCCGAATCGCCCGACCAGTCCTCCGACCGTCCACCGGGCCGGTCCGGGTCGTCCGGCCAGTCTCCCTGGCCCGTCGACTCGTCCGAAGCCGGAGCGTTCTGCGCCTGCTGGCGGCGGGCCGTCTCGTCGAACTCCCGCATCCCCTGCAGCAGCGCGTCGCGGCCCTCCCGGCTCATCCCGGCCAGCACCACGGCGAGTTGGCCCTGGCGGTCGGCCCGCAGCTCGGCGACGAGCCGGCGGGCCTCCGGGGTGAGGTGCAGCGAGATCTCCCGCCGGTCGAAGCGGCCCGGCTCGCGCTCCAGCATGCCGGCGGCGACCAGCCGGTCGCAGAGACGGCTGGCGGAGCTGAGCAGCATGTCGAGTCGGGTGGCGAGCCGACGCAGGTTGATCCCGTCGTACTGCTCCACCACCATCACCGCCCGCAACTGGGCACCGGACACGCGGTTGGAGGTCCCCTCCCGGGCAGACTCCCAGATACCCAGCAGGGCAGCGGCCGCCGCATCCAGCGCGGCGGCCATACTCGTCTCAGGGTCCGTCGGACGGTTCAGTTCGGCCATGGTGGCCCGAGAGTACTCCGAACCTCCTGGTAGTCGAGCTTTCAGCGAAGGACTGACGATGAGCGAACCGGTCAATCGGGCACGACGTGCCCTGAACGAGACACCAGCTGACCGGCTCGTCGGTGGTATCGGTGACGTGCTCGCCCAGTCGTACGGGATCACCGACGTCGAGCTCTATCAGGTCGACTACCGGATCGCGGAGCTGCTGCCACTCGGCGACGACGACTCGATCACCAGCCCCGGGCACCCGGCCTGGCGCGCCTTCGACCACCAGTCGCCGATACTGGCCGACGGCACCGCCTGGTTCCCCGTCACCATGCGTGGCGAGCGTCGAGGGGTGCTGCGCCTGTCACCCGTTCCGGACGACCAGGACGTCGTCGCCGCGCTGGCCGAGATCGCCACCGCGCTCGCCCACGAGGTGGCGGCGGTCTCCGCCGGCACCGACGTCTATCTGGCGGCCCGGCGCACCCAACGCCTCACCCTGGCCGCCGAGATGCAGTGGGACCTGCTCCCCGGCCGCAGCCGGATCCGTCCCTCGTTCAGCCTGGCCGGGCAGTTGGAGCCGGCGTACGCGGTGCGCGGTGACAGCTTCGACTGGTCCGACGACGGGGAACGGGTCTGGTTGTCCACAATCAACGGCACCGGTGAGGGGGTGGCCGCCTCCCTGCTCACCTCCCTGGCCACCCACGCGCTGCGCAACGCGCGTCGGGCCGGGCTGGGCCTGGCCGACCAGGCCGCCCTCGCCGATCAGGCCATCTACGACCTGTACCGGGGCGAGCAGCACCTCTCCGCGTTGCTGATGGAGTTGGATCTGCGCTCCGGGATGATGACAGTCGTGGACGCCGGGTCGCCCCGGCTGGTCCTGCTCCGCGACGGGGACGTCACCGAGCAGCCCCTGGAGGCGCAGTTCCCGCTGGGCATGTTCGAGGCGACCGACTACCACGAGCAGAAGGTCCCGCTGCAACGCGGCGACCGGGTCTTCGTGGTCAGCGACGGGGTGGTGGAGGCCACCGGTCAGCACGTGCGCTACGGCGAGACGGCACTGGACCGGTTCCTGCGGCGGACCGGGCCGATGGCACCCCTGGACGCCGTCCGGTCGCTGATCGGTGACCTGCGCGCTTTCGTGGCCGGTGACCTGGTCGACGACGCGGTGGTCGTCTGCCTGGACTGGACCGGCCCGCAGGCGTGAGCGTCGGTCAGTACGCGCCGCGGCCGTTCAGCACCGCGCCGAAGGTCTTCCAGAGAATGGTGAGGTCGGCGGCGAGGGACCAGTTCTCCACGTAGTAGAGGTCGAGCCGGATGCCGTCCTCCCAGCTCAGGTCGGAGCGGCCACTGACCTGCCACAGGCCGGTCATGCCGGGCTTGACGAGCAGCCGTCGGGCAACGTCGCCGTCGTAGCGGGCCACCTCCGAGGGCAGCGGCGGGCGGGGCCCGACCAGGCTCATCTGGCCCAGCAGCACGTTGACCAGCTGCGGCAACTCGTCCAGTGACCATTTGCGCAGCAGCCGGCCGACGCGGGTCACCCGGGGGTCGTGGCGCATCTTGAACATGAGGCCGTCGGTCTCGTTGCGGGCGGTCAGTTCGGCGAGCAACGCGTCCGCGTTCACCACCATGGTGCGGAACTTGAACACCCCGAACTCCTGCCCGCCCCGGCCGACCCGGACCTGCCGGAACAGCACCGGGCCCCGGCTGTCCAGTTTGATGGCCAGCGCGATGAACGCGATCAGCGGCAGCAGCACCGCCAGCGCCAGCGACGAGACGGACCTGTCGACGAGACCCTTCACCAGCTTGCGGACCCCGCGGAACTCGGGCGCCTCGACGTGGATCAGCGGCAGGCCGGCGACCGGGCGGGTGTGGATGCGCGGGCCGGCGACGTCGGTCAGCGCGGGTGCCACGACCAGGTCGATGCCGGTCCCCTCCAACTGCCAGCCGAGGCGGCGCAGCCGGGTCGCGGTCAGCTCACCGGAGGCGGTCACCGCGACCGTGTCGGCACCGATCGCGGTGGCGGCCTCCGGGATGCCCCGGAACGACCCCACCACCGGCACGTCACCCAGCCGCTGCGCCACCGGCGCGAGCAGCGCGTCCGGGATGCAGGCACCCACCACCTGGTAGCCGGCGTACGGCTCGCGGCGCAGCGTGTGGACCAACTCCAACACGTGGGCGGTGTCGCCGACCACCAGCACCTTGCGGGACCAGCCGGCGCCCAGCGAGCGGGCCCGGTGCAGCCGCTTGCGGGCGGCGAACCGCGCCACCTCCAGCCCGACGGTGCCGACCGCGAAGGAGATTCCCAGGAAGCCCCGGGAGACGCCGACGTCGGCGATGTAGCCGATGATCGCGATCGCGCCGGCCAGGCGCAGGCTGGCGGAGCTGACCCGCCGGTACTCGTCCGCCCCGTAGCCGATCACCCGGTCGTCGTAGCAGCCGAGCGCCTTGAGCGAGATCAGCCAGGCCAGCACCAACCCGGGGGCGACCAGCACGTACGGGATCTCCGAGCCGCTCGGCTCGTCGTCACCGAAACGGGCGACGTACCCGATCAACAGCGCGATGATGAGGATGGTGGTGTCCAGCACCACCAAGACCCGGACGTAGGACCGTTCGTCGGCGCGCGCCACCAACCCGGCGCGTCGACCATCCGGCTCCGCCGACGTGGCGGGGGTCAACAGTGTCGCCACGCTCACCGGCCCTCCCACTCTGTACAGGATGGCCCCGGCCGACGGGTCGGACCGGAGGCGGACCGACTATGCCGGAACAGTCGACATCCTGCCTTGACAACTATGACTGCCGATTGCTTCCGACGTATTGCCGTCACTTTTCTTCAACAACCTGGTGGCCGAAAAGGGGCCCGCCACACCGAATCGACGGTACGGCAGGCCCCTGGACGTCTGAGCGTCGGATCAGCGCGGTGCTGGCGGGCGCCGCGCGATGGCGCTGAGGAAGATGCTGCCGATCTCGCTCGGGTCCTTGGTGACGAAGACGTCGCCACCTGTCACCTTGGTGATCGACTCCAGCTCTGCCTTGCTGACGCCCTCGCCGATACCGATCATGATGACCTGGACCGGCCGCTCCGGGTCGGCGACCTGCTTGAGCTTGGCGAGCAGCTGCTGCTGGTTGAGGCCGTTGTCGTCCTCGTTCTTGCCGTCGGTGAACAGCACGATCGAATTGACCCGGCCGGGCTGCCAGTTCTCCTGCACGGCCTGGTACGCGGCCAGCATGGTGTCGTAGAGGCCGGTGTCACCGCTGGAAGGCTTGACGGTGGCGAGCGCGCCCTCCAACTGGGCCCGCTGGCCGGACAGCGGCCCGATCGGGACCAGCTCCCGGTAGTCCCGGTTGCCGACGAGCCTGGTGGAGAAGGTCCACAGGCCGATCGACCAGGAGTCGTCGAACAGGCCGAGGCCACGGCGGGCCGCGTCGACGGTGACCTCTTCCCGGCTGCGGTTGTTGGCGCTGGGCACCGGATCCTTCATCGAGCCGGAGACGTCGATGACGGCCAGCATCCGACCGGACTGGGTGGCGATCGACCAGCTGGAGACGACCCGCTGGATGGCGGCCGGGTCGAGGCCACCCGCCGCGGTGCCGCCGTTCGCTGGTGCGGTGGGCGCGCCGCCGGACGGGCTCGGAGCACCCTGCGGCGCCTTGAAGCCCTCACCCCAGTTGCCGTCCGGCGCGCGCAGCGACTGCGCGGCGAGCCGGTTACGGAAGGTCGGGCTGGTGAGCAGCTCGAACAGCACCTTGGCGGCCGACGCCTTGCTCGGCTCGATGCCGGGCAGCACCGCGTACGGGTAGTCCAGCGGCATCGGCGCCGGCTCCATGTAGAGCGCGGCGAGCGGCACCGGCGGCTTCTTGCTGTTGTACGCGATCACGTCTTCTTCGGACAGGGCCGCCGCGCCGAGACCACTGGCGATGGACGTCGAGTCGTTGGCCGTGGGGAAGCGGGCCAGCAGGTCGTTGCGGAGCGAGGAGCGCCCGGTGGCCAGTGCGCGGAGCGCGCCGACGGTGTTGCGCTGGGCGTCGCCGCCGGCGCCGTTGGCGGCCGCGGTCAGCGAGAGCAGACCGGACAGGCCCGCCGCGTCGCGGGTCGGCTCGACGATCCCGGTCCGCAGCGGCGCGCTGGTGTTGTTGACCTGCTTGAGCAGGTCGGTCCAGTTGAACTTCTTGTCCGGCCAGCCCAGCCGCGTGGCGATCGGCTCAGGCATCGCGACGACGATCGGGCTGCGCGCGATGGACTGACCGTTTGTCGGCGCGAACGCTGTCGCGTCCTTCTTCAACCGCAGCAGCCAGGTCGAGGAGTCGGGCACCCAGACGTCAGGGCTGACGGCGGTGCCACTGGCCTGCCCCACGCCGGCCAACACAGCGCCGTGCTTGGCCGCCACCACTGCCGCCACGTCGACCGGGTCGGACGCGGACACGTCGACGCGGATGCAGGTCGGGCCTACCGCGGCGCCATCCTTGACCCACTGGGACGCGGCGGCGTCCACCGCCGGCGCGAGTTCGGATGCGACCGCCACGGCGAGTCGGATCTCCCCCGAGCAGCTGGGCTGGACCAACTCCTGGTAGCCGAACCACGCGCCCGTCGTCACGACGAGCACCCCCGCCGTTGCGGCGGCGGCGGCTAGGTGGAGTTTCGAACGCATGCGATGGCGGCCTGCTGACACGGTGACCATCTTGCGTACTAGGTGCCGTCTCTGCCACATCCGTTCGGACTAAAGTTACGGAGGAGAAACAGTTGACCACTTTTTCGCGACACAGAGTGACGCAGCAGCCCCGTGGCGTTGCCGAATCAGTGCCGCACTCACGTCTCTAAATCATCGTTCAGGCCAGCACGCATGTCGGGCTCGGCACCGGCACCGGCTCGCCGACCGCCTCCGGGACGCCCGTGTCGGCGTCGCGCCGGAACACCCGCACCATGTCCGCCCGCTCGTCGGCGACATAGAGGTGCTCACCGATGAGGGCGAAGTGGCGAGGCCACTCGCCGCCGGTGTCCACTTCGGCCACCAGCTCAGGCAACTCCCCGGCAAGTGTGAAGACCGCCACGGTCCCCACCCCACGGTTGGCGACGTAGAGGAACCGGCCGTCCGGGGTGACAGTGACCTCCGACGGTTGGACGTGACCGGCCCGCTCGCTCGCCTCGACCCGCCCGCGCTGGTGCAACGCGCCGTCGTCGGTCAGCTCGTAGGCGGTGACCGAGGCGTCCAGCTCACCGACGAGGTAGCAGCGCCGTCCGTCCGGGTGCCGGGCCAGGTGCCGGGGGCCGGTGCCGGGCTTGGTACGCATCCGGGGCGCCCGCGGCACCAGTCGTCCGGTCGCCTCGTCCAGGTCGTACCGGTAGACCGAGTCGGTGCCGAGATCCACGCCGAAGATCGGCCCCCGGCCCGCCCCCGGCGAGACCATGTGGGCGTGGGCGTGGTCCTGGCGCTCCGGGTCGGGGCCGTGCCCCTCGTGCACCACCAGGTCGGTGCGCTCGCCGGGCACGCCCTGCGGGTCGAGCGGAAAGACCGCGATGCTGCCACTGCCGTAGTTGGCCGCCAGCAGGTGCCCGCCGCCAGGCAGCACCGCCAGGTGGCAGGGCTCCGCGCCGCCGGTCGACCGGCTGCCGAGCGGGTCCAGCGCGCCGTCCGCCCCGACCTGCCAGGCGCTGATCTCGCCGTCGGTCAGCTCGTTGACCGCGTAGAGCACCGGCTGGGTGGGGTGCCGCGCCAGGAACGAGGGGGACGGGGTGACCGCCACGGTGCCGAGCGGCGTCAGCGCCCCGGTCGTCGGGTCGCGACGCGCGGCGACGATGCCGCTGCCCCGCCCGCCACTCTGCGCGGTGTAACCCCCGATGTGGACGACCTCACCCTGACCGCTCACGCCCCACTCCTCCGCCGGCATCCTCCGTTGATCCAACCAGAGGCTGCCCGCGTTGCCCGCCCGTTAACCCGCTTTCCGGCCGGGATCTCAGGCCGCCGGCACCGGCTCACCGCGCTGTCGGGCGACGTGCTCCACCAGAGAGATCAACACCATCTTTCCGGACTGCCGGTCCCGGGCGTCGCAGAGCACCATCGGCACGTCCGGGTCCAGGTCGAGGGCCCGGCGTACGGTCTCCAGGTTGAACCGGCGGGAGTCGTCGAAACAGTTGACGCCCACCACGAACGGGATGCCGCGCTGCTCGAAGTAGTCGATGGAGGGGAAGCAGTCGGCCAACCGCCGGGTGTCGGCGAGCACCACCGCGCCGAGCGCGCCGAAGGCCAGCTCGTCCCAGAGGAACCAGAACCGGTCCTGACCCGGCGTGCCGAAAAGGTAGACCTGAAGGTCGTCGTTGATGGTGATCCGGCCGAAGTCCATCGCCACTGTGGTGGTGGACTTGCCCTCCACGCCGGAGAGGTCGTCGGTGCCGATCCCGGCGCCGGTGAGCACCTCCTCGGTCTGCAACGGACGGACCTCGCTCAGGGCGCTCACCAAGGTCGTCTTGCCAGCCCCGAAGCCTCCCGCGATGAGGATCTTCAGTGCCAGCGGGATGGTGGTGCTGGTGCCCACCTGGTCATAGCGCACGGAGTCCACTGACCACCGCCTTGAGGATGTCGTCGTCGGGAAGGATGCCGGCGGCCGGCGGTTCGTGCACCGCTACCAGGCCCTCGGCGAGGAGATCACCGAGCAGTACCCGGACCACGCCGACCGCGAGGTCCAGCTCGGCTGCCAGTTCGGCCACGGACACCGGCCGGTGGGCAGATGCGACCAGCCGTCGGTGCTCCGGCAGCAGATGCGAATGGCGTGTCACATCGACATCCGAACCGGCCAACACGAACGCGACCAGGTTGAAATTGTCGACGGCGGAGCGTACCCGGCCCCCGGTGAGCGTGTAGGGGCGCATCACCGGGCCAGCGTCACCATCCAGCCACTCGTGCTGCGGCCCGGGCGGCTCAGTCCGCATCTCCGGCACCCGCTGCCGATCGGGCCGGCGCGGCCAGGCTCTCCCCCACCCGGATCACCAGCATCGCCATCTCGTACGCGACCAGCCCGATGTCCGCGTCGGCGTCGCTCACCACGGCCAGGCAGGCGCCCTGCCCGGCGGCGGTGACGAAGAGGTACGCCGCCTCCATCTCCACAACTGTCTGTCGGACCGGGCCGCCGTCCACGTGTCGGCTGGCGCCTCGGGCCAGGCTGGAGAAGCCGGCAGCGAGCGCGCAGAGGTGCTCGGCGTCGGAGCGCTCCAGCTCGGCCGAACAGCCGAGCAGCAGGCCGTCGGCGGAGAGCACCACCGCCTCGCGGGCGGCTGGTACCCGTTGCACCAGCTCGTCGAGCAACCAGTCGAGGCCGGCGCTCTGCTTCGTCGAATGCCGCACTAGGCGTCCCTCTCAGTCGCGGTCGGGGGTTCGGGGGTCGTCGGCGGGTCGGTGGGGGCCGCCGGGGCCGCCGGACCGGTTGGCGCCGTCGGGGTGATGGCGGTGGCGCGTCCGCGCGCCGTGCCGGCCTGGAGCGCCGCCATCACCTGGCGGACCTCCTCCGGCGAGCGGGGCGACGGCGTGTCGGTGACTGTCGACCGGGGCTGGGCGGCGGGCGTACGACGACGCACCCGACGGGGCAGGCCATCCAGCTCATCGTCCGGCTCGTCGGGGGTTGCCGCCCCCTCGTCGCGCCCGTTGGCGGGCGGGATGGTCGAAGTCGGCGCTCCGGTGGGCGGGGCGGGTGGGGCTGTGCTGGCGGACGGAGCCGTCGGCGGGCGGGTACGAGGGCGGGTCACTGTGCCCCGGCGCGCCGTCCGAGCCAGCCGTCGGCTCGGGTCGGCCGACGCGGCACCGAGCGTGGCGGGGTCGGGGCCGGCCGGCGGCTCGGTGGTGACCAGGTCGCCGGGGACCAGCACCACGGCGGTCACGCCACCCTCCCCGGAGGGACGCAACCGCACCCGCACGCCGTGCCGGGCCGCCAGCCGGGCCACCACGAACAGGCCGAGTCGGGCGCTCTGCGCCGGATCGAACTCGGGCGAGCTGGCCAGCCGGGTGTTGGCGGTCTCCAGCGCCGCGTCGGACATGCCCAGCCCCTGATCGGTGATCTCCAGGGCGTACCCGTTGGCCACCTGCGCCCCGGTGACGGTGACCCGGGTGTCCGGCGGGGAGAAGGCTGTGGCGTTCTCGACCAGCTCGGCGAGCAGGTGGATGATGTCGCCGACCGCCCGCCCCAGCACGCCGGCCGGCTGCATGGCCTTGACGTCCACCCGTTCGTACGCCTCGACCTCGGAGATCGCGCCGCGGATGAGGTCGACCATCGCGACCGGGTTCCGCCAACCCCGGCCGGGCGCGGAGCCGGCGAGGATGACCAGATCCTCGGCGTGCCGACGCAGTCGGGTGGCCAGGTGGTCGACCTGGAACAGTTCGGCCAGTTCGTCCGGGTCCTCGCTACGCCGCTCCATCCGGTCCAGCAGGTGCAGCTGACGGTGCACCAGGCTCTGGCTTCGCCGGGCGATGTTGAGGAAGACCTCGTTGAGCCCGCGACGCAGGGTGACCTCGTCCACAGCGGCCTGGACGGCCGTGCGCTGCACCTCGGTGAAGGCGCGCCCGACCTCGCCGATCTCGTCGTTGCCGTACTCCAGCGGCGGCGCCTCCCGGGCGACGTCGACCTGCTCGCCACGGCGCAGCCGGGCGACCACGTCGGGCAGCCGGTGCTCGGCCAGCTCCAGCGCGGCGGTGCGGACGCCACTGAGCCGCCGGACCAGGGTGCGGCCGACCCGCAGCGCCACCAGCACCGAGACCACCACTGCGACGAGCCCGAGCACGCCGGCGGCGGCCAGCCGCACCAGGATGCGGACCGCCATCGGCACCGAACGGTCGGTGAGCGCGTCGGCCTCGGACAGTTCGAAGTCCCGCAACTGCTGCTGCACCGCGTCCTGGCTGGCCTGCCAGGCCGCCGCGTCGACGGTCGGCCGGCCGGACCGGTTGGGTACGACCAGCGCGTCCTGCATGCTGCGCAGCCGGGTGAACGCCTCGCCCTCGGTCAACAGTTGGTACGCGACCCTGCTGCTCTCGGGCAGGTCGGCCACGGCGCTCTCGGTGAGCCACCGTTGGTTGCCGATGGCCTGTACGAGCTGGGTGTGCTCCCCCTCGGCGAACCGTCCGGCGGTCAGCGCGCCGGCCAGCAGCGCGTCGCTCTGGCCGAGCAGTTCCCGGGAGCGACCCAGTGCGGTGAGCGCCAGTGCCTGCCGGTTGATGTCCGGGTCGGTCAGTGTCGCCATGCCGGCGAACGCCTGGAAGGCCGCCGCGACCATGCCGCTGTACAGGCCGATCGCGCCGGCCCGGTCCACCTTGCGGTCGTCGATGAACTTTCGTCCGCTGGGCAGCGCCGCCAGGGCGTTGACCAGCTGGTCGACCCGGGTTTCCAGCAGTTCGTCCGCAGCGTCGCGCAGCGGCTCCCCGTCCACCCGGCGGCGCAGCTCGGCGACCGCCCGGTCGGTGCGCCCGCGCTGCTCGGCGAGGGCGGGCAGCTCGGTGGTGCCGGCGAGCTGCACCACCGAGAGTCGGCGTTCCCGTTGCAGCTCGGTGACCACTGTCTCGCCGGGGCGACCCAGGTCGTACAACAGGGTGCGGGCGGAGAGCAGGTTCAGGGCGGGACCGAAGGTCAGCGTGGTCGCGAAGATCCACAGCGCCAGCAGCGCGGTCACCGGCGCGACGACCAACGCGGTCAGCTTCGAGCGGATCGGCCAGTCGCGGGTTTTCATCAGACCTCGCCCGTACAGGGTGGCAGGAAGGGTGCCGGCACCGCCGGGCACCGCGCCTGCCGGCTGCGCACCCGGCCGCGTCGCCGGGCACCGGCGCGGGCGCCTTGGGCAGGATACGTAATCGGAGGCTGTTTCACTACCGCCCGTGTCGCCACCCACCCAAGCGCCTCTTCTGGGATGAATCAGGTCTTGGCCGGTGAGTAGTTGCGGCCCTCGTCAGGAAAGTGTCTCGGATCGGGATTGGCGATCACTGCGCGGAGGGAATAGCAGATGACGAAGGAGGAGCCCATGTCGCCCACGCAGATAGTCGTCATCGTGCTCGTCGTGCTGGTGATCGTCGCGGTGCTGGCCGTTGCCGCCCGCTCGCTCAACAACCGCCGGGCCCTGCGCAACCGGTTCGGGCCGGAGTACGACCGGGTGGTGGCGGAACAGGACAGCCGGTCCGCCGCCGAGCGCGAACTGCGCGACCGGGAACGCCGGCATGCCGAGCTCACGCTCACCCCACTCAGCCCGGAGTCCCGGGCCCGGTACGCCGCCGCCTGGGAGGAACTCCAGGTCCGCTTCATCGACTCCCCCGGCGAGACCGTGGGCGACGCAGACGAACTGGTCACCCGGCTCATCGAGGAGCAGGGCTACCCGACCGGTGACTTCTCCGACCAGATCGCCCACCTCTCCGTCGAGCACGCCCGCACGTTGACCAACTACCGGGACGCGCACGAGATCCACCTGCGCAACTCCCGGGGCGAGGCCAACACCGAGGAGCTGCGGCAGGCGGTCGTGCACTACCGCGCACTCTTCGCCGACCTGCTGGGCGAAGAGCCGGTCGGCCACCACACGCCCGAACAGCGCCACCACCCGGACCACGACTCCACGAGCCGCTGAGGAGGCCACCGATGCGCCAGGAAGAGCAGCAGGTGAGCAACGACCACCCCGAGGCCGTCCGGTCCGCGCCCGTGCCGGTACCCCCGGCCGACGACCGGGCCGGCCGTTCCGACGTCCCGGAGGACGCCCTCGACGACCGGGGCACCTTCGACGACCAGACCGCCGTCCACGAGCGGGCCGACGACATCGACCGGGACGCCGCGTACGACACGGCCGATGACGACCTGACCGACGACACCGACCCGCGCCACCGGCGCGACGACCGGTCCAGCGACGAGGGCGGTTTCCACGAGCCGGGGCCGCTGCCGACGACGTTCGGCGCCACCACTGTGGCCGACGCGGTGGCCGCCTCCGCGCTGGCCAGCCCGCACCCGCAGGACCAGCCGGACCCCCGGGCCGAGCGGACCGCCCAGCCGGGCGACGGCGCCGAGGACGGCGAGCGGGAGGGTCTGCGCGCCGACCCCACCGCCGAGCTGCACCGTCGCGACACGGACGTCGACGACAGCGCGGACTTCGACGACAGCACCGACGCGGACACCTCCGCGCGGACCGTGGTCCCGCCGGGGAGTACGGACGGCGACCCCGAGCGGCGCGGCGATCTGACCGGCGACCGGGATGCCGCCGCGGCGGGCGCAGCCGGCTACGGCAGCGCGACACCGGAGATGGTCGACCCCGACGCGGACGGCGAACCGGTCCCCGGCGACGACACCAGCCCCACGCTGGAGTCCGCCGGAACGGCCCGGTCCGCCGGGTCGACAGTCGCGGCCGAGCCGGCCACGCTCCTCGACACTGACACCGCGCAGGGCTTCCGGGACCGCTGGCGGGACGTGCAGCTGCGTTTCGTCGACGACCCGCAGGCTGCTGCCGGTGAGGCGCAGTCACTGGTGGAGGAGGCCATCCAGGCCCTCTCCTCGGCGCTGGCCGCTCAGAAGAGCACGCTGGGCGGGTGGCAGGACGCCGGCTCGGCCGACACCGAGCAACTGCGGATGGCGGTCCGCAACTACCGGGACTTCCTGGACCGCGTACTCGGTCGCTGAGTCACCCGAACACCACCTGGCGCCCCGGCCGCTTCGGCCGGGGCGCCATCTTGCGTGCCGACAGTCGCCAAGCCCGCCAGACCGCCCGACAGGGCCCGAACACGACGGTGCCGACCTCCGGGAGTGAAACCGCGCAGACGGGGTAGTAGGGCGCGCGCGCACCAACCAGCGCGGACGTCGGGACGAGGGGTGACGGGATGGACGGCGACGGTCTTCGGCTCAACATGAACGGCCTGGAC
The DNA here is from genome assembly GCF_022229005.1 of Micromonospora trifolii. Lineage (GTDB taxonomy): Bacteria > Actinomycetota > Actinomycetes > Mycobacteriales > Micromonosporaceae > Micromonospora > Micromonospora trifolii. Next base: position 119,437 of record NZ_JAKKFD010000013.1, read on the forward strand.
TACCTGATCCTGGCGCTGTACTTCGTCACCGTCCTGGGGGTCGGCTTCGCCGCGCGCCGGGCCATCCGGACCAGCGTCGACTTCTTCCTCTCCGGCCGCTCCCTGCCGGCCTGGGTGACCGGTCTCGCCTTCGTCTCAGCGAACCTGGGCGCGCTGGAGATCATCGGAATGGCCGCCAACGGGGCCCAGTACGGCGTGATGACGGTCCACTACTACTGGATCGGCGCGGTCCCGGCGATGGTCTTCTTGGGCATCGTGATGATGCCCTTCTACTACGGCTCCAAGGTCCGCAGCGTGCCGGAGTACCTGCGGCTGCGGTTCAACCGCCCCACCCACCTGCTGAACGCGATCAGCTTCGCCGTCGCCCAGGTGCTGATCGCCGGCGTGAACCTGTACGCGCTGGCCCTCGTCATGCAGGCGCTGCTCGGCTGGCCGCTCTGGACGGCGATCGTGGTCGGCGCGGCGATCGTGCTGGCTTACATCACCATCGGTGGCCTGTCCGGGGCGATCTACAACGAGGTGCTCCAGTTCTTCGTCATCCTGGCCGGCCTCATCCCGGTCACCGTGATCGGCCTGGTCAAGGTCGGCGGGTGGAACGGCCTGATGGACGCGGTCGGCGATACCAAGCTCGGCGAGGCCGGCCTGCACGCCTGGCAGGACACCGGCAGTACCGCCAACCCGCTGGGCGCGCACTGGATCGGCATCGTCTTCGGCCTCGGTTTCGTGCTGTCGTTCGGTTACTGGACGACGAACTTCGCCGAGGTGCAGCGGGCCCTCTCGGCGAAGAACATGAGCGCCGCCCGGCGTACGCCGATCATCGCCGCGTACCCGAAGCTGTTCATCCCCCTGGTCACTGTCATCCCCGGCCTGGTGGCCCTGGTCACTGTGAAGGGCCTCGGCGCGGAGAGCGGCGACCTGCAGTACAACAACGCCATCCCGCTGCTGATGCGCGACCTGCTCCCCAACGGCGTGCTCGGGGTGGCGGTCACCGGCCTGCTCGCCTCGTTCATGGCCGGCATGGCGGCCAACGTGAGCGGCTTCAACACCGTCTTCACCTACGACATCTGGCAGGCGTACATCCGCCGGGACCGGTCGGACGAGCACTATCTGCGGGTCGGCCGGTGGGCGACTGTCGCCGCGGTGGTGATCGGGATCGGCACCGCGTTCATCGCGGCCGGGTTCAGCAACATCATGAACTACATCCAGGCGCTCTTCTCCGTCTTCAACGCGCCGCTGTTCGCCACCTTCATCATCGGCATGTTCTGGAAGCGGATGAGCGCCCTGGCCGGCTTCTGGTCGCTGCTGCTGGGCACCCTGGTGTCGCTGAGCCTCTACCTGCTCTACAAGGGCGGTGTGGTCGATTTCAACTCGGACCTGGAGGAGAGCTTCTGGGGTGCTGGTCTGGCGTTCGTCACGGCGGTGGTGGTCGCCGTGATCGTCACGCCGCTCACCGCACCCAAGCGCGACGAGGAACTGCGCGGGTTGGTGTACGGCATGGGCGGCGTCGACCTGAAGGGTGACGTACTCGCCGGGGACGCCGCCTGGTACCGCTCCCCGGTGCTGCTCGGTCTGATCGCGGTCGCGCTGGCCGCCCTCTTCTACATCCCGGTCTTCTAAGGAAAGGGGTCGGCAGATGAGCAACGATGGCCAGCCGGCACAGGACCCACTGATCGACGAGGCGCAGGCGGAGCAGCGTCGTTCCGCGGCGGCCCGGCTGTTCGACATCCGCCGGGTGATCGGTGGCCTCTTCGTCGCGTACGGGGTCATCGTGACGCTGATCGGCATCTTCGACAGCCGGGCCGAGATCGACAAGGCCGAGGGCGTACGGATCAACCTGTGGGCGGGGCTGGCGATGCTCGTGTTCGGTCTGCTCATGCTGCTCTGGCAGTGGCTGCGCCCAGCGGAAGCGCCGGACCCGAACGAGCGTCAGCCCGACGCCTGACCCGCCTGACCGCACGGCACGAGCACGGCCCGGCTCACCCGCCGGGCCGTGCGGCATGAGCGCGGCACGAAGGGGTACGTGGGGGAAATCAGGCACCGTGTCGGACACAGGAGGCAGCACCATGACCGATCGCGATCGCCAACCGCCGCTGGAGGACAGCCCCGAGGTGGCCTCGGCGGTGGACGATGACGCCACCGTGCCGCAACTGCGGACCGGAGGTGGCCCGGACCGGGACACACCGGGCTTCGCCGAGCCCCGCAGCCGACCGGACGACCTGGCGCCGGACACCGACGAGCTGATCGGCGACCCGTACGCCGCCGGCACCGGCGCGACCGGAACGGGCACCGGCGCTGGCGGGGACAACATCCGTACCGGGGGCGAACAGCCCTGGGAGCCGGAGGACCTGGTGATGGCCCGCGGGCAGGACCTGACCCCGGAGAACCTGGAGAAGGCCCGCCGGGACCTGGCCGAGCAGGGCCGGGCGGCCATCGAACGCACAGTGCCCTGATCGACTCACGCCCAAGGGGGGTCCCCGGCCCGACCTGTGACGGTCGAGCCGGGGACCCGGGGGGAACCTGCTGCCAACAGTGCCTCACCAACCACTGGCAGCGGGTTGGTGCGTGAGCTACCCGATCAGAGCGCCGGGTAGGCGTTGCGCATGAGCTCCTGGAACTGGGCGGAGAACCAGGCACCGGAGATCGGTGCGTTGGCAAGCGCCCCGGACGGGTTGTTGCCGTTGCGGGCGTTGCCGCCGTACGTCGGGTCGCACATCCGGTCGAAGCCCTTGCCCTCGTTGTTCGGGATCTCCTTGCTGGAGCCGTCCGACTCACCCGGCGGCTTCACCCAGACGTAGGCGTCGATGCCCGTCGCCGGGGTGGCCCGGGGCCGCTCACCGAGACCGGCACCAGCCTGGTTGCACCAGTTGCCGAGGTGGGCCCGACGGTCGATGCGACCCCCGTTGACGTACGTGTCGACGCTGGTCGTGGCGCCCGGACCGGTGGGCCGGGCGGAGCCGCCCCAGCCGTTACGGGAGGTGTCGATCAGCATGCCGATGTTGGAGTTGAAGCCGACCGAGACCAGCTGGTTGCGGAACGCCTGGGCGAACGACAGCTCGTCGACGTAGAAGTTCCAGTCGACCCACTTGGACTGCCGCACCGTCTGGCCGTTCACGTTGTCGGTGACCTTGAAGTACGGCTCCTGCAGCGCCGAGTAGTTCGCGGTGTTGGTGATGAATCCGTGCACGTTGTTGACAGTGCTGCCGGAGGCGACCGCGGCGGTCTTCAGGATGTTGGAGGTCGGGACGAAGTTGGAGTCCCAGCCGAGCCAGCCGTGGTGGCCGGCGTCGATGTAGTTGTAGACGTTGCCGATCGCGCCCAGCTTGGCGAGGGCGTAGCCGACACCGTTGACGTAGGCGCCGTTGGCCTTGACCGTGTCGCACATGACAGTGCCGCCGGCCTGATCGGAGGTGTTGGTGACCAGGTTCGGCAGCGAGTCGATCTCGATGATGTTGACGATCCGCAGGCTGCTGTACTTCGACTGGCCCTGGATGGCGGCGATCGGGTCGATGTACTGGGCCTTGTACTTCGGCAGCTCGTCCGGGCCCAGCTCACCGTTGGAGGCGAGCGCCGAGCAGTCCCGGCCGGGCAGGTTGTAGATCACGAACTGGATGTAGCCGGCACCCTGGCGCAGCGCCTCGTCCAGGTGCTCCTTCACGCCGAAGGCGCCGTTGGAGCTGCTGTCCGGCGTGCCGTTGATCGCGGCGATCCGGTCCAGCCAGACGGCGGTGGGGTTGTTGGAGACGCGGCTTCCGCCGGCCTCGGCGTCCGCCTTGGCCTTCCACTCCGGGTTCACGTAGCCGCGCACCCCGGCGTACGGGTTGTCGACCTTGGTGCCGGGCGGGTTGGTGGGCGGATCCGTCGGCGGGTCGGTCGGCGGGTCCGTCGGCGGGTCGGTCGGCGGGGTGGTCGGCGGGGTGGTGCCGCCGTTGCAGACCACGCCGTTCAGGGTGAACGAGGTGGGCTTCGGGTTGCTGCCGCTCCACGCGCCGTTGAAGCCGATGCTCGTCGACGCGCCGGTGGCCAGGGTGCCGTTGTAGGACAGGCTCCGGGCGGTGACCTGGCTGCCGGACTGGGTGAACGTGGCCGACCAGCCCTGCTGCACCCGCTGGCTGGAGTTGGCGAAGGTCCAGCCCAGCGTCCAGCCGTTCAGCGGATCGCCGACGTTCTTGATGGTGACGCTCGCGGTGAAACCGCCGGGCCAGTCGTTGCTCGTGTACGCGATGTCGCACTGCGTCGCGGCCTGCGCCGCGGTGACCGGAATCGTTACGAGCCCACCGGCGACCAAGGCGCCCGCGCCGACGAGCGCGAGGGCCCGGCGTGGGCCGGTTAGCCTTCTCCACACATTCATGCCACTGATCTCCTTGGGCGAGACCGGGCCAACGTACGGCCCGGCGGGACGGCCCGATGGGCGTCCTGCACGGACGGCCGTCGGCACCACGGGATTCTTTGGGGGGCGCCCGACCCGGACGGGCGATGGTGGTGGTGGTGCCCGGCCGATGCGTCGGCCGGTCGATCGGCGGCGGGTGCGTCGCCCGGTGAAACCGGGTGCCCTCGACTCCCCTGCCTGCACGGTGTGGCTCTCTGAACCGCGTTCGCCGATTCTTACATGGGAGCGCTTCCATGGCAATGGCTCGATGTGTTGCCGGAGCCGTTTCGGACGATACCTCCGACTGCGCCCGACCGGCACGCGCCGCTCGGACCCACCGCTACCGGATGAGCGGGGCAGGCCGGGCACGGGAAGCCTGGAACACCGTGGCACACCCACAGGGCCCCGGGACGCCTGACACGACGCTCAGCGCAGCGAAAGCCGCGTACCACCCCTTCACCTCTTACTTGGATCAAAGGTAAAACGCGAATCTTTCACTTCATAAGTCATGAAACGGTCTAACGTCGGTCTTAGCTCGGTTGTCGCCGAGCTCAGGACAACAGGGATGGAGTGACGCAGGTCATGGCTAAGAAGATGCTCGGGAAGGTCGTTGCGGGCGCCGCGCTCGGCGGCGCGTCGCTCCTGGTGTTCGCACCGGGGATCGCGTTCGCCGACGGCCACGACGACGGCAAGGTCTACGCCAAGCCGCACGTTGTCAAGGCTGGCGACGAGGTCAAGCTCCTCGAGATCTGCCCGGATCGGCAGGAGCACGCGTACGTGTGGTCCAAGGTCACCGGCAAGGTCAAGCTCAAGCCGGCGCATGAAGACCGGGGCGAGGACCGCGAGTGGAGCGAGGAGGAGAACTCCTCCGACCACGACAACGGCAAGGACGAGAACGGCAAGGACCACGAGGGCAAGGACGACAAGGGCAAG
>NZ_JAKKFD010000014.1 GCF_022229005.1 Micromonospora trifolii
GTCGGCGAGCAGCCGGCCGGCTCCGGCGAGCCCGATGGTGCCGGCGGCCGCCTGCGTCGGGTCGACGTCGGTGAGCGCCTCGCGGAGCGCGGTCAGCAGTTCGGCGGCGGCGCGCTCGGCGCCGTGACTGGTGGGGTTGCCGCCGCCGGCGCGGCCGGTGCCGACGCGTTGCCCGGTGAGGGTGAGGACGGTCGCCCGGGTGGACGTACCGCCGATATCGAGACCCACCACGACGGTGTCGGACATCGGCACGAGGCTCCTTGCGCGGAACGGCGATCTGGCTTGTTCATGCTGGTCGGCGGGGTCGCGCGGGGCAAGTTGTGGCGGGCGTGGAGGGTTGTGCGGCAGGTAACAGTTTGAAAACTTCGCCCACAGTCTTGACACAGAGGGTCGTTCAGTAAGAACTTTTACCACTAACAGTTAACAGTCTTTTCGGAAAGCAGAGGCGTCTCATGGTTGATCACGAGGTGGACACCGCCGCGGGGACCGCGGTGGTCGACGCCGACGTGATGGACCGGCGGAGCTCGGCCTCCGACGGGGTGTTGGCCCGGGTGCGCAACGGGCTCGGCGAGTTGACCGGCGCCCTGCGCCGGGTCGCCGAGCACGTGCTCAGCGACCCGGAGGCCGCCGCCCGCTCGACGATCGTCGAGCTGGCCGAGCGCAGCGGCACCTCACCGGCGACCATCACCCGCTTCTGCCGGGCGATGGGCTTCGAGGGATACGCCGACCTGCGGCTGGGCATCGCCTCCGAGACCGGCCGGGCGCGCTCGGCCGGTTGGACCATCGACATCGGACGGGAGATCCAGCCGAGCGACCCGCTCGGCCGGGTGCTCGACCAGATCATGGCCGCCGACACCCGGGCGATGCACGACACCGCCACCCTGCTCGACCTCACCGAGGTGGAGCGGGCGGCGGTGGCGATCGCCGGTGCCAGCAGGGTGAACATCTTCGGTGCCAGTGGCAGCGCCCTGGTCGGTGAGGAGATGCAGTTCAGCCTGCATCGCATCGGTGTGGCGGCGTGGGCGTGGAACGACGTGCACGAGGGGCTGGCCAGCGCCGCGTTGCTGCGATCGGGGGACGTGGCGCTCGGCATCTCGCACACCGGGCAGACCCGGGAGACGATCGAGATGCTCGCGGAGGCGGGCAGCCGGGGCGCCACCACGCTCGCGCTCACCGGCTTCCCTCGCTCGCCGTTGGCCGAGCTGGCCGACATCGTGTTGCTCACCGCCAGCCAGGCGACCACCTTCCGGCCGGACGCGCTCTCCGCCCGGCACCCCCAACTGGTGGTGCTGGACCTGCTCTACATCGCCGTCGCCCAACGCACGCACGACCGCGCGCACGCGGCCTTCCGGCGGACAGCGCAGGCCGTCGACGGGCACAAGGCAGCGAAGGGAGCCCACTCATGATCAGCGCCCAGGGGTACGCGGACGCCGTCCGCCCGGTGCTCGACCGGCTGCTCGACTCGGAGGCCGACGGGATCACCCGGGCCGCCGACCTGATCGCCGACAGCCTGCGCGACGGCGGCGTGCTCCAGGCGTTCGGCGCCGGGCACTCGGAGGCGTTCGCCGCCGAGCTGGTCGCCCGGGCCGGCGGGCTGGTCCCCACCAACCGGCTCTCGGTACGGGACCTGGTGATGCACGGTGACGCCCCGCGTGACGTGCTCGCCGATCCCAAGCTGGAACGTGATCCCTCCATCGCCCACCAGATCTACGCGCTCGCGGCGCCCCAGCCGCGCGACGTGTTCGTGGTGGCGTCCCAATCCGGCATCAACGGCTCGGTGGTCGAGCTGGCGGCGCTGGTCACCGAGCGCGGTCACCCGTTGATCGCGGTCACCTCGGTCGAGCACACCGCGCGGGTCGCCCCACGGCACCCGTCCGGTCACCGGCTCGCCGACCTCGCCGACGTCGTGCTGGACAATGGCGCGCCGTACGGCGATGCACTGCTGCCGCTCGAGGGCGGCGGCGCGGTCTGTGCGGTCTCCTCGGTCACCACGGCGCTGCTGGCGCAGTTGCTGACCGCTGAGGTCGTACGACGGTTCCACCAGGCCGGGGAGGTACCCCCTATCTACCTCTCCGCCAACGTCCCCGGCGGGGACGAGCACAACCTCGCCCTCGAGTCGCGGTACGCCGGGCGTCTCCGGCGTACCGCCTGACCCGACACCACAAGGAGAGTCAAAGATGTCGGATTCCCCCGAGAACATCGGTGACCTGAGCCGCCGGACCTTGCTGCAGCGCGCCGCGGCGGCTGGTCTGCTCGCCGTTCCGGCCGCGGGCATGTTGAGTGCCTGTGCCGGCAGCGAGCCGACCAAGTCCGCCGACAGCGGTGCGGCGAAGAGCAAGGACAACCCGTTCGGCGTCAAGGACGGCAGCGCCGTGAAGGTGGTCGTCTTCAACGGCGGTCTTGGCGACCAGTGGGCCAAGGAGGACAAGGTCCTCTTCAACGCCAAGCACCCGAACATCACTGTCAACATGAGCTCCACCCAGAAGATCAAGACCGAAGAACAGCCGAAGATGGCGACCCAGCCGAGTGACCTGGTGATGAACTCGGGCGCCGACATCATGGACCGCAGCACGCTGATCAACGAGGGCGCGATCGAGCCGCTCGATGACCTGCTCACCGCCCCCGCCTGGGACAGCGAGGGCACCGTCGCCGACTCCCTGCTGCCCGGCACGGTCACCGACGGCACTCAGAACGGCAAGTTCTACGTGGTGAACGTCGCCTACACCGTCTGGGGCAACTGGTACAACGCGGCGCTGTTCAAGCGTGAGGGCTGGCAGGCGCCGGCGACCTGGGACGACTTCTTCGCCCTCGCGCCGAAGATCAAGGCCAAGGGCATGGCACCGTACGTGCACGACGCCGCGCACGGCTACTACCCGCGTTGGGCGCTCTTCGCCAGCATCTGGAAGGCCGTCGGCAAGCAGCCGATCATCGACATCGACAACCTGAAGGACAACGCCTGGAAGGCCGACGGCATCGTCGCGGCGTTGGAGCCGTGGGAGAAGCTGGTCAAGGACAAGCTGCTCCTGCCGGGCAAGCTGGACCACACCCAGTCGCAGCAGGCCTGGCTCGACGGCAAGGCGGCGTTCATCCAGGTCGGCACCTGGCTGAAGAACGAGATGTCGGCGACCATCCCGCCGGGCTTCGAGATGACCCTCTCGGACTACTGGACCAAGCCCGGTGACAAGGCCGCCAAGGACGTCTTCGCCTCCTCCGGCGAGGGCTTCGTGGTGCCGAGCAAGGCCCCGAACAAGGAGGCCGCGAAGGAGTTCCTGCGGGCCATCCTCTCCAAGGCCGGCTCGGCGAAGTTCGCCGAGCTGACCAAGTCGCTGGCCTCCACCAAGGGCTCCGGCGACAACGTCCAGGACACGGCCCTGGCCTCGGCCAACACGCTGATGAAGAGCGGCACGCAGGACCTGATCTCGGTCAAGTTCCCGGACTTCTACGCCGACCTGGACAAGGAGAGCCAGAACCTGGCCGAGGAGCTGATGGCGGGGCGCCTCACCGCACAGCAGTTTGTCGACAAGATGCAGGCGGCCGCCGACAAGGTCGCGAAGGACTCCTCCGTCAAGAAGCAGACCCGCACCGCCTGACAGGCCCGATCAGCTAGAGAAGTGAGTGACCATGCGGCACGGTGTTGCGCGTTTCGTCACGGGTTTCCTGGCCTTGCCGCTTGGGCTGTACCTCTTTTACGTGGTGTGGCCCTTCGTGCAGGCGGCGGGATACTCGCTGACCGACTGGGGTGGTTACTCGGACACCCAGAACTTCGTCGGTCTGGACAACTACGTCCGGCTGTTGTCGGATGAGTTGATCAGGAAGGCCTTCTGGCACAACGTCTTCTTCCTGATCACCGTGCCGCTGTTCACCATCGCGCTGGCCCTGTTCCTCGCGTTCCTGCTCAATGTGGGCGGACGCGAGGACAGGGCCGGCATCCGAGGGGTGTTCGGCTCCGGCATCTACAAGATTATTTTCTTCTTCCCGCAGGTGCTGTCACTGGTGGTCATCGCCGTGATGTGGCAGCAGATCTACCGAAGCGACGGTCAGGGCCTGATCAACGGCCTGATGATCAAGATCGGTCTGGTCGACGCGGACAACCCGATCGCCTTCACCTCCGACCCGGAGCCCTTCCTCGGCGTGCCGGCGGTGCTGTGGTGGCTGCTGGTGATCGCGGTCTGGAGCGGTGCGGGCTTCTACATGGTGCTCTTCAGCGCGGCCATGCAGTCCATCCCGAAGGACATCTACGAGGCGGCGCTCCTGGACGGGGCCAGCCGCTTCCACACCTTCTTCCGGATCACGTTGCCGCTGCTGCGGGACACCGTTTCGGTCGCCTGGGTCTACCTGGGCTTCATCGCACTGGACATGTACGCCCTGGTCTTCGTCATGACGCCCAGCCAGGGCGGCCCGAACCACGCCAGTGAGATCTTCGCGTCGGTGCTGAACTTCACCGCGTTCCAGAAGGGCCAGTTCGGTTACGCCTGCGCGATGGGTGTCGCCTTGGCGATCTTCACGATCCTGCTCGCCGCGGCGCAGCTCAGGATCACCCGTCGTGAGCGTATCGAGTACTGAGGAGGCTGGACGATGAGCACAGCGACTCACGATGGTCTGACCCGTCCCGAACAGAGCCCGGGCACGTCACCCGAGGGTGGCGCGGACGGGGGGTCCACCGCGGCCACTGTCGGCGGCAGGTTGTTCAACGGCTTCTCCCACGTCTTCCTGCTGGTCTGGGCCGTGATGGTGATCTACCCACTGCTGTGGGTGGTGATGTCGGCGCTGAAGACCGACTCGGAGGTCATCCGCCACCCGCTGTCCCTGATCCCGGCGAAGCTCAACTGGGACAACTTCGCCAGGGCCTGGAGCGCGGGGCACCTCGGCTCGTTCTTCCTCAACACAGTGCTGGTGCTGGCCGGCAGTGTCACCCTGACCATGCTGCTGGGCTCGATGGCCGCGTACGCGCTGGCCCGCTACGAGTTCCGGGGCAACCGGCTGATCTACTACGTGTTCCTCTCCGGCCTGACCCTGCCGGTCTACCTGGCCGCGGTGCCGCTGTTCAAGGGCGTCTACAACACCAGCGTCTACCTACCGCTGCTCGGCCCGAACAAGCACCTCATGCTGATCCTGGTCTACGTCGCCTGGTCGCTGTCGTTCACTGTCTTCTTCATGCACTCGTTCTTCCGGACGCTGCCCAACACCATCGCCGAGGCGGCAATGGTGGACGGCGCGTCGCACAGCAGACTGTTCTTCAGCGTCATGCTGCCGATGTCCAAGCCCGGCCTGATCAGCATCGGCATCTTCAACGTGCTGGGTCAGTGGAACCAGTGGTACCTGCCCACCCTGCTCATGCAGTCGGTGGCGGGTGAGGAGAAGAACCAGGTGATCGCCCAGGGCCTGATCGAACTCTCGGTCAACCAGGGCTACAAGTCCGACTGGTCCGGCCTCTTCGCCGGGGTGACCATGGCGATGCTCCCGGTGCTCGTGGTCTACATCATCTTCCAGCGGCAGGTGCAGTCCGGCCTCACCGCGGGCGTCGGCAAGTAAGCAGCTCGACCGGAAGGGGCACCTCGGCAACGAGGTGCCCCTTCGTCATCTCGGGTGCTCGTCGACGCGGGTGTGCCAGGAGCGCCACAGGGCTGCGTACGCCCCGCCGGCCGCTACCAGCTCGTCGTGGCTGCCGATCTCGGTGATCCGACCGTCGGCGAGCACGGCGACCCGGTCGGCGTCGTGGGCGGTGTTGAGCCGGTGCGCGATCGCGATGACGGTCCGTCCGACCAGCACGGCGGCAAGCGCGCGTTCGGTCCGGCGGGCGGTGGACGGGTCGAGCGCCGCGGTGGCCTCGTCCAGGATCAGCGTGTGCGGGTCGGCGAGCACCAGCCGGGCCAGCGCGAGCTGTTGGGCCTCGGCCGCACCGAGTTGACGGGCCCCGTCGCCGAGCTGGGTGTCCAGGTCGTCGGGCAGCTCCGCGAACCACTCGGCACCCACTGTGAGCAGCGCGGCGCGCATCTGTTCGTCGGAGGCGTCGGGCGCGGCGAAGGAGAGGTTGTCGCGTACCGAGCCGATGAAGACGTGGTGCTCCTGGGTGACCAGGGCGATCCGGCGGCGTCGCTCGGCCGGGTCGAGGTCGGTGACCGGGCAGCCGCCGATGCTGACGACGCCCTGGCGCGGCGCGTCGATCCCGGCCAGCAGCCGGGCGAGAGTGGACTTGCCGGCTCCGGACGGGCCGACGACGGCCAGCCGCTCACCGGGCTGCACCTCCAGGTCGATGCCGTGCAGCACGTCCGGCCCGTCGGAGTAGGAGAACCGGGCGCCACTGACGACGAGCCGCTCGCCCCGTGACGAGGCGGTCGTGCCGGGTGCTTCCGGCGGGACCATGCCGACGCCGAGCAGCCGCGCGTACGACGCGAAGCCGCGTTGCGCCTGCTCGGTCCACTGCAACAGCCGGTCCAACGGGTCGATCGCCTGTTGCAGGTAGAGCGCGGCGGCGACCACGGCGCCGAGCGACACCATGTCCCGGGAGAGCAGGTAGCCCCCGACGAGCAGGACCATGGCGACCGGCAGCGGATAGCTGGCCTCGACGACCGAGAAGAACACGGTGCGCAGCGCGAGGGTCGCCCGGCGGGCCCGCCACACCAGAGTGACGCGGGTGGTGCCGTGCCGGATCCGGTCGTCGGTCAGCCGCAGCGCCTCCACGGTGCGCGCGCCCTCGGCGGTGGTGGTCAGCGTCTCGGTCAGCTCGGCCGCCGCCGCGCCCTCGGTGAGGTACGCGGAGCTGGCCCGGCGCAGGTACCAGCGGGTCACCGCCACGATCGACGGGAGCCCGGCCAGCGCGGCCAGCCCGAGCAGCGGGTGCAGCAGGAAGACAGCCCCGAACAGCAACGTCAACTGCACAGTGGCGATGACGATGGTGGGCACCACGTCCCGGACTGTGGTGCCGACCGTCGACACGTCGACCGAGCTGCGGGTGGCCAGGTCCCCGGAGCCGGCTCGCTCGACGACCGAGACGGGCAGCCCGAGACTCCGGGAGACGAACTCCTCGCGCAGTTCGGCGACGGCCCGTTCGCCGAAGCGGTGGCCGGCGTACTGGGCGTACCGGGAGAGCAGGGCGCTGACCAGGACGCAGCCGGCGATGGCCAGTGCCAGCCGGTCCACAGTGGCCACGTCCGCGCCCGCGGTGACCCGGTCGACGATGGTGCCCAGCAGCCACGGCGGGGCGAGCCCGGCGACCGCGGCGGCGCCGTGCAGCGCCAGCACGACCCCGACGGCGCGCCGGTGCCGGCTGATCATGTCCCGCAGGGCCCGGCGTACGGTGCGACGGTCGGCGACCGGCAGCCGGCTCACCGGTACGCCTCCTCGCTGCCGCGGGCCACCAGGTGCCGGTAGGCCGGGTCGTCGTCGAGCAGGTCGGCGTGGCTGCCGGTGGCGGTGATCCGGCCGGTGCTCAGAAGCGCGACCACGTCGGCCCGGCCGAGCAGCAGCGGCGACGTGGCGATCACCACTGTGGTCCGCCCGACCCGTGCGGCCCGCAGCCCCTCGGCGATCCGTGCCTCGGTGTGCGCGTCCACGGCCGACGTCGGGTCGACGAGGATCAGCACCTCCGGTTCGCCGCTCAGCGCCCGGGCCAGGCGCAGCCGTTGGCGTTGACCGCCGGAGAGCGTCCGGGCTCGGGCGTCGATCGGGGTGTCCAGCCCGGCCGGCAGGGCGTCGACGACGTCCTGCGCCGAGGCGGTCCGCAGGGCGGCGCCGATCCGTTCGTCGTCGCCGTCGGCCCCGGCGCGCAGGATGTCGCGCAGCGTGCCGGCGAAGAGGTAGGAGTCGTGGTCGGCGACGAGGATCCGCGCGCGGACCTCGTCCAGGGCGACCTCGCGCAGCGGCACGCCGCCCCAGGTGACGTCGCTGGCGACGTACCGGCCGAGCCGGTCGGCCAACGCCACGGCCGCCGTCGGGTCGTCTGCCGCCACAGCGGTCAGCTGGCCGGCGCGCACGGTCAGGCCGGTGGCCGGGTCGTGCAGGTCGGCCGGGCCGTCCGGTGCGGCCAGGCCGGCCGGTCGGCGTGCCTCGGGTACGGCGCCCGGCCACCGGCGGCCCGGGCCACCGACGTCGTCCGGTGTCACGTTGAGCAGGTCGGTGATCCGTCGGGCGGCGACCCGACCGCGGATGAGCTGGTAACTGCCCTCCAGCAGAAACCAGACCGGCACGATCAGGGTCGCCACGTAGCCGTAGACGGCGACCAACTCGCCGATCGTGACGTCACCGGTCACCGCCATCCGGGCCGTCAGCCACACCACCGCCGCCAGGAACAACCCGGGGATGGCGACAGTCGCCGCGTCGATCCAGCTGTTGACCGCGCCGACCCGGTAGCCCTCGGCGCGCAGCTCCTGGGACCGGGCCGCGTACCGCCGGGCGAACAGGTCCCGGCCGCCAACACCGGCGAGCACCCGCAGCCCGGCCACGATGTCACCGGATCGGGCGGTGAGCGCGCCCTGTTGCCGGCGGTAGACCGATTCGACCTGCTCCAGGCGGCGCAGCAACGGCCCCACGATCAAGGCGACGACCGGCATCCCCACCAGCACGCAGAGCGCGAGCAGCGGGGAGATCGACCAGAGCACCACGGCGATCACCCCGTACGCGATGATCGCGCCGACGCCCGGCCCGGTCAGCGTCAGCACCTGCGCCGTCCAGTCGATGTCGGAGCCGCCGATGGTGGACACCTCGCCCGCCCCGACCCGGCGGGGCAGCACCGCGCCGATGCGGGACAGGTGGCGCAGCAGAACCTCCGCCGAGCGGGCCTTGGCGTCCTCCCGGAGGAAGGTCATCGTGCGGTGTCGCATGATGCCCAGGTAGGACAGGCCCACGCCCGCGACGACGATCGTCGCGACCCAGAGCGCCAGGGCCTGGGTGTCGCCGGCGCGCAGCCCGTCGTCGACGGCACGGTAGATCAGGTAGGGCCGGGCCGAGAGCCCGATCATCCAGGCCGTGCCGATCAGGCTGCCGCGCAGCACCCGCCAGGGTTGGCAGCGGACCAGCCACCAGAGGTAGCGCATCGGACCGCGGGCGTCGGGGGTGCCTGGATCGGGATGCGGGATCTGCGGAGGCACCCGATCACGCTACCGACCGGCCCTGACACCCCACCGCCCCGATCATGGTGAGGTCCGCCTCCGTTTCTGTCGGACGGGAGAGGCAGAATCACGTTCGTGCTGGTGGCGGTGGTGTCCGACGAGCGGGGTAGGGGAGTGCTGTGCCCGCTGGACGCCACCGGCCGGCCCACCGGTCCGCCCGAGGTCGTCACCGATCTGGTCGCCGCGGTCGCCGCCCGCGAGGCCGCTGAGCACCCGCGCTGGGTCTGGTCGACCGCCACGGCGGTCTACCCGACGCTGCTGCGCGCCGGCGTGCGGGTCGACAGGTGTCACGACGTGGAGTTGACCGAGGCGTTGCTGCTCGGGCACGTGGGCCGCTGGGGCGAGCCCCGCTCGGTGGCCGCCGCCTGGGCCCGGCTGACCGGCGCGGCGGTGCCGCCCGACCCGCCGCCGCGCGCCGCCGCGCCACCCGGGCACGGGCAGGGCGCGCTCTTCGACACACTGCCCGGTCCGCCGGGCCCGGGCATCGAGGCACTGACCCAGGTGTACGCCGACCAGCTCACCCGCGTCGCGGCGACCGAGCACCCCGGCCGGTTCCGGTTGCTGGTGGCCGCGGAGTCGGCCGGCGCGCTGATCGCGGCGGAGATGGGCGTCGTCGGGCTGCCCTGGCGTGCCGACGTGCACAACGAGATCCTGCACGAGCTGCTCGGCGAGGCGTCCCCGGTCGGTGGTCCGCCACGCCGACTCGCCGAGCTGGCCGCCCGGATCGCCGACGCGCTCGGCGTACGCGGCCTGCACACCGACTCCCCGGCGGAGCTGCTGAAGGCGTTCGCCCGGGCCGGGGTGGAGCTGCCCAACACCCGGGCCTGGGTGCTGCGCGGGGTGGACCATCCGGCGGTGCCGCTGGTGCTGGAATACAAGGAGCTCTACCGGATCTGGACGGCGCACGGCTGGTCCTGGCTCGATCAGTGGGCGCGGGGCGGCCGGTTCCAACCGGAGTACGTGCCGGCTGGTGTCGTCTCCGGCCGGTGGGCCACCCGGGGTGGTGGCGCGTTGCAGATCCCGAAGGTGATCCGGCGGGCGGTGGTGGCCGATCCGGGCTGGCGGTTGGTGGTCGCCGACGCCGGCCAGTTGGAGCCCAGGGTGCTGGCCGCGGTCTCCGGCGACGCGCGGCTGGCGGCGGCGGGCGGTGCCGGCGACCTCTACGCGGCCCTGGCCCGGGACTCGTTCGGCGGCGACCGGGCCAAGGCCAAGGTGGCGCTGCTCGGCGCGATGTACGGGCAGACCGGCGGGGCCGCGGTGCCCGCGTTGGCGGTGCTGAAGCGCAGCTACCCGACGGCGTTCGGTTATGTCGAGGCTGCCGCGCGGACCGGTGAGACGGGTGGGCTGGTGCGGTCGTGGCTGGGGCGCACGTGTCCGCCCGGCTCGGCCGGGTTCGGTGATCTCGACGACGAGCCCTCCGATCCGGAGGGGGCGGGTGATCCGCACAGTCCGCGGGCGCGTGCCGCGCGGTCCCGGGGGCGCTTCACCCGCAACTTCGTCATCCAGGCCACGGCGGCGGAGTGGGCCTCCACGTTGCTGGCCACGCTGCGGACGGAGTTGTCCGGCACCGACGCCGAGCTGGTCTTCTTTCAGCACGACGAGGTGGTCGTGCACGCGCCGGCCGCTCAGGCGGACGCGGTCGCCGAGGCTGTCAACCGGTGCGGCGAGCGCGCCTCCGCGCTGCTCTTCGGTGCGACGCCGGTCCGGTTCCCACTGGACCTGTCCATCGTCGACTGTTACGCCGACGCGGCCTGACCGTCGGAGTGTCGGTGTCGGCGGGTGCCGGTCGTGTAACGGTTGTGCTATTTCTCCTTTTCGCCCCGCCACCCCCGGCTGGCCGTCCTCGTTGCAGTGTCCGTAGGAGGGGACGGATCGGTCACGGTCCGTCCCGTGCTGGAGGGGGCGCAGCTGAACCGGATCGCAGGAATGATCATCGCCGCAGGCGGGGGACGACGGATCGGTGGTCCCGAGGCGCTGCTGCACCAGGGTGACAAGCCCCTGGTGAACCAGATGATCGACACGATGACCGAGGCGGGCTGCGAGCAGATCGTGGTCGTCCTGGGTGCCGCCGCCGAGCAGGTCCAGGAGACCGCTGACCTGGGCAAGGCCACCGTTGTGATCAACAAGGCGTGGGGCACCGGAGTCGGCTCGTCCATCCGGGCCGGCCTGGCCGCCATGGACGACGAGGGGATCGAGGCGGTGGTGGTGGTGCCGGTCGACATGCCGGGCCTGACCGCCGAGGCGGTCAGCCGGGTGGCCGCGCTGCCGTACCCGGACGTGCTGGTCTGCGCCACCTACGACGGGTTGCGCGGCTACCCGATGCTGTTCGGCCGCCGGCACTGGCCCGGCATCGCCACCCTGGCCAGCGCCGACGTGGGCGCCCGGCCGTACCTGTTGGCGCACAAGGACCAGATCGTCGACATCGCCTGCGACTCGGTGGCCGACGGCAGCCGGGTCGACAGTCCGGAGCTGATGGAGATGTACGGGCTCACCGTCCCGCCGCAGCGCGTCGGCGTCTAGCCCCCACCCCTGCCCACCCCTGCCCCTGCCGCGTCGATCATGGAGTCGTGGTGCCTGATATGGGCACAGGCAAGGTGTTTGTCACCCACCACAAGTCCATGATCGACGCGGAAGGGGCGGGGGGGGGCAGGCAGGGCGGGTGACGGCGACGTGCTACCTGCGGTGTCAGTCCTGTGTTTGGTCCAGCTCGCCGGTGGCGGCGAGACGCTGGTACCAGTGGGCGCTGTCCTTCCAGGTGCGGACCTGGGTGTCGTAGTCGACCCGGATGATGCCGAAGCGACGGTCGTAGCCGTAGCCCCACTCGAAGTTGTCCAGCAACGACCAGACGAAGTAGCCGCGCACATCCGCGCCCTGCGTGCGGGCGTCGGCCATCGCGCCGATGTGCCGACGCAGGTAGTCGATCCGCCGCTCGTCGTGGATCCGGCCGTCGGCCGACACCACATCGTCGAACGCCGCGCCGTTCTCGGTGATCATCATGGGCTGGCTGGGGTATTCGCGCTGGAGGCGCAGCAGCAGCTCGGTCAGCGCCGGCGGGTCGATGTTCCAACCCATCGCCGTGTACGGGCCGGGCTGCGGCAGGAAGTCGACGTTCTCCGCGGCGACCCACGGCGTCGACGTCGACGCGCCGTGCCCGTCGGCGTCGGAGCGGGCCGACACCCCGTCCCAGGCCCGGACCAGGGTGCTGGAGTAGTAGTTGACCCCGAGCACGTCCAGCGGCACCGCGATCAGCTTCTCGTCGCCCTCGCGGACGAACGACCAGTCGGTGACGGAGGCGGTGTCGGCCAGCAGGTCGGCCGGGTACTCCCCGTCCAGCATCGGGCCGAGGAACGCCCGGTTCGCCAACGCGTCGATCCGCCGGACCGCGTCCTGGTCGGCGGCCGAGTCGGACGCGCCCCGGATGACGTGCAGGTTCAGCGTCACCGACAGCTCGGCGGACGGGGCCAGCTCCCGGACCACCCGACCGGCCAGGCCGTGCGCGAGGTTGAGGTGGTGCACAGCGGCCAGCGCCGCCGCCGGCTCGGTCCGACCCGGTGCGTGCACGCCGGAGGCGTAGCCCAGGTACGCGGAGCACCACGGCTCGTTGAGCGTCGTCCAGGTGTGCACCCGGTCGCCCAGCGCGCCGACGATG
Organism: Micromonospora trifolii; assembly: GCF_022229005.1. GTDB lineage: Bacteria > Actinomycetota > Actinomycetes > Mycobacteriales > Micromonosporaceae > Micromonospora > Micromonospora trifolii. The sequence continues at coordinate 12,757 of NZ_JAKKFD010000014.1, forward strand.
CCCGCCGCGTACTCCTGGAAGCGCAACGCGGTCTCCCGCGCCGCCCACCCGCCGGCGTCCTCCAACTCCTGCGGCAGGTCCCAGTGGTACATGGTGGCCACCGGGCGGACGCCCCGCTCCAGCAGCCCGTCCACCAGCCGGGAGTAGAAGTCGATGCCGGCCTGGTTGAATCGGCCCGAGCCGCCCGGCTGCACCCGGGGCCAGGAGATGGAGAACCGGTACGCGCCAAGCCCGAGGTCGGCGATGTGCCCGAGGTCGTCGGCCCACCTGTGGTAGTGGTCGGCGGCCACGTCACCGGTGTCACCGTTGAGGGTCCGGCCGGGTGTCTGGCTGTAGGTGTCCCAGATGGACGGTCCGCGCCCGTCCTCGGTCGCCGCGCCCTCGATCTGGTACGCGGCCGTCGCCGAGCCCCAGACGAAGCTCTCCGGGAAGTGGTGTTGCGTCATCGTTCCGTCCCCTGGATCTCGCAGATGTAGCCCGTCGAGGTGCCGGCGACCAGTTCGGCGCTGGCCGTCCCACCCTCGTAGCGCACGTCGAACTCGGCGCCCGGCCCGTTGCCGGGTGACGGTACCCGTACCCGGGTCCGCTGCCCCTCGGTCGGTGCGTACACCCGCAGCCGCACATCGTCGGCCCACTCGTAGTCCGGTCGGTCGGTGCGCGAGCCGAACGGGATGACCGAGCCCGGTCGGGCCAGCACCGGCAGGCTGTCGAAGCCGTGCTTCTCGGTCAACCAGGCCGGGCCGGTGACCTGCGCGCCGGTGACCAGGTGCGTCCAGGTGCCGGCGGGTACGTAGTACGTGACGTCGCCGTCGGCGCTGAGCACCGGGGCGACCAGCACGTCCGGGCCGAGCATGTACTGCCGGTCCAGATGCGCCGTCGCCGGGTCGTCCGGGAACTCCACGAACATCGGCCGCATCACCGGCGTCCCGTCGCGGTGTGCCTCCTGGGCGGCGGCCGCCAGGTACGGCATCAGGCCGAGCTTGAGGTGGGTGAAGTGCCGCAGCACGTCCACTGCCTCCTCGTCGTAGGCCCACGGCACCCGGTACGACCCGGACCCGTGCAACCGGGAGTGCGAGGAGAGCAGCCCGAAGGCGACCCACCGCTTGAACACCGCCGGGTCGGGGGTGCCCTCGAAGCCGCCGATGTCGTGGCTCCAGTAGCCGAAGCCGGACGCCGCCAGGGACAACCCGCCGCGCAGCGACTCGGCCATCGCGACGAACGTCGACTCGCAGTCGCCGCCCCAGTGCACCGGGAACTGCTGCCCGCCGGCGGTGGCCGAGCGGGCGAACAGCACCGCCTCGCCCTCGCCGCGCTCGGTCTCCAGCAGCTCGAAGACCGCCTTGTTGTACAGGTACGAGTAGTAGTTGTGCATGCGCTGCGGGTCCGAGCCGTCGTGCCACACCACGTCGGTCGGGATGCGCTCGCCGAAGTCGGTCTTGAAGCAGTCGACGCCCATGTCGAGCAGCGCCTTGAGCTTGCCGGTGAACCAGCGGACCGCGTCCGGGTTGGTGAAGTCGACAAGCGCCATGCCGGCCTGCCACTTGTCCCACTGCCAGACCGAACCGTCCGGGTTGCGCACCAGGTAACCGGCCTCGCGGCCCTCCTCGAAGAGGTACGAGCGCTGCGCGATGTACGGGTTGATCCAGACGCACACCTTCAGGTCGCGCTCGCGCAGCCGGCGCAGCATCCCCTCCGGGTCGGGGAAGGTCGCCGGGTCCCAGACGAAGTCGACCCAGTGGAACTGACGCATCCAGAAGCAGTCGAAGTGGAACACCGACAGCGGCAGCCCCCGCTCGGCCATCCCGTCGACGAACTCGGTCACCGTCTTCTCGTCGTACGAGGTGGTGAACGAGGTGGACAGCCAGAGGCCGTACGACCACGCGGGGATCCGGGCCGGACGGCCGGTGAGCGCTGTGTACCGGCGCAGCACGTCCTTCGGCTGGGGCCCGTCGATGACGTAGTAGGTGAGCGACTGGCCCTCGACGCTGAACTGGGTCTGCGTGACGACCTCGGAGCCGACCTCGAACGACACGTGCTCCGGGTGGTCCACGAAGACCCCGTAGCCGGCGCTGCTCAGGTAGAACGGCACGTTCTTGTACGCCTGCTCGCTGGCGGTGCCCCCGTCGGCGTTCCAGATGTCGACGGTCTGCCCGTTCTTGACGAACGGGCCGAAGCGCTCGCCCAGCCCGTACACCGTCTCACCGACACCGAGGGCGAGCCGTTCGTGTACGTGCCGGCGGCCCTCGGCGTCGGTGACGACGCCGATGCTGCGCGCGGTGGACGCGGTGACCAGCCGGTCGCCGTGCAGGAAGTCGACCCGCCACCCGTCGATGAGCGCGACCCGCGCGGTCAGCTCGCCGGTGGTCAGCGTCGCGCTGAGCCCGGTGACGTCGACGGTGACCGGGTGCGTCTCGTCGGTGCTCAGCCCGAAGTGCGGCTCCCGGGGCAGCCCTCCGGTGTGGTGGGCGATGGTCACTCCGATGACGCCGGGGGCGGGGGAGAAGAACCGGACGGTGACCAGCGGACGGTTGAGGGTGTCGCCGCGACCGGTGATCTGACCGGTCGGTGCGAAGACGGTGAAGCCACGCTCGTCCGGCTCGACCGACTCCACGGTGCCGGGGCGCAGGACGCTGACGCCGGGGCGCAGCTGCCAGTACCCGTCGGTGAACTTCACTTCTCGGCTCCTGCCGTGATGCCGCGCGCCAGAGTGCGCTGGAAGATGAGGAAGAAGAGGATGGCCGGCACCAGGCTGATCAGCGCGCCGGCGTTGGTGGTCGGAGCGTCCATCAGCCGGTCGCCCTGCAACGACGCGAGCGCGACCGGAATGGTCTGCGTCTGGTTGTCGATCAGCATGACCAGCGGGATGAGGAACTCGTTCCACGTCCAGATGAAGAAGAAGATGAGCAGCACCGCGAGGGTGGGCCGCAGGTTGGGGAAGACCACCCGCCACAGCACCGTCCACTTGCCGGCGCCGTCCAGCGCGGCGGCCTCCAGCAGCGAGCGCGGGAACGTGCCCATCACCGAGGCGAGCAGGTAGGTACCGAACGCGCTCTGGATCACGGTGAAGATGATGATCACCGAGAGTTGGGTGTTGTAGAGGCCGACCTGCTTCGCCACGTAGTACAGCGGGTAGATCAGCGCCTCCTGCGGCAGCATGTTGGCCAGCAGGAAGAGCCCGACGATCCACAGCCGGCCCCGGACCCGGCCGATGCCCAGCGCGTACGCGTTGAGCAGTGACACGGCGACGCCGAGCACGGCCACCGAGCCGGCGATGACCGCCGAGTTCCAGAACTTCAGCGGGAAGTTCACTTCGGTCCAGTACGTGCGCAGACCCTTCGTGTAGAACTCCGTCGGCCAGCTCAGCGGGCCGCCCGACGAGTAGTCGCCGGGCGACTTGAACGCGTTGAGCAGCATGAACGCGAACGGCACCAGCATGACGAGTGCGCCGAGGGTGACCAGGGCGAGCACCACCCAGCGGCTGACACCCCTGTGGTGTCGGTCGCGTACGGGCCGGGCCGGTGTCACCGGCGCGGTGCTCGGTGTGAGCGTGACGCCCATGTCAGAACCCCCGGTCCCGGCGCTCGCTGCGGGCCTGCATCCAGATGAAGACCCCGGCCACCACCACGATGATCAGTGTCAGCACCATCGAGATCGCGGAGCCGTAGCCGACCTGCAGCTTCTTGAAGAACGTGTAGTAGGCGAAGTACGAGGGCACGTTCGTGGCGTTGTCCGGGCCACCCCGGGTCAGGGCGAAGATCGGCCCGAACACCTTCAACGCGGCGATGGTGCAGGTCAGAGCCACCACGAAGGTCTCCGGCCGGATCTGCGGAAGGGTGATCGCCCGGAACCGGTGCAGCCAGTTCGCGCCGTCGACCTCGGCCGCCTCGTACAGCTCGGGGTCGACCCGCTGCAACGCCGCCATGAAGACGACCACCGGGTAGCCGATCTGCACCCAGATCATCACGGCCATCACGGCCGGTAGGGCGGTGCCCGGGTCGCCGAGCCAGTCGTGGCGTAACGCGCCGAGACCGACAGCGTCGAGGAGGCTGTTGAACGCGCCGTCGGGGCGCAGGATCCAGCCCCAGACGATGCCGGCCACCACGACGGGCAGCACCTGCGGAAGGTAGAACGCGGCCCGCAGCGCGGCGGCGGTGCGGGGCTTGAACCGTCGGCCGATGACGTCGAAGAGCACAGCGGCGAGCAGCAGCCCGAGCACTGTGGGCACCACCACCATCGCGACGAGCATCCAGATGGTGTTGCGGAACGACGCCCAGAACACGTCGTCCTGCAGCAACTGCTGGTAGTTGGCCAGGCCGACCCAGCGGGGGTCGCCGATGCCGGACCACTTGGTCAGCGACAGGTAGAGGGTGCCGACCAGCGGTGCACCGATGACCAGGAGGAAGAGCACCGCTCCGGGGAGCAGGTAGAGCCAGTACGCCGCGTTGCGGCCGCGGCGTCCGCGGCTGGGCGGGGGCGGGGTGGGGGTCGCTGCCGGCGGTGTGGCGGCGACCGTCTCGGAGACTGCCATGGAAGATCCTTCCCAGCGGGGCGGGCGGGCGCGCCGGTCGTGCCGGTCGCGCCCGCCGCTCGCCGTGTCACTTGCCGGTGATCTCCTTGACGCCATCGGCGTACGGCTTGGCGATCGTGTCGAGGACCTGGTCGGGCGACTTCGAGCCGTTGATCAGACCCTGGAAGCCGGAGACGAGCACGTCGTAGTAGCCGGGGACCGGCCAGTCCGGGTAGAAGGCGAGCCCGTCGGACTTGCTGACCGTGTTGAAGTCCTCGATCAGCTTGCGGTCCTTCGGGTCGCTGATCTTCGACGCGTCGGCGGCGACCGGAACACCACCGTTGTTGCCGATCAGGTCCTGGATCTCCGGACGCAGGGTGATGTCGATGAAGTCGTACGCCAGGCTCTTGGCCTTGCTGTTCTCCGGGACGACCCAGAGGTTGCCGGAGGAGCCGGCCTGCAGGGTGTTGCCCGGGAAGAGGAAGGTGTCCCAGTTGGCCTTCATCTCGGTCTTGAACCGGCCGTACCACCAGCTACCCGAGACGATCATCGGAACCTTGCCGCCGATGAAGGCGGTGCCCATGTCCTCGGCCTTGAGGCTGGCCGAGTTCTTCGCGACGTAGCCCTTCTGCACCCACTGGGCGAAGGTGTCCGCGCCGTACTTGAGCGGGTCGGCCTTGAAGTCGACAGGGTTCTTGTAGAGCTGGTAGTTGTCGACGAACTGCCGGTCACCCTTGGAGAGGGCGAGCTGGTAGAAGAGCTGCCCGGCCGGGTACTCGGCGCCGGCCATGCCCAGCGGGGTGACGCCCTTGCCGACGAAGGTGTCCATCGCGGCGGTCATCTCGGCCATGGTGGTCGGGACCTTGACGCCGTTGCTCTGGAACAGGTCCTTGTTGTAGTAGACAGTGACGTACTCGCCGTAGTTCGGCACGCCGAACCACTTGCCGGAGCCCATCACGCCCTTGTCGCTGTACCGGGCGGTGGTCTGCAGGCTGGGGCTGAGCTTGCTGGCCCAGCCGCGCTTGTCGGCCTCGCTGCTCAGGTCGGCCAGCAGACCCTGGGAGGAGAGCAGCCCGGCGGTGGCGTTGCCCTTGTTGTACTCCATGATGTCCGGGCCCTCGGACGAGTTGATGATCATGCCGGCGTTTTGCTGGATCTGCTCGAACGCCTTGCGCTCGAAGCGCACCTCGACGCCCGGGTGCTCGGACTTGAAGAGCTCGATGGCCCGGTTCCAACCGACGCCCATGGCGCTGTTCTCGCTCTCGTAGTGCCAGAGCTTGAGAACCTTGGCGTCGCTGTCGTCCCCGTTGTCACCACCGCCGCAGGCGGCCACGGTGGTCGTCGCGGTCGCCGCCAGGGCGATCGCGGCGACGAGCCGGCGGAATCGCTGCATTAGCATCCTCCTCGTTGAGTATCTAGCCGGTACTTCACGGGGCCCGTCGTCGCGTTGCAGCGCGGCGGCGGGCCATTTACTGATCAGCCCCCATTGGTTGGCGGCTTCGAGGTGCGGCGGTCGAACCCCGGATCTCCAACGCGCACGGCAGCAGTTGCTGGTGGCGAAGGTCAGCGGGGCCATCCAGGTGGCGCGTCAGCGCCTCGATCGCGATCCGGCCGAGCGCCGAGCCGGGTGACGTCATAGCGGTCAGCGCCGGGGTGGCCAGTTCGGCGACCTGCGGCGAGGTGACCATCGAGACGACGGAGACGTCGTCGGGCACCGACAACCCGCGGCCGGTCAACTCGCCGAGGATGCCGAAGATCGCCGTCTCGTTCATGGCCAACACCGCCGTCAGCTCCGGGGCCTGCGCGAACGCGGCGGCCAGGGCGGCCCGACCGCCGGCGGCGCTGTCCTCGGCCGCGATCATCACCGGCTCCAGGCCGTGCCCGGTCATCGACGCGGTGAAGGCGTCACGGGTACGCAGCGCGGGCCCGTAACCGCTGGCCAGCGTGGCGGCCGAGTGGTTGACGTAGACGATTCGCCGGTGCCCCAGGCCGACCAGGTGCGCGACGGCATCCCGGACAGTCTGGTCGAAGTCGATGTCGACGTACGAGAGCGTGCTGGTGTCGCCGGTGCGGCCGATCAGCACCAGCGGCACCCCCGCCTCCTGGAGCACTGTGACCCGCTCGTCGGCCAACTGGACCTCCATCAGCACGACCCCGTCGAGCATCCGCTGACTGGCCAGCCGACGCAGGTCGTCGAGGTTGCCACCGCCGACCGGCGAGAGCACCAGGTGGTAGCCGGCGACGCTGGCCGCGGCGGCGGCACCGGTGACGAAGGCGGTCTCGGTGGCGCCGAGGCCGCGTTCGTCCATCGGCATCAGCAGGCCGAGGATGCGGCTGCGGCGACTGGCCAGCCCTCGGGCCATCGCGTTGGGCTGGTAGTCGAGCTGCGCCATCGCGGCGAGCACCTTGTTGCGGGTGGCCTGCGAGATCGGCCGGGTGCCGGTGAGCACGTACGAGACGGTGCTGACCGAGACCTGTGCGAGGCGGGCGACGTCGTGCATGGTGGCCACCGCGCACCTCCTCCGGCCTGGGGTGGGACCGCTCCCGAACTTCGTCGAAGCGTTTCGACGAAGCGGTTCGACAGGACGCTAGGCCACCTGTTACGGCGACGTCAATAGCCGATGTCGAAAAGAATTCAGCAGGGTCGCGTGGCGCGCAGACCGCGCCGATCTTGCAGTTTCTGCTGCCGACATGGACGGATATGCAGCTTGTGTCGGGACAGAAAGCGCAAGATCGCGGAGTCGAGCGGGGGCGGGGCGGGGGGTTAGGGCAGGTTGAACAGGGTAGCGGCGTTTTTCCAGCAGACCGCGCGTAGCCAGTCGTCGCCCAGGTCCAGTCGGGCCAGCCCGGTCACCTGGTCGGCGTACGGGTACGGAATGTTCGGGAAGTCGCTGCCCAGCAGGACCTTGCCGGCCAGCCCCAACTCGCGCAACCGGGGCAGTTCCTCGGCGGGGAAGGGGACGAACTGGTCGAAGAAGGGCGTGAACGCCATTGTGGTGTCCAGCCGGACCTGCTCGTACGTCTCGGCGAGGTCCAGGAAGGCCCGGTAGTCCGGGGCGCCCAGGTGCGCCACCACGGCGGTCAGGCGAGGGTGGCGGGCGAGTAGGGCGGCGAACGGGTCCGGGCCGGTGTTGGCGGTTCCCACCGGGGCGTGCCCGGCGTGCACCACCACCGGCACGCCCGCGTCGGACAGCATCCCCCACACCGGGTCCAGCGCCGGATCGGTCGGCGCGAAGCCGCCGACCTGTAGGTGCAGCTTGAACACCTTGGCGCCTTCGGCGAGGGCCGCCTCGACGTACCCGGGGGCGTCCGGCTCGGGGTAGAACGTGGCCGAGGCCAGGCACCCGGGGGTGTCGCGGGCGAAATCCAGTGTCCAGCGGTTGAGTTCCGCCGCCATGCCCGGTCGGTGCGCGTACGCCAGGGCGCTGAACGCCAGCACCCCGAGCCGGCGCAGGTGCGCCACCCGGTCGGCGTCGCTCCAGCGGTAGAGGATCGGCCACTCGGTGCCGACCAGTGGCCCGGCGGCGTCGAAGTAGGCCCACACCCGACGCAGCAGGCGTGGCGGCAGGAAGTGCACGTGCACGTCGGCGAGGCCGGGCAGCCCCAGCTCGCGGCAGAACTCCGGTACGCGGTCGTCCGCGGCCGGCGGGACCACCGGCGCCGCATCGGTCATATGTCGATGTCGAAACGGCTCAGCACCGAGGGCGCGATCAGGCCGACGGTGGCGAGCGCGGAGACGACTGTCAGTGCGATGCGCATTCCGACCACCTCGGCCTTGCTGCCGACGCGCAGGGCGATGCTGTTCGGCAGGCCGATCATCATCCACATCCGCCGCTTGATCGGGATCGGCCAGAGGATCGGCACGCCGGCTCTGGTGATCATGTCGCCGAGGATGTGCACGAAGCAGCCCACACCCAGGGCGGTGCCGATCAGCGGATAGCCGCGTCCGCCCGGCAGGTTGGCGAAGGTGAACCAGGCCGCCCCGGCCGACGCGAGAGTGATGATCACCCACCCGGCCCGCTCGGCCCACTCGTCGAACAGCCCGCGCAGCGCCAGGCCGAACATAAAGAACAGGATGGTGATGACCGCCCACTTGCCGTACGCGGCGCAGAGCGCTGTGGTGCCCCAGCCGACCAGCAGTGTGAACGGCAGCGTGTGGGTCAGCGTCCGGTGCCCGTTGTTGCGGCGGGGGTCCTTGCTGAGCTTGGTGGCGTAGTAGACCCCGAGGGAGATCTTCTCCATCACCTCGGCGGCGAAGAGCGAGAAGACTCCGAAGGTACGGGCCACGGTGGCCCCACCCTGGTTCTTGGTCACCTTGCCCGACATGTCGAGGTCGGGAAAGAGCGCGCCACCGGCGCACACGGCGGTGCCCACCGCCAACGCGAGCGGCGACTGGTGGTAGTCGGCGAACTGCTCCAGCGCCCAGGAGCCGGCCAGCCACACCGCCGCGCCGGACAGCGCGTGTTGCGGTCCCATCATCTCGGCTCACCCTCCCCAGGGATCTTGAGCGCCCAAAACTACGCCACTGTAGTCAGCGTCGGCGCCGCAGGGGCATCACCCGGAAGGTCCACATCGGACCCTGTCACAGGGTGGGGGTGAAGCTCTGCCGGATCATCGGCAAGTATGCCGCGTTGACCTGCCAGTCGAACTCTTCTGTCAACCACGAGACGGTGTACGAGCGGTCGGCCGAGGTGTTGGCCAACAGCCGGAAGCTGTGCACCGGAACGCCCACGGCGTTCTGCCAGCCGCACTCCCACACCGCGCCACCCTCGAAGATGTCCATCGCGGAGATGTCCACCTTGCGATAGTCCGGCAGCGCGGCACTCGCTGTCAGCCGAGCCTCCTCGGCCTTCCAGTGCGCCACCGGATCCGGGCGGGCCGGCCCCACCTCGACGCTGAGCACCCGGGACCCGCCGGATTTGCGGAAGCAGGTCACCGAGCCCTCGGTCCAGCGCGCCCAGCCGACCGGCGCGGCGATCCGGAACCCGGTCGGGTCGTCGTACCAGGTCCAGCCCTTGCGCAGCCCGTACTTCACATCCGGTGGCGGTGACACCGCCACCACCGGGGTCGCCGACGGTGGCGGGGACGACGTGCAGGCGAACGCCGCAGGCCGGGAGGTGGGCGCGCCACCGCCCGAGCCGGACGGTGGGGTCCGCTCATCGTGCCGGTTGACCAGCGCCAGCGTGACGCCACCCGCGACGAGCACGGCGGTGGCCACACAACCCAGGGCGATCAGGCGCCCTCGCCGGCCAGGTGGGCGCCGCGGGCTCGGGGCTGGCGTGGCCGGCTCGCCCGACGGGGCCACCGGTTCGACCGGGTGCGGCGTCATGGCCCGCCCGGCGCTCCGGATCGCCGCGACCGCCGAGGAGCGGACCGGCTTGGCGGGCTCGTCGTCGCTCGCCGCGGCGCCGCGCAACAGCGGCTCCGCCTCGGCGGCGGTCAACCGCCGCCACGGGTCGCGCTGCAACAGGCCGATGAGGGCGGGACGCAACGGGCCGGCCCGACGCATCGGATCCGGTGGTTCGGTGGCCAGCGCGCTGAGCGTCGCCATCGCGCTGGACCGTGCGTACGGTGACTGCCCCTCGACCGTCGCGTAGAGCGTCGCGCCCAGCGACCACATGTCGGTGCGGGCGTCGGACACCCCTTCGCGAGCCCGTTCGGGCGCGACGAACTGCGGCGAGCCGAGCACAGTGCCGGGCCCGGTCATCACACCATCGCCGCCGTCGAAGGTGGCCAACCCGAAGTCGGTGAGCACCACCCGACCGTCGTCGGCCACCAGCACGTTGTGCGGCTTGACGTCGCGGTGCAGCACCCCGGCGGCGTGCGCGGCCCGCAACGCGGCGAGCACCGCCAGCCCGATCCGGGCGGTGCGCTGCGGGCTCAGCGGCCCCTCGGCGCTGATGATCTGCTGCACCGATCGCGACGGTACGTACTCCATCACGATCCAGGGGCTCTCCCGGTCGTGGACCACGTCGTAGAGGCGGACCACGTTGGGATGGTTGAGCCGGGCGGCGGTGCGTGCCTCACGCAGGGTGCGTAGCCGCAGCTCCTCGCGCTCGGTCTCGGCCAGCCAGGACGGCGGCACGACCTCCTTCACTGCCACGTCGCGATGCAACATCTCGTCGCGAGCAAGCCACACCCGGCCCATTCCGCCGGTGCCGACCAGGTCGAGCAGCCGGTACCGACCCGCGATCAGCAACTGATGCACGGTCGCTTCCCCCTCGGTCACCCCGGGATCCACGATAGTCACCAATGCGGGCTTTCTCATCCACTGAGCGGCCTCGATCCACGACGGACGGTGGTCCGGATCATGGCCATACGGTGCAGGTCAGCGGGGTGGTCGGAAACTCTTTCGCACCAGTTCCCAGTCGGCTGCGGCCTCGGCCCAGTCCTCGTCCCGGGTGATCCAACCGAGCGTCCAGTGGTCGGTGCCGAGGACCTGCTGTCGGGCGTGCAGCCACGGGCCGTGTGGCGTCTGCCAGCGGAGCTCCCACTCGGCTCCGCCGTCGTCCGTGGCGAGCCGGATCTCGTCGTACCCCGGCAGGGAGCCCTCTCCGGCCGCCGCGTCACGGGCGGTCCGCAGGAGCTCCAGGGGATCGGCGGCGCTGCCTTCGGCGACGCTGAAGGCCCGCCCGGTCGCCGGGTCCTGGAAGCACGCCACGGTGCCGTCGCGGGAGGTCAGCCACGTCGCCGGTACGGAGACCCGGAAGCCGGCGGTGTCGGCGTGCCAGACCCAGCCGGGCGGCGGCCGGAGGTCTTCGCCCGCTGTCGGCGTGCCGGCCCGCACTGGTGTACCGCCGACGTCCGGGCGGACACAGGCGAACGGGGGCGGGGGGACGTTCCGCCCATTCGGCGGCGGGCCGGGCGGCGGGCCGGGCCCGAACGGCCCGCCGTTGGGCGGACGGTTCGGCGGCGGGGAGGACCAGCCGGTGGGGTTGCTGGGCTTGTCGCCGACGAGGGTCAGCGCGGTGCCGACGCCGGCCACGACGGCCACCAGCAGCGCCACGGCGACCACCGCCACCCGACGCGCGGTGCGCCCGGCGGCTGCCGGATCCGGGGTCGGCGTGGGGGAGGTGCCACCGGCGGCGGCCGGGGCGGCCGGGTCGGGCAGCGGAACGGTGGGGTCCTGGTCGTCGGGGTCGTCCGCCGTGGCGGGCTGGCCGACCAGCCCTGGCACCGGCCGGTCGGCCGCGGGTCGGTCGGTTGCCGACGGCGGGTCGACGCGGCCGGTCGCGGCCGTCCTGAGCAACCGACGGGCCGTCTCGTGGTCGAGGCGCTCGCGCGGGTCGCGGCGCAGCAACCCGTCCAGCACCGGCGCGAGCGCCCCGGCGTGTGGGGCAGGGTCCGGCGGGCCGGCGGCCAGCGCGCTCAGGGTGGCCATCGCGGTGCTGCGGGCGTACGGGGACTGCCCCTCCACCGCGGCGTGCAGTGTCGCCCCGAGCGACCACAGATCGGCCGCCACCGTGGACACCCCTTCGGCGGCCCGTTCGGGGGCCACGTACTGCGGGGAGCCGAAGACCATGCCGGGGCGGGTCATCGCGCCGTCGCCGCCGTCGAAGGTGGCCAGCCCGAAGTCGGTGAGCATCACCCGCCCGTCGTGCGCCACGAGCACGTTCTGCGGTTTGATGTCGCGGTGCAGCACCCCGGCGGTGTGCGCGGCCTGGAGCGCGTCGAGCACGGCCAGCCCGATCCGGGCCGCGCGGGCCGGCTCCAGCGGCCCCTCGGCGTCCACGACGTCCTGCAGGGTGCGGGACGGGACGTACTCCATGACGATCCATGGGCTGCCGTCGACGGCGACGACGTCGTAGAGCCGGACCACGGCGGGGTGGTTGAGCCGGGCCGCGGCGCGCGCCTCCCGCAGGGTGCGTGAGCGCACCTCGGCCCGTTCACCTTCGGCCAACCAGCTCGGTGGAACGATCTCCTTGATCGCCACCTCGCGGTGCAGCATCTCGTCGCGGGCGCGCCACACCCGACCCATGCCCCCGCGACCCACCAGGTCGAGCAGTCGGTACCGACCGGCGATCAGCACCTGTGCACGCTCCTCCTCAGCCGCTGTCCGGGCTACACCCTAACCAGCGGATCGGAAGTCACCTATCGGTCGTCCGACTCGGCTCAGCAGGCGGCGTGGTCGGCGGCGGTGGCGAGCAGGTTCCCTTCCGGGATGGCGATCCGGGTGCGCCCGCCGCTCAGTCGGGCGGCGGCGCGTCGGGCCTGCACGGGGCCGTGTTCGCGACGGGCTGTGGCGTAGCTCGCGGCGGTGCGGGCCGCGATGGCGGCCCAGCCGTACCGCTCGCCGACCATCGTGCGGGCCCGGCGGGCCAGCCGCCGGGCGAAGACCTCGTCGCCGAGCAGTTGGCCGACCGCGCCGGCGAGCGCGTCCGGGTCGCTGTGCGGGAACGTCACGCCGGTCACGCCGGGTTCGACGATCTCGGCGAGGCCGCCGGTGCGAGCCACGGCGAGGGGCGCTCCGGCGGCCGCCGCCTCCAGCGCCACCATGCCGAACGGCTCGTAGAGGCTGGGGACCACTGTCGCGTCGGTGGCGCCGAACATCGCCGGTAGTTGGGTGGAGTCGAGGAACCCGGTGAACCGGACGGTCGAGCTGAGCGCCAGTCGCCGGGCCTCCGACTCCAACTCGGTGCGGTACGGGCCGTCGCCGGCGATCACCACGCGCAGCCCCGGGTGTCGTTCGCGCAGCCGGGGTACGGCGTGCACCAGGTGCTGGACGCCCTTCTCGTAGACCAGCCGACCGGCGTACCCGACCAACGGGCCGTCCCCGGCGAACCGTGCCCGGGCCGACGCGACCGCTCGGGGGCGGGCCCGCCAGGCCCGGTCGTCGACCCCGTTGGGCACCACGTCGACGTGGGCGGCCGGTACGTCGAACAGTGCTGTCACCTGGTCGCGCATGTAGCCGGAGCAGGTGATCACCCGAATGGACGAGTTGCTGAGCCAGTGTTCGACGCCGTGGATGGTGCGGTTCATCTCCTCCGGCAGCCAGCCCTGGTGCCGGCCGGCCTCGGTGGCGTGGATGGTGGTGACCAGGGGCAGGTCCAGGTGCTCGGCGAGGGTGACGGCCGTGTGGGCGACGAGCCAGTCGTGGGCGTGGATGACGTCGTAGGAGCCGGCCTGGGTGGCGCGCAGGGCGGTGCGGGTGAGGGTGTGGTTGAAGGCCATGGTCCAGGCCAGCAGTGAGCCGGTGGCGAGGGGGAAGGTGACCGGGTCTTCGGGGGCGCGCAGGATGCGTACGCCGTCGGCGTACTCCTCCAGGGGTGCGCCCTCGCTGTGGCGGGTGACGACGGTGACTTCGTGGCCGGCGGCGGCGAGGGCGACGGAGAGGGCGTGCACGTGTCGGCCGAGACCGCCGACGAGCACCGGTGGGTACTCCCAGGAGAGCATCAGCACCCGCAGCTGTCGGGCGGGGTTGATGTCGATCACGTGGGCATCGGGTGACATGCGGCCCCCTTTGAGTTGTCCCCGGGCGCGCGCCGACCGACACCGAATCGATGTCGCCGTCGCGTCTGGATCGAGGCCAATCCTGCCGGGATTGCGATAACCAGCGGCGACACCACCGTTGCGGTCGTGTAAAGCGCTACTGGCTCTTTCGCCGCACCCGCAGCAGCTCGGCCACCGACCATGCCTGGAACGGGCACCCGGTAGCGGTGTGCGGCGCGAGGCCATCGGCCGTCTCGCTCACCGAGCCTAACCCATATTCCATCAAATGGGCCTCAATGCCAACGAACACGTCATCGACGGACATCTTCCTCCGGCGCGCGGCGTCCACGTACGGGCCGAGCAACCACGGCCAGACCGTGCCCTGGTGGTAGCCCCCGTCCCGGTCGGCCGGGCCGCCCCGGTGCCGGCCCACGAACTCCGTGGAGTCAGGGGCCAGACTGCGCGGCCCGAGCGGGGTGAGCAGCCCGCCCGCGACCCGGCGCAGCGTCGCTTCGTCCGGCTCCAACGGGGCGTACGGCAGCGACCAGGCCAGCAGCTGGTTGGGGCGCAACGCGTCGTCGTCGTGCAGGGCGGCACCGCCCAACGGGTACGCCGGCGCCGGCGCGTCCAGCACGTCGTGCAGCCAGCCGGTCGGGGCCGGGAACCGCTCCCGGAACGAGGCGGTGGCCTGCCGGTGGCGTCGCCACAGCTCGTCGGCCTCCTGCCCGGCCAGCTCGGTCAGCTCCGCGATCCCGGCCAGCCCATTGATCCACAACGCGTTGACCTCGACCGGCTTGCCGGTGCGCGGGGTGACCGGCACCCCGTACACCCGGGCGTCCATCCAGGTCAGCGCGGTGCCGGGAGCGCCCTGGGTGAGCAGCCCGTCGGCCGGGTCGACCCGGATGCCGTACCGGGTGCCGGCCGCGTGGGCGTCGACCACGGCGCGCAGCGCGGGCAGCAACTCGTCGCCGAGGTCGGTGTCGCCGGTGACTGTGACGTGCCGGCTCACCGCGTGCAGGAACCACAGCGTGCCGTCGACGGTGTTGTACTCCACCCGACCGGTGTCGGCAGTGTTGGCGAGCATCCCCTCCGACAGCGTCGCCGCGTACGCCCGCAGCAGCTCCCGACCCTCGTCGGCGCGACCCGTGCAGAGGAACAACCCCTCGTACGAGATCATCGTGTCCCGCGACCACGCCCCGAACCACGGGTAGCCGGCCACCACGTCCACCGCCGCCTGGTCGGTGCGCACCACGAACGCGTCGGCGGCCAGCGCCAGGGTGGCGTCCACGTCGTCGGCCGGCTTCGCCGTCGCCACCACCCGCCGGTTGCGCCTCCGCGCGGTCGCCACGATCTCCTCCGCCGGCGGCGGCTCCTCGTCGAGTCGACCGGCCCAGGCCCGCACCGACATCGTGTCGCCGGGGCGTTCCAGCTCACCGGAGAAGCGGCCCGCGTACCAGAGGTCCTCGTCGGCGTTGAGACCGCGGTTGGCCTCCTCGCGGTGGTGCACGCCCAGCCACCACTGCCCCTCGGGCGCCCAGTCCGGGCCGGCGAGCCGGTACGCGCCCTCGACCACCGCGCCGCCGGCCACCGCCTCGACCTGCGGGACCGGGCCGTCGGCCCGCCGTTCGCCGTGCGCGTCCCGCCAGGTGCAGGCGGCCGACAGCTCCAGCCGGACCGGACCACCGGCGACCAGCCGGTGCACCACAGCCACGCAGGAGCGGCCGGGCAGCATTGCCAGCTCCCGTTCGATCACCACAGCGCCGATCCGCCACCGCCACCGGGGCAGCCCGTCGACCAGGTCGAAGCGCTCCAGCAGCTCGAAGCCGCGCGGGTCCACGTCGCCGGAGGCCCACTCGTGCGCGCCGAGGCGCACCCGCGCGCCGGACGGCAGGGTGACCGCCGGGTCGAGGCTGACCAGTCCCACCTGGCGGGACGCCGGTGTTTCGCCGGGAACCACCAGCAGACCGTGGTAGCGACGTGTCCGCAGCCCGCCGACAGTGCCCATCGCATAGCCGCCGAGGCCGTCGGGGACCAGCCACTCCCGGCTGGCCGCGCTGGTCAGATCGCCGCAAATCTGCGGGCCGAAGTGAATGTCGATCAACTTTCCTCCACCGGCGGCGGGGTGTAACACGCCACGACGAGAATGGCCGCTGTGGTCAAGTACCGCGGCGACGTCAAAGATGTGCACGTGATCACTGACCGATCGTCCTCCGACGCCTCGCCACCCGACGCTGAGCGGCTCCGGCTCGCCCAGGCCGACTCGGGGGAGCAGGACTGGCGTGCATGGGGTCCCTATCTGTCCGAACGGGCGTGGGGGACGGTACGGGAGGACTACAGCGAGCACGGTACGGCCTGGGACTACTTCCCGCATGACCACGCGCGGTCCAGAGCCTACCGGTGGAATGAAGACGGGATGGCCGGCGTCTGCGACGAACGACAGACCTTCGCGTTCGCCCTGGCCCTCTGGAACGGCAAGGACCCGATCCTCAAGGAGCGGATGTTCGGCCTCGGCGGCGACAGCGGCAACCACGGCGAGGACGTCAAGGAGTACTGGTGGTACGAGGACTCCACGCCCACCCACTCCTGGATGCGCTGGCGCTACCACTACCCGCAGGCCGCCTTCCCGTACGACGAACTCGTCGCGGTGAACGCGTTGCGCGGCCGCGACGACACCGAGTACGAGCTGGTGGACACCGGCATCTTCGACGACGACAGGTACTGGGCGGTGACTGTCGACTACGCCAAGGCGTCCCCGACCGACCTCTGCATGGTGGTGACCGTCGCCAACCGGGGCGACGAGGCGGCGACCCTGCACGTCCTGCCCACCCTGTGGTTTCGTAACACCTGGTCCTGGGGCCTGCCCGGCGGCGACCGGATCCCCCGGCTGACCGGCCAGGGCACCCGCCTCGTCGGCGAACACCGGGTGCTCGGCCAACTGCTGCTGGAGGGCGACGGCGGCCCGGTGCCGCTGCTCTGCGACAACGACACCAACGCCGAACGGCTCTGGGGCCTGCCCGGCCGCTCCCCGTACCCGAAGGACGGCATCAACGACCACGTCGTCAACGGCGCGGCCACTGTCAACCCGGCCCGGGAGGGCACCAAGGGCGCGCTGCACTACGTGCTCGACGTGCCGGCCGGCGGGCAGCGCCAGATCCGGCTGCGGCTGACCCGCACCGCGTCGCCGCCGGCAGCCGCGCCGCCGCCCCCGGCCGACCTCAGCGACGGCTTCGAGGCAGTGGTGTGGGCGCGGCGGGCCGAGGCGAACCGGTTCTTCGCCGGAGTGATCCCGCCGGCCGCCACACCCGACGAGGCGCTGGTCGCCCGGCAGGCCATCGCCGGGCTGATGTGGGGCAAGCAGTTCTACCACTTCGACGTCAAACGCTGGCTCGACGGCGACCCGGGCTCGACGCCGCCGCCGGCCGGGCGTCGGCACGGGCGCAACAGCGCCTGGTGGCACATGACCAGCTTCGACGTCATCTCCATGCCTGACCCGTGGGAATACCCCTGGTACGCGGCCTGGGACCTGGCCTTCCACTGCGTGAGCATCGCCCGGGTCGACCCGGGCTTCGCCAAGGAGCAGATCCTGCTCCTGCTCCGGGAGTGGTACCTGCACCCCAACGGGCAGATCCCGGCGTACGAGTGGGCGTTCGGTGATGTGAACCCGCCGGTGCACGCGTGGGCGGCGCTGAAGGTGTTCGAGATCGACGGCGGCCGGGACTACGAGTTCCTGGCCCGGGTGATGCACAAGCTGCTGCTCAACTTCACCTGGTGGGTCAACCGCAAGGACACCGGCGGCAACAACGTCTTCGAGGGCGGCTTCCTCGGGCTGGACAACGTCGGGCCGTTCGACAGATCGGCGGCGCTGCCGGTCGCCGGGGTGCTGGAGCAGTCCGACGGCACCGGCTGGATGGGCATGTACGCGCTCAACCTGCTGGACATGGCGATCGTGCTCGCCGAACACGACCGGACCTGGGTGGACACCGCCACCAAGTTCTTCGAGCACTTCGCCTACATCGCCGCCGCCGCGTACGAGCAGGGGTTGTGGGACGACGAGGACGCCTTCTTCTACGACGTGCTGCGCCTCGCCGACGGCACGAAGGTGCCGCTGAAGGTCCGCTCCGTCGTCGGGCTGCTGCCGTTGGCCGCCACCACCCGGCTCACCGCCCGAACCCTGCACCACCTACCGGAGTTGGGCGCCCGGCTGCGCTGGTTCCTCACCAACCGCCCGGAGTACGCCCAGGTGATCGGCACCCGCCGACTGGGCCCCGACGGCCGGCAGCAGCGACTGCTGTCCATGGTCGGCCCGGAGCAGGTGGTCCGCCTGCTCGCCCGGATGCTCGACCCCGACGAGTTCCTCTCCGACTTCGGCCTCCGCACGCTGTCCCGCGCGCACCTGGACAAGCCGTTCTCGGTCACCCTCGGCGGGCAGGAGTTCTCCGTCGGCTACGAGCCGGCAGAATCGACGAGCGGACTGTTCGGGGGCAACTCGAACTGGCGCGGCCCGATCTGGATGCCGACGAACTTCCTGCTGATCAGCGCGCTGCGCGACTACGCGGCGTTCTTCGGCGACGACCTCCAGGTGGAGTACCCGACCCGCTCCGGGGTGAAGCACACCCTTGACGAGATCGCCGACGACCTCTCCGCCCGGCTGATCTCGCTCTTCACCCAGGACGACTGGGGTCGACGGCCGATCTACGGTGCCGCTCAGATGTTCCAAACCCACCCGGACTGGCGCGACCTGATCGCCTTCCCGGAGTACTTCCACGGCGACAACGGGGCCGGCCTGGGCGCCTGGCACCAGACCGGCTGGACGGCCCTGGTAGCCGACCTGATCCTCACCCTGCGCCGCTGACCTCCGCCCGCCTTCGTCCGCTCGCTGGCCCGCCACTGCATGATCGCGCTCGATCCTTGTTGTAGTGGTGTCGCTGGCGTCGGGAGGCCACTCGATCCTGGATCGAGCACGATCGTGCGGGCGACGGGCGACGGGCGACGGGCGACGGGCGACGGGCGGCGGGCAGGGCGGTCAGGCGCTGACGACGCCGAGCTTGATGAGGCTGTCGGCGGTGTCGGTGATGGTCGTCTGCACCGGGCGGGGCCGCCAGCCGAGGACGGTGCGGGCCTTGTCGTTGCTGATCACCGGGACCTGACCACCGAGGACGGCGGCCTCACGCAGCGCCGGCTCGGTCTTCGCGCCCTCCCGGACCTCCTCGTCGGTCAACTCTCTGGCCGGCACTCGGTCGGCCAGGCTCGGCAGGTGCCGCGCGAGCATCTTCGCCATGTCGAGGAAGCTGATCGATTGGCCACTGACCCCGATGAACCGCTCACCGGCGGCGTCCGGGTGCAGCATCGCGCGTAGGTGCAGGTCGACCACGTCCCGGACGTCGACCACCCCGAAGTGCATCCGGGGTACGACCGGCGTCGCCCCCTGGAGGAACGCCTGCACCAGGCCGATGGTCGCGGACACCCGCGTGCCCAGGAGTGGCCCGAAGATGCCGGTCGGGTTGACGACGCTCAGCTCGACCCCGCCGTTGTTTCGGACGTAGTCCCAGGCCGCACGTTCGGCGAGCGTCTTCGACCGGTGGTACGCCGGGATGTCGTCGTCGACGTTCGTCCAGTCTGCCTCGCTGTAGCGGCCGTCGGGCCTGACGGTGTAACCCACCGCCGCGTACGACGAGGTCAGCACTACCCGCCGTACCCCGGCCTCGCGGGCGGCCCGCACGACGCGCAGCGCTCCGTCGCGGGCCGGCCGGATCACCTCGTCGTCGTCGATGGGCGGGGTGAACGGGAACGGCGACGCGTGGTGCAGCACGTACCGTGCCCCGGCGACCGCCTCGGCCCAGCCCTCGTCGGCGGAGAGGGCCGCGGTGCGGACGTCGACCCGACCGTCCGGGTTCGCGCCCGACTGCCGGACCCGGTCGAGCACCTCGTCGCCCTGGCCCGGCTCGCGGACAGTGACCCGTACCCGGTAGCCCTCGTCGAGCAGTCGGGCGACGGAATGCCCGCCGAGGTGGCCGGTCGCGCCGGTCACCAGCACCAGGGCGTCGTCGGTGGAGCGAAGCTGTAGATCGTTTGGCATGGTGTGTCCCATCGTTGCTCAGAATTCCTCAAGAGCGCGCTTGACCTGCTTGATCGCGCGGGTCTCCGCAGCGGTGTCGCTTCGGTGTCGGGCATCCCACATGTCCGCCTTTGCGCGCATGTACTCCTGGCGTACCCGTAGGCGCTCGATCTCGGCGGACAGCCGGTCGGCGTGCCGGGCGAAGAGGTCGCGCTGTTCGGCCGCGGCCTGGTCGCCCTCGTCGAGCAGCGTCAGGTACCGGCGCATCTCGGCGACGCTCATCCCGGCTGACCGCAGGCAGGCCAGAGCGTCGACCCGCTCGGCGAGCGGAGTGTCGTAACGGCGGTGGCCGCTGCTGTCGTCGCGGGGCACCGCGCCGAGCAGGCCGGCCTTCTCGTAGTAGCGCAGGGTCGGCTCGCTGAAGCCCGACCGCTGGGCCATCTCCTGGATGGTCAGAGGCCCTTCGGCCTGCTTACGGCCTTCCTTCGTCGCTGCCACGGGTGAAGCGTCCCCAACTTCAAGCGCTTCAAGTCAAGGGATGTGGCGCGGAGCACCATTCAGCGGTTCGCGCGTTCGATGCCTCGTCGGACGAGGCCGCTGATGCCGGGCACTGTGATCGCCCGGATGGCGCACCGGATCCAGCGGGTGATCGGCGCGCTCACCGACGGTTTCCCCGCCGCCGCGCCCTCCTGAGCGCTTGACCCGCGGTGGCTTCACCTCCGCGGCTGTGCCGAGGCCCCGGAAGGGCTCACTGATAGCCGACGTGGACGATCAGCTTGCCCTCTCTGGGGTTGGCCCCCACGTAGACGGTCGCCGGGTCGAACACTGTCGGCGGCAGGGTCAGATCCTCGGAGAGACCCATCTCGCGCGCCAGGTCCTCCGGAGACTGCCCCGAAGCGGGTACCAGCGTGATCGTTCGCCAGCACCCGCCGGAGGCGCACTCCATGCTCTCGTCGGCGACCGTCGCTCCGGATGGCACCTCCGGCATTCGCGACTTCGACGGCAACGATCCCTCGGTCTTGAACACCTGCAACCACAGGAACGACAGGACCCACAGGCACGACAGCAGACCCAGCGTGACGGACACGGCCACGAGGGTGCGCTTCGTCCGTCTGCGCAGCGCGGTCCGCGACGTCATCGCGCGAGAATAGCGGGGCACCGTCGATCAGCCGGGGCCGGAGTGGGCTCGGGTCAGCCGGTGAAGGGCTCGGGCCCGAGGCGGCCCGAGGCGACGAACGCGGCCAGCGCGAGGTAGACCAGATTCAGCATGATGAACCTCGCCTCGCCGTAGCGCAGGTGGGTGATCATCGCGCCGACCATCAGCAGGATCCAGCAGAATGCTGTCACCGGCACCAGCACCGGTGCGATGTCCAGCACGGCGGGCAGGATCAGACCGACCGCGGCCAGGAGTTCGAGGACGCCGAGGGTCTTGACGAAGCCCACGCTGGCGTCGCCGGTCCACCCGCCGCCGTTGGCAGCGGCCAACTTCTGCTTGGGTACGAACGTCTTGGTGATGCCGCCGGCCAGGGCGATTGTGGCCAACAGGCCGGCCGCGATCCACAGTGCCAGGTTCATGTGTTTCCCTCCGTATCGGGTCACACAGGAGACACCGCCGGCCGGTGCGCTGTGACAGCTCGTGAAGTGACGAGGAGCACGGACGCCCGACGTCACAGAAGTCGGGAGGCCGGTGTCTGGTGGGCGAGCAGCGAAGCTGATGGTCCGCGTCCCTTGCCGGTCGCCGCACGGCGCTGTCTGACCGCGACGGCGACCCTGCGTCCGGTCGGGGCGCTCCGCCGGCAGGCATACATGTTGATGAGCGTGATGTCTGTGCGTCAACGTGATGACTCACAGACATCACGCTCAAAAGGGGACATGGCTTGCCTGAGCCGGGCAGACGCCGAACCAGGCCGGGGTTGCGGAACACGGCCGCCGGTAAACGGCGTGGAGCGGCCGGAACGAGGCGAGACGCGAGGGGTCGAGATCGGCGAGACTGGAGGACGCATGGACGCTAGAGGCCGAATCATGAGTGCGGACGACCGGGGGGACCACGCCGTCGACGCGTTCGTCAGCCACCGGAACCTGCTCTTCACCGTCGCCTACGAGATGCTCGGCTCGGCCGCGGACGCGGAGGACGTACTCCAGGAGACCTGGCTGCGGTGGGCGGACGCGGATCTCGCGGCGGTGCGGGACCAGCGCGCCTACCTGGTCCGGATCACCACCCGTCAGGCGCTCAACCGGCTGCGTGCGGTTGGCCGGCGCCGGGAGTCCTACGTCGGCTCGTGGTTACCCGAGCCGCTGTTGACAGCACCCGACGTCGCCGACGACGTCGAACTCGCCGAGAGCGTGTCGATGGCGATGCTGCTGGTGCTGGAGACGCTGGCACCGACCGAGCGGGCGGTGTTCGTCCTCCGTGAGGTCTTCGACCTGGGATACGACGAGATCGCCGAGGCGGTCGACAAGAGTTCGGCAGCGGTCCGTCAGATCGCCCACCGTGCGCGGGCGCATGTCGCCGCGCGGCGGCCGCGCGGGATGGTCTCGCCGGCCGAGACCCGACGTGCGCTCAGCGCGTTCCGGCTCGCGGTCGAGACGGGCGACGTGCAGGCCCTGCTCGACGTCCTCGCGCCGGACGTCGTGCTCCTCGGCGATGGCGGCGGGATCAAGCAGGCAGTGCTGCGGCCGGTCGCCGGGGCCGACAAGGTGGCCCGCCTGCTGTGCAGCACGCACGCCAGGACGGCAACCATGTCGCTGCACCCCGCCCAGGTCAACGGTCACCCGGCGCTGGTTATGCGCCTCGACGGCGCTGTCGACACGGTCCTCGCGCTGCGTATCGACGACGGTCTCATCAGCGGGGTCTACGCCGTGCGGAACCCCGAGAAGCTGTCGCACATGCGGAGCGAAACGGCCCTGCGCCGCTGAACGATCGGCTGACCAGCGCGTCGACTCAGCTCCTAGTACGGGGGCGTGGGCGTCTCCGGCGACCGGTGGCGGGAGCGTCGCGCGTCCGCGGTGGCCACGCCGAGCAGCACCACTGCGGCGACCGCGCCGGCGGTGAGCGGCAGCAGGTGCAGTGCTGCCGGGATCAGCAGGCCGAGGGCCAGCAAGCCGGCTACCCGGGACCGGGAGACCCGACCGAAGACCTGGTATTCGAGCGCCGCTCGTCCGGCGAGGAAGAGCGCCGGACCGCCGAAGATGGCGATGAGCCAGGTCGCCGGGAGGTGCCCGAGCGGCTCGGCGATGAACAGCTCGAAGCCGACGCCGGTCAGCACGATCCCCGCGATCATGACCATGTGGGCGAACGCCATGTCGGTCGCGAGCCGGGCCGGGTTGCGGGAACGACCGATGGCCACGTCCAGCATCCCTCCCGCCACGTGAAAGTAGATCCGCCAGAGCAGGACGGTGCTCGCCAGCGCCAGGACGAACCCACCCGTCTGGTCGGTGTGGAACTCGCTGCCACTGAAAGCGAGGCCGATGACGAAGATCGCCTCGCCGAGAGCGATGAGGAGGAACTGTTGGTACCGCTCGGCCAGGTGTTCGGCAGCGATCATCTGGACGCCGAGCCGTTGCGCGCCGAGTCGTGGCGTCGGCCAGCCGAAGAACAGCCCGGTGTAGTCGATCGACACGGCGAGAGTCCAGAGTGCCCCCCGAGCCGTGCCGTCGTTGACCAGCCCGCCGACGACCCAGAGCGGTGCGCTCAAGCCGAACCAGAACATGATCCGGATCGACTGTTGAGGGTCCGGCCGGCCGTGCCCGGCCACGTGGAAGAACACCACCCGGCCGATCTGGAGGGTCACCAGGGTGATGGCGAAGAGTGAGGCCCGTGCGCCGAAGCCGTGCGGCACGGCGACGGCCATCGTCATCGCACCGACCAACGTCATGATGATGACGGTCTGGACGATCGGGGCGTCCGGGTCCAGCCAACTTGTCGACCAGACCGTCACCGACCAGACCGCCCACAGCGCCAGGAACAGCAGCAGAGCCTGGCCGAGGCCCGCGTACACGCCGCGTTGGCCGTCGGTGAAGTCGGCGATCAGCCGCGCGGAGATCCGGGTGAGGGCGAAGACGAAGACCAGGTCGAGGAAGAGCTCCAGAAAGGTGGCCCGCTGGCGGGTGGCTTCGCTGCGCAACAGTCCATCGGGGCTGTTCCTCATCGGCTCGCCACGCGCCGGTGCCGCGAAACGACCACGTGCCCTCCCGTCGCGGTGATCTGATCGCCTAACGAGCCAGGGTGCGGCGGTGGCACGTGGGGAGAGGGGACCGGCGACCCACAACAGTCACCAATCCGTCACCCGACCACTACGGCAGGTGTACGCCTCTACGCTCGTGGGCGTGCCCGGACCTGCCGAGAAGGCCACTGAACAGGACCGGCGTGACCTCCTCGTCACGGTCGCGCGAGAGCTGGCCGAGACGGAGGGCTGGGCGGGGGTGACCACCCGACGGCTCGCCGAACGCACCGAGATCGACATGGGCGACATCTATCGGCACTTCGCCGATCTGGAGGCGCTGATCGCCGCCGTCGCGGTGTGCGCCTTCGCCGATCTGGCCGCCGACCTCGCCGAGGCGCACGCGGAGACCGCCGGTAGCCCCGAGGGGGTCTGGCCGGCGGTCGCTACCGCGTACCTCGACTTCGCGTACACGAACCCCGAGGTCTATGACGCGATGCTCGCGCTGACCCCCGACCTGGCCCTCGGCGTGGATGGTGTGCCGGCCGCGCCGCGGGCGGTCTTCGCCGAGCTGCGGGCGGCCCTGACCCCGCTCGCCGAGGGGCGGGACCCGGACACCCTCGCCGAGGTGGGTTGGAGCCTGCTGCACGGCGTGGTGATGCTCACCCGGGGTGGCCGGCTGCGACCCGAGGGGCAGGAGGACCGCGAAGCGTTGATCGCGCAGCGGTTGCTGCGGTGGCCCTGACCGGGCCGCCGCCGACGCTCCCGATCGTTGTCAGTTGATGGGCTCGCGGTCGGCCGGGCCCTTGTCGGTGAACCGGAACGTGGTGTTCAGCTTGGCGTTGTCCAACTCCTTGAGGACCAGGCCGTTGCCGGGGAGGTGCTGGAGGAACCGGGTCTCGCTGCCGATCGCGTACGTGCCGTCGCCCTTGGCGATGATGGTGAATCGCTGGATCGGGTCGTCCTGGTCGCAGACGACGGCCCCGATGGTCAGTTCGGGCTCGATGTCCAGGCCGTTCACCTGCCAGCAGGACGGGTCGTCGTTGGCGGGGTGGTCGTCCTTCACGCCGAATGCCCTGATCACGTACCGGTCGCCGCCGATCGGCGTCGGCACGAACAGGGTGCGACCGCCGGTGTCGCCGCCCTCCTCGAGGCGCCCGCTGATCTCCAACGGCTGCCCCGAACCCTGCACGCGGGTGATCGTGACCTCGCGCTTGCCGGACAGCAGCGGGTCGGTCGCCGCCGCCGATGACGTGGCCGGCGCCGCTGCCGTCGGCGTCGGCGCGCCTGTCACGGCGCCCGACGGCGTCGGCGTACCCGCTGCCTTGTCCGCACCGCCCTGGCACGCCACCAGCGCGCTGGTGCAGGCAAGCATCGCCGCGCCGGTGACCCACTTCATGGTGACCATGCCGCACTCCTCAAGAGCGTCCCGAACCTGTCGAGCGGAAAATCAAGGGCTTCGCCGTTTGTCGCCCGCCTATCCTGTCTCTCGGCCTCGGGGCCGGTGGCACGGGGAGGGGTTGGCATGACGCTCGGCGTGGCGGCGCGACGGCAGGCACAGGTGTTGATCTTCGATGCGGACGACACGTTGTGGGAGAACAACGTCGTCTTCGAGCGGGTGATCGACGACTTCCTGGGCTGGCTGGACCACCCCACACTGGACCGGGCCGAGCTACGGACCGTCCTCGACGACATCGAGCGGGCCAACGCGGTGGCGCACGGGTACGGCAGCAAGGTCTTCCTGCGCAGCCTGGCGGAGTGCCTGGAGCGGCTGCGCGAGCGGCCGGCCACCGCCTCCGAACGTCAGGAGATCGACCGGCTGGCGGCGGCCCTCGTCGAGCACCAGGTGGAGTTGATGCCCGGGGTGGCCGACGCGCTCGACGAGCTGGCCGGCCGGCACGAGTTGCTGCTGCTCACCAAGGGCGACCAGGAGGAGCAGCAGCGCAAGCTGGACGCCTGCGGTCTGCTGCACCACTTCGGGGCCGCGCACATCGTCGCCGAGAAGAACGTCGACACGTACCGGTGGCTCACTCGGGAGCACGGCTTCGCGCCGGACGACGCGTGGATGATCGGCAACTCCCCGAAGTCCGACATCCTGCCGGCGCGGGCGGCCGGGTTGAACGCGGTGTTCATTCCGAACGCGAACACCTGGGTGCTGGAGGACGACGAGCTGGACCCGACCGACGGCGGGGTGCTGCGGCTCGCCGCGTTCCGCGACCTGCTGCGCCACTTCTGACCGTGCCGACGCCAAACAGCGTCGGCGATCATGGTCGCGTTACGCCGATCTGCCCGATTTTCATCGTGGGATCAGTCCTGCCGTCGGTGGGCCGGCGCGGCTTGTCCGGCTGGCCGGAGCCCGCCTAGCCTGGTCCGGCGCTCACGGCCCTTCGGGGTGTGTCGGGGCGTGTCGGCGTTCGGCGGGTGAGCACCGTGGAGCTGAGTGCGAAGTGGCTGGCTCACCCCGTGCTGGCGCGTGGCGTCGTGCCACGCCCGCGTCGCGGGGTGCCGGAGCTGTCCGCTTCCCTGTCGGACGGCTGAGGGTCAGGGCCGGGTAGTTGCGGACCCGGTCCTGACCCGGCCCGCGAGTCGTCCGACAGGGCGGAGCGGGGCAGACCTCGCGTCGGTTCGACTGTCAGGATGGCGGCATGAAGCGCAGATCTCTCCTCCTCGGCGCGGCGGCGGGTCTGGCCGCCCCGGCCGTGCTCACCCCGGCCGCGCCCGCTCTCGCGGCGGACCGGCCGCTGCGGCCGGGCTGGGGCACGCCCCCGGGGCAGCGACCCTGGTCGGTGCCGCAGCTACAGAACCGGGCCAGCGCGCTGACCACGCTGCCGGCGGAGACGAAGCAGGTGATCATCGTCGGCGCCAGCAGCTACACCACCACCTACGCCACGCTGGAGGCGTACGTGCGGGTCCGCAACGGCTGGCATCCGGCCTCGGCGTCGTTGCCCGCCCGGATCGGTTCGAAGGGCTTCAGCGACAACCACGTGGAGGGTGTGCCGACCACGCCGACCGGCGTCTACTCGATCGGCCCCACCATGTACGGCATCGCCGCCAACCCGGGCATGCTCTACCCCTACCACCGGCTGGTGAGCGGTGACTGGTGGAACGAGAATCCGTCGTCCGCGCGCTACAACACCTTCCAGCAGAGTGCTACCAACCCGGGCGGGGCCAGCGAGGCACTGTGGAAGGAGGTCCCCGCGTACACGCACTTCGCGGTGATCACCTACAACATGCCGCCGAACGTGCCGAAGCCGGTGCCGAACGCGGGCAGCGGGATCTTCCTGCACCAGTTCAGCACCAGCGCCGGCAACGCGACAGCCGGTTGCGTCTCTCTCGCCCACGCTCACCTGGTCGATGTGCTCAAGTGGCTGGACCCGGCGCTGTCGCCGCGCATCGTGCTCAGCCCGTACGCGCAGCTGAGCCGATACTGAGAGCCGCCGCGGCTCAGCCGGCCTCGCGCCGGACGATCGCCACCGCCACCCGGCAGAACTCGTCCATGTCCGGGTTGAACCCGGCAGCGATGTCGGGATGCAACCCGGAGCGGGTCTCCTCCAACAGTCGCTGGCAGACCTGCTCGACCGGTTCGCCGGCGTAGCCGGTGCGGACCCGGTCGGTGGCCGCCTGAAGCGCCGAGGTCAGCTGCTCCTCCAGCGGGCCGCGCAGCTTCTGCTGCACAGGATCGAGCCCGCGGGGGTCGAGCGTGACATGTGGCTCCGACATCGGTGCTCCCTTCGTCGGCGTCCGCGATACCCCACCGCGGACGTCGGTCAAACCCCGGTCGGTACGGCGGCGACCCGCACCTGGTACGAGAACTCCTCCGCCGGCTCCTCGTGGTACGACAGCCGGCGGATCTGCCGGTCGTCGTCGTAGAGGGCGACGTCCACCAGCACGCCGAGGTGGGCGAGGCCGATGCTGGACACCCGCTTCTTGTCCTGCAACACCGCGCAGACGCCGCCGAGCAGGGTGCTGGCGTCGGACGTACGGTGCCCGGGCGGGCAGCGCAACACCAGGTCCACCTCGATCGGCCCGGGCAACGGCGTCCAGCCGGTGCGCTGGGCCGCGACGAGGGCGGCCTGGAGCAGGGTGCGGACCCTCGTCGCCTGCCGGTGCCCGGCGGCGAAGATGGACAACGCTTCGGTCTTGACCGGTGGCAGGCCGCTCACCTCGAACGTCAGGGCGAGAGCGCGGGTGTCCTGCACGACGGCACCTCCTCGTTGGGACGATCCTGCCGAACCGGGGGAGCGGCGGTGGGATGTTCCGCGATTACCAACCGATCGGGCAGGCATGGGTCGGCCGGAGGCGTGTCGACGGCGGCGGCGAACGCGCCGGCTGCGGCGCTAGGAAAACGCTAGCCGACGACGCCCGTGCTCGGTAGTCGGTCGTTCACCCGGTGGGGCGTGGTGCGAAGGCGCAGAACTCGTTGCCCTCGGGGTCGGCCAGCACCCACCACCAGTGCGCCTCGTCGAGTGGCTCCCGCAGCAGGGTCGCGCCCGCCGCGATCAGCGCCATCGGCTCCGGGTCGACCAGGTCGACGTCCCAGTGCAGCCGGTTCTTGACCGTTTTGGGCTCGGCCACCCCGACGAACACCCAGTAGTCCCAGGGGAACCCGGCCGCACCGACCACCGACGAGGTGGTCGAGTCGTGCTCCACGGTGCCGCCGACCACCCCGGCCCACCAGGTCGCCTGGGCAGCCGGGTCGGCCGAGTCCACGACCAGCTCGAACGGGCCCGCTCCGGTGCCCTCGCGGGCCGGAAACGCGCAGAACTCGTTGCCCTCCGGGTCGTCGAGCACCCACCAGGTCGCCTCGCCGTCCGGTTCGCGAACCAGCCGGGCGCCGTCCGCGAGCAGCGCCGCCGGGTCCGCGCCGGCCAACCGCAGATCCAGGTGTACGCGGGTCTTGCCGACCCGAGGCTCGGGCACCTTGTTCACCCAGATGGACTCGGCGTTGGAGCGCGCCGAGCGGGGGTCCACCCGGGTGTCGTCGTCACCGGCGTCGGCCACGTCACCGTCGAGCATCCGGGCCCAGAAGGCACCGAGCGCGAGTGGGTCGTTGGCGTCGAGGCAGAGGTCCTTGAAGCGCGCGATCATGGCTTCAGCATGCCCGGTCCGGGCGGTCCGAGCCCGGACCCGGCCGCGATCTTGCACTTACTGTCCCGACGTAAGGGGCATTCGATACTTTTCGGCGACCGAAACAGCAAGATCGGCGCGGGCGGCCGGTCGGGGCGAGGCTTCTTCGGGTTTCGCGTTCAGTGCTGTTTGGCGTACGCGACGAAGGCCTTCCAGGCCGTCGGGTCGACGTGCAGAGTGCCGCCGTCGCGGTCCTTGGTGTCGCGCACCAGCACCACGGTCGGGAGGTTGTCGGCGACCTCGACGCAGGCTCCGCCGTTGCCGCCGGACCGGGTCGACTTTCGCCACTGTGGGGTCAGAATGCCCATGACTTCGCCACTTCCTTGATCAGCTCGGTTGACTGCCGGCGGGGGAGCGCCTCGTTCCGCACGATCTCCCACGTCTTCGCCAGCTTAGCGATGTCGGCCGACGCATCGACGATCTGCGCTGTGAGCTGGTTGTCGGCATAGGTCACGCGTTCGCCGTCTGGCATCTCGGCGATGATGAACTGGCCGCCCATTCCCAGGTACATCCCAGCATCCGTCGGGACGATGTGCACCTGGATATGCTCCGCCGTCGCCAACTGGGCCAGGTGCTCGCACTGCTCGACCATGAGGCCCGGCTGGTCGAGCACAGGTCGACGCAGCACCGCCTCGTCCAGCACGGCGATGAGCTGCGGCGGGCGCGGGCGGTGCAGGATCGCCTGGCGCTCCAGCCGGGAGGCGACGATGCGATCCACGTCCTCGGCGTCGAAGCGGCCGCCGGCCAGCGTCGCGCGGGCGTACCGCTCGGTCTGGAGCAGGCCCGGCACGTAGGCCAACTCGAACCAGCGCAGCGTGGTCGCCTCCCGCTCGAACTCGATCCACTCGCGTAGCCAGGCCGGCTCGGCGTCGAGCCGGGCCAACCCGTCCAGCATGCGGAGGAAGCGTCCGCCGGTCTGGTGGTGGGTGTCTACCGCCCTCATGTATTCCTTCGTGGGCGGTCGCCCGCCGGTCTCCACCGAGCTGACGTGCGAACCCGAATAGCCGATGCCCCTGCCAAAGTCGTCCTGACTGAGCCCGATCCCCGTCCGGAACAGACGCAGTTCCTCCAGCACGTAGTCGGTGACGGTCCCCATCGATTCCCCAACCTTCGCTCAGTCTGGCTCGGCGTGTCCCTCATGGATGCTCACCTGGACCGCTGAGCTGCACAGATGGCGCGAGCACGTATCGACGGTAGTCGCCTCATCACCAGACTGTCACCAGTGGCGGGTCCGCTGGTGGCCGCAATGGCGGCGGTGGGCCCTGCCCTCCGGGGTCGCTCCCGTTTCCCCCTTGCGGGAGCGGCCCCTTCCCCGTCCCCGAGGAGGTCGATGTGCTCACCCCGACAGGCCAGCAGCCCTCGGTGTGGTGGCGGTGATGGTGGTTCGGCCGCCCGTCCCGCACGTCGCCATGCGCCCGCTGTGGCGGTGCCGCAACTGTGGCACCGAGTGGCCCTGCCAACCGGCCAAGCTCGCCCTGCTGACGGAGTACCGGACCAGCCGGACCGCGCTGCTGATCTACCTTGGCACCCTGATGCACGAGGCGACGAACCAGCTCACCCAACTCCACCCGGATCATCCACCGACCAGGATGACCGAGCGCTTCCTCTCCTGGGCCAGGGCCCGGAGTTGACGCTCGGCCCGCCGTCGTTCACCCCGGAAAGTGGATCAGTGGCACCCCGTCGGAGTATCCGGGCCCCTCACTGGTCAGCACCGCGGCGTCGTGGGTCAGGCCCGCCACGGCGGCTGCGGCCAGGTCGAAACGGCGGGTCCTGCGCTGCCAGAAGGTCAGCTCCGGTAGATCCTCCGCCTGCTCGGGCAGCAGCGCGCAGGAAGTCAAGGCCAGCAGCTTGTGCAGCAGGGCCAGGTCCTTGCCGGTCGCCATGGTCAACGCTTCGGTCGCTGCCACCACCGGCACCCCGAACCGCACCCCGTCCTCAATCACCTCGTGGACGGGCTCGCCCACGTGCACCGTCCGGAGGACGGCGTATCCCAGCAGGGCCGACCGGTCCAGGATGAGTCGAACTGGTGGTGTTGTCTCCGAGGTCATGCGGCGTCGGCGCGGGGCGCGGTGTCGTCACCGTTCATCTCGGCCTCCATGGCGGCTCGGATCTTGGCGCGCTCCGCCTCGAACCGCTCCGCAGACCACTCAGCCTCCACGCCCAGACGGCGGGCCCGAGCCTCGGCCACACCCTGCTCGCTGACGTGAATGCCGGCGGCGAGCAACAACTCCTTGTGCTGCTCCACCCGCTTGCGCCGACGCACCGACTCCGTGACGTAGGCACTGGCCATGCGGTTGCCCTGGCTCTCCAGGATCTGACTCACGTCCGGAGGGACGGAGATCGTGAAGCGGCGCTGAGGCTCTGTCATACGCGCAGCCTACACCTGTCATACTCCAGGCTGGCGCTGCTCGTACCGTCAGGCGGGTTTGACTCTGGTGGCGTCCGGCTGCGAGGTGCCGGAGGCGGTTCGGTCCTCGCGGAGCGACAAGCGACGCGCCAGCGCCGTGGCGCCCGCGAGCGCGGCCAGCACCAGGGCGATCTCCGTGACCACCACCGACGGGGCCAAGCTGTAGTCGGTGGCCCAGGCGAAGCCGACGGTGATCGGCGTGATGACGATGCCGGCCGCAGGCACGAGGATGCTCATCAACCGAGCCGTCCGCCGGATCTCGGGCAGGTCGCGGAGCCGGGTCCGCACCGCGATGACCGCTCCCGTGACGACCACGGCGGCCGGTATGCCGTAGTAGACGGCGACGGCGAGCTGGACCGGTACGTCGATCGAGCGGGGGATGTCGACCATGCGGACGAAGGCCGGGTAGGCCGCCATCAGGAGGCCGAAGCCGAGCACGACACCGAGCGCCGCGCCGATCAGCGCGGTGCCGAGAATGCGGCCGTAGTCGCCGCGCACCCGCTGGACGCCAGCCTCGTCGGCAAGCCGCCGCGCGAAGCCTGCCACGTCACCGCCGATCAACTGCGCGGGATCGCCCCCGTCGGCAGCCGCGGCCCGCAGGTCGAGGCGCAGGTCCGCGGCGAGCGCCGCCCGATCGGCCGAGCCGACCCCGTGCCCGCGCCACGCCTGGTCGGCTTCGCTCAGAAGGCGGTCGATGGTGTCCATGGGTCAACTCCTCGTGGGGGTGTGGTCGAGCGGGCAGAGAACGGCGTCGACGGTGTCAGTGAAGCGGTTCCACTGTTTCTGCCAGGCATCCAGGTGGGTCCGACCGGACCCGGTCAGCGCGTAGACCTTTCGGGGCGGGCCGGTCGGGCTGACCTGCTGTTCGTGAGCGACAAGACCAAGTCGGCGCATGCGAGTGAGCAGGGGATAGATGGTGCCGTAGCTGATGGCGCCGAAGCCGGCCGCCTCCATCCGCCGAACCAGCTCGTAGCCGTGCGCGGGCTCGCGCGCCAGCAGCGCCAGCAGGCACATGTCAAGCGCGCCCCGCAGAAGTTGGGTCTGCCGGTCGTTGTCGTCGATGGACTGGCTCTCCGCCGCTACCATGCGACACATACTACCTTGCTATTCGGCGTCGCGATATACCGAAGCGGACTTCCGTAGTGACAGCCAGGTTTCGTGGCTTCACGGGTGGGGCAGAGTAGCCGCTACAGAGCCTCTGGGCCGGTGTTTCCGCAGCTTGCCGACTCGGAATCGGCTCGCCGTGCGCCGGGGCACGGATGCCCTCCCCGGTCTTTCGCCGAGGAGAGGGGGAGGGCGATGACGGACCCCGAAACGGCTCGACACCGACGCCGGCCGGTCGTTCGGCTGGGCGCGGCGGCTGCCGCACTGGCACTCGTCGCGCCGCTGGCCGCGTGCGGCGCGGACGACGCTGGTGGCCCACCGACGATCAACCTGTACTACCCGCCCGAGCAGAACCTGCAGAAGGTCGTCGACGACTGCAACGCGCAGGCCCAGGGACGGTACGAGATCGCCTACCGGGTGCTGCCCCGGCAGGCCGACGACCAGCGGGTGCAGATGGTGCGCCGGCTGGCCGCCGAGGACAGCGGAATGGACCTGCTCGGGCTGGACGTCACCTGGACCCAGGAGTTCGCCAGCGCCGACTGGATCCGCGAGTGGACCGGCCAGGACAAGGCCGAGGTCGAGCAGGGCACCCTCGCCGGGCCGTTGGACACCGCCCGGTACGAGGACAAGTTGTACGCGGCGCCGAAGAACACCAACGTCCAGTTGCTCTGGTACCGCAAGGACCTGGTGCCGCAGCCGCCGACCACGTGGGACCAGATGATCAGCGCGGCCCAGCAGCTCAAGGACCAGGGCAAGCCGTACCAGGTACTCACCATGGGTGCGCAGTACGAGGGTCTGGTCGTCCTCTACAACACCCTGGCCGAGAGCGCCGGGGGGAAGATCCTCAGCGACGACGGCCAGAAGGCCGTGATGGACCAGGGCACGGTCCGGGCGTTGGAGCAGCTGAAGAAGTTCGCCACGTCGGGCGTGACCTCGCCGTCGTTCAGCAACGCCACCGAGGACCCGGTTCGGCTGGAGTTCCAGTCCGGCTCCGGTGCGTTCCAGGTGAACTGGCCGTTCGTCTACCCGGCCCTTCAGGAAGCGAACCCGGAGCTGGCCAAGCAGGTCGGCTGGGCTCGGATCCCGGGCATCGACGAGGGCACCCCCAGCAAGGTCACCATCGGTGGGGTCAACCTGGCGGTCAGCTCCTACTCCAAGCACCCGGAGCAGTCCTTCGAGGCGGCCCGGTGCATCCGCAGCGCCGAGCACCAGAAGTTCTCCGCCATCAACGACGGTGTGCCGCCGACCATCGAGGCCGTCTTCGACGACCCGGAGATGACCGAGGCGTACCCGATGAAGGACACCATCCTGGAGGAGCTGAAGGAGCCGGCGACGCGGCCGCTGACCCCCGCCTACCAGAGCATCTCCACAGTGATGTCGGCGATCCTGTCGCCGCCGTCCGGGATCCGTCCGCAGCAGACCGCCGACGAGCTGCGCGGCGCCATCGCCGACGCCCTCCAGTCCAAGGGGGTCCTGCCGTGAGCGCGAGGAGTGAGCCGTTCCTGCGAGCCCCGCAGTCGCGAAGGAAGGTGGCCCCGTGAGTATCAACGCCACGCCGACCGGCGCCGACGTCGCCGCCGAGGAGACCCGGCAGCCCGCCGCCGTGCCGAAGCAACGCGGCGGCCGTCGCAAGCCCCCGTTGAGTGAGAACAAGAAGGCCGAACGCCGACTCGGTCTGCTGCTCTGCGCGCCGGCTGCGCTGGTCATGATCGCGGTGACCGCGTACCCGATCATCTACTCGGTCTGGCTGTCGTTGCAGCGCTTCGACCTGCGCTTCCCCGACCAGCGTGAGTTCATCGGGCTGGAGAACTACGTCACGGTGCTCACCAACGAGTTCTGGTGGACCGCGTTCGGGGTGACCATGCTGATCACGGTGGTCACCGTCGCCGTCGAGCTGGTGCTCGGCATGGGCCTGGCGATCATCATGCACCGCACCATCATCGGCCGCGGCCTGGTCCGGACCTCGGCGCTGATCCCGTACGGGATCGTCACAGTGGTCGCCGCGTTCTCCTGGCGGTACGCCTGGACGCCCGGCACCGGCTACCTGGCCGACCTGTTCAGCGACGGCGCGCCGCTCACCGAACGGGCCAGCTCCCTGGCGATCATCATGCTGGCGGAGATCTGGAAGACCACGCCGTTCATGGCGCTGCTGCTGATGGCCGGGCTGGCGCTGGTGCCGGAGGACCTGCTCAAGGCGGCCTCCACCGACGGCGCGACCGCCTGGCAGAAGTTCACAAAGGTGATGCTGCCGGTGATGAAGCCGGCGATCCTGGTCGCGTTGCTGTTCCGCACCCTGGACGCGTTCCGGGTCTTCGACAACATCTTCGTGTTGACCGCCGGAGGCAACGAGACGTCGTCGGTGTCGATGCTCGCCTACAACAACCTGATCCGGGGTCTCAACCTCGGCATCGGTTCGACGATGTCGGTGCTGATCTTCATCACCGTGGCGATCATCGCCTTCGTCTTCGTGAAGCTGTTCGGCACCGCTGCTCCGGGCAGCGACGACGGGGAGAGGCGCTGACATGGCTGTCGAAACCACTACCAGGGCAAAGCTGCGCTGGGGTCTGCTCGACGTCCTCGTGGTCGTCTTCGCGCTGGTCCCGGTGCTGTGGATCGCGTCGCTGTCGTTCAAGACACCGGCCACCCTCACCGACGGGAACTTCATCCCCCGGGAGTGGACGCTGGACAACTACCGGACCATCTTCGACACCGACCAGTTCGTCCGGGCACTGGTCAACTCGATCGGCGTCGCGCTGATCGCCACGCTGGTCGCTGTGGTGCTCGGCGCGATGGCCGCGTACGCGATCAGCCGCCTGGACTTCCCCGGTAAGAAGCTGTTGGTCGGCGTCTCCCTGCTGATCGCGATGTTCCCGCAGGTGTCACTGGTGTCGCCGCTGTTCGAGATCGAGCGTCAGCTCAAGATCTTCGACACCTGGCTCGGGCTGATCCTGCCGTACATCACCTTCGCGTTGCCGCTGGCGATCTACACGCTGTCGGCGTTCTTCAAGCAGATCCCATGGGACCTGGAGAAGGCCGCGAAGATGGACGGCGCCACCCAGGGCCAGGCGTTCCGACGGGTGATCGCGCCACTGGCCGCGCCCGGGCTGTTCACCACGGCGATCCTGGTCTTCATCTTCTGCTGGAACGACTTCCTGTTCGCGATCTCGCTGACGTCGACCGAGCGGTCCCGCACGGTGCCGGCCGCGTTGTCGTTCTTCACCGGCGCGTCGCAGTTCGAGGACCCCACCGGGGCGATCTGCGCCGCCGCCGTGGTGATCACCGTTCCGATCATCCTGTTCGTTCTCTTCTTCCAGCGTCGCATCGTGTCCGGTCTGACCTCCGGCGCGGTAAAGGGATAGGTGGGTAGTCATGGCTGACATCGTGCTGGACAAGGTGAGCAAGAGCTTCCCGGACGGGACCGTCGCCGTGCAGGACGTCGACCTGGAGATCGCCGACGGCGAGTTCGTGATCCTGGTCGGGCCCTCGGGCTGCGGTAAGTCCACCACCCTCAACATGATCGCCGGGCTGGAGGACATCAGCTCCGGTGAGCTGCGCATCGCCGGGCAGCGGGTCAACGACAAGGCCCCCCGGGACCGGGACATCGCCATGGTGTTCCAGTCGTACGCGCTGTACCCGAACATGACGGTGCGGGAGAACATGGCGTTCCCGTTGCGGTTGGCGAAGCTCGACAAGGAGACCATCGACCGCAAGGTCGACGAGGCGGCGAAGGTGCTGGAGCTGACCTCGCTGCTGGACCGCAAGCCGGCCAACCTCTCCGGTGGTCAGCGTCAGCGGGTGGCGATGGGCCGGGCGATCGTCCGCCAGCCGAAGGCGTTCCTGATGGACGAGCCGTTGTCCAACCTCGACGCCAAGCTGCGGGTGCAGATGCGCACAGTGGTGTCCCGTCTGCAGAAGCAACTCGGCACCACCACCGTCTACGTCACCCACGACCAGACCGAGGCGATGACCCTCGGCGACCGCGTGGTGATCATGCGCGGGGGCGCGGTGCAGCAGGTCGGGCCGCCACAGGAGCTGTACGACCACCCGAAGAACCTCTTCGTGGCCGGCTTCATCGGCTCGCCGTCGATGAACTTCCTGCACGCCGCCGTTCAGGACGGCGAGCTGCACACCGCCCTGGGCACGGTGCCGATCGGGGACCGGGTCCGCCGGGAGTTGGAGGCGGCTGACGCGCCCCGTGAGCTGATCCTCGGTATCCGGCCGGAGCACTTCGAGGACGCCGAACTGGTCGACGACGACACCCGTCGGCGGGGCATGGAGTTCGAGGCGCCGGTGGACATCGTCGAGTCGATGGGCTCGGACAAGTACGTGTACTTCACCGTCGAGGGGGAGAAGGCCAGCGCCGCCGAGTTGGAGGAGCTGGCCGCCGACGCGGGCGCCACCGACTTCGCCGGCGCCGGCGGCAACCTGGTGACCCGGCTGTCCGCCGAGTCCCCGGTGGCCGAGGGGCAGACGCGCCGAGTCTGGTTCAACCTGGAGAAGATCCACCTGTTCGACCCGGCCAACGGCCGCAACCTGACCCTGCACGAGGGCCGGGCCGCCGGAGCGCTCGCCGACTGACAACCCGATCGCGCCGATCTTGCACTTTCGGTTGCCGACACAGGTGGAATGCCCCTTGTGTCGGGGCAGGAAGTGCAAGATCGGCGCGGCGGGGGTGGCGCGGCTTGTGTTCTGCGGTGTTGGGGCGGGCGTGGCATGGTGGTCGCAGGTCGCGTCGTGAAGCGGGGGACGGATGAACCGACGATTGGCCGCGCTGGCCAACGCACACGGTGTTTCCACCTGGTACGAGGATTGGCGGCACCGCCGCGTCGATGTCGCACCGGAGACCGTGGTGGGTGTGCTGGGGCTGCTCGGCGTGGACGCCACCAGCCCGTCAGCGATCACCGACGCGCTCGCCGCCGCCCGTGCTGTCGACCGGAGCGCGCTGCCGGAGACGGTCGTGCTCACCCAGGGCCGCAGCCGGGCGCTGCCCGGCCCGGGGGTGGTGACCCTGGAGGACGGTGGCCGCCGCGCTGTCGACGGTGAGCTGCCGGCGGACCTGCCGCTGGGGTGGCACCGGCTGGCCTGCGCCGACCGGGACGTGACAGTGGTGGTGGTGCCGCGCCGGCTGCCGGTGCCGCCGTCGAGCTGGGGGTGGATGCTCCAGCTCTACGCGCTCACCTCGGAGCGTTCCTGGGGCATGGGCGACCTCGGTGACCTCGCCGAGTTCACCGGGTGGGCCGGTGCCAGCGGGGCGGGGCTGGTGCTGCTCAACCCGCTGCACGCGGTCGGGCCGGCGCACCCGGTGGCCACCTCACCGTATTCGCCGGCCAGTCGACGCTTCGTCAATCCGCTCTACCTGCGGGTCGGCGACACCGCCGCGTACCGGGCGGCGGACCCGGCGACCCGTGCGGTGGTCGACGCGTTGCGTCCCGACCGGGGGCGTCTGATCGACTATGACGAGGTGTGGGCCGCCAAGCGGCGCGCCCTGGAGTTGCTGCACCCGTACGCCCAGCCGGTGGATCTTGCCGCGGACCCGGCGTTGACCAGCTTCGCCACCTGGTGCGCGCTCGCCGAGCGGCACGGCAACGACTGGCGGGCCTGGCCGGCGGAACTGCACCACCCGGACGCCCCGGCGGTCGCCGAGCAGCGCCGGCAGCTCGCCGACCGGGTCGCCTTCCACGCCTGGCTGCAACACCTCTGCGACGAGCAGCTCGACGCCGTCACGGCGGCGGCCCGCTCGGCGGGGATGCCGGTCGGTGTCGTGCACGACCTGGCCGTGGGCATCGACCCGGGCGGCGCGGACGGGTGGCAGCTCGCCGACGTGCTGGCCCAGGGCGTGCGCGTCGGCGCGCCGCCGGACGACTTCAACCAGCTCGGCCAGGACTGGGGGCTCGCCGCGTGGCGCCCGGACCGGCTCGCCGCCACCGGCTACGCCGCGTACCGGGACATGCTGCGCCGCGTCCTGCGGCACGCGGGTGGCCTGCGGGTCGACCACGTCGCCGGTCTGTGGCGACTGTGGTGGGTGCCGCCGGGCGGCGGCGCGGCCGAGGGCACCTACGTGCGCTACGACGCCGAGGCGATGCTCGGCATCCTCGCGTTGGAGGCGCACCGGGCCGGCGCCGTGGTGGTCGGTGAGGATCTCGGCACGGTCCAACCGGCGGTGACCCGAGGGTTGCGGGGGCGCAACATGCTCGGCTCGACAGTGCTGTGGTTCGCGCGTGACGAGGCCGGTGACTTCGTTTCGCCGGCCCGGTGGCCGCGCAACGCCCTCGCCACGATCTCCACCCACGACCTGCCCACCGCGCCGGGTTTCCTCACCGGTGAGCACGTGCGGGTGCGCGACGAGTTGAAGCTGCTCGGCACCGACGTGGCGGTGGAGCGGGCCCGCGCCGCCGCCGACCGGGACCGGCTGCTCACGATGCTGGCCGCCGAGAACCTGCTGCCCGAGCCGGCTGCGACCGCCGATCCGGCATTGCCCGAGGCGACTGGGGCGCCCGACGACGGCGAGGTGGTGGTGGCGATGCACGCCGCGCTCGCGGCCAGCCCGACCCGGCTGCTCGGCGTCTCCCTCTACGACGTGCTGGGCGAGGTGCGCCAACCCAACATGCCGGGCACTGTGGACGAGTATCCGAACTGGCGGCTGCCGCTGCCGGCCAGCGTGGCGCAGATCCGCGCGGACCCCCGGGTGGCCCGGATCGTCGACCTGCTCAGCGCCGCCCGCCCGCGACCGGCCGACCCGACGCCAGCCGCCGAGGAGTGACGGGGCCTGCTCAGGTCAGCCAGTCGAAGCGGGCCGGCAACCCGAGGAAGTCGGCGTAGCGTTCGAGCGCCTGCTCCACCCGGACCCGCGCGGCGACGTCGAGTGTCGTGAGCGGCTGGATCGTCACTGTGACAGCGGTGCGGCCGACCTTGCGCTTCCACACGCCCACCACGCGACCGGCGCGGACCACTGTGGCCTGGAAGATGCCGTTGTTGCCCGGCACCACTGCCGCCTGGTGGGCGGGGTCGAGCATCAACGTGCGGTCCCGGAAGCCGAGCAGGTACTCGTCGAAGCCGGGCAGCGCCAGCACATCGTCAAGCGTCGGGCGTGGCGCGTCGGCCAGTGCCGCGTCGACGTACATCGGTGTGCCGTCGACGCGTACCGTGCTCAGCGCATCGTCGGCGGCGGCCAGGCCGCGCCGGGCGTCGGTCACTGTGAGGCCGCTCCACCCGGCGAACTCGCGGTCGGTGACCGGGCCGTGCCCGCGGACGTAGCGGTGGGCGAGCAGTGCCAGCGCCTCGTCGCGCTCCAGCCGATGGGACGTGGGTGCCCACTCGTCGAGCAGGGCGAAGGTCTGCTCGGTGCCGACGTTCGGCGCCACGCAGGTCACGCCGCGAACGCTGGCATACCACAGCAGGTGGTAGCCGCGTTGCCCGTCGGTGCCCAGGCCGGCCGCCCGCAGGGTGGCCAGGCACTGCGCGCGGGTGAGTCGACCGCCGCCGGCCAGCGCGGTGCCGAGGACGTCCGCCGCCCGGTCCGCGTCGGCCTCGGTGAGCCCGAGCTGCGCCCGCCGGGTCGCCACGCCGGCCAGGGACCGTACGCCGGTCAACTCCAGCATCCAGCGGGCGTCGGCCGGCGGAACGAGGTGCACTGTGCCCCGCATCGGCCAGGTGCGCAGCGCCTCGCGCCGCTCCAACGCCGCCTGCACGTCGGTCATGCGGTGACCGGGGAGCCGGGCGCCGAGCGACCACAGCCCGCTGGCCAGATCCTGTGCCTGCATCGCGCCGAACCACTCGACCACCTCGGCGACGGTGCCGGGTCGGGTGCTCGGGTGTGGGCGCAGCAGCAGGCTGGTCATCCGCAGCGCCAGCGCGTCGGCCGCGCTGAGGTCGACAGGCATCGGGCGCTCCTTCTGGTGGCCGGGCGGCCAGCCTAGGACCGACCACCGACACTCCTGCTGGTGGGAGGCGTAACGGCGGTCGTCGGGGGAATGCGGCTCGCCGGAAGTGCGCGCGCCGCGCGTACGGAAGGGAAGCTCATGACTGCCGCAAGCGAGCCGGCGCGGGGCGCCGGCGTGACGGCCGGGTCCCGCAGCCATCGGGGGGACGCCCGCGCGAAGACGAGCGCCGCGGCGACCTTCGCCCTGGTGTTCGGAGTGGCCGCCCTGTTCAGCGTGTTGACGGCGATCCTCGCCTGGCTGGGGTTGGTGCTCGGCATCATCGGGATCATCCTCGGCATCGTGGGCCTCAAGATGGCCCGCCGACCCGGGGTCACCGGTCGTGGCGTGTCGATCGGCGGCCTGGTGCTCAGCATCCTGGCCGTGCTGATCGGCCTCGGTCTGGCCGCGGGGATCACCACGTTCGTCAACAACGAGAACGCTGTGGACCGCCTCCAGACCCAGGTCGACAAGCTACGCGACAAGATCGACTGACCGGCGGGTGCCGGTCTGGGCCGGCCCGCCACCCGTTCCGGTCGGCCCCAGTAGGGTGGGCGGCGTGCTCCGCCAGGTCACCGCGATCCGTTACGTCACCCCGCTGCGCGAGGGTGGGTCGCTGCCGGGCGTGGTGGAGGCCGACGACCTGGGCACCTACGTGGCGAAGTTCCGGGGCGCCGGGCAGGGGCCCAAGGCGCTGATCGCCGAGGTGATCTGCGGTGAGCTGGCGCGCCGGCTGGGGTTGCGGGTGCCGCCGCTGGTGGTCCTCGACATCGACCCGGTGATCGGGCGGGCCGAGCCCGACCAGGAGGTGCAGGAGCTGCTGCGCAACAGCGGCGGCGCCAACCTCGGGATGGACTTCCTGCCCGGGGCGCTGGGCTTCGACCCGGTGGCGCACCCCGTCGACCCGGAGCTGGCCTCCCGGGTGCTCTGGTTCGACGCGTACGTGGAGAACGTCGACCGGAGTTGGCGCAACCCGAACCTGCTCGTCTGGCACCGGGAGCTGTGGCTGATCGACCACGGCGCCTCGCTGTACTTCCACCACAACTGGCCGCGCGCCGAGGCCGCCGTGCACCGGGCCTACCGCGCGGAGGATCACGTGCTGGCGCCGTACGCGTCGCGGCTGGCCGAGGCCGACGCCGAACTGGCTCCCCAGGTCACCCCGGAGCTGCTCGCCGAGGTGCTGACCCTGGTGCCGGAGGAGTGGTTGACCGCCGCCGACTTCGAGACGGCCGACGCGGCGCGCGGCGCGTACCTGGATCACCTGTCCCGCCGGGTCGCCCGCACGGCCGACTGGCTGCCATCGGGGAGCGGGGCATGAGGCAACCCTTCGAGTACGCGCTGATCCGGCTCGTGCCCCGCATCGAGCGCGGCGAGCAGATCAACGTCGGGGTGTTGCTCTACTGCCAGCAGCTCGACTTCCTGGCCGCGCGGACGCACCTGGACGCCGACCGGGTTCGCGCGCTGGCACCCGACGTCGACCTGCCAGCCGTGGCCGCGGTGCTCGACTCCTGGGACCGGACCTGCTCCGGTGACGGGCCGGCGACCCGGATGCGACTCGGTGAGCGGTTCCACTGGCTGGCCGCGCCACGCAGCACGATGATCCAGACCGGGCCGGTGCACACCGGCCTCACCGTCGACCCGGCGGCCGAGCTGGACCGGCTGATGGCGACCCTGGTCCGCTGAATCGAAGCGGGGCGGGGGAGCGGTGATCGTCCCCTGATCGCGCTACGCCAGCGCCGTTGCCGGCGGAGCGCGATCCCCCGTTCAGGTGCCCGGTGCGGGGCGGCGGCTCGATCCCGCCGGCACCGATGGCATCAGGATCGTCGTCCGCGCGCGACGTCGGGCCGGAACGACCGGGAAGTTGCGGAAAACTTGAGCCGGCGGACCGGTAGCCGGGACCGCCTCGGGCTGTCGTTAGAGCACGTCCGCAGCGGGTAGTCGCGGGAGCTGATCCGAGACGAGAAGGGGACACTCTGATGGCTGCCCAGACCAAGGTAGCGGTGATCTACTACAGCGCCACCGGCATCACGTACCAGATGGCGCAGGCCGTGTGTGAGGCTGCCGGGGACGCCGGCGCCGACGTGCGCCTGCGCAAGGTGCGCGAGTTGGCGCCGGACGAGGCGATCCGCTCCAACTCCGGCTGGCAGGCGCACCGCCTGGAGACCCAGGACGTGCCCGAGGCGATGGTCGACGACCTGGCCTGGGCCGACGTGGTGATCCTCGGCGCGCCGACCCGGTACGGCATGGTCGCGGCGCAGCTGAAGCAGTTCATCGACACCACTGGCCCGCTCTGGGCCCAGGGCGCGCTGGCCAACAAGGTCTACTCCGCCTTCACCTCGACGGCGACCTCGCACGGCGGGCAGGAGACCACGCTGACCTCGCTGTTCAACGTGTTCTACCACTGGGGTGGAGTGGTGGTCACCCCCGGTTACACCGACACCAGCCAGTTCATCGCCGGCAACCCGTACGGCCCCTCGCACACCAGCAACAACGGCGAGATCGCCCCGGACGCCGTGGCGCTCGGGGCCTGCGCGCTCACCGCCCGGCGCGCCGTGCAGATGGGTGCCGCGCTGAAGGTGGGCCTGGCCGGTTGAGCGGCTGACGGACAAGGGCGACCGGCGGCGCGGGCGGGGGCTCTCGGCCCGTCCGCGCCGCCGGTCGCTCCAGCCCTACCCGCGGGCCGGGGCGACTATGCGCCTGGGCGCGTCGCGGACAGCTCGTCCGGGCGCGGCGCGGGCAGCAGCTCGGTCACCAGCTCACTGAGCACGGCGAGCCCGTCCGGGCTGAGCACCGACTCCGCGTGGAACTGCACCCCGGCGAAGCCGGGCCCCCGCAGGGCGTGCACGGCACCGTCGCCGGGGTCGCGGGCCAGCTCCACCGGCCCGTACGCGGTGGTCAGCCGGTCGGTCTCGGCGCGGGCGGT
The DNA here is from genome assembly GCF_022229005.1 of Micromonospora trifolii. Taxonomy (GTDB): domain Bacteria; phylum Actinomycetota; class Actinomycetes; order Mycobacteriales; family Micromonosporaceae; genus Micromonospora; species Micromonospora trifolii. Next base: position 56,385 of record NZ_JAKKFD010000014.1, read on the forward strand.
GAACGTCGAGTAGAACCCGACCCGGCGGGTCCGGCCGAACAGCTGCACCTCCCGCTGCAACCCCTGATAGGGCGCGTCCCGGCGGTGCAGCGTCAGCCCCAGCAGCCCGGCCAGCACCTGATGGCCGAGGCAGACCGCGAGGGTGGGGCGGCCGGCGGCCAGCAGTCCGCTCAGCAGCTTGCGCAGCGCCAGCATCTTCGGCTCGTCCGCGCTGCCCGGGTCGCCTGGCCCGGGACCGACGACCACCAGGTCGTAGTCGTCGACCGGGCCGCTCGCGTGCCACTGGCGGGTGGTCACCGCGAGACCCAACGCGCTCAGTTGGTGCGCCAGCATTCCGGTGAAGGTGTCCTCGGCGTCCACGATCAACACCCGGCGGCCGACCAGTGCGGGCAGTCCGGGTGCGTCCGGTGACCGCTGGTCCAGCCAGAACCGCGCCAGCGGCGCGTTGCGCGCGGCCAGCGCGTCGCGTACCGCCGGGTCGTCGGCCAGCCGCGCGACCGGCCCGCGGTCGCCGACGGTCGCCGCCGGCCCGAGGCCGAGCGCGGCCAGCACCCCGGCGGCCTTGGCGTGCGTCTCGGCCACCTCGCCGGCCGCCGTCGAGTGCCGGACCAGTGTCGCGCCGACCGGCACCCGCAGTCGACCGGTGGGGGAGAGCTCGGCGGTCCGGATCAGGATCGGGGCGTCGAGGGTCTGCCGGCCGGCGTCGTCGTGGCCGAGCAGCGCCAGCACGCCCCCGTAGTAGCCCCGACCCCGGCGCTCGTGCCGGGCGATCACCCGGCAGGCGTTCTCGATCGGGCTGCCCGTCACGGTGGGCGCGAACATCGTCTCGCGCAGCACCTCCCGCACGTCGCGGGTGCCCCGCCCGGCGAGCAGGTACTCGGTGTGCGCCAGGTGCGACATCTCCTTGAGGTACGGCCCGATCACCTGCCCACCGTGCTCGGCGACGGTGGCCATCATCTTCAGCTCCTCGTCGAGCACCATGTACAGCTCTTCGGTCTCCTTCTCATCGGCGAGGAAACGCAGCAGGGCCGCCCGGTCGGCGACGCCACCGGGGCAGCGGAAGGTGCCGCTGATCGGGTTCATCATCACCAGTCCGTCGTCGACGCTGACGTGCCGCTCCGGGCTGGCGCCGACCAGCGTCCGGGTGCCGGTGTGCACCACGAACGTCCAGTACGCGCCGCGTTCGGCGATCAGCAGCCGGCGCAGCGCGGCCAGCGCGGCAGCCAGCGGCGGGCCCTGCACTGTGGCGTGCAGGGCGCGGTGGATGACGAAGTTGGCGCCCTCGCCGCGGCCGATCTCCTCGGACAGCACCCGCTGCACCGTCCGGGCGTACTCCTCGTCGCTGACGTCGAAGCCGGCGTCGGTGGTGCGCACCGGTTCGTCGGGCAGCGCGGCGAGGGCGTCGGTCAGCGTGATCCGTTGGTGCTCGCGGACCTGGAGGAACTCCAGCGGGGCGCCGTCGTCGACGCAGGCGAACCCGCGTTCGGTGATCTGCCGGTACGGCACCAGGGCCAGCGTCCGCGCCCCGGGCGAACCCGCCGGCAGCGGGAGGTCGGTGAGCTCATCGACGGTGTCCACCGGGCCGGTGAACAGGTCCAGGTCGTCAGCGCCCTCGCGGCGCAGCAGCGCGAAGGGGCCGGGTTCGACGCCGCGCGCGACGGCGGCGAGCAGGTCGGTCAGGTGGGTCATCGGAGTCTCCGTCGGGCTGGGGGCCGCCGTCGGGCGGCCCTCCGGCCGGGAGATCCGGCGACCGCCTCGATGGCGGCCGCGTGGATGGAGCTACGCGCGGGAGATGGCCGCCGGGTCGGCGGGCCACCAACTGGTCAACTGCGCGAGCATGTGATCCACCCTACGCGCCCGTCGGCCGGCCGGCACGGGGTAACTTGACCGGCGATGAACATTCTCGCGCTCGACCTGGGCACCTCCTCGGTACGCGGGCTGGTGCTGGACGCGGACACCCAGCCGCTGCCCGGCGCTCTGGCCCGCCGCAAGGTCGACCTCGCCATCGGCGACGACGGCACCGGCACGCTGTCCGGTCGGGACTATCTGGCGAGCCTGGTCGAGTGCCTGGACGAGCTGGCCGAGTCGGGGCACCTGCACGACGTCGGCCTGGTGGCGGTCTCCGCCCAGTGGCACTCGGTGCTCCCGCTGGACCGCGACGGCGCCCCCCTGGGCCCGGTGATCACCTGGCTGGACACCCGGCCCGCCCCCGTCGGGCGCACTGCGGGGCCGGCCGACCCGGACGGCTTCCACCAGCGCACCGGCTGCTGGTGGCACCGTTCGTACTGGTCGATGCGGTTGCCCTGGTTACGCGAGCAGTCCGGCACCCCGATCGCCCGGTTCGTGGGTCTGCCCGAGTACGTGCTGGGCGAGCTGCTCGACTCGGCGCCCATGTCGATCTCCCAGGCCTCCGGGACCGGTCTGCTGGACCTGCGCACCCTGCGCTGGGACGAGGAGGCGCTGACGCTGGCCGAGGCGCGCCCGGAGGAGCTGCCGCCGCTGGGCGAGCTGGACTGGCACGGCCGGCTCCGGGTCGACCTGGCCCGTCGGTGGCCGCAGTTGGCGCAGGCCCGCTGGTCACCGCCGGTGGGCGACGGTGGGGCGTCGAACGTCGGCTCGGGCTGCGTCGACCCGAGCCGGGCCGCCGTCACAGTGGGCACCTCCGCGGCCGTACGGCTGATGCAGCGGATCCCGGCGGGCGAGCCGATGCCGCGCCTGCCCGAACGGTTGTGGCGGTACCGGGTCGACCACGACCACGTGGTGACCGGGGCGGCGTACGCCAACGGCGGCAACCTCTTCGCCTGGGCGGACCGGGAGCTGCGGTTGCCTCGGGGCGCCGAGCTGGACGCGGCGCTGGCGCTGGTGCCGGCGGGCGGTGGCCGACCGGCGGATTCCCGCTTCGGTGGCGATCGGGCGCCCGGGTTGGCGCCGGCGGGCAGCGGTGAGCTGCGCGGTCTCAGCTTCGGCACCACAGCGGTCGACATCCTGGCCGGGCTGATGCAGGGGTTGTGTGAGTTGGTCGCCGAGGATCTCGGGGTGCTGGAGTCCACCATCGACAAACCGGTCGGCGTGGTGCTGGGCGGCGGTGCGGTGGCCGCATCGGTGTGGTGGCGGCAGGCCTTCGCGACCGCGCTCGCACCGCGACCGGTGTCGCATCAACGCAACCCGGAGATCGGTGCCACCGGTGCCGCGTTGGTGGCGCTGGGGCGCTTCGGTGACGCGATCGAGCTCGCCGACATCGGCCGGACGGACGAGCTGGTTTTACCGACCACGGCAGGAGGTTCCCACCCGCAGTATCCTTCCTGAACCTCGGCCTCGCCCGGGCCGTTGACAGCGGTACCGAGCCTGGTTGGATGGACTGCGCTCCCCCGACCGCGGTGGACGCGGTAGGACGGAGGAGGCAGGGTGGCGGCAGGTCCCGACCCGGCGAACGGCGCGGTGTCGAACCATCGCCGACGCCGCTTCGATGTCCGAGTCGTTCCGCATCGACGGCGGTCGCCGTTCCGGCTGCGCGACTGGCGGATGAGCACGAAGCTCGCCACAGTGCTGCTGGTGCCGTCGATGGCGTTCCTCCTGCTCGCCGGGGTGCAGACCAGCACCCTGGTGGGGCGGACGACGGCGTTGAACGACTTCTCCAGTCAGGTCGGCATCGGCCGGCAGATCACCGCTGCGGTGCACCAGCTCCAGCAGGAGCGTGACCGCTCGGCGGGGGAGCTGGGTGAGCTGCGTAAGGGTGGTGACCGGCAGGCCGCCGCGAACGACCTGAAGCCGTTGCAGGCGGCCACCGACAAGGCCATCGTGGACCTCAGCCGGGCGGCCGAGCCGCTGGCGGACGCGGACGCGTCCTGGCGGGTGGCCTTCTCCGAGGCGCTGGAGGCGTACGACCAGGTGGTCGACATCCGCTCGGCGATTCCGCCGGCGGTGCTCAGCAGCGAGACGATCCTGGGTAACTACCACCGGGCCGTCGGGGCGTTGCTCGATCTGCTCGCCGAACCGACGCCGGGTCAGAACCAGCCGGCGTTGAACGACGCGGTGCTGCGTTACGTCCAGTTGGCCCGGGTCAAGGAGCTCTCCTCCCGGGTGCGGGCCCAGCTCTACGCCGCCGCCCGCGCCGGTGCGTACGGCACCGAGGACCGGGTGGTCCTCGCCGACCTGCGCGGTCAGCAACTCACCGCGCTGGGCGCGTTCCGGGTGGCCGCGACCAGTGAGCAGATCCGCCGCTACGACGAGACCTCGGTGTCTCCGATGTTCCTGGTCGCCACCGGGTTGGAGGAGCGCAGCCTGTCCTCCGGCGGCGCGTCGCCGCAGGTGCTGCCGTCGGAGCAGTGGTGGTCGGCCAGCCAGCAGCGCCAGGAGCTGCTGCGTCAGCTTGAGGCGGGTGTGCTCGACGACGCCGTGCGCCAGGCCGAGGAGGCCAGCGACGATCAGCTGCGGACGACCCTGCTGGTCGTCGGCGGGGTGGTCACGGTCCTGCTGGCCGCCCTGCTGATCTCGTTGCTCATCGGGCGGTCGGTCGCCCGGTCGATGCGGTTGCTGCGCAGCCAGGCGCTGCGGATCGCCCAGGTCGAGTTGCCGGACGCCCTGGACCGGCTGAAGACGGTCACCGGTGGGGTGCCGCGCATCGACGTCGCACCGGCGGTGGTCCGCTCGCTCGACGAGATCGGCGAGCTGGCCGAGGCGTTCGTGGCGGTGCACCGCAGCGCGGTCACTGTCGCCGTCGAGCAGGCGCTGATGCGCCGCAACGTCAACGCGATGTTCGTCAACCTGGCCCGCCGCAGCCAGGTGCTGGTGGAGCGTCAACTGGAGCTGTTGGACGACCTGGAGCGCGAGGAGAGCGACCCGGACCAGTTGGAGAACCTGTTCAAGCTCGATCACCTGGCCGCCCGGATGCGCCGTAACGACGAGAGCCTGCTGGTGCTCGCCGGCACCGACTCGACCCGCCGGTGGAACCGGCCGGTCGGGTTGGGTGCGGTGCTGCTGGCCGCCGCCGCGGAGATCGAGCAGTACCAGCGGGTCCGGATCGAGTCGGTGGCCGACGTGCACGTGGTCGGGCACGCGGTCGGCGAGTTGGTGCACCTGCTGGCCGAGCTGCTGGAGAACGCCACTGCCTTCTCCCGCCCGGACACCGTCGTGGTGGTGACCGCCCGGGTCGAGGCGGGGGCTGCGCTGATCGAGATCGTCGACCGGGGTCTGGGCATGAGCCCGGCCGCGTTGGTGCAGGCGAACGAGGTGCTGGCCAGTCCTCCGGCCGCGGACGTCGCGGCGGTGGAGCGGATGGGGCTCTTCGTGGTCAGTCACCTGGCGGCCCGGTTGCGTGTCGGCGTGCGGTTGGAGGGCGGCGAGGACGGCCTTGTCGCCCGGCTCGCCCTGCCCGAGGTGTTGCTGGCTCCGGCGGGCAGTGTGGAGCTGGATTCGCCCCCGTCGGCGCGGATGCTGGCGGCGAGCGCGGCGCGGGGGCTGGTTGCGCAGCCCGGGGCCGCCCGGCAGGCCGCTGCCCCGGTGCTGAACGGCGGGGTACGGGACCTGCCGGTGGCCGGCCGCCCGCCCGGTGTCGGCGTGCCGCGTCAGGGCCGCCCGGTGCCGGTACGCGCCGAGGACGTGTTGACCCCCGCCGCTGCTCGCGGTGCCGGCGGGGGCTGGTATTCGCGGCAGGGCCCGACCGCGCCGGTGGTGCCCGCTGCGGCGGCGCCACCGACGATCCCGGTGACCGCCGGCACCAATGAGCGGGGATTGCCAATGCGGGTGCCCATGGCGCAGTTGAGCGCTGTCATCCGTTCGGCACAACCGATGACGGCACCGACCCGCACCGACCCGGACCCGGAGGCGGTCGGCGGCATGCTCTCGCGGCTCTACAGCGGAGTACGGCGCGCCGAGGCTGAGGACACCACCGAGATACCCGTGCCACCGTCCGGGGGGCACGACGAAGGGGGACGACGACAGTGACGACGTTGAGCCAGGAGGCGCGTGACCTGAGCTGGCTGGTGAGCGCGTTCGCGGAGCGGGTGCCGGGTGTGGCGCACGCGGTGGTGGTCTCCTCTGACGGGCTGCTGGTGGCGATCTCCGATCACCTGCCACGGGACAACGCGGACAAGCTCGCCGCGGTGACCTCCGGGCTGATGAGTATCACCGCGGGCGCGGCCTCGATGTTCGACGGCGACGTCGTCAAGCAGACGGTGGTCGAGATGGGCCGTGGCTACTTCCTGGTGATGCAGATCCGCGATGGTTCGATTCTGGCCACGCTGGCCGCCGGTGACGCGGACATCGGTGTGGTGGGCTACGAGATGGCCCGGCTGGCCAAGCAGGCGGGGGAGATGCTCACCCCGGCCCTGCGGGCGGAGTTGCAGCAGGCGCTGCCCCGCTGAGTGCGAGCCGGCCGAGGCCCGGACGATCACCGGCTCACCCGAGCCGAGCCGTCCGGGCCCGGCCGTCCGGGTGGCGGCGCGGTCAGAAGCCGCCGTCGGCGATGACGGAGCGGTACCAGGTGGCGGAGTTCTTGAGCACTCGTCGCTGGGTGGCGTAGTCGACGTAGACCAGGCCCCAGCGCTGGTCGTAGCCCTGGTCCCACTCGAAGTTGTCGAGCAGTGACCAGACGTGGAAGCTCTCCAGCGGCACTCCGTCGGCGATGGCCCGGTGCGCGGCGGTGAGGTGGTCGCGCAGGAAGCTGATCCGCCCGGTGTCCCGGATGGTGCCGTCCGCGCCCAGGGTGTCCGGTGTGGGCAGCCCGTTCTCGGTGATGGTGAGCGGGATCGGGCCGTACTCGCGGGTGATCCGGGTCAGCAGGTCGTACATCCCCTCGGGGTAGATCTGCTGCCATTCGGCCTCGGAGGTCGCCCAGCGGTGTGCGGTGCCGCCGTCGCCGGTGACGTAGATCGGGGTGTAGTACTGCACGGCCAGCAGGTCGATCGGCGCGGAGATGGTCAACAGGTCGCCGTCGCGGATGCCCTTGGCCATCCGGCTGTGCGGGCCCAGGTCGGCCAGCAGGTCCTCCGGGTAGCTGCCCTTGAGCAGGGAGTCGAGGTAGAGGCGGTTCTCGTAGGCGTCGTAGAGGTGGGCGGCCGCGGCAGACTGCGGGGAGTCGTCGGCGGGGTAGCAGGGGTGCAGGTTGAGCGCGGGGCCGATGCGGCTGTCGCTGCCGGTGGCGCGTAGCGCGGCGACGGCGAACCCGTGGGCGAGTTGCAGGTGGTGGGCGACCAGGTAGGCGGCGTCCGGGTCCTGCCGGCCGGGGGCGTGGTGGCCGGTGAGATAGCCGTTCTGCACCACGGTCTTGGGTTCGTTGATGGTGAGCCAGGCCGGCACCCGGTCGCCGAGGGCGCGGAAGACCACGTCGGCGTAGTCGGCGAAGCGGTGGGCGGTGTCGCGTGACTCCCAGCCGCCGGCGTCCTGGAGCGCCTGCGGGAGGTCCCAGTGGAACAGGGTGGCCATCGGGGTGATTCCGCGCTCGTGCAGGCCGTCGAGGAGCCGGCGGTAGAAGTCGAGGCCGCGTTGGTTGGGCGTGCCGGTGCCGTCGGGCTGGATCCGGGGCCAGGAGATGGAGAAGCGGTAGCTGCGCAACCCGAGGTCGCGCATGAGGTCGAGGTCCTCGGCGTAGCGGTGGTAGTGGTCGATGGCCACGTCGCCGGTGTCGCCGTTGCGGGTGCGCCCTGGGACGCGGCTGAAGGTGTCCCAGACCGACTCGCCGCGCCCGTCCTCCTTGGTGGCGCCCTCGATCTGGTACGCGGAGGTGGCCGCGCCCCAGCCGAAGTTGTCCGGGAAGCGCAGCGGGCCGGCGGGCCCAATAGGTATCGACATGGATTCTCCTCATGGATACGGGGCCACCGCCGAAAGATTCGGGAGCGCTCCCATGATAGGGCAGGCGCTGCCGGCCGGTCAGCCGGCCGTCAGGACGGCCGGCGCTGGCTGATGAGAGGCGGGTGTGTGGCCCCGAGCAGCGAACGAGGCCGTCCGGGCGGCGCGGCGCGCCTGTCCCGTCGGCCTCTTTTCCTATCGTGTACGGGGGTTTAGTGTGGGGACGGGGGAGGGCAACCCCCGTCCCCACCGTAACTGCACACACACGGGCGAGATTTGGGTCCTGCCGTGCGTGTCGCGCGGGAGCCGGGCCACGCGAGTGGCTCTGGTTCCACCTCCCTCCCTGTGGCGGGACGATGGCTGACGACGGCGTCCGGGCTGGCCCGTCGTCGGCCCTCGGTCTGGTCCCTGGGCTCGTCAGAGACGACCCCAGCGATCTTCTTGTTGGAACCTTGTCGATGGAAGCGCTCCCATCGACCGATGTTGCGACTGTAACGCCCGTCACGCCTTTGTGAAAGACCCAAAACGAGATCGAAACAAGGAGCTGATCCGGCTCTCCGTGCGCTTGTTGTGGGAGCGCTTCCATGGCACACTGTCGATTCGACGCGACAGGAGCCACATCGCGTAGTGCGGGTCCACCGAGGGCAACCGGCAGCACCAGCTCCGGTCACGGTCACCCGAGCGCGGCCGGCGGGACCCCCTCCCGTGCGGGCCGCACGCCCTACCCCGGCCGGGCCCGGGGAAGACCACCTTCCCGGCGCCTCGACATCCCCGCGGACCACCACCACCCTCGCGGGCAGGCGCCTCGCCGGGGACCATCCCGGCCTGGTCCGAGGAGACACCGCGCACATGAGACAACTGGCAATACGCCGGCGCGTGGCGCTCGCCGCCGCCGCGCTGCTCGCCATCGGCGGGGTGACCCTGCCGGCCGGCGCCGCACAGGCCGCACCCGCCTGCGACGTGGTCTACGCGACCAACGACTGGAACACCGGCTTCACCGCGAACGTCACCATCAAGAACCTGGGTGACGCGGTGAGCAACTGGACGCTCAAGTGGACCTTCCCGACCAGCGGTCAGCGGGTCACCCAGGGCTGGTCGGCCAGATTCAGCCAGACCGGCAGCGAGGTCACCGCGACCAACGAGTCGTACAACGGCAACCTTGCCACCGGGGCCTCCACCACCATCGGCTTCAACGGCGCCCACACGGGCAGCAACCCGAAGCCCACAGCGTTCACGCTCAACGGCACCCCCTGCAACGGCACCCCGGCCAACCAGCCGCCGACGGTCTCCCTCGGCCTGCCGGCCGGGCCGTTCACCGCGCCGGCCGACGTGCCGCTGACCGCCACCGCCAGCGACCCGGACGGGACGATCAGCAAGGTCGAGTTCTACCGCAACGGCCTGCTCATCAACACCGACACCTCCGCCCCGTACGCGTACACCCAGGAGGACCTGCCGGCCGGCAGCTACACCGTCCAGGCCAAGGCGTACGACAACGCCAACGGCATCGGGGTCGACGAGAAGGCGTTCACCGTCGGGGCCGCCACCGGTCCGACACTGGTCGCCACGCCGTCCGCGGTGAGCGTCGCCGAGGGTGGCAGCGCCACCTTCAACCTGAAGCTCAGCGCCGCCCCGACGGCCAACGTGCCGGTCACCCTCACCCGCACCGGTGACACGGACGTCACGGTCTCGCCGGTCACCGCCACTCTGACCCCGAGCAACTGGAACACCGGGGTCACCGTCACGGTCGCCGCGGCGGAGGACACCGACACCGTCGGCGGCGCCGCCACCATCACCGCCTCCGCCACCGGTCTCGCCTCGCTGGCGGTCAGCGCCACCGAGATCGACAACGACACCCCCGGCGGCGACAACGCCTACACCGCGAAGTTCCTCGAGCAGTACGGCAAGATCAAGAACTCGGGCTACTTCAGCCCCGAGGGCGTGCCGTACCACTCGGTCGAGACGCTGATCGTCGAGGCGCCCGACCACGGCCACGAGACCACCTCGGAGGCGTTCAGCTTCTGGCTCTGGCTGGAGGCCTACTACGGCAAGGTCACCCAGAACTGGGCGCCGTTCAACAACGCCTGGACGGTGATGGAGAAGTACATCATCCCCACGCACGCCGACCAGCCGACCGCCGGCTCCGCCGGCACCCCGCAGTACGCCGCGGAGTACAACCTGCCCAGCCAGTACCCGTCGGCGCTGAACCCGAACGTCTCGGTCGGCCAGGACCCGCTGCGCTCGGAGTTGCAGTCCACCTACGGCACCGGTGACATCTACGGCATGCACTGGCTGATGGACGTCGACAACACCTACGGCTTCGGCCGCTGCGGTGACGGCACCACCAAGCCGGCCTACATCAACACCTTCCAGCGGGGCACCCAGGAGTCGGTGTGGGAGACCGTCCCGCAGCCCTCCTGCGACACCTTCAAGCACGGCGGTCAGTACGGCTACCTCGACCTGTTCGTCAAGGACACCGGCGCGCCCGCCAAGCAGTGGAAGTACACGAACGCCCCGGACGCCGACGCCCGCGCCGTGCAGGCCGCGTACTGGGCGCTGACCTGGTCCAAGGCGCAGAACAAGCAGGCCGACGTAGCGGCCACCATCGCCAAGGCCGCGAAGATGGGCGACTACCTGCGGTACGCGATGTTCGACAAGTACTTCAAGAAGATCGGCAACTGCGTCGGGGCCAGCACCTGCCCCGCCGGCAGTGGCAAGGACTCGGCGCACTACCTGCTGTCCTGGTACTACGCCTGGGGCGGCGCGTACGACGCCAGCCAGAACTGGTCCTGGCGGATCGGCTCCAGCCACAACCACTTCGGCTACCAGAACCCGTTCGCGGCCTGGGCGCTGACCAACACCCCGGAGCTCAAGCCGCAGTCGTCGACAGCTGTCGCCGACTGGACCAAGAGCTTCGAGCGGCAGCTGGAGTTCTACACCTGGTTGCAGTCCGCCGAGGGCGGCATCGCCGGTGGCGCCACCAACAGCTGGGACGGTAGCTACGCCCAGCCGCCGGCCGGCACCAGCACCTTCTACGGCATGTTCTACGACGTCGACCCGGTCTACAACGACCCGCCGTCGAACCAGTGGTTCGGTATGCAGGCCTGGTCGATGCAGCGCATCGCCGAGCTGTACCAGCAGACCGGCAACGCGAAGGCCAAGGCGCTGCTGGACAAGTGGGTGCCGTGGGCGATCGCCAACACCACCCTCGGCACCAACTGGTCGATCCCGTCGGACATGGCGTGGACCGGTCAGCCGACCACCTGGAACCCGTCCAACCCGCAGCCCAACACCGGCCTGCACGTCGAGGTCATCAGCAAGGGCCAGGACGTCGGTGTCACCGCCGCCTACGCCCGGATCCTGATCGCGTACGCGGCCAAGTCGGGCAACGTGGCGGCGAAGGACACCGCCAAGGGGCTGCTCGACGCGCTGTCGGCCGCCAGCGACGCCAAGGGTGTCTCCACCACCGAGAAGCGTGGCGACTACCGGCGCTTCGACGACGTCTACAACGCGTCCACCGGGCAGGGCCTCTACGTCCCGTCGGGCTGGACCGGGAAGATGCCGAACGGCGACACCATCGCCGCCGGCAAGAGCTTCCTCGACATCCGGTCCTTCTACAAGAACGACCCGGACTGGCCCAAGGTCCAGGCGTACCTGGACGGCGGTGCGGAGCCCAGCTTCAACTACCACCGGTTCTGGGCACAGGCTGACGTCGCCATGGCGTACGCCGACTACGGCAGCATGTTCCCGAACGGCTGAGACGACCCGGGGTGGGTGGCGTGGACCGCCCACCCCGGGGTCCGGCCCGGGTCCGGGGAACGACGGACCGGGGCTGGCGGGACGGCCTGACACCCACGGTCAGGCCGGGGTGGGCCGGCCATCTGGCCGACGCAGCGGATCGGCTGGCCCACCCCACCGCCCGGACTGGAGCCAGCCGCGAAAAAGCCCAGAAATTCGGGCCGTCGCGGGATCACACCGAGGTCAATGACGGAGTAACGTACGTCACCGGAGAGGCCGCTCCCCCCGTGGCGGCCTCTCCACTTTTTTGCCCCGAGACCGGCGGCCTTTTCCGAGTGCGGCGGCGTCGGAAGGGTCAGCGAGGCCGCGCCACCGGGTGCCGCAGACCCGGGTGCCCGGCCGGCAGCGAACGCCGCAGCACCACCCAGCTCAGCGCCAGCGCCGCCGCGACCAGCGGCCAGGTCAGCGCCACCCGGGCCACCACCAGCGCGAGCACCTGGCCGCTCAGGTAGAGCGGCACGAACACGGCGAGGCGCAGCAGGTACGTCGCCGTCCACACCCAACTGGCCCGGCCGTACCCGCGCAGCAGCGCCGGGTCGCGCCGCCACCCGGCCCGCTGGCCCAGCACCGCGCCGACCAGTACCCCCAGCAGTGGCCACCGCACCACGATGCTGACCGTCCACGCCAGAGCGCTCGCGGCGTTGGACAGCACCTGGATCAGAAAGAAGTTCTCGGCCCGGCCGGTGCGCACCGCGATCAACGCCGCGACGCAGACGGCCAGCAGCCCGATCAGCACCGAGCGCGGCCGGTCACCCCGACGCAGTCGTACGCCGGCCACCACCGCGCCCACGGCCAACGCCGCGCCGACCCCGCCCCACAGCGACTCGCCGCCCAGCAGCCAGCCCGCCGCGAACGCCAGCGGCGGCAGTGTGGCGTCGACGGCACCGCGCCGCCCGCCCAGCAGATCCGTCAGCGACTCGGCCCGTACCGGCCCACCCGGGCCGGCGTCGGCGCCGGCCGGCACCGGCCCTGCCGACCCCGGGTCGTCGCCTTCACGCTGCTCGGGCCCGGGTTCGTCACGGCCGCTGTCGCGCTCCGGTGTTCCGCTCACCACCGCCTCCTCGCCTCCGGCACAACCTAACCGGCGATCGGCGGCGGGCCACCGGTCGGACCGCCGACACCTGCCGCTACGGTGTGCGGATGCGCGCGACGGCACGGGGTTGGACCGCGGTCTGGTTGGTCGTACTGGCCCTCGTCCAGGCGGCTGCCTTCCTCGCCGTGTGGCGGGTGGCCGTGCACCTCGAGATCGGTCAGTGGGTGGACACTGTCGCCCTCACCGGCAACCGGATCGGGCAGGACACCATCGACGGTCCGGTCGACAAGATCCTCAACGCGATGTCGGTGGTCTCGCTGCTGGCGGCCACCGCGATGATCGGGTTCATCGCGCTGATCCGGGGGCGCATCGCCCTGGCGATCACCGCGACCCTGCTGATCGCCGGAGCGAACGTCACCACCCAGCTTCTCAAGTACGGGCTGAACCGGCCCGACTTCGGTGTCGACCCGGAACGCGCCGCGGTGGGCAACAGCCTCCCGAGCGGGCACGCCACGGTGGCCGCCTCGGTGGCGGTCGCGCTGATGCTCGTGCTGCCGCGCAAGGTGCGGGCCGTCGGCGCCTTCATCGGTGCCGGGTACGCCGCCGTCGCCGGGGTCGCCACCCTCTCCGCCGGGTGGCACCGGCCCAGCGACGCGGTCGCCGCGTACCTCGTGGTGGGTGTGTGGGCGGCGTTGGCTGGGCTGCTGCTGCTTGTCGCCCAGCGGGAGCAGGCCGAGATCGCCCCCGGCGACGCGCACCGGGTCGCGGCGCTGGTGCTCGGGATCGGCGGTGTGCTCGCCCTGGTGGCCTGCGGGCTCTCCCTGTCCTGGCTGCTCGACCTGCGCGACACCGGGCCGGAGGAGTTGGCCCGCCGCCCCCTGTTCGTCGGGTACGCGGGCAGCGCCGCCGGGATCGCCGGCACGATGGCGGTGGTGATGGCGTTGGCGCTCACCGTCGTGCACCGGCTGGTGCCCCGGGTCAAGGGCTGAACCGTCCGGTGGAACCGGTCCGGGCGGCGTTCTCCGCCGAGTGCGCGCGGTTCACCGAGATCCTGGCCGAGCTGACCGACGATGATCTCAGCCGTTCCACCGACTGCCCTCCGTGGAATGTCCGGGACCTGATCGCGCACACCCGCACCGGGGTCGGCCGACTGACCGACATGCTCGCCGCGCCCGCCCCGCCCCGCGCCGAGGTCGACGCTGCCAGGTACTTCGGCGCGGCGAAGTTCACCGCCGAGGTCGACGCCGACCGGATCGCCGGCGGCCAGCGGGAGGCGCTACGGGTGGACCGGGCGGCGCTGGCCACCGAGTTCGACAGGGCCTGGCGGGCCACCGAGGCGGCGGTCGCCGCCGCGCCGCCCGACCGGGTGGTGCGAACCCGGCACGGGGACGCGATGCGCCTCGGCGAGTTCCTGCGGACCCGGGTGGTCGAGGTGGGTGTGCACGGGTTGGATCTGGCCGCCGCGCTGGGTCGGCCCCCGTGGCTCACCCCACCGGCGGCCGTGGTCATCGCCGAGCTGCTCACCGGCGGACGACCGACGCCGCCCGGGTTGAGCTGGGACCGGCTGACACTGATCCGCAAGGCCACCGGGCGGGCGGTGCTGACCGCACCGGAACGGGCCGCGATCGCTGCCGCCGGCTTCCGTTGGCTCGCCTTCGGCCGCTGACCCCGGGCCATCCCGAACCGCGGCCGTTCGCGCGCTGCTGGCCCCTTGCTGCTGGCGCCGACCAGTCAGCTCGCGGCGCGGGGTGCGGGGACGTGCGGGGCGACACCGCGCAGATGCGTCAGCACCACCGGGTCGATCCTTCCGGGCACCAGCCGCTCCTCCAGGTTCTCCAACCCGGCCCAGGAGATCAACGCCGCTTCCGTGCCGTCCTTGTGCGTCGGGTGGCCCAGCGCGCCGAGCAACGCCGCCACCTCGGCGGCGACCGCTCCGGTCAGGTCGAGCAGTGTGGCCGGGTCGGGCCGGCCGAACAGCATGGTGTGCACAGTGAGCAGGCGACCCAGCTCGGCGACCGGGTCGGGGTGGTCGTCCACGCGCAGGTCCACCACCACGTCGCTGGTGCCGCCGTACCCCCCGCCGCGCTCGACCACCAGCAGGCCGGCGCTCTGCCGGCCACGCCGGTCACCGCCGGCCTCGTCACCGGCCCGCAGCGCGGCGACCAGCCGCTCGGCGAACGGCAGCGCCGCTCCCCCCAGCCAGGCCTCGCCGAGGGCGTCGACGACCTCCGGGCCGGTGAGCACGTTGCCCTGCGCGGCCCAGCCCTCGCCGGTCCGCCCGCCGGCCCACTGATGGCAGGCCGGCCCGGTCCAGCTGGCCCCCGAGCCGGTGGCCCCCACGACGCCGAGCTGGCGGTGCTCCCGCTCGGGGTCCGCGGCGATCAGCCCGGCCACCACATCAGCGGCGGCCACCCCGGTGCGCAGCAGGGTGAGGCCCTGCGGGCGGTAGGCGAGGTTGACGTGCGCCTGGGTGGCCAGCGCGCCCACCTCGGCGGCGGCGGCCGGCACCAACGCCCCGGCGGCGAGGAACTTACTGGCGACGGCCACGCCGTGCAGGCGGCCGTCGGCGGAGCGGGCGACGAGCGAGAAGGTCACCGGCCGAGAGTAACCGTCCCCGCCGAGGCGACATCGACGCGCGAGGCTCAGAACGGTGGGGTGGCGGCCTCCGGTGGGGCGCCGTGGGCGCGGCGGGCGTCGGCCACCGCGACCGCGGCCAGCACCAGCACCCCGACCGCGGTCGCGATCACACCGGGCAGGTACAGCAGCGGCACCGACGACGCCACCAGCACCGTGACGGCGATCCACCGCGACGGCGAGACCCGCCCGAACACCTCGTACTCCAGGCGGGCCCGGCCGGCCAGGAACAGGGCCGGTCCACCGAGCACCATGGCCAGCCACGGCCCCGGGATCCGCTCCAGCGGATGATTGATGATCAGCTCGTAGCCGATCGCGGTGGCGGCGAGACCGATCACCATCAGCAGGTGCGTGTCGGCCGCCGATCGACCGATGGTGGCGGGGTGGCGGGCCTTCATCACCGCCTCGCCCAGGATCCGCCCGGCCCGCTGCACGTAGATGCGCCACAGCATGATCGAGGTGGCCAGCGCCAGCGCGAACGCCCACACGTGCCCCGACTCGTACGGGCCCGCGCTGTACGCGAAACCCGCCACCAGGATCGTCTCGCCCAGCGCGACGAGGAAGAACTGCTGGTACCGCTCGGCCAGGTGTTCCCCGGCGATCTCCCACTTGGAGATCGTCGAACGACCCAGGCCGGGCACCGGCCAGCCGCAGCGGGCGGCGAGGTACTCGAAGGCCAGCGCCGCCGACCAGAGCACCACCTGCGCGTTGGTGGACAGCATCGCGCCGCTGATCCAGAGCACCCCGCTGACGGCGAAGATCACCGCCATGCGCACCTTCAACCGGCGGTACGGGTGCGGCCCGAGCGCGATCGACAGGATCACCGGCCGGGTCACCTGCGCGATGACGTACGCCACCGCGAACATCAGCGCGGTGTCGCTGAACGCGCGGGGGACCGCCACCCCCATCACCATGCTGGACACCAACGCGGTGATCACCACGGTCTGCAACGGCACCCGGTACGGGTCGTACCGGCTGGTCGTCCACGCGGTGCCCTGCCAGACCGCCCAGAGCGCCAGCAGCAACAGCAGTGTCTTGCCGCCGCCGGTGACCGTCCCCCAGCCGTGCTCCCGGCCCGGTTCCTGCGTCAGATCCTCGAACGCGCGCGCTGAGATCCGGGTGAGCGCGAAGACGAACACCAGGTCGAAGAAGAGTTCCAGGAACGTCGCCCGGCCGGGCGTGGCCGCCGCCGGGACCGGCTCCAGGTGTCCCGCTGCCCTGGAACCCATGGTCAGCGGCCTGCGCCGTCGGTCCGGTCCACCTCGAAGTGGTAGCACTT
Organism: Micromonospora trifolii; assembly: GCF_022229005.1. Classification (GTDB taxonomy): domain Bacteria; phylum Actinomycetota; class Actinomycetes; order Mycobacteriales; family Micromonosporaceae; genus Micromonospora; species Micromonospora trifolii. Next base: position 72,911 of record NZ_JAKKFD010000014.1, read on the forward strand.
TCCACGGGCGCGCACGGCCGGAAACCGGCGATTCTGCCCAACCCGGGGATCTTGCTCGGACCGGCGTCAACGGGCACGATCGACCGGTGACGAATCGATGGGGCATGACGGTGCCGCTGGGCGGGATCGCGCTGGCGCAGCACGACGCGGCCTACGCGGCCCTCGACCGGGCCGGGTTCACCGACGTCTGGTCGTCCGAGGTCGCCGGGACCGACGCGTTCACCCCGCTGGCGCTCGCCGCGGCCTGGCAGCCCGGCCTGCGGCTCGGCACCGCGATCACACCGGTCTTCACCCGGGGCCCCGGGCTGCTGGCGATGAGCGCGGCGGCGCTGGCCGAGGCCGCGCCGGGCCGGTTCTCGCTCGGCATCGGCGCGTCCTCACCGGTGCTGGTACGCGACTGGAACGCGGTGCCGTTCGACGAGCCGTTCCGCCGCACCCGCGACGTGCTGCGCTTCCTGCGCGCCGCGCTGGCCGGCGAGACCGTCGACGAGGCCTACGACACGTTCACCATCCGCCGGTTCACGCTGGAACGACCGCCGGCGGTGCCGCCACCGATCCTGCTCGCCGCGCTGCGCCCGGGGATGCTCCGGCTGGCCGGCGCGGAAGCCGACGGGGTCATCCTCAACTGGCTCAGCGCCGACGACGTTCCGCGCGCTCTCGCCGAGCTGGGCGAGCGCCGCGCCGGCTTCGAGGTCGCCGCCCGGATCTTCGTCTGCCCCACCGAGGACACCGCGTACGCCCGGGCGCTGGGCCGCCGGCTCATCACCAGCTACCTCACCGTTCCGGCGTACGCCGAGTTCCACCGCTGGCTCGGCCGCGACGAGACGCTCGCGCCCATGTGGGCGGCCTGGGCCGCCGGCGACCGGCGGGGCGCCAGCGCGGCGGTGCCCGACGAGGTGGTCGACGCGTTGGTGCTGCACGGCTCACCGGAGCGGTGCCGCGCCGAGGTGCGCCGCTACGCCGACAACGGTGTGGACGTGCCGATCGTCGCGCTGCTGCCCACCCCCGAGGTCACCACCGGCGGCGCCACCGCGCTGCTCAGCCTCATCGCCCGATTGGGCACCAACTCCGTGGAGGCGTCCGCGTGAACCTCACCGACCGGATCGTGGTGGTCACCGGCGGGGCCGGCGGCATCGGCGCGGCGCTGTCGCGCCGGTTCGCCGCCGAGGGGGCCGCCGCCGTGGTGGTCGCCGACCTGGACGCCGACGCGGCCCGCGCGGTGGCCGAGGGCATCGGCCCACTCGCGCACGCCCGTGCCCTCGACGTCACCGACGAGGAGCAGGTCCGCTCGCTGGTCGCCGACACCGAGCAGCGGTACGGCCGGATCGACCTGTTCTGCGCCAACGCCGGGGTGGCCACCGGCGGGGGAGTGGAGGTCGACGACGCCGGCTGGGACCGCTCCTGGCGGGTCAACGTGCTCGCCCACGTCTACTCGGCCCGCGCGGTGCTGCCCGGAATGCTCGCCCGCGGCGGCGGGCACCTGCTGCACACCTGCTCCGCGGCCGGTGTGCTGACAGCTGTGGGCGACGCCGCGTACACAGCGACGAAGCACGCCTCGGTGGGGTTCGCCGAGTGGCTGGCCATCACCTACCGGGACCGGGGCATCCGGGTCAGCGCCCTCTGCCCGCAGGGGGTGGACACCCCGATGCTCACCGACGGGCTCGCCGACGGTCACCTCGGCGCCCGGGTGGTCGCCGCGTCCGGTGTGGTGCTCACCCCGGACCAGGTCGCCGACGCGGCCGTCGCCGGGCTGGCCGAGGAACGTTTCCTGATCCTGCCGCACCCCGAGGTCGCCGACTACGCGCGCCGCCGCGCCGAGGACCCGGACGGCTGGCAGGCCGGCATGCGCAAACTCATCCGCCGGCTGACGGCCTGACCCGCTACGGCGTTGGAACGCGTCCGACGGCCAGGAGGTGGGCGCTGGCACTGATCAGCGCCGGCTCGCTGCTGTAGAGCCGGGCGAGGTCCAACGCCGCGGCGAAGACCGCGTCGGGCGCGGGCCCGTTCGCCGCCGCCTCCGCCGCTGTCCAGGCCGGGCCCTCCACTCCGTGTACGACGACATCGGTCAGCCCTGCGGCCGCGCACTCGTCGGTGATCTCCTCGACCCGGTGGAAGTAGGCGTGGGTGAAACCGATCCGCAGATCGTTGACGCCGTCGCTCAGCAGCGCCCTGGCCTCGTCGAGCAACCTTCCGTCGAGTCGTCCGGTGGCCGCGAAGTCCAACGGGCCGGCGAAGCGGGAGATGACGGCGGCCACGACGAGACCGCCGGGGCGGGTGACCCGGACCGCCTCGCGGAGGGCCTGGAGCCGGTCGTCGCGGCGTACCAGGTGGTAGAGCGGGCCCAGCAGCAGCGCGGCGTCATACAGGTTGTCGGCGTCGGGAAGCGCACGCGCGTCGCCCACCTGCGCCTCGACCGGGGGGTGCCCGTCGCGGGCCTGCGCGACGTGGCTGGGCACCAGGTCGACGAGGCGGACCTGGTGGCCGGCGGCGACGAGGGCCCGCGCGTACTCGCCGGTGCCCCCGCCGATGTCCAGTACCCGGGCGCCCGGACCGGGCAGGAGATCCCGCAGGAGCTGTGTCGTGCGGATCCACTCCAGTCGCGCCTGCGGGCGGGCGGTGAGCCGCTGGTCCTCTCGGTAGCGCTGCGTGTAGTAGTCGACGATGTCGCTCGAATGCTGATCCACGCTCTGATGGTCACCGGTGTGCGGTGCACGGGCCAACGGATTTCATCCGTCGAGCGGGCCGGTCATGACTGCTGCCGTACGGCGGTCACCAGGGCCATCCGCCGAGGTGCGGGTGCCTGGCGCACGTCGCGGAAGCCCGCTTCGGTGAGTTGGTCGGCGACCCATTCCGGCTCGATGCGCAGCTTGCGGTAGGAACTGGCGGACAGTGTCCAGCCCCGTTGGCCGGTCCGTTGATGGAGCAGGTCGTGGACGGTGACGACGTCGGGCTCGTACTCCAGGAAGCAGGTCAGGATCGCGTCGGCGTCGGCATGCACCGGGATGAACCGGCTCGTCCCGGTGAGGCTCGCCGTCAGGTCACGGAAGCTGAGGACGAGGCGGCCGCCCGGAGCCAAGGCGGCGGACAGGTCGACGAAAAGCTGAGTGACGGCCTGGCGGTCCGGCAGGTGGGTGAGCGTGTCGCCCATGCACACCGCCAGCTCCGCTGCGCCGGCAGGAAGGCTCGCCGCGACCTTGCTCAGGTCATCGTGGACTGCGCGGATCGCCGGATGGTCACCGGCGTGCAGTTCCAGTTCGGCGAGGAGCTTGGCGCTGCTGTCGACCGCCAGGATGCTCGAATATCCCATCCTGGCCAGTGCGACCGACTGGAAACCCGAGCCGCAGCCGAGGTCGACGGCGAGGCCGGTGCCGTTCGGCCCCGTGACGCCGGCCTGACGCAGAGCATCGAGTTGCTCGTCGACGAGGGCCGGGTAGGACGCGTCGAACATCCAGGTGTAGTGGTCGGCGAGAAAGCCGTCGTAGTGCGGGTTCATCAGCACTCCACTGTGGTCGGCAGTTGGCTCTCGAGTAGTTCACAGGATGGCGGACGTGGGGATCCCCCAGCGACGGGAGCGCACTCCCCTGCGCAGGGGAGGAGGCTGTCGCTTGGGTTGCTCCTGCTCATCGGGGGGAACGGCGGGCGCGGCGCAGGGGAGTGGGGTGCACGGACCAGAGCAGGCGACGCCACCAGGGGCGGGCCGAGCGCAGGGTGGCCACGTAGGCGGTGGCCACCTCGGCGGCGCGAGCCGCCTGGTCGGGCGTCGCGGCGCCGGGGGCGAAGCCCACCTGATTGAGCAGGGCCGCCAACTCGTCGACCGCCGGGCCGGACGCGTCCGGCGCTGTGCCGCCGGTGGGCGTGACGGCGGTCGTGTCGTCGGCGGTCGTGCCGGCCCTGGCGTCGGCGAGGGTCCGGCGGGCGTGCCCGGCGATCTCGGTGGCGGCCAGGTCGTCTCCGACCGGTCTGCCGGCCAGCCGGAGCGCGTCGGTGACCTCCCGCCAGGCACCGGCGATGCGCTGGCCGGGGTCGCCGCGCACAAGCCGGCTGCGGGTGAGGGAGCGGCGCATCGCCAGCAGGGTGAGCAGGAGTGCCCCCACCACCAGCAGGAGGCCGCCGCTGCCTCCGGCGACCAGCACCGGTGTGGAGACCCCGTCCGAGCCGGGCGGGGGGTCGTTGGCGGTCGCCGGTTCCGGTGACGCGCTCGGCTCCGCGGTCGGTGCCGGCGCCTCCGACGGCGGCGGGTCCTCCGGCGTCGGGCGGAAATCCTCCTCCACCGGTCGCGGCTCGTCGTTGGGGCGGGGCAGCGGGTCGAACGCCACCCAGCCCAGCCCGTCGAAGAGCACCTCCGGCCAGGCGTACGCGTCACCGGCCAGCACCGGCCCCTGCCCGCTGGTCCGGAAACCCACCACCACCCGCGTGGGCAGCCCGGAGAGCCGGCCGAGGACCGCGAACGCCGCCGCGAACTGCTCCGAGGTGCCCTCCTGCCCGCCGCCGTTGCGGGGCCCGAACAGGAAGAAACCCAGATTCGGGTACGCGTGCCCGCTCGGGGCGTCCGCCACCACCCGGTAGTGCTCGGCCAGGAACTGCTCGATCGCCGACGCCCGCGCGAACGGCGCGCCGTTCTCCTCCGCGAGTTGGGTGGCCAGCCGGCGCATCGGGTCGGGCACCCCGTCGGCGACCCGCAGCACCCGGGCCACCTCGTCGCCGGCGGGCACGTTCGCGCTGGCCAACAGGTTGTTGTCCGGGCGTTCCTCGGCGGAGGTCACCGTGTACCGCAGCCCCGGCGTCAGCCCTTCCGGCCGGATCAGCGTTCCGCTCGCCGGGTCGTACGCCACCCGCGCCCCACTGACCTCCCGAGGTGTCGCCACGGCGGGCAGCAGCCGACCACTCAACTCGGCCACGCTGATCTGCTGCCGGACCGTCTGCACAGTGCTGTCCCGGGCCGCGGTAGCGGCCGGCAGGATCCGCCCGGCGTTGCGGTACGTCGCGCCGACGCGCCAGGTCACCCCGTCGTAGTCGCTGAGCACCGCCAACCGGATCCGCACACTGCGCGCGGTGTCCGGCGCCGGGTCGGCCCCGGGTGGGGCGTCGGCGGGCGGGGCGTCGGCGCGTTGGGTGCTCACGTCGAGGAGCTTCTGCTCCGGGTGCAACGCCCAGCCGGAGATCCGGATCAGCGGGTTCTCGTCGAGCGTCTGCACCTGCGGCGGCTCCACGTAGCGGCGCGGGTCCACCGGCCGGCCGTCTACCTGCTGCGCGACGACCGGGCCGAGCAACGCCACCAGCCCGACCACCAGTGCCACCCCGAGCGCCGCGCTGGCGGCCAGCCGCAGCCGCACCGCCGCGCGTACCCGGGGGGTCAGCTCGGCGGTCGGATCGCCCCCGCCCGCCGCCGTCCGGGTGGGGGTGGCCAGGCCGAGGGCCGCCACCGCGACGAACACCAGCGTCGACCCCAGCGCCGGTTCGGCGTTCGGGCCGACCACGTAGAGGGCTGCGGCGTAGAGCCCCGCCGCCGGCAGGTAACCCAGCAGGACCCGGCCGGTACGCAGCGCCACCTCCGCGCCGGTCAGCCCGGCCAGCCAGGCGGCGACGACCGGCACCAGCACCGTGTCCGGGGTGGGCTCCACCGGGATCATCGCGGTGAGCAGCCGGGGAATTGCGTTACGGGCGGCGTCCGCGGTGACGTCCAGCAGGCCGCCCGGCAACTCCGCGCGGGTCGCGGCGAGCCGCAGCGACCACAGTGTCCAGCCGGCCATCGCGGCCACCGACACCGGCGCCACCAGCCAGGACGGCAACCGTCGGGCGGCGACGCTGACCAGCACCGAACCCGCCGCCGCGCCGACGATCAGCCAGGTCAGCAGGCCACCGGCGTACACCCGGCCGAGCACCACCCCGGCGAGCGCCGTCAGCCCGATCAGCGCCAGCGGAAGGACCGCCGCCCGCAGCACCCGCAGGGCGCCCGTCACCACCGGCGTACCCCGTCCCACTCGGCGGCGAACTGCGCGCCGTCCGCCGCGTCGACGACCACCAGGCCGGCGGTGCCCGGCGGCGTCGGCTCGGCCGCGCCGAACACCCCGACCAGCACCGACGGGTACGCCCCGCGCAGCGCCCCGACGTGCCCCAGCTCGGCCCGGCCACCCGGCCCGGTCAAGAAGATCAACGTGTCGCCGAGCCGGTCCTGCCGCAGCCGGGTGGTGGCCGCCCGCACCGCGTCACCGTCGTCGGACAGGTCGGCGGCCGCGAGCCGGTCCAGCGGCCCGAGCGCACCGTCAACCTCGGGCGTCGTGACCTGCGCAGGCTCCGCCGGCGTTGTCGGCTCCGCGGCGACCAACAGCAACAGCACCGGCAGGTCGGCGCGGTGCGCAGCGGTGACGATCGACGCCGCCGCCTCACAGGCCGACTCGAACGACTCCGCCACCCCGCCGACCCGCTGCGGGTGCGCGGCGACGCGGTTGTCCAGCAGGACGACCAGGCGCGGCAGACTGGTGTCCACGTTCTCCCGCACCATCAGCTCACCCACCCGGGCGCTGGTGCGCCAGTGCACCCGCCGCAGTTCGTCGCCGACCACGTACTCCCGCAGCGAGTCGAACGTGATCGACCCGTGCGGGACCCCGTCCACCCGGCCGTCGAGGCTGCGCCCCGAGCCTCGGGGCACCGCCGTCAGCGGGTGGATGCGGGGGTGCACCCAGACCGGCACCGCCGCCCCGTACGGGCGGGCCAGCGCCACCAACCCCAGCGGGTCGCGCCGGGTCACCCGCAGCGGACCGACCGGCACCACCCCACGACGGTCGGTCGGCACGTCGTAGCGGACCTCGGTGTCCCGGCCGGGCCGCAGGCGCAGCACCGGCACCGGCACGGTCCGCTGCCCGCACCGGTCCTCGGCCAGCAGGTTCGCCGAGCGCAGCCGCCCGGTGTTGCGCACAGTCAACGTCATGCTCGCCGGCTCGCCGCGTGCCACCCGGTCCGGGTCCGCGCGGCGGGTCACCGTCAGCCGGGGCCGCCAGGCCGCGACCAGCGCGGCGTAGCCGACGGCCGCGCCGGCCGCCGCGCCGAGCAACGTCAACTCGGGGTACGCGAACCGGAAACCCACCCCCAGCAGCACCACGGCGGCGACGAGCAGCCCGACCCCTCGGGCGGTGATCCCCATCGCGCTGCTGCCGGTCAGCCCTGCACCGGAGCGGGTTGCCCCGACGGCAGCGGCACCGGCACCGAGGCGACCGCCTGGCGCAGCACCTCCGCGGGGGTCATCCCACGCACCTGGGCGTCCGGGGTGAGCAGCAGCCGGTGCGCGAACACCGCCTCGACGAGCGCCTTCAGATCCTCCGGCATGATCCAGCCCCGCCCGTCGATCAGCGCGTACGAGCACGCCGCGCGGGTCAACGCGATCACGCCCCGAGGGCTGACCCCGACGCGCACCTGAGGGTGGGTGCGGGTGGCCGCTGCCAACCGGACCGCGTACGCGTAGAGCGGCTCGGCGATGTGCACCCGGCGGGCCATCCGGACCATCTCGCCGACGGTGGCGGTGTCGGTGACCGGGGCGAGCGCCTCGGGGGACCGCACCGTCGCGCCTCGCAGCACCTCGACCTCGACGGCCTCGTCCGGGTACCCGACGGACAGCTTCACCAGGAACCGGTCCAACTGCGCCTCAGGCAGCCGGTAGGTGCCGTCCATCTCCACCGGGTTCTGCGTGGCCACCACGAGGAACGGCGACGGTACCGGGTGCCGGACCCCGTCCACAGTGACAGTGCGTTCCTCCATCACCTCCAGCAGCGCCGACTGGGTCTTCGGCGACGCCCGGTTGATCTCGTCGGCGATGACGATGTTGGCGAAGACCGGCCCCGGATGGAACTCGAAGTCCCGGGTCGCCTGGTTGAAGATCGTCACACCGGACACGTCCGAGGGGAGCAGGTCGGGCGTGAACTGGATACGCCGCCACTCACCCTTCACAGTGGCGGCGATGGCCCGCGCCAGGGTCGTCTTACCGACCCCGGGCACGTCCTCCAGCAACACGTGCCCCTGGGCGAAGAGCGCGGTCAGCGCCAGCCGCACCACCTGCGGCTTGCCGAGCACCACCGCATTGACGTTCTCGGCCAGCCGGGCGGCCAGGGCGGCGAAGCCCTGCACCTCCGGCTGGGTGAGCGGCTCGTGGGTGTTCACGGTCGGTGGTGCTCCTCGCCTGGTGTTTCAGCAGGTGGGCAGGACGTTGATGGTGTCGCCGCCCTCCAGGTTGAGCCAGGCCCAGGGGATGTAGTTCTTCCCCTCGAACTCGACCTGCACCCACCAGGTGCTGCGCTTCTGATTGTTGTAGATCCACGAGTCGACGTCCTCGCCGGACTTCTTGCAGTACGCCTTCAGCCGAGTGCCGGGCTTCGCCCAGCCGGCCTGCTGGTCGTTGTCCTGCCGGGTGACCTTGAAGACCTCGTTGCCATTGCGTTCGCCAGGAATTTCGCGGTTGCAGTAGGTCCGTTGGTCGCCGTCGGGCCCGTTTTTGCAGGTCGCGATCCCGTACAGCGGCTGGGTTACCTGCGCCTTCTTCGCGGTGCCCTTGCCGGCGGCGTTGCTTGCCGTCACCGTGAACGTGTAGTTCGTGCCCGGCGTCAGGCCCGTCATGGTGATGCTGGAACACGCCCCGGCCTTCGCCGGCTCGCCCGTCGCGGTCAGCGTGCAGGTGGCCTGACCGCCACCGGCGTCCACAGTGAACCTGACAGTCGCCCCGGTGGCCGTCGACGACGAGCCGGTCACGGTGACCCGCGGCTCGGCCACCGTGCGGGCGGTGGCGGTGGCCTCCGGACCCGGCCCCGCCTCGTTGACAGCCTTCACCTTCACCGTGACGTTCTGGCCGTTGCCCAGCCCCGTGACGGTCGTGCGGGTGTCGGTCACCTCGCTGACCCGCCCACCGACGTCCACCAGGTATTTCGACACCGGCCGACCGTTGGCCTCGGCCGGCGCCCACTGCACCGTCACCGCGCCCGGCTGGCTGGCGACCGTGCCGGCGCGCAGGTCGAGCGGCCGCCCTGGCGCCGCGAACGGCACCACTGTGTTGCTGACCGGGGACGCCGCCGACCCGGCGCCCTTGCTGTTGACGGCCACCACCGTGAACGCGTACTGGGTGCCGAACTCCAACTCACCGGAGGGCACCACCAGCTCCGTCTTCGTCGACTCGCCGGCCGGCGCGTTCGTCCCCGCCGAACTGGCCGTCACCGCATACCTCGCGATGGTGTTGCCCTGCCCGTTCGCCGCCGGCCACTTCACGAGGACAGTGCCGTCCGGCCGTTCCTGCGCGGTGACGCTCGCCGGAGGGTCGGGCACCGCAGCGGTCGGCGTCACCGGGTTGCTGTTGCGCGGCGGGCCGTCGCCCTTGGCGTTGACGGCGTGCACCGCGAACCGGTACGTCTCGCCGTTGGTCAGGCCCTTGACCTCCACCGCCCGCTGGTTGGCGCCCACCTCCAGGCGCTGCCCGGCACCCGCCACCACGTACTTGATGATCTCGGCGCCGTTGGCGGCGGCCGGGCGCCAACTCACCCTCGCCTGGGCGTTGCCGGCGGCGGCGGTGACGCTGCGCGGCGCGCTCGGCTTACCCACCCGCGGCTTCTTCGGCGGAGGCGGCGGCGGGGGAACCGGCGGCGGGTCACCGCCGAGCACGTCGTTGGCGTACTTGTTGACCTCGCGCACCTGGTGCTTGTCGTCCACCACCCGGGCGGTCGCCGAGTCGGGGGAGTTGATGAACAGGTGGTTCTCCCGGACCTCCAACTCCAGCGGCCCGTTGGCCCGCCCGCGGATGGTTCCGACCAGCTGACCCGCCGCGTCGAAGGAGTAGATCGTGCCGGTGGCCTCGTCGGCGCAGTAGAACCGGTTCGCCCAGGCCACCGCCGGGCTGAGCCGATCCCCCTCACCCGGCACTGTGAACCCGCTCTCCTGCCCACCGTCACCCACCAGCAGCACCCGCCGATCGGCCGTCACGGTGATCGGCACCCGTGGGCCGCTGGTGCGCGCGGGCAGCGCCGCCGGGCCGGACAGCGTCAGCGGCGTCGGGTGTACCTCGCCGTGCTGCACCCGCACCAGCTTCCCGGCCGTCCGGTCGAGCACCGCCACGCCGTCGTCCAGGGTGGAGACGACCAGTTCGTGGCTGGCGTCGGCGACGTCGTACGACTCGACCCGCTGCGGGCTGAGCCCGGCACCCGCGGGCGCGGCCGACGCCGGCGCGGACGGCAGCTTGGCGGCGGTGATCGCCGAAACGGTGCCCTCGCTGGGCACCGCGATCCAGAGTCGACCCTTACCGTCGAAGGTGCCGCCGGTGATGCCCGGCGGATAGCGCACCGGCTCACCGACCGGTGTCAACGATCGCGGGTCGAGCTGCCGGACGATGCCCTGCACGGCGTCGACGACGAACGCCGCGTCCTCGTGCAGCGCCACACTGACGCCCAGGCCGGGGGTGGTCCGGGTGGTCGCGCTGAGCTGAAGGGTGGCCAGATCCAGGGAGCTGACCTGCCCGGTCTGCAGGTCTCGCAGGATCAGCAGCCGGTCGGTCTGGGTGATCTGCATCGGGTGCTGCCGGGCGCCGGGGATCTCGGTGCGGGTGTCCACCCGGGCGGTGACCCCGTTGACCCGGGCCAGCTCACTGCGCGCCGCACTCCACAGCCAGGAACTCGCGTCGTAGTTGGCCACCGCGTTGTCCGCCGCGCCCAACCCGAGGGCGGTCAGCCCCATGGCGGCCAGCAGCGCTGCCACCGTGCCGACGGTTACCAGCCCGCCGCGCAGCCGGGACCGGGAGCGGGGGGCCTCGGTCGGTACGGCGTCGTCGATGCTGGCCACAGCCGGCTGCCTCCCCTGAGTCGTGGCAGGTGGCGCGCCTTCCGGCGACCCCTCCCCTGAGCCGGGTGCCATCATATGGCGCTGGTGGTGGCGGGGGAACCCGCACGGTCACCCCTGTGGATACCGAGCGTGTGCGTTGTGGACGTCCAGCTCAGCCCGGATTCAGCTCGACTCAGCGCGGTTTCGGCTCGACTCAGCGCGGCGACTGTCGGCCGGAGGGCTCCCCACTCGGCGTGGCTTTGCGCTCCCGCGCGGTGCAGACCTGCCCAGAAGTCGCAAAGCTGTCAGTGGAGTAGACAGCCAACACGGTGAAACAGTGATCCACTCGGGAGTTCAACCCGTTGACCGTGTAGCTGGTCCGGCCCGGGTCCACGGTGGCCATCACGCCCAGGGCCTGCCCGGCCCTCCCGGCGGCCACCATGAACGGCACCGCGCCGCCGGTCGGGTCCGTCCAGGTCAACGTGATCGTGGCCGAATCGTCGCGCAGCTTCAGGTCTCCCGGCGGAAGTCCGGCCGCCGTCGGTGCCGCCGTCGGCGCGGTCCCGGTCGGCGGCGGGTCGTCGCGGGTCAGCACCACAGCACCCAGGCCCGCCACCGCCGCGACGGCCACCCCGGCCGCCACGACCGTGCCGATCAGCACCGCCCGGTTGCGGCCCGCCGACCGACCGTCATCGGCGTACGGCGGCCGGTACGCCTCCGGCGCCTGGTGGTACTGCTGGCCCGGGTACGGCGCCTGGTGCTGGTCCTGGGCCGGGTACGGCTGATGGTGGTACTGCTGGGCCGGTGGCGGTGCGGCCGGTGGCGCCAGCGCCGGGTCGGCGTGGACGGTCGGTGACCAGGCGGCCTGCGCAGCGGGGCTCTGCTGCGTGGCGATGGTGCTTGTCTGAGCGATGCTCGGATGTGCCGGGGCGGCCGTGGGGTGCGTCTGCGCGGCGGTGGGGCTGAATTGGGCGGCGGTGGGGTTCGCCTGCGCGGCCGTCGGGGTGGGCTGGGCGGTGGCGGACCAGCCCAGACTGGCCTCGACCCCAACCGGGCCGCCTTGCGCCGGAACGGACGGCAACACCACGGTCTCGTCGGACAGCGCGCTACGGGCCCGCTGAGTCGGCACCACCGGGGCGTCGAGGATGCCCAGCCCGGAGTCACCGTCCGCACCGGTACCACCCGTGTCCATCATGGTCTGCCCAGCGGACGTGTTCTGTCCGGCGGACGTGTTCTGCCCAGCGGTGACGGCCTGCGCGGCCGTCGTGGTCGGCGTAGGCGTCGTGATCTGGGCGGAGGAGTCGGCACCTGGAGTTGGCAGGGGCTGCGGTGGGGCGCTGCTGCTCCAGGGCGGTGCGGTCAACCCCCACGGTGGCACGGGTGGTGCGCTCACCGGAGGCGCGGAGACGGGTGGCCCATAGGGCGGCCCGGAGATAGGCGGCCCGAAACCGGGCGGCGCGGACACCGGGTAGCTGTGCCCGGGTGGTCCGGACACGGGCGGGCCGTAGCCGGGCGGCCCGGACACGGGTTGGCCATAGCCGGGCGGCGAGGACACCGGGTAGCTGTGCCCAGGCGGTCCGGACACCGGTGGTCCGGACACGGGTAGCCCGTAGCCGGGTGGTGCGGAGACGGGTTGGCCGTAGCCGGGTGGTGCGGAGACCGGATGCGGGGTCACCGGTGGTGCGCTGATGGGCTGGGCCGGTGGTCCGCTCACCGGGTACGCCGGCCCTGGGTGGTCAACGGTCGGGGAGGGCCTGCCCGGTGATGTCGCCTCGGCGCCGGACACGTTGTGCGATTCGATTGGGGCGACTGGCCGGGCGGCGGACCGGGTGGCCTCCTCGGCGAGCAGTGGCTCGATCTGCCGTACCCGGATTGTGGGGTCGTCCCAACGAGGTGCCGGCACTGCCGGTGTCGGCGCCGGGGCGGTCGGCGCCGGCGCGGTTGGGGTCGACGGTGGGGGCGGCACGTCGACGACTGGCGGGGTCGGCTGGTCACCCACCCGCTGGCGTGGTGCCACGGCCGGCCCGGACGGCGGTCGGTGCGGTGACCGCTGCCCGGCCGGCGTCGTCGGTGGGCCTTCAGCCCTTGGCCGAGGCATCGAATCGACCGCTGGCCGGGGCGGTCCGGACGGTTGCTCGTTGGAGCGCTGACGGGGTGGCATCGAATTCGCCGGCGGTGGCGCGTCGACGCGTGGGTCTGGCGGCGTCCCAGGTCTGGGTGCGGCCGTCGGCGGATCGGGCTGTGCCGGCGCGACCGAGGAAGCTGTCGGCCGAACGAGCGCCGCCCGAGGGCCTGGGATCGGTGCCGCGGTGGCGTCGCCTGGCGACGTGGGTGTGGCGGGTGCGCGTACCGCTGGAGGCGTTTGTTGGGGTGCGGCCGGCGGTTGCGGCGCCCACTGTGAGACGGCAGGCGGCGTGCCACCGGCGGAGGGCCGCATCGCGGCGAGGGTCGCCAGCGACAGGGTCGGGCCGGACAGCGCCGACCGGGCACCCGACTCGGTCACCGGGGCGCCCAGGGCCGGACCGGACGTCGGCGCGGGGTGCTGCTCGGCCCGCGCCGTGGGGGGTGGGCCGAGGTAGTCGCGGGCTGCGCGTACCGCTGGGTGGTTCTCCCCGAGCGCGGCGGGCCCGGCGGTGGCGACGCGGGTGTAGTTGCGGCGGGCCTCGTGCCGGTTGCCGAGCTCCTCCGCTACCTCGGCGAGTTCGAAGGCGAGGGCGAGCATCAACGGATCGGAGTGCTCCCAGCGTCGCTCACCCGCCGCGAACGCCTCCTCCAGCACCCGGCGCGCGGCGAGCGGGTCGTCCCCCTCCCGGTGCAGCCGTGCCAGCAGGTGCGCGGTGTGCAGCACCTCGGGATGGTCGTCACCGTAGGGCGCTAGAGCGGATTCGACGGCCTCCGCGAGCAGTTGCCGGGCGGCGTTGAGGTCGCCCGCGGCGCGCAGGGCGAGGGCTCGGTGCTGGGCGGCCGCCAGGGGGGAGGGATGGGACACGTGGCAATGCTGCCGTCACAGGGCCGCCGGACGCTACCCGGACACGCCTCGACGGTGTGTCGGTAAGGCCGTTTGAGGCGGCTTGAGCAGCGGCGGAAGTGCCAGGGGAGAGGCGCCGGAAGGCGATGTGCATGATCCACGAGTGGCGTGTACAGTAACTCCCCGTGCGGCCCGCTGCGCCGACCACCGATGGAAAGATCATCCGGTCGGCGAGGTAGGCTGAACGTGTAGGTCCGGGTGGCGGAATGGCAGACGCGCTAGCTTGAGGTGCTAGTACCCGTATAGGGTGTGGGGGTTCAAGTCCCCCCTCGGACACGAACCATTACCCCACGGTGCGCGCTGAGATCGATTGCAGCGCGCACCGTTTGCGTTTCAGGCTGGTAGTTCAGCCGGAGACCGAGTTGCCGGTAGACCTCGGCCTTGTCGGCGGGATCGGCGTCGCGGAGCACGGCGGTGATGTCGCCGAGCGCGTTCACCAGGGTCGTGATTTCTGCTCGGCTCATCCTGCGCGGGGCGGTGCCCGTGTTCGCGCGGAGGCCTGCCTCCGCACGGGCGCGTTCGGCCTGGGTCTGCGCGATCCAGCCGGTGACCACCGCCGGGTCGGCTCCAGCGTCGAGGGCGGCGCGGTAGCGCTCCAACTTGGCGTCGCACTCGGTGATGATCGTCTGAGCTGCTGTGCCCGCTGCGGGCGAATGATCGAAAGGCTGGGCTTCGGTCATCGCGGTGATCGTTGATGCCGCTGACCAGGCGCGGCGATTGTGGGCTTGCTCCCCGATCGACCGATGCGGCCGCGGGCGCCAGCGCTGGTGCCAATCAAGGTACTGGGCCGGCAGCTCGCGATCGGTCGGCGGATGGCGGCCGGCTCCGCACTCGTGAGCCGGAGGTGACCCACTGGCATCCGTAGCCGGGTGCGGCTGGCGTGTTCGGGTGATTAGTCAGCGCGGTTCAGCGTGACGGCGCTGTGCGCGGGGGTGTTCGCCCAAAGTGCTCGCAATGTGGGGTAGCGCTGCATCTCCCACTCCGCTTCACCAATCGCACGGTCTCGCTCCGGGCCCGGTGGACTGAAGTCGATCCCGGTGTCCTGGACGTTGAGTCGGTCTAGGTCGGCGAGCGCGGGTGCGTCTGGGAAGACCACCTCCAGGCTCACCTGCCAGATCTCCGGTTGGTACCAGTCGGTCTCGGTCCAAGTTCCCCGCGCGTCGGCGGCGAACTGTCGGGTGAAGCTCAGGCTGGGAAGTCGGTCGTGCCAGCTGTAGCGGCCCCATTGAAGAATGAAGCCATCGGCGTCGCTGTCGGGCCCTGGCTCCAGGCCGTCGACCGGCTGGGCAAGGAACTGGCGGAACGCCTTCCACGCCGACTTGACGTTGTTCACCCGGTCCGGAGTCAGGCCGTGTAGGCGTAGCAGCCCGACCAGCTCTTCCGGCGATTCGCGCCATGCGATACCCACGGTCCAGCCCTTCCCACCCGGAACCCATCCACCCGCGCGATCAGGTGGACATCCACCTGCGCGTTCAGGCCGCCGAAATTGTGCTGGCCACGTCGATCATCAGATTCACGAGGTTCACGTCGGACACGATAACTGCGGGGGTTGACCGGCGGTCGCCTGTGGGCCATGGGACATCGTCGCCTGCCCCGCACCAAGACGGCGCCGCCATTGGAGCGCTGCACCTGCATCCTGGCGTACCCCCGGATGTGGGGGCGTCAGCTGTCGTATCCCTGTGGTGAAGTGCGTGCCATGGGTGTGCTGTACGACTACTTCCGGGCCAAGGACGACGCTGCGGCTGTCAGGTTGATGAAGGATTTCGAGGGCGGACCGTCCGCTGTCAGCCGCGGCGGCATAGCTATGGATGCGGTTGACCTGAAGGGCATCGAGCCGACGGTGACCCTCGGCAAGCTTGTGAGCCTCGTTCGACAGGTTGACTGGGATGTGAGCCTGGTCGACCTTGAGTTGTTGTGGAGCGGGGACGAGCAGGACGGGCCGTGGCTGATGTCGCTGGACCGGGCCGCGCGGGACACCCTCGCCTCTATCAGCAATGCCCAAGTGCTGGAGTTGTCGGCGCAATGGGGGCGGATCGAGGAACTGGCGTGGACTGGGCCACCGTCTGACGACGAGATGCTGCCTGTGATCCAGAAGGTTGCCGCCCTTGCTCAGCGCGCCCGGAATGCGGGCGACGATCTGTACTGCTGGTGCTGCCTGTGACTTACAAGGAGGCGGGGCTGGCCCGGATAGGGGGAGCAGGCTGGGAGCAGCAGGGTGCCCTGAACGGCCTTGAACCGCGTACAACGGCGCCGAACAACCCTCAACTGCACCCACCCTCACCTGCGTCTCCACGTTGCCGCAGGTCAGAGTGGGTGCGGCGTCCTGGTTCCCGCGGAGTGCTCTGCGGTTCTGGATTGCCATCGACAAGCTTCCATGTCGTCTGGCAGGGGAGTGTGCGCAGGTCAAGGAGGTAAGGAGTCGTTGGTTGGCCTGGCCTTGCAACTGGGAGTAGATTGGGTGCAGGTTGGCGAAGGTCGCCGCGTCCGAAGTGCTCACCGACGCCGGGCTTAGACGAGTTCCCTGACCTGCTGTGATGCGCTCAAGCGTGCGGTGTGACCTTCCAGTGAATACCGAAGTGGTCAGGGCTCGCTGCTTGCAGCATTGCTCGTGGCCGCAAACAGGTGTGCGTACTGTCCATCCGAGAGCTCGATAAAGACGGTGACCGTCGTCAGTAGCGACCAGGACACCGGTGTCCGCGCCGAGTCGGAGGGCGTGCGGCGCGAGCGAGCGCATGACCACGTTGCCCAGTCCGCGGCGCCGGTTTGCAGGTGCGGGTTCGACCTGGTCGACGATCCCGAACGCGTCGGCGGTCGTGAGCCTGCCGGACGCGGCGACCTGCCCCTCGGGGTCGAGAACGATAGCGGTGACAACATCGCCGGAGGTCTGAAGCCGTGCGGTGTACGGCGATGGAGGAGTTGTGTCGGAATCGGCCCGGTAGGTCGTCGTCATGAGGTAGCCGGTGTCGGCCAGCTTCCACCGTGGCGGAAGAGCGGCGCCGGCGCCCACCTCACGAGGGTGCCCCGCGCTGTGGCTCGGGGCTGACTGATGGCCGTCGGTCTGGTGATCGGCCCACTCGCCAGTCCACATTGCGGGGTCGCGTACCCGGCGCTCGGTTTTCTGCCGGGACTTGGCTGCCCACTTCGTTGCGTTCTTTGACGCGAAGTCGTCCAGGGCCTGACGGTCAGTCGCGGTCCAGGCGGGAAGCTGCCCTATCCACTCTTCTGCCTGCTCGGCGCTGTGGCCGCTACCGATCAGCCATGGAAGGGCTGTCCGTTGTCCTGCCGGCGGCAGGACTGCCGTGCGTGCCTTGACAGGAAGGCGGAGCAGCAGGACAGTCGACATATTCATAGACGTTCATCTTTCTACGGCGAGGTGTGCCATGCGGAAGTCGCTGACTGCTGTGGCCGCCATCGCTGTTGCCATGGTCGCGATGATGGCCGCGATCTCACACGCCAGTGCGGCGAACGCGGCGGCCGGGTGTCGGGTGAACTACGTCGTCACCAGCCAGTGGACCGGTGGCTTCCACGCCGACATCGCGGTCACCAACTTGGGTGACCTAGTCAACGGGTGGACGCTGCGGTTCGCGTTCCCTGCAGTCGACCAGCGGCTCACGCAAACCTGGAGCGCCACCTGGGCGCAGGCGGGCCAGCAGGTCAGCGCGACCAATCTGGGCTGGAACGCGACCCTGGGCACCAATGGCTCCGCGAACATCGGTTTCGTTGGCGTCTGGTCGGGCAGCAACCCCATACCGGCGTCGTTCACGCTCAACGGCGTCACGTGCACCGGCGGCGTCCTGCCCAGCGTGACGCCGACCCGGACGGCCACACCGCCGGTCGCTGACTACCCGGCGATCGTCACCTGGCTCAGCCCGACCGCCGGCGCGGTGTACACCACGCCGGGAACCGTCCCGCTGGCGGCGACCGCGACCGTGGGAGGCGGACACAGCATCACCTCGGTGTCGTTCCGGGTGGACGGCGTCAGGGTGGCCCGGGGGGTGAGGACGACCGGTGACCGGTTCGAGGCGCTGTGGACACCACCGATCGGGGAGCCCGGCACCAGCACCACTTTCGTGCTGTACGTCTCGGCCGGGACCGACCAGTCGCTGCCTGGCGCTGCGCCGCCGTTGCTGGTCACGGTGGTGACGCCGGCGTCCACCGGCACCAACCACCCGCCGGCGGTGGCGTTGAGCACCCCCGGCGGGCAGACCTACTTCCTCGAGCCGACGACCGTCACGCTGGTCGCCGACGTCGCCGACACCGATCCCGGGGACCTCGTCAGCCGGGTGGAGTTTTACCTCGGCGCAACCCGGCTGGCCGTGACGCCGACCGACAGCGGACAGCGCTACCAGTTCCAGACGGCCCTGTCGGCCGGCATGTCGTCCACCTTCACCGTGCGGGTCCACGATTCCCACGGCGGCCTCGGCATCTCGAACCCGCTGACCTTCACCATCCGTTAGCGCCTCGGCCCGGTGCCGAGCGGGCGATCAATCGTCTCCATCAAACTCGGTTTCGTCGACGAGGCCGTCTAGGAACGTCTCGAAGTCGGGGGCGATGACCGTGATCTGGTAGTTCCATTCCTGGTCGACGTGTACGACTGTCGGCTCGCCGGGGAATCGGTAGTCGAGGGCGATCATGTCGTGGCCCGCTGAGGGGCAGTCTGCGATGTAGAGGCCGATGTCGGGGTAGCCCCACTCCGCTATCCAGAACGCGTTCCCGAGTTCGCCGCACAGGCTGAAGGAGGCAGTCCGACCGGTGGCCGCCAGTCTGTACACAGCCACATAGTCTGCGGACCACGAGGTTCGGCTGGGCGAGGGGTGGGCGTCACGGGCCAACACCCCGCCGTTGTGTCGCTGGGCCAGGTCGATGTACGCAGCGGGTAGCTTGCGTCCAAGCTGCGCCTCCACCTCCCGCAGAACCTCGTCTGTGAGCGGGCTTTCCAGCGGACCGGAGGTGTCGAAGACGATCGTGGGATCGAGCACGCGCTGACGGTAGTCGCTTAGCACCAGTTGCAGGAACAACGGCAGCGCTGCGCTCTCAACGCTGTCCGTGGCGGCGCGCCGAGCTGTCTGCTTTGGGGGCTGGTTGGTCGACACCCGTCGTCCAGCGCCGAGCGTTACAGCTTCGCAGGGTCCAACCCCAGCACCATCGGCACCTCGTAGGGCCTCCGTCCGGGCCGGTCACGTGCACTCGGGCCGGGGCAAGTTCGCTGACAACAACCCCTTCCTACTGGCGACTCCTATGTACGTGGCCGTAAGTTGGCTATGTGGGACATGACCTCGCGACCGACGGAATCTGGCGAGACTAGGGCGTCATCCAGCGCCTTGGCCATCGAGCCCTCGGTGACGAACATGGGAGCGAGTGCGACCCACCCCAAGACGGCGGCACGCACCAGGCGACGGAGGTCAACCAGGTCTACGTCTTGCGGAGCCTTCAGTCGCCCGTGGGCTCGGACCGAGCGAACCCGAACCTGTAGCGCTGGAACGGTTGGGACGACCGGCAACTGGCCGACCTCGGCTCGACGCTGCTGACGAAACGGCTGCTCGTCGAATCCGAGGCACCCGGACGCCGCCTCGCCGTCTCCGGACCGTGGCTCAGCCCGAGGTTCGCACCGCCCTTCGAGGCGTGGAAGTCTGCTCTGTACGGGATCGGCCCGGGTGAGGAGCCGCTCTACCGGTGGCTTCTGATCACCCGCCCGCTGACCGATCTGTTCCACGACGCCGGCAGCCGCGCCCTCATCGATTCGTCCCTCCCGCAGGCTGAACGCCTCCGAGATTTACCAGACTCGGTCATAGGTCTCTCCGGGCCGGGTCAATACTTGATCAGCAATCAGAGCCAACCCGACCGGGCGACTTCCTCATTTGTCGGCTGTTGATCGCTCAAGATCAGGCGCACTAATTTGCCGCCGTCAACGCCGGTTGACCGTCGCAGATGGCTGCCGACCATGATGCGCGTGATTGGCCTCTGCCCTCGGGCTCGGGGGTGGCGACCCGTCGAGCAGGGTACCCAATTGACCGGCGGATTCGCCGGTCAGACGATAGACGCCCTGGAGGCTGACGGAGCGTTCGAGACGACCGTCGACGACGTACTTCAAGGTGCGCTGTTCTCCGCGTCGGTTGCGCCAGGTCAGCGCACCGAGCAGCTCGCCGGGAACGGCGACGTCGAAGCGGATCGGCGTCGCCTCGACATGCACCGGGCTCGCCCCGCATGCGCCGGCGCCGAGCATCGCCCAGTCGTGGTGACCGGGATAGGCCGGGTCGCGCCACGTTGCTGGAGCAGCGCCGCAACAGGCGCGCCGCTGCTTGTTGACGACACGGAGACGGCTCACCACGTAGACCACGCATCGGTTGACATGACGGGGCGGTGACATGCCGCGCGCGGGGACCTGAGCGAGAATGGGCCAGTTCGGACTCTGCGCAACCCTGGAAGGACCCTCCCTTGGCCGGTGGACTCGTAGCCCTGCTGGATGACGTGGCGGTGCTGGCCCGTGCCGCTGCCGCGTCGATCGATGACATCGGGGCGGCCGCCGCGAAGGCCGGCGCCAAGGCTGCGGGTGTCGTCGTCGACGATGCTGCCGTCGCGCCGCAGTACGTGCGGAGCCTGGCGGCCGAGCGCGAGTTGCCGATTATCAAGCGCATTGCCGTGGGGTCGCTGCGCAACAAGTTCTTCATCATCCTGCCGGCGGTGCTGCTGCTCAGTCAGTTCGTGCCCTGGCTGCTCACTCCGATCCTCATGCTCGGCGGCGCCTACCTCTGTTACGAAGGCGCGGAAAAGGTGTGGGCCAAGATCGCCCATCACGATGCCCACGGCGCGGGCGAGGAAACGGTGCAGGACGAGACGACACTGGTGTCCGGGGCGGTACGAACCGACCTGATCCTCTCGGCGGAGATCATGGTCATCACCCTTAACGAGGTGATCGATGAGGCGTTCTGGTCCCGCCTGGCGATCCTGGCTGTCGTCGCCGTCGTCATAACCATCCTGGTGTACGGCGTGGTGGCTTTGATCGTAAAGATGGACGACGCCGGGCTGCGCCTGTCGCAACGTTCCGGCGCCGTCGCCACGTTCGGCCGCGGTCTGGTGAGGGCGATGCCGGTGGTCCTCACCGTGCTGACGGTGGTCGGCACCGCGGCGATGCTGTGGGTGGGCGGGCACATCCTGCTGCTAGGCACGAACGAGCTGAACCTGCACTTCCTGTACGAGGCCGTGCACCACGTGGAGGTCGCCGCCCACGACGCCACGGGTGTTCTCGGCGGGCTCGTCGGCTGGCTCGTCAACACGGTGGCCAGCGCGATCCTCGGGCTGATCGTCGGAGCGCTGGTCGTGCTGGTCATGACTCTCACGCTCCACCGCCGGCAATCCAAGGCTGCGGCTGCGACTGCGACTCCGGTGGCCACGACTCGTGCTGACGGCGCCATCCCCGCGCCGCCGAGCCGTGCAGCTCCGCGTCGCGACGCTCCTGCGGACCAAGCGCCGCGCGGTTGACCGCAATATCATCGCAACTCGACCACACGGCCAGGCGTCCTGGTGCCGAGTCGCGCTCAACCGGCTGAGCTGCGCAGGTCGTCCCGGGCCGACCTGCGGCCCTTCGTGCTCTTCCTGGCCGCGGCGTGCTCACCGATGCCGGAGAGACGAGGGGCTTTGACCTGCGGTGATGGAGGTCGAGCGGTGCGGCGTAACCTCCCAGTAGAGGTCGAAGTGGTCAGGCGTTGCTGCGCCCAGGATGGCTGGCGCCGGCCGGCGTCTCGGTTCGCCTAAGGCCACGTCTGCAGGCATGCTGCAGATCGATGTGGAGCGTTGCGGGTGAGCTTGCTGGACTCCGCCGCAGTTCCGTCATTCGAGACGCAGATCCCACCCGCAACGTCCTGAGCAGGCCCTTCAGTCCGGGGACCTCTTCGGCGGATCCGAAGGCGTCAGCACTGGGGGCCCAGGTTGTCAGTCGGGCGATGAGCGACTGGCCGACGTGCGGCTGACCGGGGGCGGAGTGAAACGGTGGTGCGGTCCTCGCAGGGCCTGTGGATGATGGTTGCGTGACTGAGAAGGGCGGCGGGTCCGCGGAGCAGCGCCTGTACGACGCTGTGGCGCATTGGAACACCGACACCGGGTACGGGTTGGCGGACCTGATCGATGCCGCTTGTCAGGCGTTGATCGACGGGCTGGACTCGCCGACGTTGCGTGAGCTAGCTGGTGCTTCGGTGCATGACTCGTCCTGGGATATCGGCGATCTCGTGGGCAAGTCACTTGGGGAAATAGGGATTCCCTATCCGGGCACTGTCCCTCCAGGCTTCGCCCTTGCAGCAGGTGGAGGAGTCGCCCGCCGGCCGGGAGTCGACTCTCTCCGTCTGGAGGTATCGCCGGTGCCCGGCGACGCGGGCGGCGAATTCCAGGTGCGGGTCTACGTCAACGGTACGGAGATGACCTCTGCCGGAGCGGGTCTCGGGATGGACCCGTATGACGTCCTTGTTCCCACCAATCGTCTCGTGGCCGCCTCCGAGCCGTGCACCGTTGCGATCGCCCGATGCGAGTGCGGTGTCTACGGCTGTGGATCCACAGACGTCACCATCGCGCGGGATGGCGATCTCGTGCACTGGGACTGGTCGCTGGAGGTGCCCATGATGCGGGGCGTGTCGTTCGTAGCTGCGGAGTACGACGCGGAAGTCGCACGGGTGGCTGCGGATCATTCGTGGGAGACGTCCGAGCGTGCCGCCGGACGGCGCGTCCTTACGGACGTGGACCGCGATCGGCTGCTTACCTACGGCCTCAGACCCAGTTGGGTCGCCAACGATTACCGCGATCAGGAGCTGTTTCAGGTCGCCCTTCAGCTCGACGGTGACTACCAGATCTTCGTCGGCACCCCGTGGCGCGGTCGCAGCCCCGAGGAGCTGGCGGGTGAGGTGTGCGCCACCTTGGCACTTCCTCCCAGCGCCTGGCACGCCACCTGGCACGCCATCATCCCCACGCTGACCAAACCGCCGAAGATCGCGGGACCTTCCTGGCGACCCGCGCGGCTCTAGCAGCCGCTAGCCGGCACCGGGCGGATCTACTGCATCGATAGGTGGCAGCGGGCCTGGGACGATCTCGCCATGGCGACCTATGAAGTTGCGCTGGTGCTTCTCGTCGATTCTTCGGAGGCGGTACTCCTGCAGCATCGTGATGATCAAGCTTTGGTGTCTCCGAACCAGTGGAGCCTGCCGGGTGGTCGTGTCGAGCCGGGCGAGACGCCTGAACAGGCGGCGCGCCGGGAGTTATTGGAGGAGACGGGCCTGACGGCGGGTGAGTTACGTGGGTTGTGGAGCGGCCCACGCCCGTACGAGGCCGGCTTCCCGCACGCGGTGACTGTTCACGTCTTTCGCGGCAGGACCGATGCTTGGCAGCAGGATGTGGTGGTCGGCGAGGGCCGCGCGATGGTGTTCGTCCCGCGGGATGAAGTTCTCGACCGCGACCTGGCCGTGACGACCGCCGCAGTCCTGCCGCTCCACCTCGACGGCGCCGGCGAGACGAATTGACCTGCCGCGATCCGTGCGGCTGCAGCTGAGCTGTTGGGCCTCGATTGAGCCGTTTCGGGAGCCCGCTCACGATGAGCGGGTGCCCCGGAGCCTGGCCCGGCTCGAACGGTGCTGCCATCCCTGGGTCAGTGACGTGCGGTACCGGCACCGCACGTTGGGCAGGCCGGCCTGCGAGGTTAGTGCGTCAAGCCCTGGTAGGGGAAGTTCGTATACGTAGCCGTATGTTCCTGCTCCCCATTCCGGTGGGCCCGCCGTCAGCCATTGCCGTAGCTGCCGGGGGGGGGGAGATCGGAAGAGGGCCGTGGGTGGAAAGGGGGTAGATATCGGGGTTCGGCGGCTCGTTAACAAAAAGACTCGAATCTG
>NZ_JAKKFD010000015.1 GCF_022229005.1 Micromonospora trifolii
GCGCATCGCGACTAGCGGCAGCACCATCGGCGGCTGCGTGAACGGCACGCACAGCGCGGCCGGCGGCAACAGGCTGGCCGGGGCGGGCCGGATCGGGCTGGTCACCGCGTACGCCAGTGGCGGCCTCGACGACGTGGCGGGCGACTCCTCCGGCGGCGGAACCCCGACCACGCCGCCGCCGACCACCACTCCGCCACCGACCACCACGCCACCACCGACCACCACACCTCCGCCGGCTGGCTGGCCGACGCCCACCAGCAGCCAGAAGGTGGACGCCACGATCGCGGTCTCCGGCACCTTCGACGGTGGGCTCAAGCGCTACTACGGCATCGGTGACGGTGGGCAGAGCGAGAGCCAGGACCCGATGTTCGAGCTGGCCGCCGGCGCCACACTGCGCAACGTGATCATCGGGGCCCCGGCCGGCGACGGCGTGCACTGCGAGGGCAACTGCACCCTGATCAACGTCTGGTGGGAGGACGTCGGCGAGGACGCGGCCACCTTCCGCGGTGGCACCACGTACACCGTCGACGGCGGCGGGGCCCGCTCTGCCAGCGACAAGGTCTTCCAGCACAACGGCTCGGGCACCGTCTACATCAAGAACTTCCGGGTGGAGAACGCCGGCAAGCTCTACCGCGCCTGCGGCAACTGCTCCACGTCGTACCAGCGGCACGTGGTGTTCGACAACGTGATCGTCCGGAACACCGACGCGATCGCCGGCATCAACACCAACTGGGGCGACACCGCCCGGTTCAGCCGGATCACCATCGTCGGCGACCCGGACCGGGAGACCTCGATCTGCGTGAAGTACAAGGGGGTGCCGAAGGGCAGCGAGCCAACCGAGATCGGCGAGGGCGCCGACGGCGTCAACTGCCTCTACTCGCCCTCGGACATCACCTACCAGTAGGCCGGCACGACGGCACCCCGCGGACCGCCCGGTCCGCGGGGTGCCGTCACCTCACCCCATCAGGGGTACGCCGGAGACGTCGACAGTGTCCGGATACTTCAGCCCGGCGCCGGTATTGAGCACCACCACCCGCTCGCCGGCCCGGATCCACCCGCCCGCGCGCAGTTGGCGCGCCGCCGTGAGGCAGGCCGCCCCCTCCGGGCAGAGCAGCAGCCCCTCCCGGGCGGCGAAGTCCCGCAGATCGGCCAGGATGTCCGTGTCGTCGACGGCGACGGCCGTACCGGAGGACTCCCGCAGCGCCGCCAGGATCAACTCGTCGCCCAGCGGGGCCGGCACTGTGATGCCGAACGCCACTGTGTGCGCGTCCGCCCACGGCTGCGCCCGATCCTCGCCGGCGGCGAAGGCGCGCACGATCGGCGCGCAGCCGGTCGACTGCACCGCCACCAGCCGAGGCAGCTTGTCGCCGATCCAGCCCAGCTCGCGCAGCTCGTGCAGCGCCTTGTGGATGCCGATCAGGCCGACCCCACCGCCGGTCGGATAGATGATCACGTCGGGCGTCTGCCAGCCGAGCTGCTCGACGATCTCGTACCCCATAGTCTTCTTGCCCTCCAGCCGGTAGGGCTCGCGCAGCGTGCCAGCGTCGAAGATCGCCCCGTTCGACTCCGCGATCAGCTCGGCCACCCGCCGACCGGCGTCGCCGATCAGCCCGTCGATCAGGCGCAGGTCGGCGCCGGCGGCCACGCACTCGCGCCGGCAGATGCTCGGCGCCTCCAGCGGCATGACGATCGTCGCGCCCATTCCGGCCCGCGCGGCGTACGTGGCCCAGGCCGAGCCGGCGTTGCCGTTGGTGGGCATGGCGATCCGCTCGACGCCCAGCTCGCGGGCCCGGCTCACCCCGACCGCCGCGCCCCGGGCCTTGAACGAGCCGGTCGGGATCAACCCCTCGTCCTTGACCATCAGGTCGGAGATGCCGATCTCGGTGCCGTACGCCGGGGCGCGCAACAGTGGCGTCCAGCCCTCACCCAGCGTGGTGACGTGCCGAGGGTCGGCGACCGGCAGCACCTCCCGGTAGCGCCACAGGTCGGCCGGGCGCAGTGGAAAGCGTTCCGGGGTGACCGCCTTCGCCACGGCCGGCAGGTCGTAGCGGGCCAGCAGCGGCGATCCGCACTCGCAGAGATTCTGTAGCCGGTCGGCGGCGTGCTCCTTGCCGCAGCGCGGGCAGTCCAGGTGGGTCAGGTACACGTCGCTCCTCGCCGTCACACCGCGTCGATGCTCAGCCAGTGCCGGCTGCGCCGCCCCGGCTGGTGGACCGAGTCCAGTCGCTTGGCGACCACGCCCGGCAGGCCCTGTTCCTGGCCGGCACGCAGGGCCTCGTCGCCCGCGCCCGGGAACCACGGCGGAGTCTTCCACTGCGTACCGGCCAAGACCAGCCCATCGAGCAGCTCCCGGCGTTGCGCGTACGGCACGTCGACGCTGCTCACGCCCTCCAAGTGTCCGGTTCGCTCGGCGGCGGGGGGCGCGGCGGGGTAGAACGGACCTCATGGACCTCACCGACCAGCCCACCGCCCTGCTCCCCGGTGACGTGCGGATGCCCCTGCTCGGCTTCGGCACCTGGCAGGCCACCGGCCAGGCCGGTTACGACGCCGTGCTGGCCGCGCTCGACACCGGCTACCGGCACCTCGACACCGCCACCGTGTACGGCAACGAGCGGGAGGTCGGCCGGGCCGTGCGGGAGAGCGGGCTGCGTCGGGAGGATCTCTTCATCACCACAAAGCTCCCGCCGGACCGGGTGGGCCGGGAGCGCGCGACGCTGGAGGCCAGCCTGGAGGCGCTCGGCGTCGAGTACGTGGACCTCTGGCTGATCCACTGGCCGCCGTCGTCGCCGGGGGACAGCATTCCGCTGTGGCGCGAGCTGCTCGCCGCCCGCGACGAGAACCTCGCCCGGGCGGTCGGGGTGAGCAACTACAGCACCGCGGAGATCGACGAGCTGATCCAATCCACCGAGGAGAACCCGGCGGTCAACCAGATCCGGTGGAGCCCGTCGCTGTACGACAGGCAGCGGCACGCCGAGCACCGGGACCGGGGGGTGGTGCTGGAGGGGTACAGCCCGTTCAAGACCAGCGACCTCAGTGACCCGGTGCTGACCAGGATCGCCGCCGCGCACGGCGTCTCCCCCGCGCAGGTGGTGCTGCGGTGGCACATCGACCACGAGATCGTGGTGATCCCGAAGTCGGTGACCCCGGAGCGGATCACCGCCAACTTCGATGTCTTCCACTTCTCGCTCACGGCCGAGGAGATGCGCGACATCGACGCGCTCGGCGAGGTCTGAATCGGCGAATTCCTTCAGCCTGCGACGCGGCCATGAAGGGTATCGACATCGACGTACGTGACGGTATAGCGTGCCCGTCATCACGTTCGTCGATCCGTTCGTACCCGCCGTCGCTGGAGGATCGCCATGGCCCGAACCCCGTCCATCCGTCTGCGCCGCCGTGGGGTGCTCGGCATCCCCGCCCTGGTGGTCGCCGCGTTGACCGTCGTCGCCCGACCCGCCGCGGCCAGCGCGGCGCCGAAGGCCGAGTGCCTCGCCGACCTGCTTCAGGACGCCTGATGGCGACGATTCCCTGGCTGGTGGACGTGCTGCGCGCCGCCGGGGTCCAGGTCGTGGTCGAGGGGGACTGGCTCAACCGGATGCGGCCCGGCTCTTTCGACCCGATCGGGGTGCTCTGGCACCACACCGCCTCGACCTCCAGCGCCAGCAACCCGCACCCGGCGCTCGGCATCTGCATCAATGGCCGGTCCGACCTGCCGGGCCCACTGTGTCAGGCGCTTGTCGACTACAACGGTGTCTTTCACGTCATCTCCGCCGGCCGGTGCAACCACGCCGGGGTCAGCGGCGGCAGCGGGCCGATCCCGGCCGGGGACGGCAACACCCTGATGATCGGATGGGAGATCGACTACAACGGCGTCAACCAGGAGATGACGGCCGCGCAGTACAACGCGTCGCTCGCCGCCACCGCCGCCGTGCTCACCCGGCTCGGCCGGGACAGCAGCTACGCCCGGGGGCACCGGGAGACCAGCACCTCCGGCAAGATCGACCCGTCCTTCATCGACCTGAACGTCATGCGCGCCGACGTGGCGGCGAGAATGGCTGGCGGCGGCACAGCCTGGTCCTCCACAGTGGACAACACCACCAGCGGTCGGTTCACCGCCAGCGCCAACTGGGGCGTGTCGTCGTACTCCAGCCAGCGGTACGGCGCCGACTACCGCTACGCGGACCCGGTCGCCGCCAGCGACGTCGCGTGGTACCGGTTCAACGTCCCGGCCACCGCCAGCTACCGGGTCGAAGCCTGGTGGCCGGCGAACTCGGGCTACAACAGCGCCGCCCCGTACATCGTCGCCACCAGCGCCGGCAACCAGACCGTCCGGGTCGACCAACGGGCCACCGGCGGGCAGTGGCGAATCCTCGGCACGTTCGCACTCCCGGCCGGTGACGCCAACCGGGTGGGCGTGAGCCGGTGGAGCAACACCACCGGCCTGGTCATCGCCGACGCCGTGCGCCTCACCCGCGTCTGACCCTGATCTCGCAAGCGGTGGGGGCGCGACCCGGATGGTCGTGCCCCCACCGTCAGTTCACGATCGGGAGCAGGTTGCCCCGTTGAGCGAGAAGCTGGTCGGCGACGAGTACGAGCCGCTCAGCGTCCCCTGGTAGCCGAAGCTGGCCGTGCCCCCGGGTGCGACCGACCCGTTGTGGCCGACGTTCCGGGCGGTCACCGTCGATCCGCTCTGGCTCACAGTGGCGTTCCAGGCGTTGGTGACCTGCTGACCGCCGGGCAGGCCGTAGGTCAGCGTCCACCCGTTGAGCGCGCTGGAGCCGGTGTTGGTGATCTGCACGTCGGCCGTGAAGCCGTTGTTCCACGAGTTCGCCGTGTACTTCACCGCGCAGCTCGCGCCACCGCTCGGCGGCGGGGTCGTCGGGTTGGTCGGCGGCTGGCCGCCACCGTTGACGTTTGCCGAGAACGAGGTCACCGCGAGGCCGACGCCGCCCTGCCAGGGCTCGAAGCCGGCCTGGATGCTGGTCAGGTACCAGGAGTTGGTGATCGCGCCCCGGTTGCGGGTGTCGTTGATGAAGTCCAGCACGCTGAAGTTCAGGCTGGAGATCGCCGACGACGCGACATAGGAGATGACGTTGTTGGAGCCGTTGCTGCCTCGCCAGACCTCCCAGGTGCGGCCGGCCAGGTTCGTGGTGCCGACGACCGAGCCGATGGGCTGGATCGGACCCTGCCGGTTGAGCCAGATCATGATCTCCATCTGGTTCACCCCGTCCCGCTTGGGCGACGGGTCCAACCAGATGTCGTACGACGCGTTGTAGGTGGCACCGCTGACGTAGCGGTAGGAGATGCTGCTGGTGGCGCTGCTGATCTGGCTCACCTGGATCGGCAGGTTCGTGCCGGGGGAGCAGTTGGTGTAGTGACAACCGAAGAACACCGAGGGGTACGCGGTGGGCGCCCCGTTGGTGGGGCTGCTGCCGTTCAGGGTGGTGATCTCGAAGCCGTTGTTGGTGGCGTTGATGCACTGCTGGGCGGTGGTGCCCCAGCGGTTGTTCTGCACCACGTAGCGGCCCCCGATGACTGTCGAGCCGTACTGTTCGCAGATCTGGGTGTCGGCGGAGGCGCTGCCGCCGAGGGCCACTGCCACCAGTGAACTGGCGACCAGCAACCCGGCGGCGGCCAGGGCCCGAAGTTGACGTTTCATGACACTCCTCGACTCGGCGCGTGCCGGGCGCCGGATGTGGTGGGGTAGTGCGGGAGCGCTCCCACGCTCAACGACACATTTACATGCCTGAAACTGCTGCGCAACCGTCCGCGTCGAACTGGTGAATTGTGAGGATTGCCATCCCCGCCCGGACGGCCGGCGGCGGACGGCCAGCCAAGCGACGCGGGCCACCGACGAGCGGAGGGGTGCGGGCCGATTGGGCCTGGTGTGCACCGATCGCTCCGAGTAGCGTGTTGCCTCCAACGCGTGCCGCTCCCCCTCCGGAGGCGTACACCACCATGGGTGGCTCCCCCCTGCGCATCCTCGTCGTCGGCGCGGGCATCGCCGGCCTGGCCGTCGCCCGGGCGCTGCGCCTGGCAGGCTTCCGGCCCGACGTCACCGACAAGCTGCCCCCGGGGGAGTCCACCGAGACCGGTCTCTACCTGCCCGGCAACGCCGCCCGCGCGCTACACCGGCTCGACCTGCACGACCCGGTCCGGCCGATCGGGCAGGTCATCCGCCGGCAGCGGTTCTTCGACGCCGCGGGCGCGCAACTCTGCGAGGTCGACCTCGACGCCCTCTGGGCCGGCGTCGGCGAGTGCCGTGCGCTACCCCGGGCCGACCTGCACCGGGTGCTGCTCAGCGGTGCCGGCGGCGCGGTCCGGCACGGCGCCGAGGTCCGCACCCTGGACCTGCTCCCGGGCGCTGTCGGCGTCACCTTCACCGACGGCACCACCACGGAGTACGACCTGGTCATCGGCGCCGACGGGCCACGATCCTCGGTCCGTGCGCTGGCCGCGCTCGGTGGGCCGCCGCGCCCGGTCGGGCAGGTGGTCTACCGGGCCGTCCTGCGCGACGGCCCGCCGGTCACCGAGTGGACCGCACTGCTCGGCCAGCGCTCCGGGTTCCTGATGGTGCCGATCGGTGCCGGGCGGCTGCACCTCTACGCCGACGAGGCCGGCACCGAGGAACCCGCCGACCCGCTGGCCCGGCTGCGGGACCTCTTCGCCGACTACCGCGGCCCGGTCCCCGAGGTGCTGGCGGCCCTCGACGAGGTGCACGTCGGGATCACCGACGAGGTGGAGCTGGGCCGCTGGTACCGGGGGCGCGTGCTGCTGGTCGGCGACGCCGCGCACGCCACAGCACCGACGTTGTCGCAGGGTGCGGCCATGGCGTTGGAGGACGCCGTGGTGCTGGCCGAGTCGTTGCGCGCCGCCAACAGCGTGGAGGCGGCGCTCGTGGCGTACGAAAGTCGTCGCCGTCCGCGTACCCGATGGGTGCGGGACCGGACCCGGGACCGCAACCGGACCAGGGACGTGCCGCCGGCGCTGCGCGACCCGCTGCTGCGCGGGCGCGGCGGCCGGATCTTCGGGGAGCACTACCGGCTCCTGCTCGGCCCGCTGTAGGCCCGTAGTAGATCGTGTCACGCCACCCCACGCGGCGCTGCGACCTGCCGGGGACTATCCTCCTTGCGGATGACGGCCCGCCGATAACCAGCGTGTGCCGAGCGGGACAACCGAGAACCGGAGGCCACTCGTGACCACCGTCGCACCCAAGCCGGTCGTGACCCGGCCCTGGCCGGTCCGGGAGCCGGTCAAGGGGTCGGCCATCGCGCGGCTGCTGCGAACCACGGACGCGAAGCAAATCGGGATCATGTACATGATCACCGCGTTCGTGTTCTTCATGATCGGTGGCCTGATGGCTCTGGTCATGCGTGCTGAGCTGGCCCGACCCGGGCTGCAGTTCCTGTCGCCGGAGCAGTACAACCAGCTCTTCACGATGCACGGCACGATCATGTTGCTGTTCTTCGCGACGCCGATCGTGTTCGCGTTCGCGAACTACATCGTGCCGATCCAGATCGGCGCGCCCGACGTTTCCTTCCCCCGACTGAACAGCTTCGCCTACTGGCTGTACCTGTTCGGCGGCACGATGGCGACCGCCGGGTTCCTCACTCCGGGTGGTGCCGCTGACTTCGGCTGGTTCGCGTACGCGCCGCTGAGCAGCGTCGAGCACTCGCCGGGCGTCGGCGCCAACATGTGGATCATGGGTCTGGCCATCTCCGGCCTGGGCACCATCCTCGGTGCCGTGAACATGATCACCACGGTGCTGACCCTGCGCGCGCCGGGCATGACCATGTTCCGGATGCCGATCTTCACGTGGAACATCCTGGTCACCAGCCTTCTGGTGATCCTGGTCTTCCCCCTGCTGGCCGCCGCGCTCTTCGCGCTCGCCGCGGACCGCATCCTCGGCGCGCACGTGTACGACCCGGCAACCGGTGGGCCGATGCTCTGGCAGCACCTGTTCTGGTTCTTCGGGCACCCCGAGGTCTACATCGTGGCGTTGCCGTTCTTCGGCATCATCAGCGAGGTCATCCCGGTCTTCTCCCGCAAGCCGATCTTCGGCTACAAGGGTCTGGTCGCCGCGACCGTCGCTATCGCCGCGCTCTCCATGAGCGTCTGGGCGCACCACATGTTCGCCACCGGTCAGGTGCTGCTGCCGTTCTTCAGCTTCCTCAGCTACCTGATCGCCGTGCCGACCGGTATGAAGTTCTTCAACTGGATCGGCACCATGTGGCGGGGCCAGATCAGCTTCGAGACGCCCATGCTCTGGGCGGTCGGCTTCCTGGTCACCTTCCTCTTCGGTGGTCTCACCGGTGTGCTGCTGGCCAGCCCGCCGATCGACTTCCACGTGTCGGACTCGTACTTCGTGGTGGCGCACTTCCACTACGTGCTCTTCGGGACCATCGTGTTCGCGGTCTTCGCGGGCATCTACTTCTGGTTCCCGAAGATGTTCGGCCGGATGCTCGACGAGCGCCTGGGCAAGGTGCACTTCTGGCTCACCATGATCGGCTTCCACACCACGTTCCTGGTGCAGCACTGGCTCGGTAACGAGGGCATGCCCCGTCGGTACGCCGACTACCTGCCCAGCGACGGCTTCACCACGCTGAACACGATCTCCACGATCGGCGCGTTCATCACCGGTATCTCCACGCTGCCGTTCATCTACAACTGCTGGAAGTCGTACAAGACCGGCCCGGTGGTCGAGGTGAACGACCCCTGGGGTCACGGCAACTCGCTGGAGTGGGCGACCAGCAGCCCGCCGCCGCTGCGCAACTTCGACCGGATGCCGCGGATCCGCTCCGAGCGGCCGGCGTTCGACATGAAGTTCCCGGAGCTGGCGGCCGGTGGCCAGAGCCTGGCCGGCCCGCCGGAGGGTGGCGCCAAGCCGCTCACCAGCGAGTCGGACGGCGGGGCAAGCTACCGCGAGGACACCGCGAGCGACGCCGACAGGCACTGACGCTCAAGCTCAGCAGTACGACGGGCGCCGCCCCCCGGGACACCGGGAGCGGCGCCCGTCGCCATATCCGGCCAATGTCACTCCCGCGCCCCGCCCGCCCGTTCCTGGCTGGGCTCGGTTCGGCCGCTCTAGCCGGTCTGGCTCCGAAAGGGGCTCTGTGCCTGAAGAGTCTGATGTCTGTGGGTCATCTTGATGACCCACAGACATCAGGCTCTCCGGCATGCATGGGGGCCGGCTGCCCGGCGGACACCCGACTGGCCGCCGTCGGTGGCGTGGGCGCGGCCGTCAGTGGACGGCGGGGGTGAGGTCGGCCTCGACGGGCGGTGGGGTGGCCGCTTCGGCGTTGCGGCGGCGGCGCAACTCGATCGGGAGCACCACCAGGGTGACCAGCGCGCCCAGCGCCCCGGTCACCACGAAGCCCCAGAGTGGCGCGCTGGCGTCGATCACCGCGCCGGCGAGCGGCGCGCCGATGGCGATGCCGACGGTGACCGCGGAGCCGTGCAGACCCATCGCCTCGCCGCGTACCTCGGCCGGCACCAGGCGGCTGACCGCGTCCGAGCCGGCGGCGATGGTCGGCGCGCAGAGCGCGCCGGCGGGGATCAGCGCCAGGCACAGCAGCCACCAGTGCGCACCACCGAGCCCCACCGGAATTGTGCACACGGCCAGTGCGGCGGTCAGTGCCAGCGGGGAGAACGAGCGGTGCACGGCCCCGTAGGCGAAGCCGCCGGCCAGCGAGGCGATCGCCCAGATGGCCAGGACCGCGCCGGTCCACCCGACCTCGCCGCTGGCCCGCAGGACGGCGACCACCGCGACGTCGGTGCCGCCGAGCACCAGGGTCGCGGCGGCGCTGAGCGCCAGGACGGCGAGCAGTCGGGGGGTCATCCACTCCCGGCGCGGCACCCGGCGTTGTGGGCCGGTGGGCTGGGTGGCCTCCCGGATCGGTGGGTTGACCACCCACAGGGCGATCCCGCCGGCGACGATGCCGCCACCGACCAGGTACATGGTGGTCTGCGCGGAGATCGCGGTGACCAGCGCCACAGCCAATGCCGGACCGATCATGAAGGACAGCTCCACCGACATCGAGTCCAGTGCGTAGGCCGGGCGGCGTTGGTCCTCGGGGACCAGCGCGGCGATCGACTGACGAACGACGGAGAAGATGGGCAGGGCCAGGGAACCGGCCACGAAGGCGGCCGGCAGGAGCACCGGGTACGACAGCGTGGGCGCGGTGGACCAGAAGATCGCCTCGGCGATCCCGGTGAACACCAGGACGGGGCGCAGTCCACGCCGGTCCACGAGTCGACCGAGCAGCGGCCCGCCGATCGCCGCGCCCACGGTGACCGCCGCACCCACCAGGCCCGCCGCCCCGTAGCCCCGATCGAGGTCGAGCACCACGTGGAAGGTCAGCGTCACCCCGGTCGCGGTGAGCGGGATGCGGGCGAGGACGGCGACCACCAGCAGCGACCGCAGGCCCGGCAGGGCAAGCGCCCGCCGGTAAGGCTTCATGTTCACGTGGGTCCGTACCTCCGGCGTCATCCTCGACCGGCGGCGGCTCCTTGGCCAGCCAATTAGCGCCTCATGCGGCACTGATCACAGGCTGGCCGTGCATGATCACCCCGGCACCCTCCATCGCGCGCAGGGCCACGTCGGTGGTCGCCGGGGCGACGGCCGCGGTCAACTCCAGCAGCACTGTGGTGGCGAAACCCTCCCGGGCGGCGTCCAGCGCTGTCGCCCGGACGCAGTGGTCCGTGGCGATGCCGACCACGTCGACCCGGTCCACGTCGTGTCGGCGCAGCCAGTCGGCCAGGCACTCACCGTCGTCGGCGTGCCCCTCGAAACCGGAGTACGCCGCAGCGTGCTCGCCCTTGTGGAAGATCGCCTCGACCCGGCCGGTGTCCAGTTCCGGGTGGAACTCCGAACCGCTGGTGCCGACCACGCAGTGCCGGGGCCAGGACTCCACGAAGTCCGGCGGATCGCCGAAGTGGGCACCCGGGTCGACGTGGTAGTCCTTGGTGGCGACAACGTGCGTCCACCGCTCCGGTTCGGCGGCGAGCAGCCGGGAGATGCCGGCGGCCACCCCTGCGCCGCCGGCGACGGCCAGCGAGCCGCCCTCGCAGAAGTCGTTCTGCACGTCCACGATGATCAGCGCGTTGGCCATCGGGGGGTTTCCTCTCTCCGCACGGTCGGTCGGTGGCGCTCGGGGGATGACTCAGCCAGCGGGTACGACGGTGACCGGCACGGCCGGGTCGCCGGCCGAGAGCTTCAGCCCCTCCCACGGAATGGAGATCAGGCACTCCCGCAGGTGCTCCCGTGACTCGTCGAGGGTGGGCAGCGGCAGTGACTCACCGGCGACCACGTACGACTGCTGGAGCAGGCGGTCGTTGGGCTGCCGGTCCGGAACACCCTGCGGGACGATGACCTCCTCGGTGGCGGTGCCGGTCGGCTTGTGCCGGCGGACCGCGACCTTCCGGCCGCCGATGGTGGCCTTGTGCTCGGAGCGCTTCACCACCGGCCGTCCCTCGACCTCGACCAGCTTGTAGACCAGCCCGGCGGTCGGTGCCCCGGAGCCGGTGACAACGGCCGTGCCGGCGCCGTACATGTCCACCGGTTCGGCGGCCAGCGCGGCAATCGCGTACTCGTCCAGGTCACCGGAAACGATGATCTTGGTCTCGGTGGCGCCCAGCGAGTCGAGCAACTCCCGGGACTGCTGGGCGATCACCGCGAGATCGCCGGAGTCGATCCGTACCGCCCGCAGGTCCGGCCCGGCCACCGCGATGGCGTTGCGGATGCCCTGGCTGATGTCGTACGTGTCGACCAGCAGCGTGGTGTCCTTGCCCAGCGTGGCGACCTGCGAGGCGAACGCCGCCCGCTCGTCGTCGTGCAGAAGGGTGAACGCGTGCGCCGCCGTGCCCGCCGTCGGGATGCCGTAGCGCGCGCCGGCGGCGAGGTTGGACGTGAACCGGAACCCGGCCAGGTACGCGGCCCGCGCCGCGGCCACCGCCGCCTCCTCGTGCGCCCGACGCGACCCCATCTCGATCAGTGCCCGGCCCCGCGCCGCGGTCACCATCCGGGCCGCGGCGGCGGCCACCGCGCTGTCGTGGTTGAGCACTGACAGCGCCACCGTCTCCAGCACCACACATTCGGCGAAGCCGCCGGAGACGGTGAGGATCGGTGAACCGGGGAAGAACAGCTCACCCTCGGCGTAGCCGTCGACGTCGCCGGTGAAGCGGTAGTCGGTGAGCCACGCCGCCGCCGTCTCGTCGACCACACCGGTTCGCAGCAGGAACTCGACCTCGGTGCTGTCGAACCGGAAGTCGCGGATCATCTCGATCAGCCGGGCCGTTCCGGCGACCACGCCGTAGCGGCGGCCGCTGGGCAGCCGGCGGCTGAACACCTCGAAGACGCATCGGCGGTCGGCGGTGCCGTCCTTCAGTGCCGCGCTGACCATCGTCAGCTCGTAGTGGTCGGTCAGGAGCGCGGGGCGGTGGATGCTCACCGCCCCAGCCTAAGGTTCAGCTCGGGTCGCCGCCGTCGTGGCCCGGGATCGAACGTAACGCCGCCCACAGCTCGGCCCGGCCGGTGACGCCCAGCTTGGCGTAGATCCGCTGGAGGTGGTTCTCCACAGTGCGCGCCGAGAGGTAGAGCCGTTCGGCGATGGCCCGGCTGGGGGCGCCGTGCGCGGCGAGGCGCGCCACCTGCCACTCCCGTTCGGTGAGCACTGGCGCGCCGGCCTGGAGCGCCGGCGTCCGGATCAGGTCACAGCGCCCGAGTAACCCGGCGAGGCGCTCCCGGGCGTCGTTCGCCGCAGCCGAGTGTTGCTGGCGCAGCCGCTGGACGGCCTGGGAGGTGGCCTCGGCGGCGTACACGGTCAACTCCAGGGCCGCGTAGTCGTCGGCGACCGCGAGCAGATCGGTGGGGGAGTCGGTCACCGCCGCGCGGGCGTGCCGGGCCAGCAGCGGCGGCAGCACCCCGTCGACCCGCTCGGAGAGCTCGGCGAGGCGCTGCGCGACGGTGCGCCGGCCACCATCGGAGCAGGTGGGCCCGACCGCCATGCCCGCCTGGTCGAGTCGG
Organism: Micromonospora trifolii; assembly: GCF_022229005.1. Classification (GTDB taxonomy): domain Bacteria; phylum Actinomycetota; class Actinomycetes; order Mycobacteriales; family Micromonosporaceae; genus Micromonospora; species Micromonospora trifolii. The sequence goes on from NZ_JAKKFD010000015.1 coordinate 13,022, forward strand.
ACGAGGTCGTGCAGCACATGCACCTCGTGCCCGGCGAAGCCGTCCGAGCGCAGCCGATCCACCAGGTCACCGAGGTGTTTGACAGCGCCCGGCAGGTCACCCGAGGCGGCGAGCGACGCGCCCCGAGCCTGCTCCAGCCACGGGTAGAGCACCGCCATGCCCGGCGCGTGGGTGCGGTCGGCTTCGGCCATCGCCGCAACCGCCTGTGCCGCGTCACCGCGCAGCGCCGCCGCCTGGGCGCGTTCGGCCTGAGCCAGACCGGCGTAGACCCGACTCGTGGCCAGCACCGCGCAGGCGCCCAGCGAGGTCCGCATGGCCAGGTCGCTCTGCCCCCGCAGCCGGGCCGCATACGCCTGAAGGATGGCCAGGTAGCCGGTGCCGAGACGGAAGTCGCCGGCTCCGGCGAGGTCGGCGAACTCGTCGGCCACTATCGCGTCGATCCCGGCCAGGTCGCCGGTGAGCATGAGCCGGGTGCCTCGGGCCAGCTCCAGGGCCAACTGGAGGTACGGCATGTCGGTGCGCCAGCTCGCCGCGGCCGAGTGCACCTGGGCGATCGCCGTACCGCTGCGGGTCAGCTCGCCCTGCGCGGCCTGGACGTACGCGATGGTGGAACGGGCCAGCTCGCGGGCGGCGACACCGGCCGCCGGCCGGTCCAGTACTCGTCGGCTGAGCTGCACCGCGGTGGCCGTGTCCAGTCGGTGCAGGCGCATGATCGCCTCGAAGGCGTGCACCCGGGACCGGTCGGCGGAGTCGCTGAGCTGCTCGACCCGGCTTGCGATCTCCTCCACCGTGGACTCACGGCTCAGCCCCCAGTAGCTGACCATGCCGCGGACGGTCAGCCACCGGCAGAGCCGCCGCTCGTCGCCGGGCTCGGGGGTGACCGAGTCGAGGACGTCGATCGCCTCGTCGGGCCGGTCGGCGAACATCAGGATGGTGGCCAGCAGCTCAGCCGCGTCGTAGCCGCCGTCGGCGTTCAGCGCGGCCCGCGCCAGGCGGGTCGCCAGCGGCACGTCGTAGCGGGTGAACGCCTGCACCGCGGCGTCCAGCAGCAGAGCCGGGTCCTGTGCGGTGCCGGAGTCGAGTCGCCAGACGGCCACCCGCAACAGGTCGTCGCGGCGGCGTTTGCCGACCTGTTCGAGCAGCTCGGCGAGGTGTGCCTGAAGTCGGCGGGTGCGGCTGACCGGGCAGCGGCGGCGCATCACCTCGCCGTAGAGCGGGTGCGCCAGCCGGACGTTGGTGCGCCGGTCGTGCTGGATGACGGTGATCAGCCCACGTTCCTCGGCGGTCTCCACGTCCGACTGCTCGGCGGCCTGCCTCAGCAGGTGCAGACCCAGTGGTTCGCCGAACGCGACCAGCTCGACGACCGCGCGGACGCCGTCGGTGAGCTTGCCGACCCGGGTGTCGATGAGGTCGGTCAGGCTGGGCGCCAGCTCCAGTCGACCGGTCCACTTCCAGATCCCGTACGTGCGCTTCAACTCGGCGCTGCCGTTGGCGGCGTGCACCAGCTCGCGCAGCAGCAGCGGGTTGCCGGCCGACAGTCGGCCGAGCCGGTCGGCGGAGCCGGCGTCGACCGGGCCGCCCAGGATCGCCGCCAGCAGGTCGGTGGTCTCCGCCTGCGGCATCGGGGTCAGCTCGACGTGTTCGACCAGGTCGTCGGTCCAGAGTGCGCGGATCGGCAGCGGGATCTGCTCGCCGTCGCGCAGGGTGCCGACCACTGTGGCGTTCTCGGCGCGGGCGACCAGGTGCACCAGTGCGGCCGAGGGGGGATCGAGCAGGTGGGCATCGTCGATGGCGAGCACGATCCGTCGGCCGGCCGCCTGCTGTTGCAGGACGTTGAGCGCCCAGCGCAGGATGCCGGCGGGGGAGAGGCCCTGGGGCTGCTCGGCGGGAAGGACCTGGACCAACCCTCCGAACGGCAGCGCCGCGGTGGTGGCGCTGGCGGCGATGGACCAGATCGCGAACCGGTCGGTGGGCAACGCGCCCACGCCCTCGCGCAGCAGGCGACTCTTGCCGATGCCAGCGCTGCCGCTGAAGAAGAGCCCGCGGCCGGCCTCACCGGTCACCGCCTCCAGCAGGCGGTTGAGCTCATCCGTGCGGCCGACGAACTCCCATCGACTCATTCGCGCAGCATATCGACCGGAATCCGTCCGCGCCCGTACCGTCACCGTGCGAAGTTGAGTAATCGCACAATTACCGGTGAGTATTCGAGGTGTTCCGCCCGGTTGCCAGCCCGCCCGTAGTCTTCCGAACATCCGGGTTGACGTACCGGAATTTTCGCGACCGGACCTCCGGTCACCTGCAACGGGAGGCACCTGATGAAGCAGGGCCCTCTCCCCTCGGTCGATTCGCCGGGCGACATGACCGGCCCCACCGACCTACCCGCCTGCGGCCCCCTCCCCACCCGGGTCGGCGTGTCCGGCGCCGCACCGGACGAGCCGCTCGGTGTGGTCGCCGTCGGCCCGGCCGGTGCCGAGCGGCGTGCCGTGCTGGCCACCCTGCTCGGGCTCGACCCGGTCATGCTCACCGTGCCGGCGGGCAGTTGGTTGGTGGTGCGCGACGCCAAGGTGCCCACCCGGGCCGCGTTCGTGCCGGGTTACCGCCTGCCGCACTCGTACGGCGCGGACCGGGACGCCGCCGGTCCGGCTTTGGCCCGCCCGCCCCGGCGTGTCGAGCTGAGCGTGCCCGAGCCGCTGCTGCGGCACTTCACCCTGATCGACGTTCCGGATACCGCCACCCTCGGTGTGTCCGGCACCAGGGTGCTGCTCGAAGCGGTGGGCCGAGCCGGCGCGCTGCTCTTCGTGATCGCCGCCGACCAGGCGTTCACCGCCGCTGAGTTGAACCTGCTGGCCGAAGTCGCCCCCACCTCGGTGGAGGTCGTCTTCGCGGTCACCCCCGGCGCGGCGGGGTGGGCTCCGCTGACCGACGGCACGGCGACTACGGAGGGCGCGGGGGCGTCCGTCCCGCCGGTCGGGGGTGCGGAGACCGAGGTGGACGCGGTAGCGGTGACGGTGGAGGCACATCGGGCGGCGCTCCTGGCCGCGGTGCCGTCGCTGGCCGGCGCGCGGTGGTTCCCGGTCGACGACGCCGACACCGCCGCCGACCTGCGGCGGGCGCTGGTGGGTTGGGCGTCGCGTGAGGGGTTGCAGCGGGCCAGCGTCGACCCGCCGGTCCTACCGGGCCAGCAGGGCCGCGTCGGGGTGGCCGCCGATCCGGGTGACTGGTCCGAGCGGCTCGACCGCCACGCCCGCTCGTGTGCTCAACGGATCCGCCAGCACCTCGCCCTGGAGTTGGCGAACATCCACCTGCGGGCCGTTCAGGAGATCGTGTTCGGCGTCGGCTGCGTCGGCCTACCGGATCTCCTCGACCGGGAGATGGCGGCGTTGTCGCTGTTGGCCACCGCGCAGTGCGATCAGGCGGTGCGCGGCATCGTGACCGACGTCGCGTCCCAGGTGCTCGGGGTGCCGCCGTCCGAGGGCGTGCGACGTCGGATCGCCGCCGCCGTGCGGTACGGCCTGGCCGATCACCGGCCCGGCCACGATTTGGACAAGGTTCTGCTGATCACCAGCACGGCGGGCGTGGCCGAGTTGACCGGCCTGGAGGCGATCGACGCCGCCGCCAGCTATCCGGCGGCTTCCCGGGACGAGGTGCTTCCGCCGGTCGCTGTGGCGCTCTCCGGCGGCTGCTGGCAGCAGTGGCGTACGCCCGGCAACGACGACCAAAGCGCGGCACGGGCCTGGTCCCAACGGGCGGTGCGCGAGGTCGAGCTGGGTCTGTCCAGGGAGATCTCCCGACGGTTCGAGGTGATCCGCCTCTCGCTGGGCGTGGTGCTCTCCGATGCAGTCGATCACGGCATTCTGCTCGCCTGACGGCGCGCCCACCGGTTGGTCCGGGTCCGGCCCGGACCCCGCCTCCGATGGCGTCCGGGGCGGGTCGGGAGGGCCCGGGGTGGGTGATCCGCGCCGGGCCGGCGTTCCGGTTCCTCGGTTCCGGGAAACCGGTGGCACGATGGGGGGCATGGCGGCTCCGCAGGTTGCACCGGTCGAGACGCCGGACACTGACGAGGTGCCGGCGTCCGACCGGCAGTGGGTGACGATCGTGTGGGACGACCCGGTCAATCTGATGACGTACGTGACCTGGGTCTTTCAGAAGCTTTTCGGCTACAGCCGGGAGAGGGCCGAACAGCTGATGCTGGACGTGCACCACAAGGGCCGTGCCGTGGTTTCCACAGGTGCCCGCGAACGGATGGAGCACGACGCGTCGCAGCTGCACGCGTACGGGCTGTGGGCGACGGTGGACAGATCATGAGCATGTTCCATCGCCAGGCCGGTCGCTACGTCGCCGTCTTCGCCGTCGACGAGGTGCGGGTGCTGCGCAAGGTCGCCTCCGAGGTGGTGGGTCTGCTCACCGACGGCTTCGACCACACCGACCCGGTCGTCGGCCGGCTCTTTCCGGCGGTCTACCCGAAGGACGCTCCGGACACCGCAGAGTTTCGCCGCTACACCGAGGGCGACCTGAAGACCGCGAAGATCGATCAGGCGGGGGCGATCCTGGCGGCGTTGCCGGACGAGGCCAGCGGCGAGGTGCGGTTGGACGCCGAGGCCGCCGAGGCGTGGTTGCGGGCGTTGAACGACGCCCGGCTCGCGATGGGCGTCCGCCTGGAGATCAAGGACGGCACCGATCTGGGCGAGGAGTTGGACGACGCGGTCGCTGAGGATCCCGGTTCCAGCCGGGTGTTCCAGCTTTCGGTCTACGCCTATCTCGGGTATCTACAGGAGTCGCTGCTCAACGCCTTGATCGACTAGGGGTGACCGGCACCACTTCGGCCCGTGCCCGGCAGGCGTTAGGCTGGTGCACGTGCTGAGCATCGACCGGTCGATCATCGACGCGATCGTCGCCCACGCGCGCCGGGATCACCCAGACGAGGCGTGCGGCGTGGTCGCCGGTCCCGTCGGCAGCGACACCCCGACCCGGCACATCCCGATGGACAATGCCGCGCGGTCGATGACCTTCTACGAGTTCGACTCGATGGAGCACCTGCGCGTCTGGCGGGAGATGGACGACCGGGACGAAGAGCCCGTCGTCATCTACCACTCGCACACCGCCACCGAGGCGTACCCGTCGCGGACGGATGTCTCCTTCGCCGGTGAGCCGGGGGCGCACTACCTGCTCGTCTCGACCCGTGAGCCCGACTCGGAGGAGATCCGGTCGTTCCGGATCGTCGACGGCGTGATCACCGAGGAGCCGGTGCGTGTCGTGGAGGCGGGTGTCGACCCGCACGCCGTCCAGTCCTACATGTTCGGGCAGAGCCCGGCGACGGTCGATTACGAGTGTTCCGGCCGCTGACCTGTCAGCGCCGCAGCCCGCTCGTCCCGTCACCGTAGCCACACCCGATCGAGGAGTTTCCACATCATGGCTATTGAGGTTCGCATCCCCACCATCCTGCGCAGCTACACCGGCGGCGCCAAGGTCGTCGACGGCACCGGCGACACGCTGGCCGATCTGCTCACCGACCTGGATTCCCGGCACGGCGGTCTGCGCGGCCGGCTGATCACCGACGCGGGCACGCTGCACCGCTTCGTCAACGTCTACGTCAACGACGAGGACGTCCGCTTCCTCGGCGCACTGGACGCGAAGCTCTCCGACGGTGACAGTGTCACCATCCTGCCGGCCGTGGCCGGCGGCGCGTTCGGCTTCGCCGCCGCTGCGGCGATCAGCTCGCACAGCGCCGCTGTCGCGGCTCGCTGAGGTCGGCCGCCATGGCGCGGTACGACAGCCTGCTCGACGCCTCCGGGGGTACGCCGCTGGTCGGCCTGCCCCGACTCTCCCCGACGGTGCCCGACGGGGCCCCTCCGGTGCGGCTCTGGGCCAAGCTGGAGGACCGCAACCCCACCGGCAGCATCAAGGACCGCGCGGCGCTGTTCATGGTCCGGGCGGCGGAGGAGGCTGGCCGGCTCCGTGCGGGTGACACCATCCTCGAACCGACGAGTGGCAACACCGGCATCTCGTTGGCAATGGTGGCGAAGCTGCGCGGCTACCGGCTGGTCTGCGTGATGCCGGAGAACGTCTCCACCGAGCGGGTGCAGCTGCTCCGGATGTACGGGGCCGAGATCATCTTCTCGCCGGCGGCGGGTGGTTCCAACCAGGCGGTCGCCACGGCGAAGCAGATCGCCGTCGAGCACCCCGACTGGGTGATGCTCTACCAGTACGGCAACGAGGCCAACGCGCGGGCGCACTACGAGACGACCGGGCCGGAGCTCCTGCACGACCTGCCCAGCATCACGGACTTCGTGGCCGGGCTGGGGACCACCGGCACCCTGATGGGCACCGGGCGTTACCTGCGGGAAAAGGTCGAGGGCATTCAGATCGTGGCCGCCGAGCCGCGCTACGGCGAGTTGGTCTACGGCCTGCGCAACATCGACGAGGGGTACGTTCCGGAGCTCTACGACGCCTCGGTGCTCTCCCGGCGGTTCTCGGTCGGCACCCGGGACGCGGTGTTGCGTACCCGCCAGCTGGTGGAGGTGGAGGGCATCTTCGCCGGGTTCTCCACGGGTGCGATCCTGCACGCCGCGCTGGCGGTGGCGCACGAGGCGGTGCGCGACGGCCGGCGGGCCGACGTGGCCTTCGTGGTCTGTGACGGCGGGTGGAAGTACCTGTCCACCGGCGCGTACGGCGGCACACTCGCCGATGCCGAGGACGCCCTGGAGGGGCAGCTCTGGGCCTGACCGATCTGGTCTGCCGACTACGGGCCGTCGACATTCGTCGACGGCCCGTGCGCTTCCCGACGTACCGCGAGCGGGTGTCACGTTCGTGACAACTTCCGTTGGATGATTCTTGCTGCCGGGTGCGCCAGCGTAGGCTGCGCAGCGTGGCGTACGCGTCGGTAGAGATCATGGCCGGGACCATCGCCGGTGCGGGTGCTACTGACAGTGACAGCGAGACCACTCGATGCGACTGACCGTTCTGGGAAGCGCCGGCAGTTTCCCTGGCCCCGAGTCACCCTGTTCGGCATATCTCATCGAGGCCGACGGCTTCCGGCTCCTGGTCGACTTCGGTTCGGGGTCGCTGTCCAGCCTCCAGCGGTACGCGGGGTTGCACGCCCCGGACGCCATCCTGCTGACCCACCTGCACTGTGATCACATGTTCGACGCCGTGCTGTACGTGGTGGTGCGTCGGTACGCCCCGGACGGCCCCTACCCCGCGCTGCCGGTGTACGCGCCCGCCGGCGCGCCGGACCGGCTCAGCGCCGCGTACGGCGACGACGGTTCGGTGGAGGACGTGTACCAGTTCTACGCGCTCCAGCCGGGCGCCTTCCCGATCGGCCCGTTCTCCGTCACCGTCGACCGGGTCAACCACCCCGTCGAGACGTACGGTGTGCGGCTGGAGCACGACGGTCGTTCGCTGTGCTATTCGTCGGACACCGCACCCTGCGACGCGTTGCTGCGGCTGGCCCAGAACGCCGACGTGTTCCTCTGCGAGGCCAGTTACCTCGACGGCATGGACAATCCGCCGGATCTGCACCTGACCGGTCGGGAGGCCGGTGAGGCGGCGACCAAGGCCGCTGTGGGCCGGCTGCTGCTCACCCACCTGGTGCCCGCCTGGGGCAGCGAGGCGCACACCCTTGAGTCGGCCGCTTCGGCGTACGCCGGGCCGCTCGAGGTGGTCCGGCCCGGCGCCAGCTACGACATCTGACGCACCGAGTCCCGGTTTGCGAGGCCCGGCCGCGGTGTTGTGCCGTACTGTTCGCCAGCCGGTCAGCGGGCGGTCGTCTGGCGCACCAGCGGCACCCGCACGGTGTGGGCATGCGGATCGCCATCGTGACCGAGTCGTTCCCACCGGATGTGAACGGCGTCGCGCACTCTGTGGTGCGGACGGCGGAGCACCTGCTCGACCAGGGCCATGAGCCGGTCGTCATCGCGCCCGCCCCGCCGGCCGCCGGCCGGCAGAACATCGACCGGCTGCCGTACCCGGTGGTGCGCATCCCGAGCGTGCCGCTGCCCCGCTACCAGGGCTTCCGGCTGGGTGTGCCGACCAACACCCGACTGACCGGGGCGCTGCTGTCGGCCGAGCCGGACGTGGTCCACCTGGCCAGTCCGTTCGTCCTGGGCGCCCGGGCGGCCACGCTGGCCAGCCGGCACGGGCTGCCCACTGTGGCGGCCTACCAGACCGATGTGGCGGCGTACGCCCGGGCGTACCGCGTCAGTTGGGGCGAGGCCGCGGCGTGGCGGCGGATCCGCGAGATCCACAATTCGGCGCAGCGCACCCTCGCCCCCTCCACTCGGGCCGCCACCGACCTGATCGCGAACGGGGTACAGCGGATCTGGCTGTGGCGGCGCGGTGTGGACGCGGTTCGCTTCGATCCGGCCAAGCGGTGCGCGACGCTGCGGAGCCGGCTGGCGCCCGGCGGTGAGCTGCTGGTCGGCTACGTCGGTCGGCTCGCCCCGGAGAAGCGGGTGGAGTTGCTGGCGGCGACGTCCCGACTGCCCGGCGTACGGGTGGTGGTGGCCGGCGACGGCCCGACCCACCGCCAGTTGGCGCGCGAGCTGCCCGGGGTGACGTTCCTGGGCGTGCAGCAGGGCGAGGACCTGGCGCGGCTCTACGCCAGCCTGGACCTGTTCGTGCACACCGGACCGCACGAGACCTTCGGCCAGACCATCCAGGAGGCGCTGGCCTCCGGGGTCCCGGTCGTGGCGCCGGCCAGCGGCGGCCCGGTCGACCTCGTCGACCACGGCGTGACCGGCCTGCTGGTGCCGCCGAACGACGGCGACGCGCTCGCCGCGGCGGTGGCCGAGCTGACCGGCGACGCCGACCGGCGGCGGGCCTACGGGCTGGCCGCCCGGGTCGCTGTCAGTCGCCGCAGCTGGGCGGCGGTCGGCGACGAGCTGATCGGGCACTACCACGCGGTACGCGCCGTTGCCGCCACCGTCGGCCTGCCGGCCGCCTCGTGACCGGGCCCGTCGGCGGGTTCCTCGGTGTGCACGGCGCGGACGTTCCCATGGGCACCGCGAGCGAGGTGGATCGCCGCACCGCATAGGGTGCAGGGATGGCGCGACCTGACGGGCGAGGGCCCTCTCAACTTCGACCGGTGACCCTGACCCGAGGCTGGAGCACCCATCCGGAGGGCTCGGTGCTCGTCGAGTTCGGCGGCACCCGGGTGCTCTGCACGGCGAGCGTCACCGAGGGGGTGCCCCGCTGGCGCAAGGGCTCCGGGCTCGGCTGGGTGACCGCCGAGTACGCGATGCTGCCCCGGGCCACCAACACCCGCTCCGACCGCGAGAGCGTCAAGGGCCGGGTCGGTGGTCGCACCCACGAGATCTCCCGGCTGATCGGCCGTAGCCTTCGGGCCAGCATCGACCTCAAAGCCCTCGGTGAGAACTCGATAGTCCTCGACTGCGACGTGCTCCAGGCCGACGGTGGCACCCGCACGGCCGCGATCACCGGCGCGTACGTCGCGTTGCACGACGCGGTGGGCTGGCTTGCCGCCCGGAAGTCGTTGGCCGGTAAGCCGGAGAAGGTGATGCACCGTTCGGTGGCCGCGGTCAGCGTGGGGATCATCGCCGGGGAGGCCCGGCTCGACCTCTGCTACGAGGAGGACGTCGCCGCCGAGGTGGACATGAACGTGGTGTGCACCGGCGCGGGCGACTTCGTCGAGGTGCAGGGCACCGGCGAGGCGGGCGTGTTCGCCCGCGACCAGCTCGACGCCCTGCTCGACCTGGCCGTCGCGGGTTGCGCGGATCTGGCCGAAGCCCAGCGGAAGGCACTCGCATGAACAAGGTCCTGCTCGCCACGCGTAACCGCAAGAAGCTCGTCGAGCTGCAGCGGATCCTCGACGGCGCCCTCGGCGCGCACCGGATCGCCCTGCTCGGGCTGGACGACATCGAGCAGTACGCGGAGCTGCCGGAGACCGGCCTGACCTTCGGCGAGAACGCGCTGATCAAGGCGCGGGAGGGTTGCCGGCAGAGCGGGCTGCCGACGATCGCCGATGACTCCGGCCTCGCTGTCGACGCGCTCAACGGCATGCCGGGGGTGTTCAGCGCCCGCTGGTCCGGCCAGCACGGCGACGACCGGGCCAACCTTCAGCTGGTGCTGGACCAGATCGGCGACGTGCCCGACGAGCAGCGGGCCGCCTCGTTCGTCTGCACCGTGGCGTTGGTGCTGCCCGGTGGCAAGGAGCACCTCGTCGACGGCCGGCAGTCCGGGCGGGTGCTGCGTGCGCCGCGCGGTGACGGCGGGTTCGGCTACGACCCGATCTTCCTGGGCGACGGACAGGACCGGACCAACGCAGAGCTGACCCCGGCGGAGAAGGACGCCATCAGCCACCGGGGCAAGGCGCTGCGCGAGCTGGCCAAACTGATCGCCAAGGTGCTGCCGCCCGCCGCCTGACCAGCACCCGTCAGTCGGCTGTCACCAGCGCTTCGTCACGAGGTCGCCGCCCAGCTCGTCGATCGCGACGCGGTCCTGGGTGGCGAGCGCGGTGAGCATCCGTTCGGCCTCGGGCACTGTGGCGATCCGACCTGTCGAGGTGGCCCGGGCGGTGTCCAGCTCTTCCAGCCACAGCCCGTCGCGCTCCCAAGCGACCTGCACGCAGCCCCCGGAGCGACCGAAGGCGGTCAGGAAGTCCCTGCTCAGCGGCCGCATCGAGCGGAGCAGCAGACATGCCTCGGCCGCGTCCAGCGGCACGTCCTTCTGGGTGCCGTCGCGGTGCTGGTAGGTCGCCTCGAGGAAATCGGGCGGGGCCGGCTGGGTGACCGCATGCACCGACCCTCCGGCCAACCGCCGGATCAGCTCCATGCCGTAGTACCGGCCGACGGTCAGCTCCCGCCCGCCCTGCTCGGGGTACGTGCCCACCAGGGTGTCCCCCTCCCGCCGAACGACGACAGCGGCGTCCTCATGAGCAACCCGGATCCGTACGCCGGCAGGCAACCAGGGCAGGTGCAGGCCCGCGAGCCGGGCGGCCGACGACAGACCCTCGGTCGGGGCGTCCAACCCCGTCCACTGGTCCAGCAGCGCCACGTCGATGTCGATGTCGTCGTCGACGCTGGCCGGCAGCGCGGCCAGCCGACCGATCCGGCGTCGCTGCCAGCTCAGCGAGACCCTGATCCGGGTGCCGGTGTGGCCGTCCCAGTGCACCGTCAACCCTTCGGCGCGCAACGCGGCCGCGATCTCCTCGCCGACGTCGACAGTTGCGGGCTGCCCGAAGAGGCCCCACGTCAGGTAGACGCCGGAGCCGTCGACGCCGCGCTCGGCGTCCTGCTGGTGATAGAACGCGTACCCCCGTGCCGTGCGTCCGCGCGGCACCTCGTCGCCGATCTCGGCGACGCCGCAGTTCTGGCAGCAGGCGAAGTTTTCCCGGGCCACCAGCCCAGTTGCCGAGAGCGTCCGGAACGCCGCGGTGAGCCGGTCGCTGTCGGTGACCTCCGGCCACTGCGCCTGGGCGGCCAGGTGCGCGCTCAACTCCTCGGTCACCACCGGCCAGGCGTGGGCCTCGACCTCCGCCGGGTTCGCCTCACCGTGCAGGTACTCAATCGTCGCGGCGACGATCGCGGCGGCCGGCAATTCGGCAAGCGCCACCTGGCGGCGGACGTGGTCCTGGATCTGCTCGGTGAGCCCCGGCTCCTCGATCTCCACGGCGGCGAACCTAGCAGTACCAGACGACAGCCTGGTCGAGGGTGAACCGGGTGCTGCCGTCCGCCGCCTGACCCGTGGCGGACGACAGCGACCCGACGGAGATCAGCCCAGCGGGCCGACCTCCCGTTCGATGGCCGCGCGCAACTCCGGCCCGGCGACGACGGCACGGGCCGCCTCCATCACCGGGGCGAGGAACACGTCCGGGCCGGGCTCGCCGGCCGCCGCACCGAGCGCGGCGACGGCCGCCCGGCCGGCCGGCGACGGCTCCAGCGGCGCGCGTAGCTGGAGGCCGCGTACGCCGGCCAGCAGTTCCACCGCGAGCAGGCTGGTCAGGTTGTCCAGCACGGTCCGCAGCTTCTTGGCCGCCGCCCAGCCCATCGAGACGTGGTCCTCCTGCATTCCGCTGGTGGGCAGCGAGTCCACCGAGGCGGGGGCGGCGAGTCGACGGTTCTCGGCGACGATCCCGGCCGCCGTGTACTGGGCGATCATCAGCCCGGAGTTGACTCCGGCGTCGGGGGAGAGGAACGCCGGCAGCTCCCGGGAGCGGGTGACGTCGAGCAGCCGGTCCACCCGCCGCTCGGCGATCGCGCCCACCTCGGCGGCGGCGATGGCGAGGAAGTCCGCGGCGAAGCCGAGCGGCGCGCCGTGGAAGTTACCCGTCGACTCGACCCGGCCGTCCGGCAGCACCACCGGGTTGTCCACCACTGACACCAGCTCCCGGCCCGCGACAGTGCGGACGAAGTCCAGGGTGTCGCGGGCCGCGCCGGCCACCTGCGGGGCGCAGCGCATCGAGTACGCGTCCTGCACGGCGTGCGCCAGGTCGTCGCGGTGCGAGTCCATCACCCGGGAGTCCTGCAACAGGCGGTGGATGTTCGCCGCCGACGCCGCCTGACCGGGGTGTGGCCGGATCGCGTGCAGCTCGGGCAGGAACGGTCGCTCCGAGCCGAGCATCGCCTCGATGGCCAGCGCTGCCGTCACGTCGGCCATGGCGAACAGGTGCGCCGCGTCGTGGATGGCCAGCAGCAGCATGCCGAGCATGCCGTCGGTGCCGTTGATCAGCGCCAGCCCCTCCTTGGCGGCCAGCTCGATCGGCTTGAGCCCGGCGGCGGTCAGCGCGTCGGTCGCGTCCTGCCGCTCACCGGCCGGGCCGAGCACCCAGCCCTCGCCGAGCAGCACCAGCGCGCAGTGCGCCAGCGGCGCCAGGTCACCGGAGGCGCCCAGCGAGCCGTGCTCCGGCACCCAGGGGGTGATGTCGTGGTTGAGCAGGTCGACCAGGGCCTCCGCGACCAGCGGCCGTACCCCGGACCGGCCCAGGGCGAGGGACCGGACCCGCAGCAGCATCATGGCCCGGACCACCTCGCGCGGCATCGGGGCACCCACCCCGGCGGCGTGCGAGCGGATCAGCGCGTGTTGCAGCTCGGCCCGCCGCTCCGGGGCGATGAACGTGTTGGCCAACGCACCGAACCCGGTGGAGACCCCGTAGACGGGACGACCCGACGACTCGATGCCGTCCACGATGGCCCGGCTGGTCGCCATGGCGTCGATGGTGGCCGGGGCGAGGACGACAGTGGCGGTGCCGCGGGCCACCGCGAACACGTCGTCGGCGGTGATCCCGGTGGGCTGGATGGTCACGTGCGTCATTGCGGAACTCCGTTGCGTATTACCTGGCGGATCAGGGGGACACCGGGCCGGTAGGCCAGGTGCAGGTACGACGGCGCGTCGAGGACGACGAGGTCGGCCCGCGCGCCGGGGGTGAGGACACCGACGTCGTCGCGGCGCAGCGCCCGGGCGCCACCGGCGGTGGCGGCCCAGACCGCCTCCGCCGGGGTCATCCGCATCTCGCGGACCGCGAGGGCCACGCAGAACGGCATCGACGAGGTGTACGACGAGCCGGGGTTGCAGTCCGTCGCCAGCGCCACGGTCACACCGGCGTCGAGCAGCCGGCGGGCGTCCGGGTAGGGCGAGCGGGTGGAGAACTCCGCGCCGGGCAGCAGTGTCGCCACAGTGCGGGTGCCCGACCCGTCGCTGTGGGCAGTGTCGGCCAGCGCGGCCACGTCGGCGTCGCTCAGGTGGGTGCAGTGGTCGACGCTGGCCGCGTCCAGTTCCACTCCCAGCTGCACCCCCGGGCCGGGGCCGAGCTGGTTGGCGTGCAGCCGTACGCCCAGCCCGGCGGCCTGACCGCAGGCCAGGATGGCGCGGGCGTGGTCCACGTCGAAGGCGCCCCGCTCACAGAACACGTCGATCCACTTCGCGTACGGGGCGGCGGCGGCCAGCATCGGCCCGCAGACCAAACCCACGTAGTCGTCGGGGCGGTCGGCGTACTCGGCGGGCACCACGTGCGCGCCCAGGAAGGTGGTCTCCGGGCTGGTCTCGGCGGCGATCCGCAGCGAGCGGGCCTCGTCGGCGACGGTCAGGCCGTACCCACTCTTGATCTCCATGGTCGTGGTGCCCTGGCGCAGCGCCTCCCCGCGCAGCCGGCGCACGTTGACCCGCAACTCGTCGTCGGTGGCGGCCCGGGTCGCGCCCACTGTGGTCCGGATGCCGCCGCCGGTGTAGGGCTCACCGGCCATCCGGGCGGCGAACTCGGCGGCCCGATCCCCGGCGAAGACCAGGTGGGCGTGGCTGTCCACAAAACCGGGCAGCACTGCGGCCCCACCGGCGTCGACGTGATGGTCGGCGGCCGGCGCGTACGCGGACGGCCCGACCCAGACCACCCGGCCCTCCTCGACCAGCACTGCGGCGTTGCGACGAATGCCGAGCGGACCCTCGCCGGCACCGTTGGTGACCAGCTCACCGATGTTGCCGACCAGCAGACTGCCGCTCATGCGGGTGTCACCGCCTCGATCGCGGACGACAGTTCGGTCGGCACGTCGACGGTCAGGTGTCGGCCCTCGGCCACCACCACCCGGCCGTCCACCACCACCTGCTCGACGTCCGCCGCGCCGGCGGCGAAGAACGCGCCCACCGGCGGCACCCCCGCGGTGCGGGCGCTGTCCAGGCGTACCGTCACCAGGTCGGCGCGGGCGCCCACGGCGATCCTCCCGGCGTCGGCCCAGCCCAGCGCGGCGTGCCCGGCGACGCTGGCCGCGTTCAGCAGGTCGAGCGGCGCGAAGTGACCGCGCCGGCGGGTGCGCAGCCGCTCGTCCAGCTCCACCGCCCGGGCTTCCTCGAACAGGTCGATGACGGCGTGGCTGTCGCTGCCGAGGCTCAACCGGATGCCCGCGTCGGCCATCCGCCGGGCCGGGCCGATGCCGTCGGCGAGGTCCCGCTCGGTGGTCGGGCAGAGGCACACCCCGGTCCGGCTGTCACCGAGCACTGTCAGGTCCGTGCTGGTGGGGTGGGTGGCGTGGACGGCTGTGGTGTGCGGCCCGAGCACGCCGTGCTCGGCGAGCAGCGCGGTGGGCGTACGCCCGTGCACGGCCCGGCACTCGTCGTTCTCGGCGGGCTGCTCGGAGAGGTGCACGTGCAGCGGGGCCTGCCGCTCCCGGGCCCAGTCGGCGACAGTGCGCAGCTGATCGGCCGGGACAGCCCGCACCGAGTGCACTGCAGCGCCGACCCGGGCGTGCGGGTCCGCCGGTTGGAACGCCGCGGCCCGTTCGGCCCAGCGGCCCGCGTCACCATCGCCGAAGCGGCGCTGCGGCCCGGTGAGGGGCCGACCGTCCACGCTGGAGGTCAGGTAGCAGGCGTCCAGCACCGTGAGTCGGATACCGGCGTGCGCGGCGGCCTCCACCAGCGCGGCACCCATCGCGTTCGGGTCGTCGTACCCGCCGCCGTCCGGCCGGTGGTGCAGGTAGTGGAACTCGCCCACGCAGGTGATCCCGGCGAGCGCCATCTCGGCGTAGACCGCGCGGGCCAGGGCGAGGTAGGTGTCCGGATCCAGCCGGTCCGCGACGGCGTACATCTGGTCCCGCCAGGTCCAGAAGTCACCCCGCCCGCCGTGGGTACGCCCGCGCAGCGCCCGGTGGAAGGCGTGCGAGTGCACATTGGCCAGCCCCGTCAGGGTGAGGCCGGGCAGCGGCACCGCGTCGCCGTACACCTCGACCCCGGCCGGAGGCGTGCTGCCCGGGGTCAGCGGCGCCACCGCCGTGATCCGGCCGTCCTCAACCTCGATCAGCACGTCGGGTGTGGGTTCGGCGTGCTCGGGCAGCCAGGCGTACTCGGCGAGCCAGCGGGTCGGTGTCACCGGCATGTCAGCTCCTCCAGCACCCGTGCCAACGCCCGTACCCCGGCCGCGCAGTCGTCGTCGGTCGCCGCCTCGGCGGGGGAGTGCGAGACGCCGGTCGGGTTGCGTACGAAGAGCATCGCGGTGGGCAGGTACGCGGCGAGCACCCCGGCGTCGTGCCCCGCACCGGTGGGCAGCACCGGCGCGTCGAGCAGTGTGGCCAGCCGCTCGGCCAGCCCGCCGTCGAAGGCGACCACCGGGGTGGCCGACTCCTCGGTGACCGTCACCGTCGTACCGTCGCGGCGGGCCCGCTCGGCGAGCTTGCCGCGGACCGCGTCGACCAGCCCGGTCAGCGTCTCCGGGTCGGCGGCCCGGGCGTCCAGCCAGCCGGTCACCTTCGACGGGATCGCGTTTGTGGCGTTGGGTTCGACGGCGACCCGGCCCACTGTGGCGTGCGCGCCGCGCAGCCGGGCCTCCTTGTTGGCCGCCAGCACCGTGAACGCGTAGGTCAGCATCGGGTCGCGTCGGTCGGTCATCCGTGTCGTACCCGCGTGGTTGCCCTCGCCGACGACGTCGAAGCGCCAACGGCCGTGCGGCCAGATCGCGCTGGCCACAGCGACCGGCGAATCCGTGTCGACGAGCGCGCGGCCCTGTTCGACGTGCAACTCCACGAAGGCACCGAACCGGCCCAGCAACTCCGGGCGGGCGCCCGCCGGCCGCTCACCGAGCGCCTCGGCGAAGCTCACCCCGGCCGCGTCGCGCAGGCCGGCCGCGCGTTCCGCCGACAGCGCCCCGGTGAGCAGCCGCGACCCCAGACACGGTACGCCGAAGCGCGCGCCCTCCTCCTCCACGAAGGCACCCAGCACCAGCGGCCGGCCGGGGGTGACGCCCGCGGCACGCAGCTCGTCCACGGCGAGGAACGCGCTCACGATGCCGAGCGGCCCGTCGTACGCCCCGCCGTGCGGCACCGAGTCGAAGTGGCTGCCGGTGAGCACCGCGTCGGACGCCTCCGGGTCACCCCAGTGGGCGAAGAGGTTGCCGTTGCCGTCCTCGGTGACCGGCATGGCACGGCGCTCGGCCTGCGCCCGGAACCAGGTGCGCAGCTCCCGCTCCGGCTCGGTCAACGCGTACCGCAGGTAGCCGCCGCTGTCGGCGTCCCGCCCGACCGGCGCGATCTCGTCCCACAGCGCCCGGAACCGGGCGGAAAGCTCGTCGGTCGCTGAGTCTCCGTTGTTCGCGACTGCGGGGCTCCGCTGCGCTGCACTCCTCGCGCTCACGCGGGGTCGCCCTCGGTCATGGGGACCCGGACGCCGGTGCGGTCGGCGACCTCGCGGGCGCTCTCGTAGCCGGCGTCGACGTGCCGGATGACGCCCATCGCCGGGTCGTTGGTGAGCACCCGCTCGATCTTCTGACCGGCGAGGGCGGTGCCGTCGGCCACGCACACCTGCCCGGCGTGGATCGACCGGCCGATCCCCACCCCGCCGCCGTGGTGAATGGACACCCAGGAAGCCCCACTGGCCGTGTTGACCAGGGCGTTGAGCAGCGGCCAGTCGGCGATGGCGTCGGAGCCGTCGGCCATCCCCTCGGTCTCCCGGTACGGGCTCGCGACGCTGCCGGTGTCCAGGTGGTCGCGGCCGATCACCACCGGGGCGGAGAGTTCGCCGGAGGCGACCATGTCGTTGAACCGCACGCCCGCCCTGTCCCGCTCGCCCTGACCGAGCCAGCAGATCCGGGCCGGCAGGCCCTGGAAGGCGACCCGCTCACCGGCCAGCTTGATCCAACGGGCCAGCGACTCGTTCTCCGGGAACAGGTCGAGGATGGCCCGGTCGGTGGCCGCGATGTCGGCCGGGTCGCCGGAGAGCGCCGCCCACCGGAACGGACCCCTGCCCTCACAGAACAACGGCCGGATGTACGCGGGCACGAAGCCCGGGAAGTCGAAGGCGCGCTGGTAGCCGCCGAGCTGCGCCTCACCCCGGATCGAGTTGCCGTAGTCGAACACCTCGGCGCCGGCGTCGAGGAAGCCGACCATCGCCTCGACGTGCGTCGCCATCGACGCGCGGGCCCGGTCGGTGAACTCGGCCGGCTTCGCGGCGGCGTAGTCCCGGGCCTCGGCCAACTCCACCCCCACCGGCAGGTACGCCAGTGGGTCGTGCGCGCTGGTCTGGTCGGTCACGATGTCGATCTCGACGCCCCGGGTCAGCAACTCCGGGAAGACCTCGGCGGCGTTGCCGACCACGCCCACGCTCAGCGCCCGGCGCTCCCGCTTCGCCGCGCGGACCCGAGCGATCGCGTCGTCGAGGGAGTCGGCGACCTCATCCAGGTAGCGGTCGTGCACCCGACGGTCGAGCCGGGTGCGGTCCACGTCGACGATCAGGCAGACGCCGCCGTTCATGGTGACCGCGAGTGGCTGCGCGCCGCCCATCCCGCCGCAGCCCGCGGTCAACGTCAGCGTGCCGGCGAGGGTGCTCTCGAACCTCTTGGCGGCCACCGCCGCGAACGTCTCGTAGGTGCCCTGGAGGATGCCCTGGGTGCCGATGTAGATCCAGGAGCCGGCCGTCATCTGCCCGTACATGGTCAGGCCGAGCTGCTCCAGTCGGCGGAACTCCGGCCAGGTCGCCCAGTCGCCGACCAGGTTCGAGTTGGCCAGCAGCACCCGGGGCGCCCACTCGTGGGTGCGCATCACACCGACCGGGCGGCCCGACTGCACCAGCATCGTCTCGTCCTCGCGCAGGTCGGTCAGCGTGCGGACCAACGCGTGGTACGACGGCCAGTCCCGCGCCGCCTTGCCGGTGCCGCCGTAGACCACCAGGTCGTCGGGGCGTTCGGCCACCTCGGGGTCGAGGTTGTTCATCAACATCCGCAGGGCGCCCTCCTGCTGCCACCCGCGGGTGGTGAGCTGGCTGCCCCGTGCGGCACGAATGGGCTGGGTCATCTCTGGTTCTCCTCCGGTCAACCGAGGAACAACTGTCGGCGGGCCGCGGAGGCTTCGAACGCCTCCAGTCGGCGCTGGGTGTCGGCCGGGGTGGCGTCGCAGATCGCCTGCAACAGCACCATGGCCAGGGTCATCGGTGCGGTGTGCAGGTCGAAGACGAGCTGCGCGCCGACCGCCGCGGCGAGCACCACGTCGGCGTGCTCGGTGGCCGGGCTGACCGGCGAGTCGGTGATCGCCACCACTGTCAATCCGGCGTGGCGGGCGTCGCGCAGCGCGTCCAGGGTCTCCCGGGGGTAGCGGGGCAGCACGAAGGCCAGTACGGCGGACGCGCCGGCCTCGGCGGCCTGCTCCAGGCGGTCGGTGAGCAGGCTGCCGCCGTCGTCGAGGACCCGCACGTCCGGGTGCACCTTCGCCGCGAAGTAGGCGAAGTACGCGGCCAGCGGCGCGGCGGCGCGCAGGCCGAGCACCGGCAGTGGGCGGCTCTCGGCGAGCAGCCGCCCGGTCTCGGCGATCCGGTCCCGGTCGGCGAGCTGACCGGCCAGTCGGTCCAGGTTGCCCATCTCGGCGCGTACCGCCTGCTGGAGTTCGTTGCCGGCGTCCGTCGATCCACCCGGCGTGGTGGCGGTGAGGTCGCGCAGCCGGCGGCGCAGCGCCGGATAGCCGTCGTGGCCGAGCGCGACGGCGAACCGGGTGACCGACGGCTGACTGACTCCGGCCAGCTCGGCGACCTCGGCGGCGGACAGGTAGGCGACGGCGGGGGCGTGCTGCACGAGGCAGTGCGCGATCCGACGCTGGGTGGGGGTGAGTCGCACCCCTTGGAACAGGTCGAGCACCCGGTCAGCGGGTGCCTCGACAGCTCCTTCATTCATGAGCCGACTCTATGCATGAGAATTTTCACTGGCAAGCGGCACCGGCCGCCACTGGTCGCCCCGGGCGGGGCGGGCCGGGTTGGCCGACGGTCGGTACTATCCGCACGGCGGTTCAACGGAGGAGTGCGCATGCAGCCGGAAGGCCCCTACAGGTACACCCACGCGCTCGGCGGGTCACCAGTGGGGAAAGCATGGGCCGCGATCGACGAGCAGGGCCGATTCGTCACCGTCGCGGTGCTCGACGCCCCAGTGGCCGCCACACCCGGCTGGCGTGAGGCGTTCGCCGGGGCTGCCGACCTGCTGGCCCAGTCGGCCGATCCGATGCCCTACACGTACGCCGACTTCTCGGCCGCCGCGCCCTGGGTGGCATACCCCGCCGAGGCGGGCCCCGGCGCCGAGAAACTGTTCCGGGCCCTCGGCGTCGAGTACACCCCCGCCCCGCCGGCGATCCCGCCGACGTCCGCCCCGCCGCTGGTCTCCGCCCCGCCTTCTGTCTCCGCACCACCCTCGGTGTCCGCCCCGCCCGTGTCCGCCCCGCCGCAGCCGATCTCCGGTGGGCCGCAGGTGCCTTGGGCCGTGCAGACCGGCCCGATCCCCGGCCAGTTGGTCTCTGCGGTCCCGCACCCCATCTCCGGCGTGCCCACCTCGCCGACCCCGGTGACCTCGTCCCCGCCGGCCGCACACGTCTCCCCGGTGAGCGGGCCGAGTGCCGATGCGTTCGCCGCACCGGTGCGCCGGATCACCCCGTCCACGCCGCCACCCCGGCGCACCGGGCTCTGGATCGGGATCGCCGCCCTGGTCCTGGTGGTGCTGGCAGGTGGCGGCGGCCTGGCGATCTGGAAGGGCTCGGGCGACAAGCCTGCGGACGTGGCCAACAGCGCAACCCCGGAGACACCCTCGATGCCCGCCGCGCCGCCACAGTCACCGGGCATCGAGCCGCCGCAGAGCGGCAAGTGGCCGGCACAGTGGCCGACGTTCACCGAGCGGGACAACGTGCGGACGCTGACCAACCTCGAAGGGCTGGGCTTCCCGGTCAAGGTTCCGATGGACTGGTCCTGCAGCCTGGCGGGTAAGGCTGAGGGGTTCGTCAAGTACAACTGCGGCCGGTCGGCGTCGGGGGAGTCGACGATGGGCGGTGAGCTGATCGTCCGAGCCTGCCCGCAGCCGTGTGACGAGCGCCGCCAGACCGCCATGCGGATGGCCGAGGAGGCGTGGGGCACGCGGTGGACTCGCAGCGGCCAGGCCACCACCTACGGCGAGGCGCTCATCAACACCGATGGCGAGCAGCGGCACGGCCTGGCCGTCGTCGCCTACTACCGGGGCGGCCCGGACGGCGTCATCGACCAGCAGTTCGTGCTGCGGCTGACCGGTCCGATGCAGGAAGCCAATCAACTGCGTCGGATCGCCACCTACCTGCGCGCCGTCCTCGTCTACTGACCCAGGCGCGGATGTGCGTGCGGTCGACACGCACGTCCGCGGCCATTGGCGTTCAGCGTCCGGCGTCGGCGATCCAGGCCGTCATCCGAGCCGCGAACTGCTGCTCCGAGAACCCGTGAGCGTGTGACCGGATGCGGTCCTGCGACAGCTCGGCCAGCCGGTGGATCAGCGGCACGAAGCTGGCCGGATCTTGGGAGTCAATGAGGAAACCGGTCTCCCCGTCGACGACGGTCTCCAGCAGGCCACCGCGGCGCAGACCCACCACCGGGGTCCCGCAGGCCTGGGCTTCGACCGGGATGATGCCGAAATCCTCGTGGACCGGGAAGAGCAGAGCCCGTGCGCCCCAGTAGAGCTGGCGCAGTCGCTCCTTCGAAGGCCGCACCTCGAACGTCACCGGAACGCTGACCCGCTCGGCTACCCGTCGCAGCGCGGTTTCCTCCGGTCCGGAGCCGGCGATCACCACTGGCAGTCCGGCCG
The DNA here is from genome assembly GCF_022229005.1 of Micromonospora trifolii. Classification (GTDB taxonomy): domain Bacteria; phylum Actinomycetota; class Actinomycetes; order Mycobacteriales; family Micromonosporaceae; genus Micromonospora; species Micromonospora trifolii. The sequence continues at coordinate 34,524 of NZ_JAKKFD010000015.1, forward strand.
CCTCGGCGATCTGAATGATCAAGTCAAAGTTCTTGTACGGGATCCACCGTCCAAACCCGAGCAGGTACTCCCGCGGCTGATGCTGGTCCGCCGCGGGCGCGGCCGCGAAGTAGTCGACGTCCACCGGGGGGTTGATGACGACCGCGTCCCGCTTCCAGTAACGGGCGATGCGGGCCCGGACCTCCTCCGAGTTCGCGGCGTAAGCGTTCACGTGCCGGCTGAGCCGGACGTCAGCGCTCTGCAGCACGCGTCGTGGCACGGTCAGCATCGGGTTGGAGCCCCGCCCGTCGAAGTTCGGACTCCAGATGTACCGCGCGGGGGAGTGCACGTAGCTGAGGTACCGGGTCTCTTCCGACGACCCGAGCCGTACCGTGTGGGCGAAGGCGTGGCTCGACGAGATCACCAAGTCGAACCGCTCCTGGCTGAGGGTCCGCCACACCAGGGGCATCAACGGCAGCGCCCCGGCCTTCGTCTTGCGCAGCGGAGTCCGCGCCATCCACGACTCCCGCAGGTTCGGCTCGACGGCGTCGTGGTCCTTCCAGAGCACGAAGCGCTCCGCCTCCGGCAGCAGGCTGCTGATCTGCCGGAAGACGTTCTCCGAGCCGCCGGTTGCCCCGAACCACTCGTGGACGAGTGCGACTCGGGCGCTCCTCAGGGCGTCGAGGGGTCGTGGCGCGCCGGCCTGGGGGATGGCGGAAAGGTTATCTACCACTGGTTGCTCCTCATGCCACGGGACTTCCGGCGTCCGTCCGAACCGAGCCGCCGTATTGATCACTGTTCGCCGTTCGGCGCTCGCTGGGGCTGTCGCTGTTCGTCGACTGACTGGACTCGATGCTGCCGAGCGGGTCGCGAGTCAGCGGGCTCCCAGGGGACCGACCGGGCCCGCCGCGGTCCGCATCATGCTCGTGGTCTGATCCCGACCGGATCTGCGCGAAGCTTTCTTGCAGCTTGCGGCGAAGCAACCGGGCGCCGGGCCGCTCCACGAAGCGGTGGGCGAGGTAGGCGAGTAGCAGTACGCCGGCCAGCAGTGCGGTCAGTAGCGCCCAGGGCGGCACCGAGTCATGCAGGCGGCTCACCGCGACACGGCTGATCTGGAGGTGCAGCAGGTACAGCGGGTAGGTGAGCGCGCCGATGACGGTGAGCCCATGCCAACGCACACCGGAGAGGAACCCGAGCGCGACCAGCGTCATGACCGCGAAGAAGACCAGCAGCACCGGTAGCGCCACCTCGAAGGAGACGACCGGCTTCGGCCGGTTCGCGTTGTGCTCGGCTACCCGCCTGTTCAATTCGATGATCGCCAGAATCGCCGAGACGCCGAGTATGCCGGTCAGGAGGAGGTTCGGCCCGAAACGGTGGCAGAGATAGAGGGCGATGCCGGCGATGAAGTACGGCGCGAATTTCGGCTCGACGATCGACACCAGCAGCGGCGAGTCCGAGGACTGGGCGAACAGCGCGGCGATCGTCCAGAACACGCAGAAGAGGACGACTCGCCGGTAGGTGAGGCCGAACCACACCACGATCGCGAAGAGTAGGTAGAACTTCAGCTCGACGAAGAGAGTCCAGTAGACCGAGTCGATGTGCGGAATGCCGACGAATGACTGCAGCATCGTCAAGTTCATCAGGACGTGCGATGGCTGCGGCCGACCGCTCGCGAGCGGCCAGAGTATGAGAACCGCCGAGGTGAACAGCACCGCGAGCAGGTAGGCGGGCACGAGCCGGGTGACCCGTGACGTGAAGAAGTCGGCTACCGATCTGCCCCAGCAGCTCATGCAGATGACGAATCCGCTGATCACGAAGAAGAACTCGACGCCCATCCAGCCGTAGCGGGAGACTCTCACGATCGTGTCGCCGAACAGCACACCCGCGTCGGTGCCCCAGGCACCCCGGTTGTCCACGAAGACGTGGTAGCAGAGGACCGCGAGGGCAGCGCAGAAGCGCAACAGATCCAGGATGTAGAGGCGGTCGCCGCGAGGGCGGCGCGACGATCCAGAGGTCGTTTCCCGGGGGGCCGCTGCGGGCGGCGGGGCCGGACGATCTGGCGTGCCGTCCATCCCGGTCACCAGACCGGTGGGCACAGTCATGGGTTCCTCACTTGATCGCCACCAGGTCGTCTTGCGGAGTCTCGTCAGCACCCCGACCGAGCTTCTTCAGGACGAACGACAGGAACGTACGCCGAAGCTGAGGCACGGCAGCCACGTAACCGAGCCAGATCAGCAGGATGGCCACGCAGGACGCGATGAGCCGCAGCACTCCGGGGCCGGCCAGAAGGTACCCGGCGGCGGCGGCGGCAGCCGCGCCCGGCAGGACAACGGCGAGCAAACGCATGCTGAAGCCCAGTACCGACAGCAACCGAGCCGAGATGAGGAACATCAACAGGCCGCTGAGCGAGGAGGCCGCGCCGATCGTGAAAGCCCCCCAGTGCTTGTACAGCAGCAGGTTGACGGCGATGGGAATACCGAAGGAGACCGCCATCACGATTGCGACCTTGAAGTTGGCTCCTCGGGCGTTCAGCACCTTGACGAAGGTGTAACCGAGCACGTGCGCCCAGATCCCGAGCGCGAAGCCCAGCAGCAGCACCGACGAGACGTCCACCGCGCGGCTGTCGAATTCGCCCCGGGCGTACAGGAGGGTGACGATTCCCCGGCTGTTCAGGGAGAGGACCAGGGCGAGAGGGATCGCCACCAGGATCACCGGCGGGATCAGGCGGCGGAGTCCACCGCTCACCTCATGTGCCTTCATGCGGGCGAACGAAGCTAGGCCGGCCAGGCCCAACGGGGCGGCGAGCAGGGCCATGACCGAGTCGACCACGAAACGCGCGTACTCCGTGGCCGCCACCACCTCCACACCAAGCAGCGAGCCGACGGCCCGCTCGACACCGATCGACCCCTGAAGGATCACGGGAATGAGCAGCAGCGGGCGCAGCCGTCGCCAGAACATCCGAAGCGCCAGCTTCGTCGCGTCCTGGTCCGGGCGGCGGGGACCCGACTCGTCCCCCTCGCGCAGGTAGCCACGGCGTCGCAGCCAGTAGGCGCCCACGCACCACAGCACGATGTACGGAAGGGTGAAACCCCAGGCCAGCACGGACACCTGCCCGGTCATCCAGGCGATCACAGTGGCGAGGATCAGCCCGATGCTCTGGCACGAAGGGCGTAGGTTGATCAGTCGGACATCGTCGTTCGCAAGGCCGACCAGTGTGTACAGGTTGTACAGGACGTAGAACGGCACGCCCAGCGCGGCGATGCCGAGCATGGTCGCGGCGATGTCCGCCGTGTGTGGATCGAGCCCGGGCCCGAGAAGCCCCACCCACAGGTCCCGACCGAAGATGAGCGCCACGGCCAGGACCACTGAGAAGGCAGCCAACAGCAGGTGCACCGCGCGGTAGAGCACCTGCGCCATCGCGGGTCGCTCCTGGCGGTACTGCACGTACAGCGGCAGGAACCCCGCGGAGAGCGCGTCGGCGGTGAAGAAGTTGATGGGAATCAACGTCGCCGTCAGTGCGATGCGGTTGGCCGCCACCACCCGCCCCGCCCCGAAGAGCGCGGCCAGCAGGACCTCGCGGAGCAGTCCGAGGATCTTGCCGGCGATACCGCCGAGAACCAGACGGAAGAAGACCTTGCCCATGTCAGGCCCGGTGCTGTGTGATCAGATGGGCGAAGTCAGCCAGGTAGTCCCGCGCGCAATGATCGAGAAGGAAGGTGGGCGGCAGCAGATTGGTGCGCGGGCCCCGATCCGCTGTCACCTTCTGCACCACGTCGGCGAGCGCATCGGAGTCCGGAGTGTCGACCTCGTGCAGCACTCGGCTCAGTGCCTCCGATCGGATCGACCCGGCGGTGACGACGCATGGCAGGCCGGATGCCAACGCCTCCAGAACTGCCATCGGAAGCCCTTCGAGGCGTGCCGTGGTGAGCAGTGACACGTCGCAGGCGGAGTAGTAGTCACGCACGGCGTCGGCCTCGACCCGGCCGGTGAACCGGACCATCTCCTCCAGCTGCAGTTTGCGGACCAGACCCCGTAGCCGCGCCTCGTCCGGGCCGTCGCCGACGACCACGAAACGGAACCGGCTGCCAAGGCCGCGGTCGCGCAGGACCGCTGCGGCCTGCAGGGCCCGATCGACACGCTTCTGCACGTGCAGGCGGCCGACACAGCCGACCACCACCGTCTGCTCGTCGATGCCCAGCTCGCGCCGGATCCGGTCCCGGGCTGCGGCGTCGAACGCGTGGTCCTCGGCTCGGACGCCGTTGGGGATCAGGCGGACCTTGTCCGGCGTTGCCGCCCAGTTCTGGGGTGCGGCGGTCAGCGACTCGACGACGTTCTCACCGACCGCGACGAGGCGGTCGAAGTCCCGGTAGCGGGCCAGGTCGCGCACCAGTGAGAAGGCATTCTTGGGCGTGCCGGCCAGGGAGCGCGCGGTGGGCGCCCGCAGCTTCGACCCGAGCTCCATGGCGGACGTGCCGTGCACCTGGAGCACGAACGGCGTCGCGGGGTGCTGGGCCCGCTCCCGGACCACCGAGTAGGAGCCGGCGCTCACCGAGAAGACCACACTCGGTGCGGTGCTGGTCGCGAGCCAGTGCGCCCGGGCCTCCTCCCACCAGGCGTGGGAGTAACGGCCAGGTCGGGTGCCCGCCAACGGCGTCACCTCGACACCATCCTCGGTGAACGTGCCGGTCCGGCCCGGGATCGCCGTGGTGACGATCCGCACCCTCGGTACGTGCAGTGCCCACTCGGCGGCCAGCCGCCAGGCGAGCGTCTCCATCCCGCCGGTGTGGTGATGCGGCGTCGACCGGGAATGGATGAGAATGGACTCGATCACAGTAGGTCCCTATACAACGACTCAAGTTTGGCGGTCTGCCGGCTCAGGTTGAACTGGTCTTCGACTGTCTGCCGGCCGGCCTTGCCGAACCGGTCACAGAGGTTCTGATCGCGCAGTAGTTCGATCAGCCGGTCCGCGAGCGCGGCGACGTCGCGTTCGGGCACCAGGAAACCGTTCGCCCCGTCCGTCACCGCTTCCGGAATGCCACCGTGATGGGTGCCGACCACCGGCTTACCGGAGGCGGCGGCCTCCAGAAGCACCATCCCCAGCCCTTCCTGGTCGCCGTCCTGGGCGGTCACGCTCGGCAGGCACAGCAACGTCGACTGGCTCAGCCAGCGCAGGGTGTCACTGTGCTTCTGCGCGCCCAGGAAACGCACCCCCGCCTCGACACCGAGCTCCCGGGCGAGTGACGTGAGTGAGTCACGCAGCGGGCCTTCGCCGATGAGCACCAGCTCGCTGCCGGGGATCGCCTTGCGGACCTCGGCGAATGCTCGCAGCAGGTACTGCGTCCCCTTCTTCTCGACCAGCCGGGCGACGTGCAGGATCCGGGGTACGTCGACGGGCTCGGCGGGCTGGATGGCCTCCACGTCCACCCCGATGGGGAGGACGAGGCATCGCTCGGCAGGGTAACCCCACTGCACGGCGCGTCGTCGGATGTGTTCGGACACGCAGATGAACACGGCGCCTTCGGCGAAGAGAGAGTGCCGCCAGGTGACGTAGTTCAACCACGACGGCTTCTTCGAGGCCAGCATCTTCGCCCGGCTGACCGTCACGTCGAAGCCGTGCAGGGTCGTGACCAGCGGGACTTTCAGCGCTTTGGCGGTGGGGACCGCGTACACGCCCTCGACGCCGAAGTGGGCGTGCAACAGCGCGGTGTCACGCTTCGCGAGGGCACTCGCCAGTGCGTCCGAGCGGCGGGTCAACGTGTACGACAGAACCGCGGGCCTGCCGAACTCGGCGACACTAACTGATTCGGTCCCCGGCCTGGTCGGTACCGGATCGCGGCCCACGAACAGCGGCCGGAAGCTGCGCATCGCCAGTGCCTGGTTCGGAATGAACGTCTCCGACGGCAGGAACTGCTGATGTCGCAGGATCCCGACGGTGGGCAGTTGCATTGTCGTTCGACTCCTCGCGGTCACCAACGATGAGGTAGGCGACCAGCAGCGAAAGAATAGGAATGAGGTGGATGTCGCCGAAGATCTCGGTGTTGTCGCCCAGACCGTGGATCACCGTCCACGCGATCGCGGCGGTGGTCCAGAGCGCGAAGGTCCGATAGTGGCCCTCGCCGGTCAGCACGGCGCGCACGGCGAGCCGCACGGTGAGCACGAAGAACACGGCGCTCAGCACCAGCCCGGCCAGCCCCGTCGCGGCCCACGCCGCCAGGAGGACGTTGTGCGGCGGGAAGCTGCGATAGATGTCGTGCTCGCGGGCGTACGCCCCGAAGCCGGCGTCCCAGCCGCCGTAACCGAGGCCGAGGAGCGGATCCCGCAGGAACGCCTCGGCGCCGAAGCCCCAGATGGCCGTCCGGTCGCCGAAGGACTTGGCCAACGCCTGAGTGAAGCTGAGGTCGGCGGCGACCAGTACGGCCACGACGACGCCGAGCAGAGCCACGCCGGCGAGCCCGAGCGTCAGTTGGCGGTGTGCTCGCCTCAGCCTGCGGCGGTGGCTGCCGTGCCCGAGAGCGCCCGACTCGGCCGCCCGTCGTGCCCGGATGAGCCGCCGGGCGGCGAATACGGACGCGGGCAGGACGACGGCCAGGACCGTCGCCGACTTGGAGCCGGTGACCGGCACCGTAGCGAGGGCGACGAAGCCCACCACGCGCGTCCAACGGCTCCCGGTGACGGCGGCGACGGCGAACGCGGCAACCGCGTTCACGCCGAGGAACAGCCCGGCGACGTTCGCGTTGACGAACACCCCGCCGGACTTCGCCTCGTCGAAGACGTTGTTCGGGCTGCCCGTGAAGAGGGCGGCGACAGTGTTCTGCCCGCTGACGATTCCGGCGATCGACCGCAGGAACGCGTCCTCCACGTCGGGCAGGATCCGGAAGACGAGTACGAGCGCCGCCTCGGCCACGATCCAGGGCCAGTACCAGCGTTCAATCCGGCGTAGCAGAGCTGGGTCCTGGCGGAGGGCCTGGAGCATCAGCGTCAGCGTGACGACGAACTGACCAAGCAGGGCGATCAGTGGCAGGCCGGCCCGCGGGTCCGGCGACCAGGCCAGCGCGAGCAGGCGTACCACGAGCAGGGTGATCAGGACACGGAACAGGCCGAGGCGGAGCAGTTCGACACCCGAGCCGCGCCGAGCCGCCAACAGCACCCCCGGCACCAGCAGAATGGTGACCACTGTCGACGCCGCGACGTCGGTGCTGCCCTCGGGCAACAGGTAGAACTGCGGCACGGCGAGGAAGAGCACGAGGCAGACCGCGGCCCATGGCATCGATCCGATCGCGATCGCCCAGGCTGCGGCCGGACGGACCCTAGCCACGAGGCCTTCCAGCGTCGCCCGCTGGCTGCGTCACCGCCTCGTCGGCACGCCGAGGCATCCGGTCCGCGATCTCGCGCAGGAGACCGCCTCGGGAACTCCAGCCGAAGTCGCTGGCGTACCGGATGCGGTCCGCGAGGACGTCGTCCGAAACGGGCTGGATCCGGGCCAGCACCTCGTCAACGAAGGCAGCGGCAGAGGTCGCGGCCGTGATGTGTTCGGTCGCCTGTGCCGCCTGTACGACATCCGGGATGGGCGTGCTGATCACGCTCAAACCGGAAGAGAGGTATTCATAGCATTTGAGCGGGCTGACACCCGCCGTGTAGTCGTTCAGCGAGTACGGGATCAAGCCCACGCTGCATGTGCCCGCCGCAGCGGCCAACTGGTCGAGGGGGAGCATTCCGAGGTATCGGGCACCGAGCCGTTCGAGCTCAGCCAGCTCGCGGTCGAACCCGCCGCCACCGGCCGCGATCGGGCCGGCGAGGAGAAGCTCGCCGTGTCCCTGTAGTGCGGTTGCCAGCGTGCGCAGCAACTCGAAGTCCAGCTTGTGCGGCGTGAGGTTCCCCGCGAACAACGCGGCGGGACGCCGTTGGGAGGCCGGCTGGCTGGCGGCGGAGAATACGTCGATCTCGGCGACGTTCGGCAGAGTGAGGACCTCGGTGAACCCGACGTCGTTCAGGTGGGCGGTGACGGCCCCACTGGTGCCGATGGTCAGGTCGACCCGGTTCGCGAGCTTCTGCTCGCCAGCGGAGACGGCTGAGCCGTCGATGCCGGGGAACGCCTGGAAGATGTCGACGCAGTGGTAGAGGGTGTAGTCCGCGTACTGCTCAAGGCCGTACGTGACGGGCGTGAAGGTCCAGAGGATCCGCGGGCTCGGGCTGCGCCGCCACTCGGCCACGGCCCGTTCCAACAGCAGCCGGTTGGGCAGTCGCGTCGGCGCCTGGTGAATCGGCACGATGAGCGGCGAGATGACGTTGACCCGGTCCGGAATCGGGCGGTAGGTCGCCGTCTTCTCGTGGCCGACAACCGAGTGCCGCAGTCGCTTGGCGATGCGGGTGACGTCCTTCGCGTCGAGCCGCACCCGCCGCAGACCGAGGGACTCCACGAAGTGGATGTCGAAGTCACGGGCCAGTTCCCGTACGACGTAGTGCTGATTCGTGGCGATCGGAGAGTTCCACTCGGCGGTGCCCAGGACCAGGATCGTCGGTGCTGCCGACCCGGCTCCGGAGTGGGGTTCCGGGGGCGAAGGTGGTGTCGTCACGTGTCTCTTCCGGATTCGTCCGGCCACTAGATTGCGCTGCGGCCGCAGGTCTGCAGACCGCGCGGCAGCGGTGATGCGTGCACGACAGGACGCACCCCGATACCTCCCGATCCCCGTTCGGGTTGGCGCGCTTTGCCAGCCCAACGGGGCTTTGCCGGGCGCACCGTTAGACGGGCAGCAGGAAGGGCTACCCGTCAAGCCCGGGTTAATAGACCTCAACGCTGACCCTTCTGTCAATGGCGGCCTTGCGCCCGACCAGGCGGCTGCTGTTGCGGAGAACCGAAGCCATCGCTGTATGGGGGGATTTGTAAGGTTATGAGAGACCGCGTAACGCGGACGAAATGACTCTTCGGTCAGTCCGTGTCGACCGGGGGAACGGGTTCGGCCGTCTGCGGGGAACACCGGTGCTCCCTTACTGTGGACGTATGACCGACGACATCGTCCTCCTGCTTCGGCGGGCCGGCTTCGGTCCTACCGCGGCGGAGGTAGGTGCGGCGCGTCGACTCGGTTACGCATCGACATTGTCCGGTGTGGTCGCGCCAACCGGACCGGACGTCGGCGCTACCAGCGCACCGACGCCCAAGTTGGGCGCTGATCCGTTCACGCTGATGCCACGGGCCACCGACGCCCAGCGAGCCGAGGGCGATCGGCGTCGCACGGAGCAGACCATCTCTCTGGCACGGTGGTGGCTTGACCGGATGACAGTGGCCGATCACCAGGCGGTCGAGAAGCTGCTCTTCTTCTGGCACGGCCACTGGGCGACCTCGGTGGCGAAGGTGCGCAGCCCTCAGCTCATGCTCGGGCAGCTGCGCACGTTCCGGGAAGCGCGCGACTTCGCCGACCTGGCGCACCGGATGGTGCACGACCGGGCGCTGGTCTACTGGCTCGACGGGCAGCACAACAAGAAGGCAGCGCCGAACGAGAACCTCGCCCGGGAGCTGTTCGAGCTGTTCATGCTCGGTGTCGGGCACTACACCGAACGGGACGTCAAGGAGGCCGGTCGCGCGTTGGCGGGTTGGCGGGTCATCCTCGACCGTGAGTCGCTGATCTCCGATCCCCAGCACCGCGACACCGGCCGCAAGACGATCCTCGGCACAACCGCGAACTTCGAGGCCAACAGTCTCGTAGACCTCCTGCTCCAGCAGCCGACCTGCAGACGGTTCATTGCGTCCCGCCTGTGGTTCCGTTACGGCTCCAGCACGCAGCCGATCCCGGAACGCACGCGGGAGGCGATGGCGGCGGCGTTCCCAGCGCCACTGGAGATGCTCAGGGTGCTCTTCAGCGATGAGGCGTTCCAGGAGACCCGTGGCACGATGGTCCAGCAGCCGGTCGAGTGGCTCGTTGGCGCCATGCGTCACCTGGGGATCCGTCCGGTGTCCATGCCCGAGCAGGTGTTCACACGGGTCTACTGGGCAATGGAGGCGCTGGGCCAGCGTCCGTTCGCTCCACCCAGTGTCGGCGGCTGGCCGGCGGGGGCCGCCTGGCTCACCTCGGCCGCTGCCCAGGTTCGGCTGACGATCGCCGGCATGCTCGTCGACCTGGTTCGGCCGGGCCCGATCACCCCGGAGGCCGTCGCGCACCTGCTCTGCATTGACCGATGGAGCAACCGGACGTACAGCGTGTTGCGGGACGCCCGCGACGACCGACTGAAGCTGATGCTCGGGCTGGTCAGCCCGGAGTATCTGGTGAGCTGACCAGAGTGGGTGTGTGGACATGGACGCGTTGACCCGGCGGCGGTTTCTCATCTCGTCTGGGGTTGTCGGCGGCGGCGCACTGGCGGCCGGCGCGGGCGTGCTGGGCTTTCACGAGTTGCTCAGGACTGCCGAGAAGGCAAAGGCCGGTGACGTCGAGGATGGCCTGCCCACGCTCGTCCTGGTCACCCTCTACGGCGGTAACGACGGACTCAACACAGTAATCCCATACACCGAACCGGCTTACCACAGTGCGCGGCCAGAGCTGGCGTACGCGCCAGAGCGGGTGCTGCGACTCGACGAGAAGCTGGGCCTCAACCCGATGTTGCGGGGGATGAAGCGGCTGTGGGACGCAAAGCAGGCGGCCATCGTGCTTGGTGTCGGCTACCCGAAGCCGGACCGGAGCCACTTCAAGTCGATGGACATCTGGCAGACCGCGTCACCGGGCACCCCCGCCCCTACCGGTTGGGTGGGGCGGTGGCTCGACGGGACGAAGGCCGCCACCGAGGCAGCAGTGAGTTTCGAGCCGGCCCTGCCGCCGATGTTGGTGGGCAAGTCCCGTATCGGTGCCTGTGTGAGTTACCGGGGGCTCACCCTGCCGCCGGGCGTCTCGATCGATGCGGTTTCGGCGCTCGGGCGAGCTGAGCCCGGTGAGTCGGAGATGCAGGCGCGAGCCGCCACCTCGTACGCGGACCTCATTACGATGAGCCGGGTGGTGCGGCCCGCGAGCACCGGCCCCGAGGTGCAGGGTCACACAGTTGGGGACATGGTTCCGGCAACCGGCACGGGTGGCGACAACGCCCTCTCCGCCCAGTTGGCGCTCGTCGCACGGTGCGTGGAGTCCCAGGTTCCCACCCGGGTCTACTCGGCGAGTCTCGGAGGTTTCGACACTCACGCTGGGGAGCGGGTGTGGCAGGAGGCGCTGCTGCGGCAGCTGGACGATGCGCTGAGCGCCTTCGTGGACCGGATGGGTCGCACCGAGGCCGGCCGCCGGGTCACCGTCGTGGTTTACAGCGAGTTCGGCCGGCGGGTCCGGGCGAACGCCTCCGACGGCACCGACCATGGCACGGCCGGCCCGGTGTTCGTGCTCGGCCACTCCGTGGCCGGTGGGTTCTACGGCGAGCAGCCGAGCCTGACCAACCTGGACGACGGTGACCTCAAGGCGACGACGGACTTTCGGGACGTCTTCGGCACCGCCGTCGCTCACGTTTTGGCTGGGGACCCGGATCGCTACCTTGGTGGCTACCGGGCCCGCCTGCTGCCACTGCTCACCTCACGCTGACGTCGGTCGTCAGCGGCCGCCGCCCCGAAAGACCTCGGCGACCGTGCGGAGCACGACCTTCACGTCCAGCCACAGCGACCAGTTCTCGATGTAGTAGTTGTCGAACCGCGCCCGGTCGGAGATGGGCGTGTCACCGCGCAGACCACTGACCTGAGCGAGTCCGGTCAACCCGACCGGGACGCGGTGCCGCATCGCGTAGTTCGGGTATTCGGCCGAGAACTTCTCCACGAAGTACGGCCGCTCCGGTCGCGGCCCGACCACGCTCATGTCGCCGCGCAGAATGTTCCACAGCTGGGGGAGCTCGTCCAGGGACGTGCGGCGCATGAACCGACCGATCGGGCCGACCCGTCGGTCGTTCGCGATCGACCAGTTCGTCTGCGACTCGGTCTCGTCGACGGGGCGCATCGACCGGAACTTGACGACGTTGAACGGCTTACCGAACCGGCCGATCCGCTCCTGGTAGAAAAAGATCCCCCGGCCACCGTCGATGAACGTCGCGAGCGCGCACAACAGCAGCACCGGGCTCAGCAGGAACAGGGCCAGCCCGGCGAACACCACGTCGGAAGCCCGCTTGATCGCCCATCGCGGACCGGAGAGCGAGATGTCGCTGACCTTCACGATCGGGATCGCTCCGATGTGGTCGGGGTATCCCCCCTGCGAGCGGGAACCCCACAGGCGCGGCACCTCCCACAGGTCGCAGCGCGAGCTGCCGGGCAGCAGGAGAGTGTCCATCAGCTCCGACTCCGGACAGTCCGGGTCGGCGATGACCAGCACCTCACACTTCAGCACCCGGACCAGCTTCTCCAGCTCGTTGAGGCTGCCGAGGAGCGGGAGCACGGACGGATCCTGCTGTGCCACCACGTCGACGCAGCCCACGAAACGCAGGCCGTACTGCGGGTAACGTCGCAGCAACCGGGCCAGCTCCAAGGCGATCGGACCGCTGCCGATGATGATGGCGTTGTGCTCCACCCAACGACGCTTGCGCACCAGGATGGTGAGTGCCCGACTGAGCGCCCGGCCAACGATCACCAGGCCGGCCGAGATGGCGACGCCACGCATGAAACCGCCGACGTACTCAACCGAGGAGTGACGTTCCGCAGCGATGATGGCTACCACCGCGGCGGACGCCAGCAGGCGCCCGACGATGCTCGGCAGCTCGTCGAGGATGCTCACGTGCCGGCGGGCCTGGTAGAGCCCGCCGGCCGCGAAGATCGCCATGGTGAGCCCGGCGTTGACCAGGGTGCCACGCCAGTAGTCCTGCGAGATCACCAGCGGGAAGAGCAGCGCGACCATGTCGATCGGCACCGTCATCATCCAGGCGCGCAGCAAACGCGTCCGGGACGAAGTCCGAGACCCCGCGTACGGCAGGACCGCAGTGGTCTCCAAACCGGGCCTCGGCGCCGGTACGGTCTTGGGAACCTTCGCCGGCTCGACTGTGCGCTCCACCGGATTCGGCTCGCCGGACCATTGCGCCGGTGCGCCTGATCGGCTTGTTGTTGAATGACCTGACATGGTCAACCTTTCCCCCGTTAGCCCTTCGACCAGGTACATCGAGCCGAAGGGCGAAGGAAGGATACGACCAGGTCAGGCCCGCCGGTATAGACGAAAGGTGAATTTCCGCTAGCTACTTCACTGCGGACGCGATCTCCCCTACCGAGTCACGACGGACCGCGTCGAAGACACGCTCGGCCTTTGGCTTGTCAACGAGGACGACGCTTTCGCTGCCCATCCGACCGGTGCCCGTCGTGGGGCAGGTGAAGAAGCCGAGCTGACCGCTCTGCATGTGCCGTAGCTGCATTGCCAGGTCCACCAGGGACATCGACTGGTCGACCGCTACAGCGTCAGCGGTGGCCCGGATGAACGAGTTCAACTTGGTGGGGCTGGCCAGCGTGCCACCGGAAACGGCCTTGTCCAGGATCGCCTTGATGACCTGCTGCTGGTGCTTGATCCGGGTGAAGTCGCCTTCGGCGAACGCGTACCGCTCGCGGGCGTAGTCCAGTGCGGTGGGCCCGTCCATGGTCTGCCGACCCGCGACGAACTCCCGCCGGCCATCCGGGTTCAACGAGTGCTTCGAGGTGAAGCCCTTGTCCACGGTGATGTCGATGCCACCCAGCGCGTCCACGATTTCCTTGAAGCCCGCGAAGTCCACCATCGCCACGTGGTCGATGCGGACGCCGGTGAACTTCTCCAGGGTCTGCACCATGAGCGGAACGCCACCCCACGCGAACGCGGCGTTGATTTTCGCGTCCCGGCCGCCGCGCCCCTGCGGCGACTCCGGCACGCTGACCCAGCTGTCTCGGGGAATCGAGATGAGCTGCGCGCTCTGCCGGTCCTTCGGGAGGTGAGCCAGGATGATGGTGTCGGTCCGGGAGCCGGAGCTGTTCTCCGGGTCACGCGAGTCGCTGCCGAGGATCATGATGTTCATGGCACCGTCAGCGACGACCTGGGGCCGCGACTCCTCCGGCACGCCGTCGAACGCGTCGACACGTTCGATCCCGGAATTGATCGACCGGAAGTAGAGCCCGCCTGCGATCAGACCGACACCGCCGAGCAACGCCACCACCAGAAAGCTGATGAGTGCGACCTTCTGCCAACGAGGGCGGCGACGCCGCGATCGGGGCTGCTCCTCAGTCGGCTCAGGCGGCGACTGCGCTTCAATGAACTGGGTCTGGGGTTCCACGTACTCCTGGCGATACTGCATGCCGCGATGCTACTGATTGCGGGTTACGCTCACGTACCCCTGCCTGGTCCATCCGGCTGTACATCCTGACCAAAAGACTTTTCCCCGCAAACGATTGCCTGAAGCTGGTATGAAGCAGCGGTGGACGCCACGCAGCTGCGCCGAGCCATCGCCCGTACCCCACTCGCACCCGTCGCCGCATTCCCCAAGCGGCTCGCCCGGGTCGCCCGCCACGACGCCAAGGTGCTGCGCGCCTCGGCCCGATGGTTGGTCACCTCCCGTGAACATCACAACTACACGTACGAGCTGACCAAGCTCAGTCGCCACCACCTGACCTGGTTCGTCAGCGTCGTCTGCGACATCCCGGTCAAGCAGGTCCGGGGCTACGTCGCCGAAATCGAGTCCGACGACGTGCTGCGGCACCACATCGAGCAGGCCACCGCCACCGCAGCCCGCCGTGGTCTCGCCGACAAGAAGGTCCGCTACGCCCGACGCGTCGGCTGGTACGCGATCGTCCGGGCCACCCACCCCGCGCACGTGGTGGAAACCGGCGTGGACAAGGGGTTGGGCACCTGCGTCCTCGCGTCCGCCCTGCTGCGCAACGCCCAGGAGGGGCACCCGGGCCGGGTCACCTCGCTGGACATCAACCCCGAGGCCGGCTACCTCGCCCGGGTCGCGCCGTGGTCGGAGGTCGTCGACCTGGTAATCGGCGACTCGATCGCCTCGATCGGCGCGCTGGACCGCCCGGTCGACCTGTTCCTGCACGACAGCGACCACAGCCGCGCCCACGAGAAGCGCGAGTTCGACGCCGTGGAGCCCAAGCTCGCCCCCGGCGCGATCCTGCTCACCGACAACGTCACCAGCACCAACGTGCTCGCCGAACATGCCGAACGCACCGGCCGGCGGTTCCTCGCCTACCGGGAGAGCCCGGCCAACCACTGGTACCCGGGCGACGGGATCGGCGTGGCATGGTAGCCGGGTGCGGCTGACCTCGATTCACACGTACCCCATCAAGGGTTGTCACCGGCTCGACCACGACGCCGCGTTCGTGCACCAGTGGGGCCTGGCCGGCGACCGGCGCTGGATGATCGTGGACGCCGACGGGGTCGGCGTCACCCAGCGGGAGACGACCCGGCTCGTCGGCCTGCGCGCCGCCGTGCGCCCCGGGGGTCTGTCGCTGCGCGCCGACGGGCAACCCGACCTCGACGTGCCCGAGCCGGCCGGCGGCGAACCGGTAGCGGTGCGCACCTTCCGCAGCCGCACGTTCCCGGTCCCCGCGCTGCTGGCCGGCCAGGCGGCCGACGACTGGCTCGGCACCCTGCTCGGCCGACCGGTCCGACTGGCCTGGCTGGCCCAGCCGACCCGTCACCTGGCCGCCGGCACCCGCGAACACGACACCGGTGACCAGGTCAGTTTCGCCGACGCCTACCCGGTGCTGCTGGCGAACGCCTCTTCCCTCGACGCCCTCAACGACTGGCTCGCCGAAGTGGGGGAGGAACCCGTGCCGATGACCCGCTTCCGACCCAACCTGGTCGTCGACGGTGCGTCGGCCTGGGCCGAGGACGACTGGGTCGGTCGGCGGCTGCGCATCGGCGACCGGGTGTTCCAGGCCGCCGGGCCGTGCGACCGCTGCGTGGTGACCACCACCGACCAGGAGACGGGGGTACGCACCAAGGAGCCGCTGCGCACCCTCGGACGGCACCGCAACGTCAAGCAGAAACTCCTCTTCGGACTGAACCTGGTGCCGCTCGACAGTGGACCCCTGGCGGTGGACGCCCCGATCGTCATAGCGCCCTGACCGGCAATCGACACCCCACGGTCACCGTCCGTCGATGCTGTCTTAGCTTTGGCTTAGCCGGCTTGTCGGTACCCGACCGGGTCCGGCAGCATCGCCGTCGTGACGGACGGAAGCGCTGTCGACATCAACATCGACCTGGACCATCCTCCAGAGGACCGGCCCGCGCCGTCGTCCGGCGCGAAGCCCTGGCTGGTCGCCACCGGCGTCACCATCCTCGCCGCGACGCTCGGGCTCACCCTCACCCTGCGCTCCGGCTCCACCCCGGCCTGCGCCGCCGGCCGGACGCTGGCCGCCGCACCACCCACCGGCACCGCCACGAAGACCGGCAAGGCCACCTTCTACGACTCCAAGGGCGCCGGCGGCAACTGCTCGAACCCGGCTGCCCCGGCCAACCGGCTCTACGTCGCGCTCGGCCCGACGGAATACTCCGCCGGTGCCGCCTGCGGCGGATTCCTCGACGTCGTCGGCCCCAAGGGCACCGTCCGGGTGCTCATCATGGACCAGTGCCCGGAGTGCGAGCCCGGCCACCTCGACCTGTCCCGCGAGGCGTTCGCCCGGATCGCCGACCCGGTCCAGGGCCTCGTCCCGGTCACCTACCGCGCGGTGGTCAACCCACCGCTGCCCGGACCACTCACCTTCCGGATCAAGGAGGGGGCGTCGCAGTGGTGGTTCGCCGTCCGCGTCGGCAACCACGGCAACCCGCTGCGGTCCGTCGAGGTCCGGCAGCGCGACAGCGACCCCTGGCAGTCGGCCGCCCGGCAGGACTACAACTACTGGCTGATCGCCTCCGGCGCCGGGCCGGGCCCGTTCAACCTCCGCGTCACCGACGTGTACGGAAACCGGGTCACCGCCGGCGGCATCCGGATGGCACCGGGCCAGGTGCAGAACAGCACGGTCCGGATGTACGCACCCGGTGGCGGAGCGGCCCCACGTCGTCCCTCCGCGTCGACCCGACCACCGAGCAACCGACCCTCCGTCACGCCGACGCCGACCCGTCGCCCGGTCGAGGTGGCGAGGACGAGCGCTCCGGCCACCGACGCGCCGACCACCAGCTCGGCCCGGGCCAACGCCCGGTGGTGCGAAGGCTGACCGGTCAGTCGGCGTCCGTCAGATCGAGCCACATCAGGATCTCGTCCCGGTTGTCATCCGGTGCGACCCGCAACGCGCCCGGCAGCCGGCCGATCTCCCGGTACCCGAGGCGACCGTAGAACTTGTCCAACCCCAGCCCGTCGCGCACAGTGACGTGCAGCGCCTCGTGGCCCAACGCCCTGCCCAGCCGGGCAGCCTCCACCATCAGCGCCGAGCCGTAGCCGGCGCCCTGGGTGTTTGGGTGGACCATCACCCGCTTTAGCACGCACCAGTGCGCGGTGAGCGGGAAACGGTTGTCACTGAAGATCAGCATTGCCGCCAGCCGGTCCCCGGAGTAGCCGACCAGCAGCCGGTCCGGTCCGTCGGCGATGCCGGCGAAAGTCGGACCGGCGGTGACGTGCACGTCGGTGGCGGTGACCGGTGGCACGAAACCGACAGCCCCGCCAGCGTTGCTGACGTCCACCCAGAGGTCGACGATCTCGGCACGCAGCTGCGGGGTCAGGTCAGGATCGAGGACGAAGCGCAGACTCACGCTCGCCATCCTGACCCAACGAGCAGGCCCACGACCCGCGACAGTGACGCGCGCGACAACCACCGTCCAACACGTGGGTTTCGTTGCCCTGTGCGGGAGAGGGGATTCGAACCCCCACATCCTTCCGGATACAGGTTCCTAAGACCTGCGCGGCTGCCGTTACGCCACTCCCGCCAACCCGCTGAGTCTAGAGCGTCTGGCGTCGGCGGTGTTGAGCCCGGCCTCCCTGAGGATGGTCGAGATCGTGCCGTGGCCCACCCTGCATCCCCCATCAGGCAGGTTGCGGAGAATGCCGGACAGCCGCTTCGGTCCGACATCCGGGTGCGCCAGCGCCTGTTCTATTACTGCGTCGCGATGAGCCCTCGAACGCCACCTGCGGCTCGGACGCGGTAGCAACACGCCGTCCTGCTCGAGCCTTCGCCGAACCTTGTGCAGATACGCCGGGGTCCAGCCCAACTGCCGTGCCGCCTCCAGTGCTGTCAACTGCTGTGCGTCGACCCGACCGAACAGGTCGACGAGTTCCCCCCTGGTGGCCGCTCGGCGATCGGGGTCGGCTGTCCGTTGGGGGCATCCTTTCCATCGGTCGGCGTCGCGAGGATGGGGAGATCAGAAGCCCGGTTCCGCCGGCCGGCGTAGGTGGCGGTCTGGCTGTGGCAGTTCGGGCAGAGGATCCGCAGGTTCGGTGGCCGGTTGTCGAGGAAGTCCCCGTTGATGTGGTCGACGTGCAGGATGAGCGACGCGCCACGCCAGACCGGACCTATCCCACATTCCTCGCACTCCTCCGGCACGCCGAGCGTGCCCAGCGCCCATTTCAACCGCACGCCGGGTGTCCGGCGGGACCCGTCGGGCAGCACAACCAGGAGCTGCGCGGAGGTGGTGCGCCGTTGACCGCGCCGCCCCTTGTTGTGGGCCTGCCTGGTGAAGTGCGACGTGTCGATGCCGAACCTCTTGAGCTGTCGGCTGATGTGCGCGTGCGAGCCACCGCTGACGCGTACGCCCAGCAACCGCATCACCTCGGTGATGTTGCGGGCGACGGCGGCAGCGGCGGCCAGCGCTTCGGGCGTGTATTTGTATCGAACCACTGACGGACCGTAGCGAACCGGTACGACAGGTCAGTCCAGGTCGAGGTCGCGGCGGAGCTTGGCGACGTGCCCGGTGGCCTTGACGTTGTAGAGCGCCCGCTCGACCTTGCCGTCGGCGTCGATCACGAACGTCGAGCGGATCACGCCGGTGACGGTCTTGCCGTAGAGCTGCTTCTCGCCGTACGCGCCGTAGGCGGTCAGCACCGCCGTGTCCGGGTCCGACACCAGCGGGAAGGTGATGGCGTCGCGCTCGCGGAACTTCGCCAGCTTCTCCGGCTTGTCCGGGGAGATGCCGACGACCTCGTAGCCGGCGGCCTGGAGTGAGGCGAGTGAGTCGCGGAAGTCGCAGGCCTGCTTGGTGCACCCGGGGGTCATCGCGGCCGGGTAGGCGTACAGGACGACCTTGCGACCTCGCAGGTCGGCGAGGGAGAGCTGGTCGCCGGTGTCGGTGGCGAGGGTGAACTCGGGCGCGGGGTCACCGGGGGAGAGGCGGTCGGGCGAGGTCATGGCCCCGACCCTACCGCCGCGCCGCCGACCGGCCGAGCACCAATGGGCTGGCGGGGCCTGGCCTGGAGTGATCAAGCCCATGCGTTGTTGCCAGAGTCTGGCAACAGCGATGCTTGGGAAATAGGCTAACCCACGCTGGCCCGGTCGGGCCCGCTGACGCGTGGGAGGTCGCGTGGAGACACTGGCGATGCACATCTCGAACGGGATCATCGACGGTCCCGTGGCAGCGATCTTCGCTGCGCTCGCTCTTGCCGCGCTCACCGCCTGCGTTCTGCGCGGCCGGCGCGACCTGGATGACCGGCTGGCCCCGATGGCCGGCCTGGTGGCGGCGTTCATCTTCGCCGTCCAGATGCTCAACTTCCCGATCTTCACGGCCGGTGTCAGTGGCCACCTGCTCGGTGGCGCGCTCGCCGCCATGCTGGTCGGGCCGTGGGTCGGCGCGCTCTGCGTGGCCGTGGTGCTGGTCGTACAGGCACTGATCTTCGGTGACGGCGGCGTGGCGATGCTCGGCCTCAACATCACGAACATGGCGTTGCTCGGCACCGCCGCGGCGTACGCGCTGATCGCGCTGCTGCTGCGGGTGCTGCCCCGCACGCGGGCCGGTCTGGCCGTCACCGCGTTCGTCGCCGCGACGCTCAGCGTGGTGGTGGCGTCGCAGGGCTTCGTCCTGGAGTACTGGCTGGGTGGCACCACCGACCTGGGCAACAACCTGGGTGGCCTGGCCGGCACGATGGCCGGCGTGCACCTGCTGATCGGTATCGGCGAGGGCCTGATCACCGCGACCACGGTGCTCACCGTCGCGAAGGTTCGCCCCGACCTGGTGTACGCGCTGCGTTCCCTGCGTACGCCCGCCGCCCCCGCCGTCCCGGTAGCCGGAGGTGTCCGATGAAGAACCGCTCCTGGGCCTTCCTGGCCGGCGGTCTGCTGGTCGCGTTGCTGCTCGCCGGCGTGGTGAGCAACTACGCCTCGTCCCACCCGGACGGGCTGGACTCGTCCCTGCTCAAGGGCTGCACCGTCGACGCCGACGACAACATCGTCGGGGGCAGTTGCCCGGCCCAGCAGGCCCGCGACCACGAGTTGGCCGACAGCCCGCTCGCCGACTACGGCGTACGGGGCGTGCGGAACAGCTTCGTCTCCACCGGCCTCTCCGGGGTGCTCGGGGTGCTGGTCACCTTCGCGATCGGGGCCGGCGGGTTCTGGCTGCTGCGCCGTCGAGGCGGCACGCCGACCGACGCTGACGCGGCGACTCCCACCGAGGGCGACCCGGCGACGTCCGGCGACGTCCGGCGCCGCGCCGACGCGGCCAGCTGAGCAGGGGTACGCGGATGGGGGCCGGTCACGGGCACGTGCTCTACCGCGAGTCGGACTCGCCGGTGCACCGGCTCCCGCCCGAGGTCAAGATCGTGGCGATGGTGGTCTTCACCCTCGCCGTGGTGGCCACCCCACGCGAGGCGTTCTGGGCCTTCGGCGCGTACGCCGTGCTGGTGGCGGTGGTGGCGGCGCTGGCCCGGGTGGGGCCGCGGTGGTTGCTCAGCCGAGCGTTGATCGAGCTGCCGTTCGTGTTGTTCGCCGTCGCCCTGCCGTTCCTCGGCAGCGGCGACCGGGTCGAGGTGCTGGGCCTGCGGCTGTCCGAGGACGGGCTGCACGGCGCCTGGAACATCCTGGCCAAGGGCACCCTGGGGGTGCTCGCCTCGCTGCTGCTCGCCGCGACCACCACCACCCGGGACCTGATCGTGGGGCTGGACCGGCTGCACTGTCCGCAGGTGCTGACCCAGATCGCCACGTTCATGCTGCGCTACCTCGACGTGTTGGTCGGCGAGGCGCGGCGGATGCGGGTGGCCCGGATCTCCCGGGGTGACGACCCGCGTTTCCTGTGGCAGTTGCGCGGCTTCGCCGCCGGGATCGGGGCGTTGTTCCTGCGCGCCTTCGAGCGCGGCGAGCGGGTCTATCTGGCGATGCTGTCGCGGGGTTACACCGGGCGGATGCCCGCCATGTGGCAGGGCGAGGGTGCGGCGAGCGCCGGTCAGTGGCTGGTCGCGGCGACAGTGCCGGTGTTGGCGGCCTCCATCGCCGCCACCGCCGTCGTACTGTCATGATCGGTGTCGTGCAGACCGCTGTCTCGCTGGACGTTCGGGGTGTTCGTTACTCGTACCCGGACGGGCACGTCGCCCTTCAGGGGGTCGACCTGACCGTGCCGCGGGGCGACCGGGTGGCGCTCCTCGGGCCCAACGGCGCCGGCAAGACCACGCTGGTGCTGCACCTCAACGGCATTCTCACCCCTACCGAGGGCAGCGTGAGCGTCGGCGGGCTGACTGTCACCCCGGACCGGGCCACCCTGGCCGAGGTGCGCCGCCGGGTGGGCATCGTCTTCCAGGACCCGGACGACCAGTTGTTCCTGCCCACCGTGGCGGAGGACGTGGCGTTCGGGCCGGCGAATCTGGGTCTGCGCGGGGCCGACCTGACCGCCCGGGTGGACGAGGCGCTCGCCGCGGTGGGGATGAGTGAGCACCGGGGCCGGGCCCCGCAGCACCTGTCGTTCGGGCAGCGCCGCCGGGTGGCGGTGGCCACAGTGCTCGCCATGCACCCGGAGATCCTGGTGCTCGACGAGCCGTCGTCGAACCTGGACCCGGCGGCCCGTCGGGAACTCGCCGAGATCCTGCGCGGCCTGCCGGTGACACTGCTGATGGTCACTCACGACCTGCCGTACGCGGCGGAGCTGTGCGAGCGCTCGGTGA
The DNA here is from genome assembly GCF_022229005.1 of Micromonospora trifolii. Classification (GTDB taxonomy): domain Bacteria; phylum Actinomycetota; class Actinomycetes; order Mycobacteriales; family Micromonosporaceae; genus Micromonospora; species Micromonospora trifolii. The sequence goes on from NZ_JAKKFD010000015.1 coordinate 56,472, forward strand.
TCCTGGACAACGGCCGGATCGTCGCGGACGCCCCCACCAGAACCCTGCTCAACGATGCCCCCCTGCTGGCGAGACACCGCCTGGAACTCCCCCACGGCTTCACCCCGCAGCCGTAGACCCACTCCCGGCCGTCTCGACCCGAGGTGCTGCCGCTGTGGTGCGGGAGGTGGCGTGCAGGCGCAGGATGCCGGCGGCTGTCGCGCCGGCGCCGGTGATCAGGAAGAGCGCCACCATCACCCGGGCGGCCTCGGGTGACCAGGGCACCGGGGCGATGGCGCGGGCGAACACGGCGGCGTTCGAGGCTCCGGCGAAGAGCGCCAGGCAGGCCCCGGCCAGCGCGACCACGAAGTCGGCGGCCGGGCGGCGGCTCAGCGCGTACCAGCCGGCGGCGATCGCGCCGACACCGGTGAGCAGGGACCAGATCTGCCCGGAGAGCAGCCCGACCAGCACCCCGCCCGCGCCCTGGGCGCCCGCGTCCAGCTCCCGTCCCACCGGGTACCCGACGGCCAGCGCGCCGCCGACGATCAGCAGCACGCCGAGCGCGGACAGCGCGCGGGCGCCGGCCGGGGCGGTGGCGGTGAACAGGCCGAGTGCGCCCACCGCGAGCAGCCCCACGATGCTCACCGCCCACCAGGTGTACGCGTCCGGCGGCGGCAGCCAGTCCAGCGTGCCGCCGATCACCAGCGGGTCGGTGCCGTCGCGCAGTGGGATGGTCCAGTCCCGGACCCGGTGCTCGCGGTCCGGCGCGGCGCGTACCGCGGCCGGTGGCGCCGACTCCTGCCACAGGGCGCGCTGGTCGTGCCAGCGCGCTGTGGTGCCGTCGTCGATCCGTCGCCAGGACGGTGCGGCGGCCGGGTCGGCCTCGGCCGGGAGCGCGGTGTCCCCGGTGATGGTGCGGTTCAGGTACGTGGCGGGGGAGTGGCTGTTCTCGAAGACCCCGTCCGGGCCGACGCGCAGGTACGGCTCACCGGAGTAGCCGATGACCTCGATGGCGCGGCCGGTGCGGTTGGTCAGCTCCAGTCGGGCGCCCGCCTCGATGACGCGTACCTCGAGCCCTGGCCGCGCCGGTGCGACCCCGGTGGTCCGGGTGCGGTAGTCGGTGCCGTCCGGTGCGTCCGCGCCGTGCGCGGCGGCGGGCGCCGCGCTGGTCAGTGTCACCAGGCCGGCTGCGGCGGCGACCAGGCCGGCGCGGCCCAGCAGGGTACGGATCACTTGCCGGCCGCCGCCACGGCTGCGGTGAGTGCGTCCGGGGTGGGGTTCTCGACGGCTTGACCGTTGACCTTGACGGTCGGCGTGCCGGTGACCTTGCTCTGGCTGGCGTCCTCGGTGACGTGTTCGGTCCAGGTCCGGTACGTCTCGTCCTTCACGCAGCCGCCGAAGGAGCCGCGGTCGAGGCCCACGCTGGTGCCGATGTCGATGAGCTTGTCGTCGGTGAGCCCGGCGCTGCCCTCCGGCGGCTGCTGGGCGAAGAGCGCCTTGGCGTACTCGTGGTACTTGCCGCCGGCCGCGGCGCAGCCGGAGGCGGCCGAGGAGCGGGTGGAGTACTCGGTGGTGGAGAAACGGTTGAGGAACGCGACCGGGTGGTAGACCACTGTCGCCTTGTTCTCGGCCACCAACTGTTCGAGCGTCGACCCGCTGGTCTGCTCGAACTGCTTGCAGGCCGGGCAGAGGAAGTCCTCGTAGACGTCGACGGTGACCGGCCCGCCGCCGGTGACGATGCCGGTGCCGGCCGCGTTGGCGCCGGGCGGGGTGGTGAAGCTGTCGGAGCGCTGGCTGGACCAGACGGCCCACCCGATGCCGCCGGCGATGACCAGGACGAGGACCGCGGCGGCGGAGACCCAGATCGTGCGGCGGCGGCGCCGTTCGCGGGCCAACTGCTCGCGGACCACCCGGGCGGCGTCCCGCTGCCCCTTGCGACTACTCATCCTCGTCCTCCACAACGGGTTCGCCGGACAACCACCCGTCCACCGATACCGGCGTACGCGGCCAGATCAGCAGAAATCCGGCCAGAACCAAGAATCCCAGGTCCCGGAGGATCTCCGGGAGGTAACTGGGTGCCTGCCCCGCAGCCAACTGCCCGCCGCTGCCGAAGCAGCCGCAGTCGATGGCCAGCCCACGCGCCCAGGCCGAGGCGATCCCCACGATGAAGACCACCAGCAGCGCGGCGGACACCCCGGCGACGAGCCGGGTGGCCAGCCCGAGCAGCAGCAGCACGCCCAACGCCAGCTCGACGAAGGGCAGCGCCGCACCGATCACGGTCGCCACGTCGTACGGCATCACCTGGTACGCGTTGACAGCCCGCCCGGAGGCGGCGAGATCGCTGACCTTCGACGCGCCCGCGACCAGCCAGACGGCGGCGAGGCCGAGTCGGGCCGCGATGCCGAGCCACGGGCGGACCACTGGCCAACGGCCGCCCCGGGTGGAAGGTGCTGTCACGCTCATTTGTCGTCCCGTCCGCGCCGGAAGTTCCCCGTTCAGCCGGTCAGGGCGTCGCCGACCGCCTCGACCAGGTCGTCCCGGGCCCGGGCGACCCGGGACCGGATGGTGCCCACCGGCACCCCTTCGACGGCGGCGGCCTCGGCGTACGACAGGCCGAGCAGTTGGGTGAGCACGAACGCGGAGCGCCGCTCGGGGCCGAGGCGGCGGACCAGGTCGGCGGCGCCGAACTGGCCGGCCGGGTCCGGGTGCGGCCGGTCGGTGTACGCATTCGCCGCCAGGCGCTCGTCGAGCCGTCGACGCCTGATGACAGTGCGCAGGTGGTCGGCGCAGGCCCGGCGGGCGATGCCGAGCAGCCAGGTGCGGACGCTGGAGCGACCCTCGAAGGCGGGGAGTGCCCGAAACGCCCGCAGGTAGGTTTCCTGGGTCAGGTCGTCGGCGCTGTCCGGGTCGACCAGGGCGGCGGCGAACCGCCACACCTCGGCCTGGGTCAGCCGGACGAACGCCGCCTGGGCGATGGGGTCACCGTCGCGGGCGGTCAGCGCCCACTCGGTGGCCGGGTCCCGGGCGACCTCGTCGACCGGTTCTGCCGGACCGGCGGCACCGGGGTCACGCGGGACAGGGATCACGACACATCAGGTTACGCGGCAGTCGGCGGCGCGTCAGGGTCGTTCGGCCCTTGGATGGTCTGCGCCACGTCGGGAACTTTTCCCCGACCCCTGCCGACTACCAGTTCATGACGTGCGACCACCGACGCCCCCACCCCCCTCGGGTCGCCGAAGGGGACACCCATCGGCGACCATGGCCGGCATGACTGTCGCCCCCCGCCGCTGGGCCGCCAGGCTGGCCGCAGCCGCCGGCCTCCTGGTCACCGTCGTCGCCTTGTTGATCGCGCCAGCTACCTCCGCCAGCGCCCACGCGGTGCTGGAGAGCAGCAGCCCGGCCGCCGCCTCCATCGTGCCGAGCGGGCCGTCCGAGGTGGTCCTCACCTTCAGCGAGTCGGTCCGCAAGGTGCCCGGCAAGATCCGGATCATCGCGCCGGACGGTTCCCGGGCCGACCGGGGCGAACCGTCGTTCAGCGGCGGCGTGGTGACCATCCCGGTGGACCCGGCCGGCGCCCGCGGCACCTACCTGGTCAGCTTCCGGGTGATCTCCGCCGACAGCCATCCGGTCTCCGGGGCGTTCACCTACTCGGTCGGCGCACCCTCGACCCCACCCGTCGACTCCGGCACTGACAGCCGCGCCAACCCGGTGGTGGAGACGGCGGTGAAGGTGGCCCGCTTCCTCGGCTACGCCGGCCTGGTGCTGCTGGTGGGGCCGGCTCTGGTGCTCGCCGCGCTCTGGCCCCGACGGCTCTCCCGGCGGGGGCCGACCCGGCTGGCCTGGACCGGCCTCGGGCTGGTGGCCGTCGCCACCCTCGCCGACTTGTGGTTGCAGGTGCCCTACACGGCCGGCGGTGGTCTCTTCGACGTCACCGGCGAGGGGTTCGGCAGTGTGTTCGGCAGTGCCTTCGGCGCCGCCCACCTGGTCCGGCTCGGCCTGCTGGCGGCGTCCGTCTTCCTGCTCCGCCCGCTGCTGGCCCGACCCGCCGGCCGCGCGGACGCGATCATCCTGGCCGTGCTCGGCGGCGCGGCACTGCTGACCTGGCCGCTGGCCGGGCACCCGGCGGCCTCCCCGGCGCCGGCGGTCTCCGTGGTGGTCGACGCGATCCACCTGGGCAGCATGGCGGTCTGGCTGGGTGGTCTGCTCATGCTCGCCGTCTTCCTGCTGCGCCAGGCCGACGAGCGGGAGTTGGGCGCGATCCTGCCGATCTGGTCGCGCTGGGCGGCGCTCGCCGTCTCGGCGCTGCTGCTGGCCGGCACCGTCCAGGCGCTGATCGAGGTGGCCACCCTGCAGGCGCTCTTCGACACCACGTACGGGCGCCTGCTGCTCGCCAAGATCGGGTTGTTCGCGCTGGTCATCGCCGTGGCCGCGTACTCCCGGAAGTTGGTGCGCAGCCGCGTCGCGGCGCAACGCCCGGTGCCGGTGCGCCGGGCGGTCCTGGTGGAGCTGGCCGTCACGGTGGTGGTGCTGGCCGTGTCCGCAACGCTCGTGCAGACCACTCCCGCGCGCACCGCCGGAGCCGCCCCGTCCGCCGGGGCCGAGGCTGGCCTGTTCAGCACCAGGCTCTCCAGCCCGCTCCTGTCCGTCGAGGTCGAGGTGAGCCCCGCCGAGCGGGGCAACAACTCGGTGCACCTGTACGCGTACGACAAGGCCAACCAGCCACTGCTGGTGGCGGAGTGGAAGGCGACAGTCGCGCTGCCCTCGGCCGGGATCGAGCCGATCGAGGTGCCGTTGCTCAGGTTGACGGACAGTCATGCCTACGGCGACATCAGCCTGCCGACCGCCGGCGAGTGGCAACTGAAGATCACCGCCCGAACGACCGACATCGACCAGGCCACGGTGACCGCCACCGTGCCCATTCGTTAGAGAGGTTCGCGAAACCCATGACCCGATTCCGGCGTACCGCAACCGCCGCTGCCGCCCTGGCGTTCACCGCCGCCGCCACCGCTGTGCTCGGCTTCGCCGGACCGGCGTCCGCGCACGTCACGGTGAACCCGAAGGAGGCGACCCAGGGCGGCTACGCCCGGGTGGCGTTCCGGGTGCCCAACGAGAGCGACACCGCGTCGACCACCAAGCTTGAGGTCGTGCTGCCGGAGAACGCCCCGGTCGGCTCGGTGTCGACGATGCCGGTGCCCGGTTGGACGGTCACCACGGAGAAGCGCAAGGTGGACCCGCCGATCGAGGTGCACGGCAGTCAGCTCACCGAAGCGGTCTCCAAGATCACCTGGACGGCCACCGGCGACGCGGGGGTGAAGCCGGGCCAGTTCCAGGAGTTCCCCGTCTCGATGGGGCCGCTGCCGCAGGTCGACTCGATGATCTTCAAGACCCTGCAGACCTACTCGGACGGCAACATCTCCCGGTGGATCGACGATCCGGCGCCGGGCGCCGAGGAGCCGGAGCACCCCGCCCCGGTGCTCACCCTGGCCGCCGCCGCGGCGCCGGCGGGCTCGGCCACGCCGACCGCGGCCGTGGCCTCGCCCGACGACGATGACGACGACGACGGCAACGGGCTCGCCGTCGGCCTCGGTGTGGCAGGTCTCGTCGCCGGTCTCGCCGGCCTGGTGCTGGGCGGGCTGGCGTTCACGCGTACCCGCCGGGAGCCGGTCGCCAAGGCCTGATCCCTGTTCCACCCGCTGGCCCACCGGATTGTCCGGCGGGCCAGCGTGCTTTCCGGAGCCGATGCCGACCGTGCCGTGGATATCCCCTGATCAGACCGTGTACGTCGGTAAGGTCGGCCGGGTATTTGGCTACGGAGGGGGACGGTGCGGATGCGGTTCGTGCGGGTGATCGCCGGAGTGCTGCTGTTGGTAGTGGGAATTCCGGCGCTGTTCGCCGGTGGCGGGCTGTGGCTGGTGACCCGACACGCCGACCCCGGCGGGTCCTTCGCCGCCCGCTTCGAAACGGTCCGCACGCCCGGTCACGCGGTAGTGGTCACCGACCTCGACCGGTTGCTGCGGCAGGAGGCGCCCTTCGCGCGTACCGCGCAGACCCGGCTGCGCCTGGACGCCCGCAGCACGGGCGGGCCGGCCTTCGTCGGGTTGGCACCCACCGCAGAGGTGCGTGGCTGGCTGGAGGCGACGCCGCACGCCACTGTCCGCCGGGTGGCGCTGGCCCGGGGTCCGCTGCCGGTCCGGCTCGACCCGGCCGGCCCCGCCGCCGACACCCCGGGCGTCGCGACGCCCGACGGGCCGGTCACGCCGCTGGGCCGGCCCTTCTGGGTACGCGAGGGGATCGGCTCGCTGGAGTGGAGTGCTGACGACCTCGACGGCGAACCCATGAGCCTGGTGGTGATGCGCCCCGACGGCGAGGCCGACCTTGCCCTGGACCTGCGCGCCGAGTTGCGGGCCGGGTGGACCGGCCCGGCCACCTGGGGTCTGCTGACCGTCGGCGTGCTGCTGGTGGTGTGCGCGGCGCTGCTCCTGCTGCGGCCGCTACGGCCACGCGAGGTGATCTTCGTGGTCGAGCCGGATCAGGTGCCGGTGCTCGCCGGCCGGCTCGGCGTCACCTCGCTGAGTGGCCTGGGCCCCCGGCAACCGGATCCGACTCCGCCGTTGCCGGCGCGACAACTCGCACCGGTCGGCTCCGGAGCCCCGGAACCCGCCCGGCCGGCGATCGGCGCGGCACGCGCTGCCACCCTCGCCGACCTGGACGAACCGGTCCGGCTGCCTCGCCCACCGGAGGTGACGCTGAGTCTCGCCTGGCCGCCGGCCGACACGGACGAGCCCACGGCCCGGCCAGTGGCGGCCGCACCGGGCGACGATCCGGCCCGTGGTGGCCCGGCCGGTGGCGGTGGGTGAGACGGCGAGTGGCCCTCCGCGCTGCCGACGCGGAGGGCCACCCTCACCGGGGGATCGGTGCTACCCGAGCGACGCTTGAGGTAGATGAGGACAGGTTAGCGCCGAACGTGGCTACTCGGGAGGTCTGTCCAATTGGTGCGATTTTCCGCACTGAGCCCCGAGCGCACCGGCAACGCCGCCAGCAGCAGCAGACTGAGCAGCACGTAGGTGTTCTGCACGACGAAGTCCACCGGGTCGTGGGTGCGGACCGGTCCCGCGCCCCAGGCCTGGAACGTCACCACCCCGTAGATGGTCACGGCGGTGATGCCCAGCGCGAGCCCGGCCAGCCACCGACGCCGGCGTGTCTCGTCCGGGCGGTCGGCGCTCAACGCCGCGTCGGCGAGCAGCACCACCGCCGGCACGAACCAGTAGATGTGGTGGGTCCAGGTGATCGGGCTGGCCAGGGCGCCGACCAACCCGGTCAACGTCAGGCCCGTCAACGGGTCACCGGCCCGCGCCGCCCGGGCGGCGCGCCACAGCCCGTAGCCGGCGACGGCGGCGACCACCAGCAGCCAGAGCAGCCGGTCCGGCTTCCCCGGCTCGGTGAACCGGCTGAGCAGGCCGAACAGCGACTGGTTGCCGACGATGTCGGTGCGTCCGACCCGCTCGGTGGTCCACAGCTCGTGCGTCCAGAACCGCCACGAGTCACCGGGGGCGATCGCCGCCGCGAGCAGGGTCGCCGCCGCCGCTGTCGCGCTCGCCACCGCCGCGGCCCGCCACCGCCGGGTGGCCAGCAGGTACACGATGAAGATGCCGGGAAAGAGCTTGAGCGCCGTCGCCAGCCCCACGCCCACCCCGGCCCAGCGTCGCGCCTGCGGTACCGCGAACAGCAGGTCGGCCAGGATCAGCACTATCAGCAGCATGTTGATCTGGCCGAAGGTGATCGTCTCGCGGATGCTCTCCACCGCCAGCACCAGCAGGACGGCGGCGATCAGGGTGAACGTTCGGGGCAGGTCGTGTCGGGCGATCACCGGGGTCACCAGCCACCGAGTGGTCAGCACCACTGCCAGCACGGTGAGCGCCGTGAAGATCGCCACGGTGGCGCCGAGCCGCAGCAGACCGAACGGCCACAGCAGCAGCGCGCTGAATGGTGGGTAGGTGAAGTACAACTCGCCCTGCACCCGGTCGGGCTGGACGTAGTCGTAGAGCGGGTGGCCGACGCGCCACCAGTCCATCGCGGACATGTAGATCTTGAGATCGAAGAAGTTGTGCACGAGACCGGGCAGGTACAGCGCTGGCAGCACAGCACCGAGGGCCACCACCGCTACCAGACGACGGACCGTACGGCCGCCAGGATCGTCTTCGGTGACGGCGGGCGGTGCGACGGGTTCTGCTGGCACCCCGAAACCCTAGCGGTCCGGTCCGCCGAGAGCGCGCAGCCGCGGGGCGTGGGCTGCGCGTAGGCTGTCCCGGTGGCTGATCTCCTCGTCTGGATCGACTGTGAGATGACTGGGTTGGACCTCGGCAGGGACAAACTGATCGAGGTTGCGGCACTGGTCACCGATCCCGACCTCAACGTGCTCGGTGACGGTGTCGACGTGGTCATCCACGCCGACGAGGCGGCACTGGAGGGGATGCCGGAAATCGTGCAGACGATGCACGCCAAGTCCGGCCTCACCGAGGAGGTCCGTCGTTCGGCGGTCACCCTCGCCGAGGCCGAAGACCTGGTCTTGGACTACGTGCGCACCTTCGTCAAGGACCCGCGGACGGCGCCGCTCTGCGGCAACTCGATCGCCACCGACCGGGGCTTCATCGCCCGGGACATGCCGCGCCTCGACGCGCACCTGCACTACCGGATGATCGACGTGTCGTCGATCAAGGAACTCTGCCGCCGCTGGTACCCGAGGGTGTACTTCGGTCAGCCGCAGAAGGGTCTCGCGCACCGGGCGCTGGCCGACATCCGGGAGAGCATCCGGGAGTTGGAGTACTACCGGCGCACCGTCTTCGTTCCGCTGCCCGGCCCGGATGTCGAGACCGCCAAGGCCATCGCCGCCGAACTCTGACCGCGGCAGTTCGTCCCGGGGAGCAGGGAACCCGCTGGACGAGGCGCGCTGCGGTGTGGCTATTATTGGTCCGCACCCCGCCCGGAGCGATCGTCCGGGCGACGGCGGCATGGTGGCTGTAGCTCAGTTGGCAGAGCACCGGGTTGTGGTCCCGGTTGTCGGGGGTTCAATTCCCCTCAGTCACCCCACTGGTTTCACTGCTCAGGCCCCCTCCTCGGAGGGGGCCTGAGTCGTTGCAGGGGTGAAAGAGGGGACCACGCGAAAGCCCCCTCCGAGGAGGGGGCTTCCGTCGGGTGGCTCAGGCGGTCGGCGTGGGGGACGGGGTGACCGTCCCGGCCGGGGTCGGGGTGGCGGCGTCCGGGTCGGCCGGAGGCTCGTACGGAAGGGCACTGCCCTTGACGTACTCGTCCCAGCTCATGTTCCAGTCGGTCCAGCCGTTGCCGTTCTGGAGCTTGCGCTCGGTGCCCTTGACCGTGATCGGGTCGCCGATCTGGGTGTTCTTGAAGAGCCAGTCGCCGTTGGCCATCGACACGTTAACGCAGCCGTGCGACACGTTAGTGGTGCCCTGCTGACCCTCGGACCAGGGTGCCGCGTGGATGAACTCCCCGCCCCAGGTGAGGCGCTGCGCGAAGTCAATCTTGGTGCGGTAGCCCTCCTCCGGGCCCAGCTCCTCGAACGTGTCGAAGACCGTCTTGCGCAGCTTCTCGATCACGACCATGGTGCCGCTGGACGACGGGGTGCTCTTCTTGCCCAGGCTGACCGGGATGGTCTTGATCACAGAGCCGTTGCGGGTCACCGTCATCCGCTTGGTCTTGTTGTCCACAGTCATGACCACCGCCGCGCCGATCTTGACGTCCACCGAGAGGTCCGCGCGGCCGTACCAACCCGCACCCATCGGCAGGCCGCCGGCCTGTACCCGGTAGGAGACCTTGCTGTCGGGCTTCCAGAACTCCTTCGGCCGGTACCGGATCTCGGTGGGGCTGACCCAGTGCCAGATCCCCTCCTGCACCGGGGTCGAGGTGACGCTCATCCGGCGCTGCACGTCGTCGCGGTAGTCCTCCGGGATGGCCCGGCTGAACTTCACGATCAGCGGCATGCCCACCCCGACCACCTGGTTGTCACCGAGGAAGCTGCTCACCCGTACCTGATTGCCGGGCTTGGCCATGGTGGTGAAGGTGCTGGTCGCGGTGGCCGGACGGCCGTCGTCGCCCTTGGCGGTCACGGTGGCCGTGTAGCTCGTGCCGTAGGCGAGCGCGCCGGCCGGCAGCCACGACTTGCCGTCCTTGGCGAGGGCGCCCTCGACCGCCTTGCCGGCGGCGTCCTTCAGCTCGACAGCGGTCTCCACGGCGTCCTTGGTGGTGAAGGTGACGCCGGTGGACGCCGGCACGTCCTTGGCGTCGGCCGCCGGCTCACTGATCGTCGCGGCGGCCTTCGGTGCCGGGTTCTCGCCCCCGCCGTGCCACGAGGACGGCTTGCCGCCGTCGCCGTCGGTGCAGGCCGAGGTGAAGGCCAGCGCCACGGCGAGGAGCCCCGCCGCGAACACGCGGCGTCGCCCACCGGGCCTGATCAGCTGGTCCTGGCTAGCTCGCATGAAGTCCCTCACAGTTGTGGTCGCTGCCCCATCGTCTCTTACTGACGCGCCAGAGCCGGCCCCGGTTGCCGAGGGTGAACCGAAACACGCATCAATAGTGCCCAAATTCTGCTACTATCCGGCGTTTCGTGAGCCTGGTTCGTCTCCGTACCGGGAGTGCGGGGGTCGCCGCGCCGTCATCGAGCGGCGGGAGTGCAAGGGTACGCCGGCCCGGCCAACGGCCGAGCCGGCGCAACGATCCCCACGGCTCAGACCGCCGGGCCGGCCCCACCACCGGGCACCGGCAACGCGCTGCCCTTGACGAACTCCGACCAGCTCAGGCTCCACGCCGTCCAACCGTTACCGGCGGCGATCCTGCGCTCGGTGCCCTTGATCGTGATCGGATCACCGATCCGGGTCTTGTCGAACAACCACCTGGCGTTCGCCATCGACACGTTCACACAGCCGTGCGAGACGTTCTGCCGACCCTGCACGTGCTCGGACCAGGGCGCGGCGTGGATGTACTCGCCACCCCAGGTGAGCCGCTGAGCGAACTGGATGTCGGTCACGTAGCGGTTGGCCGGATCCGGGTCGTCGCGGGTGTCGAAGACAGTGGCTTCCTTCTTCTCCATCACCACCATCGTGCCGCTCGACGACGGAGTGCTCTTCTTGCCCAGGCTCACCGGGATGGTGCGCACCGCCGCGCCGTTCTCGTACACAGTCATCTTCTTGTTGGCGTTGTCGACCTTCATCTCGAACGACCGGCCGATCTTCGCGGTGGCCTTGCGGTCGACGTCGCCGTACTTGCCGTTGCTCAACGGCATCCCCGCCAGGGCGATCCGCACGGTGATGGTGGTGCCCGGCTTCCAGTACTCCGGGGCCCGGTAGTAGGCCTGCGTGCCGTTGCTGACCCAGTGCCACGCGCCCGGCTGCGGCGGGTCGGTCCGGACGAACATCCGCTTCTGCACCGCCGCCCGGTCCTTCTTCGGGATGCCCGGGTGGAACTCGGTGACCACCGGCATGGCCACCCCGTAACTCTTGTCGTCGAAGAGGTACAGGCCCGAACCGATTGTCGACTTCGGCTTGGCCATCGTGGTGAAGCTGCTGGTGCCCTGGCTGCTCGTGCCGTCCGACGCGCTCGCCGTCACCGTCGCCGTGTAGCGGGTGCCCCACTTCAGCGGAGCTGACGGCACCCAGGACGAACCATCGGTGCGCAGCTTGCCCTCGACCGAGCCGCCACCGTCCGCCGTCAGGGTGACAGCCGACACCTTCCCGCCGTCCGGGAGCTTCGCGCTGATCTCCGTGCTCACCGGCCGGTTCTTCGTGTCGTTGGCCGGGCTCAGCGTGAGCGGCGGCCCGCTCGGTGTGCTCGGTGTCGAAGGCGCGGCTGAGCCGGGGGTGGCGCTCACGTCCGAGGACGCCCCGCCAACGAATTCCGGCTTCTTCTCGTCGCCGCCGCATCCGGTCAGTGCCAGCGACGCCGCCAGAGTCAGGGCGCCCACCACCGCCCCGGCTCGCGTGAACCGTGCCATGCCCACCTCTGTTCTCGCGTACCTGGCGGACATCGTGCCGCATCACCGCCGCAACTCACGCCCCGATCTTGGCGGCGGTGGCCGGTTTGGGGCTTTTTGCCGGCAAAGCTCGACCGAAGGGGGGACCCGGGGAACCAGATTGGAGCCCCTGTTGGAGGGGTGCTAATGTTCTCTCCGTTGCCGATGAGCGCCGCTAGCTCAACTGGCAGAGCAGCGGACTCTTAATCCGCGGGTTCGGGGTTCGAGTCCCTGGCGGCGCACCAACGATGAAGGTCCTGACCGGGCAGATGTCTGCCGGTCGGGGCCTTTTTCGCGTACGCCGGCGCGGCGAGGTCCGATGCCGGTGGCTGGACCGCGTCGTGGCAGGTCAGCTGGAGGACCGCCGCGGAAGGAGAAGCTCCTCGTGATCGAGTTCACGTTCCAGAACGCGGAGCTCCTCGTCCGGCAGTCGGCCGGAGTCGCGCCAGCGCACGAGTTCCTCGCGCTGCGCGTCGATGGCCGTCCGCCGGATACGAAGCGCCGCCTCGTACGCGGGTGAGGTGGGCAGCTCCGACGAGCCGCTCTGCTCCAGAAGGTCCAGCCGCCCGCGGTAGCGCGCCAGTCGGGCCAGCAGCTGCGTACGGGTGGTGTTGACGGCCACCGCGCTGTCCGGCTCCACCGCGGCAACCTCGTCGAGGCGGGCCAGGGCGGCCTCGACCGCCGCCGAACGGGCCTCGTTGCGTACGCGGGCCTGGTCGGCTTCGTTGGCGCGCAGGCCCAGCATCCGCACGAGCGGCGCGAACGTCAGGCCCTGCCCGACGAGTGTCACCAGGACGACCACGAAGGTGCAGAACAGCAGGAGGTCCCGGTCGGGAAAGGGGGCGCCGCTGTTTGTGGTCAGCGGCAGGGTGAAGATCGCGGCCAGGCTGATCACCCCACGGGTGCCGGACCAGCTCAGTGCCACCACCTCACGAGAGGTGAGTCGGCGGGCGTTGCGGTCGGCACGCTCGATCTGCCGGGCGCTTCCGGGTTCGTCGGGGTCGTCCTGCTCGGAAATGCCGCCCAGCCGGGTGTGCAGCGACCGGGGGAGGGACTGGGTCATCACCAGCCACGCGGGACGCAGCAGGAGCACCACGCCCACCGATACCGCGACGGCGATGACGATTGTCGACGTGTCGTACTGACGCAGGCCCTTGACGACCTCGGGAAGCTGCTGGCCGATGAGCAGGAAGACGAAGCCTTCGAGGAGGAAGTCGACCAACCGCCACACCGCGCTGGTCTGCAGCCGGGCGGCGCCCGAGGTCAGCTGAGGCGTCTTATGGCCAACGATCAGCCCGGCGATCACCACGGCGAGCACCCCGGAGACGTGCAGTTCCTCGCCCAACAGGTAGGCCACGAACGGTGTCGCGAGCGAGATGGCATTCGACAACAGCGGGTCCGCGGTGAACGGTCGGGCCAGACGTACCAGCCAGGCCACTGCCGCTCCCACGGCGACTCCGCCGACCGCCGCCAACACGAACTGACCGACCGCGGACGGAAACGAGAACTCACCACCCACCGCGGCGGCCACCGCGACGCTGAGCATCGTCAGCGCGGTGGCGTCGTTGAGCAGTCCCTCGCCCTGAATGATCGTGACCATCTTCGGTGGCAGGTTCACTCGGCGGCCCACCGCCAGGGCGGCCACCGGGTCGGGCGGCGCGATGGCGGCGCCGACCGCAATCCCGGCAGCGAGCGTCGCCCCGGCGACGAACAGGTGGAACCCGATGCCGACCAGTACCCCGGTGAGGAGCACCAGCAGCACGGACAGGCTGACCACGATGCGGAGGTTCCGGCGGATGTCCAACAGCGAGGAGTCCAGTGCGGCGCTGTAGAGCAACGGTGGCAGCACGATCATGAGCACAAGCTCGGGATCCAGGCCGATGTTGGGGCCGGGGAGCAGCGCGTACGCGATGCCGATGAGCGGCAGGAGCGCCGCGGCCGGTAGACCGGTGCGGGCCGCCACCCACCGCACGACGACGATGACGGCGACAGCGGCGAGCACGAACAACAACATCGAATGGGTGCTCACCTGGCTACTTCCCCCTGGAGCGGCGCGAGGTTCTTCGGATCCACTGCGGGCTCGCGGCCGAGCCGGCCGCTCGGCGCCGGTGGCGCCGGTCAGCAGTAACGAGCGTACCCGCGTGATCAACCGGACCTGGCCGACCGGCCCTGCGGCCCGCCCCACCCGTGCGGCGACGGCGTGTCCCGGGACCGTGCTAACGTCTCGTCCCGTTGTCAGCGAGCGCCGCTAGCTCAACTGGCAGAGCAGCGGACTCTTAATCCGCGGGTTCGGGGTTCGAGTCCCTGGCGGCGCACCAGCAATATTCAGGGGGCATGACCAATTGGTCATGCCCCCTGAATTGCGTTGTCCGGCAGGGCCACGCCGATCACGAGTGGACCACGACGTCCCAGCGCCCACACGATGAGCGCGAAGCAGCAGAGCGCCGTTCCTGCGATGGTGACAGCTGTCCAGCCGCCGGCCGACCAGAGGGCGGTCGCGGCGGCGGAGCCGATGGCGGCGCCGACGAAGTTTCCGGCTGCCAGCGCGGTGTTGAGCCGGCTCCGGGCCTCGTGCGAGAGGGCGAACAGCCGCGCCCGGTTGAGCAGGGCCTGCGTCTGGAGGGCGACGTCGAGCATGACGATCACGATGATGACGAGGACGACGGATCGTACGGCGAACGCCGCGACGACGAATGCGGTGAGGGCCAGTACCCAGGCCGCGCCGGTGGCGGGGAGCGACCAACCGCGATCGTGCAGCCGTCCGCCGCGCAGGCCGGAGAGGACGCCAGCGAGGCCGGCCAACCCGAACAACCCGATCACCGCCACCGGGTACCGGAACGGCGGTTCGCTGAGGAGGAACGTCAGCGCCGTCCAGAACAGCGAGAACGCGGCGAACCCGGTGGCGGCCAGGACCAGCGTCCATCGGACCGCCCGCTCGCGTACGACCACAGCGCCGACCGAGGCGATGAGCTGCGCGTAGGGCATGCGTGTCCGTGGTGCCAGCTGTGGAATCGCGCGGTGGAGCACGATCGCGAGCAGGACGGCGAGGACCGCGGCGAGGGCGAAGATCGTCCGCCACCCGGCGGCGTCGGCGACGAGGCCGCTGATCGTGCGGGAGGCCAGGATGCCGGTGAGGGTCCCCGATCCGACGACGCCCACGATCCGACCGCGCTGGGCGTCGCCGGCAAGGTCTCCGGCGAGCGGGGTGAGGATCTGCCCGGAAATCGTCGTCACGCCGAGCACGCCGAGTGCCAGAAGGAGTACGCCGATCGACGGCGCCAGCGCGCAGAGCAGCAGTGCGGCGGCCGAGGTCAGCAGCATGATCGGGACGAGCCGGCGGCGGTCCAGGACGTCACCGAGCGGTACGAGCAGCAGCACGCCGACGGCGTACCCGAGCTGCGTCGCGGTGACCAGCCAGCCGGCCGTCGCGGTCGTGACGTGTAGATCGCCTGCGATGAAGCCGAGCAGTGGCTGGGCCCAGTACAGGTTGCCGACGGCCACTCCCGCCGCCAACGCGAAAAGGAACGTCAACCGGGGGTTCATCCCTGACGGCGGTGCCATGCGGGGTGCTGCCACCCTGCCACCCTGCCACGCTACGGCGCGGGCCAAGCGTCCGAAGTTCGGGTCGGGTTGGAAGGTGACGACGAATCCGTACGCGCCGAGGGCGATGACTCCGGCAGCGATCCACCACAGGCCGCGGTGCTCGCGTCAGCGTCCTGCCCGGCGAAACGTCGGCGGCGAACGACGGCCGGCCGGCCGAACGCCGGCCGGCCGTCCTCCGTCACGCCACAATGTCCCAGGTCGTTCGACACTTCTCGTCGGAGCCGCCCGCGCCTTTGCGTTCGCAGGCTTCGACATAGACTCTCGTGCCCGGCAGCAGTCTGACGTAATAAGGTTCGGAGCAGGTGCCGCTGCCGTTCGCCGCGTGGAGCGTGACCTTGGCGTATACGGGCTCCCACCAGATGCGGCCAATGGTACGGCGACCGTCCGGCGCGCCCTCGTCGCAGGCACTGAACGACGCATCAATCCCGGAGTTGGTGTAGATGGCGAAGCCGTTGCCGGCGGAGTATGGGTCGGCCGAATACACGACCACGGGGTACCCCGCCAGAGCGGTGCTCGGGGTGGCCACGAGCCCGGTGGCCGTGAGCACCAACGCCATCAGCGTGGCACCGAACCAGCGTGAACTCTTGCGGATCATCGGCAATCTCCTACCGTCGACAAACGACCGGTGTGGTCGTCACGATCGATGATGGGCGCGAGCCGTCTATGAATGACAGACGCGCGGACAGTTCGGAACAGGTCCGAACACCTCCGGTGCACTGCTTGATAGGGACGGCGAGGTACGGCGGACTCCGACCACGGGGTGCTGCTTTGGTTTGAGGAGTCGTTGCAACACCGGCTTTTGCAGCGACCATAGGTGAACGTCGACAACTCGTTCGCCCTGCTATTCGGTCTGATCGATGAGGGCTGCACCCGCATCCTCGGAGCTGTCGAGAGCGAGTCAGATGTCAGTCGCGGAGCTCGTCACGAGCGATCAGGAGCCGCCTGCGGAACGCGGCGCGTACATGATCAGGGCGACGCCGATCAGGCAGATGCCGGCGCCGATGAGGTCCCAGCGGTCGGGCCGGAACTTGTCGACGATCACGCCCCAGGCGAGGGATCCGGCGACGAACACGCCGCCGTAGGCGGCGAGGATGCGCCCGAAGTTCGGGTCGGGTTGGAAGGTGGCGACGAACCCGTACGCGCCGAGGGCGATGACTCCGGCGGCGATCCACCACAGGCCGCGGTGCTCGCGCCAGCCCTGCCAGATCAGCCACGCCCCGCCGATCTCGAACAGGGCGGCGACGACGAACAGCAGGATAGAGCGGACGACGGTCATCCGTGGACCGTACCGATGTGCCCACGGACCCCGATCATGCCGGTGACCCGGTCGACAGGTACCTCCTGGAGCGATGGTGGCGAAGGGGATGGGACAGCAGGGCTGGCCGGCGCACTCGACGAGGTCGTCGCAGCCGGCCTTCACCGCGGCGTGCAGTGTGCCGGCGATGACCACGGTGACCGTTTCGGCTGGGTAGAGGCGGTGCCCGCCCAGGCTTCGGTCTGGTTCGGCGAGCAGTCCGCGGCGTTCGTAGTAGCGCAGCGTCTGCGGGTTCACCCCGGCTGCGGCGGCGACCTGGCCGCTGCGCAATCCGCTCATCCCGTCATCCCAGCGGCGGCTCGCAGCGCGAGCGCGTCGAGGACATCGACGTGCGCGGCCGGCACCCGCACGTCGAGGCGCAGCTCGCCGGTAGCGGCGGTGAGGGTGAACGAGAAGAACGAGCAGCAGGAGCTTTCCCGGCCGATCAGGTCCCGAGCGGTCGCCTCGGCGGCCGGGTCGAGACGCCACAGCAGTTCGGTGGGGGACAGTCGCTGCTGCGCCAGCAGGGCGGTGGCGAACAGGTCGTCGAATTCGGCCAGCCGCAGCGGCCGTTGCCCGCTCGGCAGGGTGCACGACTCGGGCACCCAAGCCTGGTCATCGCTCATACTGGCGACGGTAAGCCTGTACCCGAGTACCGGATGCAAGCCCAACGGTGCCGGCCGTCTACAGGAGGCCGCACGTCCTGCGAGGCCGGCGGCTGACGGCGGCGCTTACCCCGCTGGTGCGGTGGCTTCCGAGCCTGTGCCCCGTGTGGAACGGGGGTGCGGATAATCTCCGGCATGTCTGCTGGAGCGAATCGTGTCGACGATGCTGCCGACGCGGGGCAGGTGACCCTCGCAGCCGCTCGGACCCCGACGGCGGCGAGCACTGTTCAGGCTTGGCGCGTGGTCGTCGGATTCGGTGTGGTGAGCCTGGCCGCGGACATGGTGTACGAGGGTGCCCGTTCCATCTATGGACCGTTGCTGGCGTCGCTTGGTGCGTCGGCTGTCGTCGTCGGCCTGATCACGGGCGCCGGGGAGGCGACGGCGTTGCTGCTGCGTCTGGTGTCCGGTCCGCTGGCGGACCGGACCCGCCGGTACTGGACGTTGACGATCGTGGGGTACGGGCTGACAGCGGTTTGCGTACCGCTACTTGCGGTGACCCCGATGTTGGGCGGCGCCGGCCTGGCAGTGGCCGCGGTGCTGATCCTCGCCGAGCGGCTCGGTAAGGCCATCCGCAGCCCGGCCAAGTCGGCACTGCTCGCTGACGCCGCGAGCGGGGTCGGGATGGGCCGCGGGCTGGGTGTGCACAAAGCGCTCGACCAGATTGGCGCGTTCGCCGGTCCGTTGCTGGTCGCCGCAGTCGTCGCGGTGACCGCCGGCGCGCTGTGGCCGGGGCTGGCGGTGTTGACAGTGCCGGCAGTGGTGGCGATGGTCCTGCTGACCACACTTCGGGCGAGGGCCCGTACCTCTTCGGCGGAGCGCGACACCAGCACAAGGTCAGGGGACGCGGCGGAGGCCGGTCGGGCACCCCTGCCGGCCAGGTTCCACTGGTTCGCAGCGGCGATGGCGGTGTGCACCGCGGGTCTGGTGACCTTCGGGCTGATCGGCTTCCATCTGGTGCGCGCGGGCGTGGTCGCGACAGCGGCGGTGCCACTGATGTACGCGGTGGCGATGGCCGCCGGTGCGCTCGCGGCACTGCTGACCGGTGTGCTCTACGACAGAGTCGGCCCGTGGGTTCTGGTGGCGCTACCGGCAATGATTGCCATCGTGCCGCCACTGGCGTTTGGTGGCGGTCTGCCGGCCGCGGTGTTCGGGGTCGTGGTCTGGGGCGCTGCCGTGGGGCTGCAGGACTCCACAGTCAAGGCCATGGTCGCCGATCTCGTGCCACGGGAGCGGCGGGCCACCGCGTACGGCATCTTCGCCGCTGTGCAGGGCGCCGGAGCCCTGGCCGGCGGTGCCGCGGCGGGGCTGCTCTACGACCGCTCGGTGCCAAGCCTGATCATCGCGGTGGTGCTTGCCCAGGCGGTCGCCCTGCTCATGCTTTTCGGCGTACTGGCACGAACCGTCCAGCACCGACGCGACCCTTCCTGAGTTCGGCCGGGCCTGATGTCGCTGGGCTGCGCAGCAGCGAGAATCCGGCGAATTGCCTGCTGCGACCGGCCAGTCACGCCGGTCAGCAGCACCCGTCGTTGCACCCGTTGGCGTCGTCGCCTGCGGCGGGGGAGCGCAGAGCGGAGCCGGGGGCGCAGCAGGTGTCGCCGCGCCAGGCTTCGTGGCCTTCCTTCACAGCGACCGCGGCGATGACCAGAGCCGCGGCGGGGTCGGCCCACCACCAGCCGAACAGCGAGTTGACCGCCAACCCGACCAGCAGGACCGCCGAGAGGTACGTGCACAGCAGGGTCTGCTGGGAGTCCGCGACGGCGGGCCGGTGACGGGCTGAGCGACTCGCGTTGCCGGCGCCCGGAGACGCCGGCAACGCGTCGGTCAGTTGTGGGTCAGGCGCGTGGTGATGCGCAGGCCCATGAGGGTGTCGTTCATCCAGGGCACCCGCTCGCGGTGCAGACCGGCGGTCATCTGGTCCGCCCACACCTCGTACCGCTGCACGAGGGTGTTGGCGCGCGACCGCGCGCTGGTGATCAGGCAGTCGCCCAGTGGGTCGCCGGGCAGGTTGGACGAGTCGACAGCTGGCTCGCAGGGCACCTTGAGGCTGACCTGGTCGCGCAGTGGGCGGCTGGGGTCGAGCGGGCACGGCGTGGGCCCGCAGAGGGCGTAGTTCCCGCTCGCCTTGGCATAGGCGTTACCGATCTTGGCGTCCGTCGGCATGTTCACCGGAATCTGGTACTGCCCGAACAGGTTCGCGGACAACACGTCGTCCGAGTCGAGGGCGTTTGGCAGACCCAACCGGGTGTACGCCTGGAGCAACCGCGCCGCGGTGTTCACCTTCTTCAGGGCGGCGGGCACCGCCCCGCTGACCTGGGTGCTCTGGTCCCGTACCCGGTCGTACATGGACTTCTGCCGGGCCTGAAGGAAACCGCGCAGGGTCGGCGTCAGCGTGGTGTCCAGCGCCGTGTTGTTCACGGCCGTCGCGCCGCTCTCGAAGGCGTACCGCCCGGACGGCCACCTCTGGGTCAGGCCCTGCTCTGGCGTGGTCTCGCTGTCACAGTTGAAGAACTCGCAGTCGACCTGGTAGACCTGCTCGTTCGGCCAGGTGTAGTCGGCGGTGCGCGCGTTCTGCCAGGCCGTGTTCGAGTTCAGCCGGAACCGGCTGTGGATCTGCAACCGCAGCTTGCCGTAGTGGCGGATCACCCCGGTGCCGTAACCCGTCGTACGGGTGTAGACCCAACTCGGCGTGTAGCAGTAGCCGACCTCGGGCAACTCCCGTACCCCGGCCGGCGGCTCGTCGTGGCGCGGTGTGTACGCGTACTGGAGTGCCCGCACCATGTTCGACATCAGTTCGTAGCGAACGTTGCTGGGTCGGTCGATCTGCCTGCTGCCCTCACATGCGGGCACCGTCGCCTCGTCGCCCTTCGCCGGCGCCGGGGCGAGCGGCTTGTCGGTGTCCCAGAACAGGTCGTAGCTCTTGAGCGTCTTGACCTGTACGCCATTGGCGTCCGGTTCGTAGCGGACCTGGACCTCGTTGCTCCGGAATGCCCGCAGCGCTGTCGACAGTTCGTTGGTGGCGGCGACGTAGTCGTTGACCAGCCCGGTGATCAGGGCGTTGGCGTTGCCGTTGGCCGGCCGACCGAAGCTGGCCGCGAGGTCGGCGATGCGGGTGCCCTCGGCCTCGATCTGCGCCGCGCGGCCGGCGCTGACCTGGGCGGCGTACGTCGGGTTCTGCAGCATCACCATGGCGTACGCCTGCGCGCCGAGGTTCCACACCGTCGGGTTGCCGACCGGTGTCGACGGTTCGACCATCGACGGGTCACGTCCGTTGGCGACCCGGGCCAGGTAGTTGATCGACCGGGCTTCGCCGAAGCTGTTCAGCACGGTGGTCGGGTCGACCGCCGGGTTGTCGGCGTCGGTTTTGGGCACCACGAAGGCGGCGCCGCTGGCCAGCTGCGTCGAGGTCAGGTGGAACTCGTTCTCCGGGCCGACGAACTCGTTGAACGTCGGGATGGGTTGACCGAAGTTCTCCAGGTAGCCGACGTACTTGTTGATGTCGGCGCGGGCGTCGTGCAGTGTGGCGTCGCCGATCGCGGCCAGGACGGTGGCGGCGATGTCCTCCAGGCGCAGGCCGAGCTGGGCGACCTGCTGCTGGACGAGGGTGATCTGCGCGGTGTTGCCGGCGATCGCCGCGTTCAGTTTGTCGAACTGGGCCATCATGTTCGCGTACACCGTGTTGATCTGGGCCTCGACCCGCGCGAAGCTGGCGCGCATCTCGTCGCCGAGGGCCCGCACCTCGTCGCGCAACGCTTTGACCTGGGCGAGGATCTGCGCGTCCAGCGACGGTCCGCTGCTGCCGAAGAGCCCGACAACCGACATCACCGCACCGAAGATGTTGCCGGTCATCGCCAACGTCGCGGTGCTGAAGATCGAGCCCGCGAGGCCGCGGCCGGTGATCGCCGCCGCGTACTTGGAGATCGCGCTGATCGTGGTGAGGACCGCCTCCCCGATCACCTTCGACTTCTTGCCGGCGTCGGGGTCGGCGAACCCGATGATGGTGGAGACCATGCCCACCCCGGCCTTGACGTCGGAGATCGTCTGCTGCCGAGCCTTGTCCCGGTCCTCGGCGGCCTTCTTGGCCGCCGCGGTGCACTGGGCGCTCGGCGGGCCCTCGGGCGGGCACTTGCTGTTGTTCTCGCCGATCTCGAGACGGATCTCCAGGCTCAGGCCGAGCAGTTGCGCGTGCAGGGAGGCCAACTGCTGCTTGGCGGCCGCGACGTACGCCACCGAGTCGTCCCGCAGCGCGAGGATCGCGTCGAGGTCCACGTGCGAGAGCCCGGGATCCTGCCGGAACTCTTCGTAGGTGTCGGTGACGTCCACCCCGTTCGGCGCACCGAGGACGGCGTTCCAGGCGGTGGCGACCGGTGCGTTGGCTACCGCTGCCTGTCGGACCGCGGACCACACCGCGGCGAGAGCGTCGTCACGGCCGCGCAGCCACTGGGCGGTCCGCAGCGCGCCGGAGGCGAGTTCCTCGCGGGTGTCCCACGGTTCGACAGTCCTGCCGATCACGGCCCCGACCAGGCCGGTGATCTCCGGCGAGGTCCGGGTGTCGCCGCCGGGCGTTCCGAGCAGGATGTCGACGGACTTGAGTAGCAGGTCCTGCTCGGGCAGCAGGAGGTCGAACGTGGTCAGCGATTCGTCGAGCAGTTGCTGGCGTGCGGTGAGCTGGGCCTGCGCCTGTGCGGCAGTGGCGTTCGGGTGCAGCCGGTGCCACTGGACGAACTCGGCCGACAGCACGACGGTGGTGATCCGAGCGGCGCCCTGGAGATGGAGTTCGGCGACCTGGCCGAAGGCCCGGTCGGTGAGCGCGGCCTGAGGGACGGGGACGGGGACGGGATCGGCCGACGCGGGCTCACCGAAGAGCGCGCTTGCCACTGTGACCGCGATCATCGCCAGCACAGCAGTCCCGCGCCGGGTGCGCGTGGAACGTTTTATTGTCATGCCGCGAACGTATGGAGCGGCCTGAAAGGGCGCTGAAACCGCGCTGATTCGCGCAGGGTGCCGCTCAGGCGGCGGGCAACGTGGCCGGCGCGTCGAGGGCGGGTGCCACGATGGCGAACGCCTGGTCCATCAGCTCGGCCAGGTGCTGCTCGTCGTCGCCCGGCTGCCACCGCTGGAGCACAGTGTCGAGTGCCAGCAGTGCCATCCCGGCGGCCATCCGTGGGTAGGGGTCGCTGTGTGGGTCGAGGCCGCTGCGGTTGGCCACCTCGGCGGCCAGTTCGGCGCGCCACTCGATCTGGCGTTCCAGCCAGCGGGCGTGCAGGGCGGGGGTGTCCAGGATGAGACGGACGACGACCCGGGCTCGCTCGGAGTGTTCCGGGTGATCGTTGCAGGCGGCGAGCGGCACCCAGAGGGCGTGGCGCAGAGCGACCGACGGTGGCTCGGCGGATGGCCGGGTGGCGAGTTCGGTGATGATGTCAGCGCTGGTGTCGGCCAGGAACCGGACGACCACGTCCTCTTTGGACGCGAAGTAGCGGAAGAACGTACGCCGCGACATGCCGGCCGCCGCCACGATGTCGTCGACTGTCACCACGTCGAAGCCCTTGGTGGCGAGCAGCATCAGGGCGGCGTCGCGCAGGTCGTCGGCAACGAGCTGGCGTTTGCGTTCGGCCAGGCTGGTGTCCGCACTGGATCTCATCCGCCGATGCTACGTCATCCGGTGCCACGTCATGCCCTTGTTGGCATTCTGCGCACTACTTGACACTGAGTGCCATCGACAGCACAGTGGGTCCCATGACTGTCGATGGCTGGTCCACTGAACAGATTCCCGACCTGAGCGGCCGTACCTTCGTCGTCACCGGTGCCACGGCGGGCCTCGGCCTGGCCACCACCCGGGCGCTCGCCGTCCGCGGTGCGCGCGTCGTGCTGGCCGTGCGCGACGAGGAGCGGGGCCGCCGGGTGGCGGCCGACATCGCCGCGACCCGACCCGGCGTCGACCTGGAAGTCCGGCGGATCGACCTCGCCGACCTCGACTCGGTACGGACATTCGCCGACGGGATGCACGCCGACCACCGTCGGGTGGACGTGCTGATCAACAACGCCGGGGTGATGGCGATGCCGCGCACCCTCAGCCCGCAGGGGCACGAGGTGCAGTTCGCCACGAACCACCTCGGGCACTTCGCTCTCACCGGGCTCCTGCTCGACCTCCTGCTGGCCGGCCGGGACCCACGGGTGGTCACTGTCACCTCGGTCAACCACCGGCAGGCGAAGGTCCGCTTCGCCGACCCGACCGGCGAGCGGGGCTACTCCCCGATGGGCTTCTACAACACGTCCAAGCTGGCCAACGCCATCTTCGGGTACGAGCTGCACCGGCGGCTCAGTGCCGTGGCGAGCCCGCTGGGCAGCTTCCTGGCCCACCCCGGCTACACCGCGACGAATCTGCAGACCAGCGCCACCACCCCGATCTGGCGGCTGCTGCTGGGCCGGATCGGCAACCCACTCCTCGCCCAGCCGGTCGACAGCGGCGTCTGGCCGCAGCTGTTCGCCGCCACCGACCCGGGGGCGCAACCGGGCCAGCTCGTCGCCCCGGGTGGGCCGGGTGAGCTGCGCGGTCACCCCGCGCCGGCGAAGCTCTCCACCGCCGCGACCGACCCCGAGCACGGCCGCCGTCTGTGGGAACTGTCCGAACAGGCCACCGGCGTGCGGTTCGGCGCGCTGCGATCAACGAGCTGATCGCAGAGCCCGCAGTCGTCACATTCCACCGCGCTAGATCGTCCAGGGGGCGAGCAACCACAACGGAGGAACACATGTTCGCTGCCTATGTCACTGTCACCATTCTCGCGTCGATCTTCACCGGCTTCGCCGCCGTCATCTACCTGATCGGTCACGACTATCCAAAGGCCCAGGCGGACATGAAGCGCGTGCCACGGTCGTGGGTGCCGCGGTTGGGCATGGCGCTGGCGGCAGGCTCGTTGGGGTTGCTGGCCGGCTTCGCCGTACCGCTGCTGGGCGCCCTCGCCGCCGCTGGGCTGGTGCTGTACTTCATCGGCGCGCTCATCGCGCACCTGCGCGTCGGCTCGCGCCAACTGGTGGGCCCGGCCGTATTCTTCGTCACCGTGGTGGCCGCGCTGACGCTGAATGTGCTCTACCACTGGTGAACCGCATTCAGAATTGTCCCCTTCGAGCCGCCGACCAACATGCGCGTCAGCGACAGCGGTGTGGCAACGATGCCGCGCTGATGTTGCCCCTGCCCACGCTGGACCTCGTCAACGCCCTTCGGGACGAAGAGGAGATGCCAGCGGATGAGACCCACCGTCGCGCGCCGGCCTCCACGCGCCCACCGGCTGCAACCGGGCTTCGTCCTCGGTGAGGATCGCCTGGCGAAGGTCCCGCAGTCGTCGGCTGGGCTCCAGGCCGAGTTCCGCGCGCAGCGACGTTCGCAGCCGATCGAAGGACGCCAGCGCGTCACCGACCCGCCCGCTGCCGTAGAGGGCGACCATGAGGGCGGCCTGGAGGCGGTCCCGGCCGGGGTGCGTCCGGGCCAGGACGGTGAGTTCCGGTACGGCCCGGGCGTGCCAGCCCAGGCTCAGCTCGGCTTCGAGCCGGTCCTCGATCACCTGGAGCCGCGACTCCTCCAGGCTCATGGCCTCGGGCTCCAGCGTGCCGTCGGCGAGGCCGGCGATGGCGGGTCCGCGCCACAGATCCTCGGCCCGCAGGAAGGCCTCGACGGCCCGCGGAGTGTGACCGTCGGCCAGCGCGAGTCGCGCCCGACGGGCTTCCTCGTCGAAGCGGGTCCGGTCGAGGGCGCCGGGGGCCACTGTCAGCCGATAGCCGCCCGGCCGGTGGATCAGCGAGTCCTCGGGAAGCCCGCCGGCGATGAGCTGCCGACGCAGTGCGGCCGCACAGTTGCGGATCTGGCTCGATGCGGTCGCCGGTGGTCGCAGCGGCCACAGACAGTCGACAAGCTTGTCCGGCGTGACCACCCGGCCCGCCCGCAACAGCAGCACGGCCAGGATCCGCTGCTGCCGGCGCCCGCCGAGTGGCAGGGGCGTTCCCTCGACCGTGGCTTCCAGCGGGCCGAGGATCCGGAACTCCATGCGATGACCTCCATGCCGACCGCACCCGTGTGCGGCCTGGTCATCAGCGTGCACAGCGCGGTTTGGCGTTTCCTTGGCAGCGCCGGGCGTGCGAGGCAACGAACCAGGTGTCCCCGACAGCACGGGGCTGAACGTCCATCAGGAGGCACTGTGGAAATCACCAGACGGGCCCGAAGGGGCCTGGCCGCCGCGGCGGTCGCGGGAGCGGCCGCGTCGCTGCTGGTTGCGTCCCCGGCACTGGCCACCAGCGACTACTGCTCAGTGAGCGGCTTGGCGACCGGCTGCAAGACGTACTACATCCCGTCCAACTACATCAGCCACTTCATCGACTACCGGGTCTGTGGTGGCACGATCGGCGCCAGTTTCCGCGTCCGGGACTATCAGAACGGCGTGGTCGTCAAGAGCGGGAACGTCGGTCCGGCGAACTGCACCTCGGGCCGGGTGCCCGGCCTGTACTCCAGCTACCGCCTGGAACTGCACGGAACCGCCCTGGGCTCCGACGGCTCGATCGACAACGAGTAGCACACCCCCTCGGTCCGGAGGGGTCGCAGTACGCGACCTCTCCGGACCGAGGCGTGCGTGGTGCCCGACCGGGCACCACGCCCCCCGAAGGTGTCAGGCTCAGAGGTCAGCCCACGCGGTGCACGTCCAGCCACCACCGTTGAGCGAGTAGCAGGCGTGGTGCTGGTCCAGGTTGCCCGAGCTGGACGGGTAACCGTCCACCGTGGCGGTGTCGTAGTAGTCGGGGCGGCCCCAGAGCATGCTCCTGGACCGGGAGTCGATGATCATCCAGCCGTACGAGGTCCACACCTGCCGCTCGACCTTGAAATTGACCGTAACGCCGGGGCCCCATGTTGGATCGGCGATGGTGAACCGCGCGTAGTAGGTGCAGGACGAGGTCCGCCGCACCTGGAGGCTGAACGGTGCGGGCCACAGCGCCGCCGCGGTGCCTGACGAACACGAGCCCGAGGCCTGTGCCGGCGCTGCCGGAAGCCCGGTGAGCAATGACGCGCCGACGAGCGCGGCGACGGCCGCGCGCTTCAATCTGCTGGTTCCCAAGCGCATGTCGCTGGTCCTCTCCTACCTGGTGGGCTGATGTGTCAATGCTCGGCGTGCCGAACATCGCCGACGCATCGCGCGCTCATCGACGGAGGCGCCGGCGAACGGCACGGATCCCGCCCCCGAAGACGGGAACGGGATCCGTGGGCCTGTCGGCGTTACCAGGTGTAACCAATCGGCAGGAGCCGGTTGGAGAGCGCCCGCCCGTACGCCGCGAAGCCGGCGACGTTGGGGTGCCCGGAGTGGGGGCTGTTCTTCGAGGTGGGTGGCTCACCGTCCTCGTCGTCGTCGCCCGGCTGGGTGTAGTACTCGCCGGGGACCCACAGCGAGTTGAAGTAGCCCTCGTTCAGAAACGGCACGCCGAGTTCGTGATTGGCGAAGTCACCCCGGACATCCACGTAGTTGGTCTTCACGGCCAGGTCGAACGTCGAACCGATGGTGATCACGAACTTGCCGGTCATCTCGTTGAGGAAGGCGACCTCGTCCCCGCTGAATCCAACACCCCCGATGTCCGGCAGCGGCCGGTAATCGGGCACCTGGTACTGGCCGCCGCTGACGAAGACCTGCGGATAGCCGGCGAGCATGATCATGGCGTTGGCGGCCTTCGAGCGGATCTCCCGGATCACCCGCTGCGTGTCCTGCTTCACCGAGCCGTTGATCCGATCGGTGATCATGTCCCGCAGCGGCTTGGGATCACCCTGCCGCACGAACCCCGGCGCGGCGCAGTTGCTGGCGGTCGCGCAGGCGATCAACGCGTCGGTCCACTTCAGGTCGTTCCCGCCGATGGTCAGCACGACGAGTGTGGTGTTCTCGTCGAGCCAACCCTGGTCGAGCTGGGTCAGCTCGCCGAACTGCCCTCGGATCGTCCCGCCGGACGCCGGTGGTGACGCGCTTCCGTTCTGACTGAGCATCAGGTTGGCGGTCACCGCGCCGCTGCACGCGGCGAAGTGGAAGTCCAGGTTCGGATCGTTGCCGTCACTGAGCTCGCCGACGGTCCGGTTGTTGGGCGTACCCGGGATCCTGATCTGCCGGGACCACGCCTTGCTGCTGCGGTGACAGGCGTTACGCAGGGCCGAGTCGTTGCCGTACTGGTCGCTGACCCGGCTGTAGTAGCCAGCGCCCTCGCCGGAGCTGAACGAGTCACCAAGGCCCACGACGAAGTGGCCCGGCTTGGCGCTGAGCGACTGTACGGCGATGGCGTCGAACGCCACGTCGGAGCTGTAGTTGCCGTCCCGGGTGATGTTTGTCAGCTCCACCTTCGGCGTGCCGGAGCCGCGGAAGTCGAACACGCCGAGGGGCACCCAGGTGTTCGCTTCCAGCCGGGTGGGCAGGACCCGGTGTTTGGTCGCGATGCCCGGTGCGGTGATCGCGTAGTCGGCCTGCCGGGTCCATGCGGCGGCATCCGGTATGTGGACGAAGACCCGGGTCCACGCGCCGGTCGGGTTGATGGTCCAGGTGCCGGTGACCTTCAACGGGTCGTTCGTCAGTCCGTCGTCGGGGTCGTTGCGCTGCATGGTGTGGGCGAACCAGACATGCCCGCCGAACCCGTGCGAGCTCTGATGGAAGTCGACCTTCGAGGGGTAGATGGTCGCGCCGTTCGGGCCGCCCATCGCGCCGAAGGTCAGCCCGAACGTCCCGCCCTTGGCGTACGTCGGTCGGCATCCCTCCGGCCCGGTTGCCGACAGCACGTCGATGTCGTCGATGATCCGAGCGCCGGACGGCAGCCCCTCGACAGTGCAGGAGCCGTCACCGTTGCGGGGCGCCGGATAGATGTTGTACGCCGTCGGCTCCGGCGCGGTGGAGAAGTAGCGGAGATTCTCCTTGCCGCACTTGGCCGCGCAGTCCACCCAGGTGACCGGCCCGTTCCACCAGCACTTCAGGTCGTCGCGCTGGCACGCGCCGGCCTTCGTGTTCGGGTACTGCGCCGGCACGTGTGGCGGCATGGACTGGTCGCACTGGTTCACCGCGTACCGGCAGAACGTGTAGAGACCGTTGTGCCCCGGCTGCGCCTCCAGCTTGCCCCGGTCGTCAGCGGTCACGTACGTCGTCCCCCAGTACTTGTCCTGGTAGTCGTAGCGCCGCAGCGAGGTGTACGCGAAACCGGTCACCCGCTCCGGGTACGACCAGTGGTTCGGGTGTTTGGCGTTGTCGTAGCCGACCTCGTCGTAGACCGGCGGGTCGCCGTACGGCACGGTGCTCGGCTGGGTGAGGAACATCGCCCGGTCCGCCGGATAGTCGGTGTTCGCGATGTTGTTGGCCCACCCCACGCCCCAGGGCTGCGAGCCGCTGGGAAAGTAGAAGCCGGTGTTGTACGCCCAGAGGGCGAACCACCAGTTCTCGATGTACTGCGGGTCGCCGTTGTTCGCGATCAGCCCGTAGTTGCGGGTGGTGTTCCACTTGGTCTGCAAGATGCGCAGGGAAGCTGCCACGTTGACCGTGTAGTCGAGCGCCACCGCCTTCTGCCGCTCGTAGGTCCACTGCAGGCCGTCGATGGTGGTGTTCGTGTCGACCTTGCGCATGCCGGTGGTCACCTGCCCGACGCCGTACCCGCAGTCGGTCTTGTTCCAGTTGATCTGCCGCGCGGTCAGCCGGTCACCCGACGAGATCCCGTAGAAGCCCATGCTGGTCAGCGGGTTTCCCCCAGACCCGTCGACGATGTGCCAACTGGCCTGCCACATGTTCGACTCCTGAGCCAGGATGCCGAGCAGCACCTGCGCGGGCACGGAGCCGCCGCCGGCCAGCGGCATCGGCGGGAACATCGTCCCCTGCGGCGTGTAGGCGAGCATACCGTTGTTCTTCCAGTTGGCCGGCCGCTGGAAGGTCAGGGCGCTCTTCACGGCCCGGTCCGCCGCCCACTCGACCTGTTCGGCGGACGGCTGGTAGACCTGCATCGAGCTGTCGTTGCGCGGGATGGCACAGGACCGGTCCGGATCGTAGGGCACCCGCGCGGTGTCCACCGGCGGGTCGGCCGCCGTCGAGGTGGCACCTGCTGGCGCATCGATCGCCGTGGTGTCACCGGGCACCGTCGAGAATCGCAGGGCCTTCGCCGAGCCGGTCAGCCGGGTGGAGATGGTGACCCGCTGCGGGCGTGAGCCGACCGGCGCGTCGCCGGCTCGACCGGCCGCTTCGCGACCGGTCGCGGCGCTGGTGACGACGAGCGCCCCGGTGGTGGAGACGTCACTGTCCGGCGGAGCGTCCACCGCTCGCCAACCCGACGGCAACCCGGCGCGTGGCTGACTCCGCGCCCGGGTGCCGACGACGTACACCGTCCCGCCGGCACCCGGGCGCAACCGTTCGGTCCCGACCTGGGCGGTGCGGACGGCGCTGACCCGACCCCCCGCGAAGCGGTTGAGCACGACGTGGTCGCCCCGGCGTACCTGGAACGCCAGCCCGTTGGCGCCGTCGGCCAGCAGCCGGTGCGGTGGAGCCTCGGTGCGGGCCAACTCGTGTGCGCGACCACCCCGGTCCAGCCGGACCACGGCCCGACCCATCGCCCCGGCGAGCCCGTCCCGATAGGGCAGCAGCGACGTCACCTGGCCTGGCGTACGGACGGCGGAAGTGCGCACACCGCGAACGGTGTCGACGGTGGCCGCCCAGGTCTCGAACGTCCCGTCGGGGCGGGTGTCCCGGCGGGACAACGCGGCCGTCTCGCCGGCACCGCAGCCGGGGTTGTGGTAGGCCAACGACACCCGGTCGGGCAGTTTGTGTACGGCCCCGGACCGGAGATCCACGACGGCCGCGAACGCTCCACCGGACAGCAGTTCGTCGCGGTTGGCGAACTCCCTCGGCGCGTACACGACAAGCGCGCGGCGACCGGACCCGGTGACGCAGAACTGGCCGATCCACTGGTCGGTCGGGAACCCGGGCTCGACGAGCGTGGCGGCCGTGCGCCAGCGGTAGCCGTCGGAAGCGTCGGCGACCAGCACGTGCAGACCGGACCCGTCGCTGGAGGTCGTCACGGCCCGGTCGTTGGAGCGGCGCCAGTTCCGGCCGATGTCCCGCGCCGGGTCGGCGAGCCGATCCGGAGGATCGTCGCGGGTGGCCGGCGGCCGGTCCGGCTCGACCGGGCGAACCGACGGCGCCCTGGACTCCTGCGGTGCGGCGTGAGCGGTGCCCGGACCGGGCAGCAGCGTAGACGCGACGGCCATGGCGGCCGCCGCGGTGAGGATGCGGTTCATCTGGACCTTTCCTGGAGCGGAGACTGTGGGGGCAGCGTCCGCTGGCGATTCATCGCCGTCGCATCGCCCAGGCATTCGTCGCCGCCGCAGCGCCGCTCGCTCGGCTTAGATCCCTTGTGGTATGGCCGCTATCCGACAGTGGCACCGACCGCCCGACCGTCGTGCCGATCCAGCAGGGCGCGGACGGCACTCGCCTCGGCCGAGCCGAGCGCGTCGAGGATGTCGAGTGCCTCCTGCCAGGCCCGCGAGGAGCCCTCCAGGTGGCCCAGCGTGATCAGCGCGCGGGCGCGTACCAGGGGTGCCCCGACTACTCCTGCCCGGTGTGCCGCCTCCCCGGCGTACCGTGCCGCCTCGGCATCGTCGCCGCGGCGCCGCGCGATGTCAGCCAGCGCGGCCAGGGCGTCGATCTCGATGACCGTGGCGCCGGCCTGGCGGGCCAGGGTGACCGCCCGCTCCAGCGAGGAACTGGCCAGCAGGGGCGTCCGCTCGGCGACGACTGCGGCGAGACCGACCAGCGCCTCGGCCTCTGTCGCCGGCAACCGCGCTGACCTGGCCCACTCGGCGGCGCGGGTGTGCGTGGCTGCCGCCCGGGTGGGATCGCCGGTCAACCGGAGCAGCGATCCCTCGGCGATGTCGATCGAGGCCTTGCAGAGATGATCGTCGGCCCGGTCGGCGAGGCCCCGAGCGGCGGCGAGTGCCGCCTTCGCCTCGGCGACCTCGCCTCGCAGCGTGTGGATCTGGCCGATACCGGCCAGTGAGTTCGCTTCGATCGACGCCATGTCGATCTCGCGGGCCGTCAGTACCGCCGCCCGGAGCTCGGCCAGGGCAGCCGGGTAGTCGCCACGATTGATGTGCAGGAGGCCGAGATTGTTGAGGATCACCGCCTCGTTTGGCCGTGCGCCGTCCTCTCGGTGGATGGCGATGGCCGAGGTGAGCCGGTCGACCGCCAGCCGCAGTCGACCCGACATCGCGTAGATCGTGCCGAGATTGCTCGACATCACCGCGATGCCGTAGCGGTGCTGGATCCGTTCGTTCGACCGCAGCGCGTGCTCGAAGCAGGCCGCCGCTGTCGCCAGTTGCCCAAGGTCGCCGAAGACCGCCCCGAGCGAGCCGGCTGCCGCGGCCTGCCCCTGCACGTGCCCGGCCTTGCGGAACAGGTGAGCCGCCCGCCGCTGGTGGGCGATGGCGACCAGGTGGTTGCCGGTCAGGTGGTACACGTTGCCCAGACTCAGGTGCGCGGATGCCCGCAGCGCGAGGTGTGTTCTGCCACCCGAGGCGTGCAGCGCCGCCTGGGCGACCAGCAGCCAGTTCAGGGAATTGCGGGTGACCCAGAAGTACGTGCGGAGCTGGTCGGCGAGCAGCGCGGCAGTGGCCCTCAACGCGCCGTCGGCGCTCGCTCTGATCAGCGCCACCATGTTTGACTCCTCGG
This sequence comes from Micromonospora trifolii, assembly GCF_022229005.1. GTDB lineage: Bacteria > Actinomycetota > Actinomycetes > Mycobacteriales > Micromonosporaceae > Micromonospora > Micromonospora trifolii. The sequence goes on from NZ_JAKKFD010000015.1 coordinate 88,734, forward strand.
CCTCGAGCCAGGCCAGTGCCGCGGCGCGGTCGGCAAAGCCGGCGGCCTCCACCGCCAGACCGGTCGGAAGCTCAAGACGGATCCGCCCAGGTGCCAGCAGGTCACCGGCCGCCTGCGCCCGGACGAGATACCACGCGAACAGGCGGGACAGTGCGCCGTGCGCCTCCGACCGGCCAGGATGCCGGGCACTGTGCTGTCCGGCGTAGAGCCGCAGCAGATCATGCAGGACGACCCGGTCGTCGTCGCACTCCAACAGATGCGCCGAGGCGAGCCGCTCCAGCGTGCGATGGGCCGCGTCGGTCGTCGTCTGGGCGAGGTGGGCGACCGCGTCGACTGGCAGCGCGAGGCCGGGCACGGTGCCGAGGATGCGGAACATGCGCTGGGCATCGCCCGAGAGCCGGGTGTAGGAGAGGTCGAACGCCGTCTGCACGGCGACGCTGGGGTCATCGTCGATCGCCAGGGCGGCGATGGTCCGCTGTCTCAGCTGCCGCACGTACGCCGACACCGCGAGGTCCGGTTCGTCGCGCAGTAGCGCCGCCGCGATGCGAATGGCGAGGGGGAGGCGGCCGCAGACCTGGGCGAGCTCCCGGATCGCGTCGCGTTCGGCGGCTCGCGGGCCGTCGCCGAGCAGGACGGTGAGCAGCTCGACCGCGTCTGACTCCGGTAGTAGACCGATGGTCAGGCGGTGCGCGTCCTCCTGTGCCACCAGCCCGGTCAGACGGTCGCGGCTGGTGACCAGCACCAGGCTGTGCGCCGAGCCGGGCAGCAACGGCCGAACCTGCTCGGCGTCGAGGGCGTTGTCCAGCACGATCAGCAGGCGGCGATCGGCGACGACAGTGCGGTACAGCGCCGCGGCCTCCGCAGGCTCGACCGGGGTGCGGGCCGCCGAGACGCCCAGGCCGCGCAGTAGGGCACCGAGCGCCTCCGCCGACCGCAGCGGGCGGCCGGCAGAATAACCCCGCAGGTTGAGGAAGAGCTGCCCGTCCGGAAAGCGGCCCCGGACGCTGTGTGCCCATCGGATGGCGGTTGCCGTCTTACCGACCCCCGCCGTGCCGACGACAGCCGACAACACCAGCACCTGTGGCCCCGCCGCTCTGGCGAGCAACTCGTCGAGCTGACGCGACTCGGCGCCGCGGCCGACGAAGTGCCCCGGTGGCAACGGTAGCTGTGCCGGCCCGTTGCCCGAGGTCGTCGGGGCGACGGCCTCGGGCGCTGGCGCGTGGAGCAGGGCCCGATACGTTGCCTGGATCTGCTCGCCGGGAGCGACACCGAGATCGGCGGCGAGCCGGTCGGCGAGTGCGGTGTACGCCGCGATGGCCTCGTTGCGCCGACTCAACCCGCCCAGGGCCAGCATCAGCAACTCGACCGGGCGCTCCCGGGTCGGATCCTCGCTGATCAGCTCGTGGAGCGCGGTCAGCATCTCCCGGTGTTGGCACGCCGCGAGTCGCGCGTCGAGCAACGCCTCCCGCGCGCTCAGGCGCGCTTCGTCCAGATCGGGGAAGAGCCGGACACGCTGGACGTCGTCGAAGACATCGGCCAGGGCCGCGCCCCGCCACAGACCGAGTGCTGTGGTGAGCAGTGCGATGCGCTGGCCAGCGTCGGCGACGCCCCTGCTCTCGGACACCATGGCGGTGAAGCGGTGCACGTCGACGCATTCCGGCGCGATCTCCAACGCGTAGCTGTTGGGTCGGGCGAGCAGCGCCGGCTCCACCGACCGATTCAGCTCCAGAGTGGACCGGAGATGCGAGACCATCGCCTGTAGCCCCGCCCGCGCCTGTGCCGGTGGCCGGCTCTCCCACAGTAGGTCGATGAGTCGCTCGGCGGAGTGGAACTGGCCCGGTCGCATCGCGAGGATGGCGAGCAGCCGTCGCTCTTGTCGACGACGGATGGGAACGACGCGCCCGTCGAGGAGAGCCTCGACCGGGCCAAGCAAGCGCACCTCCACGGCCGGAGGCTAACAAGACGCACCGACACGAGGGAGCAACGAATGTCTATCTGGGATGCGCCTGGTTGCCCATCCATTGGTGCACATCTATAGTTGCGCGGATCAACACAATCATGGCCGTGGTGACGCGGCTGGGTCGTCGAAGCGCTTCGACGATTCGTCGTTCAGGCCCGTCAGCCGGGTGCCGAGCCTGGTCACGCCGGTCTCGGCGCCCCTCTGGGCGTCTGCCGTACGACATGAGGAGAACCGCATGCGGAACTGGCGCCTTCGGCGCGGAATCACCGCGCTCGCGCTCGCCCTGCTAGCCCTACCGGCCGTTCCCGGCACCGCGCTCGCCGAGCCCACCTACCCGTTCCGAGATCCCGACCTGCCCGTGAACGTCCGGGTCGACGACCTGCTCGGCCGGCTCACCCAGGACGAGAAGATCTCGTGGCTGCACCAGTACCAGCCGGCCATTCCCCGGCTGGGAATCGGCCTGTTCAAGACCGGCACCGAGGCGCTGCACGGGGTGGCCTGGTCCACCGACATCGACAACAACGGCGCGGTGGTCAAGGCCCGCGGCACGGTCTTCCCGCAGCCGGTGGGCATGGCGAGCACCTGGAACCCCGATCTGATCCGGCAGGTCGGTTCGGCCGTCGGCGACGAGGCGCGCGGCTACCACGCGCAGAACCCCCGGGTCTGGGGGCTCAACCTGTGGGCGCCGGTGGTCAACCTGCTGCGCGACCCCCGGTGGGGCCGCAACGAGGAGGGCTACTCCGAGGACCCGCTGCTCACCGCCGCGATCTCCACCGCGTACGGGTCGGGGATGACCGGCGGTGACCCGAATCATCTGAAGAGCGCACCGACCCTGAAGCACTACCTGGCCTACAACAACGAGGTCCGGCGCGACGTGACCTCCTCGAACGTGCCGCCTCGGGTGCTCAACGAGTACGACCGTGCCGCCTTCGAGCCGGCCATCGCCGCCGACGCGGCGACCGGGATGATGGCCGCGTACAACCTGGTCAACGGTCGCCCGGCCACCGTGGACCCGGACCTGGCCACAGTGGTCCGCGACTGGACCGACCAGCCGCTGATGAACGTCACCGACGCCTGGGCGCCGAACAACCTCGTCGCCTCCCAGGGGTACTACCCGACCCAGGCCGAGGGGAACGCCGCGATCATCAAGGCCGGCCTGAACAGCTTCATCACCGACGACACCAACGCGCAGCCGACCATCACCGCGATCAAGCAGGCCCTGGCGGCCGGTCTGCTGACCGAGGAGGACATCGACGCCCGGATCCGCGAGATCCTCAGCGTCCGGTTCCGGCTGGGTGAGTTCGACCCGGGCGGCGGCCGGTACGGCGGCATCACCCCGGACGTCATCAACAGCCCGAAACACCAGCGACTGGCCCGGCAGGCCGCCGGCGAGGCGATGGTGCTGCTGAAGAACGAGCGGCAGGCGCTGCCGCTGGACCCGGCCCGGACCGGCAAGGTGGCGGTGCTCGGCCCGCTGGCCGACACCCTCTACTCGGACTGGTACGGAGGCGACCTGCCGTACCAGGTGACGGCGCTCGGCGGCATCCGCGAACGGTTGGGCAGCTCGGCCAGTGTGAGCGGGCTCGACGGGGCGGACCGGATCGCCCTGAAGGACGTGGCGACCGGCCGGTACGTCTCGGCCACCGGCACCACCGACGCCGACCGGGTCCTCGGGACCGGCGCCACCCCGGCGCTCGTCGCCCAGTTCGACGTTGTCGACTGGGGGCAGGATGTGGTGACGTTGCGCAACGCCGCCAACGGCCGCTACCTCGGCTACAACTGGGGGCCGTTCGTCACCCGCGACGAGCAGCCGAACGGCTGGTACGTCCAGCAGCAGTTCAAGCTGGAGCCGCAGGCCGACGGGACGGTGGTGCTGCGTTACGTCGGCTACGAGACCACCGAGAGCTGGTTCGGCACCGACACGTACGTGACGGTCGGCGACGACGGTGCCCTCAAGCTCGGCGCATCGACCCCGGCCGCCGCTACCCACTTCAGTCGTGAGGTGATCAGCAGCGGAATCGACCGGGCCGTGGCGGCGGCCAAGGCGGCCGACACCGCCGTGCTGGTGGTCGGCAGCAACCCGTTCATCAACGGCCGTGAGGCGCACGACCGGACCTCGACGGCGCTGAGCGCCGGCCAGGAGGCGCTGGTCAAGGCCGTGACCACTGCCAACCCGCGGACCGTACTCGTGCTCCAGACCAGCTACCCGGTCACCACCCGGTGGGAGCAGGAGCACGTGCCGGCCATCGTCTGGACCACCCACGCGGGCGCGGAGACCGGTCACGCGATCGCCGACGTCCTGTTCGGCGACCGCAACCCGTCCGGCCGGCTCACCCAGACCTGGTACCGCTCGGACTCGCAACTGCCGCCGGACCTGCTGGAGTACGACATCATCTCCTCCGGGCAGACCTACCTGTACAGCCGCGCGAAGCCGCTCTACCCGTTCGGCCACGGCCTGTCGTACACCCGCTTCCGGTACGGCCAGTTGCGTGCCGGTGCGCAGTCTGTCGCGGCCGACGGCACCATCACGGCCAGTGTCGACGTCACAAACGTCGGGAGCCGGGCCGGGACCGAGGTCGTTCAGCTCTACACCCACCAGCGCACCTCGCGGGACACCACCCCGATCCGCCAGCTCAAGGCGTTCCAGCAGGTGAAACTCGCGCCCGGCCAGACCCGTACGGTGACGTTGCGCCTGCCCGCCGCCGACCTGGCGCACTGGGACGTCACCCGCAGCCGGTGGGTCGTCGAGTCGTCCGTCCACGACCTGATGGTCGGGGCGTCCGCCGAGGACATCCGGGCCCGCGCCGCGGTCCGGGTCCGTGGTGAGACCATCCCGGCCCGCGACCTGTCCCGGCCCACCAGGGCGGAGAACTTCGACAGGTACGCGGGAGCCCGGCTCGTCGACGAGACGAAACCCAGCGGTACGGCGGTCGGCGCCACAGCGGCCGACCAGTGGATCTCCTTCGACGGTTCCGCGCTGCGGGCCGACGCGCGCACCTTCACCGCAACTGTCGCCAAGGCCGGCGCGGGCGCCGGCACGATCCAGGTCCGGTTGGGGTCGCCCACCGGCCGTCTGCTGGGCACGGCCACAGTGCCCAGCACCGGCGACGACTACCGGTACGTCAGCATCAGCACCGAGTTGGCCCGGGCCGTCGGCACCCACGACGTGTACCTGGTGTTCGACTCCCCGCTGCGGCTGGCGGAATTCTCCATCAGGTGACCGGAGCCCGGGGCCGGGTCGATTCGTCGACCCGGCCCCGGGCCGGTGGCTGGTCAGCTGGCCGTGCAGGTCAGCGTCGGTGTGCTGGGCGTGCCGGTGGACGAGCCGAGGAAGCCGAACGCGGTGCTGGCGCCGGCGCCGAGAGCCCCGTTGTAGGCGACGTTGCGGGCGGTGACCGCCGATCCCTGGCTCGTGACTGTCGCGTTCCAGGCCTGGCTGACGCTCTGGCCACCGGCGAAGGTCCACGTCACCGTCCAGGTGCTGATCGCCGACGTTCCCGCGGTGACCCGTACCTCGCCCTGGAAGCCGCCGGTCCACTGGCTGGTCAGCGCGTACGTCGCGGTGCAGCCGACCGCCGGAGGTGGAGTGGTGGGCGGCGGCGTGGTGGGAGGCGGGGTGGTGACGGAACCACCCCAGCCGGCGGTGGAGTCCAGCCAGGCGGCGCGCCGCAGCATCCAGTCCCGCATGACCTGGACCTGCCCCTGCCAGGTGGGCGAGGTCGGGGTACGGAAGAAGCTGACCGTCGGCGCCGTCAGGATCGGCCAGCGTTGGAAGTTGCGCTGAGCGGCGTTGGTCAGCGGGGTCGCGAGAGCGTTGACCCGGGTCTGGAGCGCGGCGTCGGAGAGCAGGCCCCGTCGTAGTGTCTGCCAGCGCGACCGGGCCTGGTTGACGAACGCGGGGTCGCGCAGCAACTGGGCGAACCAGTCGTTTGCCGACGGCTGCCGGGTCTGCTGGTGTTGCCAGCCTGACACCTGGTCGTTGGCGAAGAACCCACCGACGCCGAAGCTGAGGTCGAAGTCCCACAGCGGACCCGCGAAGATCTTGCTGTCCCGATCCTTGTAGAAGTGCGAGCTGCGGACGTAGGCGTCCATCTCCCGGCTCAGCTCGTTGACGGTCATGAGGTCGATGAAGGAGTCGACGTCGATGTACTTGCGGTATCCGGTGGTCGGGTCGGCGAAGTTCGACGAGTGCAGCACGTCGTTGAACTCCTGGAGGTGACCGCGCAGCCATTCCCGTTGCTGCGGTTGCAGGGGCGACGGGTCGGCGACCTCAAGATAGTTCCAGCACGTGGCCGCCGGCCCGGTGCACGGCAATGTCGGCTCCTCGGCCGCCATCCACTCGAACTTCCAGATGTACCCGCCCTGGATCTTCGGCAGTGTCACGTCGTCGGAGTCCAACTGCTTCAGGTCGAGGCGGTCCTTCGAGTTCTTGATCGTCTCCATGAACATGTAGACGCCCATGTAGTCGCCGGCACCCACCGGCGCAGCGTCCGTGTTGAGGTAGAACTCGGCGAACGCGTAGCGCGGGGCCGGCAGCCCCATCTCGCGTCCGAGGTCGTAGACGAGCGCCTCGCGGATCAGCGCCTTGTCCGGGAACGGGCCGCGCAACACCCAGTCGGAGTCGGCGGGCATGCCCAGCACCGGGTGGTCGGCGTCGTCGTTCTCGTTGTCCCAGAACTCGACGCGGAACGGCGTCTTCTCGAACGTCGCCGACGAGTTGCCGCGCAGCCGGAACCCCGCTCGGGTGCTGAGCGTCGGGGCGGCCGCCAGCGACGTGGTGCCGCCGCCCGTCGGTTCGAAGATCATGGTGGTGGCGTCGAAGTACTCACGGTCGGGCCGGCCCGCGCCGTACGAGTCGATCAGCACCACCGGCAGGTCGTGGGCGGTGGTGACGTTCTGTGCCGCGTACATGGCGGTGCCGGGCGCACCCGTCGGTGTCTGGCCGACGAACGCCTGTGCCCGCAGTTGGGTGGTGCGGGTGAAGCGCAGCGCCGAGCCCGAATAGAGCGACGACTGGCCGGTGGGCGGCTGCCCGTTGGTGGTGTAGCGGATCTGGGCACCGCTGACCGTGCTGCTCAGCGTCACCGCCACCTCCCCCTGGAAGGTGCCGCTGGGCACCGAGAAGGTGATGTCGCCGACCAGGTCGTCGGGTGCGGCGGCGGCATCGGCGGCCGGGGTGCCGGCGAGGAGTTCGGTGACCGGTTGGGCGGCCTGGGCAGTCGCGACGGGTTCGGCGCCGGCCGGCGGCGACGACACCACGAGGAGCCCTGCGACGAACACTGTGGTGGCGGCGATCCCGGCGGCACGAAGGGCCCCCAGCGGAAGACCGGTGTTGCGGGTGGTCATGCGCACGATGCCTCCTGTTCTGATCGGGTGGGAACTGCCAACTCCAGGAACGCCGAGGACGGGTCGGCGCGGAAATGGCGGCGTAGCGTCCGTCGCCACGGCACGTCTGGAAGGTCCAGGCGGAGAGCAGCGAGACCGGTGGCGTACTTCGAGATGCGGACGGGCCGGTTCCCGCGCTGCCACAGCACGCGGTCGACCAGCGAAGGGGCCGAGCTGGTCTTGGTCTCGACCACGGCGATGCCGGGCAGCCGCAGGGTGCGGTCACCGTCCTGCCAGGTGAGCCCGGTGTCGATGGTGACCCGGCTCGCGGTCGACGGCAGCAGCAGAGTGGAGCGACGGTAGCTGGTGACCAGCACCGGCTCGAGCGGGCTGCCGACGAGATCGGACAGGATCGACTCCCGATCGAGCACCTCGTCGACGAACCCGCGCCCGGACCGGACGGTGCGGCGGTCCTCGACGAGATAGGGCAGTCGGTGCTTGGTGACCCGTCCGCGCGCTCCGCTGATCTTCACTTCCAGCCAGCACTGGGCGGAGTCGAGGTAGGTCCGGGTCCGTACCTTGAAGCGCCTGCGCCGCCGGTACGCGGCGCAGTGGTAGCTGGCCAGACAGGGCGTGTCGAAGTACACGGACTCGTACCGGAAGCTGCGCTCGCCATCGATGTCCAGCACCCGGGCGTACGGGGTGAGCTGGTCCAGCAGGTGCGGCAACTCGTCCACCGCGATCACGTACTTGCGGTCCACCCTGCACTGCAGCGCCGCTCGGTCGATCACCTCGGCGAGTGCGATCGGTGCCAGCGTGCCCAGCGGTGGCGCGCTCATCGGAGCGCCCCGGCCCGGACCGACTTGCTGGTGCCGGCCGCCGCGCTGCGCCGGGCGACCGAGTATCGGACGTCGACCACTGTGGTCTCGTTGACCATGTCGAGCCGCTGGACGATGGCGTTGTGCACGCGGGCGTTGAGTAGTTGCTCCAGCTGGGCGACGAGAGCGACGTGATCGGTGACGGCGGAGTCGAGCACCATGATCTGGTGCCGGTAGTGCCGGAGCAGCCGTCGGTGGTCGCCGACGAACATCACCGCGACGATGAGTGCCATCAGGCCTCCGCTGAGCCAGACCGAGGTGGTGCTGAGTGCGCCGAGAATCCCCAGTGCGAGAGCGGAGAAGTAGTACGCGACCTCGTGCTGGTCGAGCTCCGTCGACCGGAGTCGGATGATGGAGAGCACTCCGAACAGCGCCAGCCCCAGCCCGAGCCCGGCACCGACGTCGCTGGCGCTCAGCGCGCTCGCCACGGCGAGGACGCCGACGTTGACCCCCAGGTAGGCGACGACCAGGTCGCGCCGGCGGTGCCGGGGGAAGTAGAGCCCGAAGACGAGCAGCGCCACCGCGCAGATGTCGATCGCGAACAGGACGAGCTGCGACATCGCTGGGGTTCCTCCTGGTTCACGCCGGAGTGGGCCGACGCCAGGTCCGCCGTCGCTGCGTGGCGACCTGCGAAGGTGGCCGGACCTCCGGGCTACTTTTCGGTAAACTTTCGGTATTTCGTTGGTGACTGTAAGCAGAACATCAACCGAAGTCAATGTGTGATCCGTGCGCACATGCAGGTCCCGGGGCCGGCTGGCGAGGGTGCGGGGCGCCTGACGTGGGCATGCCCGGGACGTCGCATCGACTACCGAGACCGCCGAAAGTTTCGGAGTCTTTCGGCCTCGGAGCGTCTCGACTGATCAGTTCCTGGTCGCGGGTTGATCGTCGGTCCCGCCCGGGGTCGCTGAGCCTCCACGTGACCCGCCTTGACGGGTGGGCTCAGCAACTGCGGCGCCTATGGAGCTGATGCCGCAAGCGAGTCAGGCGAGGGGGCCGGCAGTCGGTGATGTCGTAGGCGATTCAGCTCCAAAGGAAGGCCGGAGCACCGACGCTCCCTGGCCCGACGCTCCCTGGCCCGACGCTCCCTGGCCCGGCGCTCCCTGGGTCGCCCCGACTGCACGCGACGTTCAGCGCCCCCGCGCTGCGGGCAAGCCCCACGCCACCGTCCGGTCGCCGGCCGTCGAGGCGTGTGCGAGTGGTCGCGGGCCTCCACGGCGAGCCCACGTCGTCGCTGGGGATTCGTCGGACGACGTAGGCAGAGGTGCGCGGACGGCATGGTTGATCTGCCCGATCCGACGGCATTTCTGCATAGACGCCCTCCAATTGCCGGTTGCATTGGTCAGACGTGTGACCTACGCTCCCAGTAAGAATTTCGGGGCGGTTAACAAAGAGTGCGGTCGGGGCGACGGAAGTCCCCGCCGGCCCTTAGTGGCGTCGCTGTTCCGTACTCGTCGCTCGATACGCACTTTGGGCACCACATCGACGACCAGTGAGAGGAACAGACGTGAAGTCAGCCATATCCACCGCTCGAATGTCAGTGTTGGCGGTGGCGGCGCTTGTCGCCGCCACACTGCCGGCAGTGCTGACAAACCAACTGCCGGCCTCGGCCGCGGTCCAGGCGACCTACTATGTAGCCCCGGGCGGTAACGACGCCAATCCGGGCACTCTGGAGTCGCCATTCCGGACTGTCCAACGCGCCCGGGACGTCGTTCGTACGGTAAACACGAACATGACCGGCGACGTCAACGTCTACCTCCGTGGTGGCACCTATCCGGTCAGCAGCACCGTCGAATTCGGAACGAGCGACTCCGGCACCAACGGATTCCGGGTCAGCTACGCGGCCTACAGCAACGAGAAGCCCGTCCTCGACGGTGGCGTCCAGGTGACCGGGTGGAGCCAGCACAGCGGCAACATCTGGAAGGCTCCGCTCGACCGCGCCAACAAGCTGCGGGCGCTCTACGTCAATGACAAGCGCGCGTTCATGGCGTCGAAGACGATCAGCTCGGCGGGCTGTTACGGGACGTACAACATCACCGCCAACCAGGCCTCCTGGGCCTGGGAGTCGGGCTCGCAGTGCGACGGCGCGAAATACGGCCTGAACGACTTCCCGGCCGTCGCCAACAACCAGGACGACATCGAGATCGAGACCGGAACGACCTGGACCACTGCCATCGTGGGCGTCCGCCAGGTGACCACGAGTTCCGACGGCGCGAACCGGGTCGCTCTCTTCCAGCAACCCGGGGCGGCCATCGCCCAGGGTTCGTTCAACGGCAACGCCCAGGTGGGTGGCACTCACAAGCTCATGAACGCCTACGAGTTCCTCGACGCCCCCGGGGAGTTCTACTTCGACAAGACCAGCCGCACGCTCTACTACTACAAGGCCAGCGCCGAGAACATGTCGACAGCGACGGTCTACGCGCCGAACAACGTCTCCACAGTGCTGCGGGTCGCCGGCACCTCGACGAGCAGCCACGCGCGCAACATCACGTTCTCCGGCCTGACGGTGCAGCACTCCGATTGGAACCTGGTCAACGTCGCAGGCTCGGTCCTCAAGCAGGCGCAGCAGGGCAATCTGAGCGCGAACGTGTACGCCAAGGGCAACTTCCACGTCTACCACTACCGCAACGTCGACGTGGTCCCCGGCATCGTCCAGGTGCAGAACGCCGACGGGATCCTCCTGCAACGCAACCGGATCCAGCACACCGGTGCCGACGGGATCAGCATGGTCAACGACGTGCAGAGCACGCAGTTGATCGGCAACCACACCAACGACGTCGCCGGGTCCGCGATCCTCGTGGGCCATCCGCAGCACGTCTACATCGGCGACGGCACGTCGACCAACCGGGAGAAGTACTCCGCGTCGGTCGAGGGGCTACCGAAGAACATCGACATCAAGAACAACTACCTCTACGACAGCGCGGTTCTGTTCAACGGGCACAGCCCCATCTCCGCGTACTTCGTCGACACCCTCACCATCCAGCGCAACCGGATCGAGAAGACCCCGTGGTCCGGCATCACGCTCGGCTGGGGCTGGTGGAACTTCGACGGGTCGTCGGGCTCGATCGTGCCGAACCGACCGACCACCACGGCGAGAAACAACACCATCAGCTACAACCACATCATCGACACTGTGCAGCGCCTCAGCGACACGGCCCCCATTTACACGCTCGGGAGCCAGCCCGGGACCACCATCACCAACAACTATCTCCAGGGTGTTCCGTCGGGCCACAAGTACGGACTGCACCCGGATGAGGGATCGGCGTTCATCACGTTCCGCGACAACGTCCTGAGTATCGACAAGAACGTCACCTGGATGATCAATTCGGACGACTTCGGGCGGAAGCACGATCTGAGCATCACGCAGATCTACGGCCCGATCAACAAGGTCTCGAACAAGAATCTGCCGAACAGCACCGTCGCCGACATCCTCGTCTCGTCCGACTATGTCTGGCCGGCGGCGGCATACGGCATAGCCGCGAACTCCGGCCTTGAGGACGCCTACCGGGACGTCATTCCGGCGAGCAATTTCTCCGCACCGAACTATGTGCTGCCAGCCAGCACCTTCGTCACCAGTGCCACGGCGTCGATCCCGATCCGGAGCATCGGCGACGCCACCAAGTCGGTCTGGTTGGCGCCGTACGGCACGACCACCTTCACCGCCGGGGCGACGATGACCAGGGCAGCCGGCACCGCCACGTCCATCGCCGTGCCGGCAACTCAGGGCGAGTACCGGCTCTACGTCGTCGACGCACAGGGCAACCGGTCGGCCGAGTCGACAGCGATCGTCCGGCAGCAGCAGGGCGGTGGCAGCGGTACGGGGAGTGGACAACTCGTGGGTGCCCAGTCCGGTCGCTGTGCCGAGGTGCCCAACTCCTCGACCACCAACGGCACCCAGACCCAACTCTGGGACTGCTCCACGGGCACCAACCAGCGGTGGACCCAGACCGCCAGCAAGCAACTGACCGTGTATGGCAACAAGTGCCTGGACGCCTCCGGGGCCGGCACGGCCAACGGCACCGCGGTCATCATCTGGGACTGCCACAGCGGGCTCAACCAGCAGTGGAACCTCAACGCCAACGGCACCGTGACGAACGCCCAGTCCGGGCTCTGCCTCGACGCCAATGGCGCCGCCACCGCCAACGGCACCAAGCTCATCCTCTGGTCCTGCAACGGCGGCACGAACCAGCGGTGGACGCTGCGTAGCTGACCCGACCAGACTCCGGGGCCAGGCCGACACGGGCCTGGCCCCGGCTACTTTTGATAGCCGTAGTTGTCGCAGGTCCGGCGTCCCTGGACGCAGTTCCTGGTGCGCTTGTTCATGGTGTTGACGTCCCACATCACGAACGCGTCGCCGTGCATCGACGAGGCGCTCTTGCCCTCCTTGTCGGAGGAGAGGTAGTAGCCCGCCGGGGTGCCCTTCGCCGGGTACTGGATGTCGAAGGTTATCGCCGGGATCCGGACCGGGTGACTGGTCGGGCAGGAGTTGCCGCTGCCGTACGCCACATGGTCCTTGTGGTTGGGGCTGTCCAGGTGCTTGCCGTCCCAGCAGTCCGGGAACTGCATCATGAAGTGCAGCGTCGCGTCGCCCCCGCAGATCGGCCAGTTGCCGTTGGTGCTGCGGGCGATGCCGTCGAGGTCACCGGGGCCGTAGAAGGCGCAGTAGAACTGGCCGGTCGCGCCGCGCGGGGTCGGCTTCTTCTTCTTGGCGTCACCGGAGATCATGCGCAGGCCGTTGGGCATCGGCATCTGGCCGGTCGAGTTCTTGGCGAGCGAGCGGTAGTAGACCCGGAACCCGGTGGTCTCGACCGGCTTTCCCGTCGCGTTGTCGTAGAGCGTGGGCACCCAGTAGGCGGAGTGGTCCTGGACCGGCTTGCAGGAGGTGGCAGTGAACTTCGTCAGGTCCCCGGCGACGGTGTTCGCGTCGACGGCCTTGTTGCCGACGAACGAGTGCATGTGTGACGCGCCCGGGAGTCCGGGGGCGACGATCGGGTCATCCGGTAGCCGGTGGCTGTACTGGCAGTCCGCCCGGAACTCCGGCAGGTTGCCCACCCCGGACGGGACGGGGTCGATCGTCAACGCCCGGTACGCGTCGGCCTGCGCCTTCCAGGCTGCCCGGTCGACCGGAATCCAGCCGGTTGCCGGGACCTTCGGCGCGGCTGCGGTCGACGGCGTCGCGCCGGGCGACGGGGTCGTGGAGGCTGACGGCGTCGCGGAGGCCGACACCGCCACGCCGGTCGCCGCCGGCTGCCCGGCCGGTGACGACGGGTAGTCGAGGGCGTTGGCCGCGTTCGACGGCTCGGGCTGCGGTGCGCCTGAACCCAGGTACACGCCCCCCGCCGCGATGACGAGTACGGCCGCCGCGCCGACGGCCACACCCAGCCTGTTGCGGCCGAGCCAGCCAGGGACGCGATGACGGGGCGGTGGCGCGCTGTCGTACGACACTGTCACTCCCAACGAGTGGACGCCAGGATGACCCGAACGGCCACGGCGGCCGAATGCTAGGCGCTTCCGGCCCGCGCCCGGAAGGTCTTTAAACCTTCCTTAAAGTACGCGGGCCCTGTCCGGCAAATGTCGGTTGCGGAGGTGCTGCCGGACAGCGCGCGGGTAATGCTGGGCGATGACATCAACCTGGAAGCCCCACGAGAAGCACGGCGGCCTGTCGGACAAGGACAAGCGCGAGCTGCCGGAGAGCGTCTTCGCGTTCCCCGACAAACGCAAGGAACCGATGACCGATGCCAGCCACGTCCGCAACGCCATCGCCCGGTTCGATCAGGTGCAGGGCGTCACCGACAAGGACCGCGACCTGGCCTTCCAGAACATTCTCGCCGCCGCCAAGCACTACGGTGTCGACGTCGCCGAGACGAACTGGCGCCAACTCGGCAAACTCCCGCACACGCCGAACCCCGCCCACTGACGGGACACCACACCATTCAGCTCTGGCCGGATAGGTACGTCTCCGCCGGGTAAGCGGCGCGGATGCCCGCCACGCAGGAGCCGGCAGCTGACAACGACCCGCCCCCGCACGGGGTGTCCCGGGTCGACCGAACGTGGGACGGCCTGCGCGAGCGGGTGCGGCACGGGGTGCGCTCCCGCGCCTGGCGCCTGCGCCTCTACGGGCTCCTCGCCGTGCAGGCCGGCGTCGCCGCGACGATCGCCTGGTTCGTGGGGGCCCAGTTCCTGGACAACCCCGCCCCGGTGCTCGCGCCCACCACAGCTGTCGGCATCGTGGCCGCCGCGATGGGCTCACGCCTGCGGCGCACCATCGAGCTGCTGGTCGGGGTCGTTCTCGGGCTCGCCGTCGGCGACGCGGTCATGCCGCTGTTCGGCATCGGGCCCTGGCAGACCGGCCTGGTCGTCGTACTGGCGATCATCGTCGCCATCCTGCTCAAGGGAGGTGGCTCCCTGCTCACCCAGGCCGGTGGCACAGCGGTGCTCATCGCCACACTGGAACCGCCAGTGCGTGACCTGTCCGTTCCTCGCTTCGTCGATGCCGCGGTCGGCGGCTTGGTCGGGTTGGCGGTCGGTCTGCTGGTGGTGCCCATCCACCCGCAACGGACCGTGCGGCGTCTGGCCGAACCCGTCCTCGACCCGGCCATCGCCGCCATGCATGACCTGGCCGGGGCGCTACGCCTTCGGGATCTTGACGGCGCACAGCGGAGCCTGGATGCGTTACGCGGTCTCGGCTCCCGGCTGACCGTGCTCGACGAGGGCCTGGGCGCCGCACAGGAGGTGGTGAGACTGGCACCACTGCGCTGGCGGGAGCGCCCATCCCTGGCCTACTACACCGATGCCGTCCGACATATGGAACGCACCCTGTACAGCTTGCGAGCGATCGCGAGGAGGCTCACCAGGGCCCTGCGGGACGGCGAACCGGTGCCGGACGAGTTTCCCGCGGCCATCGACCTGCTGGCCGACAGCGTGCAGACGCTGCGATGCGCGATCCGCGCCCGGGCCGAGCCGCAACAGGCGCGCCAGCAGATCCTGACCGCCGTCGAGCTGGTCGGTAAGGCGCAGGGACCCGCGGCGTCGGACCCCACCCGCCCGCACACCCACCGGCTGGGCTACTCCGGCATGATCGCTGCGGGTGACTTCCGCACGTCGGCACACGACCTGTTGATGGCCAGCGGGCTGAACGCCGACGAGGCCGCAGCGTTGGTGCGGCGGACGGCGGACCGGGACGAGTGGGACTGACCCACCCCGGCACCTCCGCCACTGTCGCCGAGCCCCCAGCCGCGCGTCGGGAACGCCGCGCGCGCCCCCTCAGGTGGTCTTCAGTGAGGCGAGGACGTCGAGGTAGTGCGGGTTCTTCATGACCCCCAGCACGTTGCCGAACGGGTCGACCACCGCCGCGGTGATGAACCCCTCGTCTCCGTGCGGAGTGATCGGCTGGTACTCCGTGGCACCCATCGCCAGCAGCCGCTCGACTGTCGCGTCAAGGTCGTCGACGTACCAGTGCATGACCACGCCGCCGGGTCCGGTCGCCGCGCCGGCCGGTGCGAACTTGCGATCGATGATGCCCAGTTCGGCCTGGTAGTCCCCGATGCGAAACTCGGTGTAGGCCGGGCGTCCGTCGGGGCCGGGGCGCATGAAGTACGCCTCGACGCCGAGGAAGTCCGCGTACCAGGCGGTGGCCGCTTCCACGTCGTCCGCCCAGATGTTCAGGGTGGCGAATCCTCGCAGGCTCATCGGGTGTCCTCTCGTCGATGTCGTCGGTGGTGACGCTATCGACGATTGCGGAAGGTGTGCTTCCGCAATGAGCGGTGGTCTCGACCGTGTCCAGCCGCGGGCCGCATCTTTCGACGGTGCCCGGGTAGTCGCCGCCATTGCCAGTACTGATGGCGGGGGACAGCGTGGACAGCTACCCGGCAGTCGAGGACCACGGTCTGATCGGTGATCTACAGACCGCGGCGCTGATCAGCACGGACGGTACTGTCGACTGGTTCTGCGCGCCCCGCTTCGACTCGCCGAGCGTCTTCGGCGCGCTGCTGGACCGCCGCAACGGCGGCCACTTCCAGCTCTCGCCCGACGGCGTCGACTACACGAGCAAGCAGCTCTACCTGCCCGGTACGCCGATCCTGATCACCCGGTTCCACAGCGCCGACGGTGTCGGTGAGCTGTTGGACTTCATGCCGGTCACAGGTGCGGAGGCCACCGACCGGCACCGGTTGATCCGGCTGGTACGGATGGTCCGGGGGAGCATGCGGTTCCGCTTCCACTGCCACCCACGGTTCAACTACGGGCGCGATCCGTACGAGCTGGAGGTGCACCCCGAGGGCGACGTCTTCCGCAGCGCGACGATGAGCTTCACCCTCGCCGCCTTCAAGAACTCGCTCCGCGAGTTCGAGACGCGAAACATCAAACGCGACGCCGACGGGGTGTCCGCGTCGTTCACCCTGCACGCCGGTGACATCGGCGGGGTGACCCTGGAGACTGCCTGTCCGCACGCACCCCGCGCACTCAGCACCGACGAGGCGTGCGATCTGCTCGCCGAGACCCGCGACTACTGGCGGCGGTGGGTGAGCGGTTCCCGGTACAAGGGCCGTTGGAGGGAGACGGTCGAGCGGTCGGCGATGACCCTCAAGCTGATGACGTACGCACCGACCGGCGCCCTGGTCGCCGCGCCCACCGCGGGGCTGCCCGAGCAGATCGGCGGGCAGCGGAACTGGGACTACCGCTACACCTGGATCCGGGACGCGTCCTTCTCCGTGCACGCGCTGCTGCGCCTGGGCTTCACCGACGAGGCCGAGAAGTATCTGCTCTGGCTCGACGCGCGCATCCGTGAGGCACGGGACGGCAACCTTCCCCTGCAGATCATGTACCGCATCGACGGCTCACCGGACCTCCCCGAGGAGGTGCTGGGTCACCTGGAGGGATACCGCGGCTCCGCGCCGGTGCGGATCGGCAACGGCGCCGCGGGGCAACTCCAACTCGACATCTACGGCGAGGCGCTCGTCTCGTTGGAGCTCGCGGACCGCAACGGGCTGATCGCGCCGTACGAGGGGTGGCGCAAGACGGCCGGCTTGATGGACTGGCTCTGTGCGCACTGGGACCAGCCCGAGGACGGCATCTGGGAGACCCGTTCCGGTCGGCAGGACTTCACCTACGGTCGGGTGTTGTCCTGGGTCGCGCTGGACCGGGCCATCCGCATCGCGCGACGCCGGGGCCGCCCCGGTGACATCGCCCGCTGGTCCGCCGAACGTGACGCCATCTACCAGCAGGTGATGACGCGGGGGTTCAACCAGGAACGTGGCGCGTTCGTGCAGCACTACGGCTCCGACATCCTGGACGCGTCGCTGCTGGCTATGCCCGGTCTGAACTTCATCTCGCCGACCGACCCGATGTGGGAGTCGACGCTGCGGGCGATGGACACCGGGCTGGTCTCCGACAGCCTGGTCTACCGCTACGACCCGAGAGCCTCGCCGGACGGCCTCGCCGGCACCGAGGGCACCTTCAACATGTGCACCTTCTGGTACGTGCAGGCGCTCGCCCTGGCCGGCCGGATCGACGACGCCCGGTTGACCTTCGAGAAGATGCTCACCTACAGCAACCCGCTCGGCCTCTACTCCGAGGAGATCGCGCCGACCGGTGAGCAGATCGGCAACTTCCCGCAGGCGTTCAGCCATCTCTCGCTGATCAGCACGGCGGCGCACCTCGACGACCTGCTCGACCAGCAGGGTTGACCGGTCGGGTCAGAACAGCGTCAGCGGCTCGACCGGGATCGGCTCGGGCAACGCGTCGAGCCCGGGTACGCGTGCTCGTACCTCGTCATGGAACCGGCGGGCGAGCGCCGGCGCGTCGGCGTTGTCCGGGGTGTGGATGAACATGGTCGGCGAGCGCCCCTCGCGGAGCCAGGTGACTGTCACGTCGACCCAGCGCTGCCACCCCTCGACGGTGCGCGTCGAATCGTCGCGACCGAGGTAGCGGACGATCGGCCGGTCGGTCAGCGCGAGGGACCGGAGCGGCACGCGGGGCTTCTTGGTCCAGGCGTCGCGTTCCGCGTCGCTGGTCGGCGGGCTCGCGAAGAAGGCTGTCGTGTCGAAGGGGATCCACTCGGCGCGGGCGGCGGCGAGGGTCGCCCCGAGCAGTCGGGCCGCGTGGGCGTCGGTGAAGAACGCGGGATGGCGGACCTCCACCGCATACCGGTGCGACTGCGGAAGCTGTTGCAGGAAACGGCCCAGGGTCGGGACGTCGGCGGGCGCGAACGAGCCGGGCAACTGGATCCAGAGGGCGTGAGTGCGCGGGCCGAGCGGTTCGATGGCGTCCAGAAAGACGCGCAGCGGTTCGTCGACGTTGGTGAGCCGGCGTTCGTGCGTGATGACCTTGGGAAGCTTGAGGACGAACCGGAAGTCGGGACCCGTCTGGGCGGCCCACGAGGCCACTGTGTCCCGCGCCGGGGTCGCGTAGAACGTGGTGTTGCCCTCGACGGCGTCACACCAACTGGCGTAGTGCCGCAGGCGCTCGGTGGGCGGCAGCCGGTGGCCCGGCCACGACCGGTGACTCCACATCGCGCACCCCACGTGCAGACGCATGACCGCCCTCCCCGCCGGTGACCGCGCTCGACCGGAGCCCACCGTATACGGGCCGCCGGACCCGGCCGGGCCCACGGTGCGACAGGTAGGGTCCGACGCCATGCGTGTGCTGTTCGCCAGTCTTGCGTCCGTCGGCCACACCTATCCGCTGATCCCGCTGGCGATCGCCGCCCGGGACGCCGGGCACGAGGTCCACTTCGCCGCCGGGACGGAGGTGCACGCGCCGCTCGCCACGCACGGCCTGCGGCCGTTCCGGCCCGGCGACGCCTTCTACGAGGTGTACGCCGAGGATCTCGCACCGGAGTTGGCGCGGCTGCGGCCCGACCTGGTGGTGCACGAGTGGGGGCTGCCGGGGGCGGCAGTGGCAGCTCACCGCGCCGGGATTCCGGGCCTGTGGCACGGGTTCGGGCGGATGTTTCCCGAGGGCATCGGCCTGGAACCGCCCACCAGGAACACCGAGGTCGTCGGCCGGCCGCACCTGGACATCTGGCCGCCCTCGCTCCAGGACAAGGACTTCCTCGCCACGGAACGTCGGATCGAGCTGCGACCGGTCGCCTTCTCGACACCGGCCCCGTTGCCCGAGCGGGTGAGTCGTCGTACGTCCCGGCCGTTGATCTATCTGACCCTCGGCACCGCGTTCGGTACGCCGGAGTTGCTGCGTGCCGCCATCGCCGGCCTGGCGGTGCTGGACGCCGAGGTGGTGGTCGCGGCCGGCCGGGTGCCCGTCGAACAGTTGGGCGAGATCCCCGACCACGTCAGCGTTCACCAGTGGGTGTCGCAGGCGGAGTTGTTGCCGCTCGTCGATGTGGTGGTGCACCACGGGGGCAGCGGCACCACCCTCGGCGCGCTAGCGGTTGGCGTACCGCAGTTGCTGCTGCCGCAGGGCGCCGACCAGTTCGCCAACGCCGACACGCTCGCCGCCGCCGGCGTCGCGGTGCGGCTCCTTCCGGGCGAGGTGGACGCGAGCGCCATCGCCGAGCAGGCGCGCCTGCTGCTGCCGCGGCGGGGGCAGGGCGAGCAGCGCGACGCGGCCCGTCTGATCGCCGAGGAGATCGCCGGCATGCCCTCGCCCGCGGCCGTCGCTCGACTCCTGCCGGAGTACGCCGCCTGACTGGACGCCACATCGTCAACTCGGGGTTGACGACACGGGTGCGTCAACCTATGGTTGACGCATGACAGATCCTCTCCAAATGGGTAACACCGTCAAGCTCGACGACCTGATCCAGGCGATCAAGACGGCGCACACCGACGCGCTCGACCAACTCACCGACGCGGTCATCGCCGCCGACCACCTCGGCGAGGTGGCCGACCACCTGATCGGGCACTTCGTCGACCAGGCCCGGCGCTCGGGCGCCTCCTGGACCGACATCGGCCGCAGTATGGGGGTCAGCAAGCAGGCCGCCCAGAAGCGCTTCGTGCCGAAGGCGACCGACACGGCCGCGCTCGACCCCAACGCCGGCTTCGGCCGGTTCACCCCTCGCGCCCGCAACGTGGTGATGGCCTCGCAGGAGGAGGCCCGGGCCAGCGGCAACGCCGAGATCGGCCCCGAGCACCTGGTGCTGGGCCTGCTGGCCGAGCCGGACGGGCTGGCCGCCAGGGTGCTGGCCGGTCGCGGCGCCACCCCCGAGGTGGTACGGGAGGCGGTCGGCGCCGTCCTCCCGCCGAGGGTCGAGCAGGTCCCGGACCTCATCCCGTACGACGCACGCGGCAAGAAGGCGTTGGAGCTGACCTTCCGGGAGGCGCTGCGCCTCGGGCACAACTACATCGGCACCGAGCACATCCTGCTCGCCCTGCTGGAGCAGGAGGACGGCGCCGGCGTGCTCACCAACCTCGGCCTGGACAAGGCGACGGTCGAGGCCGACCTGGCCGCCGCCCTCGCCGCCGCCGTCGGAAAGAAGTGAGAACCCGGCGTCAGGGGACCTCAGGAAAGCCGTAACGCAGGGCGTGCTCCGGATCGGCCGGGTCGATCTGGCGTACGCCCGCGTCGGCGAGGCGCTTGTTGACCTCGTCGAGTTGCTCACGCACCAGGCGGGCCTCCTCCTCGGTGACCCGGCCCCGGTGTGGCTTGCCGGCGTGCTCCAGCGTGCCGTAGTCGATCTTCTCGGTGGTCTTGCGGGCCTTGGGTGGGCGGACCCGCTCGGCCGTCTTCAACAGCTGCGCCATCGGCACGTCGGTGGCCATCGCGTCGAACTCGCTGGCGGTCAACACCACCCGGCGGGGCTCGCCGCCACCGTGCCGGTCGTGGATCTCCACCACCGCGACGTCCAGCGCGGCGTCGTCGATGTTCTCCACCTCGCCCGGGGTGGCATCCAACTGCACGGGCCCGGCGACCAGGTCCGGGTGCTCCAGCACGACGACGCGGACCACCTCGTCGTCCTGCTGCAGAACCGTGCCGGTGAAGTCGGAGACGTGAATCGTCTTCTTGCCCATGCGCGGAGCTTCTCCTGTCGTAGGCCGGGATGGCGGACCACAAGAAATTACCCGACAGGTGTGCGAAAGCCGCCGCTGGACCTCCTCCGGTGTGTCGCTCCGAACGTCGGAGGCTGCACCCTCGGTGCCACCCGAGCGGCGGTGCGTCAGTGGGTGTTCAGGCGGTGCCGACCGGAGCTGCCGACGGACAGCTTGTTCAGCCCGGCCCACGACAGCGCGCCGCCGATCGTCCGCGGGTTCCGGTAGCGCGGCTGGGGCGGATTGCCTCCGACGGCCTCCGCCGCCTGCCAGAGTCGCTCGGGGTCCTGCTGGTAGTGGTCGCTCGGCTGAATCGGCATGCGTTCACCGTCCCAAACAAAGGTGTCCAGGTATGGAAATACATATGACGGTCGATTCGCACGCCTGGTTCCCGCACCCCTTTACCGCCCGGCCCTGACGTATCCTGCGCCCGGCCCTGCCGTCCGGCGTACGGTGATCGACGACGGGTCGGGTGACGGGGAGGTGCGCATGCTCGACCGGCGACTCCACCTGCACCTGGCCACCTGGCTCGGCCAGTGGCCGGCCGGGCCGGGGTTGCACGTGGTCGCCTCGCAGCGGCGGGCCGAACCGGCCTGGGACGGCCGGCTACGCCCCGCGCTCGCCGTGGACACCGGGCAGAGCGCCGTGCTCTCCGTGGCACCGGACCGCGTGGCGGCGACCCGCGCGTTGGTCAGCCGTACACCGGCTCGGTTGCTCGCCGCACTGCCGGAGACCGTCGGCCGGCCCGATTTCTGCGTACACGACGGCCTCTTCCGGTGGACCCTGGCGCCCGCGCCGCTGCCCGACGTGGGGGAGTGGACCGAGCCGACCGCCACCGGGCTGCCACCGTGGCTGCGACTCTTCGACCGGCCGGTGCTGGTGGTCCGCGACCCGGACGGCGGCTACCTGGCGGGTGCCGGGATCAAACGGCACGACGCGTACGGGCACGAGTTGGCCGTCGGTACCGTGCCGGCGGCCCAGGGGCGCGGTCTGGCCCGTCGACTGGTGGCCCAGGCGGCGCGGCGGGTGCTCGACGAGGGGGCGGTCCCCACCTACCTGCACGAGCGGGACAATCACGCCTCGGCCCGGGTCGCCGAAGCGGCCGGTTTCCCGGACCGGGGCTGGCGCGCGTACGGCGTCTATCCCCGCTGACCGGCAGAGGCCCGCGATCTTGCGCTTTCTGTCGCGACATGACGGGCATTTCACGCATCCAGGCAACCGAAACTGCAAGATCGGCGCGGGAGGGGGCGGGGGCGGGGCGGTGTGTACCGGCGCGGACCGTGGATCCCGGGCCGGATCCACGGTCCGCAACCTCCCCCCAGGCCCCGGTACCGGGTGTAGCGGCCGCGCCGTGGGCGAGCCGCTACGTGTCGATCACGCTACGTATCGAATTGGCTCGGGGCAAGGTTGAAGCTGTCGGTTCGGAGTGTCGAAAACCAGACTTGACCTGCGGCTTCGCTGGCCGGTCGGTGCCGGCCGGATCAGTGACGGAGCGTGCGAATCAGGTCGAGCACCTGTCGGGTCACCGGCCGCAGGACCCGGAGCCGGGACAGCGCCACGAGCCGGTCGACCAGTGGTACGGCCCCGTCGATCAGCTGGCGGGTCTTGGTCTGGTCCGGCGATCGGTCGTGCACCCAGTAGAGGATCACGCCCATGTACGCGAGCCAGAGCAGCTCGGGCAGCTGCGGACGCAGCTCGGCGTCGACAGTGGCGGTCGAGCCGGTCAACACCTCGCCGAAGAGGTCGATGGCCGCCTCTCGGGGGCCGGAGGACTCCGCGGAGAAGGGGCTCAACGGGGAGGTGGGCTCCGCCGCCGTCTTGAAGAAGGTCGCGGCGAACCCGTGTGAGGGCGTCAACACGTCGATCCCCGCGTGCAGCACCCCGGCGAGCCGGGGACCGAACGCCTCCTCCCGATCGAGCACGGGCTGCGCGGCGGCCCGGTGCTCGACCTGGGCCTGGGCGTAGAACTCCTGAATCAGGTGGTCCTTGGAACCGAAGTAGTAGTAGGCGTTGCCGACCGCCACGCCGGCTTCCTGCGCGATCGCCCGCATGGTGGTCTGGGCGTACCCGCGTTCGCGGAACAGCCGCATCGCGGTGTCCCGGATCAGCTGCCGGGTCTGCTCGCCTCGGGCGGTTGCTGGGTCACCCGCAGTGGTCGTCTGCGCAGGCTGCTCGGTCATCGGGCTCACCGTATCCCGCCGGTTCGTCGGTCGGCTCGGCCCGCGGGTCGCGGATCCGCTCCCGGATCGCCGAGGCGGCTGCCACCGTCTGCCGGGCGAGGGGCAGCAGGTGCGGTCGGGCCAACCGCCCGGCCGTGGATCGATGGTCGGCCAGCGCCCAGAGGCAGGCGAACCAGGCGCCGTCGCCCGCGTACACCTCGCCGGTGTCGGCGATCACGGTGAGGTCGCGCAGCGTCGCGTCGTGGTCCAGGCCGGGGATGCGCCGCCGGGCCTCGGCGGACCCGGCCGGCACGAACTCCAGGGGTACGAGCTGGGCACGGGACGACAACCAGCGGCGGGCGGCGCGGCAGAGCGGGCAGGCCGCGTCGAACAGGACGATGAACCCCCGGATCCCACCGCCGGAGTGAGCGGTGGGATCCGGGAGCCGGCCGACGCCGTCGGTCGGGGGCACTGTCATCGGGTCGGTGGGTTGTTCGTCGGGCCGACACCGGGCTGCGGACCACCGGGCTGCGGGCCACCCGGCTGGGGTCCGACCGGGTGGGCGCCGGTCTGCTGCCCTCCGCCCGGGTACGCGCCGACAAACTGCGGTCCGGCCGGGGCGGGTTGCATGGGGAGTCGGCCGATCGGGGCGATCGGGGGGTGGGTGGCGAGCTGGCGGAGACGGTTTCGGCGGTAGCGGCCGAGTGCGAAGACGTTGAAGAAGTGCAGCGCGCCGAGCACCAGCAGCACCAAGCCGATCTTGAGTGACAGTTCTTCCATGGCCTGGCTTGTCGAACGCACCGGGTCGGAGTGCTTCATCGCCACAGTGACGTAGCCGAGGTTGAGCAGATAGAAGCCGACCACGAGGAGGCTGTTGACCGCTTGCGCGAGTCGCTTCTCGGCGAACACCTCCTCCAGGAAGACGAGCCCGTTGCGGGACAGTGCTCGAGCCACCCAGATGGTCAGGCCGACGCTGACCGCGAGGTAGATCACGTACATCCAGACCTTGATGTCCATGTGGACGCCCTTCTTGAACGTGTTCAACTACCGACGTCATCAGACTAGGGCTGATATTGAACATGTTCAAGAAGTGGCGGCCAGTGACTGTGGACACTCTGGTGCGCCGCCGAGAGCGCGCCCTCCGGCCGAGCGTTTCAGCCCGGCCGGATGGCGCCGTGGCTCAGCCGGCCAGGCCGAGGACCTCGGCCGCGGCGCGACCGTTGGCGTGGCTCGCGCCGTAGGTGGTGACGAAGGCGCGGACGCCAGCGGGCCGCCACTGTGCCGGCCAGCCCATCTCCACAACTGTCACCGGATGCTGAGCCGCCAACTCGGCGATCAGCTCCGGGCCGCCGGGCAGCCGGTGCAGGTGTCGCCCGACCAGCACGATGGGGCGGTCGCCAGCCAACCCGCGCAGGGTGGCCGGGTCGGTCTCGGCGGCGATCACCCGGATCTCCGGCACCCCGTCCAGGTGCGGACCGAGGCCCCACGGAACCCGGCCCTCGGCAATCGTCGACTCGGTGTGCAGTTGCACCACCAGTGGCTGGTCCAGGCCGGTGAGCAGGCCGTCCACCCGGACCGCTCGACGCGCTGCCGAGTACCCCAGCTCGGTGTCGCCGGTGACCGGCGACCCGCCGGCGGCCCGGGTCCAGGCGGCGAGGTCGGCGGCGCGGCCGGCCGCCTCCTCGACCCGCGCCCTCGCCAGCCGGCCGTCGGCGAGCGCGTCGACGATCTCGGCGGCCACCCGCTCGACCAGTTCGGCGTCGACCTTCGCGCCGATGCAGAGCAGGTCGGCGCCCGCGCTCAGGGCCCGGACCGCGGCCGGTCCGACGCCGCCGGCGGCCACCGCGGCGCCCTTCATCTCCAGTGCGTCGGTGATGACGGTGCCGGTGAAGCCGTACTCGGTGCGCAGCAGGTCGACCAGGACGGCTCGGCTGAAGGTGGCCGGGTCGGCGCCGGTGAGCGCCGGCACCCGGATGTGCGCGGTCATCACGGCGCGCGCCCCGGCGGCGACGATGGCCGCGAACGGCGGCAGGTCCCGCTGGCGGAGCAGGCCCAGTGGAGCGTCCACCGTGGGCAGCTCGTGGTGGGAGTCGGTGACTGTGGCGCCGTGCCCGGGGAAGTGCTTGGCGCAGGCGGCCACGCCGGCGGCCTGCAACCCGGCCACGGCGGCGGCCGAGTGGGCGGCCACCCGCACCGGGTCCGCGCCGAAGGATCGGGTGCCGATGACCGGGTTGTCGTCGGCGGTGTTGACGTCGACAGTGGGGGCGAGGTTGACGGTGATGCCGAGCGCGGCCAGTTCGGCGCCGATCGACTGGTAGACCCGTCGGGTGAGGGCGACGTCGCCGATCGCCCCGAGGGCGGCGTTGCCGGGGTACGGGCTGCCGGTGGCGTGCGCCAGCCGGGTCACGTCGCCACCCTCCTCGTCGATGGCGATCAGCGCGTCCGGCCGGCCGGTGCGCAGCGCGGCGGTGCTAGCCGCCACCTGCGCGGGGTCGTGCACGTTGGTGCCGAACAGGGTGTGCCCGGCCAGCCCGTCGGCCAGCAGGTCGACCGCCCAGTCCGGCGGGACCGGTCCCGGGTACGCGGCCAGCAGCGTGCCCAGCGCGAGCCGGCGCAGTCCTGGATCCAACCCCACGTGATCTTCCCCCTTCGGTGGCCCCGCGGGTACGAAACGTCGTACCGGTGGTGGTCCTGGCCCTGCCGACTCGGCGGAGCGTCCCACCGTCGAGTGGCCGTTACGCTACGGCTACCCGTTCGCAGGTCGGTTTACAGTTAGCAAAGTTTACTAAAACTAGAGGACGTGTCATGAGTGCGACCCGGCTGCCCGGCACCCCCCGTCTGTTGCGGGCGCTCAACGACCGTGCCGCGCTGGAGCTGCTCCTCGAACGCGGCCCGTTGACCCGGGCTCGACTCGGCGAGCTGACCGGGCTGTCGAAGGTCACCGCCTCGCAGCTGGTCGAGCGGCTGGAGGAGCGCGGCCTCGTCGCGCGGGTCGGCGAGCAGGCCGGCGGGCGAGGGCCGAACGCCCAGCTCTACGCCGTCCGCCCGAGCAGCGCGCACGTGGTCGGCGTGGACGTCGGGCCGGACCGGGTGGTGGCCGCGTGCGCCGACATCACCGGTGCTGTCATCGGCCGGGTCGAGCAGTCGACCCGCGACACCGACGACCCGGTGGGCGTGGTGCACAACGCCGTCGTGCAGGCCGCGAGCAGCGCCCAGGCGCAGCTGAGCAGCGTACGACGGATCGTGCTCGGCACGCCGGGCCTGGTCGACCCCGGCACCGGCGACATCACCTTCGCCTTCAACCTGCCGCGCTGGCACAGCGGTCTGCTCGCCGCGTTGCGGGACGACCTGCACACGCCGGTGGTCTTCGAGAACGACGTCAACCTGGCCGCGGTTGCCGAGGCGCAGTCCGGCGCAGCGCAGGGGCTGTCGGACTTCGTGCTGGTCTGGGTGGGCGCCGGCGTCGGCCTGGCGATCATGCTGGGCGGGCGGTTGCACCACGGCAGCAGCGGTGCGGCCGGCGAGATCGGCTACCTGCCGGTGCCCGGCGCGCCCATCCCACGCGACGTCTCCCGTCGCGCCAAGCCGGCCTTCCAGCAGCTGATCGGTGCGGACTCGGTGCGCGCGGTGGCCCGCGAGCACGGCTACCCGGACGCCGACGCCGCCGAGGCGGTCCGCGCTGCCGTCGCGGCCGGCGCCGACGGCGGCCCGATGCTCGACGAGCTGGCCCGTCGGCTCGCGCTCGGCGTGGCCAGCACCTGCGTGGTGCTGGACCCGCCGCTGGTCGTGCTCGCCGGCGAGGTGGGCCAGGCTGGTGGTGCGGCGCTCGCCGACCGGGTGCAGCAGGAGGTCGCGGCGATCACACTGGTCCAGCCGCGAGTGGTGCCGACCGGGCTGACCGAGGAGCCCATCCTGCAAGGCGCCCTGCGCACCGCCCTGGACGCGGTGCGCGACGAGGTGTTCGGCTCCACCGTCGGCTGAGCCCGCTGCGGCGGTCATGTGAAGGAATATTTCACCGCTCGTTCGCAGGTTGCAAGCTCTTGCCGCCTGCTGGTCGGCCCGGCCACCGGGCCGCCCATCGGAGGATGGGCAGCCCGGTGAGAGCCTCAGATCAGATCGCGACGGCGGAACACGGCGAACGCCGCCGCCGTCAGCCCGCCGGTGATGGCCAGCAGCACCAGCAGCGACACCCCCCAGGTCATCGTGTAGAACCCCTCGCAGGAGAGGCCGGTGCTGCCCCGGCAGATTTGTTCGTCGTAGAACCGCGCACCGCCGTTGAGCCACGCCCCGATGTGGCTGGAGAGCATGAACAGGTCCGAGTTCGGTGCGTCGACGATCTCCAGGACCAGCCGGGCGCCCAACTCCCAGACCACCGCGTACGCGGCCAACGCGCCGAGCGCCGCCGAGGTGTGCCGACCCAGCGTGGCAATCGCGAAGCCCAGCGCGGAGGCCAGCAGCACCAGCACCAGGCCACGGCCGTGCACCGCGCCGAGCGAACTCCAGAACTCGCCGTCCAGCCGGCCCGGCAGCCCGGCGGTCTGCCCGATCACCCAGAACGTGGCGAGGTAGGCCACCGACGCCAGCAGGGACAGCACCAACACCGCGCCGAGCAGGGTGCCCAGCTTGGCCGCGAGCACCGTCGTGCGGCGCGGTCGCCAGAGCAGCAGGTTCACCACGCCGCCCGAGGTCAGGTCCGCGCCGATGTACGAGGCGCCGACCAGGAACCCGAACAGCACCAGGAACGCGATGAGGAAGTACAGCAACGGCTCCGCCTGATCGGCGAAGGTGAACACACCTGGCAGGAAGTCGGCGGGGATCGGCAGCCGGTCCTGCCGAATCGGGTCGATCGCCGAGCAGTCGCTGGGAAAGAAGTCGTCCGAGTCGCCAACGACGTCGCCGTTCTGGCGGGCCAGGCACAGCTGGTGGTTGGCCTCCAGGTCACGCCGCGCCTCGGCGGCCTGCCCCCGCGCCGAGTTCAGCTCACTGACGCTCGGTTTGTGGGAACCAACAAGCGTGGTCGCCGCCGTGACCGCGAACGCCACCACCAACAAGACGACCATGAGCTGCACGAAGCGACGCGCGGACAGTCGCTCCAACTCGGCACGCACCAGGTTCACGCGTCCACTCCCCGATCGAGGTCGATCACAGCTCCGCCCTGCGGCAGCGACGAGTCGCCGACCTGCCGGGGCACCGACGGATGCTCGTACGCGCCGGTCAGCTCCAGGAAGACGCTCTCCAGATCCGGCCGGAGCGGCGTCAGCTCGCCCACCCACAGACCCTGCTCACCGAGCACCCGGCTGACCACCGTCGGGTCGCTCACCCCGCTCACCACCAACGCTCCGCCGTCCACGACCGCCGTCAGCTCGGCCGCGTGCAGCAGCTCGACGGCCCGCTCCGGCTCGGCCACCCGGACCAGGAACTCGTGCCGGTCGTGGCCCGCCAGCACCTCGTCCACCCGACCGGTCGCGACCCGCCGCCCCTGGGAGATGATCGTGACGTGGTCGCAGATCAGCTGGATCTCGCCCAGGATGTGACTGGACACCAGCACTGTCACCCCGTTGGCCGCCAGCGACCGCATCAGATCCCGCATCTCCCGGATGCCCGCCGGGTCCAGCCCGTTCGCCGGCTCGTCCAGGATGAGCAACCGCGGGTCCTTCAACAGCGCGGACGCCACCGCGAGACGCTGCTTCATGCCCAGCGAGTAGCCCTTCACCCGCTCATCGCCCCGGTCGTGCAGGCCCACCAGATCCAGCACCTCGTCCACCCGCGAGACCGGCACACCACCCGCGTGGGCCAACAACCGCAGCGTGCGGTAGCCACTGAAGTTGCCGAAGAACTGCGGGCTCTCCACGATGGCACCGACCTGGCCCGCCACCCGGGGCAGCAGCTCCGGCGACGGTTCGCCGAGCACCGCCATCCGGCCGCTGTCGGCGCGTACCAGCCCGAGCAGGGCCCGCAGGGTCGTGGTCTTGCCCGAGCCGTTGGGGCCCAGGAAGCCGTGGACCTGGCCCGCCTCGACCAGCAGGTCGAACCCGTCCACCGCCACCCGTCGGCCGCTGCGCAGACTCTGGAAGGTCTTGCGCAGACCCTCGATCTCGATGACCGCGCTCATCCGCGCGGCTCCGTACGTCGGAGGGGCATGGGCCGTCCTTCGGGCTTGGTGATCAACGACACGGCGCTTCACCCTATGGCTGGGGCGCCGCCCATGGGGGGCACCGCGGCGCTGCGTGGTTGGATGGAGCGGTGACTGGTGACCTGATCCCCGGCGCTGCCGGCGCCGCGCCTGCCGCCGCTTTCGTGGACCCGGATCTGGTGGTCAGCCTCGACGGCGTCGGCGTACGCCGCTCTGGCACCGCCCTCCTGGAGGACCTGACCTGGCGCGTCGAACTGGACGAGCGGTGGGTGGTGCTCGGCTCCAACGGTGCCGGCAAGACCACACTGCTCAACCTCGCCGCCGGTCGGCTGCACCCCACCACGGGTGTCGCGCACGTGCTCGGCGAGCGGATCGGCCGCACCGACGTCAACGAGCTGCGCACCCGGATCGGGCTCACCACCGCCGCGATCGCCGAACGGCTGCCCGCCGACGAGCGGGTCAGCGACGTGGTGGTGACCGCCGCCTGGTCGGTGGTCGGCCGCTGGCGGGAGAACTACGACCGGGGCGACGAGGCGCGAGCGCGGGCACTGCTGAGTCAACTCGGCGTCGGTGGCCTCGCCGAACGCCGCTACGGCACCCTCTCCGAGGGTGAGCGCAAGCGGGTGCAGATCGCGCGTGCCCTGATGACCGACCCGGAGCTGCTGCTGCTCGACGAGCCCGCCGCCGGGCTCGACCTGGGTGGTCGGGAAGACCTGGTCGCCCGGCTGGCCGAGCTGGCGTACGACCCGGACGCCCCGGCGATGGTGCTGGTCACCCACCACGTCGAGGAGATCCCGCCCGGGTTCACCCACGCGCTGCTGCTGCGCGAGGGTGGGGTGGTCGCCCAGGGCCTGCTCGCCGAGACGCTGACCGGTGACAACCTCTCCAAGACCTTCGGGCTGCCACTGGTGGTCGAGCGGTCGGGCGACCGCTTCACGGCTCGCGCCGCCTGAGCGTCGGACAGGCGGAGGCGACAGTGCCGCAGACCCGGGTTGCCGTGGTGGGCAGCGCCAACATGGACCTGGTCGCGATGGCGCCCGCGCTGCCTCGTCAGGGCGAGACCATGCTCGGCACCGACTTCGTGATGGTGCCCGGCGGCAAGGGCGCCAACCAGGCCGTGGCCGCGGTCCGGGCCGGTGCCTCCTGTGTCTTCCTCGGCGCGATCGGCTCGGACGCCTTCGGCGTCACCCTCAAGGCCCGCATCACCGCGGCCGGCGTGGACACCAGTCAGCTTCGCGTGGTCTACGGCGCCTCCGGGGTGGCGCTGGTGATGGTCAACGCCCAGGGAGAGAACGCCATAATGGTCACCCCCGGCGCGAACGACTCCCTGGTCGGCCTCACCGAGGAGGAACTGACCACGATTCGTGCGGCGGACGTCCTGGTCGCCCAACTGGAGATCCCGGTGCAGACCGTGACCGCCGCCGCGGTGGCCGCCCGCGAGGCCGGCACCCGGGTCATCCTGAACGCCGCACCGGCACGGGACCTCCCACCCGAGCTGCTCGCCGCCGTGGACCTGCTCGTCGTCAACGAGGGCGAGGCGCAGACACTCGCCGGCCGAGGTCGGGAGGAGCCCCGTGCGCTGCTCGACCTGACCCCCCGGGCCGTGCTCACTCTCGGCGGTGAGGGCGCCTGGTACGTCGACCGCGACGGTGCCGAGGTGCACGTACCGGCGGTACGTGTCGACGTGGTCGACTCCACCGCCGCCGGTGACGCGTTCACCGCCGCGTTGGCCGTCGGCTGGGGCGAAGGGCGCGACGTGGTCGACGCGGTGCGCTGGGCGTCGGCGGCCGGCGCTGCCTGTGTCCGCAAGCTCGGCGCCTCGGTGGCGCTACCGCAACGGTCCGAGATCGACGAGCTGTACGTGCCGGCCTGAGCGCGTCCCGCCGCACACCGGCCGGCCCGCCCAGGCGGGCGGGTGTTCAGTTGATGGGCTCGTCGGCGAGCTTCTCGCCGCGTCGGCGCAGCATGCCCAACCCGGGGATGCCGGCCACGGCGAGCTTGAGGTCGCGGGTCACGTCGAGCAGGTCGTGCAGGTCCGGACCGACCCGGTCCAGCGTGGCCAAGATCGGCAGAATGTCCGCCGTCAGGTGTTCCTTGAGCTTCGGCAGCTCGTCGATCAGGTGGATCGCCGCGCTGATCTCCTCGTGGCTCAGCTCCTCGACGAACCGGCCGGCCATCGGTGCGGCCCGGCGCAGCGCCGGCTCGTACGCCGTCAGCAGCTCGGCCGCCGTGGCGGCGGCCTCCGTCGCGGTGTCCACGGTGGCGGCGGCGCGGTTCGCGACCCTGTCGGCCTCGGCGACCACAGTGCTCGCCGCCCGGGAGACCCGGTCGGCCTCGGCGACCACGACGGCGGCTGCGGTGGCCACCTCGGTGGCTGTGTCGATCGCGGTGGTCGCGGCGGCGCTGATGACGGCCACCTCGGAGACCGCCGCCTCGGCGTCGGTGAGCACCTGATCGGTCCGGTCGAGGGTCGTCTCGATCCGGTCGACCACACCGTTGATCCGGGCCAGCAGCGCCTCCACCCCGTCCAGCACGGCGAACGCGCGGGCGGGCACTGCGGCCATCGAGGCGGCCGAGCCGAGCGCCTGGTCGAGAGCGGAGCGGGTCAGGCCAACCACGGCGGTCGGGGTGGGGAGGGGAATCGCCATGGGATCAAGTGTGCGTCGGCCGGGCCACAACCGCCCGACGGGGCCGGTCAGCGGGACCGTCGACCGACGGTGTCGGCGCGGGCCACCCGCATCGCCCACCAGATGAGCGGCACCTGCAACGGCACCCGGCCGTACGCGATGGCCCGCTTCGTCGGGCGGCGCTGCCGCCAGTCCACTGCCATCTTCACGTTCGCCGGTAGGACGGCGACGAAGAGTGCGGCGGCTGCCCGACCGCCTGCGCGCCGGGTGGCCGGGTTCGCGACCGCCGCCGCCACCGCAAGTTCGGCCACCCCGCTGGCGTAGGTCCAGAACCGGGCCGGGCCGGGCAGGGCGCGCGGCACGATCGGGTCGTAGACGCCGGGGCGGACCAGATGGGTGACTCCGGCGGCCGCGAGCAGGCCGGCCAGGGCGACGGCCTCGCCGCGGCGGGTGGTCATCGATGGTCCCCCTGCTGTTCGACGGCGCGCTGCACGGCCCGGTAGATCTGCCCGAACCGTAGCGCGTCCGGGGTGCGCACCAGCAGATCCTCCCGGCCGTGGTGCTGCACCCACAACTCGTGCACGTGGTTGCCGCGCTCGTAGGAGCGGTCCAGCCAGCCGAGGGGTATCTCCAGGAACGGTGCCAGCGCGAGCGCCCCCACCGCGCAGGCGGCGAGAATGATCAACGCCAGTTGCCAGTTGCCCCGGTCCTGAGCCGACCAGGCCAGCGACAGCACGCAGACCACGGCGACCAGCGGCGGCAGCGAGAGCAGCAGGACCAGCACACCGCGCCCCAGCACACGGCCGCGGACGGCGAGGGTCTTCTGCCCCCGGTCGTGCCAGACGAACGTCACATCGGACAGGGCGATCACCTGACCGCCCGCCCGGATCGACTCGGAGGTCACCTGCACCGCGTCGTCCCGGTAATAGAGGGTCATCACTAAGCCTAACCACCGCCGGGCAAACCGCGCCTCGCTCGGACTCTGGCACGTGGCTTCTTCCGCAGGGGATCGGCCAGTCTGCGCAGAGGCTTCGACGGAGGCCGTCCGGCGGGGTAGAGGTGATGTTGCAGTGGTCCTTTGGAGCTGAATCGTCTGCGACATCACGCGTCACGTCGCGGCACCTGCGGCCTTGTGGCACAGCGGCAGAGCGGCGCCGCAAGGCCAACGGTCGATTCGTTTGTGATGTCAGCTCCATAGGCGCTACAGGAAGGCTGCGCCCGTGTCCGCTGCGCCCCGCCTGGCTCGGCGAGCGCGGTCGCTGCGCAGGTTCCACCGGTGACGGCCGGCCCCGGTCAGGTCGGGACGTGAAGCGAACCAGGCTGGCTAGCGGCGCGTGACGGGGCGGGCCGGCTGGCCGTGCTCCACCGCGCGCTGCACCGCCCGGTAGATCTGCCCGAAGCGCAGCGCGTCACCGGTGCGCAGCAGACGCACCGGCTGACCCCGCCAACGGGCCCAGATCTCCAGTTGGCGGCTGCCCCGGGCGTACGAGCGGTCCAGGTGTTCGAAGAGGAAGTCGGCAACCGGCCCGACGGCCAACCCGACCAGCACCGACGCACCGACGATCGCGATCGTCACTGTGGGGGAGCGGTGCAGCCAGACGGCCACGCCGATGCCGAGCACCGCCGCGACCAACGGGCCGGCGAGCGCGGCGCCGATCGCACCCCGCCCCACCAGTACGCGCCAGGATCGGGTGCCACGGCGGTGCCAGATCATGGTGATATCGGACAGCGCATAGCTGCGGCCGTCGACGCGGACAGTGGTGGAGGTGACCTGCACCGATCTGTCGTCGTAATACGTGATCATGGCTGGACTCCCGCCCACGGGGCTGACACCACACTACTTACCCAAACGAGCCGGGTCGTAAGGTTGGCACGCGACTTCGACGAGGAAGTGAGGGCAGCGTGGGCGAGTTCGTTCGGCTGGAGACCACTGACGGCATCGGCACGATCCGGCTGGAGCGGCCGCCGATGAACGCGCTCAACACCCAGGTGCAGGAGGAGTTGCGCGCCGCCGCGACGGCGGCCACCGCCGATCCCGAGGTCCGCGCCGTCATCGTGTACGGCGGGGAGAAGGTCTTCGCCGCCGGCGCCGACATCAAGCAGATGGCCGATATGTCCTACGTGGACATGGCCGACCGGGCGGCGAACCTGTCCAGCGCGCTCGGCGCGATCGCCCGGATCCCCAAGCCGGTGGTCGCCGCGATCACCGGGTACGCCCTCGGTGGTGGCTGTGAGCTGGCGCTGGCCTGCGACTGGCGGGTGGTCGCCGAGGACGCCAAACTCGGCCAGCCGGAGATCAAGCTGGGCATCATCCCGGGTGCGGGCGGCACCCAGCGGCTGGCCCGCCTGGTCGGCCCGGCCCGTGCCAAGGACCTGATCATGTCGGGGCGGATGGTGGACGCGCAGGAGGCGCTGCGGATCGGCCTGGCCGACCGGGTCGCCCCGGCCGCCGAGGTGTACGACACGGCTGTCGCGCTGATCACTCCGTACCTGGCCGGCCCGGCGCAGGCGCTGCGCGCGGCGAAGCTGGCGGTCGACGGTGGCCTGGACATGGACCTGAACTCGGGTCTGGCCTGGGAGAGCCAGCTCTTCGCGGCGCTGTTCGCCACCGACGACCGGCGCGAGGGCATGGCGGCCTTCGTCGAGAAGCGCAAGCCGGGCTTCACCGGCCGCTGACCGGTGGCCCGAGGGTTCCGGACAGCCGCTGGGACGGTTAGTCGAGAACGGTTCACATTCTGGCTACCGGCCAGTAGCGTGTGACTTCGGCCATGATCGAGGAACAGGGAGCGGCGATGACGGAGCGGATCGAGGGTCACGGCGGCGAGTTGGCGCTCGCGGCACTACGCGCGCACGGCGTACGGGAGATGTTCACGCTGTCCGGCGGGCACGTCTTCCCGCTCTACGACGCCGCGTACAAGACCGACTTCCCGATCTACGACGTCCGGCACGAGCAGTCAGCGGTCTTCGCCGCCGAGGCGGTGGCCAAGCTCCAGCGCCGCCCCGGCCTCGCCGTGCTCACCGCCGGGCCCGGTGTCACCAACGGCATCTCCGGCATGACCAGCGCGTTCTTCAACGCCTCGCCGGTGCTGGTGCTCGGCGGTCGCGCACCCGCGTTCCGCTGGGGCTCGGGCAGCCTCCAGGAGATGGACCACCTGCCGCTGGTCTCCCCGGTCACCAAGCACGCCGAGACGGTGTTCAGCACCGACGACATCCCGCGCGCGGTCGGCGCGGCGCTCAACGCCGCGCTCACCCCGCACCGCGGCCCGGCCTTCCTCGACTTCCCGCTGGAGACGGTCTTCTCGGTCGCCGAGGCCGAGCTGCCCACCGTGACGGGTGTCGACCCGATCGCACCGGACCCGGAGGAGGTCGGCCGCGCCGCGCTGCTCATCGCCGGGGCACAGCGGCCGGTCATCATCGCCGGCTCCGACGTGTACGCGGGCGACGCGGTCGCCGCGCTGCGCGAGGCGGCCGAGGCGTTGCAGGTGCCGGTCTTCGCCAACGGCATGGGTCGCGGCTCGCTTCCGCCGGAGCACCCGTTGGCGTTCGCCAAGGCCCGCCGGGCCGCGCTCTCCGGCGCCGACGTGGTCGTGGTGGTGGGCACCCCGCTGGACTTCCGGCTCAGCTTCGGTGACTTCGGTGACGCCAAGGTGGTGCACATCGTCGACGCGCCCAGCCAGCGGGCGACGCACGTGCAGCCGGCCGCCGCCCCCGCCGGTGACCTGCGCCTGATCCTCTCCGCGCTGGCCGGCCACTCCGGTGACCGGGCCGACCACGCCGACTGGATCGCCGACCTGCGCGTCGCCGAGGACGCGGCGAAGGCTCGGGACGCCGCGGAGATGGCCGCCGAGACCGACCCGATCCGCCCGGCCCGGATCTACGGCGAGTTGCGTCGGGCGCTCGCCCCGGACGCCATCACCATCGGCGACGGCGGCGACTTCGTGTCGTACGCCGGGCGGTACCTGGAGCCGGCCCAGCCCGGCACCTGGCTGGACCCGGGCCCGTACGGCTGCCTGGGCACCGGCATGGGTTACGCGATGGGCGCCCGGGTCAGTCACCCGGACCGGCAGATCTGTGTGCTGATGGGCGACGGCGCTGCCGGTTTCTCGCTGATGGACGTCGAGTCGCTGGTCCGTCAGAAGCTGCCGGTGGTCATCGTCGTCGGCAACAACGGCATCTGGGGGCTGGAGAAGCACCCGATGCGGGCCATGTACGGCTACGACGTGGCCGCCGACCTCCAGCCTGAGCTGCGCTACGACACAGTGGTCAGCGCGCTCGGCGGAGCGGGGGAGACGGTCGCCAAGGCGGCCGACCTGGGCCCGGCGCTCCAGCGGGCGTTCGACTCCGGAGTGCCGTACCTGGTGAACGTGCTCACCGACCCGACCGACGCGTACCCCCGGTCGTCGAACCTGGCCTGAGTCGCATCCGCCGCCGCCGTCGCTCCTGCGCCGGCGGCGGCGTCGCGCTCACACCTCCGGTCGGTCACCCTCGCGGGGCGGCTCACCGTCGCGGCGGCGCAGGTCGTCCTCGCGCCGCCGTAGGTCTTCCTCCCAGCGTTGGAACAGCTCCTGGTCCTGCTGCTGGGTGCGCTCCTCCACCGAGCGCAGGAACTCCGGGTCGTCGTCGGGGGCCACCTGCCGAGGGCGCTGCCGCTCGCCGCCGCCGGTGCCGCCCGGCCAGCCCTTGGGGCCGCCGGGGTTGGGCTCCCGGCCGACGATGAACCAGGCGATCGAGCCGACCAGCGGGAAGAACAAGATGATCAGCACCCAGGCGATCCGGGGAAGGGCACGGATCTTGCCCTCCTCGGCGGAGAGGCAGCTGATCAGCGCGCAGACGGCGAGGACAATCTGCACCAGGAAGAGGAGTACGCCAAGCCGGGCCATCCACCCATCATGGCGCACCGGCGCGCGTCACCACAGTCCGCGCAGGACCAGCAGCACTCCCAGTAACGCCAGCACCACGGTTCCCGCCGTGACCAGGGGCAGTGTCCGGCCGCCGGTGCGGGCCGGACCGGTGCCGGTGCCCCGCGGCCAGCAGAGCACCAGCAGGGCGCCCCACACCAGTACGGCGCCGCCGGCGATCAGCGCGCCGGTCGGGTCGCCGGTCGACGCCAGCCGGACGGCGAGCACTGTCACCACTGTCACAGCGAGCAGGGTGCGCCGCCAGGCCAGCCGGGTCCGCTCCGGTTGCAGCCCCGGGTCGCGTCCGGTGCTCACCGCCCGCCGATCGCCCGCATCAGGACGGCTACCACCAGCAGTAACGCGCCGACGCCGACGGCGAGCGCCAGGATGGCGGGGAAGCGGGACGCGGGCAGCTCCTGACCGAGCCGGATGGCCCGTTCGGTACGCGCCCAGTGGTCCACGGCGCGGATCGCGACCGCCGCGCCGAGCAGCAGCAATGCCACAGCGATCACCTCGCGCAGGTGGCTCATCGGCAGGGGCGGCAGGAACTGCGCGGC
Organism: Micromonospora trifolii; assembly: GCF_022229005.1. Lineage (GTDB taxonomy): Bacteria > Actinomycetota > Actinomycetes > Mycobacteriales > Micromonosporaceae > Micromonospora > Micromonospora trifolii. The sequence continues at coordinate 126,248 of NZ_JAKKFD010000015.1, forward strand.
GGCCAACCCGCCTCCGACCAGCGCCAATCCGGTGCGCAGCCAGGCGAGGAACGTCCGTTCGTTGGCCAGGGAGAAGCGGTAGTCAGGTGTTTCACCGACCGAGCCCAGCTCCGCCGGGTCGAACCACCGCCTGATCACCTCCCACACAGTGGGAGATTATCCGCTTCCCATCCCGCTTAGCCTGGGCCGGTGACTGATCTCGACGTACAGACGCTGCGGACCGCCTACGACAACCAACTCCGCCCGGAGATCCCCGACCCGGTTCCGGCCGGGGTGACGGTGGAGCGGGACGGGCCGCTGGTCCGGATCACCGGGCTCGATTCCGGTGGGTTCATCACCTACCGTGACCTGGGCGGGTTGACCGGCGACGCGCTGGACGAGCTGATCGCACGGCAGGTGCGGTTGTGCCGTGAGCGGGGCGAGTCGGCGGAGTGGAAGCTCAACGAACACGACGAACCGGCGGACCTGGCGGACCGCCTGCGCGCCGCCGGCTTCGTCGCGGAGGACCGGGAGACCGTCGTGGTCGGCCCGGTCGCGCCGCTCGCCGCCGCGCTGCCGGTCGCCCCCGAGGGGGTACGCCTGCGTGAGGTGACCTCGCGCGAGGACCTGGAGCGGATCGCCGCCATGGAGGAGGAGGTCTGGCAGGCGGACCGCTCGCACCTGGTGTGGGGCCTGGCCAAGGAGATCGACGCCGACCCGAACTCGATCACAGTGGTGGTGGCGGAGGTGGACGACACTGTGGTGAGTGCCGGCTGGGTGCGGTTCCCGGCGAACACCGGCTTCGCCACACTGTGGGGCGGCTCGACCCTGCCGCAGTGGCGGCGCAAGGGCATCTACCGGGCGTTGGTCAACTACCGGGCGCGGCTGGCCGAGCAGCGGGGTCGGACGCTCATGCAGGTCGACTGCTCCGAGGACAGCCGGCCAATCCTCCAGCGGCTCGGCCTCGTCGCGGTCACCACCACCACCCCGTACGTCTACACTCCGTGATCATGGAGCAGCGGTTGACGGACGAGGAGCGGCTGATTCTCAAGACCGGTGCCTTCGGCGCCGTCTTCCTGGTCTCCAACGCCGACCCCGGTGTGCTGGGGGTGATCCGGGAGAGCATCGCCGCGTCCGGCGCGCTGGCCGACGCCAGTGGCACTGTCAAGGAGGCGCTGACCACCGGCCCGCTGCCGCGACTTCCCCGGGACTCGCAGCTGGAGATCGAGTCGGTGGTGCTGCCGGCGCTGGGGCGGGCGGTACGGATCCTGCGCGAGAAGTCCCCACGAGACGTGGACGCGTACCGCGAACTCGTGTTGGCCGCGGCGGACCAGGTGGCCCGGGCGCACGACGGGGTGGCGCCCGCCGAGGTGGCGGCCATCGACCAGATCCGGGTCGCGTTGGCCGAGCCGGCCTGACCGACCGCGCGTCGGTGAGCTGTGTCACTCTGAGTGCTGCGGGAGCGCAACCTACTGGCAGGTAACATTGCGCCGTGGGCAACTGCACAACCGCCCGCGGTTGACCTGGCGTCGACCGACGCGCGACGCTGCGCCCCAGACCGGGCGAGCGAATCGCAACACCACACAGGAGGGTCGTCGAAGCGCGATGAACATCGTCGTACTCGTCAAGCAGGTGCCTGATTCGGGCGCGGACCGCAACCTGCGCAATGACGACAACACCGTCGACCGCGGTTCGGCGAACAACGTGATCAACGAGATGGACGAGTACGCCATCGAGGAGGCGCTGAAGATCAAGGAGGCGCACGGTGGCGAGGTCACCATCCTGACCATGGGTCCGGACCGGGCGACCGAGTCGATCCGCAAGGCGCTCTCCATGGGCCCGGACAAGGCCGTGCACGTGCTGGACGACGCCCTGCACGGCTCGTGCGCCGTCGCCACCTCGAAGGTGCTCGCCGCCGCTCTCGGTCAGCTCGGTGCCGACCTGGTCATCTGCGGTGCCGAGTCCACCGACGGCCGGGTCCAGGTCATGCCGCACATGATCGCCGAGCGACTGGGCGTCGCGGCGCTCACCGGTGCCCGCAAGCTCACCGTCGACGGCGCGACGCTGACCGTCGAGCGGCAGACCGAGGAGGGCTACGAGGTCGTCACCGCCTCCACCCCGGCCGTGGTCTCCGTCTGGGACACCATCAACGAGCCGCGCTACCCCTCCTTCAAGGGCATCATGGCCGCGAAGAAGAAGCCGGTGCAGACGCTCTCGCTGGCCGACCTCGGGGTCGCGGCCGACGAGGTGGGCTTCGACGGCGCCACCAGCGCCGTCGTCGAGCACACCAAGCGCCCCCCGCGCTCCGGCGGCGCCAAGATCACTGACGAGGGCGAGGGCGGCGTCAAGCTGGTCGAGTTCCTCGCCACCGAGAAGTTCGTGTGAGAGGGGGGTTCTGACATGTCTGAGGTTCTCGTCGTCGTCGAAGCCACCAAGGAATTCGGCGTCAAGAAGGTCACCCTGGAAATGCTCACCCTCGCGCGTGAGCTGGGCACCCCGAGCGCTGTGGTGCTCGGCGGCGCCGGCGCCGCCGAGGCGCTGAGCGGCAAGCTGGGCGAGTACGGCGCGGAGAAGATCTACGCCGCCGAGGGTGACGAGATCGACGGCTACCTGGTGGCCCCCAAGGCGACAGTGCTGGCCGAGTTGGTCAAGCGGGTGCAGCCGGCCGCCGTGCTGCTGGCGTCGGCCCAGGAGGGCAAGGAGATCGCCGCCCGGCTCGCCGTCAAGCTCGACAACGGCATCCTGACCGACGTGGTCGGCCTGGACGCCGACGGCACCGCGACCCAGGTCGCCTTCGCCGGCTCCACCATCGTCAAGTCCAAGGTCACCAGGGGCCTGCCGCTGGTCACCGTGCGACCCAACTCGGTCACCCCGAGCCCGGCCGCCGCCACCCCGGCGATCGAGCAGCTCAGCGTGTCGGTCACCGACACCGACAAGCTGGCCACTGTCGTCGAGCGGGTCGCCGAGCAGAAGGGCTCCCGCCCCGAGCTGACCGAGGCCGGCGTGGTCGTCTCCGGCGGCCGGGGCGTCGGCAACGCCGACAACTTCAAGCTGGTCGAGGAGCTGGCCGACCTGCTCGGCGGTGCCGTCGGCGCGTCCCGCGCGGCCGTCGACTCCGGCTTCTACCCGCACCAGTTCCAGGTGGGCCAGACCGGCAAGACGGTCTCCCCGCAGCTCTACGTCGCCCTCGGCATCTCCGGTGCCATCCAGCACCGGGCCGGCATGCAGACCTCGAAGACCATCGTCGCTGTCAACAAGGACGGCGAGGCGCCGATCTTCGAGCTGGCCGACTTCGGGGTGGTGGGCGACCTGTTCAAGATCGTCCCGCAGGCCGCCGAGGAGATCCGCAAGCGCAAGTGACCCCGCACTGAGACCAGTGGCCGCCCCCGATCGGGGGCGGCCACTGTCTTTGGATGGGAGCTGATCGGCGGGCCGGGGAGCTGAGCCGGCCCGCCGATCAGCCCGTCAGGGAGCCCCTCAGCAGGCTGTCGCCGGAGTGGCGGCTGTTGTTGTCGTACTGCTCGGCGGAGACGTCGACCACCGAGTAGCTCTTGAGGTCGACATTCGGGGGCAGGGGTAGCAGGGCGTCCGAGCCGCCACCCAGGGTGCCGACCGAGAACATCTCCATCGTCGTCGGATTGATGAGCCAGACCTCGTAGTACCCCGGGACGCTCGGGAGATTCGCCACATGCAGATGTAGTTGGCCGTCGCGGAAAACCCGGGCGTCACCAGTGGCCGTCGGCGAGGTCTCCCCGTACGCGGCCAGCGGCGCGCTCGCCACCACCACCGGCGGCGGGGTGGGCGTCGGATCGTCCGGTCGGAGCACCGAGACGGTGCCCACCACGCCGACCGCCGCGGCGGCGGCCGCTGTCACCGCGGTGGCCACCCAACCGGACCAGCCGCGACCCCGGCGGGATCGCCGCGCCGGGTCCAGTCGGGTCACGGTCGACTCGGCCGCCGTGCCGAAGGTCTGCTCGGCCGTCGTGGTGTCGGTCTGCTCGGCCGTCGTGGTGTCGGCCTGCTCGGGCACCCGGTGTCGACGCGTCTCGGTCAGCAACGGCCCGGCCTCCGCAGCCCTGACCTGGGCTTCGATGCCCTGCCAGACGTGCTCCGGCGGGTCGGGCAGGTCGGCCAGGCCCTGCGTCTCGGTGCCGAGCCCCGCCACCTGCCGAAGGGTCGCCACCTCCGCCCGGCAGAGCGCGCAGGTGCCGAGGTGGGTGCTCTCCCCGTCGTCCGCCTCGCTCTCACCGAGTGCCAGAAATACCAGCCGGTCGTGGTCCAGGTGCTGCACCGTCCACCTCCCATCTGCGTTTCAAGCTCGCCATGCCGCGTCGGATGTGACTCTTCACGGTGCCCAACGGCACGCCGGTCACAGTGGCTATCTGCTGGTGTGTCAGGTCGTCGTAGAAGGCCAGCTCCAGCATCCGTCGCTGGTCGTCCGGGAGACGAGCCAGCTCGTCCGCGATCACCAACCGGTCCACCACGCGGTCCGGGTCCGGCTGGGTCTGCGCCGGCTCGGGCAACTGCCGGACCGTCTCCACCACCCGGGTCTCCCGGGCCGACGCGCGCATCCGGTCGATCACCTTCCGCCGGCCGATGCCGAGCAGCCAACCGATCAGCGACCCCTTGGCCGGGTCGAACGTGTCGCGACCCAGCCAGGCGGCGACGAACGTCGCCTGGGTGACGTCCTCGGCGTCGCTGCGGTTCGCCAGCATGGACGTGGCCAGGTGGAACACGGCACGACCGTAGCGGTCGTACGCCTCGCGCAGCGCCACGTCGTCGCCGTCGCGGAACCTGCGGTCGAGGTCGTCTACCGGAGGGTCCGGTTCCTGTCGTAGCGCCGTCATCGGGCGGCTCGCCTTCGATGGGGCATGCCCGACTGTAGCTGCCACAGCCCTCGCCCCACTTCCCCGGTCGATGTCATCTCACCAGCTCTTCGTCCTCCGACCCCGGTCCGGATGCAGTCGGGGCCGGAAAAGAAAAGTGCCTCCGGGGCGCATCCGCCCGTTCGACAGCCGGCGTAACCCGTTCTGCAAGCCAGGCCTGACGAATCAGCACCAAATATCAGGAGGCAGACATGCAGCTCTCGTACTTCCGTCGGGTCGCCGCGGGCGGCGCGGTCGCCGCGCTGGCCTTCGCCGGCGTCGGCGCGTTCACCGCCGGCCCCGCGTACGCCGCCACGTCGAAGGTCTCCGTCGTGCACGGCATCCCGGACACCCCTGTCGACGTCTACGTCAACGGCAAGAAGACGCTGGACAACTTCAAGCCGGGCGACGTCGCCGGCCCGCTGAACCTGGAGGAGGGCGACTACGACATCGCGCTCACCAAGCCGGGCGAGCCGATCGGCAGCGCCATCCTCAAAGTCGACAACGCCGCGGTGCCGGGCGGTGCCAACATCAGCATCGCGGCTCACCTCGACGCCGCCGGCCAGCCGAAGATCACCCCGTTCGTGAACGACGTCTCGAAGGTCGACGCCGGCAAGGCCCGGCTGATCGTCCGGCACACCGCCGCCGCCCCGGCGGTCGACGTCCGCGCCGGTGGCACCCCGGTCTTCGAGGACCTCACCAACCCGAACGAGGCCAAGGGCGACGTCGACGCGGGCAACGTCAAGGCGGACGTGGTGCTGGCCGGCACCGACACCGTGGCCATCGGCCCGGCGGACCTCAACCTCAAGGAGGGCACCGCCACGATCGTCTACGCGATCGGCTCCGCCGAGGGCAAGACCCTCGACGTGGTGGCCCAGACCATCACCGGCCTGCACTCCGCCCCGGGTGGCGTGCCCAGCGGTGACGGCGGCCAGGCCGGCACCGGCGTGGACACCTGGTGGTACGTGCTCACCGGTGCCGGCGTACTCCTGCTGCTTGGTGGTGGGGTGCGGATGGCGACCGCGCGGACCGGCCGCAAGTGACGGTGCGCAATCGCGGCGCGCTGGCGGCCCTGGCCGCCGGCGTTGCCGCGCTCACCGTCGCCGGGCTGGTGGCGTGCGCCAACCAGCCGGCCGGGACCGTGGGCGCCGAGGAGGCCAGCACGCTGGCCAGCGCCCCACCGACCGCCGCCAGCGCCCCGTCGGTGCCGGTCACCGCCGGTGAGCTGCCCGCCGGTCCGAAGATCATCCCGCCGGTACGGCTGCTGATCCCGGAGATCGGCGTCACCGCCACCGTCAACGCGGTCGGCATCAACGAGCGGACCAACGACTTCGAGGTGCCGCCGAGCGTCGACCAGATCGGCTGGTACCGCTACGGCCCCGGCCTGGAGGCGGATGCCGGCTCGGTGGTCATCGCCGGTCACGTGGACAGCGCCAAGCAGGGCAAGGGGGCGTTCTTCCGGCTGCGTGAGCTGGACCAGGGGGACACGGTGACAGCGACCGGCAGCGACGGTGAGGCGCGGCGCTACCGGGTCGTCGCCCGCGAGGAGTACGTCAAGACCAAGATCCCGCTGGACCGGTACTTCGCCCGCGACGGCAAGCCGCGGCTGACCCTCATCACCTGTGGTGGGCCGTTCGACGCCAAGGCGCGCAAGTACCGCGACAACATCGTCGTCACCGCGGTGCCCGTCTGACCGGGTCCGCGCGCGTCGGGCCGGGGTGGGGTTCCACCCCGGCCTTCGCGTGCGGTGCCCTCCGGCATCCGGTCCCCAAGGTGTCGGCCGTACGCTGAACGGCGATGGCTTACCTGGATCACGCGGCGACGACTCCCATGCTCGACGAGGCACTGGAGGCGTACGTCGCTACCGCCCGCGAGGTCGGCAACGCGTCCTCCCTGCACGCGGCGGGCCGCCGTGCCCGCCGCCGGGTCGAAGAGTCACGCGAGCGGGTGGCCGCGGTGCTGGGCGCCCGGCCCTCTGAGGTGATCTTCACCGGTGGTGGCACGGAGAGCGACAACCTCGCGGTCAAGGGCATCTTCTGGGCCCGCCGAGGAGCCCGACCCGACCGCCGCCGGGTGGTCTCCAGCGCCGTCGAGCACCACGCGGTGCTGGACGCTGTCGACTGGCTGGCCCAGCACGAGGGCGCCGAGGTCGGCTGGCTGGCGGTGGACGCCGTCGGTCGGCTCGACCCGGAGACGCTGCGCGCCGAGTTGGCCGCGCACGCCGACCAGGTGGCAGTGGTCACCGCGATGTGGGCGAACAACGAGGTGGGCACCGTCCAGCCGGTGGCCGAGCTGGCCGCCGTTGCCGCCGCACACGGTGTGCCCTTCCACACCGACGCCATTCAGGCGGTCGGTCAGGTGCCCGTCGACTTCGGCGCCAGCGGGGTCGCCGCGCTGACCGTCACCGGGCACAAGCTGGGCGGCCCGACCGGGGTGGGTGCGCTGCTGCTCGCCCGGGACGTGCCGGCCACGCCGCTGCTGCACGGCGGTGGCCAGGAACGCGACATCCGCTCCGGCACCCTGGACACCGCCGGCATCGTCGCCTTCGCGGTCGCCGTGGAAACGGCGGTGAAGGGTCAGCAGGAGTACGCGGCCCGGGTGGCAGCGCTCCGCGACGACCTGATCGAGCGGGTCCGTCAGGCGGTGCCCGAGGTGATCTACAACGGTGACCCGACCGACCGGCTGCCCGGCAACGCGCACTTCTCCTTCCCCGGCTGCGAGGGCGACGCGCTGCTGCTCCTGCTCGACGCGCAGGGGATCGCCTGCTCGACCGGCTCCGCCTGCTCGGCCGGGGTGGCCCAGCCCTCGCACGTGCTGCTCGCGATGGGCGCCGACGACGACCGTGCCCGCTCCTCGCTGCGCTTCACACTGGGCCACACCAGCACGCAGGCCGACGTCGACGCGCTGATCGCGGCCCTCCCGGCAGCTGTCGACCGAGCCCGCCGAGCCGCCGCCCTCCGCACCCCCCGCTAACGCGGGTTAAGCCCCGCGATCTTGCACTTTCGGTTGGCCCTTCGCACCTTGCGCGGCATATGTCGCCGCGGAAACTGCAAGATCGCGAAGGTGGGCGGGCCGGGGCCAGCACGGGTCCGGGGGGTTTTCGGGGCTGGTGGATAGGGTTGTGGCGGGGACGGGAAGGGGAGTGGGTCAGTGAGGGTTCTGGCGGCGATGTCGGGTGGGGTTGACTCGGCCGTGGCGGCGGCGCGGGCGGTGGCGGCCGGGCATGAGGTGACCGGCGTACACCTGGCGCTGGCCCGCAACCCGCAGACCTATCGGACCGGGGCGCGCGGCTGCTGCACCCTGGAGGATTCCCGGGACGCCCGACGGGCGGCCGACGTGATCGGCATCCCGTTCTACGTGTGGGACATGGCCGACCGCTTCCACGAGGACGTGGTCGACGACTTCGTCGCCGAGTACGCCGCCGGTCGTACGCCGAACCCCTGCCTGCGCTGCAACGAGAAGATCAAGTTCGCGGCGGTGCTGGACCGGGCGGTGGCGCTGGGCTTCGACGCGGTGGTGACCGGGCACCACGCCCGCCTCGGCGCGGACGGGCTGCTGCGGCGCAGTGTCGACCTGGCCAAGGACCAGTCGTACGTGCTCGCCGTGCTCACCCGCGAGCAGCTCGACCGGTCGATCTTCCCGCTCGGCGACTCGACAAAGGCGCAGGTCCGCGCCGAGGCCGCCGAGCGTGGCCTGGCCGTGGCCGACAAGCCGGACTCACACGACATCTGCTTCATCGCCGACGGAGACACCCGGGGCTTCCTGGCCGGCCGGCTCGGTGAGGCGCCCGGCGACGTGGTGGACGCCTCCACCGGCGCTGTCGTCGGCAGTCACAGCGGCGCGTACGCGTACACGGTGGGGCAGCGTCGCGGGCTGCACCTGGACCGGCCCGCCCCGGACGGCCGGCCACGCTACGTGCTCTCCATCACGCCGAAGACCAACACCGTGACTGTCGGCCCGGCCGAGGCCCTGGAAGTGTCCGACGTGCACGCCCTCCGTCCGGTCTGGACCGGCGGCGCCCGTCCGGACGCCCCGGTCGAGTGCGAGGTGCAGTTGCGCGCGCACGGCGACGTGGTGCCGGCGACCGTCGCCCTCGACGGTGACCGGTTGCACGCCGAGCTGCGCCGACCGGTACGCGGCGTCGCCGCTGGTCAGGCAGTGGTGGCGTACCGGCCGGACCCGGCCGGCGACGTGGTGCTCGGCTCCGCGACCATCACCGGCTGACCGCACAGCCTGGGTGTTCGCGGGATAGCCTTCGCCCGTGACAGATCAGGCGTGGCCCTGGCCGGCCGGCGCGGCAACCGGAATTGGTTCGCTGCCCGGCACCGACATCGGCGAGGCTCAGCGGGTGGTCCTCGGTGAGCTTCCCGAGCTGCCCCACCTGCCCGAGTTGCCGGCCCGTGGCCCAGGAGCGGACATGATCGGCCGGTCCGCCGGGCTGCTCGTCGAGCTGCCCGTCGAGGTCTACGCGGGGCGGTGGCGGGTCGCTCCACGCCCGGGCCGCGACCTGCGCCGGGCCCGCGACCTGATGGAACGCGACCTGGACCAGCTCGCCGAGCAGGCCGAGGGGTACGCCGGGCCGATCAAGGTGCAGGCCGCCGGTCCGCTCACGCTGGCCGCCTCCCTGGAGCTGCCGATCGGTGGCCGACTGTTGCGCGATCCCGGCGCGGTCCGCGACCTGACCGGCTCCCTCGCCGAAGGGCTGCGCGCGCACGTCGCGGCGGTCGCCCGCCGGCTGCCCCAGGCGTCGGTACTGGTGCAACTGGACGAGCCGTCACTGCCGACAGTGCTGGCCGGGCGGGTGCCGACCGAGAGCGGGCTGGGCGCGTACCGGGCGGTCGAGTCGGTGGACGCCGCCGCCCTGCTGCGCACGATCGTCGAGGCGGTCGGCGTGCCGACACTGGTGCACTGCTGCGCCCCGGACGTGCCGCTGGACCTGATCCGCTCCACCGGCGCCGTCGCTGTCGCCCTCGACCTGGACCTGGTCACCAAGCTCGACCCGCTGGGCGAGGCGATCGACGCCGGCCTCGGCTTGCTGGCCGGGGCCGCGCCGACCCGGGCGCCGTCGGCCGGTGCCGCGCCGACCTCCGCACAGATCGCCGAACGGGTACGCCAGGTCTGGGACCGCCTCGGCTTTCCTCGTCGCCAGCTCGCCGAGCAGGTGGTGATCACCCCGGCCTGTGGTCTCGCCGGCGCCACCCCGGAGTACGCGCGGACTGTCCTCGCGGCCTGCCGGGACGCCGGCCGGCGGCTCGCCGAGGACTGAGGTTTCCTGTCGTACCCGGTGGGCAGGATGACTGTCATGATTGGACAGCTTCGTTCAGTGGTGATCGACTGCCCGGATCCGCGGGCGTTGGCGGCGTTCTACGCCGAGCTGCTCGGCGTGCCGCTCGTCGAGGGCGACTCCGACGACGACTGGGTGGTGCTGGGCGGCCCACCCGGTCACCAGCCGCGCCTCGCCTTCCAGCAGGCGCTCAACCTGCGCCCACCGGCCTGGCCGGATCCCGAGCGCCCACAGCAGTTCCACCTCGACGTGACCGTGGACGACATCGAGGCCGCCGAGAAGGCGGCGCTCGCGCTGGGTGCTCGGCGGCTGCCGGGCGAGGGCGAGGGCTTCCGGGTCTACGCCGATCCGGCCGGCCACCCGTTCTGCCTCTGCTGGGACTGAAGCCGGCGTGGGTTGCGGCGGCCGGGCATGATGGCCGCCGTGATCCACACCTCCGCGCTGCGCGCCTCCGGTTCGCTCTTCGGCCTCGCCTACGGTGACGCGCTGGGCAAGCCGACCGAGTTCCTGACCGTCGCCGAGATTGAGCGCCGGTACGGCCCGGCCGGCCCGCGTGAGCTGTCCGGCGAGCCGGCGCTGGTCACCGACGACACCCAGATGGCGCTGGCGGTGGGTTGGGCGCTGCGCGAGGCGCCGTCGTTCACACCGGAGGCGGTGGAGCCGCTGCTGCGGCGACGCTTCCTGGCCTGGGCGGTCAGCCCGGACAACAACCGTGCCCCGGGCATGACCTGTCTGCGGGCCTGCGCCGAGCTGAGCCGTGGGGTGCCCTGGCAGGAGGCGACGGTGCTCGGCTCGAAGGGCTGCGGGGCCAACATGCGGGTCACCCCGGTCGGGTTGCTCGACATGGACCTCGACACGCTCGCCGGGTTGGCCCAGTTGCAGGCCGGTTTGACCCACGGCCACCCGACCGGGCTGGCCGCCAGCGAACTCACGGCGTACGCGGTCTTCGTGCTGCGCGCGGGCGTTCCGCTGCCCGAGCTTCCCGCGGTGCTCACCGAACGCGCACTGTCCCAGCGTCTGGTCTACTCCGAGCGGTGGTTGGGCGACCTCTGGCAGCGCGCCGGTTCCGGGTCCGGGCAGGAGTTCATCGCCCAGGGCTGGGACGAGTGCCTGGCGGTGCTGGGCCGGCTGACCACCGCCCTGGCGCAGCCGGACGACGGCGCTGACCCGTGTCAGGCCACCGGTGAGGGCTGGGTGGCCGAGGAGGCGCTGGCCACCGCGCTGCTCTGCGCCGTACGGCACGCCGACGACCCGGTCGCGGCGTTGGCCCGGGGCGCGACCACCGCCGGCGACTCGGACTCGATCGCCGCTCTGGCCGGCGCGTTCGTGGGCGCGGCCGTCGGCATGACCGCCTGGCCGCGTGAGTGGGCCAACCGCATCGAGTACGCGGAGCAGCTGGCCACCCTCGGCGCGGCCTGGGACTGACAGGGCGCGGCCTGGGACTGGCGCGGCCCGGCGCGGCGCGGCCCGGCGCGGC
>NZ_JAKKFD010000016.1 GCF_022229005.1 Micromonospora trifolii
CCATGATACCTCCCGTCGTAACTGTGTTGTATCGCTGCTGCCCACCGTCCTTAGCTGCGACCCTATCATTAGTCATCACCCTCCGTGGCTGACTAATTTGCTTCTCTAATCATACGGGTACCACCGCGACCTACACTCTTTCCCTACCCGCCTCTCTTCCGATACATGGTCTTCCAGTCGTTCAACCTGTTTCCGCACCTGACCGTCCTGAACAACCTCACGATCGCCCAGCGCCGGGTGCTCCGCCGAGGCCGGGCCGAGGCCGAGCGGATCGCGCGGGCCAACCTGGAGCGCGTCGGGCTGACCGACAAGGCCGACGCCTTCCCGGCGCAGCTCTCCGGTGGGCAGCAGCAGCGGGCCGCGATCGCCCGGTCGCTGTCGATGGAGCCGAAGCTGATGCTCTTCGACGAGCCGACCTCCGCGCTCGACCCGGAACTCGTCGGCGACGTGCTCACCGTCATGCGCAAGCTGGCCGAGGACGGTATGACGATGATGGTGGTCACCCACGAGATGGCGTTCGCCCGCGACGTCGCCGACCGGGTCGTCTTCATGGATGGTGGCGTGGTGGTCGAGCAGGGGCCGCCGCAGGAGGTGCTGGGCGCGCCGAAGCACGAACGGACCCGCGCGTTCCTCTCCCGGGTCCTCGACCCGACCCACGTCGCGCAGCTCGGTCAGCCCGACCAGCCGCCCGCGCCGCCGCAGGCCCCCAGCCTGCCGGCGGACGATCGCCACCACCTCTGACGACAGCTCCCGCACGTCCTTCCCGCCGGGTTGCCGCACTGACGGCAGCCCGGCGTCTGCTTGCGTGTCAGCTTCATGTCAATCGACGGACGTCGTGATGTCAAGGTAATCTTTTTGCAATCAGAGCTGTACTTTCGTCGATGGATTACATAAGTTGCTGTCATCCATCGAAAGTTCTGAGTCTTCCGAGCAAAGCCCGCGACGAGCCTCACCCTCAGTCGTGCCACCGCCCGTGCTCGGCGGTCGATGCACACTGCCCTCGTCGCGTCTTCGCCCGGTCGGGAACGGAGACCCATGGACGATCACGCTGGTGGCCCTCACCGCCACCTGTCCCGCAGATCGCTGATCGCCACCGGCGCACTCGCCGCCGGGGCGTTGGGCGCGTCCGCCCCAACGATCGGCACCGCGTTCGGCGGCACCCCCGCCCGGGCCGCCGCCGGTGTCACCAAGAAGATCACCATCTACGCCGAGCAGTTGCCCGGCAACCTGTTCGGGTACGGCCTGGCGCCCGGTCAGGCCACCGTTCCGGGCCCGGTCCTGGAGATGTACGAGGGTGACACGCTGGAGATCACCCTGGTCAACACCACCAACCAGCGGCTCTCCATCCACCCGCACGGGGTGGACTACAGCACCGAGTCCGACGGCAGCCCGTTCAACGCCTCGTTCAACAACCCGGGTGAGACGCGGACGTACGTCTGGCGCTCGCACGAGATGGTGGCCGCGGCGGGCCGGCGGTACATGCCGGGCAGCGCCGGCTACTGGCACTACCACGATCACGCGATGGGCACCGACCACGGCACCGGCGGTGTCGCGAAGGGACTGTACGGGGCGCTGATCGTCCGGCGGCGTGGCGACATCCTGCCGTCGAAGCAGTTCACGGCGGTGTTCCACGACATGATGATCAACAACAAGATGGCCCCGGCGACCCCGATGTTCGAGGCGAACCTGGGCGAGCGCGTCGAGTGGATCGCCATCGGCCACGGCAACCTGTTCCACACCTTCCACCTGCACGCGCACCGCTGGGCGGACAACCGCACCGGGATGTTGGAGGGGCCGAGCGACCCGAGCCTGGTGGTCGACAACAAGGACCTCAATCCCGGCAGCTCGTTCGGTTTCCAGGTGCTGGCCGGGGAGGGCGTCGGACCCGGCGCGTGGATGTACCACTGCCACGTGCAGACGCACTCCGACGGCGGCATGGCCGGGATCTTCCTGGTGCGCAACGCCGACGGCAGCATGCCGCCGGGCGCCGAAGAGGCGATCCACCGGTTCCAGGGCCACACCCACACGCACGGAAGCTGACCGAACCGAAAGTGGGGACGGGGATGACCAGAAAACTACGACGAACCCTCGCCGCGGTAGCGGCATTCGCGACACTGATCCCGGCGACGACGGCGGCCGCGGCCGCCCCACGAACTGCCGCCCCGCAGGCGGCGGCGCCGCAGCAGACAGCGGTCCTGGTGTTCCACGGCCCGGTGGCCGAGCAGCAGGACCCGGTCGCGCGCGCGGTGGACACCATCAAACAGCTCGGTGCCGTTCATGACATCGATGTCACGGCCACCACGGACCCGGGTACCTTCACCGCGGCCGGGCTGTCCGCGTACCGCAGCGTGGTCTTTCTCTCCGCGACGGGCGCCGCGCTGAACCGCGACCAGGAGTCGGCGCTCCAGAACTACGTCAAGGCCGGCGGCGGTTTCGTCGGCATCGCCGACGCCGCCCGCGCCCAGGTCGACTCCACCTGGTTCACCGGCCTGATCGGCACCCGGCCGGCCGGCGCCATCCCGGTCGCCGAGCCGGTGACCCGGGTGACCGCCAGCGGGGAGAACCCCCCCAACGAGACCAAGGAGAAGCTGACCGACGGCGACGCCAACACCAAATGGCTCGTCCGCACCCCGACCGCCTGGGTGGCCTACGAGTTGAGCGCGTCGAAGAAGATCACCGGGTACGCGCTCACGTCGGCCAACGACTCCTCCGGCCGGGACCCGAAGGACTGGACCCTGCAGGGCTCCACCGACGGCCAGACCTGGACCGACCTGGACCGGCGCACCGGGCAGACCTTCCCGGACCGGTACCAGACCCGGCGGTTCGACATCGCCACCCCGCAGGAGTTCACGCGCTACCGGCTGAACGTCACAGCGAACAGCGGTGAACCGCTGGTCCAACTCGCCGACCTGCGCCTGTTCACCGGCAGCACCACAGCCCCGGAGCCGCCCGCGGTGAACCGCGCCGTGGTGAACATCCTGGACCGCAAGCACCCGGCCACCGCGTCGCTGCCGCTGACCATCACCCGGTCCGACCGCTGGGAGAACTGGGACCCGAACCCGATCGGCACCGTGCACACCCTCGCCCAGGTCGAGGAGCGGCACTACAACCCGGGGGCGGCCGCCAACGGCGCCTTCCACCCGGTGTCCTGGTGCCGGGACTACGACGGCGGCCGGTCGTTCTACACCGGCATGGGCCACACCGAGGGCAGCTACGGCGAGGAGGCGTTCCGCACGCACCTCGCCGGCGCCCTCAACTGGACCACCGGTCGGGTGCGCGGCGACTGCCAGGCCACCATCGCCTCGAACTACAAGGTGGAGCGACTCACCGCGGCCAACCAGACCGGGCAGCTGGACCAGATCGGGGAGCCGCACGGGCTCACCATCGCGCCGGACGGCACTGTGTTCTACGTCGGCAAGGCGGCCTGCCCGAGCGGCCCGATCGCGGACTGGGACAACCCGAAGGTCGGCCTGGGCTGCGGCACCATCCACTCGTGGGACCCGCGCACCAAGCAGGTCAAGCTGCTCACCACCCTGGAGGTGATGGGCAACCGGGGCAGTGGCTCCGAGTTGGTGAAGAACGAGGAGGGCCTGCTCGGCATCGTGCCCGACCCGAAGTTCGCCGAGAACGGCTGGCTCTACGTCTACTGGATGCCGCACGACTCGGTCGACCGGGTGAAGCGGGTCGGTCAGCGGACCGTCTCGCGGTTCACCTACGACCGCCAGGCGCAGACCATCGACCAGAGCACCCGCAAGGACCTGCTGCAGTTCCCCGTGCAGATCCACAGCTGCTGCCACGCGGGCGGCGGCATGGCGTTCGACGCCAAGGGCAACCTCTACGTCGGCTCGGGCGACAACAACTCCTCCGAGGGGTCGCAGGGTTACGCCGGCAACAACTGGACCCAGGAGTACCAGGGGATCTCGTTCCAGGACGCCCGCCGCACGTCGGGCAACACCAACGACCTCGCCGGAAAGATCATCCGGATTCACCCGGAGGCCGACGGGACGTACACCATCCCGGAGGGCAACCTGTTCCCACCGGGCACCGAGAGGACCCGGCCGGAGATCTACGTGATGGGCGTGCGCAACATCGCCCGCCTCCAGATCGACCCGGTGCACCAGTGGCTGACCGCCGGCTGGGTCGGCCCGGACGCCTCGTCGCCCAGCCCCACCCTGGGCCCGGCGAAGTACGAGACGGCCACCATCATCACCTCCGCCGGCAACCAGGGCTGGCCGTACTGCATGGGCAACCGGCAGCCGTACCGCGACCGCAGCAGCACCGACGCGACGGTGCTGACCGGCTGGTACGACTGCGACAACCTGAAGAACACGTCGCCGCGCAACACCGGACTGGTGGACATTCCGGCGGCCAGGGACAACATGATCTGGTACTCGCCGGACGGCGGCGGCCCGGTGTTCCCGAAGCGGACCGACGGCAGCGGCCTGCCGACCTACGTGGCGGCCGACGCCACCTACACGCAGCCGTACCTGCGTGGCGGCGGGCAGGCCATCATGTCCGGCCCGACGTACCACCGGAGCCTCGTCGACACCACCAGCGGCGTCGCGTGGCCGGAGCACTGGGACGGCAAGTGGTTCATCGGCGACCAGTCGAACGCCGCCAACCGGGTCGCGGTCACCGTCGACCCGGCCGGCGTGCCGCAGGCCGCCCCACCGGTGTACGCCGAGTCGCTGCGGGCCATCATCCCCGGCGGCAACGGCGACACCAAGTTGCAGAGCTGGATGGACGCGAAGTTCGGCCCGGACGGCGCGCTCTACCTGCTCGACTACGGCGGCGGCTTCTTCAGCCTGCACGCGAACCAGAAGCTGATCCGGATCACCTACACCGGCGGGGCGCCCACCCCGGCGCCGGCGGCGACCTCGGTGGCCGTGCAGAACAAGCCGCTGACCATCGCCTTCACCGGATCCCGCCCCGGCGGCGTCAGCCACCGCTGGGAGTTCGGCGACGGCGCCACGTCGACCGAGGCGGACCCCCGGCACACGTACGCCACTGTCGGCACCTACACCGCGAAGCTCACCGTCACGTACGCCGACGGTCAGACGACGACGGTGCAGACCACTGTGACGGTGGGCTGCGCGGTGCCCGACGACCGGTCGACGGTGTGGCTCGGCGACACCGACACCGGGGTGCCCAGTCGCACTGTCGGGCAGGGCTGCACTGCCAACGACCTGATCGACGACGAGAGCACCTGGGCCGACCACAACGGTTTCGTCCGGCACGTCACAGCTGTGGCCCGCGCGTTGCAGGACGACGACCTGCTCAGCAGCCGCGAAGTGGGCACCCTCACCCGCCTGGCCGCCGCGTCGGAGATCGGCCGGGACGGGCACACCGGGTACGAGCCGCTCTTCGACGGCACCGCCGAGTCGCTGCGCGGTTGGCAGCAGGCGCCGTCGGGACAGTTCGGCATCCAGCCGGACGGGTCGCTGCGCTCCAGCGGTGGCCTGGGCATGCTCTGGCACACCAAGGAACTGGGCGACTTCTCGCTGAAGCTGCAGTTCCGGGACATCGCGCCGGGCACCGGCCGGGCCAACACCGGAGTCTTCATCCGGTTCCCGGACCTGCGAACGCCCCTCGACCAGCGGCCACCGGACAGCTGCGGCACTGTCGGGTCGGCGCGCACCTCGCCGGCCTGGATGGCGATCTACTGCGGACACGAGATCCAGATCTACGACGGTGACACCGGTGAGCCGCAGAAGACCGGCTCGGTCTACAACTTCGACCCGGTGCCGCTGGCCCAGGCGGGCGTGACGCCGAAGAACGAGTGGAACGACTACGAGATCCGCGCCGTCGGGCAGCACTACACGATGATCCGCAACGGCGTGGTGATCAACGAGTTCGACAACACGCCTGGCAAGCAGTCGTCGCGCGCCGGCGACCCGCCGACGGACCTGCGGCAGTTCCTGCGCGGCTTCATCGGCCTGCAGAACCACGGTGACAACGACCTGACCGAGTTCCGCAACATCCGTGCGCGGGAACTCTAGGAGTGACGATGACCCGACGACTGACGGCCGCGCTGGCGGCGCTCGTGCTCACGGTGATCCCGTTGGCAGTGGCGCCCGCCTCCGCCGCCCCGCGTGTCGCCGCCGACCAGGTGTTGACCTGGACCGCCGACGACAGCATCACCCAGTACAAGTCCGCGCCCACCACCGCCGTGGCCGGAGCGACAACGATCATCTGGGAGAACAGCGCCGCCACCGGCAACACCACCGGGATGCCGCACACGCTGACCTTCGACACCAGCACCGAGGGCTACAACCACGACGTCACACTCAACATCCTGGCCAGCCCGTTCGACGCCAACGACGGTCGTCACCAGGCGACAGTGACGCTGACCCCGGGCCGGTACCGGTACTTCTGCTCGATCCCCGGCCACAGCTCGATGGTCGGTGAACTGGTGGTCACCGACGGCGGTGGCGGTGGCGACACCACAGCGCCGACAGTGACCGCCGTGGTCTCCGGCGACCAGGACCAGGACGGCAACTATCTCGGCGCGGCCACTGTGACAGTGACGGCCACCGACGCCGACTCGGGCGTGCAGACCGTCGAGTACCAGGTCGACGACACCAGCTTCCTGCCGTACACCGAACCGGTGCGGGTGACGGCGATCGGCGACCACGCGGTGCAGTTCCGCGCCACCGACCAGGCCGGCAACACCAGCGCCGTCGGCTCGGTGGCGTTCCGGATCGTCGAGCCGGGGGAGGAGGACACCACAGCGCCGGTGGCCGCTGTCGCGTTGGCCGGCGACCGCGACGGCGACGGCAACTACATCGGTACGGCCACCGCCACGTTGACCGCCACCGACAGCGGATCCGGCGTCGCCACCATCGAGTACGCCCTGGACGGGGCGGCCTTCACCGCATACACGAACCCGATCGTGGTGAACGCGGCCGGGATGCACATGCTGCACTACCGGGCCACCGACGTCGCCGGCAACACGTCGGCGGAGCAGATGTCCCACTTCACAGTCGTCGAGCCGCAGGCCGAGGACACCACCCCACCCACTGTCGCCGCAACTGTGGCCGGTGACCGCAACGACGACGGCGGGTACGTCGGCGCCGCGACAGTCACCGTCACGGCCACCGACGCCGAGTCCGGCGTGGCGAAGATCGAGTACGCGCTCGACACCGGAGCCTGGACGGCGTACGCCGCTCCGGTCGCCGTCCGCACGCCCGGGGCGCACACAGTGCGGTATCGGGCGACCGACACGGCGGGCAACTCCTCCACCGAGCAGTCGACGACGTTCACAGTGGTGGCCGGCGGCACCGACACGTGCCCCGACTCGGACACCCGGGCCACAGTGGTCATCGACGGGGGCGACACCGGTGTGGCCAACGTGGACACCGGCGACGGCTGCACCATCAACGACCTGATCGACGAAAACGCCGACTACCCCGGCCACGCCGAGTTCGTCCGACACGTCGAAGCGGTCACCGCCGCGCTCGTGACCGGCGGCACGCTCGACCGGCGGCAGCAGGGCGCCATCGTCCGGGCCGCGGCCCGATCGGACGTCGGCGCATGAGTCCTCGAACCTCACCGACAGGGAGTACCACGATGCCCGGACGTACCGTCGCCAAGCTCGCCACCGTGAGCGCCGTCATCGCGGCCTCGGTGCTGGCCGTGGCGCCCACCGCACACGCCGATCTGGTCACCCACTGCATCGGCACCGGCGGCGCGGTGACAGTGCCCAACGATCTGCTCGTCCCCGCCGGCGAGTCCTGCGCGCTCACCGGCACCACGATCACCGGCAACGTCACCGTCGCGGCCGGCGGCAACCTGGTGGTGACCGGTGGCCGGGTCAGCGGTGAGGTGCGCGTCGCCGCCGACGGTTACCTCGACGCGACCGAGACGACAGTCGACGGTCAGGTGGTGCTCGCGGCCGGGGGGTACGGCATCTTCCTGAAGGACGCCCGCACCGGCACCGTCACCGTACGGCCGAAGGGCTCCACGACCATCGACAGCTTCCTGTTCGCGGAGGCGTCCACTGTCACCGGGCACGTCACCGTCGGTGCCGGCGAGGTGCGGCTCGACCGGGGCACCCAGGTGCAGCGCAACCTCAGCAGCACCGGCACCTACTACACCGACCTGCACGACTCGTTCGTCGACGGCACGCTGTCGGTGCTCAACAGCGCCACCGGCAGCGTGGTGTGCGGCAGTGCGGTCCAGGGCCGGGCCACCTTCGCCGGCAACCTGGGCGGTGTGCAGCTCGGCCCGAACGGCGCCCTCGACAGCTGCGCCTCCGGCGGTTACTGGGGTGAGGACGTGAGCGTCACCAGCACCACCGGCGGCGTCACCGTCGACGACAACATCATCAACGGTCAGTTGGCGGTGACGTCCAACGACCCGGCCGCCCAGGTGGCCGCGAACAACCGGATCCGCGGCGGGGTCACCGGTGACCAGGCGGCCACGACCACCAACCGGTCGGCCCGGGTGGCCGGCCCGGACCGGGAGGACGCCGGTGACCAGCGGGCCGAGGTCCGCCGTACCTCGGCGGTGCAGGAGGCCACCGAGGCGGGCGCCGCCCGGCTCTAGCTGATCGACGCGGCGGCGGCCGGCCACCCCCACGTTCGGGGTGACCGGCCGCCGCCGTCGTACCAGGCCCTAGAAGTTACCGGCCGAGTTGCACTTCACGCCCTGGTCGAGGCAGTTGCGCACCCGTGCGGCGAGCGCCTCGTCCTTCCACGCGTTGAAGAAGTCCGCGTGCATCGAGAACGACGTGCCGGACGCGAGGGTGATGCCGTCCGTGTTCGCGCTCAACGGGTACGAAATCACGAAGGACACCGAGGGGACGGGCACCGGGTGGCTCTTCGGGCACGCCCCGGTGTGGTCCCCGTTGGCCATGTGCGCCTTGTGGTCGGGGCTGTCCAGGTGCTTGCCGTCCCAGCAGTCCGGGAAGGTGATCTGCCGGACGATGTTCGCGGTCTTGGCACAGACCGGGAACGTCTTGTCGGCGCTGCGGCCGATCTCGCCGCCGATGCCGGCGCACCAGAAGTGGTTGCCCTGCTTGTCGGGGGTGTCGACCTGGTTCTTGGCGTTACCGGTGATCATTCGCAGACCGAACGGGAAGGGCTGGGTCCTGCTCGGGTCCTTCAGGCGGGAACCGTAGTAGACGGTCACCTCCTTCGGGTCCACGACCTTGCCGTTCTGGTACATCGTCGGCACCCAGTAGGCGGACTGGTCATCCGGCGAGTTGCAGGTGGTCGCCTTGGACGCCCGCAGCGATTCGGCGGTCGAGTTGGCGTCGGTCGACTTGTTGCCCCAGAACGTGTGGTTGTGCGAACCGCCCACCAGTTTCGGCAGCACGATCGGGTCGTCACTGTTGTGGTGGCTGGTCGTACAGCCGACGTTGAATTCGGGCACCTTCACGGGGTTGCCGGTCACCGGCTTGGGCTTGCGCGCGAAGAACGCCTTCGTCGCGGCGGCCTGCGCGGCGGCGTCGATGGTGATCCAGCCGCCGGATGCGGTGGGCGGGGCGGCGCTGGTCGCCGGCGTTCCCGGCTTGCCCGGCGCGGACGGGGTGGCCGAGGTGCCCGGGGCGCTCGGCGTGGCCGACGGGTCGCCCGGGGCGGTGGCCGTCGGCGCCTCCGGGGCGGACGAGCCGATACCGGTGTCGCTGGATGGGCCGGACGCGCCGGGAGTGCCCGGCGCCTCCTTGCATCCGCCGGCGAGCGCCACGCTCACCAGCAGCAGGGGGGTGACGAAACGACGGTGTCGAAGGGTGGATCGGAAATCTATCAACGGGGGCGCACCTTTCTTCCGAGCCCGAAGAATACGAGTCGGCCCCCTGCTCGTTTCCCACTGAAACGATTAATTCTCCCTTAAATAGCGCTCAGCGATTGCCTGGTCAGCTCTGCGGAGCCGCCGCGATGTCGACTCAATCTCAATTCTTTGATCTTCCTCTAAAAACCGTAATCGACGGCTGCGGCGGCACTCTGCTTCTCTGCTGGGTCCCCGCGACCGCCGTCCTGCTCAACACTTGTCCCGCGCCTTGCGCAGGAAGGTCTCCCGGGACACGACAGTCGTCGAGTCGTGTCCGCGCGGCGCCAGCACCTGGTCCGGACCGATCCGTTGGAGGTCCGCGAGGGTGAAGTCCACCGGGATGGCGTGACGGCGGCTCGACCCGGTGACGGTGTAGGAGACTCCGGGTCGAAGTTCGGTGAGCAACTCGACGTCCACCTCGACGCCAGGCTCGGGCCCGGGGAAGTCGACCGGCTCGTCGACCTCCCAGCCCTCCGGCGGCTGACCCAGCAGGGTGACCTCCACGACCTCGCTCGCGGGCGGGCCGTCGACTCTCCACCTGTACAGGGACCGTTTGCCCGGTTCACCCTGATGGCCGTTCTCGTACACCCGGATATCGGCGTCATAGCCGTCGCAGGTGACCAGTACGCCGACCGGCCGGCCGTCCTGAACGGCGAGGGCGACGATCGGCTCATCCGGTGGGGTGCAGGCGGTCAGGAGGAGGAGGGGCAGCGGGAGCAGAATCCACTGACGTCGTCTTCTGCGCATGTCGGCCAGCATTCCACGGCGGCATCACGCTTCGATGCCCCGAGGATCACGAAAGGGAAGCGCAACGGACGGACCCGGACCGCGTGCCGTGCCGAACGTTCCCACCTTCGTTGCGTGATTTCCGGAAACAGCACAGGGCACCGTCGGCGCGGAGAGAATTGCCGCCACGGAGCACACGGAAGCCGGGGGACGTTCGATGGGGTTACGAAGGCGCATGGCGCTCGTGGCGGTGACCGTCGCGGCGACACCGCTGGTCCTCGGTGGGTGCACCACCGAGCGGAAGCCCGCCGCACGCCCCGCCGAGCGGGTGGTGCCATCACCCGAACTGACCCTCACGCCGGCCGACCTGTCCCGGAACGTGCCGCTCAGCGCCGAGGTGGTTCCGCTCGTCACGGGCGGGAAGATCACCGCCGTGCGCATCGTCGACGACGCGGGCACGCTGGTCCGGGCGGAGCCACGCGAGGACGGCTCGGCCTGGGTGCCGACCGCTCCGCTGCGGCCGCAGCGCACCTACACCGCGGCGGTGACCGCCACCGCCGACTCCGGGCGGACCACCACCCGCACCACCACCTTCACCACCGCGGCGGCGGCGACGAAGCCGCAGGTGACCAGCACCCTCTACTTCGCCGACAAGCAGACGTACGGCACTGCCATGCCGGTGACCATCGGCTTCGATCCGCCCGTTGCCAGGGCGGCCCGCGCCGACGTGCAGCGTCGGTTGTTCGTCACCACGAAGCCAGCCCAGCCGGGTGCCTGGTCCTGGGTGGACGACGGCAGCCAGGTCTTCTACCGGGCCCCCGACTTCTGGCGGCCGGGCACGACCATCAGTGTCCGGGCCGGCCTGGAGGGCCTGCCGATCGGCAAGAACCATGTCGGTGACGCCGACCGCACCGCGACGTCCCGGATCGGACGGCAGGTGGCGCTCGAAGTCGACAACGCCACCAAGCAGATGCGGGTACTGCGGGACGGCAAGCTGATCCGCAAGATCCCGGTCAGCCTGGGCAAGCGCAGCACCCCCACGTCCAGCGGCAAGATGGTGATCATGGAGAAGCACCAGTACACCACGTTCGACACGCGCGGCGAGCCGAACGGCGGCTACGTGGTGAACGTCGAGGACGCGCAACGGCTCACCTGGGGCGGCGAGTTCATCCACGGGGCGCCCTGGTCGGTGTCGGATCAGGGACACCGCAACGTCTCGCACGGTTGCACGAACATCTCGGCGGCCAACGCCGACTGGCTGATGGGCGTCACCCAGGTAGGTGATCTGGTCACCTTCACCGGCACCGAGGTCCGGCTCCAGTCGGGCAACGGCTGGACGGCCTGGAACACCAGTTGGGGTCAGTTCGTCAAGGGCAGCGCGCTGCCCGTACCCGCGGATCTGCGCCCGGCCCCGGCGTCGGCGCCACCCGCGCGTGCGGTTGCCGGCGGCGTGCCGACGCCGGAGCCGGCCGCCTCCGGAGGCTGAACCACCGACTGCCCGGCAGGCTCTCGCCCCTTGCCCGGCGGCCCTACCCTCCGGGCCATGACGTACGAGCCGATGATGGTTCCCGCCCCGAGGCCCAACCGGACACTTCGTACGGTCCTGATCGTCGTCGGCGCCCTCCTGGCGTTGTGCTGCGTGGTGGGCACCTGCGTCGGCCTCTGGCTCTACCGCTCGGTCAAGGACACCGTCGAACCGGCCCGGATGGCCGCGACGGCGTACCTCGACGACGTGCAGGCCGGCAACTACGCGGGCGCGTACGGGCGGCTGTGCGACCGGGTGCGCGACACCATGCCGCAGGAGGACTTCGCCCGGATCCAGAGCGCGCAGTTGAAGATCAGCAGTTACGAGATCACCGGCGTCAACGTCAACAGCTACAACGGGCGGGTCACCGGGACTGTCCAGGTCGAGATTGTCCAGGCGGCCACCGGTGCGAAATTCACCCAGGGGGTGGCGCTGGTCAAGGAGGACGGTGACTGGCGCGTCTGCCAGTGAGTCACAGTGCCGTCGCGGCACGGAGGTCGCCCCGGTCGTCGGTCTCCGGCCGATGAGTTACGGTAAAACCTGACGTTCACGTGAGGGAAAAGGCTGTGTGGCTGGCGTCACCGGCCGGGGGAGGGGTCCATGCGGATCGGGGAACTCGCCACGAAGGCCGGAGTGTCGGTACGAGCCCTGCGCTACTACGAGGAGCAGGGCCTCCTGACTGCCGCACGAAGCAGTGGCGGCCAGCGCCACTATCTCGACGACGCGGTCGACCGGGTGTATCTGATCCAGATGCTGTATGCCGCCGGCCTGTCCAGCCGAACCATCCTGGATCTGCTGCCCTGCGTCGACGCGAAGGTCAACACACCGCAGTCGCGGGCCATGCTCCGCGCCGAACGCGACCGCATCGATCGGCAGATCACCCAACTCCGGCAGGCACGCAAGCGGCTCGACGAGGTGATCGCGCTCAGCGAGAGCCCGGCCAGCGGCTGCACCCGAGCGGACACCGACGCCGCTGTGGCGTAGCGACGCGGCTAGTAGCCGTCGCCGGCTTCCGAGCTCGCGGCGATCGGTGGCGGCTGCGCAGGGCGGCGCTCGGGCTGCTCAGCTGCCGACGATCAAGGAATGAGCCAGCTCCGGGATGCCGTAGTGCTGGTCGAGGACCTGCATGGCGGCGCCCGCGGCGATCACGTCCGCGCCGAGACTGGACAGAGCCACAGTGGTGCTGAGCCAGGCCGCGCGCCGGGCGTCCGCCCCGACGGCCTCGGTGACCGCCGCGAGATAGGTCTGCGGGTGCCGGAGGAGGTCCGCGCCCGCCAGCACCACGTGCGCGAGGTCGAGGGTCTGGAGCAGGTTGACGACGCCGACGGCCAGCACGCGGGCGGCGTGCGCGATGTCTCCGGCCTCGGCTGCGCGGTGGTGCACGATCTCCAGGCAGCCGTGCCGACCGCAGACACAGCGCGGCCCGGTCAGGTCGACGACCGTGTGGCCGAACTCGCCCGCGTTGGTGTGCGCCCCCCGGTGGGCAGCGCCACCCAGCCAGAAGCCGCCGCCGATGCCGGACTCGACCATGATGAGGGCCGCGTCGCCGAACGTCGCGCCGTGCCGCCAGGCCTCCGCGGTGATCCCCGCGGTGACGTCCTTGTCCAGGTGGACGGGGAGGCCGAGGTGTTTCTCCGCGATCTCGCGCAGCGGTACGTCGTGCCAGTGCCGCAGGCCGTGGGCGTCCCGAACCAGACCGTTGGCGTGGTCGAGTGGGCCGATCATGCCGATGCCCAGCCCGGTGAGCCGGCTCCGCAGGTCGCCGATGCCGGCCATCGTGTCGATGCCGACGCTCAGGGCGTCGAGGAGCTGCTCCGGGGTGAAGTCGCGGGGCAGCGGGCTGACCGCCGAGTGGTGCACGGTGCCGGCCAGGTCGACCAGGACGAGCCGCAGCGTGCGTCGGGCCACGTGGGCGCCGATCGCGTACCGGCTGTCCGGAACGAGTTCGTAGACGATCGCGGGCTTCCCGATGCCCGGACGCCGGACGCCGGCGGGGCGGATCAGGCCGTCGGCGGCCAGCCGGGCGATGACCTTGGAGACCGCCTGGGGTGTCAGACCGGTGGCCTCGACCACCGTCGAGCGCTCGAACGTGCGGGCCGTGCGCCCCACCGCCATGACCAGGGCCTGGTTGTATCCGCGGAGGAAGGTGACGTCGGCAGTGACGCGAGTCATCTCACCACCCTATTACGCAACGCTGTTGCTAAATTTTTTCGGTGATCGAGTTGAGTAGAGGTCGACGGTTGGCGGCACTGGCCGCTCTGGCACTGGGCGGCGTCGCGGTCGGCCTGACCGAGTTCGTGGCGATGGGGCTGCTGCCCGACATCGCCCGCGGTCTGCTCCCGAACGAGTACGCGCAGTCGTCGTCGGACGCTGTCGCCCGGGCCGGCTGGACGATCACCGCGTACGCGCTCGGCGTGGTCGTCGGGGCACCCCTGATCGCCGCGTTGAGTGCGCGCCTGCCCCGCAAGAAGCTCGTCCTCGGGCTGCTCGTGCTGTTCGCCGTCGGCACTGTCGCGTCCGCGCTCGCCCCCACCTTCGACCTGGTGCTGGTGGCCCGGTTCGCGGCGGCGCTGCCGCACGGCGCGTACTTCGGCGCGGCCGGTCTGCTCGCGGCGACCCTGATGGGCCCCGGCAACGAGGCCCGTGGGTTCGCCACAGTCATCGGCGGTCTGACAGTGAGCAACCTCGTTGGCGTACCCCTCATCACCCGGCTCGGGCAGGCGGCCGACTGGCGGGTCGCCTACCTGGTCATCGCCGGCTTCTTCGTCCTCACCCTGCTGGCGGTGCTGGCGGTCGTACCGGAGGTCGCCGCGGCGGTCGACGGCTCGCCGGCCGCCGAGTTGCGGGCGCTGCGGACCTCGCAGGTCTGGCTGGTCGCCGCGACCGGCGCTGTCGGATTCGCCGGCTTCTTCGCGGTGAACACCTACATCGCGCCGGTCACCACCGATGTCACCGGCCTCTCCGCCGCGACGGTGCCGTGGACGTTGGTCGCTGTGGGTCTCGGGATGACCGTCGGCAACGCCCTGGGTGGCTGGCTGGCGGACCGCGACCTCCAGCGGAGCATGGTCATCGGCTTCGTGGCGATGATCGTGAGCATCGCCGTGTTCAGCCTCGTGGCGTCGACCCGCGTCGGCCTGTTCGTGGGCGCGTTCCTGGTCGGTGCGACAAGCCTCTATCTCGGTCCGGTCCTACAGGCGCGCCTGATCACCGTCGCCCCGGGAGCGCAACTGATGGGCGCGGCGGTCAACCAGTCGGCCATGAACATCGCGAACAGCCTGGGCGCCGCGCTGGGCAGCGTCGCCATCGCCGCCGGATTCGGTTACCTCGCGCCGGCCCGGGTGGGCGTCGTCCTGGCGGTCGTCGGGTTGATCCTGGGGCTGGTCAGCTTCGCCGTCGGGCGACGGGTGCGCGACCGGGTCCCGGCCACCGTCTGAACGAGTGCGCGCGGGGCCCGGCCACCGTCTCGACCTGAGGTGGCCGGGCCGTCCGCGATCAGAAGTCGTCCACGCTGACCGTCACCCGGTCGGTGCTCGATCTCCAGTTGGGCACGTTGATCACCTCGTAACCGCCGCCGCGTTGGCCCACGGTGATCCGCACCAGGCCGAGGCGGGCCGGCGTCGCCGGGATGAAGACGTCCATGCCGGTGATGAAGGTCTGACTGAAGAACTCCGGCAACGGGGCCGTCAGGTCCGTGACGCCGTCGCTGCCGTCGTCGAAGGCGAAGATGCCGATCGTCCGCTTGACGCGCGGTGTGTTCGCCGCGTTCAGGATGTCCGTGCCGTTGATCCAGAGGTGGTCACCGGCGTCGCCCTGGTCGCCCCACCACTCCTTCTGCCGTTGGATCGTGAGCGCCGTGTGCCGGTCGCTGGTCTCGACCAGGCCGCTGAGGCCCTCGCCCGGCTCGCTGGTCGCGAGGCGTACGAACGAGTCCGAGCGGAGGAACGGCTGGAAGTAGAAGTGGTGCGTAGCGGCGCCCTGGCGCACGATGGCGAACTCGTAGCGGGCAGTGGCGAGCACCGGGAGGGGGCCGAAGGAGCCGTCGCCGCCGAGTGACAGTCGATGCGCGGGCCGGTGTGACAGCCGGCCGCCGGTCAGCGGGCTGACCGGGTACACCTCGAGAGTCGCGCCGGTGACACCGACGTTGCTCGGGAAGAGCACGGCGCGGCCGGAGACCCGGGCGGCGCCGAAGAGTTGCGGCACGATCCGCGTCGTGTGGGGCGCGCTGCCCCGGAGGAAGCCGAAGATCTCGGTGAACGACTCCGCCGACGACACGGTCTGGGTGTGCGACTGGTCCGGCAGGCGCACGTTTGTCGCGCCGACGACGGCGCGGGCGGGGTCACCCTCGCCCCAGATCGCCAGCGTGGGCACACCACCCGGCGGCGACGTCGCCGTGCGCCCGTCCAGGTTGACGTAGTGCGCGACCCGGGCGGCACGCTCCGGCGAGCTGTTGAGATAGCCCTGCGAGACGAAGGTACCCAGCGAGTGCGCCACGAGGTCGACCCGGTCCGCGCCGGTGGCCGCCAGCAGGCGGGAGATCCGTGCGTCGAGACCCGCGTAGACCTGGGGCAGGATCGTCGCGACGTTCGGGGAGTCGTACTCGTGGGCTTCGACGATGTCGATCGGGTACCCGTTGCTGGCCAGCCGTTTGGTCTGGGTCTCGAACTGCGCCGCCGATCCCGCGCTGCCGTGCACGAAGATCACTGGACGGTACGTCGGTGTGGCGGCGGCTTCGGCGCGTGGAACGGCGACGGCGGACAGGCTGGCCGCGAGGGCGACCCCGGCCACCACGGAGAGCAGCCTCCGGCGGGATGTGTGCATCGATCCTCCACCTGGACGGACGAAGTATTTGCACTACTAGCGCAAGTATCGTGTCAGGGCGGGGCGCGATGGTCCACACCTTGCGGTCAGTTGACCTTCGTGGCGAGCAGGTCGCCGACGGCGGCGCGGACCGGGTCGGGGTCCGACCAACTCCAGTTGGGGTGCGCGCGGTTGGTGAGCAGCGCCAGGACGAGTTTGCGGTCGGGCGCGACCAGGAGCGACGGGCCGGCGAATCCGGTGTGGCCGAAGGTCCGGGCCGAGGTGAGCTTGCCCATGAACCAGCTCTGGTCGAGGGCGACGCCGAGGCCGTGCGCCGAGGTCCGGTTGGGACGCTCCGGGTCGATGGCGGGTTTGCCGGCGTTGTGGTTGGTGAGCATCCGGCGCACCGTCGCGGCGGCGAGGATCCGCTTGCCCTGGTGGGTGCCCTCATTGAGGAGCAGTTGACCGATGACCGCGAGATCGGTTGCGGAGGCGAAGATGCCCGCGTGGCCGGCGATGCCACCGAGGTGGTTGGCGACGTCGTCGTGGACGACGCCACGGAGCAGCCCTCGGGACGAGCGGGCGTCGGTGGCGACCAGTCGGCTGGCCTTCGCGGCGGCCGACAGCCAGCCGTTCGGGTTGAAGCCGGTGTCGCGCAGGCCGAGCGGGTCGGTCAGGTTGCTCTTGAGCGCCTGGTCGAGCCGCTGGCCGGTGACCTTCTCGACGATCTTGCCGGCGACCATGAGCCCGACGCTGGAATAGCGGAACGTGTTGCCCGGCACGGCGCCGGAGACCAGCGGCGTGGTGAGCACGGCGTTCCAGCGGGCCGCGTTGTCGGGCAGGCCGGTGACCTTGGCACCAACGGGAAGGCCGCTCGTGTGGGTGAGCAGCATCTCGACGGTGACCCGCTCCTTGCCGGTGCCGGTGAAGGCGGGCAGGTAGTCGCGCACCGGGGCGCCGAGGTCGACACGTCCCTTGTCGACCTGCTGCAACAGCAGGATGGCCGTGTACACCTTGGTGACCGAGGCGAGGTCGAAGATGGAGTCCGGGCGCATCGCGACGCGCTGGTTCGCCGCGAGCAGCTTCGGGCCCGCCTCATAACGCAGCGCCTCACCGACAGCGGTGCGTACCGTCATCCTTCCGCCCACCAGGACGAGAGCGACAGCACCGGGGAAACCCTTGTGTTGCACGGTCTGCGGGGTCGCGGGCAGGTGTCGCCGGAGCAGGGCGGTCACGTCCTGCGCGTAGCGGGCCTGACGGACTGGTGGGTTGCCGCCGACCCCTGCGTCCGGCGCCCTGGTCGGCGACCCGGGGTCTTCCGCCGCACCAAATCCGACCCGGCTGCCGCTGGCGCCCTTCCCGGTCGCCGCGCCGCCAGGGCCGTCCGAACCGGGGTTCGGCGCGCCGTCGTCGCGGCAGCCGGTGAGGGCAGAGGTCGCGGCGGCCAGGCCGGCCCCGAGCAGAGTACGACGCGCAACGGGCATGCCGGAGATCGTGACAGCCGGCCCGACAACGTGCCACCTGACCCGTCCGAACGTCGGCTTCGTCCGACCTGTCGGCCAACAGGTGGTCATCTGGCGGACACAGCCGGTTGCCATTCAGGCGGTTGTGCGACGATCGGCGGGCATCACGTCGAACGACCGTCCACCGGTCTGTCCGCGCACGGTCGCGGACAGTAACCGGGGAGGGCACACACCTCGTTACCCCCTTGGAGAGCACGATGTCCCTCTCCCCGTCCCGGGTCTTCGCAGAGCTGAACGCGAATCGACCCCCTGACCAGCCGTCCCCGACGATGGGCACTGCCGTCGTTGTCGGCGGCAGCGTCGCCGGCCTGCTGGCCGCGCGGGTGCTGTCCGACCACGCTGACACCGTCGTCATCATCGACCGGGACGACCCGCAGGTGACCGGCGCGCGGCCCGGCGTACCCCAGGGGACACAGCTGCACGCGCTGCTGCCCGGCGGCCTCTTCCAACTGGAGCGGCTGTTTCCCGGATTCCGCGACGAGGCACTGGCGCGCGGAGCGATCGAGGCGCCGCCAGCGGCCCGGCGCAACTACCTCGACGGGCGGCTGAAGGTCGTCGTCCCCGACGACGCCGACAGTCTGGCGGGCAGTCGACCGCTGCTGGAGGGCCTGATCCGCCAGCAGGTGCTCCGACTGCCCAACGTCAAGACGCTCACCGCCCGCGCCACCGGCCTCGTGTTCGACGGCGCCGCGGTCACCGGGGTCCGCTGTGAGGTCGGCGGGGTGGCCGGTGTCGAACGCGCCGACCTCGTGGTGGACGCCATGGGGCGCTCCAGCCGACTCTCGGACTGGCTGGAGCAGGCCGACTGGGACCGGCCGGTCACCCGGCGGATGACAGTGCACCTCAACTACGCGACAGCCCTGTTCCGCCGTCCGGAGGTCACCCCGGCCTCGACTGTCGTGCTGGCCCTGAACACGCCGAGGATGGCGATGGACGTGGCCGGAGCAGCGTTCTTCGCGATCGAGGACGGCCGGTGGATGGCCATGATGGCCGGTTACGGCGACGACCGTCCGGGGCGAACCGCGGCGGACTTCGTCCGCCGCCTGCGCGAGCAGTTCCCACCGGAGTTCGGCGAGGTCGCCGACCAGGAAATGATCGGCGACGTCCAGACCTACCACCATGCCGACAGTCGGCGACGGGACTTCCACGCGCTCAAGCGGTTCCCGGCCGGCCTGATCAGCGTCGGTGACGCCGTCGCGTCCTTCAACCCGGTCTACGGGCAGGGCATGACGGCGGCGGCCCTGCACGCGGCCTGCCTGTCGACGTACCTTCGGTCCGGCCCGGACCTGAGGGCGCCCGCGCGCCACTACCTCGCGCTACAGAAGGTCGTGGTCGACGCCGCCTGGTCGCTCTCCACCTCGGCGGACCTGGCGTTGCCCCACGTCGACGGGCCCTACCCGCGCGGCTACCGGTTCTCCCGGTGGGCCAGCGGCCAGGTCATCGCCGCGACCGTCACGGACGTGGCGACCGCGCGGCGGTTCAACGACGTCGTCTCCATGCGCGAGCACCCGCACTCGCTGGCCCGCCCCAGCGTGCTCCTCGGCGCCCTGCGCGCCAACCGGCGCGCCCGCTGAGCGAGTGACCCGGCGGCCTCGCCAGCGAGGCCGCCGGGCACCCTCTAGCGGGGGAGCTTGCGCAGGATGTCGACAACGAAACGGTGGTCGTCCAGCTGCGGCAGCCCGGAGACACCGACCCAGCCCACCACACCGGTGCCGCGCACGCGCAGGGGCACCGCGCCCCCGGCGGCCGCGTACCGCGACGCCGGCAGGCCGAACCGCTCGGCCAGCGTCACCTGCTTGTCCTGACACAGCCGGGCCATGTAGAGCGAGGAGTGCTCGAACCGCATCACCACCCGCCCCTTGCGGCGCAGCCACGCGTCGTTGTCCGCCGTCGACCCCGGCAGGCCACAGTGGAACAGCTGCCGCCCGGCCCGCCACACGCCCACCGAGACCGGCAGCCGCTGCTCGGTCGCGGCGGTGACGGCGAGCATCCCCAGCTCGTACGCGTCGGTCTCGGACAGGCCCGCGAGCTCCAGCTCGTTCTCCTCGCGCAGCAGCTCGTCCAGCGTCGGCCACGATTCACGGTCAGCTGACATGTTCATCTCCTTGTTGGTGCGGGCGATCATCCTCGTCGTGCGGGACGGTCACCAGGCGCAGGGCGCGTAGTCCTTCAGGAAACAGCCGTACAGGTCCTCGCCCAGCTCGCCGCGGACGATCGGGTCGTACACCCGGGCCGCGCCGTCGACCAGGTCGAGTGGGGCGTGGAAGCCCTCGTCGGCAAGCCGCATCTTCGTCGGGTGGGGGCGTTCGTCGGTGATCCAGCCGGTGTCGACGCTGGTCATCAGGATGCCGTCGGTCAACATCTCCTCGGCGCTGGTGCGGGTCAGCATGTTCAGTGCCGCCTTGGCCATGTTGGTGTGCGGGTGCCCCGGCCCCTTGTAACCGCGGCCGAACTGACCCTCCATCGCCGACACGTTCACCACGTACTTGCGGCGGGCCGGCGCGGCGGCCATCACCGGGCGCAGCCGGCTGACCAGCACGAACGGTGCGGTGACGTTGCACAGCTGCACTTCGAGCAGCTCGACCGGGTCGACCTCCTGCACCCGCTGGACCCAGCTGTTGACCGAGTCGAGGTCGGGCACGAGACCTCCGGCGTCGATGGCGGTGGACGCCGCTATCCGTTCCGGCGAGGCCGAGCCGCTGGTCAATGCCAGCGCGGTGAGCGCGTGCGGGGTGAGCGCCGTCGACTGTGGCCCGGCGGTCAGGCTGCCCACCGGGCCGCCCTGCCCGTCCGGCTTGGCGAACGTGATCAGCTCCGGCAGCGGGCCGTCCGGCAGGGCCGCGGCCTCGGAGGCGATGAGCTGCGCGTACGCCCCGGGGGACCGGCGGACTGTCTGCGCCGCGTTGTTGATCAGGATGTCGAGGGGGCCCTGGCTGCTGACGTCGTCGGCGAGGGCGATCACCTGGGCGGGGTCGCGCAGGTCGATCCCGACGATGCGCAGCCGGTGCAGCCAGTCCGCGCTGTCGGGCATCGCGGCGAAGCGGCGGACCGCGTCGTGCGGGAACCGGGTCGTCACCGTCGTGTGCGCGCCGTCGCGCAGCAGCCGCAGCGCGATGTACATGCCGATCTTGGCCCGGCCGCCGGTGAGCAGCGCACGCCGGCCGGTCAGGTCGGTGCGGGCGTCGCGGCGCTCCCGGTTCAGCGCGGCGCAGGACGGGCAGAGCTGGTGGTAGAAGGCGTCCACCTCGCGGTAGCGCTGCTTGCAGACGTAGCAGCCGCGTGGGTTGTGCAGGAAGCCGGCCGTCTCGCCCGCCGCTGACGACGCGAGCGGAATGCCCTGCGTCTCGTCGTCGATCCGCCCCGGAGCGCCGGTGGCGGTGGCCTCCGTCACCGCCCGGTCGGCGGCGAGGATAGCGTCCCGCCGCTCCTCCCGTCGCCGCTGCTTGATCACCTTGTAGAGCCGGGCGGTGGCCCGCTGCACCTGCACCACGTCGGGGTGGTCGGAGGGTAGCGCCTCCAACGCCTCGAAGACGCTGAGGCAGGCCTCCAGCCGGCTTCGGTCAATACCCTCTTGACCGCTTTCGGTAATGTTGTCCACCGTCATGCGTCGTTGTCTCGTCCCGTATCCCGTGCCGGCTCCAGCCGGCCCGCCCCAAGTCCGACCCGAAACGGTACGCGCCTCACGGCCTCCGACGCACCTCGCGGCCGCGCGGCGTGGTGCGGTGCGTCTCGCGGCGCTGTCAGTCGGCGTCGGCGTGACCGAGCCGCCAGTAGCCCATGAAGGCCACCGCCCGCCGGTCCAGACCCCGCTCGGCGACCAGGTGCCGACGCAGGCTACGGATGACGCCGGCCTCCCCGGCCAGCCACGCGTAGAGCGGCGCCGAGGCCACCTGCTCGGGCACCTCCCACAGGATCTCGGCGTCCACGTCCACGTCCGGCACGGGTTGGGCGGCCGCCGACGTGCCGGGGGTCAGCAGTTCCCCGGCCGCCGCGACGACGGCGGGCACCAGCCGGCTGCCGTACCCGTCAGCGCCCCGGGCCAGCCAGCGGACCTCGACTCCGGGCGGCGCGACCAGCGGCAACACGTCGGCGGGGTCGGGCACCTCCAGCACGACAGTGCCCCGGGCGTCGAGGGGGAGCCGCTCGCAGATGCTGCTGATCGCTGGCACGGCGGTCTCGTCCCCGGCCAGCAGCAACGTGCCGCCGGTGGACTGTCGAAACTCGACCCCGCCGTGGTTGCCGTCGAATCCGGCATCCGGCCCGACCAGGGCGATCTCGTCGCCGACGCTGGCCCGCCGAGCCCAGCGCGTCGCCGGGCCACTGTCGCCGTGCAGCACCAGGTCGACGTCGACCTCGGCCAGGTGCGGGCGGAGCGCCCGCACCGTGTAGGTACGAATCGGGTTGCGCAGGTGCTCCGGCAGGGCGCGCCACGTCGCGTACCAGTCCGCGCCGTCCGGCAGGGTCACCCGGTACTGACCGGGCAGCGGCAGCGCCAGCTTGATCCGCTGGTCGTACCCGTTGTCGGCGAAACGGTCCAGGTCCGCCCCGGTGAAGGTCACCCGGGTGAAGGACGGGCTCAGACGGCGTACCGCGCGGACGGTGACGGCGAACACGCGCCACGGGGCGATGGGCAGGGTCTCGGTCATGGTGCCTCTCTCGGCTCGGGCCGGCTCTACCGGGTGGTGCTCGCCACGGCGCGGGAGCGCCACAGCAGCCAGACGAAGTACGGGGTGCCGATCATGGCGGTGACCAGGCCGGCGGGGATCTGGGCAGGAGCGATGACCGTCCGACCGAGGGTGTCGGCGATGCTGACCAGGGCCGCGCCGAGAAGGGCGGCCACCGGCAGCACCCGGGAGTGCCGCCCGCCGACGAGCGCCCGCGCGGCGTGCGGGGCGACCAGACCGACGAAACCGATGACCCCGACGGCCGAGACGGCGGTGGAGGTGAGCAGCGCCGCCGCGCCGAGCGCGATCAACCGGGTGCGTTCCAGCCGGACGCCCAGCACCCGGGGGGTGTCGTCGTCCAGCGCCATCAGGTCGAGTTCCCGGCGGGCGGCGACCACGGCCGGGGTGAGCACCAGCAGGGCGATCAGCACCGGCAGCACCTGGGTGGGCATCCGACCGTAGGTGGAGCCGGACAGCCAGGTCAACGCCTTGCCGGTGTTCCACGGGTCGAAGGCGACGACCAGGTAGGTGATGACCGCCATGCCGCCCTGCCAGGCGCCGAAACCGATCAGCACCAGTCGGTCGGAGCTCAGTCCGCCGCGCCAGGCCAGGCCGTAGACCAGGGCGAACGCCAGCATCGCGCCGAGCCCGGCGACGCCGGAGACGGCCCACACCCCGGCCAGCGGCACGAAGGTGAGCAGGGAGACCGCGCCGAGCCCGGCGCCGGCGGTGATGCCGAGGATGCCGGGTTCGGCCAGCGGATTGCGGCAGACAGCCTGCACCGTGGTGCCGGCGACCGCGAGCGCCGCGCCGGCCAGAACCGCAGCGGCGACGCGCGGCCACCGCTGGTCCAGCACAAAGGTGTACGCGGGCCCGGTGCTGCCGTTGACCCAGTTGACGACATCGCCGAGCAGCACCCAGGTGTCACCGGCGAGCATGCCGACCGCCACGGCGCAGATGGTCAGCACGGCGGTGGCGGCGACGACGCCACGGTGGAAGGCGGCGGAGCGGACTGCGGCGTGCCCGCCGGGCGGACGACGGGTGGGGCCGGCGTCGCGGTGCCGGCGGGCCAGCCAGATGAGGATCGCCGCGCCGAACAGGGTGGTGACCACGCCGGTGGGGATGTCGACCCCGGCCTGCCCGCCCATCACGGCCCGCAGCAGCACGTCGGAGCCGAGCACGATGATGACCCCGGCGATGCCGGACAACGGCAGCAGGATGCGGTGCCGGTGCACGCCCGGCACCACTGGGGCGAGCAGCCGGACGATCACCGGTGCGCACAGGCCGACGAAGCCGACCGGGCCGGTGAGGGTGACGGCCGCGGCGGAGAGCAGCACGGCCAGCACCATGACGGTGAGCCGGGTGCGCCGCACGTCGAGACCGAGCACTGTGGCGGTGTCGTCGCCGAGGGCGAGGATGTCGAGGCGGTGCCCGAGCAGCACGAGCACGGTGGCGGCGCCGACGATCACCGGAGCGAGTTGGGTCAGGGCGGTCAGGTCGCTCTGCACCAACGAGCCGTTCCCCCAGGCGAACAGCCCGATGGTGGCCTGCTCGAACAGGAGCAGCAGCAGTGTGGTCACCGAGCCGAGCGCCAGCGCGGTCGCCGAGCCGGCGAGGATCAACCGGGTGGTGCCGGCCTGCCCACCGGAGGACATCGCCATCACCAGGCCGGCGGCGGCCAGCCCGCCGCAGAAGGCGAGGCCGCCGACGGGCAGCGCGGGCAGCGAGACGCCGAACGCGGCGACGGCGACGATCGCCAGGTGGGCGCCCGCGTTGACCGCGAGCGTGTCGGGGGAGGCGAGCGGGTTGCGGGCGATCGACTGCAACGCCGCCCCGGCGAACCCGAGCGCCACGCCGATGGCCAGCCCGGCGAGCAGCCGGGGCAGCCGGGAGGCGATCAGGACGCGGGCCGCCTCGTCGTCGGCACCGGTGGCGAGCCGCAGCAGGTCCAGGGCGCCGACGTTCGAGGTGCCCTGGGTGAGGTGCACCGCGCCGACCACGAGCAGCAGCAGGATCGCGGCGACGAAGACGCCGGCGACGCGGGGCACGGCCAGGCGTCCGCCCGGAGCCGGCCGGGTGGCCGGCTCCGGGCGTGGGGGCGCGTTCAGCACGCTCACACCGTGTACGTCTTGACGAGCTCGTCGATGTACTGCTTGCCGGAGAGCGGACCGCCGAAGGTCCAGATGCCGCTGGGCATCTTGTGCAGGTTGCCCCTCTGGACGAAGGGCAGCGACTTCCAGATGGCGTTGCCGGCGAGACCGTCGGCGAACACGTCGTCGCCGTCGGAGGCGTTGTAGAACAGGTGCATGTTCGGGTCCTTGAGGACCGTCATGCCCTCGACGTCGGTCTGGCCCAGGCCCCACACCTCATCGGTCTTGCCGGTCCAGGCGTTGGTGAGGCCGAGCTGGATGCCGATCTGGGAGACCAGCGCGCCAGTGCCGAACATCCGGATGCTGACGGTGCTGCCCTCCTTCCAGCCGTCGGCGATGGCGAACGGTCGGCCGGCGGCACCCGCGTCGGCGATCTTCTTCTTGCCGTCGGCGATGGCCGCGTCGAAGTCGGTAAGCAGCTTCTCCGCCTCGGTGGTCTTGCCGACAGCCTTCGCGATCATGGTGAGGTCGGTGCGCATCCGCCCGAGGTTGTCGGTGGCGTCACTGCCCTTGGCGACCACGACCGGCACGAACTTCTCCAGCTGACTGACCATGTTGGCGCCCCGGTCGTCCTCCATGACGACGAGGTCGGGCTGGAGGGCGACGATCGCGTCCACGCTGGGCTCGCCGCGGGCGCCGACGTCCTTGACGCTCGGGTCGAGCTTCGCGGAGGTGACCCAGGTGCCGTAGCCCTTGGGGTCGGCGACACCGACGGGCATGACGCCCAGGCTGACCAGCAGCTCGGTCTCGCCCCACTCAAGCCCGACGACCTTGGTCGCCGGCGCCTTGAGGGTGATCTCCTTGCCCCGGCTGTCGGTGACGGTGACCGGGCCGCCGGCCGCCGAGGCGGAGGGGTCGGGGGTCGCGGCGTTCTCGGTGGTGCCGCAGGCGCCGAGCGTCAGCGCGGCCGCGACGGCGATCAGGGCGGTGAAACGGGTATGGGTCATGACGGTCTTTCTCTGCTGTGGATGGGGGTGGCTCAGACCAGGGCGCGGATCTGGTGCCGCCCGACGGGGCGGGTGGTGACCAGCCCGCTGATCGGATCGGTGGTCACCTCGATGCGGATCCCGTAGGTCTCGGTGAGGGCGTTCTCGGTGAACACCGTTGCCGGGGTGCCGGTGGCGCGGACCCGGCCCTGCTGCAACAGGACCACCTCGTCTGCCACGGCGGCTGCCTGGTTGAGGTCGTGCAGCACGACGCCGACGGCGACGCCGTGATCGTCCGCGAGGTCACGGACCAGGTCGAGGATCTCCACCTGGTAGCGCAGGTCGAGGAACGTGGTGGGTTCGTCGAGGAGCAGAACCTGGGTGTCCTGGGCGAGGCAGGTGGCCAACCAGACCCGCTGCAACTCGCCTCCGGAGAGTTCGTCGACGGGACGGTCGGCCATCGCGGCGACGCCGGTGACGTCCATGGCGCGTGCGATGGCGGCGGGACCGTCCGGGTCCTCGGTGCGCCAGCGCCCCCGGTAGGGGTGGCGGCCGTAGCCGACGACGTCGCGGACGGTGACGCCGCTGGGCACCGGACGGCTCTGGGCGAGCAGTGTGACCCGCCGGGCGAACTCCCGGGCCGCGAGGCTGGCGGCCGTGACGCCGTCGGCGAGGTGCACGATTCCGGCCTCGATCGGGTGCAGCCGGGCCAGGGCCCGCAGCAGTGTGGACTTGCCGCTGCCGTTGGGCCCCACCAGTGCGGTGACGGCACCCGCGCGGAGGTTGATCACGGCATCGTGCACCACCGGCACACCGTGATAGCCCAGACGGAGGTCGACGCCGGACAGGCTGCGCTCCCCGTTGACCGACGCCAACTCGCTCTGCATGAGGTTAGGCTAACCTAACTGAATGACGGCCTGTCAAGCCGGTCGAGGGGCCGCAACCGGTCTGGCGGACCGGTGGTCGTCGGGCCCGTGCGCGCGTGGGGGATGCTGGGTCCGTGCACATCGCGACCCTCGGCCCACTCGCCGTCGACGGCCAGCCCGTTCGGGGTGAGCGGCTCGCGGCGGTGCTCCGCGCGCTCGTCGACGCGCGGGGACGGGCGGTCTCCGTGAGCCTGCTCGTGGACGCCGTCTGGGACGGCGCGCCACCGGACGACGCGACCGGCGCCGTCCAGGCGCTCGTGTCCCGGGTGCGCCGTCTCGGGCTGCCCGTGGTCGCGGTGCCGGGCGGATACCGGCTGCCCGCCGAGGAGATCTCCGTCGACGCGGTCGAGGCCCGCGCGCTCGTCGATCAGGCGGGCACCCTGCTCCGGTGCGGTGACCTGCGTGCCGCCCGTGCCCTGACCGATCAGGCGCGGGCCCTGTTCCCCGAGGTGCCGGAGCTGGTCAGCGTCGAGGACACCCGCCTGTTCGCGGAGGTCGCCGCGCTGCGCGCGCAGGCGGCACTCGCCGGCGTGGGCCCGTTCGACGAGGTCGACCTGGGCCGACTCGTCGCGCGGACACCGCCGGACGAGCCGTCCGCCGCCCTGCTCGTCCGGGTGCTGGCAGCGCAGGGGCGGGAGGCGGAGGCCCTGGAGGTGGTCGAGCGGCTGCGCGCCGACCTGGCCGACCGGTACGGCACCGACCCGTCGCCCGTGATCACCACCGTCCACCTGGCGTTGCTGCGCGGCGAACTCACCGCACCGCCCGTCGCGGCGCCACCCCGGCACCCGGCGCGGATCACGCTGCCCGCCGCGTGGCGCCGTCCCATGGCCGCCCTCGTCGGGCGGGAGCGGGACGTGAAGGCCGTCACCGACGCGCTCGCCGAGACACCTGTCGTGACGATCGTGGCGACCGGCGGGGCGGGTAAGACCCGGCTCGCCGCCGAGGTGGCCAGGCGCACGGCGGCGGGTGGGCGGGCGGTACGCGTGATCGAACTCGCTGGCCTGCGCTCGCCCGACGAGGTACTGCCCACTGTGCTCGCCGCGCTCGGCGGCGCGGACACCACGACCACCGGCGGCAACCTGGGTCTGGAACGGCGGGTCCTCAGCCCCGAGGAGCGGCTACGCGCCGTGGCGCCGGACCTGGACGGGCTGGTGGTGCTGGACAACTGCGAGCACGTGCTCGACGCGGTGGCCGTCGTCGTCGCGGACCTGGTCGCGGCGGCCTCGCCGGAGGTCGCGGTGCTCGCGACGAGCCGCGCCCCACTGGGCCTGGTCGGCGAGCTGGTGCACCGACTGACCGCGTTGCCGGACGCCGACGCGCTCGCGCTGGTCGAGTCCCGGGCACGGGCCGGCGGCGCCGTGCCGACCTGGGACACCGAGCGGGCGCTCGCCCTGTGCCACCGGCTCGACAACCTGCCGTTGGCGCTCGAACTGGCCGCCGCGCGACTGCGGCACATGCCGATCGACGACGTGCTCGCCGGGCTGACCGACCGGTTCGCGCTGCTCGACGACGCCCTGCGCGGCCTGCCCGAGCGGCACGCGAGCCTGTGGGCGCTTGTCGACTGGAGCAGGGAACTGCTCGCCGAGGCCGACCGGGACCTGCTCCAGCGGGTCGCCGTCATTCCCGCGCCGTTCACCGCGGACCTCGCCGCTGCCGTCGCGCAGGCCCCGAACGTCCGTCGCGGCCTGGCGACCCTCGTCGAACAGTCCCTGTTGACACTGGTCGAGGGGGACGGTCCGCCGCGCTACCGCATGCTCGAAACGGTCCGTGAGTACGGCGAGGCCCGGCTGGACGCCTCCGGCGCCCGGGATCAGGCCATGGCCGGGCTGGTCCGCTGGGCGCGGGAGCAGGCCGTCGCACTGGCCGCCCGCTTCATCGGCCCCGGCCAGGTCGAGGCGCTGCACCGTTGCGCCGCCGAGCAGGACAACCTGGTCGCGGGCCTGCGGTGGGCGATGGGAGCGGACAACGAGCCCGCCGCCGTCGACGTCGCCACCGCGCTGTTCCACCTCTGGTCGGTGCGGGGCCTGCACCTGGAGGTCCTGGCCTGGGCGCGCGGGCTGCTGCACATCGACGACCCACAGCGGCGGCTGCGGTCGGCGATCCTGCGCGGCTCGGCCAGCGGTCGGCCACTGCCCAACGCCGACCGGCTGGCCTGGATGTGCGTGGTGATCAGCGTGAATGCCGGCGTCAGCGCCGATCTGCGGCCCGCCGTGCTCGCCCGGCGGGCGCTACGGACGCTCCAGGCCGAACGTCCCGCCGAGGTGTCGTCCCGGCTGAGCGCTCTCGCGTCGGCGCTGCCCGGCTTCGACGCGTCCGATCTGGAGCAGAGCTTGAAGAGCGCGACCGAGATGGTCGCGCACCCTGACCCGTATGTGCAGGGGCTGGGGTTTTTCGCGCGCGCGGCGGTACGGGAGAACGGCGGCCTGCCGGAAGCGTCGATCAGCGACGCCGAGCAGGCGTACCACCGCTTCGAGGCCGCCGGCGACCACTGGGGCATGGCGATGGCGGCGGGTGCGGTCGGGCAGTTCCTGGTCCCGGGTGGGGACGCCCGGTCGGCCGAGTGGCTGACCCGCAGCGTCCGGCACATGGAGTTGGTCGGCGCCACGCAGGACGCGCGGTCGATCCGGGTACGGCTTGACGTGCAGCTCGCCCTGACCGGCGACGCGGAGGCGGAGCAGCGACTGGGCGAGACTGCCGCGCTGGGTCAGGCGGAGCAGATCGACGCCGCGCAGGCGCTACTCGGCCTGGCGCAC
Organism: Micromonospora trifolii; assembly: GCF_022229005.1. Lineage (GTDB taxonomy): Bacteria > Actinomycetota > Actinomycetes > Mycobacteriales > Micromonosporaceae > Micromonospora > Micromonospora trifolii. The sequence continues at coordinate 29,765 of NZ_JAKKFD010000016.1, forward strand.
CTCGCCTGGCAGCGTGAGCGGTACGACGAGACGCTCGCCCACGCCGAGGAGGTGACGCGCGTCCTCGCCGGCTGGGTCGGGCCGCAGCCACAGCCCCGCGTGATGCTCCGGGCCACGGCGGCGATCATCTACCTGCGGGTGGCCCAGGTTGGGCGGGTGTCGGGCACCGACGCCACCGTTCAGGCGGCCGCGATGCTGTCGCTCGCCCGTGACGATGCGCTGACCTCGCGGGACCTGCCGGTGATCGGGGCGTGGGCGTCGGGCGGCGCGGAGTTCGCGGCGTACCGGGGCGACGCCGACGCCGCACGCGAACTGGCCGTACTCGCCAAGCGGATCGGCACCCAGATCGAGATGTTCTTCCCCTTTGAGAACGGCGAACGGCTCAACGCCATCCTCGGGAACGAGGAGCAGCGTGAGCCGTTGGTGGCCGCGTGGCGCGAGCGGCCACCCGCCGCAGCCGTGAGCCGGATCCGCGAGCTGATGGACGACCTGCTCGCCTGACTCAGATCTTCTTGCGGTACGCCCGCAACGCCAGCGGCATGAACACCGCGACGAAGCCGGCGCACCAGGCGAGCGTCCACCACACGTGGTTGCCCAGCGGGGTGCCGAGGAACAACCCGCGGACCGACGCCACCAGGTGGGTCATCGGGTTGACGTCCACGAACGCCTGCATCCAGCCCGGCAGGGTGTCGGCGCCGACGAACACGTTGGACGCGAAGCTCAGCGGCATGATCAACGCGAACATCACACCCTGTACGGCACCCGCGGTCCGCACCTTCATCGACACCAGCACGGGCAGCCAGCTCAGGCAGAGCGCGAACAGCACCGCCAGCAGACATCCGGCGATCGCCCGGAACGGGTCGGTGTCGATCCGGAAACCCATCACGTAGCCGATCGCTAGGGTCGACACGGTGACGATGACGTACCGGACGACGTCGCCGAGGACCGCGCCGACCAGTGGTGCGGAGCGGGGGATCGGCAACGACCGGAACCGGTCGAAGATGCCCTTGGCGATGTCGGTGTTGAGGTTGACGCCGATAGCGATGGCGCCGGTGGCGATCGTCTGCGCCAGGATGCCGGGCAGCAGGAACTGGAGGTAGTGGTGGGTCGAGCCGGCGACGGCGCCGCCGAAGACGTACACGAAGATGATGAGGAACAGCACCGGTTGCAGTGTGACGTCGATGAGCGCCTCGGGCGTACGCCAGGTCTTGATGAGGCTGCGCTTGGCGAGCGCCAACGAGTGCCGGACCAGCCGGAACGGCCGAGGATTCGGCGCGGTCGTCGAGAGTGCGCGGCTTCTCGGGGGCGCTGTGTCGGTCAGAGTGCTCATGCCGCGACCTCCGTGGGGCGGGTGGTGTCGTCTTCTGATGCCGTACGCCCGGTGAGGGTGAAGAACACCTCGTCGAGGCTCGGCAGGTGCAGGGAGAGTTCGGTGACCGCGATGCCGGCCGTGGCGAACCGCGCGACGCTCTCGGTCAGGGCGGCGTCGTCGGTGACCGGCACCGCGAGCACGCCCTTGCGGATCTCGTCGGCCTGCGCGCCGGAGCCGACCTGGGTCAGGATCTCCGCGGTGCGGGGCAGCTGAGCAGGATCGGACGGCCGGACCTCCAGGGTCTGCCCGCCGACCACCCGCTTGAGCCCTTCGGGGGTGTCGTGCGCGATGACCCGGCCGTGGTCGATCACCGTGATCGCGTCGGCGAGCGCGTCGGCCTCCTCCAGGTACTGAGTGGTGAGCAGCACCGTCGAGCCGTTGTTGACAAGCGTTCGGACCACGTCCCACATGTCCTCGCGCTTGGCCGGGTCAAGCCCTGTCGTCGGCTCGTCCAGGAAGATCACGTCGGGGGCGCCGACCAGGCTGGCGGCCAGGTCCAGCCGTCGCCGCATGCCCCCGGAGTAGGTCTTGGCCTGACGGTTCGCGGCATCGGTCAGGTCGAACCAGTCGAGCAGCTCGGCGGCCCGTCGCCGGGCGCCGGTGCGCCCCAGCTCCAGCAGGGTGCCGAACAGCTCCAGGTTCTGCCGCCCGGTCAGGTCCTCGTCGACCGAGGCGTACTGGCCGGTGAGGCCGATACTCTGCCGAACGCGCTCGGCGTCCCGTACCACGTCGAAACCAGCGATTCGGGCGGTCCCGCCGTCCGGGGTGAGCAGGGTCGAGAGGATGCGCACTGCGGTGGTCTTGCCGGCGCCGTTGGGGCCGAGCACCCCGAGCACCGTCCCGCGGGGTACGGCGAGGTCCACGCCCTGTAGCGCCCTCGTCTTCCCGAATGTCTTCACGAGGCCCTCGGCCTCGATCACCAGGTCACTTGTCATGCGCCGAGTCTGCGCGGGCCCGCTGACACCGCCCCGACACGCCACCGACACGAGCTGACACGGCCTGACACGGGGGCCGCGACGCCTGCGCCGATCTTGCGGGTTCGGTTGCCGAAAAGCGCGGAATGCTCCATTTGCTGGGACAGTAAGTGCAAGATCGCGGAATGGGGCGAGGCACCACGGACATGGGCCGGCCGGGCTCCCTCGCGGGGAGCCCGGCCGGTGCGGTCGACGCCGTCGTAGAGCTGTCCGGAGCGCAGCGGGGGGAGGTGCTGCGGCGGGAGAGGTACTGACGGCGTGACCGCGCTCCGCGCGGTGGTCCACCTGCTCAGCTCGGTAGGCGGCCCCGCGTGGAGACGAAGTGGTACGACATGACGGCGAACCCGGGGTCACCAAGTAGCCGCCGGAAGGCGTTCAGTTGGTTGGGCGACAGACCCGCCGCCAGCAGGTCCGGTTCCAACTGGCGGGAGTTGGTCTCGTAGAGCGAGGTGCCCGTCGAGCCGCCGGCCCAGCTCTGCGAGTGGGTGATGGTGTCCAGGTCGGTCAGACCGGCGAGGGCCATCTCGGTGTGCACGTCCTGCGCCCACCCCAGGTCGGCGCCGTGGTCCTCCAGGACGCCCATCATGGCGTCCATGACCTGCGCGAAGAGCTTCGCGGCGTCGTCGCTGGGCGCGGTCAGCACCCGCTGCGGCGCTGTGCAGTCGAACTCCTCGACCACCAGCCACCCGCCGGGCGCCAGCGCGCCGGTGAGCGTGCGCAGGACCCGTCGTCGATCGGGGAGGTGCAGCAGCACCAGCCGGGCGTGGATCAGGTCGAAAGCGTCCCCGGGTGGCGGTTCGGTGCGCACGTCGTGCTGGCGTACCTGCAGGTTGCCCTCGGCCACGAGGTGAGTGGGGTCGATGTCGGTGGCCAGCACGTGCCCGTCGTCGCCGACCGCGCGGGCCATCCGCCGGGCCATCGAGCCGCCACCGGCCCCGACCTCCCAGCAGGTCGCCCCCGGCTCCAGCACCGGGCGGGCCAGCCGCCGCGTCGTGATCGGGTCCAGGAAGGACTCCAGAGCGTGCATCTGGGGAACGGCGTCCGGTGCGCCGTTGTCGAACGTGTACGTGTCATCGCTCGTAGCTGTTGTCATCGGTGTCTACCTCTCCGTGAAGGGTCGGGTGACTACGGGGTGTCGGCCCAGAGCCGAGGGGTCGATCGGTTGGCCGGGGGCGGCGCAACGGCGGCGACGCTCAACATCGCCGCCAGTGGGGCCGGATCGCGGCGGGCCTCCGCGGTCGGCCGGTCGTAGACCACCCGGCCGTACTCCAGCACCGCCACCCGGTCCGCGATCTCCATGGCGTGTTGGAGTTGCTGCTCCACGAGCAGCACTGTCAGGCCGTCGGCGGCGAGACCGTTGACGAGTTCGCGGACCCGCGCCGCCAGATCGGGCGAGAGGCCCTCACATGGTTCGTCGAGCAGCAGCACCCGGGGTTGGCCGAGCAGCGCACGGGCTATCGCCAGCATCTGCTGCTCGCCGCCGGAGAGTTCGCAGCCGCGGTGTCGCAGCCGCACCGCCAACCTCGGCAGCAGTTCCAGGGTCCGGGCGACCGTCCAGCCCTCGCCGCCGGAGGTGGGGGCCCGCCACGGCGCGGCCGCCAGGTGCAGGTGCTCGGCCACCGTCAACCGGGAGAAGACCCGTCGGCCCTGCGGGACGAGACCGACACCGGACTGGGCGATGCGATGTGGTTGTCGGCCGGCGACGTGCACGCCGCCGATCTCGATGCGACCGCTGGAAGCGCGAACCAGCCCGGCGATGGTGTGCACGAGCGTGCTCTTGCCCGCCCCGTTGCGGCCCACCACGGCCTGGATGCTGCCCGGGCGTACCCGCAGGCTGACTTCGTGCAGAACGATTCCCCCGCCGTAGCCGGCGCAGAGACGATCCACAGTGAGCATCAGGCCACCCCGTCGGCGTAGGCCTGCCGCACCAGCGGCGAGGTACGGATCTCGTCCGGTGTGCCGGCGGCCAACGTCTGACCGTCGCGCAGCACCGTGACCGTGTCGGAGAGGGCGTACACCAGGTCCAGTCGGTGCTCGACCAGCAGCACGGCGACCGCCCGGGGCAGCGCCTGGAGCAACTCGACCAGCCGGCCGACCTCGATGGCGGACAGCCCGGCCGCCGGTTCGTCGAGGAGCAGCAGGCGGGGGCGACCGGCCAGGGCCATCGCGATCTCCAACTGGCGTCGTTGTCCGTGCGCGAGGTGCCCGGCGGGCACCGCCGCGACGGCGGTGAGCCCCATCTGGTCCAGCAGCGGGCCGGCCAGGCGCTGGGCGGCGCGTCGGCGTCCGCCCGGCCACCACCGTCGGCGTCCGACGACCCGTGGCAGGGCGGCCACCACGACGTTCTCCGTCGCGGTGAGCGTCGGAAAGACCGCGGGTCGTTGGTGGATTCGGTTGATGCCCCGCCGCGCCCGGGCCGCCGGGCCGAGCCGACCGACGTCTCGTCCGTCGAACCGCACGGTGCCGCGGTGCGGCCTGGTGGACCCGCCGATCACGTTGAGCAGGGTCGTCTTGCCGGCCCCGTTCGGGCCGATCAGCGCGTGCCGCTGGCCGTCGTGGATGCGCAGGTCCACGCCGTCGAGCGCGGCGAGCGAGCCGTACCGCACGCTGACATCCTGGGCTTCCAGCAGGCCGGTCACCGGCGCAGCTCCGCAACGGTGGCCTGATCAGGGGCGGCGGGTGGGTTCGCCTGTAGCGCCGGGACGCCCGGCGGGCGCAGCCGACCCCGGGCCCGGTTGACGCCGGTGGGCAGCAGGTAGACCGTCGCCACGAACAGCGCGCCCAGCACCAGTGGCGCGTGGCCGGGCAGCACCCCGAACAGCCAGTCCCGGACGGCGATGACCAACGCCGCACCCACCAGGGCTCCGCCCACCGAGGCGGTGCCACCGATGACGACGCCGAGCAGCAGCAGCGCGGACGTGTCGAAGCCGAAGTCGGCGGGGGAGATGTACTGCTGGGCGACGACCAGGAGCGAGCCGGCGGCACCGGCGATCGCCCCGGCGGCGATGTGCGCGCCGGACAGGTGCAACGCCACCCGGTGTCCGCTGGCCCGCAGCCGCGTCTCGTCGTCACGGCCGGCACGCAGCACCAGCCCGGCCCGGGTACGCAGCAGCACCAGCACCGCGCCGACCAGCGTGGCCACGACGGCCAGGGCGTACAGGTAACGAGCCTGATCGTCGGCCAGGGCCGGGAGCCCCCAGAACGGGCGGACCGCGGGGATGCCGGCCAGCCCGTCCGTGCCACCGGTCACCGACCGCCACCGCCCCAGGACGATGACGACGAGTTCGCCGATGGCCAGGGTGATCATCAGGACGATCACCCCTCGGGCGTGCACGACGAGCGGCACGGTGAGCGCCGCCAGCAGCGCCCCGGCGGCCGCCGCGACCACGAGCTGCACGACGCCGACGTCGGAGACTCGGCTGCCGACCACGGCGCACGCGTAGGCACCCGCCGCGTACGGTGCGGTCTGGCCGAGGGTCGGCATGCCGGCGACGCCGGTGAGCAGCGCCACGCTCACCCCGACCAGGGCCAGCGCCAGCGTCCGGGCCAGGATCGACGTGGTGTAGTCGTCGACCACCCAGGGCGCCACGACCAGGCCGACCAGGACGAGCGCCGCGATGCCGCCCCGAACTCGCCGGATCACCTCACCCCTCATGCCGTCCTCCACCTGCCGGCCAGGCCCCGCGCCCGCACGGCCAGCACGGCCGCCATGGCGGCGAACAGCAGGAACGGCGCGGCGGAGGGCAGCAGCGCCACTCCCAGCGTCTGGATCTCACCGATCGCGAGCGCGGCCAGCAGGGTGCCCGCCATCGACCCGAGACCACCGAGGACGACCACCACCAGGGAGAGCAGCAGCACCGTGTCGGCGGTGCCTGTGCCGGGGCCGATGATGGGCGCGCCCAGGACCCCGGCCGCGCCGGCCAGCGCACCGGCGGCGGCGAGCACACCGGCCCGGATCCGCGCCGGACTCACGCCCAGGCAGGCGACCATCTCCGGGTCGTCGACGGCCGCCCGGACCAGCATCCCGGCCCTGGTGCGTCGCACCACCAGGTAGAGGGCGGCGGCGAGCACCGCGGCGACGACGATGAACACCAACCGGTACGCGGCGTAGCGGTGGCCCGCGATCATCACCGACCCCTCCAGGGCGGAGGGCACCTGGACCTGCGGGTTGTCGGGCCCGAAGCCGGCGACGAGCAGGCTACCGCCGGCCAGCGCCACCCCGAACGTCAGCAGCGCCTGACTCAGGTGGTTGCCGGTGGCGACCGGTGTGAGCAGGCCGGCCAGGAGCACCCCCGCCGCTGCGGCGGCCAGCACACCGACGGCGAGGGCCAGCGCCAGGCTCGCCCAGCCGCCGTCGAGCAGCGCCGCGGCGGTGTACCCGCCGATCGCGTAGAGCAGGCCGTGCGCCAGGTTGAGGATGTTGGCGACGCCGAAACAGACGACCAGGCCCGACGCGGCGACGAACACGAGCAGCCCGTAGGCGACTCCGTCCAACGCCGGGATCAGGTACGGGTCGATCCGGTTCGTGCCTGCCGCCACCGCTATCACCGGCCGACGGTCGCGAGGTCGCCCACGACGGTGTTGGACAGCGCCCGGCCGTCCTGGCGGACCTGCCGCAGGTACCACTTCTGCACCGGGGAGTGCGTGGTGGTGGAGAACTGCCAGGTGCCGCGCGGGCTGGCGATCTGGCCGAGTTGGCCGATGGCCGTGTTGATGGCCTCGGGGGTCGGGTCGCTTCCGGCGGCGCCGATCGCCCGGTCCAGCACTGCTGCCGCGTCGTACGAGGCCAGGGCGTAGGTCGTCGGCGAACCGTCGTGCTTCGCCTTCCACGCGGCCACGAAGGCGCGGTTCTCCGCGTTGTCGAGGTCGGGCGAGTAGTTGAGCACCGAGTAGATGTCGCGGGCGGCCTCGCCCTGTGCGTTGAGCACGCCGCCCTCGGTGAGGAACCCGGCCGCGTACAACGGGATGTCCTTGATCTCCGACTGCGCGTACTGCTTCACGAAGTCGACGGCGGCGCTGCCGGCGTAGAAGGTGTAGACGGCCGCCGCGCCCGAGGCCTTGATGCGGGCGAAGTACGGGAGGAAGTTGGTGGTGGCCGGGAACGGCGTGAAGGTCGTCTTGCCGTCGGCGTTCGCGAGCTTTCCGCCGATCTTGCCGAACGCGTCGGTGAAGCCGCGCAGCTCGTCCCAACCGCCCTGGTAGTCCGGGCCGATCGCGTACACCGAGCCCTTCACGTTGTCGCGGACGTGTTGGGCGATCGCCGCCCCGGGCTCGTCGGAGAGGTACGAGGTGTGCCAGACCCGGGAGACGTCCTTGAGCTCCGGCCGGCCGTTGGAGCCGACCAGTGGCACCTTGGTCTCGTTGAGAACAGGGGTGACTCCGGCGACCGAGCCACCACCGACGATGCCGGTGAGCGCGGACACCCGGTCCTGCTTGAGCAGCTTGGTCGCCGCCGGGACAGCGGTCTGGGCGCCGTTGCCCTCGTCCGCGACGATGAGGTCGACCTGCCGGCCGCCCAACTTGCCGTCGTGGGTGTCCAGGTAGAGCTGGAAGCCGTCGCGGATCTCCGTACCGACCGCCTGGTACGTGCCGGACAGCGACGCGAGCAGGCCGATCTTTATCGGGCCGCCGGCGCTCGTGCCCGGAGCGTCGTCGCCGCAGGCCGTGCTGGTGGTCAGCACGGCGGCGAGCAGCGCGGCGGTGAGGGCACGGCTGCGCCAAGGCGTGGTGAGAGGCATGTCTAACTCCAGAGGAAGGGGAAGGGTTTCCGGCGTGGGGGCGCCGGGGTGGTCAGCGGCTGCGGGCGAGCGCCGCTCGGGCAGCGGGGGTCAGGGCGTCCCCGATGCGGTTGGCCAGCTCGGTCATCTCGTAGGAGACCTTGCCGACGTCGCACTCGGGCGCGGCGAGCACCAGCAGCGAGGCGCCGTCGTTGAAGGCCATGGAGAACATGAACCCGCCCTCGAGCTGGGTGACGTTGGAGATCACCGCGCCGGCGTCGAAGAAGGCCGCCGCCCCCCGCAGCAGGCTGACCAGCCCGCTGCCCGTGGCGGCCAACTGGTCGGCCCGGTCCGGTGGCAGATCGCGGGTGGCGGCCACCATCAGGCCGTCGCTGGAAATGGCGATCGCGTGGCTGACCTCGGTCGCGCGCGCCGCGAAGTTGTCCAGCAGCCAGCCGAGATCCTGTTGGTCGGTCACGTGCTCTCCTGTCGCGTCATTTGTTGCCGAGGTTGATCGGGGTGCGTCGGCGGTTCGCCACGCCCCGCGCGTACGCGGCCATCGCCGTGGCCACCTGCGCCGGGTCGCGGTACTCGGACCGTTGCTGCTGCTGGGGCACCGTCACACCGCCGGGCACGAGGTGCCGTTGCGGCTGTCGTTTGGGCAGGCCGGAGTTGGTGGTCGTGGCGACCTCCGGGGTGTGCGCCTGGGCGGCCGTGCGCCAGGCGTCGTCGGCGGGACTGGACCACTGCTGGCCGTTCTGGCCGTTCTGGCCGTCGACGACGTCGTTCTGGAACCAGTGGTTGACCTGTTCGAAGATGAGGAGCTCCTCGGTGGGCGCGTCACCCCGGTCCGGGGGTGGGGGAGCCGCCGGTCGGAAGACCGGCGCGGCCGGCAGGGTCCGCTCGGCCGGCGGGCGTCCGGCGGTGGGTTCGGGGCGCGGCTGGTACGGCGGCGGAGGGTTGGACGTCCGCGCCGCCCGCCGCGACAGCCGGCCGGGTGCCAGCAGGTACTCCTCCGGTGGCAGCGACCGGATGATCGCCGCGGGCAGTGTCGCCTCGGCGAGGATCCCCCGGCGGGGGCCGCGTCGCAGTTGGACGGTGGCGCCCAGGCGGGCCGCGAGCTGGCCCACGACGACCAGCCCCATCGCCCGCACGGCGGCCACGTCGATGGCCGGTGGGCGGGCGAGCAGCTCGTTGAGTTGCTGCATCCGCTGCGCGGACAGCCCCACACCCTCGTCGCTGATCTGGACGATGACGCGGTCCCCCAGGCTCCGGCCGCTCACCCAGGTCTCGCTGCCCGGCGGTGAGTACGTCGTGGCGTTGTCCATGAGTTCGGCGAGCAGGTGCACGACCTCGTCGACGGTCTTGGCGGCCACCGCGACGTCCCCGTCGATCATGCCGAGCCGGACCCGTGCGTAGTGCTCGATCTGGGACAACGCCGCCTGGAGCACCTGTTGCAGCGGAACGTCACGCTGGCGTACGCGACCCACGCCGACGCCGCCGAGCACCAGCAGGCTGGCGTTGATCCGGCCCATCCGGGTCGCCAGGTTGTCCAGTGTGTACAGCTGGTCGAGCCGGTCGGGATCGGTCTCGTCCCGTTCGACCAGATCAACCTGGGCCAGGACGGCGTCGACCAGTCGCTGTTCGCGGCGGCTCAGGTGGATGAAGATGTCGGCGGTGTTGGCGCGCATGACGGCCTGTTCGGCTGCGGTCCGCACGGCGGCTTGGTGCACGGCGCTGAACGCCTGACCCAGTTCGCCGATCTCGTCGTCGCTGGAGGGTTCGAGGGCGGCACTGGACTGCTGGTGGGCGAGTTTCTGTGGGTCGACTGTGGCGCTGCCGGGCTGTTGGAGCTGGGCCACCACGGCGGGGAGTTGTTCGAAGGCCACCGCGTTGGCCGCGTCCCGTAGCCGGCGCAGCCGTCGGGTGATCTGCCGTGCGACGGCCCAGGTCACCAACGCGGTCAGGATCAGGGCCAGGAGGACGCTGGCCGCCTCGGCCACGGCCCGGCGGCGCTGGTCGGCGTGCGCGGCCCGAACGTCGTCGCGGACCGCGTCGTCGACCCGGGCGCGCAGGTCGGCCAGCCGGGCGGCGCGGGTCTGGGTGGTGGACACCCACGCGTCGGTCTCCAGTTTCAGCTGTGACCCCGGCTGAGCCCGGGACACCTCGTCCTGCATCCGTTGCAGGGTGAGCGCCTCCTTGCCGGTGCCGGCCTGCTCCCACCAGATGCTCCACTCGGGTGGGGCCAGGGCCAGGAACGACAGGCTCGACTCGGTGTAGCTGGTGCGGGCCGCGGTGATGTCCTGTTGCATGGCCGGGGTCAGCTCGCCGCCGGCGACGGCGCGCAGGACGGCCACCTGCTGTTGACCGATGGCCTCGGCCGTCTTCGACAGCGCAGCGGAGGCCCGGATCCCGTCGGCGAGTGGGGCGTCCACCACGCCGTGCGAGACGTTCTCCCGGAAGTTGATGAGGTCGGCGATCGCGATGCGGTAGCTGAAGGTCATCGCCGACACCGACGCGTGGGTGGCGGTGCGCACCTGGGTGCGCAGCGGGGCGAGGCCGTCCAGAGCCGCGTCGATGCGCCGCAGGAGAGCGGAGCTGGTGCCGTTGTCGGTGGACAGTCGGTCCCGCTGCCCGCGGTAGCGGGCGACGGCGTCATCGGAGGCGGCCATCTCCGCGCCGAAGGTGTCCTGCTGCTCCGGCCGGGCATAGGTGAGCAGATCGGCGGCAGCGATGCGTTCGCGTTGCAGCCGGTAGGCCAGGTCGCCGGCCTCGGCACCGACCTGCGCCAGGATCTGCAGGTCGCTGGCGCGGGACGTCTGGCGTGCGCTCTCGGTCAGCGCGAGACCGGCGAAGCCGATCACGGCGACGAGCGGGGCCGCGACGATGAGGCGCATCCGGCCGGCTATCTTCCAACCGCGTCGGCGGGTCGGGTAGGGTCTGGCCGCGTGGGACCGGGTGCTCGACGCCAAGATTGACTCCCACGACTCGTCGATGACGGTCTATCCGCACGTTGCCGAATGCAAGTCCCATTCGGCCGGAAGCCGCGCTCGTAGGCCAGACCTGGCCGTGGTACAAACTGCCCGTACCAGCATCTGTACCCAACGTCAGCGGCCGGTGACGCCGCGAGGTCGGTTCGGATCGTCGGGTCAGCGCTGGTTGTCGAGGGGTTCGGCCGACGGGTGCCGCCGCTCCGGTTCGTCCGCTTCGGGTTGACCGTTGAGCACCTGGCCGATCAGCTCCCGCAGCTCGTCGATCGCGTCCACCACGGCGCCCGGGTCGCGCGCGTCCCGCCGCTCACGCTGGCGCGGCACCTGCCGGTCCAACCGAGCAGGTTCCGGTGCGCGAGGGCCTCGGCGACCGTCGGCCGCCAACTGCTCGGCTGCTACCTGCGGCCACAGCGCGGCCAGCCGGCCGTCGGTGCCGAGCACGTCGTCGCAGCGCAGTGCGAACTCGTGACTGCCGAACCGGCGACCTGACTCGACCGCCGCGACCGTCTCCCGGCTGAATCGCACCAGATCCGCCAGGGCTCGCTGGGTCAGGCCCCGTTGGACGCGGCAGTCGCGCAACTCCCGTCGGAACCGCTGACTTGCCGCAGAGTGAGCCGAGCTCGACGGGGACGTGTGCTCCATGCGCTCACCTTCGTGGAACGGACATTCAGCGGCGGACGCCAGATCGAGATTGGCCGATGAGCCGAACATTCACAGAGGGCAATTCTTAACCCAGGACGCGATGGGTGTGAAGACGTTCACCGGTATGGATCGTCGGGAAAAGCGGGAAAGGTGCTCGCCGGACCCGGTGCCGGCATCGAGGCGCGCCGGGTGGAACGGGTCGACGCCCGCCCATCCCACCCTCGACCCGTCCGCAGGTCAGCACCGCTGGCGCCGGCGCCCGCTCAGGCGGCGTGCACTTCGGCCGTCGCGCCATCCCGTGCCGCCGGCACGCCCGCAGGCCCCGGAACGTCTATTATCGCGAGCAGCGCGCGGTGCGCCCGAAACGCGACATTGGGTTTGTACGAGCGATGTTGCTCCGGTGACAGCCTCAGTCCGGGAATGGTTTCGGCGAGCCGGCTGAGGGCGATTCCGGCCTCCAGTCGCGCCAATCCCGCACCGATGCAGAAATGTGGACCGTGGCCGAACGACAGGTGATTGCCCACATCGGCCCGGTGGGGGTCGAACCGGTCCGGGTCATGGAACGCCGCCGGGTCCCGGTTCGCCGCTCCGATCAACAGCAGGCAACGCGCCCCGGCGGGGATCGTCACCGGCCCCACTGTGACATCCCGGGTGGTCACCCGCAGCCAGCCGTCGATGGCGGGCGCGAACCGGAGCGCCTCGCTCACGAAGGCGGGGACGAGCCGCGGGTCCGCGGTGATCGCCGACCAACGCTGGGGAGCGGACAGGGCCTGGTCGAGGGCGTGCGCGAGCAACCCGGCGGTGGTCTCGTGACCGGCGACCAGGAGATTGAAGGCGAGGCTCGCCACCTCGGGCACCGTCAGCACGCTGTCGTCGTCGTCCCGGTAGTCCAGGGCGCGGCTGATGAAGTCCTCGCCTCGGTGTCCACTGTCCACCCGCTGGCGGACCAGGTCCTCGCAGTAGTGCCAGAACTCCAGCAGGCCCTGCGCCAGGCGTACCTGCTCGGCCGGGTCCGGCTGCCCCCAGATGAGGGCGATCTGGCCGTCCGCCCACCTTCGGATCCGCCCGATGTCGGCGTCGGGCACCCCGAGGATGTCCAGGACCACCAGCAAAGGAAGTTCGGTCGCGAACTCCGGGATCAGGTCGACCTGTTCGCCCTGGCGGGCGGCGAGGCGGGACACCAACTGGTCGACCCGGCGTCGGATGATCGCCCCGTACTCAGCCTCGACCCGCTCGGCGGTGTTCGCGAAGGTCGCTCGCAGGGCCCGCCGGGTGCGTGGGTGCGTCGGTGGGTCCGCGGCGGCCGTCGTGGGTGGCGCGTCGATCTGCATGACGACGTTCAGTGCCGGCGGGCACACCTCGTAGACCGGGGCGAGGGTGAGGGCGTTGGCGAATGTCGTGGCGTCGGCGAGGGCCCGCCGGACGTCCGCGTGCCGGCTGATCAACCACAGGCCCAGATCCTCGGCGTAGTGCACCCCGTCGGGATCGTCGAGAATGCGCCGCCACATGCTTGCCGGATCGGTGAGATAGACCCCGGTGAACGGATTCAACCGCATGGAAAGCCTCCTGATGCACGCGGCGCGAAACCGGCAGCGCCCCCATTTGGCGATCCACTTCAGCCGGGCCGATAATGGTGTGCATCTGCCTCTGGCTCTTTACGGTGCGCTGGCCGGCCGTACAAGTCAAGATTGGTTGTTGTCTATTTATTGGTCGGCATAATTGCGCCTTGCAACAGCCGAGTGAACCTGGCCAGATGCAAGTTGCGGCGCGGTCCTTGCCGTGAAGTCGACCCAGCCGCACTGTGCAATCAACTCGCCGCTTTCGCTCATGACCGGGGAAACGACGCCCGAGACGACGAGTGACGCCGGCGTCCCGTCACGACCCGGCAGAAGGGGCCGGCCCGCCGCACCGTCCACGCGTCGCGGGGGCTCCGGCCCATGTGCCGGAACCCCCGCGCGTCTTCTTGTCGTGGCGGCCCGGTCAGGGCGCGGCGGTCAGGGTGCCCACGGCGCGGCGATGTTCCAGGTGCTGTCGGCGGTCCACAACGTCGGCGTGTTGTACGCGTCGCCGCCGGTGCCGTTGCTGAGCCAGACCTCCGAGTTGTAGTGCCGCAGGTACTTACCTCGGAAGTTGTACGACTCCAGCGACACGCCGGTGCCGGTCAGCCCGGTACGTGCGCACCAGGTGGCGTCGGCGCGCAGCAGCGCGGAGCCGTCGTCCGGTGAGTTGCGGACCCGGGAGTTCTGGTGGCGCAGGTACTGCCCGGGGAAGTTGGCCGACTCGAACGAGTAGCAACCGGTACCGGCCAGGCCGGGCCGGATGGTGTACGTGGCGTCGGCCTTGAGCAGGCTGGAACTCGCGGCGTCGACCACCTCCGTGTAGGCCAGGCTGTCCTGGTGGCGTAGGTGGCGGTTGGTGAAGCCGGGCGTGGTCACCTGCAACGACCGGCGGGTGTTGACCGGCAGGGCTACGGGTGCCGAACTGCCGATGGTCTTCGAGGCGTTGATCAGGGCGGTGTTGGCGGCGCGCACCCGCGCCTGGTCCATCTTGATCACCTGGCGGTCGTAGGTGAGGAATCCGTTCAGCTCACCCTCCAGGTCGGTGATCTCGGTGTAGATCGAGGCACTGAGCCCCTTGCCGAGCATCAGGTTCTGGGTGCCCTGCACCAGCCCCACGTACCGGTCAGTGAGGGCGCTCGAACTGGACTGCCACTCGTACGCGAAGAAGCTGCCGTTCGGGCTGTACTCGTGACCAGGCGTGTGCAGGCCCAGGCCGCCGAACTCACCGAGCACCGCGATCCGGCTGCTCGACGGTACGGGGGAGTCCGGGCCGAGGTAGACGTGCCAGTCGTCGATGTCGCCGTTGCCGGGGTTGCCGAGGGACTGGCAGCAGTTGTGGCCGCTGTGCGGGTTGACCAGACGTGTCGGGTCCTGGTTCTTGATGTTCTGCGCGACCCGACGGGTGTCGGCGAGGGACCGCTCGCCCCAGCCCTCGTTGTAGGGCGTGTACGCGATCACGGCGGGTGAGCTGCGGTGCTCGTCGACGATCTCGCGTGCCTCGGCCTCGAACTGCGCCTGCTGGGCGTCGGTGGGGTCGACGTCCTGTGCGGTCAGCGACGGGATGTCCTGCCAGACCAGCAGGCCGAGCCGGTCGGCGTGGTAGAACCAGCGCTGGGGTTCGACCTTGATGTGCTTGCGCACCATGTTGAAGCCCAGGTCCTTGTGCTTCTGGAGGTCGAAGGCGAGGGCGGCGTCGGTCGGCGCGGTGTAGAGCCCGTCCGGCCAGAAGCCTTGGTCGAGGGTGCCGACCTGGAACACGAACTGGCCGTTGAGCTTGGGGCGCAGCACCCCGTTGACCAGGCCGGTGGTGATCTCCCGCATGCCGAAGTAGTGCGTGGTTCGGTCCACTGTGGCGCCGCTGGCGCCACGCACTGTCACCCGGAGGTTGTAGAGGAACGGGTCGTCGGGTGACCAGCGGCGGGCGTTGGGCACCGGCACGCTGAACTCGGTGAAGCCGCCGGTGGCCGAGCCGACCACAGTGGAACCGTTCAGCGCCTCGGCGAGCACGCTGTGGCCGCTCACGTCGCCCCGGGTGAAGACCCGGACCCGCAGTGTGTTGTTGCTCAGGTTCGGGTAGACGTCCACGCTGCTGATCGAGGCGGCGGGCACCGGCTCCATCCACACCGTCTGCCAGATGCCGGAGCTGGGGGTGTAGAAGATCCCGCTGGGTGTCTTGGTCTGCTTGCCGATGGCGGGCAGGCTGCCGTTCTGCCGAGTGTCGGTGGGGTCCCAGACCTTGACGACGATCTCGTTCGTCCCGGTGGTGAGCTGGGGCGTCACGTCGAAGGTGAAGGCGTCGTAGCCGCCGGTGTGCGCACCGACGCGGACACCGTTGACCCAGACGGTGCTCTGCCAGTCGACCGCGCCGAAGTGCAGCAGGGTGCGCCGACCCGACCAGTTCGCCGGGATGGTGACGGTGCGTCGGTAGAACAGGTAGTTGCGGTTGTCGTTGGCGGCCCGTTGGATGCCGGACAGGGCGCTCTCCACCGGGAAGGGCACGTTGACCCGCTCGGGCAGGTTGGTGCCGAACTGCGGGGCGTCGTCGGTCGTCGACTGGCGTAGCTGCCACTCGCCGTTGAGGTTGAGCCAGTCCGGCCGCGTCATCTGGGGTCGCGGGTACTCGGGCAGTGGTGTGCCGACCAGCGCCTGGCTGGTCCAGGGGGTGCTCAGTGGTGGCGTCTTGGCCGGTGCGGCGTACGCCGGTGCGGCGGGCGCGGTGAGAGCGCCGACGACCAGGGCGAGGATGAGCAGCAGGGGCAGGGCGGGGCGGATGGGGACGTGACGTGTCATGCCGTCTCCGGGGGGACGAGTCGCCGCGGGCGGTGCAGCCAGGCCCGAAGCGCGTGGGTGGTGGGCGTCGGGTGGTCATTGACGGGGGACGGGCGTCAGCGACGGATGTCGGTGGGATCTCCACGCGCCAACGGTGACCGGCATATTGACATCCATCATCACCTGTATAACGTTATAGAGCCGCGCTGGCCCTCCCGTCAATGCTTGTTCATCAATGTCCGGTCGGCCCGCCGGTCGAATTCGCGAAAGGTCGGGGGATGGGCGTCAACCTGAAGGACATCGCTCAGCGCGCCGGTGTCTCGCTGGCCACTGTCTCGAACGTGGTGAACGGATACCGGCCGGTGGGTGAGCGGACCCGACAACGGGTGCAGCAGGCGATCGACGAACTCGGCTACAGCCCCAACCTCGGCGCCCGGCATCTCCGCCGTGGCCGTACCGGCCTGATCGCCCTGGCCATCCCGGAACTGACCAACCCCTACTTCGCCGAGCTCGCCGAGATCGCCATCTCCGAGGCCGCCGCGCTCGGCTACACGCTCGTCATGGAGAACACCGCAGCGGACCGGGAGGCCGAGCTGGCGCTCCTCGACGGCTCGCGACAGCGCATCATCGACGGCCTGATCCTCAGCCCGGTGCGCGTCGGCCGGGAGGAGGTGCTGGCCCGGACGGCCGGAAGCCCGCTCGTGCTGATCGGCGAGGGCGTCTACGACGTGCCGCACGACCACATCGCCATCGACAACGTAGCCGCCAGCCACGCGGCGATCCGGCATCTCGTGGCGATCGGCCGCCGGCGGATAGCGTTCATCGGCGCCACCCCCGGCGGTGACCGGCAGTCGGCCCACCTGCGGGTCCGGGGTTACCGGGAGGCCCTCGCCGCCGCCGGCCTGCCGTACCGACCACTGTTGGTCGCCCGCACCGACGCCTTCGGCCGGCTCGACGGCATGCGGGCCATGCGTGACCTGCTCGCCCTCGGTGACCCGCCGGACGCGGTGTTCGGTTACAACGACCTGGTCGCCATCGGCGCGCTGCGGGCGCTGGCCGAGGCCGGTCACCGGGTGCCCGAGGACGTCGCGGTGGTGGGGATCGACGACATCGAGGAGGGGCGGTTCACCGCCCCGACCCTCACCACCATCGCCCCGGACAAGAGGGTGATCGGCCGTCTCGCGGTACGCCGTCTCGTCGCCCGCATCGAGGGCGCGGAGGTCGCGGGGCCGCTGACCGTGCAGACACCGTTCCGGCTTCTCCGCCGGGGGAGTACCGGCACCCCGGACGCCTGACCGCCGGTCGCCGCAGGTCGTGCGAGATCCATAACTCCGGTGGTACGACCCGAAGAGGATGACCCGCTAGATCCATAGACCTCAATATGATGACCGCTATCTCGACTGCGGTGCGCTCACGAGGCGTGCCATCCTGATGCGGAGGAATGCATGGTTCGCTGGCGTACCCTCACTGGCCTGCTGGCCACCGCGTTGGCCGCGGTGACCGCGGCCAGCCTCACCCTCACCGCGCCGGCCGCCGCGGCCGACAGCCCCGTGACGCCGAACGTCGTCGGCGGCACCCGCGCCGCTCAGGGCGAGTTCCCGTTCATGGTCCGTCTCTCGATGGGCTGCGGCGGGGCGCTGTACAGCGCCCGGCTGGTGCTCACCGCGGCGCACTGCGTGGGCGCGACCGGCACCAACACCAGCATCACCGCGACGCTCGGGACTGTCGACCTCCAGTCGTCCAGCCGGATCACCGTCCGGTCCAACTACGTCTACCGTGCCCCCGGCTACAACGGCGCCGGCCGCGACTGGGCGCTGATCCGGCTGGCCAGCCCCGTCACCGGGCTGAGCACGCTGCCGATCGCCAGCACCACCGCGTACGACAGCGGCACCTTCACCGTCGCCGGCTGGGGTGCCGCGCGCGAGGGCGGCGGCCAGCAGCGGTACCTGCTCAAGGCGACGGTGCCGTTCGTCAGCGACTCCACCTGCAACGCCAACTACGGCGGGGACCTCATCCCCGCCCAGGAGATCTGCGCCGGCTACGCCAGCGGCGGCACGGACACCTGCCAGGGTGACTCGGGCGGCCCCATGTTCCGCCGCGACGCCTCCAACGCCTGGATCCAGGTCGGCATCGTCAGCTGGGGCAACGGTTGCGCCCGGCCCAACTACCCGGGTGTCTACACCCAGGTGAGCTACTTCGCCTCGTCGATCGCCTCGGCCGCGGCGAGCCTCGGCGGCTGACCCGTACGACCGCTCGGGCGGCCCGGACGACACGGTCCGGGTCGCCCGTTCGTGCGTCCCGCCGGGAGGACGGCGAGAGTGCCACCCGACACCGCGCGAGTGGGCCACCCGACAGATACGGCGGGCCGTCGGTGCGCCGCCGGCCGCAGCGGCGATGATGGGCCGGTGAAGATCCTGTCCATCCAGTCGTCGGTCGCCTACGGTCACGTCGGCAACTCGGCGGCGGCCTTTCCGCTGCAACGCCTCGGGCACGAGGTCTGGCCGGTCCTGACTGTGCACTTCTCCAACCACACCGGGTACGGCGCGTGGCGGGGTCCGATGCTCCCGGCGGCGGACGTGGCGGAGGTGATCGCGGGCATCGAGGACCGTGGGGTCCTCGGCAGCGCCGACGCCGTGCTCTCCGGCTATCAGGGCGACCCGGCCATGGGCGCGGTGATCCTGGACGCGGTGGCGACGGTGAAGGCGACAAACCCGGCGGCTGTGTACTGCTGCGACCCCGTGATGGGCGACGCCGGCCGGGGCATGTTCGTCCGGCCGGGAATTCCGGAGTACCTGCGGGACACCGTCGTGCCCCGCGCGGACATCATCACGCCGAACCACTTCGAGCTGGACTTCCTCGCCGGTCGGACCACGAACTCGCTGGCCGAGGTGCTCGACGCGGTCGACGTGGTGCGCGCGACCGGGCCACGTCACGTCCTGGTGACCAGCGTGCTCCACGGCGACCTGCCTCCGGACTCGCTGGAGGTGGTGGCGGTCTCGGACGAGGGCGCCTGGGCGGTGACCACGCCGCTGCTGCCGATCAACCCGAACGGTGGGGGCGACGTCACAGCGGCGTTGTACCTCGCGCACCTGTGGACGACCGGCTCACCCGCGACCGCGCTGGAACGCACCATCGCCTCCGTCTACGCCGTGCTCGAGGCCACTCTCGCGGCGGGCACCCGGGAGATCCAGCTGATCGCGGCGCAGGACGTGATCGCCGACCCGCCGGCCCGGTTCACCGCCCGCCGGCTGCGCTGACGACGGGCGCTGACCCCGGGCCGATGGCGGTCAGCGACCCTCGGGAACGGCCATCTCGCCGAGCAGTGACCAGTCCTCCTGCGGCACCGTGGCGTTCACGATCCGCGGCGTCTCGGCCAGGTGCGGCGGCAGGGTCTCCTGGGCCGCGCGGAAATGCGCGGACTGGACGTGGGCCGCGCCGGCCTGGTCGTCGCGGAACGCATCGACCAGCACGTACTCGGTGGGATCGTCCAGGCTGCGGGACCAGTCGAACCACAGGCAGCCCGGCTCCGCCCGGGTCGCCTCGGTGAACTCGGCGGCGATCTGCGGCCACCGGTCGGCGTGCCCGGCCAGGACCCGGAACTTGGCGGTAATGAAGATCATGGCCCCAGGCTACCCAGCCGGGCGGGCGCGGGCGACGACCTCCTCGGGGGTCAGCGGCGCCTTCGGGTGGTGCGTCAGGCACAGCGGGGTGCGGACCTTGACGAACGAGAATCCCTCCCCGGCCGCGTAGAACTCACCGCTGTTGAGCAGGCCGATGTCCGGCAGTCGGCCGCCCTTGGCCTCGGCGAGCTGCCGGGCCGCGTCGATCTGCGCCGGCGCGTTGAGCAGCCCGAAGAACTGCGTCGTCGCGTTGCCGGAGATCTGGTTGTGCAGACCCTTGGGCGCCTGCGTGGCGAAGACCAGCCCGAGCCCGTACTTGCGGGCCTGCGAGGCCAGCGCGATCGTGCTGGCGGTGCAGGCAGTGGTGCCGGTCGAGGGCGCGAGCGTCTGCGCCTCGTCCATCACGAACAGTCCGCCCAGCGGTCGGTCACCGGCGGGGTGCCGCTTGATCCACGCGAAGAGCGCCATCTGCAGCTGATTGACGAAGCTCTGCCGCTCCTGATCCGAGGTGAGGCCGACGAAACTGATCACCGACACCCGGGCCCGCCGCCCCGCCGACGGTGTCAGCAGCAGCCCCGGGTCGGCCGGTGCGCCGACCCCGCCGAAGAGCGGATCAGTGACCATCGCCGCCTTGAGCGCCTCGGCCAACTCCTCGGCGAGCTTCCCGGCGCGGGCCAGCCGACTGACCCCCTCGGGCAGGTCGGTGAGGAACTCGGTGAAGCCGGGCAGGCCCACCATTCCGCTGCGGGCGTACGCCTGGAGGGCCTCGGTGAGGACGGCCTTGCCCTGCTGGGCGAGTCGGCTCGACCGGTCGACACCGGCCCGGGGTGCGAGCGCCTCCACGGCGGAGCGGACGGCCTGGTCGAACTCGTCGGGCCAGTCCCGCAGGGAGGTGAAGTCGGGCAGCGGCTGGAAGCTCAGCGGCCGACCGGCGGTGACCCGGGGCGTCCACACCACCACCTCGGTGTGCGCGAGGTAGTCGGCGGCTCGTTCGGCGTCGCCGGGGCCCCAGCCGCCCGGTGGGTCGGGCCACGCGTCGCCGAGCCGGGCGAGGTCGTTGTTGGGGTCGAGCACGATCGCGGAGACCCCCTCGCGGGCGCACTCCTCGACCAGCCGGCGGATCAGCACGGTCTTGCCCGAGCCGGACCCGGCGAACACGACGGCGTGGCGGCGCAACGACTCCAGGGGCACCGTGAACGGTTGACCGCCGTCGACGGTCCGCCCCAGCCCGACGGCCCGACCGCCGGTGCCGACCGGGAGGTCGGCCGGGTCAGCGGGTACGGGCCCGGCCGTCGCGCCGGTCGACGCGCCAGCGGGGACGTCGGCTTCCGGCACGTTCGTCGGGTCGGTTGCGGTGCCACCCGATGGTGGCTCGTCGTCGTCGGGCGGCGGCGGGGCGCCGCCGCGCGTCCCGTCGGGCCCGGGCAGGACCGCGCGGAACAGTTCGGTGCCGCTGGCCGGACGGCGGGCCACCAGCCACTCCTGCAAGGCCGTGGACGGCTCGGCCGCCATCACCCGCAGCGCCGCGAAGACCCGCAGGTCCGCCTCCGGCACGGCGCACCGCAGGCCGCCGGCCGCGTCGAAGCCGGTCAACACCTCGGTCGTACGCTTCCCGGTCGGCCACGGACCGTTGCGCAGCAGGATCAGCCGCCGCTGCGGCAGGTCCCGGTCCAACCCGGCGAGGGTGCAGGCGGCCTTGACCCGGGCGGTGACGGCGACGGCGTTGGGGTGCGCGATGGCCCGGAAGCACCAGTGCGCCTCGTTCTCGGTGGCCTCGTCGAGCACCTCGATGAGCCGTCCGTGCAGCGCGGGCTTGCGTCCGGGCGGCGGATCGTACTTGTAAGTGGCGCCGGTCGGCGCCTGCTCCGCGATCCAGGCGGCCAGGCCGGCGGCGAGCAGCGGCGGCATGTGCGCGTCCTCGCCCGCCGGGTCGACGGCGGCCGACACGTCCGCGGCCTCGACCAGTTCGGCGAAGCGTTCGTCCAACTCGTGCAGGCGGCGCTCGTCAGTCATCAGATCGGCGGAGGCGCCACGGGCGGTGCTGACCGTCGGCGTCGTGTCGGCGCCGTCGATGAGCCGATCCAGTTCGACCACCTCGTCGCGGTCACGGCACCAGGCGATGTGGCGGTCCACCCGGCGGAGCAGGGCGCGTGGCGTCAGGGTGGGCGCGTCGGCGAAGGCGGCGGGGGCGATCGGCCAGGTGGGGTGCGGTGGCCCGAAGTACATACCCGCGAACGCGGCGGATAGGCGCTTCGCCACGATCGCCTGCCCGATCTCCGGGGTGGGGATCCGGTCCGGCAGGGTCGCCGTACGGAAGCGGTCGGCGACCGGGGTGGGTGCGGCCCGGGTCATCAGCACCCAGGTGTCCGGCAGGCACGAGACCACGACCAGGGTGCGGCGGGTGATGTCGCGGAGCTTGAGCAGGCCGTCGGCGATCGGGCCGAGCACCTTGGCCTGGCCGTCCTCCAGCCCCTGATGCTGGTTGAGCAGTGAGGTGCTGGTCTGGGCGAACAGCGTGTCGAGCTGGTCCACGGCGATGACGGTGGGGTCCAGGGTCAGGGCCATCAGCCGGGAGATGTCCTGCACGACCTGCTGTGGGGTGCGGATCGCTGTGCTCAACCCCCATGCCGCCCGCGCGGCCGGGTCGCCAGGTTCGGAGATGAGGTGTGCGTAACCGACGTCCTGTGCCTCGAAGTCGATGGCGCCGTGCAGGACGAGCGCCCGAGCGGTGTCCTGGGCGTCCCGCCCGACCTCCCGATCGCGCTCGCGCAGCGCCCAGATGAAGGTGTCGAGCTGCGCACGGGTCACCGGTCGGGCGCCGGCGACCGCGTCGCGGACCTCCACCGGCAGGCCGAGGTGGGGGGTGAGTCGACGCAGGAAGGTCTTCAACTGGGTGCCCCAGCCGACGTGGGGGCGGCCCATCCCCTCCACCAGGGCCAGGGCCACGCTCTCCCAGAACGTCTTGCCGCTGACCATGTCGACCAGGAAGAAGTAGCCGCCGTCGCGCTGAATCCGTTCGCGCACCGCCCCGAGCAGGTGCGTCTTGCCGGCGCCCGCGCGGCCCTGCATCGCCACGCCGAGCGGCATGCTGGTGTCGTCGGTGCGGGCCCGCGCAACCCCGCGCAGGATCTCCGCGGCCACCTTCTCGTGCAGCTCCGGCACGTTGTGCGGGCTGGGTCGCCAGACGTCGTCCGGAGTGACCGCCGGGTTGAGGTTCACCGCTTCCAGTGCGGCCCGCTGGTCGTCGGAGATCATGCCGGGCCGATCGCCAGGGCGTGGTTGTCCTCGTTCCCGATGCGGACGGCAGCGGCCCGGTCCCGTGCGGTCAGTGACTTGCTGTTCGCCACCGGGATGATGCGGACGTCCTCCCGGCCGACCATCGCCCGCAACGCCGCGTCGAGGGCGGCCCGGTCGGTGTCGGCGAGCCGGTCGCGGACGTCGGCGAGGCCGACCCAGGCGCCCGGCGCGGTGGCCAGATCCCGGTACGCGGAACGGACCAGCGCCTCCACCTCCACCGCGGACACCGGTGCCGCCGCTGCCGCCGTCGTCGCCCTGGGTGCCGCCGCTTCGTGTCGCGGCTCGCCGGCCGCCGGGGCAGTTGTCTCGGTCTGCTTGAAGAAGTCGCCGTGGCTGACCCGGAGCCGGTCCAGTGAACGGTGCAGGTTGGACAGGACGACGAACAGCGACCGGGTCGTGGAGCCGCCCTGCTTCGGCGGCGCGGAGGTGTGCAGCTGACGTGCCACCCGCCAGCCCTCCTCGGTCAGCTCGTGGGCGAACGGCCGGTGCGTCCGATCGGTGTCCACCAGGCCCAGGTCGACGAGCTTCGCGTTGTCCCTGCCGGTCAGCGTGAAACCGGCCAGCTCTTTCAGCTCGACGTTGGTGAGTCGGCGTGCCTCGACCATCAGCACCACGAGGGCGTTGATCTGGTTCGGCGTCAGGTGCGGGACGTCCGCCGGGCTCGTCATGATGTCTCATCTCCGTGGTTGTGCGTGCCGCCCGCGCGTCGCCGGGCCAGCAGCCGACGGATCCCGTCGACCACCGCCGGCACGTCGGTGAGCACCTGCTCGTTGGTGAAGCGGAGCACGTCCAGCCCGAGGAGTTGCAACTGCACGTCTCTCCGTCGGTCGTTGGCGAAAGCGATTCGCCCACGATGCTCCGGGCCGTCCACCTCGACCGCAAGACCCTCGGTGGGCCAAAACAGATCCAGTCGGTACGCCTCGGCCAGGACGTGCCACTCGTAGGTCTGGTTCCACAGCCGGCCCCGCGCCCAGTCCTGCGGCGCGAGCGCGCGTTCCAGTGCCTGCTCGGCTGCGCTGTCACCGCGTGGCACGCCAGCGATCGGCGGCCAGGCCAGCACCGTCGAGCCCGGCTCGGCGGCGATGGTCGGAAGCCGTCCGGTCGTGCTGGCCAGCCCGGCGAACCGCGCCGGCACCGACAGGGGCACCGAGCGCACCCGGTCGGCGTGACGCAGCGGCCCGCCGGCCAACCACACGGTGAAGCCGCCGTGCCGCACGAGCCACTCGGCGGCGGCCACCAGCGTCCGCTCGGCGTCGACGTCCAGGTCGGGCAGGGCCACGACGAGGACGCAACTGTCCCGGTCGTACGCGTCGGCGATCACCCGGGCGAGCCCCGCGGCGCGTACCCCCGGGGCGAAGCGGGACCGGCCGCCGGGGCGGCCCGGGCCGCGCAACCCTCGCTCGGCGAGGTCGGCCAGGAACGGGCCGAAGTGCCGGGAGCGGGCGGCGGTACGGGCCGCGAGGGCCCGCACCGCCGCCACGCCGAGCGTGCCCTCGCTGTCGAAACGGTCGGCCCCCGTCAGCCAGCGGGGGAACATCGCGAGGGCTGCGGTGTCCAGTTGGTCGAGCGCCCTGTCCACGAGGTCACCGAGAGGACGCGTCACAGTGGGCCGGTAGTGCACGATCGCGGGCGCTGCCGGCGGCAACGGGTCGAGTGCCACCCGCAGCAGCTCCGGGTCGATGCCCGGCAGGTGACTCACTCGCCCCGTCGGCGGGGCGGCCCACCAGGCCCTGTTGGCGTCGCCGTTGGCCCGGACGGGGTGCGCCATGGCGGCACCCTACGACACGGGCGGGCGCGCCCGGTGACCCCTCGCTGACGAGGCGGTGCGCCCGCGGCTCAGCGCAGCCGGCGGATGTCGCCGAACGCGCGGTAGTAGCCACCGCGGCTGGACTCGCGCACCTCGGTCACCAGGTAGCGGGCGCCCGGCTCGCGAATCCCCTTGGGGAACTGCACCGACCAGTCGCGTCGGTAACCGTCGGAGAGCACCTGAACCCGCAACCGCCCCCGATCGTCCATGCACTGCACGACCACGCCCGCGCCCGAGTCGCTGGTCACCTCGACGATCGTCGGTTGCACCGGCTGGGGCGCCTGGCGGGGGGCCTTGATGTCGCGTACCTCAGGCACGTTGCCGGCCTGCGCCGCGCGGATCGCCGGCTCGCTCGCGTCGATGCAGGCCAGATGGCCGCCGGTGGTGACGACGTAGAGCCGGTCGTCGTGGTACTGCATCGAGTACGCCGAGCCGCAGCCGGTGCCGAGCTTCCACAGCCGGGTGCCCGCCGCGTCGAAGCAGTAGATCGAGGACTGGCTGTCACCGGCGAAGACGTACTCGCCGCCCTCGGCGGTGGCGCAGGAGAAGACCGGGGCGTCGCACAGGTAGGTGCGTTCGGGGCGACCGGCCTTGGACAGCCGCACCACCTCACGGGTGCTGGTGCCGGCGAACACGCTGCCGTGCTCCTGCCAGCCGAAGAGCACCGAACCGGTCCTCGTGTGCCACAGCTCGCTGCCGGTGCGCCACTCGTAGCCGGTCACGCCCTGCGAGTGGCCGTGGTAGATGGCGTCGTCGTCGCACCGCACCATCCAGGCCGAACGCCCCCGCCCGGGGCGACGCCACAGGAACTCGTCCTCGTGGTCGACGGCGGTGATCCCGCCGTCCGCGTCGGAGACGCCGAGGACGCCGTCGTGGATGTCCAGCCAGTAGATGTCGATCTCCGGGGCGATCGCGTACGCCACGCGGGGCACCTTGCCGGACAGGTCGTAGACGTTGCCGTCGTCGCAGCCGGCGTAGATCCAGGCGTCGTCGGCGACGATGCACTTCACCCCGTCGGGAAGGCGGACCTGGCTGCGCACCCGGGCGTCGTGGTCGAGCGTGGTGATGACTCCGTGCTCGTTGCCGACCATGCAGTGCCGCCCGTCGACGAAGATGCCGAAGGCGGGGGCGCCGGAGTCGTAGCGCCAGAGCACCGGGGCGGTGTGGGCGGTGGAGCGGGTGCTGACGATCTGCCGCCGCGACACTGTGCGCTTCTGGCGGACACCGGGGACCGCCGGCGCGTAGCCCTTGCGGACCTTCTCCCCGATCTTCTTCGCCGCAGCGGCCCGGGCCCGGGCGTTGTCCGGATAGGCGCTTGCCTTGACCTGCCCCTGGTCGCCGATGCGGCCGTAGCGCACCGTCAGCGTGGCGTTGTCGACGATGACCTCGTAGAACTTGTGCGCACCGTCCACTTCGGACAGTTCGAGGTAGGTCGTCTCCTGGGACATGGGGGGCCTCCGAGGGGTCAGCGGGCGGCGCGATCCGGCCGGCGCGGCGACAGTGACCACACGTTAACGCCGCCCCCCGACAGAATCGGCGTCCGGCCAACGCAGCGCGTCGTCGCGGAGCACCGCGTGCGCGCCGACGCTCTGGTTGACGATCTGCGTCACCCGCACGTCGACAGCGATGCTGGCCAGCGCCACCGCGTCCGCGCGGCTGAGGCCGTGCAGCCGCTGCATCAGTGTCAGCATCGACTCCAGGGCGGTGAACGTGGCGTCGTCGAGGGAGGCGCCGACGCCCAGGGTCAGCCACGCGTCGGGGGTACGGGCCACCGGGCCGGTGACCGGGAAGTCGTCGCGCACGTCGATGGTCAACGTCACCTCGTTCATCGGACACTCGATCGCGGTGCCGCCGACCTCGCCGTCACCCTGCGCGGCGTGCCCGTCCCCGACGGAGAACAGCGCGTCGTCCACCGGGATCGGCAGCAGGAGGGTGCTGCCGGCGGTGAGGTCCCGACAGTCCAGATTGCCGCCCCAGGGGCGCGGTGGGATCGTCGAGTGGAGCCCGGGCTCCGCGGGTGGCATGCCGAGCACCCCCATGAAGGGCCGCAGCGCGACAGTGTGGCCGTGCTGGTTGCGGCCGGTCATCGTCACAGGGTCCAGCGCCCAGGCGTGCACCACTGGTTGATCCTGCACGCCGTAACGCTGATTGAAGCCGCTCGGCCAGCCGCCGGCCACAGTGGTTCCCCAGCTGCCCGGGACGACCGCGTCGATGCGTACCGCGAGGGTCTGGCCAGCGCGCGCACCGCGGACCGCGACCGGTCCGATCAACGCGTGTCCGTAGTCGGGCCGGTGCTGCGCGACCCGGGGTCGGTCCCGGTTTGGCCCGCCGGGGTACGGGCCGGCGGACCACCAGCAGTCCAGGGTGCGGTAGGTGACGGTGTCGCCGGGGTCGATGGTGAGCACCGGCGGGAAGTCGGGGGAGAAGTGGCCGTGCAGGCTGTCGTCCCCGGGCGTGAGGGTGTGTCGCATCATTGCAGGCTAGTGGCCACGTGCGGCGGGCAGGCAGGTGCGCGGTGGGTGCCGGGCGCACCCACCGCGCACGTCTTCACCTGGGCGATGTCACCCCGAGGTGCAGGAGCGGATCTGTGGGCGGGCGCTGCTGTTGCCGTTGGTCATGGTGGTGAAGCCGAAGGTGTTGCCACTGCCGTTGGACCGCATGGTCATGACTGTTCCGCTGCTGTCCCAGGTGGCGGTGCCGTTCCAGATGGTGGTGACCCGCTGCGGTGCGGTGATGGCCACGACCACCGTCCACGTGCTGGCGCCGCTGACCGTCACCGACGTGTTGTACCGGTCGCCCCAGACGTTGGGGGTCGTGGCGGTCGCGGTGCAGGTGCCGCCGGAGGGCGGCGGAGTGGTGGTGGGCGGGGGAGTGGTGCCGTCGGGCGCGACAGCACGGCCGGTGGACGACGAGATCATGCCGGGGCACAGGTTGCGGCTGGTCAGGTTGGCCATGATCTGTCCGATGGCGTCGCGGGTGTTCTGGATCCCGTCGTGCATCAGGATGACCTGACCGGCTTGGAGTCGGCTGGCGTTGGCCACGATCTGGCTGACGCTGGCGCCGTTCCAGTCCTGGGAGTCCACGTCCCAGATCACCTGGCGCATGCCCAGTGACGACGCGACGGACTGCAACGTGGAGTTGGTCTCGCCGTAGGGCGGCCGGAACAGCACCGGCCGGCTGCCGGTGGCCGACTGGATCGCCGAGCTGGTCTGGGACAGGTCCGACTGCATCTGGGCCTGGCTCATCGAGGTCATGTGGGCGTGGTTCCAGCTGTGGTTGGCCACCCACATGCCGGCGGCCACCTGTGCCTGCGCTGCCGAGCGGTTGTTCTGGACGTTCTGCCCGACGTTGAACATGGTGGCCCGTACGCCGTTGCTGCGCAGCACGTTCAGCAACGCGCTGGTGCTGCCGGTCGGACCGTCGTCGAAGGTGAGCCCGACGTAGCCGTTGCAGGTGGCGGCGCTCGACGGGGTGGAGGTGGCCGCGAGGACGACGCCGCACATGGCGACGGCGGTGGCGAGGACGGCGAGCGCCGCGCGCAACCGCCTGGACCACAGGGCCGTGCGGGGGAAGAGCCTGCTCATCTGGTGCCCCTTCGCGCAGGCCCGGACGTGCCCTCGTGTGCGGGCAGCGCAGTCCGGACAGGTGTGGATGAGTGGGTAGGTGGAGCGGAAACGCAACGAAGCCGATTGCATTGACCTCAATGGATCGGAGTATTGCAGCGAGATTTCCGACGCGTCAACAAGTTCCGGAACATCCTCGTAACAACTCAGCAGGCCGTTCGGGGGGTGGGTCCAGGCGTGCCTCGGTCGGAGGGCAGCTCCGATGCCGTCTCCATCACGGCGATCGGTGGGCCTGCCCACGGCGTGATCCGGAAAGTGGCCGGAATTATCGACCGTCGATCGCCGGGTCGGCCGTCACGCCCTGCGGCGCCCGCCGCGCCGAATAGTAAAGATTGTGAACAGAAGATGTTACAGTCACTTCGGTCGATATCCGCTCGGGTTTCGGCCAGTGAGGTCCGAGGAAGGAGTGATCACATGACGAGACTGCGCGCGCTGGTCGCGCTGGCGGCACTGATCGTCACCGGTGGGCTGGTCGCGGTCATCCCGGCCACCGCCGCGTCGGCGGCGGCCTGCTCAGCATCGTGGCAGGCATCGGCCGTCTACTGGGGAGACGCCCAGGTCTCCCACAACGGCCGCAACTACCGGGCGAAGTGGTGGACCCAGAACGAGACGCCGCCGGGCACGACGGGCGTCTGGGAGGACCTCGGCGCGTGCGGAGGGGGCACCACGCCGCCCACCGGGGGGACGTGCAGCTACCCGAACTGGACCGCCGGGACCTGGTACGCCACCGGGGCGATCGTGCGTTACACCAACGGTTCCTACTACATCGCCGAGCACGACAATCCGGGCTACGACCCCGTCGTCAGCACCTGGTACTGGGAGCCCTACACCTGTGGCGGTCAGCCGCCGACCACCCCGCCGCCCACCAACCCGGGCGGCTTCGTGGTCACCGAGGCCCAGTTCAACCAGATGTTCCCGGGCCGTAACTCGTTCTACACGTACTCCGGGCTCGTCGCCGCGCTCAGCGCCTACCCGGCGTTCGCCCGCAGCGGCAGTGCCACGGTCCAGCGGCAGGAGGCCGCGGCCTTCCTGGCGAACGTCTACCACGAGACCGGCGGGCTCGTGCACGTGGTCGAGCAGAACACCGCGAACTACCCGCACTACTGCGACTACGGCCAGCCGTACGGCTGCCCCGCCGGGCAGGCCGCCTACTACGGGCGGGGGCCGATCCAGCTCAGTTGGAACTTCAACTACAACGCCGCTGGCAACGCCCTCAACCTGCCGCTGCTGACCAACCCGTGGCTGGTGCAGACGGACGCCGCGGTGGCCTGGAAGACCGGTATCTGGTACTGGATGACCCAGAACGGGCCGGGCACCATGACCGCCCACAATGCGATGGTCAACGGCGCCGGGTTCGGTCAGACGATCCGCAGCATCAACGGCTCGATCGAGTGCAACGGCGGAAACCCCGCCCAGGTGCAGAGTCGCGTCACGAGGTACCAGCAGTTCGTCGGCATCCTCGCGGTGTCCGCCGGAGCCAACCTCTACTGCTGATCCGTGGCCGGGCCTCGGCGTACGTCCCCGGACGGTGTCGAGGCCCGGCGCGTCGGCGGGCGGGGCCCGGTGGGGGCGGCGGCCGTTTCGGCGCGACCCGTTGACACGGCAGTGCTGCGCCCGGAACTATCAGCGGCAGTCCACAGGCCCCGGCTCCCGTTGCTGACGATCTCCGATGACAACGATGTCAGGCTCCGACCCGCCACCCGCTCCACACTGCCCAGACGTTCGACGTACTCGACCCGGTTCGAGTCGAAAGGCTCCGTCCCTCATGTCGCACACCCCCTTTGCGCGCTCCCTCTCACCCCGTCTGATCGCGGCAACGACAGCCGCCCTGCTACCGCTGGGCCTGCTCGTCGCCGCGCCCCTGGCCAACGCCGCCCCCACCCCCGCACCGCCGGGCAACTTCACCTCCTCGTTCGAGTCCGCCGACCCGCAGCCCGCCACCAGCACCGTGGAGGTCGGCCCGAACGGAAAGCCGGTCCAGGCCAACCTGAGCGGCAAGATCGCCACGCTGCCCGGCAGCCTGCTCGGCCAGGTCAGCGCCGTGACCGCGAGCGACGAGAACCCGCCGCGAGAGATCGCCGCGAACCTCAGGGACGACGATCCGTCGACCAAGTGGCTCGTGTTCGCGTCCACCGGCTGGGTGACCTACCAGCTCGCCAAGCCGGCGACGGTGGCGCGCTACTCGCTGACCGCTGCCGACGACGCGCCGACCCGGGACCCGAAGGACTTCGTCGTCCAGGGGTCGAACGACGGCAACACCTGGACCGACCTGGACAAGCGCGCCGGCGAGAAGTTCAGCGGGCGCTTCGCCACCAAGACGTACAGCTTCGCCAACCAGAACGCCTACGGCTTCTACCGGCTCACCATCACCGCGAACTCCGGTGACTCGCTCGTGCAGCTCGCCGACTGGAACATCAGCGACGGCTCGGACGTCCGCCCGCCGGCCACCCCCATGATCAGCGTGGCGACCGCCGGCCCGAACGGCGGTTACACCACGAAGCCGGACGTCGGGTTCACCGGACTGGCCGCGCTGCGCTACTCCGGTGGCGCCGAGGGCAACGGCCGCTCGTACGCGACCAACAAGCTCTTCGACGTCACCATCCCGGTCGGGCCGAAGACCAGACTGTCGTACAAGATCTTCCCCGAGTTCACCGGTGGGGACGGCCGCTACCCGTCCACCTACGCCGCCGTCGACCTGCACTTCACCGACGGCAGTTACCTGAGTGCTCGCTCGCCCGCCGACCAGCACGGCTACCCGCTCACCGGCGCCGGTCAGGGCGCCTCGAAGGTGCTCTTCGCCGACCAGTGGAACCTGGTGCAGGCCGACCTCGGCACCGTCGCGCGCGGCAAGACGATCGACCGCATCCTGCTCGCGTACGACAATCCGCAGGCCACCGGGGCCACCCGGTTCCAGGGTTGGCTCGACGACATCGAGCTGACGGCCGCGCCGGCGTCTATCGACGGCGCGAAGCTGACCAACTACGTCGACACCCGACGGGGCACCAACTCGACGGGCGGTTTCTCGCGCGGCAACAACCTGCCGATCACCGCCGTGCCGAACGGGTTCAACTTCTTCACCCCGGTGACCGACGCGACCTCCGACTCGTGGGAGTACGAGTACCACCGGATCAACAACGAGGCCAACCTGCCCATGCTCCAGGGCCTCGCGATCTCCCACGAGCCCAGCCCGTGGATGGGTGACCGCAACCAGATGTCAGTCATGCCGGTCGTCGGTGGCGGGCCGCTCACCGGTCAGCCCGCCGGTCGCGCGCTCGCCTTCAGCCACGACGACGAGACGGCGCAGCCGGACCTCTACCGGGTCACCCTTCAGAACGGCCTGGTCGCGGAGATGTCGCCCACCGACCACGCCGGGATCATGCGGTTCACCTTCCCCACCGGGCAGGCGACCGGAAGCCTGGTCTTCCACAACGGCACGTTCACCATCGGCGCGGACGGCACGTTCACCGGTTGGGTCGACAACGGAAGCGGCCTGTCCGCCGGGCGTAGCCGGATGTTCGTCTCCGGTGCCTTCGACCGGGCGCCGACGGCGTCCGCAGCGACCTCGGCCACCTTCGACCTCTCCGGGTCGCGGGAGGTGACGATGCGCCTCGCCACGTCGTTCCTCTCTGTCGACCAGGCGCGCCGCAACCTCGATCTGGAGGTCACCGGCAAGAGCTTCGACCAGATCCACGCCGCCGCGACGGCCGCGTGGAAGGACCGGCTCGGCCGGGTCGAGGTGCGCGGCGCCACCGAGTCGCAGCTGGTCAGCATGTACTCGAACCTGTACCGGCTGAACCTCTACCCGAACTCCCAGTCGGAGAACACCGGCACCGCAGCCACGCCGCGCTGGCAGTACGCGAGCCCGGTCTCGGCGCCGACCGGCGCGTCGACTCCCACCCGGACCGGCGCGAAGGTCGTCGACGGGCAGATCTACGTCAACAACGGCTTCTGGGACACCTACCGCACCGTGTGGCCCGCCTACGCGCTGCTGTACCCGGACGTCGCCGCCAAGATCTCCGACGGGTTCGTCCAGCACTACCGCGACGGCGGCTGGATCGCCCGCTGGTCGTCCCCCGGCTACGCCGACCTGATGACCGGCACCAGCGCGAACGTGGCGCTGGCCCAGGCGTACCTCACCGGGGTCAAGCTGCCCGACCCGCTCGCGGCCTACGACGCGGCCGTCAAGGACGCGACCGTCGCGTCCGGGCGCAGCGCGGTCGGGCGCAAGGGCATCGAGAGTTCCCTGTTCCTCGGCTACACGCCGACGTCCACGGGCGAGTCGGTGTCCTGGGCGCTGGAGGGCTACATCAACGACTTCGGCATCGGCAACATGGGTGCGGCACTCGCCAAGGACCCGGCCACGCCCAAGTCGGAGCGCGCCCGGCTCAAGGAGGAGTCGCGGTACTTCCTGGAGCGGGCCCGCAACTACGTCCACCTCTTCGACCCGAAGACGAAGCTCTTCCAGGGCCGCGACGCCGCCGGCAACTTCCTCGCCGGTGACCCGCTGGACTGGGGTGGCGTCTACACCGAGACCAACGGGTGGAACTTCGCGTTCACCGCGCAGCAGGACGGCCAGGGTCTGATCAACCTGTACGGGGGGCAGAAGGCGCTGCGGGACAAGCTCGACGCGTTCTTCACCACCCCGGAGAACGCCGACCGCCCCGGTGGGTACGGCGGCGTCATCCACGAGATGCTCGAAGCGCGCGCGGTGCGGATGGGTCAGCTCGGCATGAGCAACCAGCCGTCGCACCACATCCCGTACATGTACAACGTCGCCGGCGCGCCGGCCAAGACCCAGGAGACGGTGCGGGAGATCCTGCGGCGTCTCTACGTCGGCAGTGAGATCGGCCAGGGCTACCTGGGCGACGAGGACAACGGCGAGATGTCGTCGTGGTACATCCTCAGCTCGCTGGGCATCTACCCGTTGCAGGCCGGCTCGTCCGAGTGGGCGATCGGCTCGCCGCAGTTCACGAAGATGACAGTGCGCCGCGCCACCGGCGACATCGTCGTCAACGCGCCGAACAACAGCGCGGCGAACGTCTACGTGCAGGACGTCAAGGTCAACGGAAAGAAGCAGCGCGGCCTGTCAGTGGACGTGGCGACGCTCGCCAAGGGCGGCACCATCGACTTCCAGATGGGCTCCAAGCCGTCGTCGTGGGGCAGCGGCCGGAACGACGCGCCGCCGTCGTTGACCAAGGGTGACGAGGCGCCGAAGCCGTTGCAGGACGTCACCGGCCCCGGTCTCGGCACCGCGACCGCTACCGGCGGGCAGGACGCGTCGAAGCTGTTCGACGACTCGTCGACCACTCAGCTGACCTTCACCTCGGCGACCCCGCAGATCAGCTGGGCCTTCCGCGGTGGCAAGCAGAAGCCGAAGTACTACACCGTCACGTCCGGGGCCGCTGCCGGCGATCCGGCGGACTGGCGCCTCCAGGGCTCCAACGACGGCCTCACCTGGACCACAGTGGACTCCCGCACCGACCAGGTGTTCCCGTGGCGCAACCAGACCCGCCCCTACTCGATCGACAAGCCGGGACGGTTCGCCCAGTTCCGCCTCGCCGTCACGAAGACCGTCGGCGCCGCGCAGACCAACCTCGCCGAGGTCGAGCTGCTCGCCGGAGGTGACCTCGACCTCGGGGGCGGCGACATCACCGTCACCGCCGCGGACGGCGTGCACGCGACCTCCGGCGTAGCCGTCTCGGTGCCGTTGGCCACCGTCACCGGCGGCGACGCCGGCAGCTACCAGGCCACCATCGACTGGGGTGACGGCACGCCGGTCACCGCGGGCACCGTGACGTTGAGCTCGCGGGCCGTCTACCGCATCGCCGGGTCGCACACCTACACCACGCCCGGCTACCACCAGGCGAACGTCACGGTGACCGACGGCGAGAGCCAGAGCTCCGCGACGGTCGGCGTCGAGGTGGCGTACGCCCCGGCCTCCGGTCTCACCGCCGCGTTCGACACCGTCTGCGTCGGTGACGAAGGGGTCCTGGCGGCGGACTGTGACGCCAAGTCGTGGGCGTATTCGCGGGCCGCCCTGGCGGCCGGTGGTGCCACCCAGGGCCAGGCGCAGCAGGTTCCCGGAACGGCGCTGCGGTTCACCCTGCCGGTGATCCCGGCCGGGCAGCCGGACAACGCCACCGGCAACGGGGCGACGGTCGTCCTCGACCTTCCGCGGGACGCCACGAGCATCTCGTTCATCGGCGCCGGAACGCAGGGCAACCAGAACACCACCGGCACGGCGACGTTCAGCGACGGCAGCACGGCCAGCATTCCGATCCAGTTGAGCGACTGGACGCTGGGCGGCAACGCCAACGGCACCCCGTCCTACGGCAACATCATCGTCGCCCGGACGGCGTACCGGTTGCAGGGCACGAGCCGCGACGGCGCCCAGCCGTTCGTCTTCGCCACCGCTCCGTACCAGATCCCGGCGGGCAAGACGCTGGTGTCGGTGACCCTGCCGACGCAGACCGGTGACCCTCGCTCGGCGGGTCGGATCCACGTGTTCGCCGTGGCCAACGACGGCACGCCCGCCCCGGCGCTGGCGACCGTGGCGCCGAAGAACCAGACGGCCACCGCCGGGCAGGCCCTCGCGGCGAACCTCGGCGCGGTGACCGGCGGCGTTCCCGGTACGACGGGCTACCGCGCCCGCGTCCAGTGGGGTGACGGCACGGTTCCGAACGACGTGACGATCGGCGAGTCCGGTGCGATGAGCGGCCAGCACACCTACGCACGGCAGGGCACCTACACGGTGCGCGTCACCGCGTGGGACACGCTGTCGAGCAGCACCGAGTCGTTCACCGTGACAGTGGCTGGGGGCGCATCGCAGCCGGCGATCGCGCTGTCCGCGTCCGGCACCGTCACCACCGGTGGCGCGATCACCGTCGCCGGCAGCGGGTTCGCCGCCGGCGAGCAGGTGACCGTCAGCGTCGGCACCGACCCGGGCCGGACCATGAAGGTCGCGGCCTCCGCGACGGGAACGGTCCGCGCCTCGGTGCCGACCTCCGGTGACGCGCAACCCGGCCGGTACGCCGTCACCGCGACGGGCGCGTCCTCGCGTACGCCGGCCACGGCCACCGTCCAGGTGACCGGGGAACCGGAGGCGCGGACCTACCAGCCGCGGGTGGCGCTGTTGACCACCTCGGGCCCGCGCGGCACGTCGATCATGGTCGACGGTTCCGGGTTCGCACCGAACGAGGTGGTCACGATCGCCCTCGGGACCGGACTGGCGGTCAGCACCGTGCGCGCGAACGGTGACGGCGTCATCTCCGGCGCGACGGTCAGCGTTCCGGGTGCGGCGAAGGCGGGCGCGACCAGCGTCACTCTGAACGGCGCCACGTCGGCGACGAAGGTGTCCCGACCGTTCACCGTCACCGGCTAGCACCGAGCCGGGACAGGTACAGCCGCGTGGGGCGGGCC
>NZ_JAKKFD010000017.1 GCF_022229005.1 Micromonospora trifolii
ACGCAGCGCTTACGATGTCGTGAGGGTGTGGGAGAGTAGGACGCCGCCGGACAATCTTCCAGATTAGGCCACCCCCATCGGGGGTGGCCTAATCTGCGTTTCCCTTAAGCCGGCAAGGTCATGCTCGATCCTGGATGTAGTGGCCTCATCAAGGGGTTGATACCCCTACAACCAGGATGTTGCGCGATCTTGCGGGCTGCGGGCTGCGGGCTGCGGTCTGGGCGGGTCGGCGGACTGGGCGCCTGGTCTTGCGGGGTCAGTCTCGGGTCTGCATGCCGCCGCGGAGGTTGCGCAGCAGACCGCCGGCGTCGGTGACCGACCGGCCGGGGAACATCGCCATCACCACGCTGCCGTGATCGGCCCAGCCGCACACAGCGAAGTCGCCGCCCTCACCGCTGGTGCTGCCACACTTCAACACCCCGCCGAGATCGCCCGCGGGCAGCTCCCGCAGGCCGTTCACCGCACCGGTCTCGTCCGACATCAGGCGGAAGAGGCTGTCCAGGTCCCGTTCCGGCTGCCACAACAGGGTGGTGCCCCCGAAGATGAGCACCGAGCGCTTGTCGTCGGCCGGGTCGCGGTAGACAGTGCCGAAACTGCTGTCGAGTTCGATGTTCGCCGCCAGGCCGCTGCGCAGATAGTCGGCAGTGCTCTTCGCCCGCTCGCTGTCGTCGCGGGTCAGACCCGCCACCCGATCGGGTGAGGCCAGTTGGGTGTCCTTCTGCTGCGCCACCCGCCACCCACCGACACCGAGCACCCCGGCGCCGGCGAGACCGACCACCAGCGCGACCGCCCAACCGATCTTGCGGCGACGTGACCAGCCGCTGGACCGCTCGTCGGGGTCGCCTCCGGAGTCCCTGGTGCTCAGCTGGATCGGCTCTTCGGTCAGCTCGACCGGCTCGCGGCCGCCGTCGCGCGACCGCTCGGTGAGATGTGCGTCGGACATAGCCGACACCGTACGCGAACGGTAGGTGGCGCACGTCAGGTCTGTGAAAGCCCTCCGTAGACTTGTCCGGTGACCGAGAGACTGGATGCCCGACGCCCCGACGCCCCGACCCTTGCCGGCCAGTACCAGCCCGGTGAGGTAGAGCAGCGACGGTACGAGCAGTGGGTAGCCGGCGGGCACTTCCGGGCCTCCGCCGACAGCGACAAGCCCCCCTTCACCATCGTCATCCCGCCGCCGAACGTCACCGGCTCGCTGCACATGGGCCACGCGTTCGAGCACACGCTGATGGACGCGTTGACGCGGCGTAAGCGGATGCAGGGCTTCGAGGCACTGTGGCTGCCGGGCATGGACCATGCCGGCATCGCCACCCAGAACCTGGTCGAGCGTCAGCTCGCCGCCGAGGGGCTTTCCCGGCACGATCTTGGCCGGGAGAAGTTCGTCGAGCGGGTCTGGCAGTGGAAGGCCGAGTCCGGTGGCGCCATCCTCGGCCAGATGCGCCGCCTCGGCGACTCCGTCGACTGGGACCGCGAGCGCTTCACCATGGACGCGGGGCTGACCCGCGCCGTCCAGACGATCTTCAAGAAGCTCTTCGACGACGGCTTGATCTACCGGGCCAACCGGATCATCAACTGGTGTCCGCGCTGTCTCACGGCGCTCTCCGACATCGAGGTCGAGCACACCGACGACGACGGCGAGCTGATCTCGATCCGCTACAGCGACGAGGTCGTGGTGGCCACCACCCGGGCCGAGACGATGCTCGGCGACACCGCGGTGGCGGTGCACCCCGACGACGAGCGCTACCAGCACCTGATCGGCACCGAGGTCGAGCTGCCGCTGACCGGCCGCCGGATCCCGATCGTCGCCGACGCGCACGTCGACCCGTCCTTCGGCACCGGCATGGTCAAGGTGACGCCGGCCCACGACCCGAACGACTTCGAGATCGGCCAGCGGCACGACCTGCCCGCGCTGACCGTGATGGACGAGCGCGGCGTGATCACCGTGCCCGGCCCGTTCGAGGGATTGGACCGGTTCGAGGCGCGGCCGGCGATCGTGGCGGCGCTGCGGGAGCAGGGCCGGATCGTCGCCGAGAAGCGCCCGTACGTGCACGCGGTCGGGCACTGCTCGCGCTGCAAGACCACCGTCGAGCCACGGCTGTCGTTGCAGTGGTTCGTCAACACCGCCCCGCTGGCCCAGGCCGCGGGCGACGCGGTGCGCGACGGCCGGGTCCGCATCGAGCCGGCCGAACTGGCCAAGCGCTACTTCGCCTGGGTCGACAACATGCACGACTGGTGCATCTCCCGCCAGCTGTGGTGGGGGCACCGCATCCCGGTCTGGTACGGCCCGGCGGGCGAGATCGTCTGCGTCGGCCCCGACGAGGCGCCGCCGACCGGCGAGGGTTGGCACCAGGACGAGGATGTCCTGGACACCTGGTTCTCCAGCGGGCTGTGGCCGTTCTCCACGCTGGGCTGGCCGGAGCAGACCCCGGACCTGGCGAAGTTCTACCCGACCAGCGTGCTGGTCACCGGGTACGACATCCTGTTCTTCTGGGTCGCTCGGATGATGATGTTCGGCCTCTACGCGATGGACGGCCGGCCGCCCTTCGACGTGGTCGCGCTGCACGGCATGGTGCGTGACCAGTTCGGCAAGAAGATGTCGAAGTCGTTCGGCAACGTGGTCGACCCGCTGGACTGGATCGACAGATACGGCGCGGACGCCACCCGGTTCACGCTGGCGCGGGGCGCGAACCCCGGCCAGGACGTCCCGGTCAGCGAGGAGTGGTGCCAGGGCTCCCGCAACTTCTGCAACAAGCTCTGGAACGCCACCCGGTTCGCTCTGATGAACGGCGCGCACACCACTGGCGACCTGCCCCCCACTGAGCAGCTCTCCACCGTCGACCGGTGGATCCTGTCCCGGTTGGCGCACGTCACCGCCGAGGTCGACGAGCAGTTCGAGGCGTACGAGTTCGCCAAGGTGTGCGACCTGCTCTACCACTTCGCCTGGGACGACGTCTGTGACTGGTACGTCGAGCTGAGCAAGCCGGTGCTCGCCGAGGGCGGTGAGCGGGCGGAGGCCAGCCGCCGGGTGCTCGGGCATGTGCTCGACCAGCTGCTGCGGCTGCTGCACCCGGTCATCCCGTTCGTCACCGAGGAGCTGTGGCTCGCGCTGACCGGCGGCGAGACGGTGCAGGCCGCCGCCTGGCCGGTGGCCGACCGGTCGCTGGTCGACGACGCCGCCGAGGCCGAGTTGGTCGGCGTGCAGCGGGTGGTCACCGAGATCCGCCGGTTCCGTTCCGACCAGGGGCTGCGTCCCACGCAGCGGGTGGCTGCCCGCCTGGACGGGCTGTCCGGCGCGGGTATCGCCGCCCACGAGCCGCTGATCCGTTCGCTGGTCCGGTTGGATCCGGCAGGTGACGACTTCCAGGCCAGCGCCACGCTGGCCATGCCCGGCGCGGTCGGTGTCGCGTTGGACACCCGGGGGTCGATCGACGTGGCCGCCGAGCGGGCCCGGCTGACGAAGGACCGCGCGGCAGCCGAGAAGGAGGTCGCGCAGGCCCGGGCGAAGCTCGACAACCCGGCCTTCATCGGCAAGGCCCCCGAGCCGGTGGTCGCGAAGATCCGCGACCGGCTCGCCACCGCCGAGGCCGACCTGGTCCGGATCAACGCTGCTCTGGAGACACTGCCCTCGTGACCGACCGTAACGAATTCGCCGCCGTCGAGGCCGAGCTGAACGCCCGTGGTTTCACCCGCATGGTCTTCGAGCTGGACCGGATCGAGTCGCTGCTCGACCTGCTCGGCAGTCCGCAGCGGGCGTACCCGGCGATCCACCTGACCGGCACCAACGGCAAGACCTCCACCGCGCGGATGATCGACTCGCTGTTGCGGGCGCACGGGCTGCACACCGGGCGCTACACCAGCCCGCATCTGGAGACCGTCCGGGAGCGGATCAGCCTGGACGGGGAGCCGGTCAGCGAGGAACGGTTCGCGTCGGTGTACCGGGAGATCAAGCCACTGGCCGAGCTGGTCGACGCACGATCCGACGAGCCGCTGACGTACTTCGACATGACCACCGCGCTGGCGTTCGCCACGTTCGCCGACGCGCCGGTCGACATCGCTGTGGTCGAGGTCGGCCTCGGTGGCGCCGAGGACGCCACGAACGTCCTCCAGGCGGGAGTCTGCGTGATCACCCCGATCGGGCTGGACCACACCGAGTGGCTCGGTGACACGCTCCAGGACATCGCGCTGGCCAAGGCCGGCATCATCCACCCGGGGGCCACAGTCATCTCGGCGGCCCAGGAGGAGGAGGCCGCTGCTCCCCTCCTCGAACGCTGCGCCGAGGTCGGGGCCACGCTCGCTCGGGAGGGCGGCGAGTTCGGCGTGCTGGGTCGGGCGGTCGCGGTCGGCGGTCAGGTGCTCACCCTTCAGGGGCTGGGTGGCGTCTACGACGACGTGTTCATTCCGCTGCACGGTGCCCACCAGGCGCAGAACGCGGCGGTGGCGCTCGCCGCCGTCGAGGCGTTCCTGGGTGCGGGGGCTCGACGTCAGCTGGACATCGAGGCGGTCCGGGAGGGCTTCGCCTCGACCAGCTCCCCGGGTCGGCTGGAGCGGGTCCGTAACGCCCCGACCATCCTGCTGGACGGCGCGCACAACCCGCACGGCATGAAGGCCACGGTCACCGCGCTCCAGGAGGAGTTCGCGTTCAGCAAGCTGGTGGCCGTGATCGGCGTACTGGCCGACAAGGACGCGGAAGCGCTGCTGGAGCTGCTCGAGCCGGTGGTCGACCAGGTGGTGGTCACCCGTAGCAGCTCGCCTCGGGCGATGCCGACGGAGGAACTCGCCGCGCTGGCTGCCGAGATCTTCGGCGAGGAGCGGGTGGCTTCGGCCGAGGAGATGCCGGATGCGATCGAGCTGGCGGTGGCGATGGCCGAGGAGGACGTCCCCGGTGAGTTGAGCGGGGTCGGGGTGTTGGTCACCGGTTCGGTGGTGACGGTCGCCGACGCGCGCCGGCTGCTGAAGCGATGACCACCCCAGAGCGGGACCAGCACCCCACCGAGGACCCGACCGGCGCGCCGGTCGAGCAGCCGGCGGGGGAGGAGCCCACGGCCGGGCAACCGCGACGCTCCGGGTTACGCAACCCGGAGCGGGCGGTGCGCGGTCTCGGCGCTGGCACGCTCAGCCTGGAGGCGCTGGTGCTGCTGTTGGCGATCCAGCCGATCAGGGTGGTCGGCGGTGACCTCGGCGGCGCCGCGATCGGCGCGGTCGTGGCACTGGCGGTGGCCGCCGTGTTGCTTGCCGGCATGATGCGCCGCCAGTGGGCGTGGAACGCCGGCACCGTGCTCCAGGGCCTGCTGTTGCTGGGCGGACTGCTGCACTGGTCGCTGCTCGGGCTGGGCATCATCTTCGCCCTGGTCTGGGCGTACGCCTTGCACGTTCGCCGCGTCATTCTCGGCTGACGCCGGACCCGGCCGGCGCCGTCCGAAGGCGGGCCGGGTCAGGCGTCGGCGCGTTCGCGCCACTGGGTGAGCGCGACGCCGTGGCCGTCCGGGTCGCGGAAGGCCGCCGCCCACACCTCCAGCTTGGTGCCGCGGTTGACGACCCGGGGCGCGTACGTGAAGCGGACGCCCGACTCGCGCAACCGCTCGTACGCCGCCTCGATGTCGTTCACCTCGAGGTTGACGTGCACGAGTCGGCGGCTGATGGGCGCGGCCCCGGTCACCTCGCGCAGGACGATGCGGGTCGTCCCGGAGGCGAGGACGGCGTTGTGAGCACCCTGGTCGACCTCGCTGAAGCCGAGCACGTCGCGGTAGAAGCCGAGCGACCGGGGCAGGTCGGTGACCAGCAGGGTGAGGCCCACCCCGCTGATCGGCCCGGTCGGGTCCGCGGCCGAGGCGGCGTCGAACCCGAAGATCGCCTGGTCCAGTTCCTCGTCGGTCACTGTCGCGCGCGCGGCCCCGGTCGGTGAGGGATCGTCCAGTGGAAGATCGAGTGGGTCCAACGGGTCGACGACACCTGGGCCGGACCGCTGCGCGGGCGGAGGCTCGAAGCGTTGCGCGGTGGGCTGGTCGGCGGGGTCCTCGGCGGGTGGGGCGGTCGTGCCGCCCGCCTCCGACGCGTCGAACCGGTCGGCCGCGGGCTCGTCGAAGCGCTCCTCGGCGGGCGGGCGCGGCGCGGGAGTAGTCGCCCGTCGGGGCAGCCCACCGGCCTGCGGTTCGACGACGACGCCCTCCAACACCACCGGGCCACCCGGGCTCTGGTGCATCACCACGGGCTCGCGCTCCTCGGGCATGACGCCCGGGTCGTCGCGCCGGCTGTCGTCGCGCCGGAGGTCGTCGCGCCGGCTGTCGTCACGACGAGGGTCGTCACGCCGAGGGTCGGTGCGCAGCGGGTCACCGAGCGGGTCCCGGAACGGGTCACCGACCGGATCGCGGAAGTCGTCGCGGAAGTCGTCATCGGGCGCCCGGTCGGCCCACGGCGGCGCGTCCTGCTGGATCAGCAGGTCGTCCATCGCCTCCGCGTCGGCGAACTCCGGCGGGAGATCGGCGACGGCGGCGGCGGTCTCGGCGTGGGTGGGCACCTCGTCCCAGAGGACCTTGACGTGCCGCTGGTCGTCCAACGCGACCCGGATCGGCAGGGTCTGACCCAGCGACGGCCACTTGGAGACCGGCACCCTCGGCTCGATGATCTTCTTGGACCGTGGTGGCAGGCCAGGGGCGTCGATCACCAGTTGCAGTTCGCAGCGGCCGAACGCGTACTGGGTTGGTGGTTCGGAGGCGCTGTGCACATGGCCGACGCCGACGACCCAGGTGCGACCGCCGCCGCGTACTGTCGCCAGCGCGATCGCCAGCACCAGCAGGGCGACCCCGAGAGCCACGATGGCCCAACTGGTCATGCCCAGCCCGAACAGGACGACGAACGTGGCCACGGTGCCCAGCACCGTGCCGATCAGCTTGCGTACCGGCGCGATGGGTCGGTTCCCGCCATTCGCCACAGTGGACCTCCCGGGGGTCAGGGCCAGGCTAGGCCGAATCGGCCACCGGGGGAAAGACCGGCCGCCGCGCCGGCGCCGGGACCGGGTCGCTAGGCTGACCGTACCGATCCCAAGCGTTCAGCGCGTACAGGAGGAACCCAGCGTGTCCAGCAACAGCCCGGATGAGCGCAGCCTCGTTCTGATCAAGCCCGACGCGGTCCGCCGCGGCCTGGTCGGCGAGGTCCTCTCCCGCTTTGAGCGCAAGGGGCTGCGGATCGACGCGATGGCGCACCGGACGATGGATGCCGCGCTCGCCGACGAGCACTACGCCGAGCACGTCGACAAGGCGTTCTACCCGCCGTTGAAGGACTTCATGACCGGCGGCCCGCTGGTCGCCCTGGTGCTCTCCGGCGACCAGGTCATCGACGTGGTCCGCGGGCTGGTCGGCGCCACCGACGGGCGCAAGGCCGCCGCCGGCACCATCCGGGGTGACCTGTCGCTGTCCAACCGGGAGAACCTGGTGCACGCCTCCGACTCGACGGACAGCGCCAAGCGCGAGATCGCGCTCTGGTTCCCCGAGCTGGGCTGACGCCCACCGGCCCGGGCCGACCGACGACGACGCCCGGGTTCAGCCGACCGCCGGCACCTTCGCCGGGTTGCCGACCACGTAGATCCCGGTGATCCGTCCGTCGGCGGCGGCGATGGTCAGTGTGTAGCGACTGCCGTCCGCACGGGTGATCATCATCGCCGGTTCCCCGTTGAGCTCGACCGGATCCATCGTCACCCGGTGACGCGGGCCGTAGACCCCGGCGTAGAACCGGGCGATCCGGTCCGCACCGGTGACCGGGTTGAGGGCGGCCCGCACCCGACCGCCGCCGTCGTTCCAGGCGGTGGCGTCGGCGGCCACCAGGTCGGTGAGCCTGGCCAGGTCGCCGTCGCGGGCGGCGGCGAGGAACGCGTCCAGCAGCCGCTCCCGCTCCGGGCGGCTGGCGGTGAACCGGCGCTGCTCCTGCCGTACCCGCGCGGTCGCCCGGTGGTACAGCTGCCGGCAGTCGGCGACGGACCGGTCCAGGATCTCGGCGATCTCCGCGTACGGCAGGTCGAAGGCCGTGTGCAGGACGTACACCGCGCGCTCCGGCGGGGTGAGCCGCTCCAGGACGTGCAGCAACGCTGTGGAGAGCGAGTCGCGCAGCTCCACCCGGTCCAACGGCCCGAACGGCGAGGGCGCGGTCGGCACCGGCTCGGGCAGCCACGTCCCGACGTACGTCTCGCGGGCCGCCTGCCGGGCGCGCAGCCGGTCCACTGCCAACCGGGTGACCACCCGGGACAGGTACCGGCGCGGCTCCTCGACCCGGGCCCGGTCCACACCCAGCCAGCGCAGGTACGCCTCCTGGAGCACGTCCTCCGCGTCGTGCCGGCTGCCGAGCAGGCGGTACGCGAGCCCGAGCAGCATCGGCCGGTGCGCCTCGAGCGCACCGGCCGCCTCCGCTGCCGCCTCGGTGGTCACGCCTGGGCTGGAGGCTCCAGCCGCATCGTCACCCCGATCCGATTCCACACGTTGATTGTGGCAATCGCGATGACGAGGTCGGCCAGTTCCTTCTCCGACCAGACCTTCGCGGCGTCATCCCACACCTCGTCCGGCACCCCGTGCTCGCCGAGCCGGGTGACAGCGTCGGTGAGGGCCAGCGCGGCCCGCTCCCGCTCGTCGAAGAAGGGCGCCTCCCGCCAGGTGGCGACGGCGAACAGCCGCCGGCTCGACTCGCCCTCGGCGAGCGCGTCCC
This sequence comes from Micromonospora trifolii, assembly GCF_022229005.1. Lineage (GTDB taxonomy): Bacteria > Actinomycetota > Actinomycetes > Mycobacteriales > Micromonosporaceae > Micromonospora > Micromonospora trifolii. Next base: position 8,689 of record NZ_JAKKFD010000017.1, read on the forward strand.
GGCTGTGCATGTCCACGCAGTACGCGCACCCGTTGATCATCGACGCCCGCAGCTTCACCAGCTCCAGCACTGTGTGGTCGACGTTCGTCTGGACGTACTTCTCCAACCCCATGACGGCCTTGTACGCCTGCGGTGCGACCTCGGCCGGGTTCATCCGTTGCACGACTACCTCCTGATCGGTCCGACGCCGGTACGACGGTCGGGCCGGGCCGGATCGTGACAACCGGGGGCTGTGACCCCGCTCATGCCGCCACGTTCGGGCCGCAGGCGGCCGTCGTGCAGGCGCCGCCACCTCATGATCAGCGGCGGTCGCCGCCGGGGGTGAGGACCGGCATGGCGGGCACCGTCCGCTCGGACGGGTCGTCGGCCGCGGCGGACATCGGCGCGGCGGGTGCTGGTGCGGCATCCGGTGTGGCGGTCGGGGTGCCGGCGGCCGCCTTTCCCCGTCCGGAGAACCGGCGTCCCACCCCGATCATCGGCTGCTCCACCCAGCGGTAGAGCAGGTCGGCCGCGAGCAGGCCGACAACGGTGGTGGCCACGAACAACCGGGTGCTGTGCCCGGCGTACGACGGGACCAGCGCGATCACCGTCGCCATGGCGAGGTACTGCACCAGGTAGAGCGAGTAGGAGCGTTCGCCCACCCACACCAGCGGTCGCCAGGAGAGCAGTTTCGTCGGCAGGCCAGGGGCCAGCATGGCGGGGAGCAGTAACGCCACGGCCACCGCGTACACGCCGATCATCGACTCCGCGTGGCCGTCCGCGGCGGGCGGCCAGTACGGCAGCGCCAGGTGCACGGCGATGAACCCGACGGCTACGGCGAGGGACGCCACGGGACTGGTCAACGGCCGGAACAGCGCGTACCCCCGGGGGTGGTGCAGGATGACCGCCAGCAGGCAGCCCACCAGGATCGACACGTAGTGGATCGGCCAGTAGGGCCAGTCCTTCTCGAACGGGATGAGCGCGACCAGAGCGGCGATGGCCAGCACCGTCACCGCCATCCGACGCAGAAACGCGGCGCGGACGAACGCGAACGCGAGCAGCGGCCACACCAGGTAGAACTTCCACTCGATCGCGATCGTCCAGGAGTGCGGGAACGCCTGGTTCGGCGCGAACTCGTTGACCATGAGCAGGTAGTACGGCATCGATTCGCGGAGCCTCGTGCTGGCGCCGTTGAGGTGCGCGAGGGCGTACATCGCGGCCAGCACCACGAGGTAGACCGGCAGGATCCGGAAGATGCGCCGGACGTAGAAGGAGCGCAACGACACCCGCCCCCGCGACTCCTCCTCGCGCAGCATCAACGTGGTGATCAGGAAGCCGGAGAGCACGAAGAACAGTTGAACGCCGACCCAGCCGGAGAGCCAGGTCCATCGCGGCCCCCCGAAGTGGAAGGCGACGACGATCACCGCGGCGATCGCACGGAGCCCGTCGAGGGCAGGGAACCGGCGCATCGCGCGGTAATCGGCGTAACTTATCGTGGCCACGCGCTGAATTCTGGGGAGCGGCACACAACGCGTCAAGGCGGCGCTCCCGCCCCTGGTCGGGTTCGCCGTCACTCGAAGGCGCGGCGGTGGGCGCGTCGAGTATCGTTGGACACCGTAAGGCGATGACCCGGCCATCACCGGTGAGCCTCCGGAAGAACAGCCGGGCAACCGGCCCAGTAGAACCGGACGGGTGCGGCCCGTCACAGCCGGTAATGAGCGGGCGGTCGATCCTGACCGCCAAGCGGGGTGGTACCGCGGGCCACCCGGGAGCGCCGTTCCAGGCGCACCCGGAGGTTCGTCCTCGCAGACCCACGTTGAGTGAGCTGCATGAGGAGAGCGACCCCCGATGGCCTATCCGTTGCACGACCCGACCGCCGCCGGTGTCCCGGCGAGCCCGGACCTGCCCGCGGTCGAGCGCCGGGTGCTGGAGCACTGGACGGCCGACAAGACCTTCGAGGCCAGCATCGAGGCCCGCCCGGCCGGCGACGACGGTAAGAACGAGTACGTCTTCTACGACGGCCCGCCGTTCGCCAACGGCCTGCCGCACTACGGTCACCTCTTCACCGGCTACGTCAAGGACGTGGTGCCGCGCTACCAGACAATGCGCGGCCGGCACGTCGAGCGGCGCTTCGGCTGGGACTGCCACGGCCTGCCCGCCGAGGTGGTGGCCGAGAAGCAGCTCGGGATCACCAGCAAGGCGGAGATCATCGACCTGGGCGTGGACCGGTTCAACGAGGCCTGCCGCACCTCGGTGCTGGAGTTCACCCAGGACTGGGAGCGGTACATCAACCGGCAGGCCCGCTGGGTCGACTTCGCCAACGACTACAAGACCCTCGACCTGGACTACATGGAAAGCGTCATGTGGGCCTTCAAGACCCTGCACGACAAGGGTCTGATCTACGAGGGCTTCCGGGTGCTGGCGTACTGCTGGCGGTGTGAGACGCCGCTGTCGAACACCGAGACCCGGATGGACGACGTCTACCGGGACCGGCACGACCCCACGCTGTCGGTGTGGTTCGAGCTGACCGCCGACGAGTCCGCGCCGGAGCTGGTGCGCGGGCCGGTCAAGCTGGGCGTCTGGACCACCACGCCGTGGACCCTGCCGTCGAACCTGGCGCTCGCCGTCGGGCCCGACATCGAGTACGCGGTGCTCGAACGCGACGGCGACCGCTACCTGGTGGGGGCGGCGCGGCTGGCCGCGTACGCCAAGGAGCTGGAGTCCTACGAGCAGGTCGGCACCGTGTACGGCCGGGACCTGGCCGGGCGCCGCTACACGCCGCTGTTCGACTTCCTCGTCGAGCAGGCCGGGGAGAACGCCTACCAGGTGCTCGGCGCGGAGTTCGTCACCACCGAGGACGGCACCGGGATCGTGCACCTGGCCCCGGCCTTCGGTGAGGACGACCAGAACGTCTGCAACGCCGCCGGCATCCCCACCATCGTCACTGTCGACGACCACACCCGGTTCACCGCGCTGGTCCCGCCGTACCAGGGTGAGCAGGTCTTCGACGTCAACAAGCCGGTGATCCGGGAGCTGAAGGACCGGGGGGTGGTGCTCAAGCAGGACACCTACACCCACTCGTACCCGCACTGCTGGCGCTGCGACACCCCGCTGGTCTACAAGGCGGTGTCGTCGTGGTTCGTCGCGGTGACCCAGTTCCGGGACCGGATGGTCGAGCTGAACCAGGAGATCAACTGGACGCCCGGCCACATCAAGGACGGCTCGTTCGGCAAGTGGCTGGCCAACGCCCGGGACTGGTCGATCAGCCGGAACCGGTTCTGGGGCTCGCCGATCCCGGCGTGGAAGTCGGACGACCCGAACTACCCCCGCCTGGACGTCTACGGCTCGCTGGCCGACATCGAGCGGGACTTCGGCGTACGTCTGACCGACCTGCACCGGCCGGCGGTGGACGACCTGGTCCGCCCCAACCCGGACGACCCGACCGGGCAGTCGATGATGCGCCGGGTGCCGGAGGTGCTGGACTGCTGGTTCGAGTCCGGGTCGATGCCGTTCGCGCAGGTGCACTACCCGTTCGAGAACGCGGACTGGTTCGAGCACCACTACCCGGGTGACTTCATCGTCGAGTACATCGGGCAGACCCGCGGCTGGTTCTACACGATGCACGTGCTGGCCACCGCGCTGTTCGACCGGCCGGCGTTCCGCAACTGCCTGAGCCACGGCATCCTGCTCGGCTCGGACGGGCGCAAGATGTCCAAGAGCCTGCGCAACTACCCCGACGTCTACCACGTCTTCGACGCGTACGGCTCGGACGCGATGCGCTGGATGCTGATGTCCTCGCCGGTGCTGCGCGGCGGCGACATGGCGGTCACCGAGGCGGGCATCCGCGACGCCGTCCGGCAGGTGCTGCTGCCGCTGTGGAACGTGTGGTACTTCTTCACGCTCTACGCCAACGCCGACGGGTACCAGGCGCGGCGGCGCACCGACTCCACCCACCTGCTCGACCGGTACGTGCTGGCCAAGACCAACGAGCTGGTGTCCACCGTCGGCGCGCAGATGGACGCGTACGACATCTCCGGTGCCTGCGCCACCGTCCGGTCCTACCTGGACGCGCTGACCAACTGGTACGTGCGCCGGTCCCGGGACCGGTTCTGGTCTGGTGACGCCAACGCCTTCGACACCCTGTCGACGGTGCTGGAGACCCTCTGCCGGGTGGTGGCGCCGCTCGCGCCGCTGACCGCTGAGGAGATCTGGCGTGGCCTGACCGGGGAGCGTTCGGTGCACCTGGCCGACTGGCCGGAGGCGAGCGAGTTCCCGGCCGACCACGACCTCGTCGCCGCGATGGACAACGTCCGGGCGGTCGCCTCGGCGGCACTGTCGCTGCGCAAGGCCAAGGGGCTGCGGGTGCGGCTGCCGCTGTCCAAGCTGACAGTGGCCTCGCCGGTCGCGGAGCAGCTGCGGCCGTTCGCCGACCTGGTCGCCGACGAGGTCAACGTGAAGACTGTCGAGTTCAGCGCGGAGCTGTCCGCGTACTGCGAGCAGGTGTTGACTGTGGTGCCCCGGGCGCTCGGCCCGCGGGTCGGCAAGCAGGTGCAGCAAGTGATCAAGGCGGTCAAGGCGGGCGAGTGGGAGCTGGTCGACGGCGCCCCGGTGGCCGCCGGCGTCACCCTCGCCGAGGGCGAGTACGAGCTGCGCCTGGTCGCCGCAGACGCCGAGCACTCCGCGCCGCTGCCCGGCGGCGAGGGCGTGGTGGTGCTGGACACCGATGTCACACCGGAGTTGGCCGCCGAAGGGCTGGCCCGCGACGTGGTGCGGGTGGTGCAGCAGGCCCGCCGGGACGCCGATCTGGACGTCTCGGACCGGATCGTGGTGTCGGTGTCAGCATCCGACGAGGTACGCGCGGCGGTGGCCGCGTACGTCGACTTCGTCTCCGCAGAGGTGCTGGCCGACTCGGTGGACTTCGTCGAGGGCCCGGGCGGCTCCGCCGTCGAGGGCCTGGAGGGCTTCGCTGGCGAGGTCGGCGATGGTGAGCGGGTAACTGTGGTCGTGCGCCGGGTATAACGGACCATCGCCAGGGTGCGGGCGCCTCACCACCTCCGTCCGGGAGGTGTGGAGGCGTCCGCTACCGTGACACCGCCTGTTCGCACCTGATCTGCCGGAGGACCAGTGCCCCTGCTCTACACCATCGGCAAGCTCACCGTGGCGCCCACGCTGCGGTTGGCGTTCCGCCCGACCGTGGAGGGGCTGGAACACGTGCCGGAGATCGGTGGCGCGGTCTTCGCCGGTAACCACCTCTCGGTGGCCGACGAGCTGTTCCTCGGCACGGTAGTGCCCCGGCACCTGGCGTTCTGGGCCAAGTCGGAATATTTCAAGGGCACCGGCGTGAAGGGTGCGATCTCCAAGTTCGTCCTCACCGGCCTGGGCGCGATCCCGGTCGAGCGGGCCGGTGGTCGGGCGGCGCTGTCCGCGTTCGACGCGGCGATCCCGGCGCTCAAGGGCGGTGACCTGGTGGTTGTCTACCCGGAGGGCACCCGCTCGCCGGACGGCAAGCTCTACCGGGGGCGTACCGGCGCGGCCCGGCTGGCGATCTCGGCCGGCGTGCCGATCATCCCGGTCGGCATGATCGGCACCGACAAGGCTCAGCCGATCGGTGCCCGGGTGCCCCGGCCGGGCACTGCCAAGATCACGGTTCGGTTCGGCAAACCGCTGGACTTCAGCGGCCGACCGGACGACCGCACGTCGCTGCGGCAGATGACCGACGAGCTGATGAGTGAGATCCAGAAGCTCACCGGCCAGGAGTACGTGCCCCGCTACGCCCCGCCGCGCGCCCACCCGGACCCGACCCGCGACGCCTGACCACGGCCGCGGGCCCTGGGCCCTGGGCTTCCGCCTTTCGCCGCCGCTCAGCCCCGCTCGGGTTGGACGATCTGGGCGCGCAGGGTGGCCAGCAGGTCGGCGCTGTCGGCGACGGAGAGTCGGGTGAACACGCCGGTGGCGATGCTGCCGTGGTCGACCGATGTGCAGACCACCACGGCACTGCCGTCGGCGCTACCCACCGCGCACCGTTCGTGCCTGCCCCGCACACCGGTGTCCACGCTCTCCGGGGCATCCAGCGCGTACCGCTCGGTGAGCCGGCTGATCTCGGCCTCCGCGTCCGACTCCGGGCTCACCCGAAAGCCGGTACCGCCGAAGACCGTCACCCGCTTGCCGCTCGTCGTGGCGTAGACGCCGGCGAACGTGTCCTCGGCCAGCCAGTGCTCCTTGCGGACCTCGTTCTCCAACTGTTTGGCGGTCTCCGTGCTGCTGCCGTCCTGCCGCAGGCTGAGGTCGTCCACCTGGGCGGGCAGTGCCGCGCGCGCCGGGTACTGGGCCGAGATCGGGAACCCGTAGTAGGCGGGGCAGCCACAGCAGCACGCCAGGGTGAGCAGCAGCAGCCACGGCCAGCGGCGTCGTCGACGGACCGGTACCGGCACGTACCCCTTGGGGGCCTGCCAGCCCGGCGGAGTCGGCGGTGGCGCGGTGGATCGCCGGCCCCGGCGCTGCTTCGGCACCTTCGGCGGCGCGGGAGGCGCGGGTGGCGACATCGGTCGGGCCGGCACCATGGGCCCGATGGCCTGCGGTGCGCGCGGGGCAGCCGGCGGCGGCACCGGGCGCGGCCCGGCGAGCGGCGGCACCGGGTGCGAAACGGCCGGGGGAGCGGGCGGACCGGACCACTGCCGGGTCTCCGGCGGCGTCGGATACGACGTCGTCGGTGGCAGCGGGGGCAGTTCGGCGGAGGGCAGGTCCCAGCCGCCGGTGTCCACGCCGGCCCACGGGTCGACCGGCGTCTGGTGCTCCGGCGGCCCGAAGGCGACCGGCGGGGGAGGGGTCGGCTCGGCCGACTCGCCCCAGCTGGACCGGCGTGGCAGCGGCGGCGGCACCGGGGCCGAACCGCTCCACCTGGGCGCCGGGACCTCCGCGGTGGCGGCAGGTTCCGGCTGGTCCGGGGGTTCCGGCTGGTCCGGGGACTCTGGCTGGTCCGGGGACTCCGGCTGGTCCGAGGGGTCTGGCTGGTCCGAGGGGTCCGGCTGGTCCGGGGGTACGGGTGGGGAGGTCGGCTCGTCGGCGACCGCCGTGTCCCGCTCCGGCTCCGCGCCCGGGGTGCTCCCGTCGGCCGGCCGTGCTCCCGGCTGGGGCTCCGGCATCGCGGCAATCTCCTCTCGCGCCGATCCGAGGTTAGTACCGCGCCGCCACCACCGCCGATCGGGCGTGCGCGCGATCGCCGCCGGAGGAACGCGTACCCTTGGGCATCATGAGTGCCCCGTCCACGACACCGCGCGCGGCCGCGACCAACTCCGTGTGGTCCCAGCTCGAGCCGCTGCTACCCCAGATCTCCAAGCCCATCCAGTACGTCGGGGGCGAGTTGGGTTCGGTGACGAAGGACTGGGACTCCGCCACCGTCCGCTGGGCGTTGATGTATCCCGACGCCTACGAGGTGGGCCTGCCCAACCAGGGCGTGCAGATCCTCTACGAGGTGCTCAACGAGCTGCCCGACACCCTCGCCGAGCGGACGTACGCGGTCTGGCCGGACCTGGAGACGCTGATGCGCACGCACGGCGTGCCGCAGTTCACCGTCGACGCGCACCGGGCGGTGCGCGGGTTCGACGTGTTCGGCATCTCCTTCTCCACCGAGCTGGGTTACACCAACATGCTCACCGCAATCGACCTGGCCGGCATCCCGATGCTGGCAGCCGACCGCACCGACGCCGACCCGGTGATCGTGGCCGGCGGGCACGCCGCGTTCAACCCGGAGCCGATCGCCGACTTCATCGACGCCGCGGTGCTCGGTGACGGCGAGGAGGCGGTCCTGGAGATCACGGCGATCGTCCGGGAGTGGAAGGCCGAGGGCTCGCCGGGCGGCCGCGACGAGCTGCTGCTGCGGCTGGCCCGCACCGAGAGCGTCTACGTGCCGCGCTTCTACGACGTCGACTACTTGCCGGACGGCCGGATCCAGCGGGTCGTGCCGAACCGGGCGGACGTGCCGTTCCGGGTGCACAAGCGCACGACGATGGACCTGGACGCCTGGCCGTACCCGAAGAAGCCCCTCGTTCCGCTGGCCGAGACGGTGCACGAGCGGTACGCGGTGGAGATCTTCCGGGGCTGCACCCGGGGCTGCCGGTTCTGCCAGGCCGGGATGATCACCCGGCCGGTGCGGGAGCGGTCGATCACCACTGTCGCGCAGATGGTCCGCGAGGGCCTGGAGTTCTCCGGCTTCTCCGAGGTCGGCCTGCTGTCGCTCTCCTCGGCGGACCACTCCGAGATCGGCGACATGTGCTCGGGCCTCGCCCAGCAGTACGAGGGCACGAACGTGTCGCTGTCGCTGCCCTCGACCCGGGTGGACGCCTTCAACATCGACCTCGCGCAGGAGCTGTCCCGCAACGGGCGGCGTACCGGCCTGACCTTCGCCCCGGAGGGCGGGTCGGAGCGGATCCGCAAGGTCATCAACAAGATGGTGTCGAAGGAAGACCTGATCCGTACGGTCGTCACCGCGTACACCAACGGCTGGCGGCAGGTGAAGCTCTACTTCATGTGCGGCCTGCCCACCGAGACCGACGAGGACGTCCTCGAGATCGCCGAGATGGCGCACGAGGTGATCAGGGCCGGCCGGGCCGCGACCGGCTCCAAGGACATCCGCTGCACCGTCTCCATCGGCGGGTTCGTGCCGAAGCCGCACACCCCGTTCCAGTGGGCCGCGATGGACCGTCCGGAGGTCATCGACCACCGGCTCAAGATTCTCAAGCAGGCCATCAACGCGGACCGCTCGTTGGGCCGTGCCATCGGCTACCGCTACCACGACGGCGAGCCGTCGCTCATCGAGGGGCTGCTCTCCAGGGGTGATCGCCGGGTCGGCTCGGTGATCCGCAAGGTCTGGGAGAACGGCGGCCGGTTCGACGGGTGGAGCGAGCACTTCTCGTACGAGCGCTGGGTGGACGCGGCGGCCGAGACGCTGCCGACGTTCGGGGTGGACCTCGACTGGTACACCACCCGTCAGCGCGACGAGCTGGAGGTCCTGCCCTGGGACCACCTCGACTCGGGCCTGGACAAGGACTGGCTCTGGCAGGACTGGCAGGACTCGTTCAGCGAGTTCGAGCAGGACGACTGCCGGTGGACGCCCTGCTTCGACTGCGGCGTCTGCCCATCCATGGACACCGAGATCCAGATCGGCCCCACCGGCAAGAAGCTGTTGCCGCTCACCCCGCTGGGTGGCAACGGCATGAAGGTCCCGTCGGGGCACTCGCACTCGCACCCCTGACCGGGCTGCCTTCGGGCAGCGCCGGCCGGCGGTGACCTCAGCACCCTCCACATCCGACATGTCGCCCAACGGGTCCGCGTCTCGCGGGCCCGTTGGCGCTGTTCGGGCTCGGCCCGCCCGGTGGCCGCACCGGACCATCCCGGAGATCGGCCGCCATCTGTACCACGTGCTGGTAGCTGGGGCTGCCCCGACTAGGTCAGACTCGATACGCTGCGTCTGACATGGACCGACCCGGCGGGTCGGGGACGGGGGAGGAAACGCATGGGGAACATCCCGCCGCCGAGCATCGGCGACCTGCAGGTCAGCGTCGAAGACCTGGACGCGGCCGCCACGTACGTCGAGCGGCTCCGGCAGTACATCGACGACACGCTCAAGTACGAGATGGAACGCATCAAGACGCGGATGAAGGGCGACAGCAACAACGCCCAGACCGTTCCGAACGGCACCCCGTTCGGCGCGTACGAGGACGCCGTCATGCAGTGGCGGGCCCTGGAGACGTCAACGGAGAACGTGGAAGCGCACCTCACGGCGCTCTCCCAGAAGCTCACCGCGCTCAAGGAGGGCACCGAGGAGATCGCCAAGGCGTTCCGCGACACCGAGGCGCGTAACGGCGCCAACGGCAAGGAGATCGAGCGACTGCTGGGCGAGGCGGCGCAGCCGCCCACTGCCAGCGGTGCACCCACCTACCCGTACACGGCCTGAGGGGGACGTCATGGCTGGAGGAACCTGGGAGCGGTGCGTCCGTGAGGTGACGCTCTCCGCCGACCCGGAAACGGTCGGATCGGTCGGAGCGGGATGGAGCAATCTCTCCAGCGGTCTGCAACAGCTGCGGGACGCGCTCGTCGGTCGCTCGTTCGTCGGCCCGATCGCGACGGGCCAGGAACGCCCACACGTCGGCGGTCTGCCCGGGATGCTCGCCGGTTGGAAGGGCAGTGGTGGTGACGCGTACCGCGAGCACCTGGGCAAGATCGGCAAGCAGATCGAGGATCTGATCACCGACACGACAAACGTCAGCGGCGCGTTGATGCGGATCGAGGGTGACATCCGTAAGTCGGTCACCACGATCCCGATCCCACTGATGGACGACTTCGGGTTCAACGAGTGGAGCCTGCCCAACGGCACCGAGCTCGACGATGCCCGCGACGGCGAGAGCTCGTCGGGGTTCCTCGCCGCGCTGCGCCAGGACTACCAGAACAACCCCGCCTCGTACGCCGACGGCGCCTTCCGCGACAAGGCCGACGACCTGGAAGCGACGATGAAGGTCGACGGCCAGGCCGGTGACCAGAAGCGGGGCGGCTGGTGGGACACCGGAGCCCACCTGGACAACTGGTACCGGGACAACCAGGATGCCGCGAACAGCGCGATGGCCCCGCTGCCCCTGGCCGTCGACACCGAGCGTCCGAAGCTCGCCGTGAACAGGCCGGACGGATCCGGCGAGTCGAACGACGTCGAGCGGGACACGCGGGTCCCGCCGACGGGGCGGCCCGACATCGGTGGTGGCGACTTCGGCGGGAAGCCCGACATCGGTGGCGGCCCCACGATCGGCAGCAGGCCACCGAGCATCGGCGACACGGGCGGTCCGACGTCCACCGTCGACCCGTTCTCCCCGACCAAGCCCGGTGGGATCGGCGATGGCTCGCCCACCGGCGGCACCGGTCAGTTCACACCCCCGTCGACCGGCTCCAGCTACCCGGGCTACCAGGACGGCGACACCGGCTACAGCAGCGGTCTGGCCGGTGCCAGCCCGAGTGGCGTCGGCGGTCTCGGTGGTGGCATCGGCGGCGGCGGGGTCGGCAGCGCCGGCCTCGGTGGCGCCGGCGGTGGTTTCGGAGGTGGGGCCGGCGTCGGCTCGGCCGGCGGGATCGGCTCTGGCGGTGGCCTGGGGGGCGGCGCCGGCGGCGGCATCGGCGTGGGTGGCATCCCCGGCATGGTGGGTGGTGGCAACGGAAAGCTGCCGCCGATGACGAGCGCCGCGAACGCGCTGCGCGCCGCGGCCGGCGCTGGCGCTGGCGGCGCCGGGATGGCGGGCGGCGCGCGTGGTGCCGGCGGCGCCGGAATGATGGGTGGCGGCATGATGGGCGGCGCGGGCGGCGCGGGTGGCGCCGGGCACGGCGGTAGCACCGGCTCCGAGCACTCGTCGTGGTTGACTGAGGATGACGATCCGTGGGGCCCCGGTGACGGGGCGTCCCCGGGTGTCCTTCGATGAGGATGGACGGATGAGGGTGAACGTCGGAAGCCTCCGGCCGGTGACCGCCTGCCTGCTGGCGGGGTTCCTGGTCGTGGGGGCCGCTCAGCCGGCGGCCGCCGCGCCCCGACGGGCCGAACAGTGGTATGTGGACGAGCTCCGGATCGAGCAGGCGCACAAGGTCTCGACCGGGCGGGGCGTGGTCGTGGCCGTGATCGACACTGGCGTCGAGGCGAGCCATCCGGACCTGCGCGGTCAGGTGCTCGCCGGTGGTCGCAGTTACGGCGCCTCCGGAGACGGCCGGTCCGACGACGACGGGCACGGCACGCACATGGCCGGCATCATCGCGGCGAAACCCAGCAGCGACGGGGTGGTCGGCGTCGCCCCCGGTGTGAAGATCCTGCCCATCAAGATGCGCAAGGACGGCGGGTCCTACAGCGACACGGGGATCGCCCGTGCCATTCGGATGGCCGTCGACGGCGGTGCCAAGGTGATCAACATGTCCATTGGTGGCCCGGGCCTCGCCAACCCGGTGGAGCAGGACGCCATCAAGTACGCGTTGGACCGTGACGTCGTCGTGGTCGCCGCTGCCGGCAACACCGCCCGGGGCAGCGTCGCCGTGGACAGTCCTGCCAACACCCCGGGTGTGATCGCGGTGACCGGAACGACCCGGGGTGGCGCGTTCTGGTCCGGCTCCGTCCAGGGGCCGGAGGCGGTGGTCGCCGCTCCGGGCGACGGCATCTACAACGTCCTCAACGAGCAGGGCTACGGCTGGGGCGACGGAACCTCCGACTCCACAGCGATCGTCTCCGGTCTCGCCGCGCTGATCCGGTCGAAATATCCGGACCTCAGCGCTCCCAACGTGATCAACCGGATCATCCGGACCGCCCGGGACGCGGGTCCATCCGGACGAGACCCGCAGTACGGCTTCGGGGTGATCGACCCGATGAGGGCGCTGACCGCGAGCGTGCCGTCGGTCGCCGCCAACCCGTTGCTCGACCCGGCGGCGGCGACCGACCCGGGCCCGGCCCGCACCGGGGACGCGGACGAGGAGTTCGACGTCACCCAGCACGGCGATCGCGGTGGTCCGACCGACCAGCAGGTCATGGTCATCGGCATTGGCATCGCCGTGGCGCTGGTGTTGCTGCTGGGGCTGGCGGTGTTCCTCATCTGGAACCGCCGTCGGTACCGGCGGGAGGCGGCACGGGCCGCCGACATCCCGGATGAGGTGCTCGACCGGGAGGCCCCCGGCGGGTATCCGCCGTCGGACGCGGACTACGCCCCGCCGCCCGGCTACCCGCCACCTCCCGGTCACGGCCCGCCCTCCGGCTACGGCCCGCCCTCCGGCTACGGCCAGCCGTCCGGTTACGGTCCCCCTCCCGGTTACGGCCCGCCGGGCGGGCCGCCGCCCGCCCCGCCGAGGGAGCGGTAACCGGTCCTCGATCATGGTGGCCGGCTGGTGACCTCCGCGTCACCGGCCGGCCATCGGCTTTCGCGGCGGGTGGTCACGAGCCCGTCGACCGGTTTGTGCCCGTCTGCCAGGGCGATCCGGCCGCCCCGGCTGCGTACCGTCACGAGCCCTGCGCCAGGATGGGCGGACACGCAGGTACACCCGAGGAGCCCACGATCGCCAGAAAGCCTCAACCCGAGGGCGGCCAGGCACCGGTCGTCCAGCGCGTCCGCATCCGGTACGCCAAGCGCGGGCCGCTGCGATTCACCTCGCACCGGGACTTCGCCCGGGCGTTCGAGCGCGCGCTACGCCGGGCCGCCGTGCCGGTCGCCTTCTCCCAGGGTTTCCACCCGCACCCGAAGATCTCCTACGCCAGCGCCGCGCCGACCGGGGTGGCGAGCGAGGCGGAGTACCTGGAAATCGCCCTTCAGGCGACAGTCGACCCGGACGCGTTGCGCGCCGCGTTGGACGCCGCGCTCTCGCCGGGGCTGGACGTCCTGGACGCCGTGATCGCCGAAGGGGGCAACCTGCCGGACCGGATCGAGGCGTCGCACTGGCACATCGAGTTGCCTGAGGTCGACACGGCGGTGCTGCGCGCCGCGGTGGACGCCTTCGTCGCGGCCGAGGAGGTGCTGGTCGAGCGGATGACCAAGCAGGGTCGACGCACTTTCGACGCCCGAGCCGCCGTGATGTCGATCGATGTCCAGTTGCCGACGCCGACGCCTTCCGGGGCGCCGGCCGTACCGTGTGCGATACTCGAACTGGTCGTGCGGCAGGTCACCCCGTCCGTACGGCCCGATGACGTCCTTTCCGGCCTCCGCGTGGTGGCCGACCTGGAGCCGCCGGTTTCGCCGAGGGTGACACGGCTGGCTCAGGGCACGTTGACCGCGCAGGGTGCGATCGTGGATCCGTTGGATGCGGACCGCGACGGGGCAGCCATCGTTGGGCACTGACCGACGGTCGGTGTTCTGGCAGGCAGACTTCGGCGGTCGCGCACCACGCGCGCCCGGCGGAAACACTTTTGCGGCGACCCTGCGTGGCAGCGCTCACCCGCGCCCGGGCTAGCCAGAACTGGAGAACGTCCATGCTCGAGAACGAGCCCGAGGGCGGCGAACGGACCGGTTCACAGCCGGCCGGTGAGCCCGCCGACCAGAGCACCACGCCCGACGGCGCCGCCGTCGAGACCTCCACCACTGCCGTCGGTTCTGCCTCGGTGGAACCGGACGGCGCGGAGAGCGCTCCTGCTGCGGCCGAGCCGGCCGCGCCGGTGCGGCGCACCCGGGCGACCCGTCGTCGGGCCGCCCCGCTCAACCAGCCGGAGCAGACCGACGCCCCGATCGAGGCGCCCACCGGTGGCGCCGGCAACGTCGAGTCGCCGCAGGCGGAGGTCTTCGCCCCGATCTCCGGCGACCTGGACGTCGCCCCGAAGACTCCCCGGCGCCGCCGCAAGGCCACCCCCGTCGAGACGACCGCCGAGGAGCCGCTGGTCGCCGCCACCGCGGAGGCGGCCTCGGCCGAGGTGGTCCCACCGGTCAAGGTGACCCGTACCCGGCGCAAGAAGGCCACACCGGCTGCCGTCGAGGAGCCGCCCGCCACCGAGCAGCCGACCGCCGCCGACGAGGCGCCCGCGGTCGAGGAACCGGTCGCCGAGGAGCCGGACGTCGTCGAGGAGCCGGCGGAGTCCGACCTGCGCGAGGCCGAGGCCGAGCTGAACGACTCCCCGGCCCTCCCGAGCACGTCCGCCGCCGAGCTGGCCTGGAGCAGCGGTGCGCAGGAGCGCTCCGGCGAGGTGCCACCGGGTGTGGCCGTCTCCGGTGTGACGGATGAGCCGAACGAGCCGGCCGAGGTCGAGCCGGAGCAGCCGCGTACCCGTCGTCGCCGCGCCGCGCTCTCCGCGCCCACAGTGCTGTTCATGGCACCCCAGCCGGACGCCGTGCCGGTGACCCGACCGGTGGAGCCCGCCGCGGCGACCGAGGAGCCTGCCGTCGAGGAAGCCGCCGAGCCGTCCCGCCGCCGTCGGCGTGGTCGCCGCGAGGTCGAGCCGGTGGAGCCGGTGGAGCCGATCGAGGCGATCGAGGCCGAGGAGGAGCCGACCGAGGAGGCCGACGAGGCCGCCGAGGCGGATGAGGACGACGAGGACAGCGCCGCCGCGCGCCGCCGCCGCCGGCGTGGTCGCCGCGGCCGGGGCCGGGGCAAGGGCGGGGCCGACGACGCCGAGGACGAGGAGTCCGAAGAGGCGGCGCAGGCCGACGAGGAAGAGACCGCCGAGGCCGAAGCCGAGAGCGACGAGGACGAGGAGTCCGA
This sequence comes from Micromonospora trifolii, assembly GCF_022229005.1. Taxonomy (GTDB): domain Bacteria; phylum Actinomycetota; class Actinomycetes; order Mycobacteriales; family Micromonosporaceae; genus Micromonospora; species Micromonospora trifolii. Next base: position 23,857 of record NZ_JAKKFD010000017.1, read on the forward strand.
GGGCGGGGACGGCCTGACCCGCCGTCGCCGTCGCCGTCGCCGTCGTGGCGCGGGTGACACCGAGGGCGCGGCGGACGACGGCGTGCCGACCGTGGTGAAGATCCGGGAGCCGCGCCGGACCGTCGACGAGGTGCAGGGTGTCTCCGGCTCGACCCGGCTGGAGGCCAAGCGCCAGCGCCGCCGGGACGGTCGGGAGCAGCGCCGTACCCGCCCGCCGATCCTCAGCGAGTCGGAGTTCCTGGCGCGCCGGGAGGCCGTCGACCGGGTGATGGCGGTCCGCCAGCGCGGTGACCGCACCCAGATCGCCGTCCTGGAGGACGGCGTGCTGGTCGAGCACTACGTCACCCGCAACTCCTCCGGGACGATGGCCGGCAACGTGTACCTGGGCAAGGTGCAGAACGTGCTGCCGAGCATGGAGGCCGCGTTCGTCGACGTCGGTCGGGGCCGCAACGCCGTGCTGTACGCCGGTGAGGTCAACTGGGACACCTCCGGGCTGGAGGGGCGGGCCCGCTCGATCGAGCAGGCGCTGCGCTCCGGCGACTCGGTGCTGGTCCAGGTCACCAAGGACCCGATCGGGCACAAGGGCGCCCGACTGACCAGCCACATCGCGCTCTCGGGTCGACACCTGGTCTACGTACCCAACGGCAACGCCTCCGGGATCAGCCGCAAGCTGCCGGACAACGAGCGCAAGCGGCTGCGGGACGTGCTCAAGAAGCTGGTCCCGGACGGCGCGGGCGTGATCGTCCGGACGGCTGCCGAGGGTGCGACCGAGGACGAGCTGGCCCGCGACGTCAAGCGGCTCCAGGCGCAGTGGGAGGACATCCAGGCCAAGGCGGCCGAGGGCGGCGCCCCGGCGTTGCTCTACGGGGAGCCGGACCTGGTCATCCGGGTGGTCCGGGACCTGTTCAACGAGGACTTCCGCGAGCTGGTGATCGAGGGCGAGCAGTCGTACGACATCGTCGAGTCGTACCTGTCGCACGTCTCCCCGGACCTGGTCGACCGGGTGCGTCGGCACGTGGGCACGAGCGACGTCTTCGCCGAGTACCGGATCGATGAGCAGATCATCAAGGGCCTGGACCGCAAGGTCTTCCTGCCCTCCGGCGGCTCGCTGGTGATCGACCGCACCGAGGCGATGACTGTCGTCGACGTCAACACCGGCAAGTACACCGGCTCCGGGGGCAACCTGGAGGAGACCGTCACCCGCAACAACCTGGAGGCGGCGGAGGAGATCGTCCGTCAGCTCCGGCTGCGGGACATCGGCGGCATCGTGGTGATCGACTTCATCGACATGGTGCTGGAGTCGAACCGTGAGCTGGTGCTGCGCCGGCTCACCGAGTGCCTGGGCCGGGACCGCACCAAGCACCAGGTCACCGAGATCACGTCGCTCGGCCTGGTGCAGATGACCCGTAAGCGGATCGGCGCGGGCCTGCTGGAGGCCTTCAGCGAGACCTGTGAGTGCTGCAAGGGCCGGGGCGTCATCATCCACACCGAGCCGGTGCCGGAGAAGCCACGGCCCGCAGGTGCGGGGGAGAAGGTCAAGGCGGTCGCCTCGGCGGTCGCTCCCGCTCCCGCTCTGGCGGCCGAGCAGGCTGCCACCACCTCGTCCCGCCGTCGGGCGCGCAAGAACGCCCCGGCCGCGGCCGAGCGGACCGCCGTCGAGGTCGTCGACACCGATACCGACCCCAGGGCCGAGCCGGACGCCGACTACCAGGACACCATGGGTTACGACCTGTCCCGCTACGAGTCGGACACCGCCGCCGCGCCGGCGATCTCCGACGCTCAGCAGGGTGAGTCGGCCCGGCTGGCAGCGGCCGACGACCCCGATGCGCTCGCCGACGGGGAGGGCGACGAGGAGACCACCGAGGGTGGTGGCGGCCGTCGCCGGTCGCGTCGCGGTGGCGCCCGTCGGCGGACCCGCCCCTGAGCGCCTGACCGGCCACGTGTTTGACGAGGTCCCTCTCCCGGCAAAGTGACGGGGGAGGGACCTCGTCGTTGCGGCCGCCCGGTCCTCGATCGGCCGTCCCAGGTCAGGAGAAGAAGATGCGCCGTCTGCTCGCGGTCACCGCGCTGCTCACCATGCTCTCCGGCGCGGCCGGCTGCTCCACCGCTGGGACCGCCGAGGGTGCCGGCTCGGCGGCCGCTGGCACCCCTCCCGGCCCGACCGGTGTGCCGGCCAGCGCTGGCGTGGCGGGTGGCAACGCCACCCAGGTCTGCGTCGCCGCGCAGGCGGCCAGCACCACTGCCGTCCGGACGTACGTGGCGGAGCTGGGTCAGATGCTCGCGGCGGTGGGTGCGGGGGACAGCCGCGCTGCCGAGGCCGCCCGGGGGCGGGCCGAGGCGGCGCTGGCCGACTGGCGGACCGCGCTGCGGGAGCAGTCGGAGCGGACCGACGATCCGCAGCTCAAGACTCTGCTCACGGACCTCGGAACCGAGGTTTCCGCGCTCGGTGCCGACGTCGAGTCGATCGACGAGACCGAACTCGACCGGCTCCAGCAGCGCCTCGACCAGCTCTGCGCGCGCTGAGCAGGGCGGGCCGGTTTGGGGTCCGGGCCAGCAATGGCGTACTCTTGCCTGCGGCCCACCTTTGGTGTGCCGAGTTCCCGTGTGCCCGCGCCGCCGTGCTCTGCTACCCGGCGAGCCGCCGCGGGGACGACCGCCAGCAGCCTCAACGACAGGGAGTCCGCCTCCGATGTACGCGATCGTCAAGACCGGCGGCAAGCAGTACAAGGTCGCCGAGGGCGACGTGATCGAGGTCGAGAAGCTCACCGGTGCCCCCGGTGACGCGGTGAAGCTCACCGCGGTGCTCCTCGTCGACGGTGACGACCTGGTGACCGACGCGGCGAAGCTTGCCGAGGTCGCGGTGTCCGGCGAAATCGCCGCGCACACCAAGGGCCCGAAGATCCGGATCCACAAGTTCAAGAACAAGACCGGCTACCACAAGCGCCAGGGTCACCGCCAGCCGTTGACCCAGGTCAAGGTGACCGGCATCTCCAGCGGGAAGTAGGTCGTCCTCCAATGGCTCACAAAAAGGGTGCGTCCAGCTCGCGTAACGGTCGCGATTCCGCGGCCCAGCGACTCGGCGTGAAGCGCTTCGGTGGTCAGGTTGTCAGCGCCGGTGAGATCATCATCCGGCAGCGTGGCACCAAGTTCCACCCCGGTGACCTGGTCGGCCGTGGCGGCGACGACACGCTGTTCGCGCTGTCCGCCGGTTCGGTCCTGTTCGGCACCAAGCGCGGTCGCAAGACCGTCAGCATCGTTCCGCAGCAGTAGTTCTCGGGCTAAGCGGGCCGCGGACCTCCGGGTCCCGGCCCGCTTAGCTTTTTTCGCGAAGTGCGAGGTCGAGCCTCGCTGGAAGGATTGACGCCGTGGCAACGTTCGTTGACCGGGTCGTTCTGCATCTGCAGGCCGGCGATGGCGGGCACGGTTGTGCCTCGATCCACCGCGAGAAGTTCAAGCCCTTCGGTGGGCCGGACGGCGGCAACGGCGGGCACGGGGGCAGCGTGTCCCTGGTGGTCGACCCGCAGGTGACCACGCTGCTCGACTTCCACTTCCACCCGCACGTCAAGGCCGACAGCGGCAAGGGCGGCGCCGGCTCGAACCGGGACGGGGCCAACGGCCACAACCTGGTGTTGAAGGTGCCCAACGGCACAGTGGTGCAGACCTCCGATGGCACAGTGCTGGCCGACATGGTCGGTGCCGGCACCACCTTCGAGGTCGCCCGCGGTGGGCGCGGCGGGCGGGGCAACGCCTCGCTGGCCAACGCCAAGCGCAAGGCGCCCGGCTTCGCCGAGCTGGGGGAGCCCGGCGACCAACTGGACATCGTGCTGGAGCTGAAGAGCGTCGCCGATGTGGGCCTGGTGGGCTTCCCGTCCGCCGGCAAGTCGTCGCTGATCTCGGTGATCTCCGCCGCGAAGCCGAAGATCGCCGACTACCCGTTCACCACCCTGGTACCCAACCTCGGCGTGGTCCGGATGGACAACCACACCTTCACCGTCGCGGACGTGCCCGGCCTGATCCCCGGCGCGGCCAGCGGTAAGGGCCTGGGCCTGGAGTTCCTGCGGCACATCGAGCGCTGCGCCGTGCTGGTGCACGTCATCGACTCGGCGACCCTGGAGCCCGGCCGTGACCCGGTGGCCGACATCGACGCCATCGAGGCCGAGCTGAGCCAGTACGGCGGCCTGACCGACCGCCCACGGCTGGTCGCCATCAACAAGGTCGACGTGCCGGACGGCCGCGACCTCGCCGAAATCGTGCGCCCCGACCTGGAGGAGCGCGGTTACCAGGTGTACGAGGTCTCCGCGGCCACCCGGGAGGGGCTCAAGGAGCTGACCTACGCGATGGCCGAGCTGGTCGACGCAGAGCGTAAGGCCGCCCCGTCCGCCGAGCCGACCCGGATCGTCATCCGCCCGATCGCCGTGGACGACGACGGTTTCACCATCACGGCCGAGGCGGACGGCTCGTTCACAGTGCGCGGTGTCCGGCCGGAGCGCTGGGTCAAGCAGACCAACTTCGACAACGACGAGGCGGTCGGCTACCTGGCTGACCGGCTGGCCCGGCTCGGGGTGGAGGACAAGCTGGCCAAGGCCGGCGCGCAGCCCGGTGACCTGGTCCGGATCGGCGTGCGCGAGTTCGACTGGCAGCCGACCCTCTTCGCCGGTGTTGATTTCGTACCCGGCAACCGGGGCACCGACGTCCGCCTGGAGGAGAAGTCGAACAGGGCCTCCGCCGCGGATCGGCTCGCCGCCCGGAAGGCTCGCCGGGTGCGGTCGGCGGACGAGGTGGGCGCGGACGCGTCCGACGACACCATCGACGACGAGGACGACGCCGAGTAGTTCGTTGCGCTCCGTGGTGGGGTTGATTTCCGGAAACCTCCCCGAAATCCACGCGTCCTAGCGTGTGGTGATGCTGATCGAGTCCCGTCCTGCCATCGATCCGGAGATCGCCGCCATGGTCACCGCGCAGCAGCGTGAGCTGCGCGACGCCGATGGTGGGTTGGACGGGCAGGTCTTCGTCCCCCACGACGACGTCAGCTACCTGGCGGTGGTGGTGAACGGTCGGGCTGTCGCCTGCGGCGGGCTCCAGGCGCTCGATGCCGAGACCGGCGAGGTCAAGCGGATGTACGTCCGGCCCGCGTACCGGGGGCGGGGGATCGGTCGCCAGTTGCTCGCCGCGCTGGAGGAGTGCGCGTTCCGGCAGGGGCACTCGGTGGTCTGCCTGGAGACGGGCACCTACCTGCCGGCCGCCATCGCCCTGTACACAGCGTCTGGCTACGAGCGGATCCCGGTCTACGGCGAGTACGTGGGCAACCCGTACAGCGTCTGTTTCGCCAAGCGGTTGCCGGTCGCTGCCTGACGGCGGCGTCGCCGGTTCAGGCGCCGGTGCTGGCGTGCTCGACGGTCACCGGCTTCGACTCCGGCGAGGCGTGCTGGCGCAGGACGATGCTCAGCAGGATCAGCGCGCCGACCGCGAGAAACTCGCTCTGCCAGTTCTGCATGGACTGGAACCAGAAGTCGCTGGTGCCGAGGAAATCCCACACCCCGATCGGCGGCGCCCCGCTCTGGAGCGCCTGCTCCTGGTTGTAGGCGGCGGTGCCACCGAGCAGGTGACCGACGAACGAACCGGCGAAGATCAGCAGCAGGGCGAGGGAGAGGCTGTTCCGGTAGATCACCAGCGGTAGGCCGCCGACGCGTACCGGCCAGGGTGACTGCGGGGTCGCCCGGCGCTCGTCGTCCTCCGGTCGGTCGGTCTGGTCCACCGGCTTCGACTCGGCCGAGCCCCGCTGCACCAGATACGCGGTGAGCAGCACGTACCCGCCCATCTGGAGGAACTCCGACTCCCAGTTCTCGAAGACCGACTCGGCGAAGTGCCCACTGGTCAGGTACGCCGGCCAGCTCAGCGGCGCGGCGCCGAACTCGGTCAGCTCCTCGTTGTGGGTCTGCCAACCGAAGACGCTCTGCAACACCAGGAAGACCAGGAACGCCCCCAGCATGGCGACAGCCAGGGCGTTGTTACGCAGCCAACGAGGCATGGTCGCACCTCCTTCGCCGGTCGATTACCCCGGTGGGCGTGACCGCGAAACCACAAAAGTCCAGGTCAATGCCGGTCGGCGGGGTTGTCCAGGCGTCCGCCGGTGCCGGCCTGGTTGGACAGCAGCAGCCCCAGCGCGAGCATCCCGAAGCCGAGCGCGAGGTGCAGCCAGTTGTCGGCGTCGTTGACCGGCAGGATGTTCGCCCCGCCCTCCGGGTTGACCGCCTCGATCGCCAGGCCGTACAGCCAGAGAGCGAGGTAGACCGCGCCACCGGCGGCGAGGAACACGCGGGCGCCGGCGACGCTGCGGGCCAGCACCAGGCCCACCAGCCCGAAGAGCAGATGCACCACGTTGTGCAGGATCGACACCTGGAACAGCCCGAGCAGGTGGGCGTCCGAGTGGTGCCCGGCGAACCGCAGCTCGCCGTAGTCGGTGGTGATGCCGGGGATGAAGCCGAGGACGCCGATCAACAGGAAGACCCCGGCCACGACCAGCGCGGCCAGCTGGACCCGGGGGCGGGGGCCGGTCGCTCGGCCGCCTCGTGCGTCTCGTGCCATCGCTGCCCCCTCCGTGGATCTACCGGCCTCGCGAACCTCACTGTCCGCAGCGGCGACGTGACGCAGCCCGACGATCCTCCATTTTGAAGACCAACCGGTGGGCCGCGCAGATAAATGCACGAAGAGGTATGGAAGCCAGAACGCAGGGTAGGTGAATGGTCAGCGGCGGCAGCAACGCGCCGCATCCCCCCAGCACAACCGCTACGACTTTCTGAGCGGAAGGGACATCATGACTTACGATCTTTCACCTACGTCTTCCACGTACGGGCAGCAGTCGACGAACGGCGGTGGCGTCCGCGACCAGGCACGCCAGGTCGGGTCGGAGGCCGCGCAGGCTGGTGGCGCGGTCGCCCAGACCGCCAAGGAGCAGGGCACCGAGGTCGGCCGTGAGGCGGCCCGGCAGGCCCGCAACCTGTACGGCGAGGCCCGCAGCCAGCTCGCCAGCCAGACCGGTGAGCAGCAGCGCCGAGCCGCCGGTGGGCTGCGTTCGCTGGCCGACGAGATGCGCTCGATGGCCGAGCAGGGTGGCCAGGCCGGCCCGGTGACCGAGCTGGCCCGCCAGGCCGCCGACCGGGTGCAGGGTGCCGCCGGTTGGCTTGAGCAGCGCGAGCCCGGCGACCTGATCACCGAGGTACGCGACTACGCGCGGCGTAACCCGGGGACCTTCCTGGTCGGCGCGGCGGTTCTCGGTGTGCTGGCCGGCCGGCTGACCCGTGGCATCTCGGCCGCTGGCGACGACTCCGGCAACGGTTCCTCGACCTTCCGGGGCGCCGGGGCGTACGACCCGGAGGAGACCGCCGTCATCCCGACGCAGCCGCCGGCGCCCCGCGCGGTGCCGGACGCCGTTCCGCCGGGCGGCTACCTCGACCCGACCCCCGGTACGCACACCCCGCCGACGTCCGGTGGCTACACCGACCAGACGCCCGGTACCTACGCCGACCCGGCGCCCGGCGGCTCCACGGAGCCCGGCCGGGGCGACTACCCGGAGCACTCCGGCACCGGCCAGCCGCTGCCGCCGGTGACCCAGACCGACCCGCTGCCGGGCGTGCCGTCCAGCGGCAACCCTCGCCCGTGAGCCGCCGAGTCATCCGAAGGGAGGCGACGGCATGAGCATGCCGACGCAGGGGTCCGGACTGGACTCCGGTTACCACCCTGACGCGGGTGCCCCGCACACCGCGTCGGAGGTGAAGGGCAGTTCGCTGGGTGACCTGATGCGTCAGGTCACCACCGACCTGTCGACGCTGATGCGTCAGGAGGTCGAGCTGGCCAAGGCCGAGATCCGCCAGGAGGGCAAGAAGGCCGGCAAGGCCGCTGGCCTCTTCGGTGGTGCCGGCTTCGGCGGCTACATGGTGGCCCTCTTCGTGTCCATCGCCATCTGGCAGTTCCTGGACAACGTCATGGACTCCGGCCTGGCCGCGCTGATCGTGGCCGTGATCTGGGCCGTGGTCGCCGCGGTCCTCTACTCGATGGCCAAGAAGAACGCCCAGCACGTACGCGGGCTCAAGCAGACCAACGACAGCGTGCAGCGGATCCCCGACGCGCTCAAGCCGCACCCGGAGGGAGTCACCCGATGAGCACCGATCCCGATCAGATCCGCCGGGAGATCGAAGCCACACGTAACAGCCTCAGCTCCGATGTGGATGCGCTGGCGTACAAGGTCAGTCCCAGCCGCATCGTCGACGACCGCAAGCAGCGGGCCCGTTCCGCTCTGCAGAATGTGAGGGACAAGGTCATGGGAACCGCGTCTGACCTCGGCCACGGCACCGGCCAGGCCGCCCACTCGGTGGGTGACCGCGCCTCGTCGGCGGCCTCCAGCGTCAGCGACGCCGCGCACTCGGCGGCGGCCACTGTCAGCGACGCCGCGCACAGCGCGCCGCAGGTGATCCGGCAGAAGTCCCAGGGCAACCCTCTCGCCGCCGGCCTGATCGCGTTCGGGGTCGGCTGGCTGGCCTCGTCCCTGATCCCGGCGTCCCGCCGCGAGCAGCAGGCGGCGACCCAGGTGAAGGCCAAGGTCAGCGAGCACAGCGGGGCGGTGAAGGAGAAGCTGGGCGAGGTGGCGAGCGACCTGCGTGAGCCGGCCCAGCACGCCGCCGAGTCGGTGAAGTCCACCGCTCAGGACGCCGTGCACGCGGTCAAGGACGACACGAAGTCCGCCGCCCACCAGGTCAAGGACCACGCCACCTCCTGACCCCACCCCAGAGCAGCACGACAGCTCGCGGTCACCCTCGGGTGCCCGCGAGCTGTCGCGTCGGGGGCAGCGCCGATCTTGCGGTTGTGGCTGGAGTTCTGTGGGTCTACCGGCGTTTTTGTCCCAACCGGAAGTGCAAGATCGCGGGGAGCTGCGGGTTGTGCGGGGCTGGGTTGGCGGCTCGGCTGATCCGGGTGTCGCCGTAGCGGACGCCACCCAGCAGGACGCGTTGGCTGACCGCAAGCCAGCCGCACACACCGCGTTCCAGCAGCCAGAGTGGGGCCGCCAGCGCCGTAGCCGGCGGGAACACCCGGGTGCCGCCGGCGCGGCGGCGACCCGTCTCGGCCAGGGCGACGACCCCGGCCACCGCGCCGAGCAGCAGCCTGGGCCGACGCGACGCGACCGCCGCCGCCAGCGCCGGCAGCACCGCGAGCGCGGTCAGCAGGCGAGCCGGCTGGGCCAGATCGTCGTACGCCTGACGGACCCGTTGACCGCGGAAATGCGCGGCGTCCGGAGGTAGTCGGCGGACGTACAGCCAGGCCGGGGCGGCCTCGGTGCCGCCGTTCCCGCGCACCGTGCGGATCAGCTCCAGGTTCTCGAAGAGCACGTCCGGGTCGTACCCGCCCATGGCGAGGAAGGTGCTGCGCCGCACGGCGAGGGTGCCCGGGTAGTCCGTCCCGAGCGCCCGGTTGAGCAGCGTGCGACCGGTGTCCCACCAGGCGTGCCAGGGCAGCGGGTCGAAGTAGTTCTGCGGTCGCACCAGGTCGGCCCGGCCCAGCAGCCGGTGTACCGCGCTCAGCGCGGCCTCGTCGTACCGGACGTCGTCGTCGGCGATCACCACGTGCTCGTGGCCGGCCGCGCGTACCCCGGTGTGAACGCCGAGCACCTTGCCGTTGAGCCCACGCTCACTCGGGTCCGGTGGGAGGTGCCGGACCAGCCCTCGCCACGCCTCGGCGTGCCGGGCGAAGAGGTGCGCAGGTGAGCCGTCGACCACGAGTACCTCCACCCGGTCACCCAGCCAGCGCAGGTAGTCGGTCAGCTCGGCCAGGCCGGTGTCGGTGTGCCAGCGCAGCGGCAGCACGTACGTCATCGGTAGGCGGACCGGCGACGGGCCGGCGCCCTCGTGCTCGACCTCCCATCGGCGGGTGGTGGGCCGGGCGTCTCCAGTAGGGCTGAACGAGGACATGGCAACTCCGTGGCGGCCAGGGTCGCGGTCGGTGTCGAGCAGCATCTGCCCGCATTTGCGTCGATCAAACAGCTGGTCGTTTCGCCTGCCGGGCTCCGGGTAGCGCTGCCCCTAAGAGCTGTCCATGCCCGGTTGTCCGGGTGGAGGAGAGAGACGTCATGACCAACAACGGAACCAGGTGGGCGCTGCTCGGCGTCACAGCGGCGACGGCGGTCGGCGTGGGGCGGGTGGCGGCCCGCCGTCGGCATCGGCATCAGCCGGAGCGGCAGGACGGTTGGTACGTGGTGCGTCGCGGGGTGACGGTGGACCGGTCCCGGGACGAGGTGATCGGCTTCTGGACCGACCGCGAACGGCTGGACCGCGCGCTGGCCGGGTGGGCCACGTTGCAGCAGCTCGACGAGCGGCGTTGGCGGTGCGTGGCCCGCGACCGGGCCGGCGGGGAGACGCAGTGGCGGGCCGAGATCACCGTCGAGGGGACGGGCACGCTGCGGTGGCGGGTCGAGGACGGGCCGATGCCGCAGCTGGGGCGGATCGAGCTGGCCGAGGCACCCCAGGGCCGGGGCACGGAGATCCGGGCCGAGCTGCGCTACCGCTCCGGTCCGGTGCGTCGGTTGGCTGGCCTGGTCGGCGGCGACGAGCCGGACCTGGCGCTACGGGACGCGCTGCGCCGGGTGAAGACGCTGATCGAGTGTGGCCAGGTGGTGGACACCCGGGACGACCCGTCCGGCCGGAGCCCCGCCCAGGAGAAGGCGACCGACAAGGTGCGGGAGAAGCTGATGACGGGAGGACGGGCGTGAGGGCGCTCTGCTGGGAAGGCGTGGGCAAGCTGGCCGTCCGGGACGTGCCGGAGCCCCAGATCCGTGCCGAGGGGGACATCATCGTCCGGGTCCGGGCCAGCAGCGTCTGCGGCTCCGACCTGCACCTGATCAACGGGTACCTGCCGGCGATGCGGGAGGGGGACATCCTCGGCCACGAGTTCATGGGCGAGGTGGTGGAGACCGGGCCCGGCGTACGGCGGCACCGGGTCGGTGACCGGGTGGTGGTGGGGTCGGTGGTCGCCTGCGGTGGCTGTTGGTACTGCCGGACCGAGCAGTACTCGCTCTGCGACAACTCCAACCCGCAACCGGTGTTCACCGAGAAGCTGTGGGGGCACTCTCCGGCCGGCATCCTGGGCTACTCGCACGCCGCCGGCGGCTACGCCGGATCACACGCCGAGTACATCCGGGTGCCGTTCGGCGACATCGGCGCCTTCGCCGTACCCGACGGGGTGCCGGACGACTCGGTGGTGTTCGCCTCCGACGCGATGCCCACCGGGTGGATGGCGGCGGACTTCTGCGGGCTCACCGGCGGCGAGGTGGTGGCCGTCTGGGGTGCCGGTGGCGTCGGTCAGATGGCGGCCCGTTCGGCGCAACTCCTGGGCGCCGAGCGGGTCATCATGATCGACCGATTCCCGGACCGGCTCAAGACCGCCGCCGAACGGATCGGGGTCGAGACGATCAACTACGCGGAGACCGACGTGCTGGAGGCGCTGCGCGAGCTGACCGCCGGGCGCGGGCCGGACGCCTGCATCGAGGCCGTCGGGATGGAGTCGCACGACGTCGGACCGACCTACGCGTACGACAGGGTGAAGCAGGCGGCGCGGTTGCAGACCGACCGCCCGACCTCGGTCCGCCAGGCGATCATGGCCTGCCGTAAGGGCGGCACTGTGAGCATCGTCGGTGTGTACGCCGGTCTGGTCGACAAGTTCCCGCTCGGCGCGGCCATGAACAAGGCCCTGGTGCTGCGGATGGGGCAGATGCACGCGCAGCGCTACATCCCGATGCTGCTCGACCGGCTCGCCGCCGGGGAGATCGACCCCGGTTATCTGGCCACCCACCCGCTCTCCCTGGAGCAGGGCGCCCAGGGGTACGAGCTGTTCGAGAAGAAGGAGGACGGCTGTCTGCGCAGCGTTCTGCATCCCTGACGGCTGGGCGTACCCGCCTCGCCGGTCGTTGCGATCGGTGAGGCGGGGTCAGCCGACGCGGCGGACGTTGGTGAGGGTCAGCCCGAGGGGCGGCAGCGCTGGCATCCGGTGCAGATCCAGGGCCAGGTTCTGGACCGGCACCTCGTAGCGCATGGTGGTGGCAAGGTTGGTGACCGCCCGCTTCATCAGGTCGATGGTGATCCACTCGCCGGCGCAGCGGTGCCCGGCCCAGTGGTCGCCGCCACCCTGCGGGATCAGTTCGAACGGGTCCACCCGGCGGCCGGCGAACCGCTCCGGGCGAAACAGTTCCGGCTGCGGCCAGAGCGTCGGGTGGTGGTTGGTGCCGTAGAGGTCGAGCAGCACCCGTCGACCGCGCGGAAAGTGGTAGCCCTGCCAGTCGAAGGACCGCCGGACCCGGGCCGCCGCGATCGGGAAGAACGGGTAGTAGCGGCGTACCTCCTGGACGAACTGCTCGGTGGCCTCGTCGTCGTCACGGACCCGTTCCCGCCAGGCCGGATGGTCGTGCAGGGCGAGCGCGGCGAAGGTCAGGTACTGGTCGACGGCGACGACCGGGCGCAGCACGTTGAGCAGCTCCACCGCCGCGATCCGCCGGGGCAGGAGGTTGCCGCGCCCGTCCCGGTGTTCGGCGATGACGGCCAGGGCGCTGCCGGCTGGCGCCGGGGCGAAACCGACCCGGGTCCGTTCGATGAGGTCGGCGAGCCAGCGTTCGGTGCGGTACCGGGCGACCCGTCCGCGCCAGTGCCGGGGTCCCAGCACGGCCGGGGCCTCGATCATGGCGTGCAGCTCGACGGTGCGGCGCTCGACCTGCGACGCGGGCAGCGGCACCCCGGCCCAGGCGCAGACCACCCGGGTCAGCATTCGGCCCAGCTCGTCGTAGAGCGACACCGGGCCGGCGCCCTCCCAGGCGGCGACCCGGGTTCGCCACTCGTCGTCGAAGAGGTGACCGAGCCGCTGGATCGCCGCCGGCGTCATGATCGACATGAAGATGGCCTTGCGGTCGGAGTGCTCCGGCCCGTCCAGCCCCTGCACCCCGCCCCGACCGGTCAGGGTCCGCTGCACGCGCAGCGGCATCGCTGTGGCGCGTTGGAAGCGGTCGGTGTCGTAGAACAGCTCCGCCGCCGGCCGGCCGCGCAGGCAGATGGTCGGGGCGAGCAGGATCCGGGTCGTGAAGACGTCGCTGCCGTACCGCTCGCAGCGTTCGCCGATGAACCGGTAACCGGCGCGGAGCAGCGCGAGGGTGCTGTCCGGGCTGCGGTCGGCCGGCATGGTCGCCATCGGGTCTCCTCACGCGCAGGTGCGGCTGGTCGCCGTTTGTCAGCGCGCTTACCCCCGTCGACGCCGCTGAACCCCGCCCGGCTGGCCCCTCCCAGGGGCGGCGGAACCTGGTTTGCTGCTGGTGGGACGAGCACGGGGAGGGCGGATGCGCGACAACACATCGCCGCACTGGCGGCAGCGGCGAGCGGCCGGGGCACTCGGCGGAGGCCGCGACGGGCGGTCACTGATCGGGCCGCCGAGGCGGCCCACCCGCCCGCACCGGTTCTTCACAGTGCACCTGGGCTTCACCGCGCCCGGCCCGGCCGAGGCCCGCGAGCTGGCAGTGGCGTACGCGGAGGCGCTGAGCCTGCTCCGCTCGGAGGTGGCAATCGGTGCGGCGGCCCTGTCACCGGCGGACGCCTGGCAGCGGGCCGAGCGGCTGTTCTGCGGCGCGATCGGGCCGGACGGCGAGCGCTGCGTCGACGTGGCCGACCATCCGGGCTTCCACCACGCCCCGGGCCCGGGTGGCCTCGGCTGGGGCGACGGCGACGCTCCCGGCGATGGTTGACAACCAGTTCCGGGTGGCCGATCCGGTGGTGCGCCGGCCAGCCCGCCGGCATGGCCGTGCCGGTGTCCCGACCACGGGCACCGGCACGGCGATCCACCGCCGACGGTTCGGCGGGCACTGTCAGTCCAGGTCGAACTCGCCGTCCTGCGCGCCGGCCACGAAGGCGTCCCACTCGGCCTGGGTGAAGACCAGCACCGGCCCGTTCGGCTCGGCCGAGTTGCGCATCCCGATCAGGTCGTCGACGAAGGCAACCTCAACGGCGCTGTCGGAGGTGTCCCCCTCGGCCCGCTGCCAGACCGCCCGAGAGAGGTCGAAGTCGCCCTTGGGGTGTTGCGCCATGGTTCTTTCCTCCAGTGCCGAGGGTCGTGTGGTGACCGGGTGCCGATCCCCATCGGGCAGGATAAGCGGATGCCGAGCCTGACCCGTGTAGAGGCGACCGCGCGTGGCGCGGCGATTACTGTCGAGTCCTATCAGGTGGACCTCGACCTGACCGGTGACGGCGACCTGTTCCGCTCCCGCGTCGAGATCCGGTTCCGGGCCACCGCCGGCGCCGCGACCTTCGTCGAGGTCAAGCCCGCCAAACTGCGTGGTGTACGCCTCAACGACCGCGACCTGGATCCCGGCCTGCTCGCCGACAACCGGCTGCCGCTCGACGACCTGACCGAGGAGAACACGCTCGTCGTCGAGGCCGAGATGGCGTACTCCAAGACGGGGGAGGGGATGCACCGCTTCGTCGACCCGGCCGACGGCGAGACCTACCTCTACGCCGAGTCCTTCCTCGACAACGCGCCGCGCATCTTCGCCGCCTTCGACCAGCCCGACCTCAAGGCCCCGTTCACCCTCTCGGTCACCGCGCCGCCGCAGTGGATCGTCGCGGGCAACGCCGAGGTGGCCGCCAACCCGGCCCCCGGGCGCTGGGAGTTCGCCCCGAGCGCGCCCCTGGCCACGTACTTCTTCTCGCTGATCGCGGGGCCGTACCACGTCCGGCGGGCCGAGCACGACGGCATACCGCTGGGCATCTACTGCCGCCGGTCACTCGCCGAGCACCTGGACGCCGACGCCGAGGAGATCTTCACCATCACCCGGCAGTGCCTGGACCGGTTCCACCAGCTCTTCACCGAACGCTATCCGTTCGGCAAGTACGACCAGGCGTTCGTGCCCGAGTTCAACGCCGGCGCGATGGAGAACCCGGGCCTGGTCACCTTCCGCGACGACTACGTGTTCCGCTCGGCCGTCACCGACACCCAGCGCGAGCAGCGGGCCGGCACCATCGCCCACGAGATGGCCCACATGTGGTTCGGCGACCTGGTCACCATGCGCTGGTGGGACGACCTGTGGTTGAACGAGTCCTTCGCCGAGTACCTCGGCACCCGGGTCACCGCCGAGGCGACCCGCTTCGACCAGGCCTGGACCACCTTCGCCATGCGTCGCAAGGCCTGGGGCTACGCCGCCGACCAGCGGCCCTCCACCCACCCGATCGCCCCGCAGGAGGTCGTCGACGCCGAGGCGGGCCTGCTCAACTTCGACGGCATCTCGTACGCCAAGGGCGCCAGCGTGCTGCGGCAGCTGGTCGCGTGGCTCGGCGACGAGGCGTTCCTCGCCGGCCTGAACGCGCACTTCGCCGCACACCGCTTCGGCAACGCCACCCTCGCCGACCTGCTGACCAGCCTCTCCACCAGCAGCGGGCGGGACCTGTCCGACTGGGCCGAGCTGTGGTTGCGCCGACCGCAGGTCAACACGCTGCGTGCCGAGGTCGCCGTGGACGCCGACGGCCACTACACCGAGGTGGCGGTGGTGCAGACCGCGCCCGAGTCGTACCCGGTGCTACGCCCACACCGGATCGGCGTGGGCCGCTATTCGATGGACGGCACCGGGCGGCGCGACGAGGTGGACATCGACCCGAACGCCGACGGGGGCCGCACCGTGCTCGCTGCGCTGACCGGCGAGCCGGCGGCCCGGTTGTTGCTGCTCAACGACGGTGACCTCACCTTCGCGAAGGTACGCCTCGACCCGGCGTCGGCGGACGCCGTCCCGCAGGTGCTGCCCGGTCTGACCGACCCGCTGGCCCGGGCGATGCTCTGGCGCGAGGCACTGGACGCGGCGACCGACGGCGAGCGGCCGGTCACCGGCCTGGTCGATCTGATGGCTGCCGCGCTGCCCGCCGAGACGGAGGTGATCATCGCGGAGGACGTGCTGACGCTCAGCAGGTCCCTGGTCGACCGCTACCTCGACCCGCTGACCCGTGCCACGGCGCTGGCCAGGGTCGCCGGGACGTGCCAACGGCTGCTCGACGGCGCGCCGGCCGGGGAGTCGTTGCAGCTCGCCGCCGCACGGGGTTGGATCGCCGCGACCACCGACGCTGACCTGCTCGTCGGTTGGCTCGCCGGCCGGGACGTGCCGGCCGGGCTGAAGGTCGACGCGGAGCTGCGCTGGGCGGTGCTGCGTCGCCTTGTGGTGCTGGGCGCCGCCGGCGAGGCGGAGATCGCCATCGAGGCCGCCGCCGACAACAGCTCGACGGGCGCGGAACGGGCCGCCCACTGCCGGGCGGCGCTGCCCGACCCGGCGGCGAAGCAGGCGACCTGGGAGATCATCGTGCGGGACACCGAGCTGTCCGGTCGGCTGCTGGAGGCGATCACCGAGGGGTTCTGGCAACCCGAACAGGCCGACCTGACCGCCGCGTACGTCGATCGGTACTTCGCGGAGATGCCGGCCGCCGCGCACCGGCGTACCCCCTGGACGGCCGACCGGGTGGCCGCCCTGGCGTTCCCCCGCTACGCCGTGGCGCAGCCCACCAGGGAGGCGGCCGCGGCGCTGCTGGCCCGCGACGACCTGACCCCTGGCCTGCGCCGGGTGGTGACCGACGCCGACGACGACCTGCGTCGCGCGCTGGTCGCCCGGACGGCGGTGGCCGCCGCCTCGGCCTGACCGCTGAGCAGCGTGGCCTGACGCCGTGGGTGGCCCTGCGCGTGCTGGCCCGACGCGAGCTGGGCGCTGCGGGGTGGCTGGTCGGCCACCCCGCAGCCGCAGCTCAGCGCAGGGCGGGCTCCGCCGTGACCGGCGCGTCCCAGTCGATGACGTAGCGCTGTTCGTCGGCGACGGTCTTCTCCGGGTCCAGCACTGTGCGCACCATCAGCGGCATCAGCAACGGCATCAGCGTCCGCGCCACCGCACCGGGGGCCTTCGCGTGGTTGATCCGGGCCGCCCGGGCCGCGACCTTCTCCACCCGGGTACGACGCAACCGCACGTACGCGGCGAACGCCGCCTGGACGTCCGGCAGGTCGCGCAGGCAACGGGCGAGTTGCACAGCGCTCTCGATGGCCAGTGACGCGCCCTGCCCGGAACTGTTCGAGGGCGCGTGCGCCGCGTCGCCGACCAGCACCATCCGGCCCCGATGCCAGTGCGGCACGGGCGGCATGATCTGCAACGACCCGACAACCTGGAGGTCGTCGGCGTCGCTGGTGGCGACCAGCTCCCGGCCAGGGTCGTCGTCGCCGTAGGTGGCGCGCAGGGTGTCCAGCCACTGCTCCGCCGGCACCGCCCGGGCCTCGACGAGGCTCATCGGCCGCTGCTGCGGCAGGTTGGCCCCCCACCGGGTGCCGCCGCCGGGCTCCGGCCAGTACAGGTAGTAGCCGCGTCGGCCGAACGCGAACGTCATGGTGCCCGGCTCCGCGTCCACCTCGTGCCGGGCGACCGCCTCGAAGCCGAGCAGGCCGGTGAACCGGGGGCCGGGCGCGGTCGGGTCGATGAGCCCCCGGACCGTGGAGCGGATTCCGTCCGCGCCGACGAGGATGTCGGCGGTCGCTGTGCTGCCGTCCTCGAAGCGTGCGGTCACTCCGTCGCCGGTCTGCTCGGCGTCGACCAGCCGCTTGCCGTACGCGAACGGCACGCCCTCAGCGGATGCCTGGTCGTGCAGCACCTGGTAAAGCTCGGCGCGGTGCACCACGTGCAGCGGCGGCACCCCGGTCAGCGTGGGCATGTCGATGCGGCGGCGGCCGACGGTCAGAGCGCTGCGTTCGATCGGTGTGGCGATCGCCGTCACCGCCTCGTGCGCGCCGACCGTACGTAGGGCCGCCACGCCGTTGGGCGCGAGGGCGAGGGT
Organism: Micromonospora trifolii; assembly: GCF_022229005.1. Lineage (GTDB taxonomy): Bacteria > Actinomycetota > Actinomycetes > Mycobacteriales > Micromonosporaceae > Micromonospora > Micromonospora trifolii. Next base: position 41,721 of record NZ_JAKKFD010000017.1, read on the forward strand.
GCCGCCGATGCCGCTGGCCGTGGTCGGGTACGCCTCGTAGACGGTTGCGGTGATGCCGGCGCGGCGCAGCGCGAGCGCCGTCACCGGCCCGGCGATGCCGCCGCCGATGACGATCGCGGTTCGTACAGTGGTCATGGTCTCTCCCTGGGTGTGGTCGTTGGTGCGCTGGCGCACGGACCTGGTGTGGTCGGTGCGCGGTAGCGCGGACCTGGGAGGGAGCCCGGTTATCCTCGTGGTTGCCGCTTCGGGCCGGGTGCCTTCCCAGGCGTCGGTTCGGGGTCAGGGCCCCGGTGAGGTGTTGGCGCACCTCGCCGGGGCCGCTTCTCAGCCGGTGCTGTCCGTGCTGGCCTCCGCGGTGTTGGTCGGTGGGGTGTCGGGGCTGGCCTTCGGGGTGTGCGTCTTCTCGGCCAACTCGGTCAGCTCGGCCGGCATCTCGCCGGTCTCGTGGAAGGCCCGCCAGGCGCCCAACCCGGGATAGCTGCCCGAGGTCAGCTCCGCGAGCAGTGCCCGCAGCCAGGCCACCTCCGCGTCCCGCATGGCGAGGTCGTACTCCGACTCCACCAGGAACAGCCGTGGAATCTCCCGCAGGTGCGCGTCGAGCGTCTCGCGGTCCTGACGGATCGCGGCCTCCAGCAGGTCGAGCCGTTGCCGCAGCAGGCGGGTGGCCTCGTCGGGGTGCAGCGCGGCGAGCACTGACAACCCGGCCCGGAAGCGGGGGTGCTCCGCCATGGGGGTGGAGACCAGCTCGCGGGCCCAGTCGACCAGCTCCGCCCGCCCGGCGTCGGTGATCCGGTAGACGGTGCGTTCCGGGCGTCGGCCCTCGCGCAGGCTCTCCACCGCCTCGATCAGGTGGTGTTTGTCCAGGTTGCCGATCACGGTGTAGAAGGACCCCCACTTGAACTCCATGTCCTGGTCCTTGCCCCAGGCGCGCAGTGCGGTGGCGATCTCGTACGGGTGCATCGGCCGCTGGGCCAGGGCGGACAACACGGCCAGCGCCAGCAGGTTGCCGACCTTGCGCCGCTTCGGCACTGTGACCACACCCTTCGCTCGTCAACGGTTACTCGTCAACGAATATACGCCGATGGCACAACTGCTGCGACCCTGCCTATGGCAGGGCGCCCTCGATCGACTCGGCGTTCATGAAGTCGCGCTGTCCCGGTCTGCCGGAAGGGCCGAGTTTCAGGAAGCCGAGTTGATCACCGCGGGGGCGGTTGGGCGCGCTGGAGTGAGGTGACGTACGGCGGTGCCGGGCCGGGACGGTCCGCCACGACGCTCGGCCTACGATCACTGGGTGGAGGAAGATATCCGGCGGATCGGGATCATGGGTGGCACCTTCGATCCCATCCACCACGGGCACCTCGTCGCGGCCAGCGAGGTGGCGGACCGGTTCGGCCTAGACGAGGTGGTCTTCGTGCCCACCGGGCAGCCGTGGCAGAAGGCCGACGAGCCGGTCAGCCCGGCCGAGGACCGGTACCTGATGACAGTGATCGCCACCGCCTCCAACCCTCGCTTCCAGGTCAGCCGGGTCGACATCGACCGCAGTGGGCCCACCTACACGGTCGACACACTGCGTGACCTTCAGGCCGAGTACGGCCCGAAGGTGCAGTTGTTCTTCATCACCGGCGCGGACGCCCTGCAACGCATCCTGTCCTGGAAGGACCTGGACGAGATCTTCGAGCTGGCCCACTTCGTCGGCGTGACCCGGCCCGGTTTCCCGCTGACCGACAAGCACCTTCCGGCGGATACCGTCAGTCTGATCCAGGTGCCCGCCATGTCCATCTCGTCGACCGACTGTCGCGCTCGGGTCGCCCGAGGTGAGCCGGTTTGGTACCTGGTCCCCGACGGTGTGGTGCAGTACATCGCCAAGCGGAGCCTCTATCAGCGCTGAGCGCACCCGTTATGCCCAGGTTCGTGGCGCTAACCGACCAGAACTGGACGATCGGGGTGCCGGCGCGTATGAGACGCTTGGAGGATCCCACGCTTGATCGAAGGAGAACGGTGACGATTTCCGAACGCGCTCACGAGCTGGCTATCGCGGCCGCCCAGGCCGCCGCCGACAAGAAGGCGCAGGACATCACGATCATTGACGTCGGCGACCAGCTCGCCATCACCGACGCGTTCGTGCTCGCGGCTGCCCCCAACGAGCGTCAGGTGCTGGCCATCGTCGACGCGATCGAGGAGAGCCTGCTGGAGCTGCCGGACAAGGCGAAGCCGGTGCGGCGCGAGGGCGAGCGTGGTGGCCGTTGGGTGCTGCTCGACTACGTCGACATCGTGGTGCACGTCCAGCACACCGAGGAGCGCGAGTTCTACGGGCTCGACCGCCTCTGGAAGGACTGCCCCACCATCCCGTTCGTCGACCGCGACCTGGTCGAGGCCGATGCCAGCGGGTCCGCCGCAGCCGAATGACCCGACTGATCGTCTGGCGGCACGGCAACACCGACTGGAATGCCGCCAACCGCGTCCAGGGGCAGACCGACGTACCCCTCAACGAGATTGGTCGCGACCAGGCTCGCGCCGCCGCGCCGCTGCTCGCGGCGCTGCGGCCCGACGCGATCGTGGCCAGCGACCTGAGCCGCGCCGCGGAGACCGCCGCCGCGCTCGCCGCGCTGACGGGTCTTCCGGTGCGCACCGACGCGAGGCTGCGCGAGAGGCACTTCGGTCAGTGGCAGGGTCTGCACCTCACCGAGGTCGCCGAGCGTTTTCCCGAGGAGTACGCGCGCTGGCGGGCCGGCGACCCCGACCCGGGCGCGGATCTGGAGCCCCTGCACGACCTCGGCGAGCGGGTCGGTGCCGCGCTGCGGGAAGCAGCGGACGCCGCCCCGGGCGGCACCGTGGTGATCGCCACCCACGGTGGCGGTTCCCGACAGGGCATCGGTCACCTGCTCGGCTGGGACACTGCCGTGCTCCGCACCATCGGCTCCCTGGCCAACTGCCACTGGAGCGAGCTGCGGCACGACGACCGCGCGCCGGTGGTCGGCCGTCCGCAGGACGTCAGTGGCTGGCAGTTGCGGGCGCACAACGTCGGCCTGGTCACCGCTCCGGTGGCCGCCGACGCGATCTGACCGCTCGCGCTTCGGCGTTGGGGGTCTCGATCGGCTAGCGTGCCGGGCATGCCCGTCGCGGTTGTCATCGACTCCACCGCCTACCTTCCGCCCGAGCTGGTGCAGGCGCACCGGCTGACCGTTGTGCCGTTGACCGTCGTGCTCAACGGCGCGGAAGGGCTGGAGGGGGTGGAGACCCAGCCGGCCGACGCGACAGCGGCGCTGAGCGCCCGCCGGGTCACGGCGACCACCTCCCGCCCGGCACCCGAGCAGTTCGCCCGCACGTACCGCCGACTGCTCGACGCCGGCGCCGACGGCGTCGTCTCGGTGCACATCTCCGCCGCGCTGTCCGGCACCGTGGAGGCCGCCCGGCTGGCCGCCGCCGACCTGGACGGCCGGGTCGAGGTCGTGGACAGCCGATCGGCGGGCATGGGCCTGGGCTTTCCGGCCGTCGCCGCCGCCACCGCCGCCGAGGCCGGCGCCGACCTTGCCGCTGTACGCGACGCGGCGCTCGGCGCCATCGCCCGCACCACCGTCTGGTTCTACGTCGACACGCTGGAGTTCCTTCGCCGGGGCGGCCGGATCAACGCGGCCGAGGCGTTGGTCGGCACCGCGCTGTCCGTCAAGCCGATCATGCACATGCCGGATGGGGCGATAGTGCTGCGGGAGAAGGTCCGCACCGCCAGCCGGGGAGTTGCCCGTCTGGTGGACCTGGCTGTCGAGGCGGCCGACGGCGACGACGTGGATCTCGGGGTGCACCACCTGGCCGCACCCCAACGGGCCGAGGCGTTGCGCGCCGCGCTGACCGAGCGGTTCGGTGACCGGCTGCACGACACGTACGTCTCCGAGGCGGGTGCCGTCGTCGCCGCGCACGCCGGGCCGGGCCTGGCCTGCGTGGTCGTCCACCGCCGAGCGGAGGGTTGAGCCGGTGCACACGTCGTGCGTGGTGACCGGCGGCGGTCGCGGTGTCGGCCGGGCTGTGGTGGAACGGCTGGTGGCGACCGGCGCCACCATCGTCGTTTTGGAACGCGACGCCGACGCGGTCGACTGGTTGGCCGACCATCCGGCCGCCGATCGGCTCGTCGCGGTGGTCGGTGACGCCGCCGACGAGCAGGTCGCGGAGCGCGCCGCCGAGCTGGCGGACCACGCCGCACCGCTGGCCGGCTGGGTGAACAACGCGGCGGTGTTCCGCGACGCCGCACTGCACTCCGCGTCGGCCGACACGGTGCTGGACCTGATCGGGCTGAACCTGCGCCCAGCCGTGGTCGGCGCCGCGGTCGCCGTCCGCCGCTTCCTGGCCCGCGCTGCCGGCGGCGCGATCGTCAACGTCTCGTCGCACCAGGCCCGTCGACCGGTGTCCGGTGCCCTGCCGTACGCGACGGCGAAGGCCGCAGTGGAAGGGCTGACCCGGGCGCTGGCCGTCGAGTACGGGCGGCACGGCATCCGCGCCAACGCTGTCGCGCTCGGCTCGATCGCCACCGAGCGGCACGCCGAATTCCTCGCCACGCAGGAGCCCACCCAGGCGCAGTGGATCGACGCCGAGCTGACCCGGCTGCACCCGGTGGGTCGCATCGGGCGGGCCGAGGAGGTGGCCGAGGCGGTCGCGTACCTGCTGTCGCCCGCGGCGAGCTTCGTCAACGGGGTGACACTGCCGGTGGACGGCGGCCGGGCCGTACTCGGCCTCGACCCAGAGGCCCGCTGACCGCCTGGATCGCTCGCCTTCTAGCTGTCGGCGACGAAGACGCCCTGGCCCTGCTGACCGTAGATCAGGTTCTGTTCGTGCAGCTCCTTGACGGCTCGATAGGCCGTGGAGCGTGCCACGTTGTACAGCTCACCGATCTCGGACACCGATGGCAGTTGTTGGCCAGGCGAGTATTCGCCCGACCGGATCTTCTGCTCGATGTCATCCGCCACGCGGCGGTAGTGCGGTGGTCTCGTCGGCATGAGCGGCTCTCCCGGACTTCAGCGGAGATCATGTTTCCAGCCCGGGCGTGATCGGGACAAGGCGGCAACGCGGCAAAGTGGAGATAGTGAGAACCTGACTACAGTGAGACAGTGGATACAGTGAGACAGTGGCCGGGTGCTCCTGGACTTCAGCACTCCTGAGGTATCCGGTCTGCCCGCCCTGAGGGAGCGCATCGCAACGACTCGGCCCCAGGGCGGGCTCCTTCGGACCGCGCGGAGGCGCCGAACATGCCAATCGATGAACCGGTGTCCACGGCGACCGAACTGTTCATGGCCAAGCGGGTGCTGGATGCTCACTGGACCCGGGCGCTCGACCGGCCGTGGCGGGCGGGTGCCTGGAGTGCCGAGGACACAGCGACTGCCGACAACTCGACTGGGCGTTGGCGCTCATCGCAGAAGTGGCCTCGGTCATGCTCCAGAAACGGTGAGCGGTCGGCTCCGAGCCGCTGTGTTAGCCTCCGTGCGCGCCCCAGATGGGCCTACCCCCGGAGGTTCTGGCTACTTCAGCCACCACGCCGAGATCGATGCGACATACGCGTCTCTCGTGCGGGATCCGGGGCGTCGGTGCCCTCGGGGCTTCGTCATCCGCGTGGCTGGGTGAACGCTGTTGGGCCTCCGGTCGGGTCTTCGGATCGACCGGGAAGAAGACGGTACGGATGACAGTCACGTTCAACCACACCATCATCGCCAGCAAGGACAAGAGCGCCTCTGCCGCGTTCTACCGGGAGCTGTTCGAGCTGCCGGAGGCGCCGTCGTGGGGGCCGTTCGCCAACGTCCAGCTGGACGAGGGTGTGCTGCTCCAGTTCGCCGAGCCGCCGGTGGACATCCAGATGCAGCACTACGCGTTCCTCGTCGACGACGAGATGTTCGTGCGGTGCCTGGCGTTCGTCGAGGGACGTGGCATCACGTACTGGGCCGACCCGCAGCTGAAGCGGAAGGGGGAGACCAACGCCGAGCACGGTGGCCGGGGCTTCTACTTCTTCGACCCGGCCGGCCACGCGATCGAGATCATCACCCGGCCGTACCTGTAGCAGGCCCTCGGCCGGTGGGGCGCTGTTGTCCCACCGGCCGTCAGTCTCGCTGCTGAGCCTCGTGGGTGTTGCCGACAACAGCGGACGGTCAGGCGGGCGCGGACAGGTCGAGGAGGTCGCGGGCACCCTGCCGGAGCAGGGCGGCGGCGACGGAGGTCCCGAGGGTGATCGGATCCGCCGCCCATTCGTGTACGTCGAGCACTGTCTTGCCGTCGAGGCTGATCACCCTTGCCCGTAGGCCGAGGCGTCCGTCGGATTCGGTGCGGGCGAGCGCAGCGATGGGGGAGTGACAGTTCCCCTGCAGGATGTGCAGCATGGTCCGTTCCGCCACGGTCTCCCGCCAGGCCCGTGGGTCGCCGAGGCTGATTGCCAGGTCGCGGGTGCTGGTGTCGTCTTCCCGGCATTGCAGGACCAGGGTGCCGGAGCCGACGGCCGGGACCATCGTGTCGACGTCGATCGGGTGGGTGATGCGGGCGGCCTGCCCGATCCGCTCCAACCCGGAGCAGGCGAGCAGCAGCGCGTCGTACCTGTCCCCGGCGTCGAGTTTGGCGAGCCTGCTGTTCGCGTTGCCCCGGATGGCCACCGGCACCAGGCTCGGCCAGTGCAGCGCCAGCTGCGCCACCCGCCGGACGGCGGAGGTGCCGATGCGGGTGCCAGGGGGCAGTTGGTCGACCTGCAGCCCGCCCGGGTGCACGAGGCAGTCCCGGACGTCGTCACGGGCCAGGTAGGCGGCCATCACAGTGCCGGCTGGCGCCGGCCGGTCTCCGGGTACGTCCTTGACGCAGTGCACCACCAGGTCCACATCCCCGGCGATCAGGGCGGCGTCCACCTCCTTGGTGAACGCCCCCTTGCCGCCCAGGGCGGCCAGGTCACCGTGCCAGCGGTCCCCGCTTGTCGACATCGACAGCACGTCCACAGTGACCTCGGGGTGCCGCTCGGCGAGCATCGCGCGGACCCGCTCGACCTGGGCGAGAGCCATCGGAGAGTTGCGGGTGCCGATGCGCAGCAGGCGGGAGTCGGACATACCGCCGAGGGTAGTCCGCTCGATGCGGGCGTCCGCGACCAGACCGGCCGCCCAGGCCACGCGCCGTAGTTCGACCCCGCATAGCAGATCGGAGCGTGATCAGGCCGTTGTCCACAGTGGCGGTGGTTGTCCACAGGACAGCTCCCGTCACCTCCACCGTCCCGGCCGCCGCCATAGCGTCGCGCTGTGTCGCACGACGAGGAGACAGAGGTACGCCAGCGCCTGCGCCGGCTGACGGAGGCGGCTGTCGCGCCGCCGCCCCGGCCGGAGGCGCCGTTCACGGGCGTACCCCCGTCGTCCCTGGTCGGCGCGCAGCCCGCGACCGAGCTGGTCGCGAAGTTGGCTTCGGACGGCCTCGCGGTCCCGTCCGAGTCACGGTTGCCCGGGCCCGGGGCGTTCGACCCTGGGCGGCGCGGTGTGCGGGCGTTGGCGGTGGTCGCCGTGGTGGTGGTAGTGGGTGCGGCAGGTTGGGCCTGGCAGGCCCGGCCGCAGTCGGAGCCGGTCGCCCCGCTGGCCAGCGACGCCGCGTCGGCCCCGCCGGCGGGTGACCCCAGCATGTCCAGCTCCGGCGAGGTGGTGGTGGCGGTCGCGGGCAAGGTCCGAAAACCCGGTTTGGTACGCCTGCCCGCCGGGTCCCGGCTCGCCGACGCGGTGCAGGCGGCCGGCGGCGCGCTGCCCGGGGTCGACGTGGCGCTGCTCAACCCCGCCCGCAAGGTGACCGATGGTGAGCTGATAGTGGTCGGGGTGACGCCACCGCCGGTGCCGGGCGGTGCGGCCGGGCCCGCAGCGGGCGGTGCGGCACCCGCCGCCGGGCCGCTGAACCTCAACACCGCGACGCTGGCACAGCTCGACGCGCTGCCGGGGGTGGGGCCGGTGCTCGCCCAACGGATCCTCACCCATCGAGACCAGCACGGCGGGTTCAAGTCCGTTGGCGACCTACGCCAGGTCGACGGGATCGGCGATGCCCGTTACGAACAGCTCAAGGATCTGGTGACGGTGTGAGCGGGTCCGCCATCGCCGCTGGCCCTTCGCCGGCCGGTAGGGCTCGGCCCGAGCCGCTGGCCAACACGCCACTGGTTGGCCGGGCCCGGTCGGAGCCACCGGATCTGCGACTGGCTGGGCTCGCCGTGGCGGCCTGGCTGACGGCGCTCGCCGGCCTGCACCTCGGCAGCCGCACCACGCTGCTGGTGGCCGGCGCAGCGACCGGTCTGACGGCAATCGGTGCCGTGCACCTGCTCGGCCGCCTCGGCAGTCCCCGAGCCGTGGTGCGGCGCTACGGGTGGGTGGCCGTGGCGGTCGGCCTCGGTGTGGTCTGCGGTGGTGCGGCCACCGCCGCCCGGCTCGCCGTTCGCGACGCGCCGGCGATCCGTACCCTCGCCGAGCAACGCGCTCCGATCACCGCCGACCTGGTCGTCCGGGACGACCCGCGTCCGATCCGGAGCGCCGGGCGGCCGGGAATGCTGCTGGTGTCGTCCGAGTTGGTCCGGCTCACCGGCCCGGACGGTCGGCGGATCCACGCGTCGGTGCGGCTGCTCGTCCTGGCGACCGATCCGGCGTGGCGGGGCCTGTTGCCCGGGCAGCGCCTCACCGTCGACGGCCGGCTCGGTGTTCCGCGGGGCGGCGACCTCACCGCTGCGGTTCTCAGCACCAACGGTCCACCGCAGCGGCACGGCGCGCCGTCCTGGGCGCAGCGCGCCGCCGGGACGCTGCGTACCGGCCTGCAACGGGCCTGCGCGCCGCTGCCCGACGACCCCGGCGGGCTGCTGCCCGGTCTGGTGGTGGGCGACACCAGCCGACTTCCACAGGCCGTCGAGGCGGACTTCCAGGCCACCGGGATGACACACCTCAACGCGGTCTCCGGCTCCAACGTCGCGATCGTGGTGGGCGCGGTGCTGTTGCTGGCCCGGTGGTCGCGCGCCGGCCCGTGGCTCGCCGCCGCGCTGTGTGCTGTGGCGCTGGTGGGGTTCGTCATTCTGGTTCGCCCGTCACCGAGCGTCGTACGGGCAGCCACGATGGGAGCGATCGGGCTGGCCGCGCTCGCCGCCGGTCGACCTCGGGCGGCGCTGCCCGCGCTGGCCGCCGCCGTGACAGTGCTGGTGCTCGTCGACCCCGAGTTGGCCGGGGACCCCGGCTTCGCCCTCTCCGTGCTGGCCACCGGTGGCCTGTTGCTGCTCGCGCCGCGCTGGCGGGACGGGTTGCGTCGGCGAGGTGTCCCGCCCGGGCTGGCCGAGGCGTTGGCAGTGCCGGCGGCCGCCCAACTTGCCTGCGGTCCGGTCGTCGCCGGGATCTCCGGCACTGTGAGCCTGGTGGCGGTACCGGCGAACCTGCTGGCGGTGCCGGCCATCGCGCCAGCGACAGTGCTGGGCGTGCTGGCGGCCTTGGTGTCGCCGATCTGGCCGGCCGGTGCCGAGTTCGTCGCGTGGCTGGCGAGTTGGCCGGCCTGGTGGCTGGTGGTCATCGCCCGCCAGGGCGCTCGACTGCCAGGTGGCACTCTGCCGTGGCCGGGCGGCGTGCCCGGTGCCCTGCTGCTGACCGGGCTGACCGTCGCGTTGCTGATCGCGGTTCGCCGGCCACCCGTACGCCGGCTGGTGGCGGTGGTGGGGGTTGCCGCAGTGCTGGGTGCCCTGCCGGTTCGGTTGGTGGCCGCCGGCTGGCCGCCCGCCGGGTGGGTGGTGGTGGCCTGCGCGGTGGGGCAGGGCGACGCGCTGGTGCTCCCGGTCGACCCCGGCCGGGCCGTGGTGGTGGACGCCGGGCCGGAACCGGGTGCGGTGGACGGTTGCCTACGTCGGCTCGGCATACGGGAGGTGCCCCTGCTGGTGATCAGCCATTTCCACGCTGACCACGTGGGCGGGGTGGCCGGGGTGTTCCGGGGGCGGAGGGTGGGTGCCGTGCTGACGCCGTCGTCCACCGACCCGGAGAGCGGCCGGGACCTGGTTCGGGCGGCGGCCAACGGCGGGCGGGCCGCGCTGCTGACCACGGCGGCCGGCGCCCGTCATCCCGTGGGCGGGGTCGACCTGCTGGTGCTCGGCCCGCCGTACCCGCTGGCCGGGACCAGGTCCGACCCGAACAACAACTCGCTGGTGCTGCGCGCCACGGTGGCCGGGGTACGGATCCTGCTGGCCGGCGACGCGGAGACCGAGGAGCAGCACGCGATGGTGGCGCGGGCGGCACCCGGCCAGTTGCTGGCGGACGTGTTGAAGGTCGCGCACCACGGGTCGGCGTACCAGGATCAGGGCTTCCTCGACGCGGTGCGGCCGACGGTGGCGCTCGTGCCGGTGGGCACGGGCAACACCTACGGGCACCCGAGTCCGGGGCTGCTCGCCCAACTGGGCAGGGGCGGCGTGCGGGTGCTGCGTACGGACACGGACGGCGACGTGGCGGCGGTCCGAACGGGTGACGGTCTGGCGGTGGCCCGTCGAGGTGTGCCCGCTGGCCGCCAGCCCTGACCCATTGGCCGACGAGTTTCCTGGATCCCGTGTGGATCAAGTCGGACGGCTTCCTCTGACCCCGCCTGGAACCATGAACAGGTCTCCGGTTATTCGGGCGACTTGCGGATTAAACGAAGAATTGAGTTGGATGTCTGGATTTGCGCTGTGTGCGGGCTGCGCCGATCAAGCAGCGAATGAGCAGGCACGATCCCGCCGCAGGCCGTGCGAATATGGGCGGCGTGACCCCCGCCAGCCTCGCCCCCATTCTGCTCGTCCTCGGTGACGAGGAACTGCTCGCCACGCGCGCGGTCACCGAGGCTGTCGCGAAGGTTCGCAGTGTGGACCCCGAGGTGGACGTCCGCGAGTACCAGGCCAGCGCGCTCACCGTCGGCGAGATCGCCGAGATGCTCAGCCCCTCGCTGTTCGGCGGGCGGCGGCTGCTGATCCTGCGTTCCGGCCAGGACGCCCGCAAGGACCTGGTCGCCGCGCTGCTGGCGTACGCGAAGAATCCCGACCCCGAGGTCCAGCTGCTGGTGCTGCACCTGGGCGGTGCCAAGGGCAAGGCGTTCGCCGACGGTCTGCGGACGGCGGGCGCGACGGTGGTCCCGGCGGCGAAGCTCAAGGGGCACCGCGACCGGGTGGCCTTCGTCCGCGACGAGATTCGCCGGGCCGGCGGAAAGTGCACCGACGATGCCGCCGAGGCGCTCATCGCCGCGGTCGGCAACGACATGCGTGAGCTGGCCGCCGCCTGCTCCCAACTGGTCGCCGACACCGATGGGCGGATCAGCGCCGAGACGGTCTCCCGTTACTACCGGGGCCGGGTCGAGGTGACCGGCTTCACGGTGGCGGACGCCACAATGGTCGGCGACGTGCCGGCGGCGCTCGAGGCACTGCGCTGGGCCCTGCACGTCGGGGTCGACCCGGTGCCCATCGCCGACGCCCTGGCCGACGGGGTGCGCACTGTGGCCCGGGTGGCATCGGCCGGACGAGGTAACGCGTACCAGCTCGCCAGCAGCCTCGGAATGCCCGCCTGGAAGATCGAACGGGCGCAGCGGCAGGGGCGGGGCTGGACGCCGGAGGGCCTGGTCCGGGCCATGCAGGTCGCCGCCGAGTGCAACGCGGCCGTCAAGGGTGGCTCCGATGACCGGGCGTACGCCCTGGAGCGCGCCGTCTTCTCGGTCGCCGCGGCCCGGCAGGGCAGCGCCAGGTGACGGGGGCGAACCGCCCAGCGTGGGCCACCATTCCCGTGGACGAGGAGCGTTACCGGCCGCTCTACGCCCGGCTCCTCGGCCTGCGGTTCGTCAACCCCGGCGGTGTGCTGTGCTTCCTCTTCTTCGAGGGTGCCATCGCCCTGGCGGTGCTTCTCGCCCTCGCCGAGCTGGTCAGCTGGTGGGCGGTGCTGGTGCTGCCGGTCGTGGTGGCCGCCATGGTGAAGCTCAACGACATGGTGGCCGCGGTCGTGGTCCGCTCCGCCGCGCTCGTGCCCGAGCAGGAGCGGGACCGGTTTCGCCGACAGATGGAACCGGTGGTCGGCCGAGCCCGGGTGGAGTGGGTCTCGCACAGCGTTCCCGGCGTGGTGATCACCGCCGACCCGGTGCCGCCGCCCCGGCGGGCCAACCCGTCAGACTGAGCGCCGACCCCGTCGGGGCCTGCGCACAGAACGGCCGGGCCGGATGGACACGGCCGGCCTGTGGACACACGGAAGCCCCGGGCCGAGGCCCGGGGCTTTCCGAATCAGTCTGACGGTGAAGTCGTCAGACGGAGAGTGACACCACGCGCTTCGCGATCGCGGACTTGCGGTTCGCGGCCTGGTTGGAGTGGATCACGCCCTTGCTGACGGCCTTGTCCAGCTTGCGCGAGGCGTCCAGCATGAGCGCGGTCGCCTTCTCGACGTCACCGGCCTCGGCAGCCTCGTGGAACTTCCGGACGGCGGTCTTCAGCGACGACTTGACCGACTTGTTGCGCAGCCGGGCCTTCTCGTTCTGCCGGTTGCGCTTGATCTGGGACTTGATGTTCGCCACGCGACAGCCTCGTCTTGATAGCTCGGGTTGGTCAGCTTATTGCGCGTGATGACGAACATGCGTCATCGCTGCGCGAAGAGCCAGGTTACCAGGTCGCCGGGGACGAGCCAAAACGGCTCGGCCTTCGCGCGGACGGACCCGGCCCGTCGGGGACCAGGTTACGCCCTCGGCCAGGGCGGCGGCTCACCGCCAACCCTGGCGGCAGGCCAGCCAGTCGAGCGACTGCTCGCCGCTCCACCGCTGGTGGGCGGGCAGGTGCGGTGAGGCCGTCGGCGGTGGCGCCGCAGCGCCGGTGAGGTAGTAGCCGGCCAGCGCCGCGAGTGTCGCGTCCAACGCGTCCGGGGGCGCGCCGGCGGTGGTCGGGTGCGCGGCGAAGAGCCGGTCCGCGTCCAGCCCGCTGGCGTACGCGGTGAGCAGCAGGCCGGCCAGGTCGAACCAGGCCGGCCCGGAGCAGACCCAGGTCCAGTCGCAGAACCAGGCTCGGCCGTCCGAGTCGATCAACACGTTGTCGACCCGCAGGTCGCCGTGGATCAGGCCGGTCGCCCCGGCGGCGTACCGGGGGAGGAGGGATTCCAACTCCACAAGCTCGGGCAGTCGGCCCAGCAGCGGCGCGGGCAGCTGTGGGGTCGGCTCGCGACCGGCGGCGACCTCCTCCCACCAGAGGATGTCCGACCGGGCCAGGTCGGCCAGGTGCGGCAGGCCGAGCGCTGTCAGCTCGGCCGGCGGGTCGGCCAGGGCGGCGGCGACCTCCGCGTACCCGACGAGGGTCGCGTCCAACTCGGTGGGCGTCCAGGGCAGGCGCGGGGTGTGCCCGTCGACGGCGTCGGTGCACAGCACGAACCAGCCGGCTTCGGACATGGTCCACCGGGGGCGGGGCGCCGGCAGGTCCGCCGGCAGCCGGTCGAGGATCGCGGCCTCTCGGGCGTACCAGTCGACCAGATGCGGTTGCTCGGCGGCGGGTGCGGCCTTGACGAAGGCCCGACCGCCGTCGGCGGTGTCGAGCACGGCGGCGAACCCGCGGGTGAAGCCCGCGCCCGCGAGCCGGGCGGTGACCACCGGCGCGCCGAGCCGTTCGGCGACCGCGGCCCGCAGCGCCGCCGGCAAGGCCGGCCACGACGGGCGCAGGGCGCTCGCGTGGTACGGCACCGGCGGCAGCAGGGAAGGGGACATGCCACCATGCTGCCCCGGGCTACGTGCGCGACGCACGGCGACACTGCCAGACTGCCAAGCCATGAGGACCGAGGACTTCTGGAAGCTGATCGACGAGGCGCGGGCCGGCGGCGGGGGTGAGCCCGGCCCGGTCGCCGCGCGGGCCGTGGCGCTGCTCGCCGAGCGCGACCCGGAGGACATCATCGGGTACGCGCGGCACCAGACGCGGGTGCTGGCCGCCTCGCACAAGGCGGATCTGTGGGGTGCGGCGTACCTGATCAACGGTGGTGCCTCGGCTGACGGCTTCGAACACTTCCGGGGCTGGCTGATGGCACAGGGTCGGGCCGTCTTCGCCCGCGCGGTCGCCGAACCGGACTCGCTGGCCGAACTGCCCCAGGTGCGGGCGGCCTCGCTCAGCGGCGAGGAGTTCTCCGCCGAGCGGATGCTCTCGGTGCCCTGGGACGCGTACCGCAAGGCCACAGCTACCGAACTGCCGGCGGACCGCGACCCGGTGCGGACACCGGACCTCAACGACTTCTGGGACTTCGACGACGAGGACGAGGCACGTCGGCGGCTGCCCCGGCTGGCCGCGCTCTTCGTCGAGCCGCCGATGGAGTGAGGGGTCCTCGGACCGTTCCATCGCCCGCGCAGTGGGCGCACCCCGGCGGCGTGGGAACATAGAGGGGGTCGGCGGCGCGCCGGCCTGTTCACGTCAGCCGACCAGAACGGACCGCTGTGCCACCGAAGCTCGATCCCGGCGCGAACGCCCCTGGTGCCACCGACCCCGGTCGCATCCGGAACTTCGGCATCATCGCCCACATCGACCACGGGAAGTCGACCCTGGCCGACCGGATGCTGCAGCTCACCGGCGTGGTCGACCCGCGGCAGATGCGCGCGCAGTACCTGGACCGGATGGACATCGAGCGCGAGCGCGGCATCACCATCAAGAGCCAGGCCGTCCGCATGCCGTGGACCATCCGCGAGGGTGAGCGGGCCGGTGAGCAAGCGGTGCTCAACATGATCGACACCCCGGGGCACGTGGACTTCACCTACGAGGTGTCCCGGTCGCTGGCCGCCTGCGAGGGTGCCGTGCTGCTTGTCGACGCTGCGCAGGGCATCGAGGCGCAGACCCTGGCCAACCTCTACCTGGCTCTCGAGAACGACCTGCGCATCATCCCGGTGCTCAACAAGATCGACCTGCCGGCCGCGCAGCCGGAGAAGTACGCCGAGGAGCTGGCCCACCTGATCGGCGGTGACCCCGCCGACTGCATCCGGGTCTCCGGCAAGACCGGCGAGGGCGTTCCGTACCTGCTCGACGAGATCGTCCGGCAGTTCATCCCACCGGTCGGTGACGCCGTGGCGCCCGCCCGGGCGATGATCTTCGATTCGGTGTACGACGTCTACCGGGGCGTCGTCACGTACGTCCGGGTCATCGACGGGCGGATCAGCGCCCGCGACCGGATCAAGATGATGTCCACCGGTGCGGTGCACGAGCTGCTGGAGATCGGTGTCATCTCACCCGAGATGGTCAAGGCCGAGGCGCTCGGCGTCGGCGAGGTGGGCTACCTGATCACCGGTGTGAAGGACGTCCGCCAGTCCCGGGTCGGTGACACGGTCACCATCAACAGCCGGCCGGCGGCCGAGGCGTTGGGTGGCTACAAGGACCCGAAGCCGATGGTCTACTCCGGCCTCTACCCGATCGACGGGTCCGACTACCCGAACCTGCGTGAGGCTCTGGACAAGCTCAAGCTCAACGACGCCGCCCTGGACTACGAGCCGGAGACCTCCGGCGCGCTCGGCTTCGGCTTCCGCTGCGGCTTCCTCGGCCTGCTCCACCTGGAGATCATCCGGGAGCGGCTGGAGCGCGAGTACAACCTCGACCTGATCTCCACCGCGCCCAACGTCGTCTACCGGGCGATCACCGACGACGGCGAGGAGATCGTCGTCACCAACCCGAGCGAGTACCCCACCGGCAAGATCGCCGAGGTGTACGAGCCGGTGGTCCGGGCCACAGTGCTGACGCCCAACGACTACGTGGGCGCGGTCATGGAGCTGTGTCAGGGCCGGCGCGGCAACCTGCTGGGTATGGACTACCTCTCCGCCGACCGGGTGGAGCTGCGCTACACGCTGCCGCTCGCAGAGATCATCTACGACTTCTTCGACCAGCTGAAGAGCCGTACCAAGGGCTACGCCTCGCTCGACTACGAGCCCACCACCGAGCAGGCGTCCGACCTGGTGAAGGTGGACATCCTGCTGCACGGCGAGCCGGTGGACGCGTTCAGCGCCATCGTGCACAAGGACAAGGCGTACAACTACGGCGTCACCATCGCCGCCAAGCTGCGCACCCTGATCCCGCGTCAGCAGTTCGAGGTGCCGATCCAGGCGGCCATCGGCAGCCGGATCATCGCCCGGGAGACCATCCGGGCGATCCGCAAGGACGTGCTGGCCAAGTGCTACGGCGGCGACATCAGCCGTAAGCGCAAGCTGCTGGAGAAGCAAAAGGAAGGCAAGAAGCGGATGAAGATGGTCGGCCGGGTCGAGGTGCCGCAGGAGGCCTTCATCGCCGCCCTCTCCTCCGACTCCGGTGACGGCAAGGCCGCCGGCAAGAAGTAGTTCGCGCCGCCGTACGCGCCCGGGTGCCATCCGCACCCGGGCGCGTCGCGTTTCCGGGTGTGCCTGGCGAGTGTGAGCACCCTGGCGTGGAAATTTTTTCGGTCGCTCTCGTGGGGTCGGCGGGTCGACGAGATGGCCTCCTACCTGTGTGGACGCACTCGCACGCGAACCGACGCACCGCCAGAACATTGACAACTGACGTTGTCCCTTGAGGTGAGTCGGTTTGGGCTTTCGGTGGGTCGGGCACTTAGCCGTCACGACAGGAAGCACACAACTCGTGTGTCAGACATTCTTTGAAGGAGGGCGACCGTGGAGTTCACCGTGTGGGGCATCATCACTGCGATCGTTGTTGGTCTCATCGTCGGCGCGCTCGGCCGCCTGGTCGTTCCGGGCCGGCAGAACATGCCGATCTGGCTGCACATGCTGATCGGTATCGGCGCGGCCCTTCTGGGCACCGTCCTGGCGCGGGCCATCGGCATCGCGACCGAGACGAGCGGTATCGACTGGGGCGAGCTGCTGGTGCAGGTCGTGGTGGCCGCGATCGCTGTCGCGCTGGTGGCCGGTGTGGGTGGCCGCCGCCGCGTGACCCGATAACACCACAGCACCAACTCGCACCACAGCGACACCTCCGATGGGCGCCCGGCCGACAGGCCGGGCGCCCATCGGCGTTCCGCCCGCCGCGAGGGTCGTCGCCGGTCCTGCTCGACGTCTCCGGCGGGCTGGATGATCGTGATCGACTCGGTCTTGGTGATGTCGGGGTGTCCCGGTGGGTGTGATGCCGCGACTTCAAGGAACTCGTGTTGATCAAGGTGGCTGCCGGCGCCCGCCGGGGTGGGCCTGCTGTGGAACGTGTCCTTGTTGGCCAAGTCGTGATCGTTTGGTGAGTGAAGTCGGTTTGGATTTTAGGTGGGTCGGGCAATTAACGGTCACGACAGGAAGCACACGCACCGTGTGTCAGACATTCTTTGAAGGAGGGTGGCCGTGGAGCTCACCGTGTGGGGCATCATCACTGCGATCGTTGTTGGTCTCATCGTCGGCGCGCTCGGCCGCCTGGTCGTTCCGGGCCGGCAGAACATGCCGATCTGGCTGCACCTGCTGATCGGTGTCGGCGCCGCGCTGCTGGGCACCGTCCTGGCGCGGGCCATCGGCATCGCGACCGAGACGAGCGGTATCGACTGGGCCGAGCTGCTGGTGCAGGTCGTGGTGGCCGCGATCGCTGTCGCGCTGGTGGCCGGTGTGGGTCGCCGCCGCAGCGTCACCCGATAACGACCCGGCATCATCTGGCGACACAGCACCACTGCTAGGACAGCACGACTGGAAAGAGCGCCCGGCCGAGAGCCGGGCGCTCTTTCGTGCTGATAGGCCCACTTTTGGCCGGATGTTGGAGTGCCGGCCGTCGGGCCGCTGCGGTACGGTCGCCACGCTTCGGCCAGTCCCGCCCACTGTCGTAAAGGAATTCTCCGTACTAGGGTGCGGCGGAGAAGGTTAGTTCCAAGCGGCGCGAGGGGAGAAGTGGCGTGAACAGGTGGAAGCGGCTGGCCCCGGTCACCGCCATGGTGGCCTCGGCCGCGATGGTGCTGACCGGCTGTGGAGGCTCCGGCGACGATGCGGCCGACGACAGCAAGCTCACGGTCTGGATGATGGGCGAGGGCGGCGACGCGCAGAACTCCTTCCTCGACGGGGTCGAGGCCGAGTTCCGCCAGAAGCACCCCGACACCGACGTGGTCGTGCAGTACATCCCCTGGCTGGAGGCGCCCAAGAAGTTCCAGGCGGCGCTCGCCGGCGGTGAGGGACCGGACATCACCGAGCTGGGCAACACCGAGACTCAGGGTTGGGCCGCCCAGGAGGCGCTCGCCGACGTGAGTGGACGGATGGGCGGCTGGGCCGACGGCAAGGATCTGCTGCCCGACCTGGTGCGCAACGCCCAGCTCGACGGCAAGCAGTACGGCGTGCCCTGGTACGCCGGTGTGCGCGCCATCTACTACCGCACCGACTGGTTCGCCGAGGCCGGTGTGCAGCCCCCGAAGACCTGGGACGAGCTGGTCACTGTGGCCAAGGCGGTGCAGGCGAAGAAGAAGGGCACCTACGGCATCGCGCTGCCCGGCAACTCCGAGCTGCCCTTCTACTCCTTCCTCTGGGGCGCGGGCGGCGAGATCGCCAGCAACCAGGGCGGCACCTGGAAGTCCGGCTACAACACGCCCGAGGCGCAGCGGGCCGTCAAGTTCTGGACCGACCTGGTGACCGTGCACAAGGTCGCCCCGCCGGCGGCCGCGGGTTGGAACGAGATCGACGCGCGTACCCAGTTCGCCACCGGCAAGGCCGCGATGGCCTTCGCCGGTAGCTGGCAGCAGGGTGCCATCAAGAAGGACAACCCCGAGATCGAGAAGGTCTGGGGTACGTTCCCGATCCCCGGCCCGGATGGCAAGGCGGCGCCCGGTTTCGCCGGCGGCTCGGACGTGGCGATCTGGAAGGACAGCGAGCGGCAGGACCTGGCCTGGGACTACCTGACAGTGCTGCTGAACAAGAAGAACGCGCAGAGCTTCGCGAGCAGCCTCGGCTTCTTCCCGGTCTACCAGGACCTGGTCTCCGGTGGCGCGTACGCGAACGACAAGGTGATGGCCTCGTTCGCCACCACCATGCAGAACACCAAGCTCACGCCGCTCACCCCGAAGTGGGTGGAGGTCAGCCGGACGAAGACGGTGACCCAGGCGATGAACAGTTCGGTCATGAAGGGTCAGAAGACGGTCGAGAAGGCTACCGCCGACGCGGCCGGTGAGATGGAAAGCATCCTCAACAGCAAGTGAGCACACAGACAAAAAGCTCGGAGACGGCCGCCGCGCGGGAGACCCCCGTGCGGCGGCGTCGCCGGGTGGACCGCCTGCCCTACCTGCTGCTCCTGCCCGCCCTGCTGATCATCGGGGTGCTGCTGCTCTGGCCGCTCGGCCAGGTCGTGGTGATGTCCTTCTACCGGCTGAACAGCGTCCGGCAGTTGCGCGGCGATCGGGAGTGGCCGTGGGTGGGGCTCGGCAACTACGCCGACATCCTCTCCGACCCGTTCTTCCTGACAGTGCTGCGCAACACGGTCCTGTTCGCCGCGGCGAACGTGCTGCTCACCATGGTGCTCGGCACCCTGGTGGGGCTGCTGCTCAACCGGCTCGGTCGCAAGATGGCCACGTTCGTGGCCAGCTGCGTGATGCTCGCCTGGGCCACACCGGCGCTGACCGGCACCATCGTCTGGAAATGGATCTTCGACGACACGAGCGGCCTGGTCACGTGGCTGTTCAACGCGTTGCCGGACGGGCTCTCGAACGGCCTGTTCGGGCGCAGCGACTGGACCGGTTACGGCTGGTTCAACTCGCCGCTGCTCTTCTTCGCCATCCTGACCCTGGTGGTGGTCTGGCACTCGTTCCCGTTCATCGCGGTGAGTGTGCTGGCCGGTCTCAAGAGCGTGCCGAGTGAGCTGCACGAGGCGGCCCGGGTGGATGGCGCCAGCCCGTGGCGGGTCTTCTGGAAGATCACCTTCCCGTTGCTGCGCCCGGTCTTCGGGATCCTGATCGTGCTCTCCACGATCTGGGACTTCAAGGTCTTCACCCAGCAGTTCGTGCTGGCCGGCGGCACCCAGGACCGGCCGACGTTCATGCTCGCCATCTACTCGTACGCCGAAGCCTTCTCACCGCCGCCGAAGTACGGGCTCGGCGCGGCCATCGCGGTGATCCTCACGCTGATCCTGCTCGTGGTCACCGGCTTCTACGTACGGATGGTGCTCAGGCAGGAGGACGAGTCGTGAAGAAAATCGCCCTCAACGGCGCCGGTCTGCTGGTCGCGCTCTTCGCGGCGTTCCCGGTCTATTGGATGATCTCCACCTCGCTGAAGCCGAGCAACGAGATCTTCTCGGCCACCCCGCAGCCGGTGCCGACCCATCCGACGTTGGCGCACTACCGGGAGATCCTGACCGGCAACCTGATCCCCGGCGTCAGCTTCCTCGACTTCTTCCTCAACAGCGCGCTGGTGGCCGTCTCCACTGTGGTGCTCAGCGGTCTGGTGGCGTTGCTCGCCGCGACCGCCGTGGCCCGGTTCCGCTTCAAGCTGCGGACCAGCTTCCTGATCATGCTGCTGGTGGTGCAGATGATCCCGCTGGAGGCGTTGGTCATCCCGCTGTTCCTGATGATCCAGCGACTCGGTCTCTACAACACCCTGCCCAGCCTGATCCTCACGTACCTCGGTTTCTCGCTGCCGTTCGCGGTCTGGATGCTGCGCGGCTTCGTCGCCGCGGTGCCCAAGGAACTGGAGGAGGCGGCGGCGATCGACGGGGCAAGCCGGGCCCAGATCTTCCGCCGGGTGCTCTTTCCGCTGGTCGCGCCCGGCCTGGTGGCAACCAGCATCTTCTCCTTCATCACGGCGTGGAACGAGCTGATCTTCGCGTTGACGTTCATCAACGACCAGGGCAGCTACACGCTGCCGGTGGCGATGACCTTCTTCTTCGGCCGGGACGACACCAACTGGGGGCCGGTGATGGCCGCGTCCACCCTGTTCACCCTGCCGGTCATCATCTTCTTCCTGCTGGTGCAGCGGCGGATGGTCTCGGGCCTGGTGGCCGGCGCCGTCAAGGGCTGAGCCCACGCCGCGAGGCTGACTCCGGTGCTGGACCCCCGGCCGGCAGGGCTGGCCGGCGGTGGACCGCCAACTAGGCTGGCGGTCATGACGGGCAGGGTGGCAGCGGTGAACCTCGGCATCGTGACCGAGGCTGGGTGGGCCGGCGACGCGAGCGGTCGCAGCGGCATCGACAAGCGGCCGGTCGACGGCCCGGTGTCGGTGCTGACCGCCGGCCTGGCGGGCGACTTCATCGGCGAGCGGGCGCATCACGGTGGCCTTGACCAGGCGGTCTACGCCTACGCGGAGGAGGACGCCGCCTGGTGGGTGGCCGAGTTGGGCCGCGCCATACCGCCCGGCGGCTTCGGCGAGAACCTGAGCACCTACGCGGTCGACGTGACGGGTGCGGTGATCGGCGAGCAGTGGCAGGTCGGCTCGGCCCTGCTCCAGGTCACCAAGCCGCGCACCCCCTGCACCACCTTCGCCGGGTTCTGGGGCGTACCGGATCTGATCAAGCGGTTCACCGTCCGGGCATCGCCCGGGGCCTACCTGCGGGTGCTGCGCGAGGGGGAGGTCGGCGCGGGCGACCCGGTCGAGGTGGTGGACCGGCCGGCGCACGGTGTCACCATCGGCGAGGTGTTCCGGGCGACCAGCCTGGAGCCGGAGTTGCTGCCTCGGCTGCTCGACGCCGAGGACCTGCCGGCGCCGATCCGGGAGAAGGCCCGACGACGCCTGGCCGCCCACGGCTGACCGGCAGCGAAGGCGTCCGGGAAGCGACGGGTACGCCACGGATTCGCCCGGAAGAACTCCGATGACGGGCCCAGCGGCCGACTTGCCCGTATCGTCCCCACGGGGGGCGTGCGGCGGGGACCGGGTGGAGCGCGATGTCGATGGCGACGGACGGCGGTGCCGCAGCGGCGTCACCCCGCGATCCGGGCCTGGAGCGTCCGGCGTTCCTGGAACTCTTCTTCGACCTCGTCTACGTCTTCGCGCTGGTCACCCTGGCGACGGCGCTGGCCGACGACCTGACCTGGACGGGCGTCGCCGAGACGCTGGTGCTGCTGCTCGGGTTCACGATGATCTGGGCGCTGACCGTGTGGACGGCGGACAGCGTCGACCTGACCCGCCCGGCCGGGCAGGGGCAGTTCATCTGGGTGGCGGCGACCAGCCTGCTGTTGGCCGCGCTCGCCGCCGATGCGTACGGCGACCGCCGGCTGCTCTTCGCCACCACGTACGTGGTCATCCACCTCAGTACCGCTGCCTACTACATCCTGGCCATCTCGCTCAGGAGGCCGCCGCGTCGCAGCATCCGGATCCTCATCTGGGAGGCCGTCGCCGGCATCGGCTGGATCGGTGGGGCGCTGGTCGGCGGTTCGGGGCAGTTGGCGATCTGGGTGCTCGCTGTCGTCATCGAGTACGGCGCAGCCGTGTGGGGCTGGCCGGTGCCCGGGATCGGCCGCTCACGACCGCGCGACTGGCGGCTGGTCGGCGCGCGGGTGGCCGAGCGTTACCGGCAGTTCGTCATCGTCGCGCTCGGCGTCTCGATCTTCGTGACCGGTACGACCTTCAGCATGAGCGAGTACACGCTGGAGCGAGCCTGGGCTCTCCTCGTGGTGTTCACCACCATCGTGTTGATGTGGCGGATCTACATCTACCGCGCCGGTGAGCTGCTGACCGACGCGATCGCCCGGTCGTCCAACCCGGCGCTGCTCACCCAGTCCGCAGCGGTCACCCATCTGATCATGGTGGCCGGAATCGTCGGCGCGGCGGTCACCAGCCGGCTCGTGGTGACTCGCCCGTTGGGCGAGACTCCGCCCCCGTGGGCCGCTGTGATCCTCGGCGGACCCGCGTTGTACCTCATCGGTCGGGGCGTCCTCGACTTCACAGTGTTCGGGCGGATCTCGCGGTCCCGGTCGGCCGGGCTGGTGCTGTTGGCGGCCGTGGCGCCGGCAACGCCAGTGCTGCCTCCGGTGCTCGTTGCTCTGCTCGCCATGACGGTGCTGCTCCTGATCGCCGTGGCGAACCTGGTGAGCACCCGGCGGCACGCGCGTACGCCAGCCCCGCCGACGCTGCGGTGACTCCGCACGGAGGCCGCGGACGGCCCGTCAGGGCGATGGCGCGGCGGCCTCGACCAGGTGCCTGCGCGCGGCCAGCCCTTCGCCGACAACTGTGATCAGCAGGACCAGGTTCGCCAGCATCAGGGCGGCCAGGGGCGGGAGCAGAAGGGTGGCGGGTGCCACCAGGGCGCACAACACCACGATGGCCAGCACCCGGGACCAGAGGGTCCGGCCGGTCACCACGGCATCGAACAGGACGCTGCCGAGCAGGAACAGGACCGGTCCGCCGAGGGTGGCGACCATCAGCTCGACCGGGGCGCGGCCGAACGGCCTGTCGATGACCAGCGAGGTGCCGGTCGAGACCAGCACCACCCCGGCCACCATGACCAGATGGCTGTACGAGGTGGAGGTGCCGGAGCGGACCCGTTCCACAGTCGCGACGCTCGGTGGCGCCAGGATCCGCTGGACCCGTTGGAAGTAGAGCTGGAACAGCAGGAACGCGCTGACGAACGCGACAGCGCCGGTGGCCACCGCG
Source organism: Micromonospora trifolii (assembly GCF_022229005.1). Lineage (GTDB taxonomy): Bacteria > Actinomycetota > Actinomycetes > Mycobacteriales > Micromonosporaceae > Micromonospora > Micromonospora trifolii. Next base: position 65,175 of record NZ_JAKKFD010000017.1, read on the forward strand.
CCGGCGGTGAATCCGCTGCCGGCCAGCCCGATGCCGGTGCTCAGGATCAACTCGCCGAGCGCGACGATGAAGATCGCCCGGTGCCGCTCGGAGAGGTGCACCCCGGTGAAGATCTGGCTGGCAAGCTCGGTACGCCCCAGCCTCGGCGTCGGCCAGCCGATCCGGGCCGAGCCGAGGTCGACCGCCACCGCGAGCGACCAGAGCACCAGTCGGGCCGTCCCGTCCACGAACACCCCGGCCACCCAGGGCGTCACCGTGACGCCGAACCAGAAGAACACCCGGATGCTCCTGGCCTGGATCGGCCGGTTCACCCGGGTGCCGGGGATCAGGACGGCGACGCGGACCAGGTGGATGGCGAAGTAGGCAGCGACGAAGAGCCACCCGTACCGACCGAAGGCGTACGGAGTCGCGATCGCCATCAGCAGCGTGCCGAGCATGACCAGCAGGGTGGTCGCCTGGATGATCGGCAGGCGGGGGTTGAACAGGTCGGTGAGCCACGCGGTCAGCACCCAGACCCACCAGGCGGCCAGCAGCAGGACGGCGGTCTGCGCCGCACCCCGGACGGTGAGGTTCTCGGCCAGGCTGGCAGCGAGCCGGGAGAACATGAAGATGTAGACGAGATCGAAGAAGAGTTCCAGGAAGGTCGGGTATTCCGGTTCGCCGCGGCGGCGGAGGATCCGGGGGAGCGGAGCGGATGTCACTGCGCTGCCTCCTGTGCCACCCCACGTCCGGGGCGGGGCGCCGCGCCCCGACCTGCGCACCCGCCACGCTACCGACAGTGCGGTGTCCGGTGGCCGGAACGGGCTCGGCCCGAACGGTCGGGTCCGCAGACGGGGAACGGCCCCCCGCCAACGCTGAGCGTCGGCAGGGGGCCGTCCTACGAGCAGTGGATCAGCGGAGCCAGGGGATGTTGCGGTCGAGCAGACCGCGCTCCTTGAGCTCCTTGCGCAGCGGGATCTCGTCATCGACGTACCCGTCCCAGTTGATGCCCCAGTAGTTGGCGGTGTGGGTGCCCTCACCGATCAGCTGGCGCTGCACCGGGGTGCGGTTGCGGTACCACTCGCCGTTCACGTCGGGGTGCAGCTCGTCCAGCGGACGGATCCACCGGTAGGTGTAGCCGACGAAGAGCATCTTGCGGGTGATGGTCGACAGGTTCGTCGACCGCGAGTGCCACTGCCGGCGGTCGAAGATGAAGGCGTCGCCCGGGTTGGCGGTGATCTCCACCGTGCCCTCCGGGTCGGGGTTCTGCACGCTGAGGTCCGCCGGCCGGGGCAGCGAGTTCTTCAGGTGGCTGCCGGGGATGACCTTGGTGGCGCCGCGGCCGGTCTCGGAGAGGTCCGACAGCACGTACGCGACCTTCAGCGAGAACATCGGCCGAGGCAGGTTCGGGTCCATCGTCTCCGGGTCGGAGTTCTGCCGGTACCCGTCCTGGTGCCAACCCCAGTACGGCTTCTCCGGCTCGGCGGCCGGCGGGGTGACGTCCAGGTGGTTGTGGTGGGTGTAGATGTTCCAGCCGGCCAGCCCCCACATGTACGGGAAGGCGATCGGGTGGGTCAGCAGCTCACCGAAGAGTTCGTCGCGCTCCAGGAAGCCCAGCAGGTGCAGGGTCCCGTCCTTCTTGGTGGTGCCCTTGGCCTGCTCCTCCGCGTAGACGCGGTCGACCGCCGCCTCCAGCGCCGCCCGGTGGTCCTCCGTCAGGACGTTGCGCAGCAGGAGGAAGCCCTGCTCGTGGAACTCCTTGCGGTCAGTGTCGCTGATCGGTTCGTAACCGGTCCGGTCGCCGTAATCGAACACCGCGTCGTACCCCTCCCCATGAGGTGAAACCTTTTCTGGCACAGGCCGCCGATCGTAACGCGGCTGTCCAGGCATCGGGGAGGGTGTGGCGCGGGATTGGGCCACTGTGGGACCCCACGCAGCGGGGAAAACGCACAGGGTGAGATCTAGGCGATCAATAGTGCGATTTGGCGATTATTGCCGGATTGTGCGGTGACTGCCGGTTAAGAGATCCGGGTCGGTCAACCCTCGTTGAACACCTCGGCGACCACCTGGCCGTCGGGGCTCTGCGGACCGTCCACCCGGCCCCACGAGCCGTCGCGGGCGGTCCACTCCAGGTCGCCGAAGCGGACCCGCTTCACCCCGTGGTCCTGGGCGTGCGAGACCAGCCAGTGCGCGTACCGCCAGCCGTCGCGCTGGTCGCCCGGAGTCACCGCCAACCCGGTCGGGTCGGTCGGGTCGGTGCCCTTCAACCCCCAGTCCAGCACCAGGTTGCGGGTCAGTTGCGCGGCCGCCGCCGCGCCGTGCATCGCCGGGGTGCGCCCCACCGAGCAGGCGACAGCGCCGCTCGCGTCGCCGAGCAGGGCCCGGCTGAGCACCTCGGAGTCGTCGGACCACTTCTGGTACGCCTCGGGGAACGCCGAGCGCTGCACCCGCTGGGCGGCGTCGGTGACCCGCATCTTCTCCCAGCCGCGCACCTTCTTGAGGGCGGCGTAGAACCGGTTGGCCGCGTAGCGCGGGTCGCGGATCTGCGCCGGAGTGCCCCAGCCCTGGCTCGGCCGCTGCTGGAACAGGCCGACCGAGTCGCGGTCGCCGTCGGCGAGGTTGCGCAGCCCGGACTCCTGGTACGCGGTGGCGAGCGCGACCACGACGGCCCGCTCGGGCATTCCGCGCTTCGCGCCGATCGCGGCGATGGTCGCGGCGTTCGCCATCTGGTCGGCGTCCAGCGCGACCCGTCCGTCGGCCTGCACTGTGCACTTCCGTGCCACCAGCGGCAGCCTGAGGTTGTCGCCTACCTGCCGTACGACGAGCCAGATCGCGATCACGGCGACGAGGATGAGCACCACTCCACCCGCCACGGTTGCCCGAGTTCGCACCCACACCCCCAGATCGACAGTTCGCCAAGCGTACGTCCCCGCAGGCCCTCCGCGGGTCGTCCGAGTGGTTCGGGCCCCGCCTGGCCGAGTCCGACCGGTTTGGAGTCGGCTCCGGTGCCGCGTACCGGTTGGCGACGTTCCCGCTCCGGTCGCGATCTCACCTGCCGCGTCGTCCGTCATCCGCCCTGGTGCAGGGGTGTCGCACGCGTCACCGGGTAAGCCACATCGGGAAGCGATTGACCGGTCAAGGACTTAGCTCGATTGACATGTCAATCCGACCCACCGCCGCGCAGCCGGACGCGTTGGTCACCGAACAAGGAGGAGTTCCATGGGAACGCTCGATGGCAAGGTCGTGCTGATCACCGGCACCGGCGGCGGGCTGGGCCGCGTCGCCGCGCTGACCTTCGCCCGCGAGGGGGCCAAGGTCGTCGGGGCCGACCTCCAGGTCGCCGGTAACGACGAGACCGTCGAACTCGTCCGTCGCGCCGGCGGCGAGATGACCGGCATCGCGCCGGTCGACCTCACCGACCCCGAGCAGGTACGCAAGCTCGTCGACGACGCCGCGGCCACCTACGGCGGGCTCGACGTGGTCTACAACAACGCAGCCGCGCTCCGCTTCGGCCCGATGCCCGACTTCTCCGTGGAGGACTGGCGCTACACCATCACCGGAGAACTCGACATTCCGTACTTCGTGTCGAAGTTCGCCTGGCCGCACCTGGTCCGGCGGGGTGGCGGTGTCATCATCAGCGCCGCCTCCATGGCCGGATTGATCGGCGGCCACGTCCCGCCGATGGTCGGTCACACCGCAGCGAACGCCGGCATCATCGGCATGACGCGACAACTCGCCCTCGAAGGCGCGCCGCACGGCATCCGCGCGGTGGCGGTCAGCCCCGGGCCCACCCTCACCCCGGCCAGCGAACGCGACCTCGGTGACAACCAGGAGGCGCGGGACGCCATCACCGCCAAGACGCTCCTCAAGCGCTTCGCGCGCCCCGAGGAGGTCGTCGAGCTGGTGGTCTTCCTCGCGTCCGACCGGGCGTCGTACATCACCGGGGCGAACTACCCCGTCGACGGCGGCGCGACCGCCTGGTGACCCGACCGTGGGGCGCCGCCGCTCCCGGTGGCGCCCCGGTCGTCAGTCGTCGAGGGCGGGCACCCAGCGCGCCGGTCGTTTTTCGCGGAACGCCATGACCCCCTCGCGTCCCTCGTCGGACAGGAAGTAGCCGGTCGAGACGGCGGAGAGTCGGGCGAGGTCGGCGCGCAGCTCCGCGGTACCCGGTCGGCGCAGCAACTCCTTCGCTCCGGCCAGCGCCCCGGGCGCGCCGCGCACCAGCGAGTCGCAGTAGCCCCGTACCGCGTCGCCCAGCCCGTCCGCCGGGACCGAGGCAGTCACCAGGCCGATCTCGGCGGCCCGGCGACCGTCGAAGGTCTCGCCGGTCAGGTACAGCTCGGCTGCGGCACGGGGGTGTAGCCGGGGCAGCACGGTCGCCGAGATCACCGCCGGGATCACCCCGATGCGTACCTCGGTGAACGCGAAGGTCGCCTCGTCGGCGCAGACCGCCAGGTCGGCGGCCGCGATCAGGCCGAGCCCACCGGCCCGCGCCGGCCCGCCCACCCGGGCCAGCACCGGCTTCGGGCACTCCCAGAGCGCCGCGAGCACGTCACCCAGCATCCCGGCCGGCACCGTGCCGCTGGCGTACGCCGCGGCGGTCTCCTTCAGGTCCGCACCGGAGCAGAAGACCGGGCCGGTGTGGTCGAGCACGATCACTCGGACCGCCTCGTCGGCGACCGCGTCCGCCAGCCCGGCCAGCAGTTGGGTCATCAGGCCGGTGGAGAGCGCGTTGCGGTTGTGCGGGCTGTCCAGGGTGAGGGTGGTCACCCCGCGGGCCGTGGCGACCCGCACGAGGACGTCGGGAGAGGTCATGCCGGGCACACTAGTGGCCATGCCCGGCGTCCTTCCAGATGGTGAGACCGTCCCCGTCGACGGATCGTTGCCCGCCACCGCCACCACTGCGGTCGGCGCGCGCGGCTTCGGCGTGTACGTGCACGTCCCGTTCTGCGCCAGCCGCTGCGGATACTGCGACTTCAACACCTACACCGCCTCCGAACTGGGCGGCGGCGCCAGCCGCGAGGGATACGCCGACACCGTCCTGGCCGAGCTGAAGCTCGCCGCCCGGGTGCTCGGCGACACCCCGCCGCCCCGGGTCGACACCGTCTTCGTCGGCGGCGGCACGCCCACCCTGCTCCCCGCCGACGACCTGGCCCGCATCCTCGACGGCATCGACAGCACCTGGGGGCTGGCCGCCGACGCCGAGGTGACCACCGAGGCCAACCCCGAGTCGGTCACCCCGGAATCGTTGAAGCTGCTGCGGGCCGCCGGCTACACCCGGATCTCGCTGGGCATGCAGTCCGCCTCCCCGGGTGTGCTGGCGATCCTGGACCGCAAACACAGCGCCGGCCGGGCCACCGCCGCCGCCCTGGAGGCGCGCGACGCCGGGTTCGAGCACGTCAACCTGGACCTGATCTACGGCACCCCGGGGGAGCGGGCCGAGGACTTCGCCGCCTCGCTGGAGCAGGTCGTCGCCGCCGGGGTGGACCACGTCAGCGCGTACGCCCTGATCGTCGAGGACGGCACCCGGCTCGCCGCCCGGATGCGGCGCGGCGAGCTGGCGTACCCCAGTGACGACGTGGCCGCGGACCGCTACCTGGCCGCGGAGGCCGCGCTCGACGCGGCCGGGCTCTCCTGGTACGAGGTCTCCAACTGGGCCCGCACCGAGGAGGCCCGCTGCCGGCACAACCTGCTCTACTGGACCGGCGCGGACTGGTGGGGGCTGGGGCCGGGGGCGCACAGCCACGTCGGCGGGGTGCGGTGGTGGAACGTGAAGCACCCCTCGGCGTACGCCCAGCGGCTGGCCGCAGGCGCGTCTCCCGGCCTGGCCCGGGAGGTGCTCACTGTCGACGAGGCGCACATGGAGGACGTGATGCTCCGCCTGCGGCTGGCCAGCGGCCTCCCGTTGGCGGTGCTCGACGCCACCGGCCGGGCCGGCGCCGAGCGGGCGCTGGCCGGCGGCCTACTGGCCGCCGACGAGTACGCCGCCGGCCGGGCGGTGCTCACCCTGCGTGGACGGCTGCTCGCCGACGCTGTCGTCCGCGACCTGCTGCCCTGAGTGGCCCGCCGCCCCCCGGACCGGGGCGGCGGTGCGCCGGACCGGCCGGGGGAGCGGCCGGCCCGGTTCACTTGATGAAGTTGGCAGTCATCGGGTAGCGGTACGGGGTGCCCTCGTTGGCCTTGATACCGGCGATGATCCCGAACAGGATCTGGATCACCACGACGGCGATGCTGGGCAGGAAGAGCAGGCACCAGCTCACGAAGAGCAGCACGAACGCGATGATCGACCAGAGGATCTGGAAGTTCAGGGCGGCGAGGGCGTGCGCCCGGACGGTCGGCGACTGCTGGCCGCGGGCCAGGTAGGCGATCAGCGGGGCGACGAAGCCCAGCGGACCGAAACTGACCAGCGCGCCGAGGGCGCCGCCGAAGTGCGCGACCAGCGCCCAGGTCTTGTCCTCGTTGTTGGCGTAGCCGCCGCCGGGGCCGCCGTAGGCCCCACCGGCCGGGTAGCCACCGGGCGGGGGATAGCCCCCGGGCGGGGGGTAGCCGCCTGCCGGAGGGTAGCCGGCTGACGGCGGTTGGTCACCGGTGGGCGGCGGATAGCCACCGGGCGGGGGATAGCCGGCCGGGCCGGGCGCCCCGGACAGTGGTGCGGTGGGCGGCTCGGCCGACGGGAACGGGCCGGGGGAGGTGGGCTCCGGCGGGTAGTTGCCGGGGTCGCCCGACCCGGGAGGGCGAGGAGGTTCAGTCATGGATGTCACGGTAGGGGCCAGTGGCAACGCCGCACCAGAGCGACACCGTCCGCCAGTGCGGGCCGATCGGTCCAACGCCGGTGGCGTGGGCCGCACCGACGGGTGGCCGTTGATCATCGCGTCGGCGGGTCCGCCGACGTAGACTGGCACTCGCTACAGTCGAGTGCCAGTACGGCCCGGCCGGCCCAGGGTGCCGGCGGCCGACGTGCGACAGGAGGTGCGGAGGATGGGTCTCGACGACCGGAAACTCGCCGTGCTCCGCGCCATCGTCGAAGACTACGTCTCCACCCAGGAGCCGGTCGGCAGCAAGGCGCTGGTCGAGCGGCACCAGCTCGGGGTCTCCCCGGCCACGGTCCGCAACGACATGGCCGTGCTGGAGGAGGAGGGCTACATCCGGCAGCCGCACACCAGTGCCGGCCGGGTGCCCACCGACCGCGGCTACCGCCTCTTCGTCGACAGGTTGTCCCGGGTCAAGCCGCTCAGCCCGGCCGAGCGCCGGGCCATCGAGCGCTTCCTGGTCGGCGCGGTCGACCTCGACGACGTGGTGCACCGCACGGTGCGACTACTCGCCCAGCTGACCAGGCAGGTCGCCGTCGTGCAGTACCCGAGCCTGGCCCGTTCCTCGGTGCGTCACCTGGAGCTGGTGCCGATCTCCACCACCCGGCTGATGCTCGTCATGATCGCCGACACCGGGCGGGTCGAGCAGCGACTCGTGGAGCTGCCCGGGCCGGTGCCTGCCGACGACGTCACCGACCTGCGCCGCCTGATCAACGAGAAGCTCGCCAACGCCCGGCTGTCCGAGACGCCACCGCTGGTGCAGGCGCTGGTCGAGGAAGCGCCGACCGGGCTGCGTCCGACAATGACTACGCTCGCCACAGTCCTGCTGGAGACGCTCGTCGAGCGGCACGAGGAGCGGATCGCGCTCGCCGGCACCGCGAACCTCACCCGGGGCGGCCTGCTCGACTTCCAGGGCTCCCTGCGGCCGATCCTCGAAGCTCTGGAGGAGGAGGTCGTGCTGCTCAAACTCATCGGTGAGACCGAGCCGAGCACGACCCGGGTGCTGATCGGCGACGAGAACGAGTTCGACAACCTGCGCGCCGCCTCGGTGGTCAGCACCGGGTACGGCCCGGGCACCACCATCGTGGGCGGCCTGGGGGTGCTGGGGCCCACCCGGATGGACTACCCCGGCAACATCGCCACGGTCCGCGCCGTGGCACGCTACGTGGGCGAGTTGCTGGCCCAGAACTGATTGGTCAGGGCCGATGCGGCCGGCTGCGGCCGCCGACCGGCGCAACGCGAGACGAACATGAGGACACGGAACGCAGTGGCCAGGGACTACTACGGCATTCTCGGTGTGAGCCGGGAAGCCTCCGATGACGAGATCAAGCGCGCCTACCGCAAGCTGGCGCGCCAGTTCCACCCGGACGTCAATCCGGACCCGGAGGCTCAGGAGAAGTTCAAGGACATCAACGCCGCGTACGAGGTCCTCTCGGACGACCGGAAGCGGCAGATCGTCGACCTCGGTGGCGACCCGCTCGCCCCGGGTGGCGGCGGCGCCGGCGGCCCGGGTGGCCCCGGAGGCGCCGGCCCGTTCGTCGGTTTCCAGGACATCATGGACGCGTTCTTCGGCGGTGCCGGAGGTGGCGCCCGTGGCCCACGCCCGCGTACCCGCCCGGGCGCCGACGCGATCCTGCGCCTCGAACTCGACCTGCACGAGACGGCGTTCGGCGTCGAGGCCCCGATCACCGTCGACACCGCCGTGCTCTGCACCACCTGTTCCGGCGCCGGCACGGCCGCCGGCACGCACCTGGCGACCTGCGAGGCGTGCGGCGGTCGGGGCGAGGTGCAGTCTGTGCAGCGCACCTTCCTCGGCCAGGTGGTCTCCGCCCGGCCGTGCACCGTGTGCCAGGGCTACGGCACCACCATCCCGCACCCCTGCCCCACCTGCGCCGGCGACGGCCGGGTGCGCACCCGCCGCTCGCTGACCGTCAAGATCCCGGCCGGCGTCGAGGACGGCATGCGGATCCGGCTGGCCCAGCAGGGCGAGGTGGGCCCCGGCGGCGGCACCGCCGGTGACCTCTACGTCGAGATCCACGAGCGCCCGCACGACGTGTACTCCCGCAAGGGCGACGACCTGCACTGCCGGGTCACAGTGCCGATGACGGCGGCGGCGCTGGGCACCCGGCTGACCATCAAGACTCTGGACAGCGAGGAGACCGTCGACGTCAAGGCCGGCACCCAGCCGGCCAGCACGCTGCGACTGCGCGCCCGGGGCGTGCCCCACCTGCGCGGCACCGGCCGAGGCGACCTCTACGTGCACCTGGACGTGCGGACGCCCACCAAGCTCGACCCGGACCAGGAAAAGATGCTGCGCGACTTCGCCAAGACCCGTGGTGAGGAGGTCGCCGAGTTATCCAAGCAGGGCGGCTTCTTCTCCCGGATGCGCGACGCGTTCAACGGGCACGCCTGAGGTGTCCGCACCGCTCTTCCTGGTCGAGGCGCTGCCCACCGGCGACGCGCTGACACTGGACGGCCCGGAGGGGCACCACGCCGCCACAGTGCAGCGGTTGCGCGTCGGCGAGGAGCTGCTGCTCGCCGACGGCCGGGGTGGCACGGCCGCCGCCGTGGTAACGGCCGTCGGCCGGGGCAGCCTGGAGGTCACCATCACCTCCCGGGGGTACGCGGACGCACCGGTACCCCGGTTGGTGACAGTGCAGGGCATCGCCAAGGGCGACCGGGGCGAACTGGCCGTGCAGGCGATGACCGAGGTCGGGGTGGACGAGATCGTGCCCTGGGCGGCCTCGCGCTCGGTCACCCAGTGGCGCGGCGACCGGGGCGTACGCGCCCGGGAGAAGTGGGTGGCCACCGCCCGGGAGGCGGCCAAGCAGGCCCGCCGGCCGTGGCTGCCGGTGGTGGCCGGTGCGCCGGACGAGTCCACCGCCACAGTGGCCCGTCGGATCGCCGGTGCCGCCGCCGCGTTCGTGCTGCACGAGGAGGCCGAAGACCGGCTCACCACCGCCGAGTTGCCCTCCACCGGTGAGATCGTCCTGGTGGTCGGCCCGGAGGGTGGCATCGCGCCGGCCGAGCTGACCGCCTTCGCCGAGGCCGGCGGGCGACCCGTACGCCTCGGGCCGGCAGTGCTGCGCACCTCCACCGCCGGGGTGGCGGCCCTCAGCGTGCTCGCCGCCCGCCTCGGCCGCTGGTGACCCGTCGGCGGCTGGCTCGGTCAGGGCCGGGGAAACACCGGCACCACCTCTTCCTCCGGCCCTAGGTCCAGCCCGGCCGGCCCGATGATCTGCGGGTCCGGTGCGCCGACCACCTCGGGGTCCTTGCCGGTGTAGTCGAAGCGGTGCAGCACGTGCCGCATCGCCTCCAGCCGGGCCCGCTTCTTGTCGTTGCTCTTCACCACCGTCCACGGCGCGTCGGCCGTGTCGGTCCAGAAGAACATCGCCTCCTTGGCCTCGGTGTACTCGTCCCACCGGTCGAGCGAGGCGATGTCCATCGGGGACAGCTTCCACTGCCGGACCGGGTCGACCTGGCGGATCGCGAACCGGGTGCGCTGCTCGTTCTGGGAGACGGAGAACCAGAACTTGACCAGCCGGATGCCCGAGCGCACCAACATCCGTTCCAGCTCCGGGGCCTGCCGCAGAAACTCCAGGTACTCCTTGCGGCTACAGAAGCCCATCACCCGCTCCACGCCGGCCCGGTTGTACCAGGAACGGTCGAACAGCACGATCTCGCCGGCCGCCGGCAGGTGTGCCAGCCACCGCTGGAAGTACCACTGGGCGGCCTCCCGCTCGTCCGGCTTGGCGAGCGCCACCACCGACGCGCCACGCGGGTTGAGGTGCTCCATGAAGCGTTTGATGGTGCCGCCCTTGCCCGCCGCGTCCCGGCCCTCGAAGAGGATCACCAGACGCTCGCCGGACTCCTTGATCCAGTCCTGGAGTTTCAGTAGCTCGATCTGGAGCAGCCGCTTGTCGCGGTCGTACTCCTCGCGGTCCAGTCGCTCGTCGTACGGGTAGTCCTCGCGCCAGGTCTCGACGGGGGTGCCGTCGGGGCGGAGCAGGACGGGGTCGTCGTCGTGGCCATCGGCCACCCGGTAGTCGGCGGTGAGGTCCAGCAGCGCGGAGTCGGCCATTCGGTGGGACTTACCCGCCCGCGAACCGTCAACCACCTCCCCGTCCGGGTGATCCGCCGGCGGTCGGCACGCGAGCGAGCCGCGACCTGGCGATCGCCACGGCCAGGGACGGTCCAATGGCCGACAATCGATCAACCCTTGTGGATGGTCACGCGTACCCTGGCGCGGTGCTCGCTGCCGAGGCTCCGAAGATCACCGACTGGATGCAGGCGTGGGGAAGTGTCGTCGGCCTGCTGCTGTCGGGTCTTGCCGCAATGGCTACCTGGCTTCTGTTTCGCCATGAGATCCAGGTTCGGCGAGAGGAACAACGCGACAACGAGGCAGCTCAGGCGCGGTTGATAGTTCCCGTGTTGGACGACCTGCCGCAGGGTGTTGACGAGGTGCCAAGCTTCACCATCGCCAATTACAGCGGCGTGCCGTTCTACGACCTGCGGGTCATGCTCCTGAGGAATGAGCGGTTGATCGGCAACTATCCGTCCCCCCTGCACGTCCTGATGGGAGAGGTCGCGGGGAGCTTTTCCTATCTGGAGGTGCCAGGGGTCGACGTCGCACGGAGGGCCAAGACCGGTGATCTGGCCATCGGGGTCTATTTCACCGACGCCTCTGGTTTGCGCTGGAGCAAACTCAACCGTGAGCCACCGACCCGGGTGCGACGCGATGATCGTTGGGCGGTGATCGAGCCCAACACCATTCGTGACCGGCAACGTGCAGCGGCGAGAGCGAGACTCGAAAAGGAGATGGCGCTGCGGGCAATGACCTATCGAAGCAGATCAAGGGTCCGTATCGCAGCCACGATCGCAGTGGTTGTCGCCGTGGCGCTCTTCGTGGCCTTCCTCATCTACAGGTAGGCGCACGCTGTCACCCGCTTCGCGGTGTCGGGTCAACTGCGCAGGTAGGAAGCGCCGTTGAGGTCGACGATCGTGCCGGAGGCCCACTCGGCCTGCGGCGAGGCCAGCCAGTGCACGGCGGCGGCGATCTCCTCCGGTCGGCCCACCCGGTCGAACGGGCTCTGCGCGCGGATGGCCGCGCCCTCCTCACCGCGCAGGTACTCGGTGACCATGTCGGTCGCCACGAAGCCCGGCGCGACGGTGGCCACAGCGATGCCGTACGGCGCGAGCGCCACGGCGAGGGACTGGCCCAGCGCGTTCAGCCCCGCCTTGCTGGCGCCGTACGCCGGCTGGTGCGGTTCGCCGCGGAACGCGCCACGGGACGAGACGTTGACGATCCGCCCGCCGCGTTCGCGCATGTGCTGTGCGGCGCACCAGGTGACGTTGCCGGCGCCGGTCAGGTTGGTCTCCAGCACCTGCCGCCAGCGCTTCTGCCACTCCTCGTACGAGGCGCCGAAGATCGGGTGCGGGTCGTCGCGGTCGCCGTACGTCCCGGCGTTGTTGACCAGCACATCCAGCCCGCCGAGCTGTTCGGCGGCCCGGTCCACCATGACCCGGATCGCGTCCGGGTCGGTCAGGTCGGCGCGGACCACCACGTGCCCGGTGCCCGGCAGTTGCGCGCGCAGCTCCTCGGCCGCGTCGGCGGAGTCGCGGTGGTGAATGGCCACCCGGTCGCCGCCGGCTGCGAACGCCCTCGCCACGGCGCGGCCGATCCCGCGCGAGGCCCCGGTCACGAGTACCGCCCGATCCGTCATGCCGGCCATCCTGCCTCAGCCGTACCGTCCCTGCGAACGGGCCGGCGGCGCGTGCTGCGCCGGAGCGACCCCGGCCCGTCAGTCCTTACACTGCCCCGATGGGATCCGACTGCCTGTTCTGCCGCATCGTCGCCGGGGAGATCCCGGCAACAGTGGTCCGGGAGACCGAGACCACTCTCGCCTTCCGCGACATCGACCCGAAGGCGCCGGTGCACGTCCTGGTCATTCCGAAGGAGCACTACGCCGACGTCGCCACGCTCGCCCAGGGTGACCCGGCGCTGGCCGCCGACGTGCTGGCGACGTCCGCCGCCGTGGCCGAGGACGAGGGGCTGCTCGGCGACGGTTTCCGGCTGATGTTCAACACCGGCGCGTACGGCGGGCAGGAGGTGTTCCACGTGCACGCGCACCTGCTCGGTGGTGCGCCACTCGGCCCGATGCTCGCCCGGAACCTGGCGTGAGCGAGCGAACCAGAAGGCTCAGTCGGGTGCCTCACGTCGGCGCGCAGCGAAGCGGAGCGGGGGCGTGAACCCGGGTGCGGGGCCTGGCTCTGGGGTGGATGAGCACCTGGACCGGTTGGTCCGGCGGGTGCAGGCCGAGGCCCGGGTGCCGGCGGTGTCGGCGGCGCTGCACCGGGCCGACCGGCCGCTCTGGAGCCGCACCGTCGGCGAGACCGGCACCGACAGCCCACTGGGGCCGGGCACCCAGTTCCGGATCGGCTCGGTCACCAAGACGTTCACAGCGGTGCTGGTCCTCCAGTGCCGCGACGACGGGCTGCTGGACCTGGACGACCCGGTGGGCCGGCACCTGGACCTCCCGGCGCACGGCGAGCTGACCGTACGCCGGTTGCTGTCGCACACCGGTGGCCTGCAACGCGAGCCGTTCGGTGATGTGTGGGACAGCCTGCGCGCACCGGACGACGACCAACTGGTCGCCGAGCTGGACCGGGCCGAACGGGTGCTGCCGACCGGCCGGCGGTTCCACTACTCCAACCTGGGCCTGGCCGTACTCGGCCAACTCGTCGCCCGACTCCGGGGCGGGAGTTGGGCCCAGGCGCTCACCGAGCGGATCCTGACGCCGCTGGGACTGACCGACACCACTGTGACCCCACTGCCATCGGCGGCCACCGGGTTCCTGGTCGACGCGTACTCCGACGAGGCGCACCCGGAACCGCCGACCGACTTCGGCGCGGTCGGCCCGGCCGCCCAACTCTGGAGCACAGCTACCGACATGGCCCGGTGGGCGGCGTTCCTGGCCGACCCGACGGCGCTGGACCCGGCCGGCGCGGTCCTCGCCCCGGCCACCCTGGACGAGATGCGTTGGCCGCTGACCACCACCGACGAGACGCTCTGGAGCGCGGGCTTCGGGCTCGGGCTGATCCTGATTCCGCAGGGGGAGCGGGTGATGCACGTGGGGCACGACGGGGCGATGCCCGGCTTCCTCGCCGGGGTGTACGGCCGCCGCGGTGGTGACGGCACGGCCGGCGCGATGGGCGCTGCGGTGCTCGGCTCGTCCGGTACGGCGACCGAACTGTTCGATCTGCCGCACCGGCTGCTCGCCGCGGCGGTCGAGCACGACCCGGCCGAGATCGAGCCCTGGCGACCCGGCGCGCCAGCGCCGGCGGCCCTGCGGGGTGCGCTCGGCCGCTGGTGGGGCGAGGGCTCCGAGTACGTCTTCTCCTGGCACGACGGCACCCTGCGGGCGCGCGGGGTCGGTGACCCGGCCGGACGTCCGCCGGCGATCTTCACCCCGCTGCCGGACCAGCCGGACGTGTTCCGGGTGGTCTCCGGTCGGGAGGTCGGTGAGCTGCTGCGGCTGACCCGGGACGAGGCCGGCGCCGTGGTCCGGATGCACTGGGCGACGTACCGGTTCACCCGCCATCAGGAGACCTTCGACCGGTACGACTTCCGGGCCGGGAGTTGATCGCGGCCAGCGGAAATGGGCGCGATGCGGCCCGCGTTGAACCGATACGATGGGTGTAACGTCCGCACGCCAGGCCACCAGGCCGGCGCCGAGATCGAGAGCAGGTGGCGCAGGGCCCTTCGGCCCAACCTATGACCGGCACCCCACCTCCCGGCCCGCCCCGGATGCAGACCAGGATCACAGTGCCCGACCCGAAGATCATGGTCAATCTGCTCGGCGCAGGCGACGAGATCCTCAGACTCGTCGAACGCTCGGTCACCAGTGACGTGCACGTCCGCGGCAACGAGATCACCATCACCGGTGACCCTGCGGACAACGCCCTCGCCGAGCGGGTCTTCAGCGAGCTCCTCGAACTCATCGAGAAAGGCGAGACCCTGACCAGTGACGCCGTCCGGCGTACCGTCGGCATGCTCGAGCAGGGCAGCGCCGAGCGGCCCGCCGAGGTCCTGACACTCAACATCCTCTCCCGGCGCGGGCGCACCATCCGCCCCAAGACGCTCGGGCAGAAGAAGTACGTCGACGCGATCGACACCCACACCATCGTCTTCGGCATCGGCCCGGCCGGCACCGGAAAGACCTACCTGGCGATGGCGAAGGCCGTCCAGGCGTTGCAGGCCAAGCAGGTCAACCGGATCATCCTCACCCGGCCGGCGGTCGAGGCGGGCGAGCGACTGGGCTTCCTGCCCGGCACGCTCAACGAGAAGATCGACCCGTACCTGCGCCCGCTCTACGACGCGCTGCACGACATGCTCGACCCGGAGACCATCCCGAAGTTGATGGCCGCCGGGACGATCGAGGTCGCCCCCCTCGCCTACATGCGGGGTCGGACGCTCAACGACGCGTTCATCATCCTGGACGAGGCGCAGAACACGACGCCCGAGCAGATGAAGATGTTCCTCACCCGACTCGGCTTCAACTCCAAGATCGTCGTGACCGGTGACATCACCCAGGTGGACCTTCCCGGCGGGACGAGCAGCGGCCTGCGGGTGGTTCGGGAGATCCTGGAAAACGTCGATGACGTGCACTTCTCCCAGTTGTCCAGCTCCGACGTGGTCCGCCACCAGCTGGTCGGGGAGATCGTCGACGCGTACGCCCGCTGGGACGCCGAGCGGGAGAACCAGCAGGCGCAGGGCGTTCACGCCGTGCCTGGGCGACCCGCCCAGGGCGGCCGGGCCGCCCGCCGCCGCTAAAGCAGAGGAAAGCAGTTGTCCATCGAGATCGCCAACGAGTCCGGTGTCGACGTCGACACCGACGCCGTGCTCGCCGTCGCCCGGCACGCCCTCGACGAGATGGGGGTCAACCCCCTCGCCGAGCTGTCAGTGCTGCTTGTCGACATCGACTACATGACCGAGCTGAACCACCGCTGGATGGGTGGCGACGGCCCGACCGACGTGCTCGCCTTCCCCATGGACGAGGGCAGCGTCGACCACGGCCCGGGTGAGTCCGCACCGGCCGGCGGCGAGCCCGCCCTGCTCGGCGACATCGTGCTCTGCCCGGAGGTGGCGGCCAAGCAGGCGGCGACCGCCGGGCACGCGCCCGCCGACGAGCTGCACCTGCTCACCGTGCACGGGGTGCTGCACCTGCTCGGCTACGACCACGCCGAGCCGGAGGAAGAACGGGAGATGTTCGCACTCCAGGCTCGACTGCTGGCGAGCTGGCGGTCGACCCGCACCCAGTGATGTCCACTCCTCCGTTACTCGCGGCCGGCGCCACCGCCGGCCTTCCCGACTTCCAGCTGATCGTCTTCGCGGCCGGTCTGGTGGTGCTGGCCGGCCTTATCGCGATGACCGAGGCGGCCCTCGCCGCGGTCTCACCGGCCCGAGCCGCCGAGCTGGCCCGCGACGGCGTGCGCGGTGCCCATACCCTCCAGGTCGTCGCCGGCGACGTCGTCCGGCACCTCAACCTGCTCCTGCTGTTGCGGCTGCTCGCCGAGCTGACCGCCACCACACTGGTGGCGCTCGTGGCGGTGGACAGCTTCGGCGCCGGCTGGCGGGCCGCGCTGGTGACCGCCGGCGCGATGACGGTGGTCAGCTTCGTGGTGGTGGGCGTCGCCCCGCGCACCATCGGCCGGCAGCACGCCTACGCCGTGGGTCGTGCGGTGGCGCCGCTGGTCCGCTGGCTGGGCCGGGCGCTCAACCCGCTCGCGTCGCTGCTGATCCTGATCGGCAACGCGGTCACCCCGGGGCGCGGCTTCCGGGAAGGTCCGTTCGCCACCCAGGTGGAGCTGCGGGAGCTGGTCGACCTGGCCGAGCAGCGTGGCGTCGTCGAGCACGGCGAACGCCAGATGATCCACTCCGTCTTCGCGCTCGGCGACACCATCGCCCGTGAGGTGATGGTGCCGCGTACCGAGATGGTGTGGATCGAGGAGGGCAAGACGCTCGCTCAGGCGCTGGCGCTCTTCCTGCGCTCCGGCTTCTCCCGCATCCCGGTGATCGGCGAGAGCGTCGACGACGTGCTGGGGGTGCTCTACCTCAAGGACCTGATCCGGCGCTCCCGTGGCGGGGACCCGAGCGCCGAGCAGTTGCCGGTGGCCGAGCTGATGCGCCCGGCGACCTTCGTACCGGAGTCGAAGCCGGTCGACGACCTGCTGTCCGAGATGCAGGCGGCCCGCAACCACCTGGTCATCGTGGTCGACGAGTACGGCGGCACCGGCGGTCTGGTCACCATCGAGGACATCCTCGAGGAGATCGTCGGTGAGATCACCGACGAGTACGATGTCGAGCGCCCGCCCGTCGAACGTCTGGCGGACTCCTCGGTGCGGGTGACCGCCCGCCTGCCGGTGGAGAATCTCGGCGAGATGTTCGACACCGACCTGCCCACCGACGAGGTGGAGACGGTCGGCGGTCTGCTCGCCCAGTCGCTCGGGCGGGTGCCGATCCCGGGTGCCGAGGCCGAGGTCGCCGGTCTCCGCCTGGTCGCCGAGGGCACCACCGGCCGGCGCAACCGGATCGACACCGTCCTGGTCAGTCGGGTGGAGCCGGGCGATGAGCAGGACACCGCGGGGCGCGGCGAGCACGCCGGCCCCGGGGACGACACCGACAACTATCGAGACGACGAGAGGCAACCCGCCGATGCCTGACACACCCGCCGCGCCTGCCGCCCGGCCCACCCCCACCGCGTCGGGCGCGCTGAGCGCCGAGGACGGCAAGCTCGTCGTCCTGGCCCGGGGAGCCCGCGCGCGGGTCGGCGCCGTGGAGGGCGCCGCGGTCCGCGACCAGGACGGCCGGACGTACGCGGCGGCCAGTGTCGCGCTGCCGTCGCTGACGCTCACCGCGTTGCAGTTGGCTGTCGCCTCAGCCGTGGCGGCCGGGGCGAGTCGGCTGGAGGCCGCGGTGGTGGTGACCGAGGCGTCGACGCTGGACGGCGCCGGGCACGCGGCGGTACGAGACCTCGCGGCGGACGCGCCGGTCCACGTGGCCGCTCCGGACGGCACGGTCCTCGGCACGGTGACCCAGTGAGCCCGGTGCAGGATCCGGAGGCGCGTCCGTACCGGGCCGGGTTCGGCTGCTTCGTCGGTCGTCCCAACGCCGGCAAGTCGACGCTGACCAACGCCATCGTCGGCACCAAGATCGCCATCACCTCGAACAAGCCGCAGACCACCCGGCACGTCATCCGGGCGGTGCTGCACCGACCGGAGTCGCAGCTGGTCCTCGTCGACACGCCGGGCCTGCACCGCCCCCGTACGCTGCTCGGCGAGCGTCTCAACGACCTGGTCCGATCCACCTGGACCGAGGTCGACGTGATCGGCCTGTGCATCCCCGCGGACGAGCCGGTCGGGCGCGGTGACCGGTTCATCACCGGCGAGCTGGCCGAGTTGAAGGCGACAGTCCTGGCGGTGGTCACCAAGACCGACCTGGTGGACAAGCGTCGCCTGGCGGAGCAGCTGCTGGCGGTCAGCAAGATGGGGGAGTTCGCCGAGATCGTGCCGGTGAGCGCGGTGTCCGGGCACCAGGTGGACACCCTCGTCGAGGTGATGACCAAGTACCTGCCGCCGTCGCCGCAGCTCTACCCGGACGACATGCTCACCGACGATCCCGAGCAGGTGCTGGTCGCCGAGCTGATCCGGGAGGCCGCCCTGGAGGGGGTCCGCGACGAGCTGCCGCACTCCATCGCCGTGGTGGTGGAGGAGATGATCCCCGAGGGTCAGGTCATGAAGATCTACGCCGACCTGTACGTGGAGCGGCCCAGCCAGAAGGCCATCGTGCTCGGGCACAAGGCGAGTCGGCTCAAGGAGGTCGGCACCAACGCCCGCAAGCAGATCGAGGAGCTGCTCGGCGGTCGGGTCTACCTCGACCTGCACGTGCGGGTCGCGAAGGATTGGCAGCGCGACCCGAGGCAGCTGCGCAAGCTGGGCTTCTGACCCACCTCGTCGGCGGTGCCCGACCGGCGGCACGATCGCCTTCGGTCGGGCGGCTGGGGATGTTCACGTTCGGTTGAGATAGCCGTCGTTTGGTGCGGGCGCCACGCAGGGTAGGAAAGTTCTGCCCCGCGTCCCCGACCGAGATGCAGGCTGATGCGCAACAGGTACCTCGACGTTCTCCGTGCCCTGGCCATCGTTCGAGTGGTGGTCTACCACGTCACCGGATGGGCGACCCTCACCCTCGTCTTCCCCGCCATGTCGGTGATGTTCGCGCTGGCAGGCTCGCTGATGGCAGCGTCGCTGACCCGCGCCGGACCGGCGGCGGTCGGGCGTCGGTTGCGCCGGCTGCTGCCGTCGCTGTGGGTGCTCGCGGTGGTCTTCGTGCCGGCCATGCTGTTCACCGGGCTGTCGGTGAGCCCACGGGTGCTGCTGTGGTTGTTCCCGATCGCCGACCCGCCGTCCAACAACTGGGGCGCGCTGGCGTTGAGCATCATCTGGTACCTGCGCGACTATCTCTGGTTCGTGCTCGCCTCGCCGGTCGCGTTCTGGCTGTTCCGGCGTGCCCCGCTGCTGACCCTGCTCGCCCCGTACCTCCTGCTGGTGTCGATCGAGGTGGGGATCTACCCGGCGCCGCCGGTGCTGCGCGAGTTCGGCCTCTACTTCGGCGCGTGGCTGCTCGGCTTCGCCCACCATGCCGGGATGCTGCGCCGACTCTCCGGCCGGCTGCTGTACCCGTTGGCGCTGGCCCTCGCCGTGGGCGGCGGCGCCTGGATCGTCGGGCATCCCGGGCCACGCGGGTACGACCTGAACGACAACCCCCTGGGCAACGCCCTCTGGTCCGCCGCGTTCATCCTGATCGTGCTGGGCCGGGCGCCCGCCGGGGTGGCCTGGCTGAGCCGGAGCCGACTGGCCGACCGGGCGGTGACGGTGCTCAACCGGCGGGCGCTCACCGTCTACCTCTGGCACATGCCGTTCGTGGTGGCGCTCACTCCACTGGTCGACGTGGTGGGCTGGTCCCACCAGGACCCGGTGGGCCTGGCCATCCGGGTGCTGCTGGTCTTCGCCCTGGTCGGGCTGGTCACCCTGGCCGTCGGCTGGGTCGAGGACGTCGCCGCCCGTCGCCGCCCAGAGCTGATCCCCGGTGGCCCGGCGGAGTCCGCCGACGCGGCGGTCCGACCGGGTGCCGAAGCGGCTGACGGTGCCGGGGCGACCGCCGGACGAGCTGTGGTGCCGGCGCAGCGGACGACCGGGGAGGCGGCCAGCGTCGAGATCAACGCTCGCTGATCGTGAGGTTGCCGCTGTCGGCCGAACCGTCGAGCACCAGGGACGCCGCCGGGTTGTCGGCGACGGTGACGGTCTTGTCGCCGGAGTCGGCGTTGGACCGGACCCGGTAGCTGCCCTGCGGCACCAGCAGCGTGACATCACCGCTGGAGGCGTGGACCCGGGCCGAGGCGGGCTTGTCCAGCTCCACGTTGACATTGCCGGAGCTGGCCTCGGCGTCGACAGTACCGCCCAGCCGGCGTGCGCTGATGTCTCCGGACGAGGCGCGCAGCCGTACCGCCGCGGCGGCCTCGCTCACCTCGATGTTGCCGGAGCGGGCCTCCACCCCGACCGCGCCGGACGCACCGGAGATCCGCACGTCGCCCGAGCTGACCTGTAGCTCCACGGTGCCGATCCGGCTCAGCTCGACGTTGCCGGAGCTGGTCTCGCCCTGCACCGCCACGCCCTCCGGCACCGTCACCTCGTAGGAGATGCTGCACCGCGAGCCGCAGTCGGTGTTCAGCACCAGCTCGCTGCCCTTGATCTCGTACCGGGCGTTGTCCGGTTCGCCGCCCTGGTAGCGCACCACCCGCTTGATGCGCACCTCGGACGCCGGGCCGGTGCCGCGGATCACCACGTCGCCCGAGCCCCCGGAGAGCCGGACCGTGGTGATCCGGACCGCCTCGGTGTTGTCGTAGTCGAGCCGACGGAACGACAGGTTGTCGCACCCCGCGAGCACGATGAGGGTGGTGGCGAGCCCTAGCGCGACCGGAGCGGCGACGCGACGACGGCGGGGGGCGGTGGTCAGCTGTAGTGCCATGACCAGCACGCTACGACCGAGCACGAGTTGGCCGCATCGGGGTTCATCCGCGCTTGCACCCCGAACCAACCCTGATTTCACACCCCGAGGGAGAATGGCCCGATGGCCGGGTATCGCCGACAGCTCTACCGCGACGACGCGGTGGTGCTGCGTGTGCAGAAGCTCGGCGAGTCCGACCGGATCATCACCCTGCTCACCCGCCGGCACGGCCGGCTGCGCGCGGTGGCACGAGGGATCCGCCGCACCACCAGCAAGTTCGGCGCCCGGCTGGAGCCGTTCGGCCACGTCGACCTCCAACTCGCCGGTGACCCGAAGGGCAACCACGGCAGCTCCCTGCACACAGTGAGCCAGGTCGAGGGCATCGAGCTGTACGGCAAACGGTTCCTGGGTGACTATCCGCGCTACACGGCGGCCAGCGCGATCGCCGAAACCGCCGAGCGGCTGACCCCGGTGGAACGGGAGCCGTCGCTGCGACTGTTCCAGCTCACCATCGGCGCGCTGAAGGCGCTGTCCCGGGGCGAGCACGCCACCACCCTGGTGCTCGACGCGTACCTGCTGCGCGGGATGTCCCTGGCCGGCTGGGCGCCGGCGCTTGTCGCCTGCGCGGTCTGCGGCACGCCCGGGCGGCACCGGGCGTTCTCCGTGCCGGCCGGTGGCGCGGTCTGCCTGGATTGTCGGCCACCCGGGGCGGCCCATCCCGCGCCGGCCACCATCGATCTGATGTCAGCGCTCACCACCGGCGACTGGGTGATCGCCGACGCCACCGACGCCGCCGTACGTCGGGAGTGCAGTGGGCTGGTCGCGGCTCACCTGCAGTGGCACCTGGAGCGCGCGCTACGCTCGCTGCCGCTGGTCGACCGGGGTTCCTCGGCGGCCGGCACGGCCCCGCCGCCGAAGGGCACCGGGGCCGTGGTGCTCCGGCCACGCGGCGACGTCGAGGCCGGGGCGGACGGCGCGAACAGGGAGTGACCGAGTGATCCGATCGAAGAAGGCCAGCCGGCGCGAGCCGACGCCGCCGGTGCCACACCCGTCCGGGGCCCGTCCCCCGGCGCTGCCCACCGAGGCGGTGCCGAAGCACGTGGCGGTGGTGATGGACGGCAACGGCCGCTGGGCCAAGGACCGCGGGCTACCGCGCACCAAGGGGCACGAGGCGGGGGAGCACAGCCTCTTCGACACCATCGAGGGCGCCATCGAGATGGGCATCCCTTACCTGTCGGCGTACGCGTTCTCCACCGAGAACTGGCGACGCTCGCCGGACGAGGTCCGGTTCCTGATGGGGTTCAACCGGGACGTGATCCGTCGCCGCCGCGACCAGTTGGTCGACCTGGGCGTACGGGTGGTGTGGTCGGGCCGGCCCGGTCGGCTGTGGAAGAGCGTCATCTCCGAGTTGCAGACCGCCGAGGAGATGTCCCGCGACAACTCGACGCTGACCCTGCAGTTTTGCGTGAACTACGGCGGGCAGGCCGAGATCGGTGATGCCGCCGCCGCGATCGCGCGGGACGTGGCGGCCGGCCGGCTGGACCCGGCGAAGGTCACCGAGAAGACCGTGGCGAAGTACCTCTACCACCCGGAGATCCCGGAGGTGGACCTGTTCCTGCGTCCCTCCGGGGAGGAGCGGATCTCCAACTTCCTGCTCTGGCAGACCGCGTACGCCGAGTTGGTCTTCCTGGACACGCTCTGGCCCGACTTCGACCGCCGCCACCTCTGGTACGCGTGCGAGTTGTACGCCCAGCGGGACCGACGCTTCGGCGGCGCGCTGCCCAACCCGGTCGCCCCGGTTATCTGAGCCGACGCGCTTACCCGCACGTCACTCTGGGTATCAGAGACGTCAGAAGCCACTGACGGAGGTGAACCCACATGATCCAGAAGCGCATTGCCCAGTGGGCGGTGATGGCGATCGCGGTGCCGCTGGCCGCGGCCGGCGCCCGCCGGCTCAGCCACACCCTGGAGGCCCGGCGTGGTCCCTCCGGGGCGACCCGGTTGCTCACGAAGGGTGCGGACCTGATGCGTCCGCAGAAGGCCAAGCGCCGCCGCTTCTTCTGACCGACCAACCGACCCCAGCTGTCCCGGCGCCCCCCGCACCCCTCGTGCGGGGGGCGCCGCCCCGTCCCCACCCCGTCCCGCCCGTGGATCATGGAGTTGTGGTGGCCGGGTTGGGCGCTGTTATGACTCATGTTCACCACCACAACTCCATGATCGACCCGACCCGGGGTGGGCGCGCGGCCGGTGCGGAGGTGGGGTGGTGCGCTCGTTTCGGGGTCCTGCGCAGGGGCGGCGGGTAGGGTCCGGAGGTGGTGGGACGACGGCGGTTGGGGGGCACATGCGCGATCTTCGATTCAAAATGATCATGGCGTTGAACGCCGCCGACCTGGGCGACCCGATCTGCGAGCAGGTGGCCGAGATCTGTGCCGAGATCGCCGAGCAGCACTGCGCCGAGTTCGGCCACACACCGCAGCTGCGCACCGGTGAGATCGCTGAACTGGCCACCGGCGAGCCGGCCCTGACCTGGGCCCCGTCGACCCCCGACGCCGGGCCGCGTGCCTGGTGACCGCCCCCGCGCCCGCTGTCGACATCCGTCGTGCCGATGATCGCTTCGCCACCCGGATCTCCTGGCTGGACTCCAAGCACTCCTTCTCGTTCTCCCGGCACTACGACCCGGCCAACACCCACCATGGCCTGCTGCTGGTCAACAACGACGACGTGGTCCGACCGGGAGCCGGGTTCGAGACCCACCCGCACCAGGACATGGAGATCGTGACCTGGGTGCTGCGCGGTTCCCTGGTGCACCAGGACTCCACCGGGCACTCCGGGGTGATCTACCCGGGCCTGGCCCAACGGATGAGCGCCGGCACCGGCATCCTGCACTCGGAGAAGAACGACGCCTGGCGGCTCAACAACCAGGAGCCGCACGCCGACCCGGTGCACTTCGTGCAGATGTGGGTGCTCCCCGATGAGCAGGGCGTCGACCCCGGCTACGAGCAGTTGGAGATCGAGGACGAGTTGCTCCGCGGGGGCCTGGTGCCGATCGCCTCCGGGATGGACCGCTACGACGGTGCGTCCGCGATCCGGATCCGCAACCGGTACGCGACCCTGCACGCCGCCCGTCTCGCCCCCGGCGACGAGGTCACCATCCCCGACGCGCCCTACGTGCACCTCTACGTGCCCGACGGCACTGTGACCCTTGAGGGCAGCGGCCCTCTCGGCAGCGGCGACGCCGCCCGGCTCACCATGACCGGTGGCCGGCGGGTCACCGCCGACGAACCGGCCGAGATCCTCGTCTGGGAGATGCACGCCACGGTCGCTTGACCGTTCCCCGCGCCGCCCTCGCCACGTTCTCACCCCGAACATGGATGTAGTGGCCTCCCCACCCGGGGGAGACCACTACATCAAGGATCGAGCACGATCACGGCGGCGCTCCCGGCGCCGCCCCGGCTACGCCGGAGACTCGGTGCGGTCGGCGGCCCAGGTGGTGTGGAACGAGCCCTCGCGGTCCACCCGCTGGTAGGTGTGCGCGCCGAAGTTGTCCCGCAGACCCTGGATCAGCGCGGCCGGCAGCCGCTCCGCGCGCAACGCGTCGAAGTATGCCAGCGACGACGAGAACGCGGGCGTCGGCACACCGGCCCGCGTCGCGTCGGCCACCACCCGCCGCCAGCTCGGCACGCCGGCGCTGACCGCCTCGGCGAAGTACGGCGCCACCAGCAGCGTCGGCAGATCGGGCTGCTCGTCGTACGCCTCGCGGATCCGGTTCAGGAAGCGCGCCCGGATGATGCAGCCGCCCCGCCAGATCGTGGCGGTGCCGCCCAGGTCGATGTCCCAGTTGTATTCCTTGCTGCCCGCGCGGATGTGGTCGAAGCCCTGCGCGTACGCCACGATCTTGGAAGCGAGCAGCGCCCGGCGGACGTCCTCGACGAAGGTCTCCCGGTCGGTGACCTGCCACTTCTCACCCGCGTCGGGGAACGCCCGGCGGGCCGCCTCGCGCTGGTCGACGTGCCCGGAGAGCGAACGGGCGAAGGTCGCCTCGGCGATTCCGGTGATCGGGATGCCCAGGTCCAGGGCACTCTGCACGGTCCACCGACCGGTGCCCTTCTGCTCGGCCCGGTCCTGCACGATGTCCACGAACGACCGGCCGGTCGCCGCGTCGGTGTGCGCGAGCACGTCGGCGGTGATCTCGATGAGGAACGACTCCAGCTCGCCGTTGTTCCACTCCCGGAAGATCTCCGCGATCTCGGCCGGCGTCGCGTCCAGGCCGGCCCGCAGCAGGTCGTACGCCTCGGCGATGAGCTGCATGTCGGCGTACTCGATGCCGTTGTGCACCATCTTGACGAAGTGCCCGGCGCCGTCCGGCCCGACGTGCGTGCAGCACGGCACGCCGTCCACCTGGGCGGCGATCTTCTCGAACATCGGCCCGAGCTTCGCATACGACTCGGCGGAACCGCCCGGCATGATGCTCGGCCCGCGCAGCGCGCCCTCCTCGCCGCCGGAGACGCCGGTGCCGCTGAAGTGCAGCCCCTGCGCCCGCAGCGCCTCCTCGCGGCGGCGCGTGTCGGCGAAGTGGGCGTTGCCACAGTCGACAATGATGTCGCCCTCGTCGAGCAGCGGCACCAACTCGTCGATCACCGCGTCGGTGGGCGCGCCGGCCTTCACCATGACGATGACAGCGCGAGGGCGTTCCAGTGACGCCACGAAATCGGCCATCGTCTCGCCCGGCACGAACGTGCCCTCGTCGCCGTGCTCGGCGACCAGGCTGCGGGTGCGCTCCGGCGAGCGGTTGTGCACTGCCACCGTGAAGCCGTTGCGGGCCAGGTTGCGGGCCACGTTGCGACCCATCACCGCCAGCCCGGTCACACCGATTTGTGCCCTCGCCTGATCAGCCATTCGTGCCGCCACCTCTCGTCACACCACTATCAGCGCTTGGAAACTTACCGTGATGTGAGCCGATACGGACCAGTGATCGACGTCCCGTTACTGCACGTGATGTGGGCATTGCCGCTGGCGGCTCGGGCTTTCGACACTGGTCGGTGAGCCCCGCACAGGGAAACGTGTCGTCATCCCGCGCCGCGCACGTCAGCCTTCGGCGAGACGGGCTTCGATTCGGGCGATCTTCCCGGTCAGCGCGTCGGTGACCCCGGGCCGGACGTCGGCCTTGAGCACCACACTCACCCGGGGCGCCTGCGCGGCGACCACGTCGACCGCCCGCTTCACCACCGCCATCACCTCGTCCCACTCACCCTCGACGGTGGTGAACATGGCATCGGTCCGGTTGGGCAGGCCGGACGCACGGACCACCCGCACCGCCTCGGCGACCAGGTCGCCCACGGAGTCGTCACCGCCGAGCGGGGTGATCGAGAACGCGATCAGCATGTGCCGATCGTGCCAGTAAAAACGGATGCGCGTCGGTCGGGCGGTGGCTACGGTACGAACATGCGCAACTGACGCCCCACTTCCGAGCCGGCCCGCCGTCCCGCGTCGCGGTCCGTGCGCTCCCGGGCGTCCCGCATCCCCTCCCCGCCGTTCGGCGGCGATGGCCCTGCCTGGCCCCGGTGAGCAGTCCCTTCCCCACTCGACCGTCGCGCAACGGCGGTCACCAGCCGATCCGACCGACCGCCGCAGCGCGGGACCGGCCGTGCCGGTCGGCATTGAAGGAGGCCCGGATGCCTGCCAGGCGTAACCCGAAGAAGTCCCGTACCCCCGGAGCGACGCCCCTCGGCGTCGACCCGGCAGCCGGCCACGGCCCGCTCCCCACCACGCTCCCGGCCCTCGACCTCGCTGTCGAATCGGCCCTGCCGGCGGTGCTCGTCGAACCGGCGACGCTGGCCGAGCCGACGCTGTCGGTGGCACTGGTGGAGCCGGCGCTGCCGGGCGAGGTGCCGGCAGCTGTCGATGTGCCGGCGGTTGTCGACGCGCCTTCGGTGGGCGATCTGCCGAAGCCGACCGGGCGACCGAAGGCACCCACGGCCGGGCCACCGCAGGGCGGCGGCAACCGCTCCGGCCTCGGCCGCAGCCAGCAGGCCGGCCAGACCCGCCGCTACGCCTTCCGCCGCAGCTAGATCGAACCACCCCACCCCACCCAGCCCTGCCCGCCCACCCCCGCCCCCGCCCCCGCCCCCGCCCCCGCCCCCGTCGATCTTGCACTTCCTGTCCTCGCATAACCGGCTTCCCGGGACGAATCGGCGACAGGAACCGCAAGATCGGCGGGAGCGGGCGGGAGCGGTGCGTGGGCGGGCGGGAGCGGGCGGGCGGGAGCGGGCGGGGGCGGGCGGGAGCGGGCGGGAGTGGTGCGTGGGTGGTGGGTGGTGGCAGCAATATCAGGGATGTAGTGGCCTCCATGGCCAGCTAGGCCACTACATCCCTGATGTTGTGCGGATCTGGGCGGCGGGCGGCGGGCGGCGGGCGGATCTTGGCGGCGGGCGGCGGGCGGTGGGCGGCGCGGGGCGCGGCGGGGCTGGGGTCAGCTGATCAGGGGGCGGAAGGCGCCTAGGAGGATGCTCGTGGTGAGGGTGGCTGCGGCGAGGGCGGCGGACCCGGCGATGAGGAGGACGTCGGCGCGGGTGAAGTGCTGCCGGCGGGCGACGGTACGGGGTGTGCCGGCGTCGAAGCCACGCGCGTCCATCGCCACCGCCAGTCGGGTGCCTCGACGGATCGCCCCCACCAGCAGCGCGAACGCGGTGGAGGCGAAGAGCCGCAGCTTCGCCACCGGGTTGCGTCCCGCGTCGACGCCCCGGGCGCGCCGGGCCATGCTGATCATCTGCCACTCCTGACCGAGCAGCGGCACCAGCCGGAACGCGGCCAGCGCCCCGATGGCGAACCGGGCCGGTGCCTTCGCGTTCTGGATCAACGCGTCGGCCAGGTCGGTGGGGTCGGTGGTCGCGAAGACGATCACACCGGGCAGGGCCACCGCGAACACCCGCAGCACCAGGCCGAGCGCGGTGAGCAGGACGCCGGTACTCACCAGCACCGGTCCCGCGTCCAGCAGGACCCGGCCGGACCGGTCGGCCGCGAACAGCACAAGGGTGACCAGGATGCCGGCGGCACTGAGCAGCAGTGGCCAGGCCCGTCGGGCCAGCACCCGGTAGCGGATGCCGAACAGCGGCAGGACGGCCAGTTCGAGGGCGATGGCGATCGCCGGGGCCACCGGATCCAGTGTCGCCAGCAGTGTGAACGAGAAGACCAGCGCGGCGGCGACCTTCGCCACCGGGTTGCGGCGGGCCAACGGCGCGTCCGGCGCGGCGACCGGCTCGATGCTGATCATCGCTGGTCGTCCGGGGCGCGGTGCAGGGTGACGGTGCGATCGGCGAGCGCGGCCACGAAATCCGCGTCGTGGGTGACAGTGACCACGCCGTGCCCGGCGTCGCGCAGGTCGGCGAAGAGGTCGACCAGCTCCCGCCAGGTTCGCCGGTCCTGGCCGAAGGTGGGTTCGTCGCAGATCAACAGGCGTGGCGCGGTGGCCAGGGCCGTCGCCACGCTCAGCCGCCGCGCCTCACCACCCGAGAGGGTGTACGGGTTGGCGGCGGCGAGCCGGTCCAGCCGCAGCCGGTCCAGCAGCGCGGCCACTGTCTCCTTGACGGCCGCCTCGGGTTGACCGGTGCGGCGCGGGCCGAGCGCCAGCTCGTCGAAGACGGTGCTGGTGACGAACTGGTGCTCCGGATCCTGAAAGACCGACCCGATCCGTCGGGCCAGGGCGGGCGCCCTCCACCGGTGCGGGGGAGTGCTGTGGTCCGCGCCGGCCAACTCGGTGGACGCGGTGACCCGCCCGCTGCCCGGCCGGAGCAGGCCGCCGAGCAGCAACGCCAGGGTGGACTTGCCGGCGCCGTTCGGTCCGCGTACGGCGAGTGCCTCACCGGCGCGTACCCCCAGGTCGGTGGAGCCCAGCCGGGGCGGCAGGCCGAGCCGGTCGGCGGTGAGCAACAGATCCCCGGGGCCGGCGGTGGCCGCCCGGGGCGCGATGGGGTGACCGGGCACCCAGACCCCCTCGGCGGCCAGGGCGGCGCCGTGGGCGGCGAAGACCGCCTCGGGTGTGCCGTCCGCGCGGACGCCGCCACCCGGTTCCAGGACGACCACCCGGTCGACCAGCGGCAGTGCCTCGGCGACCCGGTGTTCGACCAGGATCAGCGTGGTGTCGGCGTCCAGCGCGCCGGCCACCGCGTGCCGGACCAGTTCGGCCCCGGCCGGGTCGAGGTTGGCTGTCGGCTCGTCGAGCAGCAGCAGGGCGGGGCGCAGGGCCAGCGCGCCGGCCAGGGCGAGGCGTTGCTGCTCACCGCCGGAGAGCGCCGCTGTGTGACGGTCCCGGGAGTACGGGAAGCCGACCCGGTGCAGCGCCTCGTCCACCCGGGGCCAGATCTCGTCGGCCGGCACTCCCCGGTTCTCCAGCCCGAAGGCGACGTCGTCGCCGCAGCGCGCCATCACCAGTTGGGTTTCCGGGTCCTGGAAGACGATGCCGACCCGTTCCCGCCCCTTGCGTGGGTCGAGTCCGTCGATCTCGACGGTGCCCTCCTGCTCGCCGGAGTCCTCGGGAAGCAGCCCGGCCAACGCGCCGAGCAGTGTGCTCTTACCAGCCCCGGAGGGCCCAAGAAGCAAGACCCGCTCCCCAGCCTCCACCCGCAGGTCAACCCCGCGCACCGCCCAGGCGCGCCGCCCAGCGTGCCGCCACCCGAACCCCCGCAGCAGTACCCCGCCCACCAAACCCACCCCCTCCGGGCCGCGCCCCCGCCTACCCCCTGCACGGTCGATCATGAGGTTGACGGTGGTGATGAAGATCAGTCCGCCCGTCAACCTCATGATCGACGCGAGTGGGTGGGGTCAGATCAGGGCTCGGTCCCGGCCTGCTGGGAAGCGGTCCAGGACGCCGGTGTTGGCCAGGGCCTTCGTTAGCATCCAGCCGCCCAGGCCGGCGATCACTGTGGCGCTGACGATGGTGAGCAGCGCGTACGGGATGCGGTAGTCGGTGAGCGCGTAGTCGACGTTCCAGACGAAGAAGTCGAACAGCGCCGCGCTGAGGCCCGTCAGCGCGCCCGCGAACACAGCTGTCGGCAGCCGGAACGACCGGTACCGGAAGGCGGCGAAGGCCAACTCGGCGCCGATGCCCTGCACGATGCCCTGCGGAATCACCGTGCCGGCCCACTGACTGCCCAGCAGCGCCGACAGGACCGCGGCCACTGTCTCGCAGTAGAGCGCGGCGCCGGGCTTGCGGATGACCAGCCCACCGATCACCGCCGGCATCAGCCAGACGCCGTAGAGCAGCGTCTGCGCCGGCGGGAAGAAGGCGAACGCGCCCTCGGTGGCGCTCCAGACCAGGCCCCAGGCCCAGAAGATGACGCCGAAGGCCACAGCGATCACCGAGGCGACCACGATGTCGATGGTGCGCCAACGGTGTGTGTCAGTGGTGGATTCCATGTGTTGCTCCCAGTTCGTGAGTGCGAACCAGGAGAAGACGCACGCCGCGTCCGGTGGCACCGGACTGCGGCGCGGCTGGAGGTCGACCGAACTCCCTGCGCTGGCATTACCCAGATCAGGTTCGAGGGTCTGCGGGCGTGCCCGCACTCTCAGCGCTGTGCGCTCCCCTGTCGGATATGAAGTTGTCTCGCTGACGCTAACACCGACCACTGTCGCGGGCCCAGCAGGGCATCCGCCTGACCTGCGGGAGCGACCGGCACACCACCGTCTGGGTACGCTTCTGATCATGCGGGTTGATGCGCGAGGCTTCACGTTCGAGGTGACCGTCGGCGGTCCGACGGACGGCGTACCCGTCCTGCTGCTGCACGGTTTCCCTCAGCACAGCGGCGAGTGGGACGACGTGGTGCCGGCGCTGCACGCGGGTGGGCTGCGCACGTACGCGCTGGACCAGCGCGGGTACTCGCCCGGCGCCCGGCCCACCGCGGTCACCGACTACCGGATCCCCGAACTCGTCACCGACGTGGTGGCGGTGCTCGACGCGCTCGCGCTGGACGCCGTGCACCTGGTCGGCCACGACTGGGGCGCGATAGTGGCCTGGGGGGTCGCCGCCCGGCACCCCGAGCGGGTCCACACGCTGACAGCGGTGTCCGTACCGCATCCGGCCGCCATGGCGCACGCCCTGAGCACCGACGCCCAGCAGAAGGCCCGGTCGTCGTACATCGCGCTGTTCCGCAAGCCCGACAAGGCGGAGAAGGTGCTGCTGGCGTGGCACGCCACAGCGCTGCGCAAGCTGCTCTCCGGGGTGGGCGACACGTCCCGGGTGAACCGGTACGCCGACCCGATGCGTGAGCCGGGGGCGCTCACCGCAGCGCTGAACTGGTACCGGGCGATGTCCCGCGCCGACCTGGCCGGCGTCGGCCCGGTCGCCGTGCCCACCACGTACGTCTGGAGTGACCGGGACATCGCCATCGGCCGGACCGCCGCCGAGGCGTGCGCGCCGAACGTCACAGCTGATTACCGGTTCGTGCAGCTGCCCGGGGTGAGCCACTGGATCCCCGACGCGGCGCCGTCCGCGCTCGCCGAGGCGATCCTGGCCCGAGCCGGCGGAACGGCCTGAGCCGTGCGGGTCAGCGAAGGAACGTCAAAGTGACCACCGACGCCGGCGGGCCGGGCAGCCGTCGCTCGATCGCCGCGCAGCTGCGCGTCCTGGGCGTACGCCCCGGCGCGACGCTGCTGGTGCACGCCTCGCTGCGGCCGCTGGGCTTCGTCAGCGGCGGCCCGCATGCTGTGGTGCTCGCCCTGCGCGACGCGCTCGGCCCGGACGGCACGATCGTCGTGCCCACCCACACGCCCGACAACAGCGACCCCGCGCAGTGGCGCAACCCTCCGGTGCCGGCGGACTGGTGGCCGCTGATCCGCTCGGAGATGCCGGGCTTCGACCCGGCGGTCACCCCGAGCCGGTTCATGGGTGCGTTCGCCGAGACGGTCCGCGGCTGGCCCGGTGCGCTGCGCAGCTCCCATCCGCACGTGTCGTTCGCCGCGCTCGGCCCGGCCGCCGAGCAGGTGGTGGCCGGGCACACAGTGGCGGACATGCTCGGCGAGGGCTCCCCGCTGGCCCGCCTCTACGACCTGGACGCCGACGTGTTGCTGCTCGGCGTGGACCACTCGGTGAGCACTTCGCTGCACCTTGCCGAGTACCGCTGCCCCGGCTCGCCCCGGGAGCGGATCGGTGCTGCCGTGCGTACCGCCGACGGTGGTCGGGAATGGGTGTGGTGGCAGGACGTACGACTCGACGCGGACGACTTCGCCGCGTTGGGCGAGGACCTGGAGGCCACCGGAGCGGTACGCACCGCACCGGTCGGCACCGGGACCGGCAGGTTGATGCGCCAGCGGGCGGCTGTCGACTTCGCGGTTCGCTGGCTGGCAGGTAATCGAACGACGGAGGACGTATGACGGTGAGTGCCGAGGACTACCTGGCCGTGGTGACCGAGACGATCGGCCAGGTGGCCGCCAGTCAGCGGGAGGCGGTGGGGCGGGCCGCCGACCTGATCGCCGAGGCCGTCCGAGCCGACGGCGTGGTGCACGCGTTCGGCACCGGGCACTCGGAGGCCCTCGCCATGGAGATCGCCGGACGGGCGGGCGGTCTGGTGCCGACAAACCGGATCGCGCTACGTGACCTGGTGCTGCTCGGCGGCGAACCGGCCGACCGGCTGGGCCCGCTGCTGGAACGGGACCCGTCCGTCGCGCACCGCCTCTACGAGCTGGCCCCGGTGCGTCCCACCGACGTCTTCGTGCTCGCCTCGAACTCCGGGGTGAACGGCGCGATGGTGGAGTTCGCCACGCTGGTGAAGGAGCGCGGGCACGGGTTGGTGGCGATCACCTCGGCGCAACACTCCGGCCGGATGACCTCCCGGCACCCGTCCGGGCGCAAGCTGAGCGACCTCGCCGACGTGGTGCTCGACAACGGCGCGCCGTACGGCGACGCGACGCTGCCCCTGCCCGGTGGCGGTGCGGTCGGCGCGGTCTCCTCGATCACCGCGGCGCTGCTGGCGCAGCAGGTGACAGTGGAGGTGGTGGCGCGGTTGCTGGCGGCGGGGGAGCGGCCCCCGGTCTACCTGTCGGCGAACATCCCGGACGGCGACGCGCACAACAACGAGCTGGAGGCGCGGTACGCGGGCCGGATCCGACGCGGGTCCTGACGCTGCCGGCGGCCAACTTGCGTCGCCGAGATGAACGGCAGATGTCGTGAACCTGTTTCGCGCTCGGCCGGGTGGGGCATTGGCGTTGCTGCCGGCGGCTGGGACCGCCGGCAGTAGCGTCTCACCGGAGGTAGCGCGTGTCCAAGGAGACCGAGAAGCAGCGCTGGCAGCGCAACTTCGCCGACCTGCTCCAGGAGTTGCGGGTCGCCCAGACCGGCGTGCAGATCCTCTTCGCCTTCCTGCTCACCCTGCCGTTCAGTAACGGGTTCACCGAGACCACCGAGTTCCAGCGCGACGTCTACATCGTGGCGTTGCTCGCGGCGGCCGCCGCCACCGCACTGATCATCTCGCCGGTGGCGTTCCACCGGGCGTTGTTCCGACAGGGGCGCAAACCGGAGCTGGTCCGCTTCGCGCACCGGATGGCCACCGGCGGCCTCGCCTTCATGCTGATCGCGATGGTCAGCGCGGTGCTGCTGATCACCGACTTCGTTCTGGACCGGCCGATCGCCTTCGTGCTCAGCGCCCTGGCCGGAATCTGGTTCCTCACGTTCTGGGTGGCCCTGCCGTTCGCCCGCCGCAACTGGGGTGAGGACGACATCGACGACGATGACGACGACCCGGACACGATCAACGACCGCTGACCGCGTGGATCTTCACGCAGCGCTACCCCTGGGTAACAACCGGGGGTAGCGTGGCAGTAGTCGCGCACGTCGACGCAGCCGCACCGAGCTTCGAGGGGGCAGCCGTGACCACGACGCAGGATGGCCGACCGGCACCGGACGGCCCCGACTCCGAAACCAACGCCGGTGCCGCCGCGCCGCTGCGCGCGGAAGCCGGGCAGGTCTCCGAGAAGGAGGCCCGGCAGGTCGCCGAGGCCGCCCGCGAGTCCACCTGGGACCGGCCCAGCTTCGGCAAGGAGCTGTTCCTCGGTCGGTTCCGGCTCGACCTGATCGACCCGTGGCCCCGATCCGATCCGGACGACGTGGCTCGCGCGGAGGAGTTCCTTGGTCGGTTCCGCGCCTTCCTGGCCTCCGAGGTGGATGGTGCGGCCATCGAGCGGGACGCGTCGATACCTGACTCGGTGTTCCACGGCCTGGCCGACCTCGGCGCGTTCGGCATGAAGATCGACCGGAAGTACGGCGGGCTCGGGCTGAGCAACCTGCACTACTGCCGGGCGCTCATGCTGGCCGGCTCGGTCAGCCCGGCCATCGGCGCGCTGCTCTCGGCGCACCAGTCGATCGGGGTGCCGCAGCCACTGAAGATGTTCGGCACCGCCGAGCAGAAGCAGCGCTTCCTGCCCCGGCTCGCCGCCGGTGAGGTGTCCGCGTTCCTGCTCACCGAGCCCGACGTCGGCTCCGACCCGGCCCGGCTGGCCACCATCGCCGAGCCGACCGAGGACGGCACTGGTTACCGGCTCAACGGGGTGAAGCTCTGGGCCACCAACGGCATCGTGGCCACCCTGCTGGTGGTGATGGCCCGGGTGCCGGCCACTGAGGGCCGTCGGGGCGGCATCACCGCGTTCGTGGTGGACGGCGACAGCCCCGGCATCACCGTCGAGCGGCGCAACGAGTTCATCGGCCTGCGCGGCCTGGAGAACAGCCTGACCCGGTTCCACGACGTGATCGTCCCCGCCGAGAACGTCATCGGCGGCGAGGGCAAGGGGCTGAAGATCGCCCTGACCACTCTGAACACCGGTCGACTCTCGCTGCCGGCCATGTGCGTGGGCGCCGGCAAGTGGGCGTTGAACGTGGCCCGGGGGTGGGCCGCCGACCGGGTCCAGTGGGGACGGCCGGTGGGCGAGCACGAGGCGGTCGCGCAGAAGCTCTCCTTCATCGCCGCCACCACGTACGGCATGGAGACCATGCTCGACCTCTGCTGCCTGCTCGCCGACGACGACCGCAACGACATCCGGATCGAAGCCGCGCTGGTCAAGCTGTACGCCAGCGAGATGGCCTGGAAGATCGCCGACGAGCTGATCCAGATCCGGGGTGGGCGCGGCTACGAGACGGCCGACTCGCTGGCCGCCCGAGGCGAACGCCCGGCCGCCGTCGAGCAGATGCTGCGCGACCTGCGGATCAACCGGATCTTCGAGGGCTCCACCGAGATCATGCACCTGCTGATCGCGCGGGAGGCGGTCGACGCCCACCTGTCGGTGGCCGGCGACATCATCGACCCGGACGCGGGGCTGGGCCGCAAGGCCCGAGCCGGCGCACGAGCGGGCGCCTTCTACGCGAAGTGGCTGCCCACCCTCGCCGTGGGTCGAGGGCAGAGCCCCTCGGCCTACGCCGAGTTCGGCCCGCTCGCCGCGCACCTGCGCCAGGTGGAGCGTTCGTCACGCAAGCTGGCCCGGTCGACGTTCTACGCGATGTCTCGCTGGCAGGGAAAGATGGAGCGCAAGCAGGCGTTCCTCGGCCGGGTGGTCGACATCGGCGCCGAGTTGTTCGCGATGTCAGCGGTCTGCGTCCGGGCCTCCGCCGAACGGGACAGCCGCCCGGAGAACGTCGAGCTGGCCGACCTGTTCTGCCGGCAGGCGCGGGTGCGGGTGGACGCCCTGTTCGCCGCACTCTGGGACAACACCGACTCGGTCGACACCGCCGCCGCGAAGCGCATCCTCGCCGGCCGCTACGCGGGCCTGGAGGAGGGCGTGCTCACCCCGTCCGACGAGCTGCCCTGGGTGGCCGGCTGGTCGCCCGGCCCGTCCGCCGCCGAGGACGTCCGCCGCCGCATCCCCCCAAAGCCCTGACCAGCCCGGTCAGCGGGAGACCGCCCAGGCCAGCACCCCCGCCAGGATCAGACCGTTGAGCCCGGCCAGGGCCAGGTACGCCGCGGGTGGGATCTTCTTGCCCCGGCGGACGAAGGAGACCAGGACAGCGGCGTAGCCGAGCAGCAGGACGGCGATGACGACGAGGAAGTAGAACACCCGACGACCTTAACGGCCCCGGCCGGCCTGACCTCTGCCTGCTCCGCGATCTTGCACTTGCTGTCCCGACACAAGGGGCATTCCACCCATGTCGGCAACAAAAACTGCAAGATCGGCGTAACGGGGAGCGACCTCAGCGGCCCCGGCCGCGTAGGCCGAGTTGGCGCAGCTCCAGGGCCGCCAGGGCGTCGACTGTCGTGTCGTCGCCTCGGCGCCACGCCTCGGCGACATCCGGACCGATCCGGCTCAGTTTGCCCAGTGGCTGGGTGGCCAGCGCGCGCAGGGCGAGCAGGTCCCGGCCGGCCGGCCCGGCGGCCAGCTTCGTCGCCGATCCGGCCCGGCGCATCCAGCGGACCCGCAGCGGCAGCCAGCCGAACAGCACGATGCCGAGCGGGAAGATCAGGACCGCGATGGCGAGGGCGAGGGCGAGCTGGTCGACCAGGTGCTGCTGGTCGCGGCCGGCGTCGGCGAGCCCCCGGGCCGCGTCGGCGGCCCGCTGGAAGGGTGCGGTCAGCTCGTCGCCGACCA
Source organism: Micromonospora trifolii (assembly GCF_022229005.1). GTDB lineage: Bacteria > Actinomycetota > Actinomycetes > Mycobacteriales > Micromonosporaceae > Micromonospora > Micromonospora trifolii. The sequence continues at coordinate 101,583 of NZ_JAKKFD010000017.1, forward strand.
GCGGGACCCGGCGAACCTTGCCGCCCGCGTCGGCGAGGTTGTCGGCGAGCCCGCTGCCGGCGCCCTCCAACTTCTGCCCCGGCACGGCGAGCTTCTGCACCAGGTCGTGTAGCCACAGCGCGCCGCGGATCGCCACGTACACCCAGGCGACGACGAGCAGGTCGGTGAGCAACTGACGGGCGGCGGTCGGGAACCGATCGGCATAGATTTTCACGTCGGCCAGCGTGCCACGAACGGACGCGGCGGGGCACCCGTCGCCGTTCAACCAGGACTCGGCCGAATGCACGTGCACTCTGGTGAATCCGACGACCGCTACCGATAGAAGCGATTCACCGGACACGTTCGGCGAGCCTCAGTTCAGTCAGGTAGCGCTTGACGACTTGGCCCCCGTAGTTGACGTCGATCAGCCGCGCGATGGAGTTCAGCAATGCGCTCTGCTGCGCGTCCGGCAAGGCGCGGTGGCCGGAGTAGGTCAACAGCAGATCCAGGTAGTCCGCTGTCGAGTACGGCAACTCCCACTCGTATCGGTAGAAGCTCGCAGGCCCGAACCGCTCCGACGAGGTCAGCTCCCGATCGTCCTCCGGAATGTCTGGAGCACCTTCAAGACGCAGGCCCGGTGGGGTCGACGGATCGAAGCGCTCGTAAAGCTTCTGAATCTCAACGAAGAACGCCTCGGTCCAGGTGCCACCGGCGATGTGGTGGGTTCCCACGGTGGCCAGCAGACCACCGAGACGCAAGGCGTCAGCAGACTTCGACACCCGCACGGCCGGATCGATCCAGTGGAACGCCGTCGCGGAGAGGACCACGTCGAACGGTTCCGCAGGCAAGGGCCACTCCTCGAACGCTGCCGTCACCACCTCCACCGAGTCGGAGCCGGCAAGGTTTCGCCGAGCCACAGCAGCCATGTCTGCGCCCAACTCGACGGCCACGATCCGGTAGCCCCGTTCCGCCAGCGGCACGGTCGCCTGCCCGGTGCCACAGCCGATCTCCAACACCCTTGCATCGGGCGCTACGCCGGCCGCAGCGAGATCATCGAACATCTGTGCCGGGTACCGGGGCCGCGCACGGTCATACCGTTCAGCGTCCTCGTTGAAAGTTCCTCGCAGCCTCACGTAGTCATTGCTCTCGCTCACCCAGCGAGAGTACGAGGGCCGCTCCTACGGCAGGCACTCACTTCTCAATGCCTGGCTCGCCGGGTCAGCGGACGCAGGTCGGGCAGGTGCCGAAGATCTCCAGGGTGTGGCTGACGTCGGCGTAGCCGTGCTGGGCGGCGACCCGATCGGCCCAGCTCTCCACGGCCGGGCCGGCCACCTCGACCGTACGCCCGCACACCCGGCAGACCAGGTGGTGGTGGTGCCCCTCGCTGCACCGGCGGTAGAGGTGCTCGCCGCCCGGCGGACGCATCACGTCGATCTCACCGGCGTCGGCGAGCCCCTGGAGGGTGCGGTAGACGGTGGTCAGGCCGACCCGCTCGCCGCGCTGCCGCAGCATCGCGTGCAGGTCCTGAGCGCTGTGGAAGCCCTCCATCTCGCCCAGCAGCGCGCTCACCGCCGACCGCTGCCGGGTGTTGCGCACCGCGGCGCTGCTCTCGCTCATGATCCCTCCCCGGCGTGGCTGACCGCGTCCGCCACGATGTGCGCGACGTGCTCGTCGACCAGGCTGTAGGCGATCTCCCGGCCTCGGCGGGAGCCGCGCACCACGCCCGCTCCGCGCAGCACCCGCAGGTGCTGGGAGACCAGTGGTTGCGCCGCGCCGAGCTTCTCCACCAACTCGTGCACGCACCGCTCGCCGCCGGCCAGCTCACTGACGATGGCCAGCCGGATGGGAGCGGACAGGGCGCGGAGCAACTCGCTGGCTCCGTCGAACCCGTCGTAGCCCGTGGCGCTGGTCATCCTGCAACGGTAACCAATACCACCGACGTCGCGCTGACCAGGCTCAGCTCAGCACGACCTCGTGCGGTTCCGGTGTGGGCGCGGCGGTCGGCGTCGTCCGGCGACGTACGACCCGCCAGACGGCGCCAGCCACGGCCACCACCAGGAACGAGGCGATCGCCACCAGCACCACCGAGGCGCCCGGCGCGGTGTCCGCCGTGGCCGCCACCCAGACACCCGAGCCGGCGGCGAAGAGCCCGAGCGCCATCGCGGCGGCCATCGTGCTGCGGAAGCCCCGGGTGACCTGCTGGGCGGTGGCGACCGGCACCACCATCAACGCGCTGATCAGGAGCACTCCGACGGCCCGCATCGCGATGGTCACGGTGACCGCTGTGGCGACAGCGATCAGCAGGTTCAGCGTGCGGACCGGCAGGCCGGAGACCCGGGCGTACTCCTCGTCGTGACTGACCGCGAAGAGCGCCGGCCGCAACGCGATCATCGTGACCAGGATCGCCGCGCCGAGCACCCCGATGGTGGTCAGGTCGGCGGGCGAGATGGTGGTCAGCGACCCGAACAGGTAGGCGTTGAGGTTCGCGCTGGTCGCGTCGGAGAGGCCGACCAGGAGTACGCCGCCCGCGATGCCGCCGTAGAAGAGCAGGGCCAGGGCCAGGTCACCGGAGGTACGCCCACGAGCCCGGACGATCTCGATGGCGATCGCGCCGATGGTGGCGGCGATCACCGCGACCAGCACTGGTGAGCGGTTGAGCAGCAGCCCCGCCCCGACGCCGGTCAGCGCCACGTGCCCCACACCATCGCCGATCAGCGCCAGCCGGCGCTGCACCAGGTAGATGCCGAGCGCCGGCGCGGCCAGGCCGATCACCAGCGCGCCGATCAGGGCGCGCTGCATGTAGGGGTACTGGAAGAGTTCCATTTCTCAGTTGCTCCACAGCCCGGCGGGCTCGTCGTAGCAGTGCGGATGCACGTGGTCGTGGTCGGGCTCCGCGTGATGGCCGGCCGGGTCCGGCACCGCGCCGTCGTGGGCGATGCGACCCTCGTGGACGACGACAGCCCGGCTGATCACCGGTCGCAGCGGGCCCAGCTCGTGGGCGACGAGCAGCACAGTTCCGCCCTCGGCGACGAAGTCGCGCAGCGCGCCGGCGAACGCCTCCTGGCTGGCCGCGTCCACCCCGGCGGTGGGCTCGTCGAGAACCAGCAGCTCCGGCTGGCCGGCAAGGGCGCGGGCGATCAGGGTGCGCTGCTGCTGGCCGCCGGAGAGCGTGGACACCGGGTCACCGGCCCGGTCGGCGAGCCCGACCGCGCGCAGCGCGGCGTCGACGGCGGACCGGTCGGCTCGACCCGGCGGACGCAGCACCCCCCGACGGGCCAGCCGGCCGGAGGCCACCACCTCCCGGACGGTGGCCGGTACGCCGCCGCCGGCGCCCAGGCGCTGCGGGACGTACCCGATGCGCGCCCACTGCCGGAACCGGCGCAACGGCCGGTCGAAGAGGGTGACCGAGCCGGCGCTGATCGGCACCAGCCCGAGCACGGCGCGGATCAGTGTCGACTTGCCCGAGCCGTTGGCGCCGAGGATCGCGACCACCTCGCCGGCGGTCACGGTGAGCGAGATGTCCCGGAGCACGGGGCGGCCGTCGTAGCCGACCACCCCGTGCTCGACGGTGATGACAGGTGAGGTCACGAGCAGCTCAAGGCCGTCTGCAGGGTCCGCAGGTTGGTGCGCATCACCGAAAGGTAGTCCCCGTTGCTGCCGGCGGCGAGCCCTTCGATCGGGTCGAGCACGGCCGTCTTCGCGCCGACCTGACCGGCGATGGTCTCGGCCACCTTCGGGCTGACCAGGGTCTCGAAGAAGATCGTGGTGGCCTGGTGCTCCTTGGCCTCCTCGATCACGTGCGCGAGGCGCTGCGGCGAGGGCTCGACGTCCGGGCTCAGCCCGGTGATGCCGACCTGGTCGAGCTGGTAGCGGTCGGCGAGGTAGCCGAACGCGGCGTGGCTGGTGACGATCTCCCGCCGCTGGCAGGTCGCCAGACCCTGCTTGAACTCGCCGTCCAGGGTCGTCAGGTCGGCGCGCAGGGCTGCCGCCCGGGAGGTGTAGTCGGCGGCGTGGTCCGGGTCGGCCTTGCCGAGCCGCTGGGCGAGCTGGTCGCCGATGCCGGCCAGTCGGGTCGGGTCGAGCCAGACGTGCGGGTCCTTGCCCCCGTTGCCCTCCTCGGCGTGCCCCTCCTCGCCCTCGTGGTTGTGCCCGCCGGCGGACGCGTCCAACAGTGGCTGCACGCTGGTCACGTCGAACGCCCGGTCGCCGCCGTTCTGGGCCACGGCGTCGTCCACCGCCGGCTGGAACCCCTTGAGGTAGACGATCAGCTCCGCGTCGCTGACCTCACCGACCTGGCTCGGGTTGAGTTCCAGGTCGTGCGGCTCGGCGCCCGGCTTGGCCAGGTTGGTCACCCGGACCGCGTCGCCGCCGATCCGCTCGGCCAGGAACTGGAGGGGGTAGAACGCTGCCACCACGTCGACTCGCTGGGGATCGGCGCCGGCGGCACCACCGGTGGAGCAGCCGGCCCCGGCGCCCAGGGCGAGGAGAGCGGTCGCGGCGGCGAGGACACGGTACGTGGCGCGGTTGGTCATGTCGTCAACTGTCCGTGGCAACGATAATGATTGTCAAAAACGCATGATTGCATGTCAGAGGAGCTTCGCGAGGCCCACCGTCACCAGCAGGGTGAGCATCACCAGTCGGATCAGCCGGGTCTGCGGTGCCTGAACCGCCCAGGTCGTCACCAACAGGGTGGTCAGGACCCCGGCGAGCGCGAGCGTGAGCAGCCCGCCGATCACCCCGGGCGTGAAGAACGCCACCAGCACCACCACCAGGGTGAGCAGGAACACCGACGTCGGGTTCGCCCCGGCCAACCGGGCGAGCAGAAGGCGCTGCGTACGCTGCATCCCACAGACTCTACGAGGAGGAACCCCCGGTGCTGGTGACCAACCGGTTCGTGGTCGACGTCGATACCGCCGACGGCTTCACCGAACGGGCGCACGCCGCCCTCACCGCGCTGGCCGCCCGGCCCGGCTACCTGCGCGGCCAACTGGTCCGGGCGCTGGACGACCCCCGGTACTGGTCACTGGTCACCGAATGGGAGTCGGTCGGCACGTACCGGAGGGCGCTCGGCGCCTTCGAGGTCAAGGTCAGCGCCGTGCCGCTGCTCGCCGAGTCCGTCGACGAGCCCTCCGCCTACGAGGCACTGGCCACCGCCGCCCCCGGCGGGGCAGTGGTCGTCGCCGACAGTGATCGGGCTGCGGGTCCTTACCGCTGAGCCGGCGGACACTACGCTGCTCCTATGACCGCACCCGCCCCGCCACCCGGTCCCGGGGTGGCTCCGCCGTTCGCCGCGCCGCCCACCGAGGGCCGCCGGACTCGGCTCTGGATCGGCCTCGGCGTCGGCGCGCTCGCCGTGGTGCTCTGCTGCGGCGGGGGTGGCACCGCCGTCGTCGGCCTGGCCGTCAGCGGAGTCCAGGCCATCCGGGAACAGGCCCGCACCGTGACCGGCGACTACTACCAGGCGTTGGTCGAGCGGAACTACGGGCGGGCGTACGACCAGCTCTGCGACGACGCGCAGCGGCGTGAGTCCCGGCCGGAGTTCGAGCGGCGCGCTGCCGCCGAACCGCAGGTGACCGGGTTCCGGGTGGGTGAGGTGGACACCACCTACCTGACCGTGCCGGTCGACGTGACCCTCGACGGCGGCGACCGGGAGCGGCAACAGGTCAGCCTCGGCCAGGACGGGCAGACCGGCGGCGTGGAGGTCTGCGAGGTCAGCTGACCCGTCCCCGGTATTCTGCTGGGCTCGGGGGGACGGTGGTCGTACCGTTGTCCCCGAACCGACCGTTCCATCCACATCTCGCCCCCGCCGACCGCCAGCCGGCGTAGGAGGAAACATGCCAGCCGACCGTATCGACGCCGTCGTCAGCCTCGCCAAGCGCCGAGGCTTCGTCTTCCCCTCCAGTGAGATCTACGGGGGCACCCGATCGGCGTGGGACTACGGCCCGCTCGGCGTGGAGCTCAAGGAGAACGTCCGCCGGCAGTGGTGGAAGACAATGGTCCAGCAGCGCGACGACGTCGTCGGCCTGGACTCCGCGGTGATCCTGTCCCGCAAGGTGTGGGAGGCGTCCGGCCACATCGCCGAGTTCGTCGACCCGCTCACCGAGTGCCAGTTCTGTCACAAGCGGTTCCGGGCCGACCACCTGGAAGAGGCGTACGCCGAGAAGCACGGCAAGCCGCTCACCTCACTGGCCGAGCTGAACTGCCCCAACTGCGGCAACAAGGGCACCTTCACCGAGCCGAAGATGTTCAACGGCCTGATGAAGACCTACCTGGGCCCGGTGGAGAGCGACGAGGGGCTGCACTACCTGCGCCCGGAGACCGCGCAGGGCATCTTCGTCAACTACAAGAACGTCGAGACGGTCGCCCGCAAGAAGCCCCCGTTCGGCATCGCGCAGACCGGCAAGTCGTTCCGCAACGAGATCACCCCGGGCAACTTCATCTTCCGGACCCGCGAGTTCGAGCAGATGGAGATGGAGTTCTTCGTCGAGCCGGGCACCGACGAGCAGTGGCACGAGTACTGGCTCCAGGAGCGCTGGAACTGGTACCTCGACCTCGGCCTCTCGGCGGACAATCTGCGCCTGTTCGAGCACCCCAAGGAGAAGCTGTCGCACTACTCGAAGCGGACGGTGGACATCGAGTACCGCTTCCAGTTCGGCGGCACCGAGTTCGCCGAGCTGGAGGGTGTCGCCAACCGCACCGACTTCGACCTCTCCACGCACAGCAAGCACTCCGGCGTCGACCTGTCGTACTTCGACCAGGGCAAGAGTGAGCGCTGGATGCCGTACGTCATCGAGCCGGCCGCGGGTCTGACCCGCGCGGTGCTCGCCTTCCTGCTGGAGGCGTACGACGAGGACGAGGCGCCCAACACCAAGGGCGGCGTGGACAAGCGCACTGTGATGCGGTTCGACCCGAGGCTCGCCCCGGTCAAGGTGGCGGTGCTGCCGCTGTCCCGCAACGAGGCGCTGTCGCCCAAGGCCAAGGACCTCGCAGCGCTGCTGCGCAAGCGCTGGGTGGTGGAGTTCGACGACTCGCAGGCGATCGGGCGTCGCTACCGCAGGCAGGACGAGATCGGCACCCCGTTCTGTGTGACCGTCGACTTCGACACCCTGGACGACAACGCGGTGACGGTGCGCAACCGGGACACCATGGCCCAGGAGCGCGTCTCGCTGGACCAGGTCGAGCACTACCTGATCGAGCGTCTCCCCGGCTGCTGAGACTCTGCGCACGGGGCCTCGGCCGACGCGACGAGCGCCGGTCGAGGCCCCGTACACTTGTCCGGTGACTGCCTCGACCGTGCCCGCGCTGCGCCCGCTGACTCTTGGCCAGCACCGGGTGTGGCCGCCGGTCGTGCTCGCGCCGATGGCCGGGATCACCAACATCGGGTTCCGTCGGCTCTGCCGGGAGCAGGGCGGCGGCATCTACGTCTGCGAGATGATCACCACCCGGGCGCTGGTCGAGCGCAACCCGAAGACGCTGCGCATGATCGCGTTCGGCGACGACGAGAACCCCCGCAGCCTCCAGCTCTACGGCACCGATCCGGAGATCACCGCCGCCGCCGTGCGGATCGTCGTCGAGCGCAACCTGGCCGATCACATCGACCTCAACTTCGGCTGCCCGGTCCCCAAGGTCACCCGGCGTGGCGGCGGCGCGGCGCTACCGTGGCGGCGCCGGCTCTTCGCGCGGCTCGTGCGGGCCGCGGTGGCCGCCGCGGCACCGTCCGGGGTGCCGGTCACTGTCAAGATGCGCAAGGGCATCGACGACGACCACCTGACGTACGTCGAAGCCGGGCTCGCCGCCCAGGAAGCCGGCGTGGCCGCGGTGGCCCTGCACGGGCGGACGGCGTCGCAGCGCTACTCGGGCACCGCCGACTGGGACGCGATCGCCACCCTGAAGCAGGCCCTCGACGTGCCGGTGCTCGGCAACGGCGACATCTGGGAGGCCGACGACGCGCTGCGCATGGTGGCCCACACCGGCGTCGACGGCGTGGTCATCGGGCGCGGCTGCCTGGGTCGACCGTGGCTCTTCGCCGACCTGGAGGCCGCCTTCAACGGTCGACCGGAGCGGCGGCTGCCGATCCTCGGCGAGGTGGCGGTGACCATGCGCCGCCACGCCGAGTTGCTGGTCGACCAGTTCACGGCCGGCGCCCGCAGCCCGGCCCGAGGTGAACGGGATGGCTGCACCGACTTCCGCAAGCACGTCGCCTGGTACCTCAAGGGTTTCCCGGTCGGCGGCGAACTGCGCCGCTCGCTGGCGATGATCGAGAGCCTGGCCCAGCTCGACGACCTGCTCGGCAAGCTCGACCCGGCGGAGCCGTTCCCGGTGACCGCCCTGGGCCAGCCGCGCGGACGTACCAACTCGCCCGGCAAGGTCTCCCTGCCGGAAGGCTGGCTGGCCAGCCGGGACGACGACACGGTGCCCGAGGGTGCTGAGATGGACGACTCCGGGGGCTGAGCCTCTGGCCGGTCTGGCGGAGTCGCCCCGCGACCGCCCCGTGGCATGCGGGTTCGCAGCAGGGTCCGCGCCGCGCGCCGGTCACCCCCGAGCCCGCAGGTCGCGGCGCTCGGCCTCTCCTCGACACTTCGCTCGCAGAGGCTGCGCACTCGACACTCCGTCCTGCGGCTGGGCAGGTGAGTTCGGCGCCCTGTCGAGCTGATGTCGTGAACGAATCACCAGCTCGCCTCGGTCGGCCATGCCCCTGATCCGTCTACGACATCAGCTCCAAAGGACCCGTGAGGCAGTCCGTGGGGTGGGACCGGTCATGCCGAAGGGCCGGGCCCCGTGGTGGGGTCCGGCCCTTCTGTGTTGTGGTGTGTGTGTCAGCTGGTGGCGTAGCCGCGGGTGGCGATCCAGTCGGCGAGGTGTTCGACGCTGATCTGGTAGGCGGCTTGGTTGGGGTCGGCGGAGTCGGCGATGGTGACGGTGTTGCCGTTGTCGTGGTAGCCGACGACGCTGATGTAGTGCCCGCCTTCGTAGGAGTGGGTGGTGCCGTCGGTGTCGGTGCTGGTGCCGGCGATGTTCGCGACGACGGCCCGGCCGTCGTCGACGGTCTTGACGATGTCGGCGCGCAGCGTGTCGGTCTGCTTGGCGTCGGCGTCGGGGGTGCTGATCTCTACGGACCGGTAGGCGTTGGTCTTGCCGGTTTCCTTGTTCAGTACGGGGGTGATGTCGTTGATGGAGTTGGTGCCGGCTTCGGTGGTGCCCATTTCCTTGGCCATGTCGTCGACGTTGATGTTCTTGCCCTGCACGGACAGGGCGTTGCGGGTGGCGGCGGGGCCGCAGTAGTAGAAGTTCGGCTGGGCTTCGTAGCGCACACCCAGTTCGCGCTCACCGTGGCCCTTGCGGTCGGTCTGGGTCTGGGTGGTGGGCTTGGCGGTGCTGGGTGCGGCGAACGCGGTGGTGACGGGGCCGGCGATGGCGCCGCCGGTGAAGGCGAGGCCGGCGGCGGTCAGGGCGGTCTTACGGATCAGATCGGTACGCATGATGGCGTGCTCCTCTGCATCGGGGGTGCCTGCCCGCACAACCTCAGGGGGTTGTGGTTGTGCGGGGGGAAGTTCGAGGGTTCTGCCCGGTGACCCGCGCTGGGGGGTCGGCGTCGGGACAGGGTGCAACCGTTCGCGGTGGCAGACCATTCCGCCTACCCGCGGGGGGCCGGCCTGTGGTGGTGCTCGGCCGTGCGGGGGATGTAACCGGAGCGGCCTGGCGGATGTTCCCGGGCGGCTGCTTCCGGCGGCAGGGCCCGGCGGCTGTCCGGCGGGCCCGGCGGACCATGACCCGGGCTGTTGCGGTGGTCTGCCAGGTATAACGACCCGGCCCGGCCGCCGATTCCGCCGTCGGGGTGGCCCCGACCACCCGACACCCGACAACAAACCCGACAAACCACCCGCCCGTCCGGCCCAGTGACCCGGACACGGTGGACGAGGCCGCGTGATCCACTCGGGTTCCTGAAAGTCGCGGTGTCCGAGCGCCGGGGATACCCCGACTTCATGAAAGCCGAGTGGATCACGCCGCTTTGCGCGGTTCGAGCGTCCCGTCCCGGACCGGCTCGGACCGGCGGGCCGGGCCGAGCCGGGGATCAGGGCGTGGCGGTGTCGGTTTGGGGCAGGTTGCGCTGCGCCGGGATGGTCGGTGCGGTCGGCCAGGGGATCTCGGGCGCGCGGTGGAAGGTGATTCCGGCAGTCGTCCAGCGCGGGCCCTGGCCGGCCAGGCGGTCCCGGAAGCCAGCCCAGTCGTGGCTTGCCCGGGGTGACCAGCCCAACTCGGCGATGGCCGGGAGACGGGGCAGGAGCAGGAGTTCGATGTCGGCCAGCGAGGTGACCGATTCGGTCCAGAGCGGGGCCTCCACACCGAGAACCGCCTCGGTGGGTACGCCGGCGACGTGCGTACCCGGATCCCAGTCGTAGGCCTTTCGCACGTCGATGAGGCCGGCCCAGTCATGCCCGATCGGGGTGTCCGGGGCGTACTTCATGTCCAGGTAGGCGTGGTTGCCGGGGGAGACGATCAGCCGGGCGCCACGGCGTACGGCGTCGGCGGTGGTGGGGTCTTCGCCGTTCGTGCCCCACCACTGGAGGACCCGCCCGTCGAGGTGGGCGGCGGGTGCGAGCTGGTGCCAGCCGACGACGGTCTTGCCGAGGTCGGCCACGATGCGCTGGACCCGCTCGACGAAACCGGTGTAGACCTCGCCCTTGACCTTGAACGCCTCGTCGCCGCCGATGTGCAGCCAGGGGCCGGGGGTGAGCGCTGCCACCTCGCCCAACACGTCGGCGATGAAGTCGTACGTCCGCTCGTCGGCCGGGTCGACGTAGCTGAAGCCGACCTCGGTGCCGGTGTACGGCGGAGGTGCGATCTTGTCCGGTGCCAGCTCCGGGTACGCGACCAGCGCCGAGTTGGTGTGCCCCGGGAGGTCGATCTCCGGGACGACGGTGATGTGACGGGCGGCCGCGTAGGAGACGATCCGCTGGTAGTCGGCAGTCGTGTAGTGCCCGCCGGGGCCGCCGTCGACCTCGGTCGTCCCGCCGACTGTGGTCAGCTTCGGCCAGGAGTCGACGGTGATCCGCCAGCCCTGGTCGTCGGTGAGGTGCAGGTGCAGGTGGTTGAGCTTGTAGCGAGCCAGATGGTCGACCACCCGCAGCACGTCCTCGACGGCGAAGAAGTGCCGCGCGACGTCGAGCATCGCGCCCCGGTAGGGGAACCGGGGTGCGTCGGTGATGGTGCCGCCGGGCAGCGCCCAGCGTTCGGTGACCTGGCTGGGGCTCTCGATCGTCGCCGGCAGCAGTTGGCGCAGTGTCTGCACGCCGTAGAAGAGGCCGGGGGCGGTGGCGGCGGTGACGCGTACCCCGTCGGTGGCGATGTCGAGCCGGTAGCCCTCCGCGCCGAGGTCGGCGCTGTCGTCGAGCACCAGCGCGATGCCACCGGCGGGCTCCGGCGTGGTGGCGTCGGTGACCGGCAGCGGGTAGCCGGTGGCCGGACGCAGGAGCTGGGCGAGCTGCTCGGCGACCGCCAGCGCGGCGGGGTCGGCGCTGGCCACGACGACCGCTTCGGCCGGCAGCGTCCAGTCGGCGGTCGGGTCCGGGTGGACCTGCTGCGGGGCGGGCACGACGTCGGTCAGCCGGTGCGGGGCCGCCGGGGCGAGCAACCTGCCAGCGGTCTGCTCGGCCGAGCGGGCCAGCGTGGCCGCGTCCGGTTCCCCCGCCGAGAGCGGCGCGGGGACGGCGGTGGGGCCGGGGGAGGGGATGGTCGACACGGCGGCGACTCCGGGGGGTGTATTCGCGTCGGTTATGGCAAAAGTGAGGTTCACCGGCTGGCGTGGCGTCAAGCGTACGACGCTCGGCCGGGATGCGTGATGGTGCGCATGGAAGCGTTCCCAAAAACCGGTACGAACACGGATAGTCGTGATGGCTGTGCCAATTGTCACCGAACGGTCCCAGGTCACTCGATGTTCGCTTAACCTTCGCGCACCGATCGACGTTGACCCCGGGATTACCGGCGGTCCGTCCCGGGGAAGAAGAAAACTGAACCTTCGTTAAGTGTCAATCCGGCGCGTGTGTTGTGGAGGCTCTGGTGGCAGCGCAAGAGACCGTCGATCACAAGTACGTCTACGACTTCTCCGAAGGCAACAAGGAACTCAAGGACCTGCTCGGTGGCAAGGGGGCAAACCTCGCCGAGATGACGAACCTGGGCCTGCCCGTCCCGCCCGGCTTCACCATCACCACCGAGGCGTGCCAGGCGTACCTCGCGACGGGACGGGAGCCGGACGGGCTCGCCGGCCAGATCGAGGCGCACCTGGAAGCGCTGGAGCGCGAGATGGGCAAGCGCCTCGGTGACTCGCAGGATCCCCTGCTGGTGTCCGTTCGCTCGGGTGCCAAGTTCTCCATGCCCGGGATGATGGAGACCGTCCTCAACGTCGGTCTCAACGACGAGAGCGTGGTGGGGCTCTCCGCCCAGGCGGGACAGAACGACAGGTTCGCCTGGGACTCCTACCGGCGACTCATCCAGATGTTCGGCAAGACCGTCTGCGAGGTGCCGGGCGAGGAGTTCGAGCACGCGCTCGACGAGGCCAAGCACGCCAAGGCCACCCACAACGACCTGGATCTGGACGCCGACGACCTGCGTGGGCTGGTCGACGCGTACAAGAAGATCTTCTTGAAGCACACCGGTCGGGAGTTCCCGCAGCAGCCACGCGAACAGCTCGACCTGGCCATCCGGGCGGTCTTCGAGTCGTGGAACGCCGAGCGCGCGGTGCTCTACCGCCGCCAGGAGCGCATCCCGGCCGACCTCGGCACCGCTGTCAACGTGGTGACAATGGTCTTCGGCAACCTCGGGCCCGACTCCGGCACCGGCGTCGCGTTCACCCGCGACCCGGCCAGCGGCGCGCAGGGCATCTACGGCGATTACCTGGCCAACGCCCAGGGTGAGGACGTGGTCGCCGGCATCCGCAACACGGTGCCGTTGCAGGAGTTGGAGCAGCTCGACAAGTCCTCCTACGACGAACTGCTCGGCATCATGGCCCGGCTGGAGGAGCACTACAAGGACCTCTGCGACATCGAGTTCACCATCGAACGCGGCAAGCTCTGGATGTTGCAGACCCGGGTCGGCAAGCGCACCGCCGCCGCCGCGTTCGTCATCGCCGGGCAACTCGTCGACGAGGGTCTGATCGACCTGGACGAGGCGCTGCTCCGGGTCAACGGCGCGCAACTGGCCCAGCTGATGTTTCCGCGCTTCCAGCTCGACCACGAGTTCCAGCCGGTCGCCAAGGGCATCGGCGCGTCGCCCGGCGCGGCGTCCGGCACCGTGGTCTTCACCTCCGCCAGGGCCGTCGAGCTGGCCGCCGAGGGTGAATCGGTGATCCTGGTGCGCCGGGAGACCAACCCGGACGACCTGAACGGCATGATCGCCGCGAAGGGCATCCTCACCTCGCGCGGCGGCAAGACCAGCCACGCCGCTGTGGTGGCCCGGGGCATGGGCAAGACCTGCGTCTCCGGCGCCGACGAGATCGAGGTGAACGTGCCGGCGAAGCGGTTCACAGTGGCCGGGCAGACCGTCACCGAGGGCGATGTGGTGTCCATCGACGGCACCACCGGCAAGGTCTACCTCGGCGAGGTGCCGGTCATGCCCTCCGAGGTCGTGCAGTACTTCGAGGGCAGCCTCGACCCCGAGCACATCGACAACGCGCTGGTTCGGGCCGTACACCGGATCATGACGCACGCCGACGGTAAGCGGCGGCTGGCGGTCCGGACGAACGCCGACACCGGCGCGGACGCGGCCCGGGCCCGGCGCTTCGGCGCCGAGGGCATCGGGCTGTGCCGCACCGAGCACATGTTCCTCGGTGACCGGCGGGAGTTGGTCGAGCGGCTGATCCTGGCCCGAGCCCCGGGCGAACGGGAGGCGGCGCTGGCGGCGCTGCTGCCGTTGCAGCGGGCCGACTTCGAGGAGATCTTCCGCGAGATGGACGGGCTGCCGGTCACCGTGCGGCTCATCGACCCGCCGTTGCACGAGTTCCTGCCGCCGTTGGAGCAGCTCGCCGTCAACGTGGCGGTCGCTCAGGAACGCGGCGAGGACGTGGCCAAGGAGGAGGCTCTGCTCGCCGCCGTCCGGCGGATGCACGAGGAGAACCCGATGCTGGGGCTGCGGGGCGTACGCCTCGGACTGGTCATCCCCGGCCTGTTCGCGATGCAGGTCCGGGCCATCGCCGAGGCGGCGGTCAGTTGCGCCCGCAACGGAGGCGTGGCCAAGCCGGAGATCATGGTGCCGCTGGTCGGGGCGGTGCAGGAGCTGGAGACGGTTCGCGCCGAGGCGGAGAAGATCATTGCCGAGGTGGTCGGGGACAGCGGCGTCGAGGTGCTGATCGGCACCATGATCGAGGTACCCCGGGCGGCGCTGACCGCCGGGCAGATCGCCGAGGCCGCCGAGTTCTTCTCCTTCGGCACCAACGACCTGACCCAGATGGGCTGGGGCTTCTCCCGCGACGACGTCGAGGGCGCGTTCTTCTGGCGCTACCTGGAGCTGGGCATCTTCGGCATCTCGCCGTTCGAGTCGATCGACCGCGACGGCGTCGGTCGGCTGGTGCGGATCGCCGCCGAGGAGGGTCGGGCTGCCCGGCCCGGGCTGAAGCTCGGCGTCTGCGGTGAGCACGGTGGCGACCCGGACTCGGTGCACTTCTTCCACGAGGTCGGCCTGGACTACGTGTCCTGCTCGCCGTTCCGGGTGCCGGTGGCCCGGCTGGAGGCCGGTCGGGCGGTCGTCGAGAGCGGCGGGTCGGACAGCCGCTGACGCACGTCGGCGGCGGCTGCTCACCCGGCCGCCGCCGGCGCTCAGATCGGCGGACGACGCCAGGTGGGTCGGGACGATCGGCGCAACTGCGTCGGCAGGGTCGCCATCGGGGTACGCGTGGCCAGCGGGGCGTGCGCGTCCGGCACGGAGGTCGCGCCGATGCCTGCGCCGCGAACGTCCAGGAAGGACCCCGCCCGACGGGCAACCGCCCGCGCCTCCTCGTGCAGCGCCTCCAGATCCCCCGCCGACGACACTGTGACGAGGGTCAGCAGGGCGCTGCGCCCGGCCGGGTAGGTGACCACGCAGCCGGCGGTGGTGCACACGACCGACTCCCGGAACTCACCCTGCCGGACGGTGTCGGCCACCCGGTGACCGAGCCCGAAACTCGCGGCGGCGAGCGCGGCGAGGTGGGTGGCGTCGGTGCTGGGCAGGTCGCTGGAGATGAGCAGGCCGTCGGTGCCCGCGAGCACCGCGCCGGCGATGTCGGGTCGGCGTTGGCGCAGCCCGCGTAGCTCCGTTCCCATCACCGTGTCTGCGTCCACGAGCGTTACCCCTCACCGGTCGGCTCTGCGTGTCAGTCGGCTGGTCACGTTCCGCGCTGGGAAGGCTACCGGTGGCGACTTCCGGCCGCGAGCCCGTAACCCTCGGCGATCGGTTGGCAACTGCGGGCCAATCGGTGGTTGTGTGCAGTTCGTCGATGCGTCGTGAGCAGGTCGAGCAGTGGTGGCGGGCGTAATCTTGGCTCGCTCGCACACGGCCGATTGGGCGCCGCGTCGAACGGGAAGAGGTGACTGCATGACCAGTGTCTGGGAGAGCCTGACTGTCGACGCCCGCGATCCGGCCCGACTGGCCCGTTGGTGGGCCGAGGCGCTCGGCTATCAGGTCGTCACCGAGACTCCGAGCGGCGTGGAGATCCGCCAGTCCCCGGACCAGCTGCCCGCCCTGTTCTTCGGCCCGGTGGCCGAGGGCAAGGAGCGCAAGAACCGGTTGCACCTCGACCTGCGCCCCGCCAACCAGGAGGCCGAGGTCGAGCGCCTGGTCGACATGGGCGCCCGGCACGTCGACATCGCTCAGGGTGAGGTCGACTGGACAGTGCTGAGTGATCCGGAAGGCAACGAGTTCTGCGTGTTGCGTGAGCGCGAGGAGTGAGCCGGGGGCGGCGGACGCGCGATTGGTCGAGGAGCCGCCCAAGGGCACCGGGCATCGCCGGTCGCCGTACGAGCGCGACCGGGCCCGGGTGCTGCACTCGGCGGCGTTTCGCCGGCTGGCCACCAAGACCCAGGTGCACACCGCCGGCACTGACGACTTCCTGCGGACGCGGCTGACCCACTCGTTGGAGGTGGCCCAGATCGCCCGGGAGATGGGTGCCCGGCTGGGCTGCGACCCGGACGTGGTGGACGTCGCGGGGCTCGCGCACGACCTCGGGCACCCGCCGTTCGGGCACAACGGCGAGGCTGCGCTGGACCTGCTCGCCACGCCGTGCGGCGGCTTCGAGGGCAACGCGCAGACCCTGCGGGTGTTGACCCGCCTGGAGGCGAAGGTGCTCGCCCCGGACGGCTCGTCCGCCGGGCTGAACCTGACCCGGGCGTCGCTGGACGCGATCGGCAAGTACCCCTGGCCGCGCCGGCCGGGGGAGCGCAAGTTCGGGGTGTACGCCGACGACGCGGCCGTCTTCGACTGGATCCGGGCCGGCGCGCCCGGCGACCGGCGCTGCCTGGAGGCCCAGGTGATGGACTGGGCCGACGACGTCGCGTACTCGGTGCACGACGTGGAGGACGGCATCCACGGCGGCTACGTCACGTTGCATCCGCTGCTCACCGACGCCGACGAGCGGGCCGCGCTCTGCGCCGACGTGGCGGCCGCCTACTCCGGGGAGTCGGCGGCGGACCTGGCCGAGGTGCTCGTCGATCTGCTGGCCGGTCCGCTGCTCGCCCCGTTCGCCGGGTACGACGGCAGCCATCGCGCACAGGTCGCGTTGAAGGCCACCACCAGTGGGGTGACCGGGCTGTTCGTCTCCGCGGCGGTGGCGGCCACGGAGGAGCGTTTCGGTCCGGGCCCGCACCGCCGTTACGGCGCCGACCTGGTGGTGCCCCGACTGGTACGGGCGCAGTGCGCGCTGCTCAAGGGCATCGCGCTGCGGTACGTGATGCGTCGCAGTGGCTTCCGGGGCCGCTATGAGCGGCAGCGGACGATGCTGGCGGAGTTGGTGGCCGCGCTGGTCCGGCACGCCCCGGAAGGGCTCGACCCGATCTTCGCCCCGCTGTGGCGGGCCGCTTCGGACGACGCGGCCAGGCTGCGGGTGGTGATCGACCAGGTCGCCTCCCTCACCGACCCGGCGGCGGTGACCTGGCACACCCGCCTCGTCGGCAAGGGGACACCCCCGACCGACCACGAGGCAGCTTAGGCTACCTAACTGACATGACGGAACGCTCCAGGAACGTCACCTCGGCCCGGGTGCTGCGCACCGAGCGGCCCACCCCGCACCTGATCCGGCTCGTCCTCGGTGGGGACGAACTGGTTGGCCTGCCGGTGGGCGAGTTCACCGACCACTACGTCAAGGTGGTGTTTCCGCAGCCGGGGGTCGAGTACCCGCAGCCGCTGGACCTCGCCGCGATCCGTCGGGACCTGCCCCGGGAGCAGTGGCCCAGGCTCCGCGCGTACACGGTGCGGCGCTGGGATCCGCTGTCCGGGGAGCTGACCGTCGACGTGGTGCACCACGGCGACGAGGGGTTGGCCGGCCCGTGGGCCGCCGCGCTGCGTCCCGGCGATCCGGTGCACTTCGTCGGCCCCGGTGGCGCGTACGCCCCGAACCCGGACGCGGACTGGCACCTGCTGGTCGGTGACGAGAGCGCCCTGCCGGCGATCGCCGCCGCCCTGGAACGCCTGCCGCTGGGTGCTCCGGCCCACGTCTTCGTGGAGATCGCCGACCCGGCGGAGGAGCAGAAGCTGCTCAGCCCCGGTGCGGTCGAGCTGACCTGGCTGCATCGCGGCGAACGCCCGGTGGGCGAGGCCCTGGTCGCCGCGGTGCGGGCGTTGGAGTTCCCGGCCGGCCAGGTGCACGCGTTCGTGCACGGCGAGGCCGCCTTCGTCCGGGAGTTGCGCCGGTTGCTGCGCGGCGAGCGGGGCGTACCCCTGGACCGGCTCTCCATCTCCGGCTACTGGCGGCGCGGCATGGACGACGAGGGCTGGCGCTCCACCAAGGCCGACTGGAACCAGCAGGTGGCGGCCGAGGAGACGGCCGTTCCGGAGCCCGCCGCGGCGGCCTGAGCGCCGCTCATCCCTCGGGCGTCCGGTTCGACTCGCTGGCCCTGGTGAGTCGGCGGCTGAGTAGCACTGCGTATCCGACGATCGCCACGGCGAGCAGGGACAGCATCAGCCTCGGCTCGTGCACCGTCGCGGTGATCACGCTGACCGATACCACCCCGTAGGCGGCGATCGCCAGCCGGGCCAGAGTCGGCCGGGTCCACAGCCAGTACAGGGCCAGGCCGCACACCGTCCACATCACCATCGAGGCGGCCAGCAGCAGCCGCAGCTCCAACGGCAGTCGCGGCGCGTTGGAGTCGACCAACCGGACCACCTGCCCGAGCGCCCAGCCGAGCAGCAACAGCGCACCGCCGAGCGGAATGTGCAGATAGCTGTACGCCTGCCCGCCCCGCAGGTGGCTCTGGAGGAGTCGGGTGGTGACGAAGGTGGTGTAGACCCACCAGACGGCCGCCGGGATCAGAAAGGCCAACCCGGCGGTGAGGATCATGTGGGGCGGGGGGTGGTCGGGCACCGCGAAGAGCAGGCTGGCCAGGGCGCTACCCAGCACGATGATCGTGAACTGCCCGATCCGTTCCGGGAGGTGCCGGTTGTCCACCGGCCAGCGGTTGAGCCAGCGCGCACCGACCCAGGGCGTGGCCAGTTCGATGACCATCGCGATCACCCAGAGCACCGGGCGCTGCCGGGTGGGCGTGGTCAGCGACACCAGCCAGATCAGCCAGCCCGACCCGAAGCCGATCAGGTAGATCGTCGTCACCAGGCGGGCCATCGAGCTGGTCGGCCAGGCGCGCAGATACAGCAGGAGCAGCACCCCCCGCACGATCAGGTACCCGACCGGCAGGAGCACGCTCTCCGGCACCTCGTCGACGCCGAGCGTCATCGCCCCCGCGCCGACCAACGCGACGAGCACCAGCACCCGGTGCAGCGCGTCGTCCGGGTCGAACCGGGTGTCGTAGAAGACCTGACCCACCCAGGCCCACTGGATCACCACGAAGAGCCCGATCACGGCCAGCACGGCGCGCGGGGACGGGGTCGGGTCGACGCCCAGCCGGGCCACCACCGCCGCCAGCGCGTACACGAAGATGAGGTCGAGGAACAGCTCCAACCAGGTGGCGTGGCGGTGTCCGGCCTCGTCCGCCGGCGGGGCCTGTCCGCTCAGCCCGATCCGACCGGCCAGCCATCTGGGCAGGCGGGGGACGTCCGTCCGTACCCTGCGCATCTGGTCATGGTCCCCGTGCGGACCCGGCTTGCGGGCCGGAACCGCCCAGCCAGCAGCGGCCGTCGCCACACCGGCGTCCCCCGGCCGGCGTGTCGCCGGTCCGGCAGGGCAGGATGTACGGCGAGGAGGTGGCGCATGGCTGGGCGGATCCGGGACGAGGACATCGCACTGGTCCGGGAACGCACCTCGATCGGGGATGTGATCTCCGAGACGGTCACCCTGAAGTCCGCCGGCGGCGGCAACCTCAAGGGCCTGTGCCCGTTCCACGACGAGAAGAGTCCGTCGTTCAACGTGTCCCCGGCCCGCAACGTCTGGTACTGCTTCGGCTGCGGGGCCGGCGGGGACGCGATCAAGTTCCTGATGGACGCCGACCACCTCAGCTTCGTGGAGTCCGTCGAGCGGCTGGCCGGCCGCGCCGGCATCCAACTGCGCTACATCGAGGACGACAAGGGCACTCCGCGCCCCCGCCCGCAGCAGGGTCAGCGGCAGCGCCTGGTCGCCGCGCACGCCGCCGCCGTCGAGTTCTACAGCGCGCAACTGAGCACCGCCGGCGCCCGGCCGGCACGGGAGTTCCTGGCGCGCCGGGGCTTCGACCGGGCCGCCGCCGAGCGCTACGGCTGTGGTTTCGCGCCGGAGGGTTGGGACCCGCTCACCAAGCACCTGCGCCAGCAGGGCTTCACCCACCAGGAGCTGGTCACCGCCGGGCTGTCCCGGGAGTCGCGTTCCGGCACCCTGATCGACAGGTTCCGCCGTCGGCTGCTCTGGCCGATCCGCGACCTCGCCGGCGACGTGATCGGCTTCGGTGCGCGCAAGCTCTTCGATGACGACGACGGCCCGAAGTACCTGAACACCCCCGAGACGCCGATCTACAAGAAGTCGCACGTGCTCTACGGCATCGACCAGGCCAAGCGGGAGATCGCCAAGCAGGGGCGGGCGGTGATCGTCGAGGGTTACACCGACGTGATGGCCTGCCACCTGGCCGGGGTGACCACTGCCGTGGCGACCTGCGGCACCGCCTTCGCCGCGGACCACATCTCGGTCCTGCGTCGGCTCCTGTTCGACAGCGACGAGGTGGCCGGCGAGATCATCTTCACCTTCGACGGCGACGCCGCCGGGCAGAAGGCCGCACTGCGCGCCTTCGAAGACGATCAGCGGTTCGTCGGGCGCACGTTCATCGCGGTCAGCCCGGACAACATGGACCCGTGCGATCTGCGGCTGGCCAAGGGCGACCTGGCGGTGCGTGACCTGGTCGCCCGCCGCGAGCCGCTCGTCGACTTCGCGCTGCGACACATGATCAGCCGCTTCGACCTGGACACCGTCGACGGCCGGGTCGAGGCGATGCGCCACGCCGCGCCGCTGGTCGCGCGCCTCAAGGACCGGGAGAAGCGCCCCGAGTACGTCCGCAAGCTCGCCATGGACCTCGGCATGGAGATCGAGCCGGTGCAGCGGGCGGTGCTCGCCGCCGGCAACGCTCCGCCGACCAGTGCCCGCGACGCGGCCCCCGCCGCCCGGCCCGCCTCGGCCCGGCCCGAGCCGGCACTGGACAGCCCGCAGTCGATGGTCGAGCGGGAGGCGCTCAAACTCGCCCTCCAGCAACCGGTCCTGGCCGGGCCGATGTTCGACGCGGTCGAGGCCACCGAATACCGCCACCCGGTGCACGTCGCGGTGCGTGCTGCCATCGCGGCGGCCGGTGGTGCCGCGTCGGCGGCCGGCGGCGCGGTCTGGATCGAGTCGGTCCGCGACGCCTGCGACGACCTGGCAGCCGCGGCGCTGGTCGGTGAGTTGGCAGTCGAACCACTGCGGATCGACGGCGAACCGGACCCACGCTACGTGTCGATCACCATGGCCCGGGTGCAGTTCGGGTCGGTGACCGCCCGGGTCCGCGACCTCAAGTCACGCATCCAGCGGATCAACCCGGTCAACAACAAGGACGAGTACTTCGCCGCCTTCGGTGAGCTGCTGTCCCTGGAGCAGCACGCCCGGGCGTTGCGCGAGCAGGCTGCGGGAGGCCTCTAGATGGGACTGTTCAGCCGCAAGCCGAAGCTGCCGCCGGCCGACCGGCCGCCGCTGACCGCCGACGAGCGGGTGCTGGCCTGGGCCGCCGCCGGCAACGGCGAGGGCGACGGGGTGGTGGTCGCCACCAACCTGGGGTTGTGGCTGCCCGGCCGAGGGCACCGGCTCGGGTGGCACACCATCCTCAAGGCGGTCTGGTCCGGCCGGGAGTTGACAGTCACCCCCGCCGAGCCGCTCGTCGAACGGGACGGCTACACGGTGGTCGCCGACGGTCCGGCCGAGACGTACCTGCTGCTCGACCCGGGGGAGCTGCCGCACCAGGTGCGGGCTCGGGTGACCCGTTCGGTCGCGTACACCGAGCACCAGCCGGTGCCCGGCGGCGCGGCGCGGGTCGCGGCCCGGCGCGTGGCCGGGGCCGACGGTCTGACCTGGACGGTCCGACTCGACCCCGGCACCCCAGCGGACGACGAGACCCTGCTCGTCGACACCGACCGGCTGGTCGGTGTGGCCCGCGCCGCCACCGCGCCGGCCGATCTCTGACCGCAAGGGTCAGTTGGCGCCGAGATCCTTCAACGCCTCCTCGGCACCGCGATGCAACGGCACCGGCAGGGTCCTGCGGGCCTTTTCCAGCGAGATCCCCTTGGCCGCCGGGTTGGCCTGGGCCAGGGCGTCGCGCTTGTCGAACACCGTCCGGGTGATCGCGCAGGCCACGTTGGCGTCCAGGTCCTTACGGACCAGCAACACGTTGGGTACGACGATCGTCGGGGTGTCGGTCGCCGTCCCGTACGCGTCCCGGCCGATGGTGCCTCCCTGGTAGCCGGGGCTCGACGCTGTCATCTTCGGCAGCAACGGCGAGATGTCGACGAACTTCACCGAGTCGCCGGCGGTGGTGAACAGGTCGGTCACGCCCCCGGTGGGCAGACCACCGGACCAGAAGAAACCGTCGACGCTGCCGTCCTTGACCCCCTCGACCGTCTTGGTCAGGTCCAGCCGCTGCGCCCGGATGTCAGTGGCCGGGTCGAGGCCGGCGGCCTCCAGCAGCCGGTTGGCGATCACCTCCGTACCGGACTTCGGTGAACCGGTGGAGATCCGCTTGCCGCGCATGTCGGCCACCGAGGTGATCCCGGAGTCGTTGCGCACCACCACCTGCGTGTAGTTGTCGTAGATGCGGGCCAGCGCCGCCACCGGCTGCGGCGAGGTGAAGCTGCCCTTGCCCTCGACCGCGTTGACCGCCGTGTCGAACAGCGAGAACGCCACGTCGTACTGGCCACCGACGAGCTGTTCGACGTTCTGCACCGAGGCGCCGGTCTCGGCCGCGGTGCCGGTGAGCTTGCCGCCGGTCGCCCCGGACAACTGCCCGGCCAGGGCGTTGCCGACCACGTAGTAGACGCCCGTCGCGTTGCCGGTGGCGATGCCGACGCGGGTCTCCTTGGTCACCTCGCAGGTGACCTCGCTGGCCACGTCGTCAGTGGCGGCGCCGCCCTGCTGACCTCCGCAACCCGCGGCGCCGACCGTGACGAGGGCGAGCGCGCTCAGACCCGCCGCGAGCCGTACGTCGATTCGTCTCACAGTTGTTCCTCCACAGGGTTGGCTGGTGATCCGGACGATGACCGGTCGGCGGAGCCGCGTCGGATGAACACACCCGCCGCCGCGACGACGGCCAGCGCCGCGCCGACAGTGACCGGCACGGGTTCGAGCCAGAGCAGTGTGACGCCGGCGAGGGCGCCCAGCACCCGTTCCGGGGCGCCGGCCGGCCCCACACCGGGCAGCCAGCCACCGGCGGCGACGGCGAGCACCGCCACGCTGAGCGCTGTGACTGCGGCGGCGAAGGCGATCCGCTGGATGCCACCGATGCCGAGCAGACCGAGCCCGGCCGGCGTGATGACGAACGCGATCGGGATGAGGTACGCCGGCAGCGCGTACCGCAGGGTCTGCCACATGGTCGGCACCAGCCGGCCGCCGGTGACCGCCGCGGCGGCCACCGCGGCGAGCGCGGTCGGTGGGGACACCTCGGACAGCACGGCGAAGTAGAAGACGAACATCGCCGCCGCCGGCGCTGTGACGCCCAGGTCGAGCAGGGCCGGACCGACGATCACCCAACCGATCACGAACGACGCGGTGACCGGCACGGCCAGGCCCAGCAGGGTGAGCGCGACGGCGGCGAGCAGCGCGGTGAGCACCAGCACCAGCGTCGGGTCCGACGTGGCCGCCTGCGCCCCGCCGATCAGCAAGGCCGCCGCCTGCGGCCCGAGGCCGGTCTTCGTGGTGGTCGCCGTGATGATGCCGGCTGCGGCGCAGACAGCTGTGACGGCGAGGACGCCGCGTACGCCGGTGACGAGCGATGTCACCAGCCGGCCCGGGGTGAGCCGGTGCGCGCTGTCCTCGTTCCTGGGGGCCAGGAACGACAACGCGACGGTGAGCACGATGGCGAAGACGACAGCCCTGGTCGCTGACACACCGACCGCGAGGAACACGATGATGGCGATCAGCGAGGCGAAGTGGTAGCCGAACCGGCCCAGCAGTCGCCAGGGAGAGCCGACGTCGATCACCACGGGGCGTACACCGGATCGGCGCGCGTCGATCTCCACAGCCAGCAGGATGCCGAGGTAGTAGAGCACCGTCGGGACCGTTGCCCAGCCCAGCACCTGGAGGTACGAGACGCCCAGGTACTCGGCGATGATGAACGCCGCCGCACCCAGGGTGGGCGGGGAGAGGATGGCGCCCACCCCGGCCGCGGCCAGCATGCCCCCGGCCCGCTCCGGTGGGTAGCCGGCGCGGCGCAGCAGCGGCCAGGTGACCGCGCCGATGCTCACTGTCGTCGCCGCGCCGGAGCCGGAGACGGTGCCGAGCAGGAAACCCGAGGCCACCGCCGTCCGGCCGGCAGCGGTACGCGAGCGCCGGAACGCCGCGGCCGACAGCTCGACGAAGAACCGCCCGGCCCCGGACAGCTCCAGCACCGCGCCGTAGATGGTGAACAGCACGATGTACGAGGCGGCCACGTCGAGCGGTGTGCCGTAGAAGCCGCTGTCGGAGTTGTAGAACGCGTCGATGAGTTGACTGAAGTCGAGCCCGGCGTGCGCGACCGGCCAGGACTGCGGCAGCAACCCGCCGTAGTAGCCGTAGCCGAGGAACAGCAGGCAGACCGCGGGCAGGATCCAACCGGTGGTACGCCGACACGCTTCGAGCAGCAGGAGCAGCAGAACGGTGCCCAGCACCAGATCTGTCGGCGCCAGCAGGCCCTGCCGGTCGAGGAACGCGTTGTAGCCGCCGCCACCGCTGCCGATCTGGATCGGCAGGACGGGATAGAGACAGGCCGCCACCGCCAGGGCACCCAGAGCCCAGTCGGTCACTGTGGGCCCCGACGACCCGGGCCGTCGCCGGGTGCGTAGCCGGGCCGGCAGCCGCAGGTCGGCCGGGTAGGCGAGGAAGACCAGCGGGAGTACGCCGGCCAGGAAGATGATCAGGTAATACTTGCTGCCCTGGGACAGGGGGCGGAACACCTGCCACAGGGCGAGAGCGCCCACCGCCAGCGCCGCCGCGGTGAGGAGCAGCCCCGCCGGCCCGGAGAGCACCCGTCCCGGTTTCTCGTCCTCGAACTGGGCGGCCAGGTCCCGAGTCGCCCGCTCGGCCACGCTGGGCCCGCTCGGGTCGGGCTCGGCCTGGCCGGACTCGGCCTGGTCGGGCTCGGCCTGGTCAGGGCCGCTCGGCTCGGCTTCCGGTCGTGGTCGGGGTGGCCCGCCGCCGGGGCTCGCTGCCTGCCCATCAACGGGAGAGTTAGCTGGTCGGGCAGGTGACGGCGAACCATCGGGCGAGCTGATGGGCGACACAAAAGGACGATACACGTCGATTGGCTGACGGGTGGGGCATCGATCGGCGTTTCGCCGCCGGTGGTACGGACACCGGGGTGATCGGCCGGTCGCCGGCGGATATTTGCGTGGAGGGCTGTCGGGCCCGGCGGTTAGGGTCGGGCGGTGACTGCGGGGCGACCACTGATTCAGGCTCGCGGGCTGGTGAAGCGGTTCGGCGATTTCACCGCCGTGGACGGCATCGACGTCGAGGTGCGCCCGGGTGAGGCGTTCGGCTTCCTCGGGCCCAACGGCGCGGGCAAGTCGTCCACCATGCGGATGATCGGCTGCATCTCCCCACCCAGCGGGGGTGAGCTGCGCATCCTCGACCTGGATCCGGTGGCCGACGGGCCGGCGATCCGGGCGCGCCTCGGGGTGTGCCCCCAGCTGGACAATCTCGATCCGGAGCTGACCGTCCGGGAAAACCTGACCGTCTACGCCCGCTACTTCGGCATCTCCCGACGGGCGGCCCGGGAGCGGGCAGCCGAGCTGCTCGATTTCGTCCAGCTCACCGAGCGGGCCGACAGCACTGTCGAGCCGCTGTCCGGTGGCATGAAGCGTCGGTTGACCATCGCCCGCGCGCTGGTGAACGATCCGGAGATCGTGCTGCTCGACGAGCCCACCACCGGGCTGGACCCGCAGGCTCGGCACCTGGTGTGGGAGCGGCTGTTCCGGCTCAAGCAGCAGGGCGTCACGTTGGTGCTCACCACGCACTACATGGACGAGGCCGAGCAGCTCTGTGACCGCCTGGTGGTGATGGACGGCGGCCGGATCGTCGCGGAGGGCTCGCCCCGGGCGCTGATCGAGCAGCACTCGACCCGTGAGGTGGTCGAGTTGCGCTTCGCCGCCGAGTCGCAGGAGCCGTTCGCCGGCAAGCTCGACGGGCTGGGGGAGCGGGTCGAGGTGTTGCCCGACCGGGTCCTGCTCTACGTGCCGGACGGCGACGCGGCAGTCGCCGAGGTCACCGCGTTGGGGCTCCAGCCGGCGAACGTGCTGGTCCGGCGCAGCGGCCTGGAGGACGTCTTCCTGCACCTGACCGGCCGCACCCTTGTCGACTGACCGCCCCGAGTGATCGTCGGCGGGTCCGCCCGCGACATTTCCGGCATACCAACCAACGCCCAGGAAGATCCACTCGACTTCCTGAAAGTCGGGGTGTTGCGGCCGCGCGGACAGCCCGATTTCCTGAAACCCGAGTCGATCAAGCGGCCGGGGTTCAGGGCCCCGGCATGCGGCCGGGGCTCTACAGGGTCGGGCCTCGGGCGGGGTCCGGACGACGCGGTGGAACGCGCGCGACAAAGTGGGTGGGCCGTCGTAGGGTGACCGACGGTCTGTCGTAACCCGGGGGAGTTTCATGTCTGATCTGGTGACCGCCAACCGACGTCAGGCCGGGCTCACCGCCCTCTACCTGGGCATCTTCGCGATGGTCTGGTTCAGTGTGCCGGCGGCGGAGCAACCGCTGCGTGCCCTGCTCGTGGTTGGCAGCATCGTCGCACTGCTCACCGCCGTGGTGGGCGGTGTGCTGTCCTCCCGCCTGCGGGGAGCCGGCAACCCCCGGGACCGGGCCGCCGACCGCCCGTACCTGCTCATCGTCGTGGCCGAGTTCGCCGCCGCCGGGCTGGGTGCCGCAGTGCTGGTCGCCGCCAACTGGTCCGAGTACGTGCCGGTGCTGGTCTGCCTGGTGGTCGGTCTGCACTTCTTCCCGCTCGCCCCGCTCCTGCGGGATCCGTTGCTCCGCCCGCTCGGTGTCGCGCTCTGCCTGGTGGCGGTGGCGGGTCTCGTCACCGGCCTCGCCTCGGCGGTATCCGCCGGGTTGGTGATCGGCGTCGGCGCGGGAGTGCTGCTGCTCGCCTACGCCGTGCAGGCGCTGATCCGCGCGTACCGCCCGGCCTGACCGGCGTAGCCCGTCCGAGGTCGACCCGGTCGGACCAATGACGGCTCGACCGTCCGATCGTTGGCAGCTCAGCAGCAACCGTTCCGGCGTGTCGAGCTGCTGAGCTGCCAACGATCACCGTTCAACGGGCTCTGGCCCAGGTGATGAAACGGTCGGTCAGTCGGTCGTGACCGGCCTGGCCGGCGAGGTCCCCGGCCGCCTCGTAGAGCACCGCGGCGAGGTAGATGAGCAGGCCGATCCGGTCCTTGCGGTACTCGCCCAACAGCGCCAGGCGGGCCGGCGAGCAGGGCCACGCCGCGCCGCAGACCCGGCAGCGCCAGGACGGGCGTGCCGCCACGTGTGGGCGGTACCGGGGCATCAGAGCCCGCCACCGAGACGAGCCGACCAGGCGAGTGGCACGAGGGAACCTCCGTCGGGTGGGTGGGGGGAGCGCCCCGGATCGGGGGTCACGGGGCGCTCCCCGGCCTGGTTCCGCCCGCCGTCTGATCCCGTGAGCGGTTCCGCTGCGTGACAGTCTGGTGAGGACCCGACTACGGTGGGAGGTTCCGCACGCCGACGACCAGCGCGTATGGCGATCGGCCCAGCGCGGTACGGGAATGTACGGGAGTTGTCCGTGGAGAGTTCGTCCATGCTGGAGCACTTCGCCGAGGAGCTGCGGCTGGCCCGGGCCGCCAGTGGGATGTCGCAGACGGCGCTGGCCGAGGCGTTGAGCTATTCCGGGGCCCTGGTCGCCAAGGTGGAGACATCCGAGCGCCGGCCGAGTCTGGACTTCGCCCGTCGGTGTGACGTCGTGTTCTCAGCCGACGGTCGGTTCGAACGCATCCAACGGCGGATCAGCCGGGAGGCCGTCGTGCCGTGGTTCCGCGACTGGGCGGGTATCGAGCAGGAGACCACCGCGCTGCGCTCGTTCGAGCCGTTGTGTGTGCCAGGCCTCTTGCAGACCGAGGGGTACGCCCGTGCACTACTGACCGGCGGCGGCTTGTTCGCGACCGACGAGGTCGAGCAGCAGGTGGCAACCCGGCTGGACCGTCAGAGAGTGCTCACCCGAGACCGGCCTCCGCTGCTCACTGCCGTGATCGACGAGCACGTGCTGCGCCGATCCGTCGGTGGGTCGGAAGTCATGCGCGAGCAAATTCAGCACCTCGTGAAGCTCGGCACGGCGTTCCCGAGGGTCCGAATCCAGGTAGTGCCGACTCCCGCCGGTGCTTACGCTGGGCTCGGTGGGCCGTTCGTGATCGCAAGCTCGGCGCAGGGGGAGGACCTCGTCTATCTCGCCGGACAGCGTCACGGGCAGGTCATCGACCGCACCGAGTACGTCCGTCAGATGGTCGAGGTGTGGGAGTCGATCCGCGGTGAGGCACTATCGCACGGGCAGTCCCTCGATCTGATGGCGGAAGTGGCGGAGACATGGATTTAACCGGTGCCCGGTGGCGCAAGAGCATTCGTAGCGGCCCGGATGGCGGCAACTGTGTGGAGGTTGCCGCCAACCTGCCCGGGCGGGTGGCCGTCCGCGACTCCAAGGACCCGACCGGTCCGGTGCTCGTCTTCCCGCCCGACGCGTGGCGCGCGTTCGTCGGCTCCGACGCCGTCGGCCGGTAGCTGGTTCAGCCTCCATCGAGTCATGTGCTGATCGACGACCTCTCGTACCCGGCGACGGAGGTCCGTGTCGCTCGTATCGCACATCCCCTCGGCCTCGAAGACCGCATCGGTAAAGCTGTCCGCGTCGCCGGGAGGGGACTCGCGGAGCCGAATGTTCTCTTCAGGGGGCAGGCAAAAGCCCAGCTTGATGCACAGCTCGTCGAGGACGCGTTGGACTTCAGAGTTCCTGTCATCACGTTGGCCCATGAGGGACAGCGTGGCGACTCCCGCCGCCAGTGGCCAATCCTGACGCGCACAAATCCGGGCGACACGTTGTCGGGGTCGTCGTAGGGTGACCGGCGGTCTGTCGTACCCCGGGGGTAGACAGGTCGTGATGGCCGGCGCGGCGGGCGGGGTGATCGGGTGAGTGTGGCGGGATCGGCGCGGTTCCCGTGGGTGCCGGCGTATGCGGTGTTCGAGCACTACCTGGTGGGTCTGCGGCGCACCTGGCGGGCCGGGGTGTTCTCCTCGTTCCTGTTGCCGGTGCTGACCGTCCTCGGCTTCGGTGTGGGCGTCGGCGCCTACATCGACCAGGGCGTCGGCGGGGTGCGTTACCTCGACTGGTTGGTTCCCGGGCTGATCGCCTCGACAGCGCTCCAGGTGACAGTCGGTGACTCGACCTGGCCGGTGTTCAGCAACTTCCAGTGGGTCAAGACCTACTTCGCGCAGGGCGCGTCGCCGCTGCGGGTGGGAGACATCGTGGCCGGGCACCTGGCCTTCGTGCTGTTCCGGGTGCTCACCACGATTGTGGCGTTCCTGCTGGTCACCGGGCTGTTCGGAGCGTTGCGGTCGCCGTGGGCGGTGGCCACCCTGCCGGTGGTGGCATTGCTCGGGCTGGCCGTCGCCGCGCCGACCTTCGCGTACGCCGCGTCGGTGTCGAGCGACAACTGGCTGGCGATGCTGTTCCGGTTCGCGGTCATCCCGATGACGCTCTTCGCCGGGGTGTTCTTCCCTGTCGAGTCGTTGCCGGACGCGCTGCGGTGGCTGGCGTACGTGACGCCGTTGTGGCACGCCGTGGACCTGTGCCGCGCGGCCACGCTCGGCGTCGCCCCACAGTGGTCGATCGCCGGGCACCTGCTCTACCTGGCCACCTGGGCGGTCGCCGGCTGGTTGCTGGCGGTGCGCGCGTTCCGTCGCAAGCTCGTCGTCTGACGAGCGACCCTGGAGAGCAAGCAGAGAGGGTGTCGTGATCACGCTGATCCTGCCCCGGCTGGTCGACGTCTCCGCCGCGTCCCGGCGGTCGGCGTCGGTGTTCGGGCGCAACGTCGCGGCGCTGAAGCCGGTCTACTGGCTGCTGCTGCTCTCCGGCTTCGTGGAGCCGTTGCTCTACCTGCTGTCCATCGGGGTGGGCGTCGGCGCGCTGGTCGGCGACCTGCCGTTGCCTGGCGGGCGGCTGGTCTCGTACGCCGAGTTCGTGGCCCCGGCGATGCTCGCCTCCTCGGCGATGACCGGGGCGATCTCGGAGACCACCTTCAACTTCTTCGGCAAGATGAAGTACATGAAGCTGTACGACGGGATGATCGCCACCCCGGTACGGCCGTTCGAGATCGCCGTGGGCGAGTTGGGTTGGGCGATGCTGCGGGGCAGCGCCTACTCGGCGGCGTTCCTCGGGGTGATGGTCGCGCTGGAGTTGACCAGCGTCGCCCGCGCGCTGACCGCCCTTCCGGCCGCGGTGCTCGTCGGGTTCGCGTTCGGAGCGCTCGGCATGGCGATCTCGACCTTCATGCGGAGCTGGCAGGATTTCGACCTGATGGGCTCCGCGCAGTTCACGCTCTTTCTCTTCTCCGGCACCTTCGTGCCGGCGCAGGCCTACCCGACGTTGCTGCACTGGCTCGTCGAGATCACCCCGCTGTACCGGTCGGTGCACCTGATCCGGGGGGTCGCGCTGGGCAGTGGTGGTTGGCTCTGGCTGCTCGACGTGCTCTACCTGCTGGCGATGGTGGCGGTCGGTCTGCTGGTGGCTTCTCGCCGAATGGCGAGGTTGCTCTACAAGTAGGGGTTATCCGCGCCCGCCGACGGGGCATGTCCGGAGGTGACACCGCCGATCAGGAGGAGGGGCGATGGCCTCGGACGAGTCTTCCGCCCAGCGTGAGCGTGATCCCGCCACCACGCCGGTCGGGCCCGACGCGGGCCCGGACAGCCCCACCGACCTGCCCGGCAGTGGCTGGAAGGCGGCGATGCGCCGGACGATCACCGAATTCCAGGACGACAGCCTGACCGACTGGGCGGCGGCACTGACCTACTACGGGGTGCTGTCCATCTTCCCCGGCCTGCTGGTGCTGATCTCCCTGCTCGGCCTGCTCGGCGAGAGCGCCACCGAGGGCGTCAGGGACACCGTCAACCAGGCGGTGCCGAACGACAGCATCCGGCAGATCATCACCGAGGCGATCGGCACGGCGGACAAGAACGGTGGCCTGGCCAGCATCGCGGCGATCATCGGTCTGTTGGCCGCGTTCTGGTCCGCGTCCGGCTACATCGGTGCGTTCATGCGTGCGTCAAACACCATCTACGACGTGCCGGAGGGGCGGCCGATCTGGAAGACGCTCCCGATCCGGCTCGGCGTGACTGCTGTGGTCGGGGTGCTGCTGCTGGTCAGCGCGGTGATCGTGGTTTTCACCGGGCGTCTCGCCGAATCGGTCGGTGACGTGATCGGGTTGGGCTCGACGGCCGTCACGGTGTGGGACGTCGCCAAGTGGCCGGTCCTGCTGATCCTGGTCAGCCTGATGTTCGCGATCCTCTACTGGGCCTCGCCGAACGCGCGGCACGGCGGCTTCCGCTGGGTCAGCCCGGGCGGGGTGCTGGCAGTGGTGATCTGGCTGGTGATCTCCGGCCTGTTCGCCTTCTACGTGAGCAACTTCGGCTCGTACGACAAGACGTACGGGACGCTGGCCGGGGTGATCATCTTCTTGGTCTGGCTCTGGCTGAGCAACATCGCGATCCTGCTGGGGGCGGAGTTCGACGCGGAGTTGGAGCGCGGCCGCGCCATCTCGGCTGGCCACGCCGCGGACGACGAGCCGTACGTCGAGCTGCGCGACGACCGCAAGCTCAAGAAGAAGCGCAACCAGCGCGGATCAGTCGATTGAGCGGCGCGTCAGTGGCTGCCGGACCCGGCAGCCACTGACGTGCGCATTGTCGAGATAACCGTTAACTGCAGGCTGAAGTGAGGCACCAGCCGTTGAGCGTGACTACTTGCAGGTCATTCACCTTGTGCCAGCCGGGGTAATATTTGTTACCCACGCTGTCGTAGTAAATGTAACCGCTGGGCACCTGGAATCCGTCGGTGTCCCGGAAATCGTAGTAGTACCTCGAGTCGGATGCGCTGCCCTGGCCGGCCGGCAACCACATCGTCTTGCTGTTGGTCGGCCAGTTGCCCGAGAGCTTGATGGATCGGCCGAGCCGGTTCTTCACCTCGCCGCAGAAGATCCCGGCGGTGCAGTTCCCGAGGGTGCCGAAGTCGCCCTCAGCAGCGCTGGAAGCGGCCTGCCGGACGGGCGCCGCAGCGGCGACACCAAGGTCGGAGCCCTTCGGAGATGGCGCCGCCTGGGCTGCCGATGGCGAGAACAGCGCGACGAACGCTACTGCGGACACGGCCGCGACAAAGCGCGTCGGTCGATTCATTGGGGTCCTTCCCGTCGGGGTGTTCGGGCACGCCAGAACGGAAGGTCATCGCGATTGGAGAATTGCGGTGCGCGACTCGCCCCGTAGCTGTCGATGCCCAGGAACGTTAACGACCATGTTGACGACTGTCAACGTCCTTATCAATTGCGGCGGCGGTGGAGCCGACGATTCGGGTGGGCCGCGGACGTCCACCTCGGTGGCGTAATCGCTGCTTGAACGCATCGATACCGATTGACACCGACGGTGGTCGATGGGGACGACACCCTCCCTCGGATGCGCCCGGAGGTTGGTGTCGCCGCGGTGGGGTCGGGGCGGGTTCGTCCGTCGCCTCACCGGTCGGTGGGTACCGGTGCGACGAGGGCTGCACAGCGAAGCCGGTCCATCCCCGTCGCAAGCGCGACCGAAACTTCTGTCCGTTTGAGCAAAAGTTAGCGTCGGAACAGCCGAAGCTCTGGACAGGCGATCCGACCGCTCTTACTGTGTCGGACACAACACATCGACATTGCGTCGATGTGAACGCTGCCAAAGAAGAGGGGGACCCGGGTGCGCACCGTCGACCCCCTACACGTGCGCCTGTTGCGACTGCTTCGCGACGAGGGCGCCGTGTCCCGGGCCGAGCTGGGCGACCGGCTCCAGATGCCGCGTCCGCGCATGCTGGCCGAGCTTGATCGCCTGGTGACGCTGGGCTACGTGGCCGAGGCCGGGCTCGCCGCCTCCCGAGGCGGGCGTCGCTCGACGCTTGTCGAGCTGAACCCGAAGCTGCGCTTCGCCGCCGTCGACCTCGGTGCCAGTTCGATGGACGTCGAGGTGGTCAACGGCCGCCTCGAACCGGTGGCCCACTACGCCGAGGCGGCCGACATCCGCAACGGTCCGAAGGTGACCCTGCAACGGGTGAACGAACTGCTGCACAAGGCCCGGGTCGACGGCGCGTACGAGCGACTGGACGCGGTCGGCATTGGCGTACCCGGCCCGGTCAGCTTCCGCGACGGCGTTCCGGTCTCACCACCGATCATGCCGGGCTGGGACCGGTTCCCGGTGCGTGAGCTGCTCAGCCGGGAGCACGGCTGCCCGGCCGTGGTGGACAACGACGTCAACATCATGGCGATCGGTGAGCGGCACGGTGGCGTCGCCCACTCGGTGGACGACTTCCTCTTCGTGAAGATCGGCACCGGCATCGGGTGCGGCATCTACCTCACCGGCGAGGTCTACCGGGGCACCGACGGCTGTGCCGGCGACATCGGCCACATCCAGGTCGACTCGCACGGTCCGATGTGCTCCTGCGGCAACGTCGGCTGCCTGGAGGCGCTGTTCAGCGGCGCCGCCCTGGCCAAGGACGCCGCGGCCGCCGCCCGCAGTGGCACGTCGCCGGCGCTGGCCGAGCGGCTGGCGCTGCGGGGTGTCGTCACCGCGCTGGACGTCGCCGAGGGCGCCGTCGAGGGCGACGTGACCTGTATCCAGTTGATCCGGGACGGCGGACGGCGGGTCGGCGGAGTGCTCGCCGGCCTGGTCAGCTTCACCAACCCGTCCATGATCGTGATCGGCGGCGGGCTGGCTCAACTGGGCCACATCCTGCTCGCCGAGATCCGCAGTGTGGTCTACCGCCGGTCACTGCCGCTGGCCACCGGCAACCTTCCCGTCGTCCTGTCCGAGCTGGGCGGCCGCGCCGGTGTCACCGGCGCGGCGGTGCTCGCGAGCGACGTCGCCTTCGGGGAAGCCGCATGAAGCTGTTCGAGATTCCGTCGTGAGCGAGGAGGAGACTGTGGCTCTGCCCGAGGATGACCCCGCCACCGCGTCGGCCGAGGCCGTCGCCGAGGCGCCGCTGGTCGAGGCTCCCGCCGACACCGTCGCGGGCGAGGTGGTCCTGCGCCTCACCGATCTGGTGAAGACCTTCCCCGGCGTACGCGCGCTCGACGGCGTGCAGCTGGAGGTGCGTGCCGGCGAGGTGCACTGCCTGCTCGGGCAGAACGGCGCCGGCAAGTCCACCCTCATCAAGGTGCTCGCCGGGGTGCACCAACCGGATTCCGGGCAGGTGGAGTGGCGCGGTGAGCCGGCCTCGTTCGCCAACCCGCAGGCCGCCATGAAGGCGGGCATCGCCACGATCTACCAGGAGCTCGACCTCGTCGAGGACCTGTCGGTGGCGGAGAACGCGTTCCTCGGACACGAGTACCGCAACTTCGGTTTCGTCCGGCGCGGCCGGATGGCCCGGCACACCCGGCAGATCCTCAGCCGGCTCGGCCACGGCGAGATTCCGCCGGGGCGGATGGTCCGGTCACTGCCGGCGGCCGGCAAGCAGATCGTCAGCATGGCGCGGGCGCTGTCGCACGAGGCCCGACTGATCATCATGGACGAGCCGAGCGCCGTGCTGGCCCACGACGAGGTCGGCAACCTGTTCCGGATCATCCGAGAGCTGACCGCGCAGGGCATCGCCGTCATCTACATCTCCCACCGCTTGGAGGAGATCCGCGAGATCGGCGACCGGGTCACCGTACTCAAGGACGGCCGGACCACGGCGGCGAACCTGCCGGCGCGCGACACCCCGACCCGCGACCTGGTGAGCCGGATGACCGGCCGCACCATCGAGTACGTCTTCCCGGACCGGCCGACCGACGACTCCGCGGGTGCCGACCTGCTCCAGGTGGAGGGGTTGACCCGCACCGGCGAGTTCGCCGACGTGTCGCTGAGCGTGCGTGCCGGGGAGATCGTGGGCATCGCGGGGCTGGTCGGCTCCGGCCGTTCCGAACTGCTGGAGACGATCTACGGTGCCCGCCTCCCGGAGGCCGGCACCGTGCGGATGGACGGAAAGGTCCTGCGGCCCGGCGTCGGCGCGGCGGTTCGCGCCGGCATGGGAATGGCCCCGGAGGAACGCAAGAGCCAGGCGCTCCTGCTCGGCGAGCCGATCTACCGCAACGTCACGCTGGCCACCTTCGGCCGGTACGCGCGGCTCGGCTTCACCAACGCCGCCAAGGAACGCGCCGAGGCGGACCGGATCGCGGAGACCCTGGAGCTGCGGCCCCGGGACGTCGACCGGCCGGTACGCACGCTGTCCGGCGGTAACCAGCAGAAGGTGGTGGTCGGGCGTTGGCTGCTCGGCGGCACCAAGTTGCTGCTTCTCGACGAGCCGACCCGGGGTGTGGACGTGGGCGCCCGGGCTGAGCTCTACCAGGTCATCCGGGGATTGGCCGCTCAGGGCGTGGGGGTGCTGCTGGTCTCCAGCGAGGTGCCCGAGGTGCTGGGTCTGGCCGACCGGGTGCTGGTGATGCGGGAAGGGCGGGTCGTCCGCGAAGCCGCGGCCGGCGAACTCGACGAGAACACTGTGCTTGACCTCGTGATGGCGGGGTCCTTGATGGAAGGCGCACCGGCATGAGCGACGCGACTCCCACTCCCACCGCGACACCGGAGCGCCCGCAGCTTCCGGCGCAGTCGCCACCGGTGGACCCGGCGGAGACGGCGGTGGCCAGTAACAAGGCAGGATCCGGGGGCAAGCTCTCCTGGTGGCGGGGTGACGGTGGCGACGGCGCCAAGCGCAACCTCGGTCTGATCGGGGTGCTGGCTGCCCTCATCGTGGTCGGCGCTGTCACCAAGCCCGACCTGTACGGCGACCCGAACTGGGTCTGGAACAACGTCCTGGCCATTCTCCAGTTGGCCTCGGTCGTCGGCGTGGTCACTGTCGGGATGACCTTCGTGATCATCGGTGGTGGCATCGACCTGTCGGTCGGCGCGATCGTCGCGTTGGCCGGCGTCTGGTGCACCACCGTGGCCACCCAGAGCTACGGCGCTGGCGGCATGATCTTCGCCGCCCTCGCTGTCGGCATCTGCGTCGGCCTCGTCAACGGTGTGCTCATCTCGTACGGGCGGCTGGTCCCCTTCATCGCGACGCTCGCGATGCTGGTGGCCGCACGTGGGCTCGCGGCGTCGATCTCCAACAAGCAGACCCAGGTGTCGAGCAGCACGTTCATCAACGACATCGCGGCGCGCAAGGTGATCGGGATCCCGATCCTGGTCTACATCCTCGGCGCGGTGGTGCTGGCCGGTTGGGTGGTGCTCAACCGCACGACCTTCGGCCGGCGGACCATCGCCGTCGGCGGCAACCCGGAGGCGGCCCGGCTGGCCGGCATCAACGTCCGGCGGCACACCATGCTGCTCTATGCGCTCTCCGGTCTCTGCTGCGGTATCGCCGCCATCATGCTCACCTCGCAGGCGACCTCGGCGCAGGCGGCGATGGCCAACCTGTACGAGTTGGACGCGATCGCCGCGGCGATCATCGGCGGGACGCTGCTCAGCGGCGGCCGGGGCACGATCGTCGGCTCGCTGCTCGGCGTCATCATCTTCGCCACCATCACGAACCTCTTCGCCATCAACGGCCTCTCCATCGAGGCGCAGAACATGGTCAAGGGCGGCATCATCGTCGCGGCCGTCCTGGTCCAGCAGTTCCAGTTCAAGTCAGTCACTCGGCTCCTCGCGCGGAACAGGGTCACCACCGCAACCTGACGCACCGCACCGTTGTCCTGGCGACGTCGAGACATTCGACGGTGGCCGGGCCTCGCACACCCTCAATAAGTCAAATCCCGCTCCCAGGAGGTCATTAATGACCCAGCACAGTCGCGACCTGTCGCGCCGCCGGTTGCTCTTCGGTGGAGCCGCAGTGGGCGCTGCCACCCTGCTCACCGCCTGCACCAGCAACGACACCCCGGCCGCCAGCACCCAGACCAAGGCCGCCGGAAACACTGAAGGCAACAACGCCCCGGGCAAGAAGGTCGTCATCGGCTTCTCCGCCCCGGCCGCCGACCACGGCTGGATGGGCGCCATCCACGCCAACGCCAAGGCGCAGGCCGCGGCCTACTCGGACGTGGAGTTCAAGGAGGTCGACGGTGGGTCGAACTCCGAGGCCCAGCGCTCGACGCTCGGCACGCTGATCGCCCAGAAGCCGGACATCATCGTCGTGCTGCCGCACGACGGCAAGGAGGTCAACGCCGTTGCCCTCCAGGCCATGCAGGCGGGCATCCCGATCGTGAACCTCGACCGGGCGTTCCCCGACGCGCTGGCCTCGCGGCTGGTGATCAAGGGCGACAACTACGGCATGGGCGTCTCGGCCGGGCACTACATCGGCAAGCTGCTCAAGGACAAGGGCGTCGCCAACCCGGTCATCGGTGAGATCGCCGGTCTGGAGATCCCGCTGACCGTCGAGCGCAGCGAGGGCTTCAAGGCCGCCCTGGCGACCTACGGGTTCACCGTCAAGAACCGTCGTTCGGCCGAGTTCACCTCGGACAGCGGCCAGCGCGAGGCGGCCCAGCTGCTCCAGGCGCTGCCGAAGATCGATGCCATCTGGAACCACGACGACGACCAGGGCATCGGTGTGCTCGCGGCCATCAAGCAGGCCAACCGGTCGGAGTTCTTCATGGTCGGCGGCGCGGGCTCCAAGCTCGCGATCGACGCGATCAAGGCCGACAACAGCGTGCTGAAGGCCACTGTCACCTACAACCCGTCGATGGCCTCCTCGGCGATCTCGCTCGCGCGGCTCATCGCGCAGGGTCGGGGCCTGGGCGACCTGACGGAGCTGCAGGTGCCGAAGGAACTGACCCTGGCCTCGGAGACGATCACCAAGGAGAACGCGAGCAGCTACGACAAGCTCGGGTTCTGACATACCGGGGGGAGACCCACCTTGTCCACGACAGACAGAGAACTGCGGGTCGGCATGGTCGGCTACGCGTTCATGGGCGCCGCGCACTCACAGGCGTGGCGCACCGTGAACCGCGTCTTCGACCTGCCGGCGCGGGCCCGGATGGCGTTGATCTGCGGCCGAGACACAGCGAAGGTGGCTGATGCCGCCGACACACTCGGCTGGGACGCGTACACCACCGACTGGCGTGACCTGATCAACCGGGATGACATCGACGTTGTCGACATCTGCACCCCGGGCGACAGCCACGCCGAGATCGCTCTCGCCGCGTTGGCCGCGGGCAAGCACGTTCTGTGCGAGAAGCCGCTGGCCAACTCGGTGGAGGAGGCACGGGCGATGACCGCTGCGGCGGATGTAGCCCGGGCCTCCGGAGTGCGGTCGATGTGCGGGTTCAACTACCGCCGGGTCCCCGCGGTCACGATGATGCGCCAGTTGGTCGCCGACGGACGGCTCGGGGTGATTCGACACGTCCGTGCGACGTACCTGCAGGATTGGATCGTGGACCCGCAGTTCCCGCTGGTCTGGCGGTTGCAGAAGGACAGGGCGGGCTCCGGCGCGCTCGGTGACATCGGTGCGCACATCATCGACCTGACCCAGTTCGTCACGGGTCAGCGGATCAGCGGCGTCAGCGCGGTCACCGAGACCTTCGTCAAGGAGCGGCCGTTGCCGGCCGAGTCGAGCGGTCTGGCGGCCTCGGTGGACGGCCACACGGCCCCCACCGGGGCTGTCACAGTCGACGACGCCGCTGTCTTCGTGGCGCGACTCGACGGTGGCGCCCTGGCCACGTACGAGGCGAGCCGGTTCGCGACCGGCCGGAAGAACGCGCTCCGCGTCGAGATCAACGGCTCGCTGGGCAGCGTGGTCTTCGACCTGGAGCGCCTCAACGAGCTGGAGTTCTACGACGCGACCCGTCCGGCCGTGGAGCAGGGCTTCAGCCGCATCCTGGTGACCGAGGGCGAGCACCCGTACATGTCGGCGTGGTGGCCCCCGGGCCACATCATCGGCTACGAGCACTCGTTCACGCACGAGATGCGCGATTTCATCGAGGCGGTCGCCACCGGTGTGGACCCGACTCCCTCCTTTGCCGACGCGTTGCAGGTCCAGCTGGTGCTGGACGCGGTGGCCCGTTCGGCGGAGCTCGGCTCGTCCTGGGCCGAGGTGGAACCGACGCTGACCGCGGCGGCTGTCTGACCATCGACCATCCGCGACGGCGGTGTTCGCACCGCCATCGCCCGACCGGCTTTCCGAAGCCGACCGGCGAGGGACCAGCCACGGATTGCGCCCCGTGGCCGGGACAGAGGTCGGCATCGGAGAGCGTGCAGCCGGGCCCCACGGCCCGGTGGCGCACGAGCAGGACGGTCGTCCGGTGCGACCGGACCGGGATTCCCCGGCCGCACCGGAGGACCGCCACCACCGGGAAAGTTCCGGAGTACCTGATAGCACCGCCCGTCGCGGCGGCCTGAGACGCCCGGCCGGGGCATGCCAATGCCCCGACCGGCCGGATGCGGGGGAGGCAGGGTCGAGACGCCGACCCGACCCTGCCTACCAGCCCCGTCTGCTCGCACCTGCCGGGATCCGGTCCGGCGTCGTCGCCGCCGACGCCGACGTCGGAAGCCGGTGCTGTTCCGGTGCGGGGCGAGCGGACGGGGCCCATCCACCCGGCCCGAAACTTTCCGAAACCCGGCCGTATCTTTCCGAAACATATTCTGATATTCCTATATTTAGCGGTACCGACGGTTCCTCGTGAAATGGGGAAGGAGCACCATGCGAACAGGTGTCTGGCTGGTAGGAGCGCGCGGTTCCGTCGCGACCACCAGCATCGTCGGGGGGCTCGCGCTTCGGGCCGGCCTGGCCGGGCCCACCGGCTGCGTCACCGAGCTTCCCGAGCTGCGCGGCCCGGCACTTCCGGCCTTCGCCGATCTGGTCTTCGGCGGGCACGACCTGGCCACCACTCCGCTGTGCAAGCGCGCCGAGGCCCTCGCCGACGCCGGTGTCATCCCCTGGCGGCTGGTCGCCGCGCTCCGCGACGAGCTGGGCGTTGTCGAGCAGGAGCTGCGCCCCGCACCGGTGGGCGACACCCAGGCCGACCGGGCCGAGTCGGTGGTCCGCGACCTGACCAGCTTCCGCGAGCGGCACGAGCTGGACCGGGTGGTGGTGGTCAACGTCTCCGCCACCGAGCCGGCCCCTCGACCGCACCCCGGGCACGCCGACCCGGCCGCGCTGCGCGCCGCCCTCGACGGTCCGGACGAGGTGCTGCCGGTCAGCTCCCTCTACGCGTACGCCGCGGTGCTCGCCGGCTGCCCGTACGTCGACTTCACCCCGTCCACCGGGCTGCGGCTGCCGGCGCTTGCCGCGCTCGCCGAGGAGGCCCGACTGCCGTACGCCGGGCACGACGGCAAGACCGGGGAGACCCTGGTCAAGTCGGTGCTCGCGCCGATGTTCGCGATGCGCAACCTGGCAGTGGGCTCCTGGTCGGGGGTCAACCTGCTCGGCGGTGGCGACGGCGCCACCCTCGCCGACCCGGCCGCGAACGCGGCGAAGGTGCAGAGCAAGCAGCGGGTGCTCGGCGAGACGCTGGGCTACGTTCCGCAGGGCGGCACCCGCATCGAGTACGTCGAGGAGCTGGGCGACTTCAAGACTGCCTGGGATCTGATCACCTTCAGCGGTTTCCTCGGCACCGGCATGCGGATGGAGTTCACCTGGCACGGCTGCGACTCCGCGCTCGCCGCGCCGCTGGTGCTCGACCTGGCCCGACTCACCGCCGCCGCGCACGCCGCCGGGCAGGTGGGGCCGCTGGCCGACCTGGGCTTCTTCTTCAAGGACCCGCTGGGCACGCCCACCCACTCGCTGGGTGAGCAGTGGGCCCGGCTGACCGCCTTCACCCGGCAACTGCACGACGGCGGGGACGGTGTCCATGACAACGTTGGCTGATCTCGCCGAGCTGGTCCGGGCGCCGGCGGCGCTCTCGGTGCCCGGTGACGTGATCGCCGGGGCCGCGGCGGCCGGCGCGTTGAGCCCGCGTACCCCTGCCCTGGCCGGCGCATCGGTGCTGCTCTACTGGGCCGGCATGGCCGCCAACGACTGGGCCGACCGGCGCCTCGACGCCGAGGAACGGCCCGAGCGCCCGATCCCGAGCGGTCGGGTCACCCCGGCCGCCGCTGTCGGTCTCGCGGCGGGCCTCACGGCCGCCGGCGTGGGCCTGGCCGCCGCAGTGGGCGGTCGCCGTGCCGCCGCGCTCGCCGTGCCGCTGGCCGCCACCATCTGGGGATACGACCTGCTGGCCAAGAACACCGCAGCCGGCCCGGCCGTGATGGCCGCCTGCCGAGGGCTGGACGTGCTGCTCGGCGCGTCCGGCGGCCGGATGACCCGGGCGCTGCCGGCGGCGGCCACCATCGCCGCGCACACCTGGACGGTCACCGCGCTGTCCCGCCGGGAGGTCACCGGCGCCGACGCCACCCTGCCGATGCGCACCCTCGCCGGCACCGCTGTGGTCGCCGCCAGCGCCGCCGTCGCCGCCCCTCGGCGGGTCGCGGTGCTGCCCGCGGTGCTGGCCGGCTGGTACGCCGCCCGCTACGGCGCGGCCCAGGCCGAGGTTGTCCGGGATCCGTCGGCCGGGCGGGTCCGCGCGGCCGTCGGCGCCGGGATCACCGGGTTGCCGGCCCTCCAGGGAGCCCTCACCGCACGGGGCGGAGCAGGTCTGCTCGGGGTGGCCGTCGCGGCGGCCGCGCCGCTGGGTCGACGGCTGGCCCGGAAGGTCTCCCCGACATGAGCGTTCCCGAGCCCCGGCCCGGTGCGCCGGCGGCCGACGCCACCACGCTGCGCCTCGGGTACGGCACCAACGGCTTCGCCAACCACCGCCTCGACGACGCGCTCGCCGTCATCGCCGACCTCGGCTACGACGGGGTGGCCCTCACCCTGGACCACGACCACCTGGACCCGTTCGCGCCCGGGCTCACCCGCCGGGTCGCCGCTGTCGGTCGACGGTTGGAGTCACTGGGCCTGGCGGTGGTCATCGAGACCGGCGCCCGCTACCTGCTCGACCCGTGGCAGAAGCACGCCCCGACGTTGCTGCACGACGACCCGACCCGGCGGATCGAGTTCCTGCGCCGGGCCGTGCGGATCGGCGCCGATCTGGGCGCGGAGGCGGTCTCGTTCTGGGCCGGTGTCCGACCCGAGGCGGTGTCACAGCAGTGCGCCTGGGACCGGCTGGTGGCCGGTTGCGCCACAGTGGTCGACGCGGCGGACACCGCCGGCGTGACAGTCGGCTTCGAGCCGGAGCCGGGCATGCTGGTGCAGGACATCGCGGACTGGCGTCGGCTGCACGCCGCCCTCGACAACCCGGCCGGCTTCGGCATCACCCTCGACATCGGCCACTGCCGGTGCCTGGAGCCCTGGCCGGTGCCGCAGTGCGTGGCCGAGGTGGCCGACCACCTGGTCAACGTGCAGATCGACGACATGCGCCGAGGCGTGCACGAGCACCTGGAGTTCGGCGTCGGCGAGATCGACTTCCCGCCGGTGCTGGCTGCGCTGCGCGACGCCGGCTACCGCGGCCTGGTCGCCGTCGAGCTGCCCCGCGACTCGCACGCCGCACCCGCCGTGGCCGCCCGGTCGATCGAGTTCCTGCGTGCCGCCGCACTGGCCGGCCGCACGAAGGACGAACTGCCCGCAGACATTCCTGGGGTGCCTGCGTAGCAACAAGGGGAGGAGACGGGATGACACCGGATTCACTACGGGCCGCGCTGGGAGGCGTACCCGATCCCGATTGGCTGGACACGGCGCTGCGCCGGGTCACCACCGAGCCCACCGCGATCACCCGGCTCTTTCCCGCCGTCGGCCGACGCTGCGGTCGGGCCGCGCTGCCCGACGCCCCCGGCTGGACCGTCGACGACGCGGCCCGGGTGCTGCTGCTCACCAGCCTGCCCGGCGAGCACGCGGCGTACGCCGAGCGCCTCTACCAGCACGGCGACGCGGCCGAACGACGAGCCGTGCTGCGCGCCCTGCCGCTGCTGCCGATCGGCGCCGACGGGGTTGCGTTGCTGCACGACGCGATCCGGACCAACGACACGCGGCTGGTCGCCGCCGCGCTCGGCCCGTACGCACGGCACCTCGACCAGGCCGCCTGGCGACAGGCGGTGCTCAAGTGCGTGTTCAGCGGCGTCCCCCTGGCCAACGTGGCCGACCTGGACACCCGGGCCGACAGCGAGCTGACCGCGATGCTGGCCGCGCTGGCCGCCGAACGGCACGCCGCCGGCCGGGAGTTGCCCGCCGACGCCACCGACCTGCTCCACCGGCTCACCGCCGCACTGCCCCGGGAGGCGTGAATGCGCATCTTCGACCCCCACATCCACATGACCTCACGCACCACCGACGACTACGAACGAATGGCCGCCGCCGGAGTGCGCGCGGTGGTCGAGCCCGCGTTCTGGTTGGGTCAGCCGCGCACCAGCGCCGCGTCGTTCACCGACTACTTCGACTCCCTGATCGGCTGGGAGCCGTTCCGGGCCGGGCAGTTCGGGGTGCGGCACTTCGCCACCATCGCGTTGAACCCGAAGGAGGCCAACGACCCGCGCTGCCGGCCGGTGCTCGACCTGCTGCCCCGCTACCTGGACAAGGACGCGGTGGTGGCGGTCGGCGAGATCGGGTACGACTCGATGACGCCCGAGGAGGACGAGGCGTTCGCGGCACAGCTCGCCCTCGCTGTGGCGTACGACCTGCCGGCGCTGGTGCACACCCCGCACCGGGACAAGGCGCGCGGCTGCGAGCGGACCCTCGCCGTGGTCGCCGAGTCCGGCATCGACGCGGGTCGGGTGGTCGTTGACCACCTCAACGAGGTGACAGTGAAGCTGGTCCGCGACAGCGGCTGCTGGCTGGGTTTCTCCATCTACCCGGACACCAAGATGACGCCGCAGCGGATGGTGGAGTTGCTGCGGGAGTACGGCACGGAACGGATGCTGGTCAACTCGGCAGCCGACTGGGGGCGCTCCGACCCGCTGCTGACCCGGGCCACCGGCGAGGCGATGCTCGCGGCCGGCTTCAGCGACGACGACGTCGACAAGGTGCTGTGGCGAAACCCGGTCGAGTTCTACGGCCAGTCGGGGCGCCTCGACCTCAGCGACCTGGACACCGCCGCCGCAGTGGACCCGCAGACCGGCAACTCGATCCTGCGCGGCGGCAGCTGATGCGGCTGCGACATGCCGGCGGTGAGACCGTCCACCTGGGCTACTGCACGAACGTGCACCCGGCCGAGGACCTCGCCGGCATCCTCGGCCAACTGGACACCTACGCGGTGCCGGTCCGCGAGGCGCTCGGCAGCGACCTGCTCGGGCTCGGCCTGTGGCTGGCCGCCCCGGTCGCCGCCGAGCTGGCCGCCGACCCGACGCTGCGCCGCCGGTTGCGCACCGAGCTGGACGCGCGGGGCCTGGAGGTGGTCACCCTCAACGGCTTCCCGTACGCGGCCTTCCAGGCCCCGGTGGTCAAGCAGGACGTGTACCACCCGGACTGGACCACCGAGCAGCGCCTGACGTACACACTGAACCTGGCCCGGGTGCTCGCCGACCTGCTGCCCGACGACGCCGCCCGAGGTTCGATCTCC
This sequence comes from Micromonospora trifolii, assembly GCF_022229005.1. Taxonomy (GTDB): domain Bacteria; phylum Actinomycetota; class Actinomycetes; order Mycobacteriales; family Micromonosporaceae; genus Micromonospora; species Micromonospora trifolii. The sequence continues at coordinate 146,082 of NZ_JAKKFD010000017.1, forward strand.
ACGCTGCCGCTGGCCTGGCGTCAACCGTGGGACACCGGCCGGGCCGACGCGGCCCGGCGCCGGTTGGACGAGCTGGCCGCCGGCCTGGCCGACGTGCAGCGGGACACCGGCCGTGAGGTGCGTGTCGCCTTCGAGCCGGAGCCCGGCTGCGTGGTGGAGAGCACCGGTCAGGCGGCCGCGCTGCTGTCCGGAATGGACACCGACCGGCTGGGTGTCTGCCTCGACCTGGCTCACCTGGCCTGCGCCTGGGAGGAGCCGGCCGAGGCGCTGGACCGACTACGGGCGGCCGGACTGCCGGTGGTGAAGGTGCAGGTCTCCGCCGCCGTCGAGGCCGCCGACCCGGAGGGCGGGGCCGAGGCGTTGCGCCGCTGGGTGGAGCCGCGCTTCCTGCACCAGACGAGGGGCGCCGGTTGCGCCGGTCTGGCCGACCCGGCCGACCCGGCGTACGCGGCCGACGACCTGGACGAGGCGCTGGACCGGGAGCTGCCCGGCCCGTGGCGGGTGCACTACCACGTGCCGCTGCACGCCCCACCCGAGGAGCCGCTCGGCTCGACCCTGCCGGTGCTCCGCGCGGCCCTGAGAGCGCTCTTCGACGGCCCGACCGCCGGCTGCGACCACCTTGACGTCGAGACGTACACCTGGGGGGTGCTGCCGGCCGCACGGCGGCCCGGCACCGACGCGGAGCTGGCCGCCGGCATCGCCGCGGAGCTGGCCTTCGCCCGGGACGAACTGGTCGGCCTCGGCCTGACCGCAGAGCGATCCGTGAGCATGGGGGTGACGCGATGAGCCGACGACTGGTGGTCCTCGACGTGGTGGGGTTGACGCCCCGACTACTGGCGCACATGCCTCGGCTGCGGGGTGTCGCCGACGGCGGCTTCCGGGCCGAGTTGGGCACAGTGCTGCCCGCCGTGACCTGTTCGGTGCAGTCCACCTTCCTCACCGGCGAGCCGCCCAGCGGGCACGGGATCGTCGGCAACGGGTGGTATTTCCGGGAGCTGGGCGAGGTGCTGCTGTGGCGGCAGCACAACGCGCTGGTCGGCGGGGACAAGCTCTGGCAGGCCGCCCGTCGGGCCGAACCCGGCTACACAGTGGCCAACGTCTGCTGGTGGTACGCCATGGGCGCGGACGTCAACTGGACTGTGACGCCCCGCCCGGTCTACTACGCCGACGGACGCAAGGAACCGGACTGCTACACCGACCCGCCGGAACTGCACGACGCGCTCACCGGGAGGCTGGGCACCTTCCCGCTCTTCACCTACTGGGGGCCGACCGCCGCGTTGCCGTCGTCGCGGTGGATCTGTCAGGCGGCCGAGCAGATCCTCGCCGACGTGTCACCCGACCTGACGCTGGTCTACGTCCCGCACCTGGACTACGACCTGCAACGCTTCGGTCCCTCGTCGGCCCAGGCCGCCGCGGCGGCAGCGGAGCTGGACGCGGTCCTCGGCCCACTCCTGGACGCCGCCAAAGCGCGGGATGCCACTGTGGTGGTGCTGTCGGAGTACGGCATCACCGACGTGTCCCGGCCGGTGGACGTCAACCGGTTGCTGCGCGCCGAAGGGCTGTTGCACGTGCACACCCAGGCCGGCATGGAGTACCTCGACCCGTGGACGTCGAAGGCGTTCGCGGTCGCCGACCACCAGATCGCGCACGTCTACGTCAAGGACCCGGCCGACGTGCCGGCGGTGGCGAAGCTCTGCGCCGGGCTGCCCGGGGTGGCCGAGGTGCTCGACGCCGAGGGCAAGGCGGCACACGGCCTGGACCATCCGCGCGCCGGCGAGCTGGTGCTGGTTGCCGAGCCGGACGCCTGGTTCACCTACTACTACTGGCTGGACGACGCCCAGGCACCGGACTTCGCCCGGCTCGTGGAGATTCACCGAAAGCCGGGTTACGACCCGGCGGAGCTGTTCTTCGACCCGGCCAACCCCGGAGCCGCGAAGGCCCGCGCCGGGGTGGCGCTGGCCCGCAAGAAGCTCGGCATGCGGTACATGATGAGCGCTGTCGGCCTGGACGCTGGCGCGCGGGCGGTGCGCGGCTCGCACGGGCGGCTGCCGGACGACCCGGCGGACGGCCCGGTGCTGCTCTGCTCCGACCCGACCGCGGCCCGGGACAAGATCGCGGCGACCGAGGTCAAGGCGCTGCTGCTGGAGCTGGCCGGGCTGAGCCCCGGCGGTGCGGGCGGGTCGGGGGAGGGTTCATGACGGTCACCGTCGCGCCCACCGACGCCAGCGAGCTGCGGGCGCGCTTCGACGCGGAGCTGGCCGGGTTTCTCAGCCGGCAGGGCCCGGACTGGCCGGACGGGGCGCCGCGGGGCGTGTTCACCGCGCTGCAACGGTTCGTGCTGGCCGGTGGCAAGCGGTTACGACCGCTCTTCTGCTACTGGGGCTGGCGCGGCGCGGGGGCGGCCGACGGCACCCCGATCGTGGTGGCCGCGGCGGCCCTGGAGCTGTTCCACGCGTTCGCGCTGATCCACGACGACATCCTGGACGGCAGCGACCGCCGCCGGGGTGAGCCGTCGGTGCACCGGCTCTTCGCCGACCTGCACGCCCGCTCGTCGTGGCGCGGTGACCCCGAGGCGTACGGCCGCAACACCGCGCTGCTCTGCGGGGACCTCTGCGCGGCCTGGTCCGACCAGATGTTCCACGAGTGCGGGCTGAGCACCGAGCAGGTGCACCGGGGGTACGGCGTGTTCGCGCTGATGCGTACCGAGGTGATCGCGGGGGAGTACCTGGACCTGGTCTCGGGTGTGGGTGACGGCTCGGTGGCCAGCGCGCTCACCGTGATCCGGATGAAGGCTGCCCGGTACACGGTCACCCGGCCGTTGCAGATCGGTGCGGCCCTGGCCGGCGCGGGGCCGGAGCTGATCGCCGCGCTTGGCGAGTTCGGTGACCCGCTGGGTGACGCGTTCCAGCTCCGCGACGACGTGCTGGGCGTCTTCGGTGATCCGGCGATCACCGGCAAGTCGGTCCTGGACGACCTGCGTGAGGGCAAGGCCACTGTCATGATGGCGCTGGCCCGCAGCGCCGCCGACCGGCCGCAGACCATCCGGCTGCGGGAGTTGTTCGGCAACCCGGCGTTGGACGCCGAGGGCGCGGCGGAGCTGCGCGACATCATCGAGGCGACCGGCGCGCGGGAGCGGATCGAGCAGATGATCCGGGTCCGGACCGAGGCCGCGCTGTCCGCCCTGCAGAGCGCAGTGGTGGCCGATGAGGCCCGCGCGGCACTGGTTGCGCTGGCCGGACAGGCGATCGACCGACGCGCCTGACCGGCGACTTTCGATCAAATCGACAAAAGTTGATGCTGAATCGCCGGAAGGTATGGACACATCGACACGTGCGACTTAGTGTCGTGACCAACACGAAGATGTTTCGTCGAGGTGAACCGGCGGCGCGGTAACCCATCGACCCCCCCACCACCGCTACGGCATCCGGCGCGACGGCGCGCGCCCGGCCTGGCAGTCACACGTCAGGAAGGGACAGCACAGATGTCCATGAAGGACGCTCCCAGACAACGGTCCCGACGATGGTTCTCCGCCGGATCAGCGCTGCTGCTGGCGGTCGCCGCCGGCACTGTCACCTTCGCCGCCGGCTCGGCCCCCGCCCAGGCGCACACGATCGTCGCCAGCGACTTCCAGCAGGTCGAGCTGGCCCGAGGCGTGACCGACATGGGTGAGCCGATGTCGCTGGCGGTGCTTCCGGACCGCTCGGTCCTGCACACCGCCCGCAACGGCACCCTGCGCCGCACCGACGCCAACGGCACCACCTCCGCGATCGGCACCCTGGCGGTCTACCAGCACGACGAGGAGGGGTTGCAGGGCGTCGGGGTCGACCCGGGCTTCGCCAGCAACCGCTACATCTACCTCTACTACGCCCCGCCGCTGTCCACCCCCGGCGGCGACGCGCCGGCCACCGGCACCGACTTCTCGGCCTTTGACGGGGTCAACCGCCTCTCCCGGTTCACCCTCAACTCGGACTTCACGCTCAACCAGTCCAGCAAGGTCGACGTGCTCGACGTCCCGGCCAGCCGTGGCGTGTGCTGCCACGTCGGTGGGGACATCGACTTCGACGCCGCCGGCAACCTCTACCTGTCCACCGGCGACGACACCAACCCGTTCGAGTCGTCCGGCTACTCGCCCCTGGACGAGCGGACCAACCGCAACCCCGCGTACGACGCGCAGCGCAGCGCCGGCAACACCAACGACCTGCGCGGCAAGATCCTGCGGATCAAGGTGAACGCCAACGGCACGTACTCCATCCCGTCGGGCAACCTGTTCGCCCCCGGCACGGCCAGGACCCGGCCGGAGATCTACGCGATGGGGTTCCGCAACCCGTTCCGGATCAGCGTGGACAAGGCCACCGGCGTCGTCTACGTCGGTGACTACGGGCCGGACGCCGGCTCCACCAGCTCCACCCGCGGGCCGTCCGGCCAGGTGGAGTTCAACCGGGTCGCGGCACCGGGCAACTACGGCTGGCCGTACTGCACCGGCACCAACACCAGCACCGAGACGTACAACGAGTTCGACTTCGCGACAAGCGCCAGCGGCGCGAAGTACAACTGCACCGGCGGGCCGACGAACAACTCGTTCCGCAACACCGGCCTCACCACCCTGCCGCCGGCCCAGCCGGCCTGGATCCGGTACGCCGGCGACGCCGGCACCCCGACCGAGTTCGGCGGTGGCTCCGAGTCGCCGATGGGCGGTCCGGTCTACCGGTACAACGCCTCGTCGACCTCCACCACCAAGTTCCCGCAGTCGTTCGACGGGCAGTTCTTCGCCACCGAGTTCGGCCGGGGCTGGATCAAGCCGATCCACGTCAACTCCGACGGCTCCCGGGGCACCATCGACACCTTCCCCTGGGTCGGCAAGCAGGTGATGGACTCGGCGTTCGGCCCGGACGGCGCGTACTACGTGCTCGACTACGGCACCGGCTACTTCAACGGTGACGCCAACTCGGCGCTCTACCGCTTCGACTACGTCGGCGGCGGCAACCGGGCGCCCACGGCGAAGGCCGCCGCCAACCGCACCTCCGGCGCGGCCCCGCTCGCTGTGACGTTCTCCTCGGCCGGCTCGGCCGACCCCGAGGGCGGCGCGTTGACCTACTCGTGGGCGTTCGGTGACGGGACCACCTCGACCGCCGCCAACCCGACGAAGACCTACAGCGCCAACGGCACCTACACCGCCACGCTGACGGTGCGCGACCCGCAGGGCGCCACCGGCAGCAGCAGCGTGCAGATCAGCGTCGGCAACACCGCGCCCACCGTCACGATCAACAACCCGGGCAACGGTCAGCTGTTCGGCTTCGGGGACACGGTGCCGTACAGCATCACCGTGACCGACCCGGAGGACGGCACCATCGACTGCACGAAGGTCAAGATGACCTACGTGCTCGGGCACGACCAGCACGGGCACCAGATCACCTCGAAGACCGGCTGCTCGGGCTCGATCACCATCCCGGTCGACGGTGAGCACGACGACGCGGCGAACATCTTCGCGATCTTCGACGCCGAGTACACCGACGCCGGTGGGCTGACCACGCACACCCAGCACACGCTGCCGCCGCGGCACCGCCAGGCCGAGTTCTACGGCACCTCGTCGGGGATCAGCGTGTTCAGCAAGACCCCGGCCGAGGGTGGCAAGACCGTCGGCGACATCAACAACGGCGACTGGATCGCGTTCCAGCCGTACCGGCTGGGCAACGTGACCTCGTTCAACGCCCGGGTTTCCTCGGCGGGCGCCGGCGGCACCCTCCAGGTCCGGGCCGGCTCGGCCACCGGCACCGTGCTCGGCTCGGCCACGGTCCCGGTGACCGGCGGCTGGGAAACCTTCACCACCGTCACCGGGACGATCAGCAACCCGCCGACCGGCACGACCACGCTCTACCTGACCTTCGCCGGGTCGGGCACCGGGGCGCTCTACGACCTGGACGCCTTCACCTTCGTCACCGGGACGCCCCCGGCCGGCGGGGCCGGGGCGATCAAGGGCCTCGGAGGCAAGTGCCTGGACGTGCGCAGCGCCGCCACCGCCGACGGCACGCAGATCCAGATCTACACCTGCAACGGCAGTACCGCGCAGACCTGGGCGGTCACCCCCAACTCCACGATCAAGTCGTTGGGTAAGTGCCTGGACGTGTCGGGCGGCGCCACCGCCGACGGCACCAAGATCCAGCTCTGGACCTGCAACGGGACCGCTGCCCAGAACTGGGCCGCCCAGGCCGACGGCACGCTCCGCAACACGTCGTCGGGCAAGTGCCTGGATGTCTCCGGCAGCAGCTCCGCCGACAGCACGGTGGTCCACCTCTGGACCTGCACCGCCGCCGCCAACCAAAAGTGGACCCTGCCCTGAGCTGGCGGGAGGGGCCCCTCGACAACGCCTAGTGTGAGGCGAGGGGCCCCTCCTAACCGCAATTAGGAGAGCGATATGCGCAGACGCCTGCGACCCGTCCTCGGTGCGGCCATGGCCGCACTCGCCGTCATCGCCTGCACCACCCCGGCCACCCCGGCCAGCGCCGCCGACGCCCCCTACGACGTGCTGGTCTTCTCCAAGACCGCTGGTTTCCGGCACGACGCGATCCCGGTCGGCATCCAGACCATCCGCGACCTGGGTGCGGCGAACAACTTCACTGTCACCGCCACCGAGGACGCCGCCGCGTTCACCACGAGCAACCTCAACCAGTACGAGGCTGTCGTCTTCCTCAACACCACCGGCGACGTGCTCAACGCCAGCCAGCAGACCGCCTTCGAGTCGTACATCGGCTCGGGCCGCGGATACGTGGGTGTGCACGCCGCGGCCGACACCGAGTACGACTGGCCGTTCTACGGCAACCTCGTGGGGGCGTGGTTCGCCTCGCACCCCGCGATCCAGCAGGCCAACATGAAGGTGGAGGACCGGGGGCACGCGGCCACCGCTCACCTGCCGCAGACCTGGACCCGCACCGACGAGTGGTACAACTACCGCACCAACGCCCGGTCGAGCGCCCACGTGCTGGCCACTCTCGACGAGTCGTCGTACTCCGGCGGCGGCATGGGCGCCGACCACCCGCTGAGCTGGTGCAAGAGCTACAGCGGCGGCCGGTCCTTCTACACCGGTGCGGGGCACACCCAGGCGTCGTACGCGGAGGCGGGGTTCCGGAACCACCTGCTCGGCGGCATCCGGTACGCCTCCGGTCGGAGCAAGGCCGACTGCCGGCCCGAGACCGGCTACACCCCGCTGTTCAACGGCTCGACGGCCGGTTGGTCACAGGCCGGCCCGGGCAGCTTCACCAACACCGACGCCACCCTGACCTCGGTCGGCGGCATGGGACTGTACTGGTACAACGCCAAGCAGTTCACCAACTACTCGCTGAAGATGGACTGGAAGCTGGCCGGTGACGACAACTCCGGCATCTTCATCGGGTTCCCACCGTCGAGTGACCCGTGGTCGGCTGTCGACAACGGTTACGAGATCCAGATCGACGCCACCGACGCGGCCGACCGCACCACCGGCGCTGTCTACACCTACAAGTCCGCCGACATCGCCGCCCGCGACGCGGCGCTGAACGCGGCGGGGGAGTGGAACACGTACGAGCTGCTGGTCGAGGGTGAGCGGCTACAGATCTTCCTCAACGGAGTGAAGATCAACGACTTCACCAACACCAACCCGGTCCGCTCGTTGGCCGGTCACATCGGCATCCAGAACCACGGCACCGGTGACGACGCCTCGTTCCGCAACATCCGGATCAAGGAGCTGGGCACCACGCCGCCGCCCACCGGCACGATCCAGGCCGAGGCGTTCAGCTCGGCCAACGGTGTCTCCGCGTTCACCAAGGCGGGCGCCAACGGTGGGCAGACCGTCGGCTACATCGACCCGGGTGACTGGGCCGCGTACAACGGTGTCAACCTGGCCGGGGTCACCTCGTTCACGGCCCGGGTCGTCTCCGGCGGCGCGGGTGGCGCCATCCAGGTGCGCACCGGTTCGGCCACCGGCCCGGTGCTCGGCACTGTCGCGGTGCCGAACACCGGCAGTTGGACGACCTACGCCAACGTCTCCGCGGCGCTGTCCAACGTCCCGTCCAGCACCCAGAACCTGTTCCTCACCTTCACCGGTAGCGGCACGGGGCTCTTCGACCTGGACGACTTCACACTGGTGAAGGGCACCGGGGGCGGCACCGGGGTCGGCCCGATCAAGGGTCTCGCCGGCAAGTGCCTGGACGTGCGCAACGCCGCCACCGCCGACGGCACCCAGATCCAGATCTACACCTGCAACGGCAGCACTGCGCAGACCTGGACCGTGACGCCGAACTCGACCATCAAGGCGCTCGGCAAGTGCCTGGACGTCTCCGGCAGCGGCACCGCCGACGGCACCAAGATCCAGCTGTGGACCTGCAACGGCAGCGGCGCGCAGAACTGGGCGGCCGCGTCCGACGGCACCCTGCGCAACCCGTCGTCGGGCAAGTGCCTGGACGTCTCCGGCAACAACTCCGCCGACAGCACCATCGTGCACCTCTGGACCTGCCTCAACGCGGCCAACCAGAAGTGGACCCTGCCCTGACCGACTGACCCGGAGGGGCCGCGACTCACGTCGTCGGCCCCTCCGGCCCAGCCGGCCTGACCGCCGACGATGCGACCGGTCGACGTCCCCCGCCGACCGGTCGCATCGTCGGAGCGCGACGAGCGGTGTCTCCAACGAGCGTGATGCCTCCGAGTCATCTTGATGACTCGGAGGCATCACGCTCGCACCGCTTCGCCCGCCGGGTCGCCCCCACGCCGCTGCCGGGGCACTCGGATGCAGGCACACTGCGTGGACGCCGCCGACCGGCTCACAGCGGGCTGCCGTACCTTGACCTGCATGGGGTTGTTCGCGCAGTGGCGTGGGACGGTGCTGGCGCGAGGCCATCAGCTGCTCGGTGCGCTGGGCCGGGCCGACGAGCCCGACGACCCGTCCGGGCCGGCGCCCAGCCTGAACCGCCTCGACGCGCTGGTGGAGGGCTTCACCGCAGGTCAACCGGTGCGCTGGACGATGGCCGGGCAACCCCGACCGCTGCCCGGCCCGGTCGACGTCGTGGCGTACCGGATCATCGAGGAAGCGCTGACCAACGCGTGCCGACACGCGCCGGGCGCTCCGGTCGGGGTCCGCCTGCGCTACGACGACGCGGGCATCACCATCGAGGTCCGCGACGAGGGCGCCGGTCCCGCTCCGTCCGGCGGCGGCACCCAGGGCGCCGGGCGGGGTCTGCTCGGGGTACGCAGGCGCGCCGAGCGGCTCGGCGGCACGTTCTCGGCCGGCCCGCGCGCCGGTGGCGGCTTCACGGTACGGGCCGTCCTGCCCGCACCCGAGGAAATGATCGGATGATCGGCCGACCGCGGGGCTTCCCCGATGGGGCACCGCGGAAATAGGGTGGGGGTCGGCGACCGTGCTGGTGGCCGGTGACCCGGTGGGAGGCGCAACCCGCCGGGCTCAGGTGTGTTCCGCACCCACCGGTGACCGCCCGGGTGCCGCGTACGTCCGGTCACCCTCGCCCCGGTCCGCACAAGGAATCCCCATCACATCAGGGGAGAAGGACAATGGCGCGACCCATCACGCTCTTCACCGGCCAGTGGGCCGATCTTCCGTTCGAGGAGGTCTGCCGGCTCGCCTCCGAGTGGGGCTACGACGGTCTGGAGATCGCCTGCTGGGGCGACCACTTCGAGGTCGACAAGGCGCTCGCCGACGACTCGTACGTCGAGCGCAAGCGGGAGACCCTCGCGAAGCACAACCTTGAGGTCTTCACGATCTCCAACCACCTCGTTGGTCAGGCGGTCTGCGACCACCCGATCGACGAGCGGCACCAGGACATCCTGCCCGGCCGCATCTGGGGCGACGGGGAGCCCGAGGGGGTTCGTCAGCGGGCCGCCGAGGAGATCAAGGACACCGCGCGGGCGGCGGCGAAGCTCGGGGTGAAGACGGTCGTCGGCTTCACCGGTTCGTCGATCTGGCACACCCTCGCGATGTTCCCGCCGGTGCCGCCGTCGATGATCGAGCGCGGCTACCAGGACTTCGCCGACCGCTGGAACCCCATCCTCGACGTGTTCGACGAGGTGGGAGTGCGGTTCGCGCACGAGGTGCACCCCAGCGAGATCGCGTACGACTACTGGACGACGAAGCGGACGCTGGAGGCGATCGGCAACCGGCCCGCGTTCGGGCTGAACTGGGACCCGTCGCACTTCGTCTGGCAGGAGCTGGACCCGGTGAACTTCATCTTCGACTTCGCCGACCGGATCTACCACGTGGACTGCAAGGACGCGAAGGTGCGTACCGGCGATGGCCGGCGCGGCCGGCTCGCCTCGCACCTGCCCTGGGCCGACCTGCGGCGCGGGTGGGACTTCGTCTCCACCGGCCACGGCGACGTGCCCTGGGAGGACTGCTTCCGCGCGTTGAACGCGATCGGCTACACCGGCCCGATCTCGGTCGAGTGGGAAGACGCCGGAATGGACCGGCTGGTCGGCGCCCCGGAGGCGTTGCAGTTCGTCCGCCGGCTCGCCTTCGACGCACCGAGCGCCGCCTTCGACGCGGCGTTCAGCAGCAAGGACTGACCGCACGTCGGACAGACCACGGGCCGGTCGCCTTGCGGCGACCGGCCCGTCGACGTGCGATTGGTCAGAGCGTGCTGGCGTTCGTGCCCGAGCCGGACGGCTTGGTGCGGGGGTTCGTGGACGACGGCGACCCGGAGGTCGTGCCGACCGTGCTGGTGCCCGTCTTGGCGCCCACTGTGGCGGGCGTGCCGGCGAACGCGTCGTCGGCGGCGGTCAGCTCCTGCTTGCCGGTGCTGCCGTTACCGTTTCCCAGCTTCTCGCCCAGTTTGGTCTGGCCGAGCTTGTCCTTGCCCTCGCTGTAGAGCTTGTTGGCCTGGGCCTGCGCGACCCCGGCCGCCTCCTGGACGGTCGGGTGGTCGAGCACCTTGCGGCCCCGGACCACTAGCTCTTCGTACTTCTCCCGGCCGGCACGGGCGCCCAGGACGAATCCCGCAGCCAGCCCGCCAAGAAACATGATCTTTCCGCGCATGGCGGCTCCTTCCGTACCTGACGCGCCGTCACCCCGGCGAGTTGCCCCGTCGGAAGGCGACCTGTTCGCGCCTGCGTCCTCTGTCCGCAGCTAACTACCCATCCTGCTCTCCGCTCAAGCATGCTTGTGCCGGGATGGCGATTTACCCCTATTGTCTAGGCGACGGCGGGGAGGGAACCCACTGGACCGCCGCCGGGGTATGTCCTGTACTCTTGTCCCGTCGCAAGGCGTCGGGGAGATCCGAAGTCGCGCGGAGCACGATCCCCTGTAGCTCAATTGGCAGAGCAGCCGGCTGTTAACCGGCAGGTTATTGGTTCGAGTCCAATCGGGGGAGCTTTTCCACGTACGCCCGTCAGCCACCGGCCGACGGGCGTTTTCGTGTGTGTGACCCGGTTTCACCCACCCTCGACCGGCTTGCCCGGCAGGATGGTCGATGTCGACTGAGGCTACCGCTGCGTCGATTGATGCGTCGATCCTTGGGGTGAGTGCGGATGTCCGGACGGGGCGGCAAGGCCACGCTGATCGCGGTGGCGGTCGTGCTGGCCTGGTTGGTGATCGGCGGCGTGTCCGGCCCGTTCGCGGGGCGCCTCAGCGAGGTCGCCACCAACGACAACGCCGCCTTCCTGCCCACCGACGCCGAGGCGACCCGCGCCCAGGACCTCGCCGGCGAGTTCGTCGACCGGCAGACCATCCCGGCGCTGGTCGTCTACGAACGGCCCACCGGGATCACCGACGCGGACCGGCAGCGGGTGAGCGCCGACGCCGCCCGGTTCGCCCAGATCCCCGGTGTGGTCACCCCGCTGCCCCCACCCATACCGAGCGCCGACGGCCAGGCACTCCAGGTCGTCGTACCGGTGGACGACGCCGAGGGCGAGGAGATCGGCGCCGTCGTCGAGAAACTGCGCGACATCACCGGCGGTGACCGGGACGGGCTCACCGTGGACGTCTCCGGCCCGGCCGGCCTGCTCGCCGACCTGATCGAGGTCTTCTCCGCCATCGACGGACCACTGCTGCTGGTCACCCTGGTCGTGGTGCTGGTCATCCTGCTGATCGTCTACCGCAGCCCGGTCCTCTGGATCTTCCCGCTGCTCGCCGCCGGGATGTCGTACGCCCTCGCCTCGGTCTTCGTCTACCTGCTCGCCGACGCGGACGTGGTCAAGCTCAACGGGCAGGCCCAGGGCATCCTCACCGTGCTGGTCTTCGGCGCCGGCACCGACTACGCGCTGCTGCTGATCGCCCGCTACCGGGAGGAGCTGCACCGGCACGACCGCCCGTGGGACGCCATGAAGACCGCCTGGAAGGGCGCCGCGCCGGCCATCATCGCCTCCGGCGGCACTGTCATCGTCAGCCTGCTCTGCCTGCTGCTGTCCAGCCTCAACTCCAACCGGGCGCTCGGACCGGTCGCCGCCATCGGCATCGCCGCCACGCTGCTGGTGATGCTCACCTTCCTACCCGCACTGCTGGTGCTCGGCGGACGATGGGCGTTCTGGCCCCGACGACCCCCAGCCGACCAGGCCGACCCGCGGGCCGAACACGGCATCTGGAGCCGCATCGCCGGCTTCGTGGCCCGACACGCCCGCCCGATCTGGCTGACCACCGCCGTCGTGCTGGCCCTGCTGACCCTCGGCCTCACCCAACTCGGCGCCACCACCCTCGGCCAGTCCGACCTGTTCACCCAGCGCACCGACTCGGTCGACGGTCAGGAGGTGATCTCCCGCCACTACCCGGCCGGCACCGGCAGCCCGGCCACCATCTTCACCACCCAACAGACCGCCCGGCAGATCGCCCAGGTGGCGAAGGACGTGCCCGGCGTCGCCGACGTCCGCCCTCTCCCGGCCGGCCCGCAGACCGGCCCACCCGAGGAGAACGCCGCCCCGAAGGTCGTCGACGGGCGGGTGCAGCTGGAGGCGACCCTGGCCGACCCACCCGACAGCGACGGCGCCGAGCGGACCATCCGCGAGCTGCGGGTGGCCGTACACCAGGTGCCCGGCGCGGACGCGGTGGTCGGCGGCTTCACAGCGATCAACGTGGACACCTCGGACGCCGCGAAGCGCGACCAGAACGTCATCATCCCGGTGGTGCTGGTGGTCATCGCTGTCATCCTGGCCCTGCTGCTGCGTGCCCTGCTCGCCCCGCTGCTGCTGATCGCCACAGTGCTGCTCAGCTTCGCGGCGACCCTCGGCCTCTGCGCGCTGCTGTTCCGCCACGTCTTCGACTTCCCCGGCGTGGACTCGGCGTTCCCGCTGTTCGCGTTCGTCTTCCTGGTCGCGCTCGGCATCGACTACAACATCTTCCTGATGAGCCGGGTCCGCGAAGAATCGGTCAAGCGCGGCACCCGCGCCGGGGTGCTCGCCGGCCTCGCCGTCACCGGCGGGGTGATCACCTCCGCCGGCATCGTGCTCGCCGCGACGTTCTCCGCCCTCGCCGTCCTGCCACTGGTGGTGCTCGTCGAACTGGGTACGGCGGTCGCGATCGGGGTACTGATCGACACCATCATCGTCCGGTCGCTGCTGGTGCCCGCACTCGCGTACGACATCGGACCGAAGATCTGGTGGCCGGGCCGGTTGTCAGGGGCGAACGGTGAGCGGGAGGCGCGCGGTGCTGGCTGAAACCGATGTGGTCATCGTCGGCGGCGGCCTGGCCGGCCTCGCCGCCGCCCGCCGCCTGCACCGAGCCGGCGTGCCCTGGCGGCTGGTGGAGGCCGAGGGTCGGCTCGGCGGCCGAGTCGCCACCGACGTGCTCGACGGACACCTCATCGACCGGGGCTTCCAGGTGCTCAACACCGCCTACCCCCGGCTCGGCACGCTGCTCGACACCGACCAGCTCAACCTCGGCTACTTCACCTCCGGGGTGCTGGTCCGCAAGGGCGACAAGCTGCTGCGGCTGGTCAACCCGCTGCGCGAGCCGACCGGTGGGCCCGGCACCGCGCTCGCCGGGGTCGGCTCCCTGCTCGACCGGCTGCGCTTCGCCGCGCTCGCCACCGGCTGCGCCACACTGCCTGCGTCCCGGCTGCTCGCCGCGCCGGAAACCACCAGCGAGACGGCGCTGCGTCGCGCCGGCCTCTCCGACGCCATCATCGAGGAGCTGCTGCGACCGTTCCTGTCCGGTGTGTTCATCGACCGGGAACTCTCCACCTCCAGTCACGTCCTGGCGATGGTGCTGCGCTCCTTCGCCCGCGGCCGGATCGGCCTGCCCGCCGAAGGGATGGCCGCGCTGCCCCGGGCCATCGCCGCACCGCTGCCCGCCGACCTGCTCGACCTGGACACCCCCGTCGCGGAGGTCACCCCGGGCCGGGTCCGCACCCAGGCCGGCGACATCCGCTGCCGCGCCGTCGTGGTCGCCGTCGACCCGCCCGCCGCGGCCGCGCTGCTGCCGGCCCTGGCGACGGTACGCATGCACAGCTACACCACCTACTACCACAGCGCGCCCGAGCCGCCGCTCACCGAACCGATCCTGCTCGTCGACGGCGACCGACGCGAACTCGTCGCCAACACAGTGGTGCTCAGCAACGCCGCCGCGACGTACGCGCCCGCCGGACGGCACCTGATCGCCACCTCGGTGGTCGGCCCGACGGCCCCACCCGAGCCGACCATCCGGGCCGAGTTGACCCGGCTGTACGGCCGCTCCACCGCCGACTGGACCCACCTCACCACAGTGGCCATCCCCGAGGCGCTACCCGCCGCGCCACCACCACAGGGACGGCTGCGCAAACCGGTGGCGTTGGGGGAGGGCCTGTTCGTGGCCGGTGACCACCGGGACAGCCCATCGATCCAGGGCGCTCTCACCAGCGGCTGGCGCGCCGCCGGCGCCGTGCTGGACGAGCTGCGCGCCGGCTGACAGGCGTACCCGAGCACGCTGTTATATTCCTGTTGCCCATCGTGCTGGCGCAGGCGTGGGCGCCGGCCGGCTCGATGCTGGCTGCTGGTCGCCGAGCGGGATAAGATCCGGCGCGGTGTTCGGGGCGGTAGCTCAGCCGGTTAGAGCAGGGGACTCATAATCCCTCGGTCGCGGGTTCGAGTCCCGCCCGCCCCACCAACCGCGCCAGTGTGCGAACGGTGGCTTCTTCGGATGCTGATCTTGCTAACTTTGACCGAAGAGCCGATGAGCCAATCCCCAGAAGGTCGACAAGGCCACCACTGGCGGACCGATTTGGTGTCCGGCCGTCTCCAACCTCGATGCCGCTGCACGCCCTTCACTCGCCAGCTTCCCTCGAGAGTAGAGTTTCCCAGTGGCTCTAGTTGATCTAGAAGGGGGCTCGTAAATGATCTCCGACGCCGCCGAGAATTTGTTAGGCCTTAAGCTTGACGGTGGATGGCGTGTCCTGAAGAAAATTGAGCCTGGGCCTACGGCCACGGGCGGCAACTTCTGTACGGGCTATTTGGTAGAGAATGAAGACGGATCTCAAGGTTTCTGCAAGGCTCTCAATCTCGCTCGAGCGCTCACTTCGCCGGATCCGGCCAGGCTGCTTGAGGAACTCACCAAGGCATACAACTTCGAGTGCGAGGTTTTGGAGAAGTGCGCCGACGCGAAGATGTCACGAGTAGTCTTGGCGGTCGGGAAGGGGGTCGTGGAGGTTCCAGGATTTTACTTCCCGAGGGTGAACTACATCATATTTGAGCGAGCTGACGGCGACATCCGTGCGGCGCTGAACTCGGCAGCGCATCTGGATATCGCTATACGCTTAAGGTGCCTTCATCATGTGGCAACGGGACTCCAACAACTTCATCAACGGCACATCGCGCATCAGGATCTCAAGCCGTCCAATATTCTCGTCTTCTCTCATCAGACTCAGCCGGAACCGGTTGTCAACAAGATTTCCGACCTTGGCCGGGCGACTGATCGAGCGATCCCCGCACGTCACGATCAATTCGGGATTGCTGGCGACCCTAGTTATGCTCCTCCAGAGCAGTTGTACGGAGATACGCCCACAGACTTCGGAGCACGCAGGCTGGCATGTGACCTCTATCAACTTGGTAGCCTAATTGCGTTCATGTTCACAGGCGTGTCTATTAACGCCTTACTCTTTCAGGAACTGCACCCGATGCACACGTGGCGAAATTGGACAGGTACGTACAACGAAGCTCTCCCCTATGTTCGCGACGCCTTCGGTCGTGCGGTGGGTCGTATATCTTCAGATATGCCCCACCAAATAAAGACTGATGTCGCTGAGTTGATCGGGTATCTCTGCGAACCGGATCCACATTTGCGTGGGCATCCGGTGAGTCGGCGTCAGCAGGCTGGAAACCCCTACAGCCTCGTTAGATTTATCAGCCGGCTCGACCTTCTGACACGCAAGGCGGAGATCGAACTTCAGCGAGGTGTCCGATGACCGCTTCTCGTAGCGATACTCCTCGCGACGTACTTCCGCGCTGGCGTCAGTGGGGGCTTGCGAGTCGCAGTGGAGAACTAGATCCGCTGCGAGTGAAAGAAAGTTTGCAGGCGCCGGTTGATTTCCTAGCCGAGCATGAACATGCGTTTCATGAGCGGCCGGGGGTCTATACCGCTGGCGATCTGCTGTCGTCGGCTGCAATCATGGAAATCTCGTCTCCGTCAATCGATCGTGCTGCAGAGGTGGTGCTGCGGAGCCAAGAGCATCCCGGGGCCGTCCGGCGTCTCGCTGAACGTGCCCAAGCCGGCTGGCAATCTGATATCGAGGTTTCTAAAAACCCGCCTCAGCTCGAATCCGACCACGCCCAGAGGAGAGTTGCCCAGCTACGCCGCATTCTCTCCCGCGAGCCGCGCAACTCCATTCGTTGGGCTGATCTCGCGCGGGCTTACGCTACGCTGGGCTATAGCGATTCTGCGAGCAGGGCCATGACTGTTGCTCTGCAGATTGGCCCGATTAACCGTTTCTTGTTGCGGGCCGCCACTCGGTTGGATCTTTATCGGGAGGATCCCGACCACGCAATCTACATGCTGAACAGGCATGCGTCACATCTGTCCGATCCTTGGGTGCTCGCTGCGGAGATTGCAACATCCACGTCAATGGATCGCAGCTCGAAGCATATGCGCCGTGCGCGCAAAGTGATTGACAATAGGGAACTGCCACCTTGGCATATAAGCGAACTGGCGAGCGCTCTTTCTGCTGTTGAACTACGTGCCGGCCGCGTGAAGCAAGCTCGCAAACTCTTGACCGTCTCGCTCGAAAATCCAACTGATAATGCGCTCGCCCAAGCTGAATGGTCATCCACTCATGGAGTGGTGGTTCCCGACTTACAGGAAAGTCGGTCAGACCTCCTCGATGCCCCTACTGGATACGAAGCTCGCGCTCTGTATTTCGCGAGTCGCGGAGACTATGATCTGGCCGTATCGAATGCGATTCAATGGCTGGCTGATCAGCCATTCGCGATGGATGCTGCCGTCTTTACATCATATACTGCCTCCGTGCTCGCAGATGACCATGAGACGGCTGCCTACGCAGCCGGGATCGGACTTCGAGCTTACCCGCACGACAATCTTCTTCTGAACAATCTTGCGTTCGCGTGTGCACGCTTGGGCCGTCTTGAGGATGCCCAGGACGCCTTGTCTAGAATGAGGTTGACGAATGATGAAGAAATGAGTGCGGCGATCGCCTCCGCGACGCTTGGCCTTGTTTCGTTGAGAGTCGGGAATGTGGAAGAGGGGCGGAATCTGTATAGGACTTCTGTGCGCTCTCTTGAGCACATGAAGTACGATGAGTCTGCGGCCTTGGCCGCACTGTTTTGGTGCGAAGAGGAGCTGAGAATTGGTGAAGTGGAGGTATTGCGCGAGGTTTCAAAGAAGGCTACGGAATTGGCAAAAGCTTGTCCAAGTGCCGCCGTCAAGACGCGGCTTCGTAAGCTGTCGATGCAGGACCCTTCCATCTTGGGCCGATAGCTTTAATCGGTGCCGCCAGGGCACTGCGCGACATGCTCTCTTCCGCAGAGTCATTGTTGGGCTTGGAACAGACGACCTGGCGGTGGATGCGAAAATTCGTTACCGTATTAATCCGATGCTGGCGGCCAGGCGGGACACGTCGGCCGCACCGGGTCCGGTGCGGAACACAGCGGTCAGCGCTGCCCGGGCTACGGGACGAATTCGAGTCTCCCAGGTGGCGATCCGATCGGCGGCGACCAGCGCTCGGCCGGCGGCGCGTACGTCGCCGAGGTCCAGATAGGCGTGCGTGATGTCGATCAGGTGAGCGGCCCGGTGTTCAGCGGGGAGCAGGTGCCAGGCGTTGCCGCTGGTCACCCGCCGGTGGGTGGTCACGGCCGATTGGTGGTCGCCGGACCACATGGCGACCAGGGCGCGGGCGAGGTCGACAGGTGTGGGACCGAATCCGACGCCGTCGCAGTCGTGCTGATGCTGGCCATCGGCGAGGCGAGCCGCGCGCTCGGTGAGTTCGCCCGCCGCGCTGGCGTCCCTGCTGGAGGCGGCAGCGAGCGCCGCTTCAATCAGGAGCGTCCCCGTCACACCGGGCCGGCGAACGTGGGACGGTGCCAGGTCCAGTTGATGTACGGCGTTGACGGCGGCCGTCATCGCCAACCGGCCTCGCCCCAGGGCTCGCAGCGCCTGCGCGAGAGAGATCGCCGCAAGGCCGGCACGCAAAGGGTCACCGGAGGCGGCGCTCATTGCCCTATCGGCGGCCAGCCAGGCGAGGTCCGCCTCGCCGAGCTTGACCAGCGCCTGGGCGGCGAGCCGGTACACCCGTACCAGCAAATCTGCGGTGTCTCCCGGCTGCGTGCGGCTGTGGCCGAGCAGGTCGGGCAGTAAGCGCAGCACCTGGGGGTGGTGACCGTTGCGGTACGCCGTCCACGCGTACCCCGCTTGGGCATCGAGTTGGGCCAACGACGGCGCTGGCTTGCCGCTGGCGGGTAGGTCGTAGCGGGCCAGCGCCGCGCGGAGTCGTTCCACGTCGCCGCCGGTGTCGGGGAGTTGCTGGCGTGGGGCCTTGCCCGCGAGCAGGACATCCGGGGCGACGCCGAGGGCTGCGGCGACCGTCTCGATCACCGAGAGGCGGTCGAGGGTACGTACTCCTCGCTCGACCTTGTCCACCCAGCTCTTCGACTTGCGGATCCGGTCGGCGAAGACCTGCTGGCTCATGCCCCGAAGTGCGCGCAGTTCCGCCATCCGCCGCCCGATTGGCGGCTCGTTGCCGTCGCGGCGGGCGGGCTCGGGCGTCACTCCCGCTCCGGCGACGGCTGGATGGCATCGGTGGCCTCGCCGCAGCGCGGGCACCATCGCGACTTGACCCGGAAGGCGAGCAGCCCGGCCAGGAACCCGGGCACCAGGCCGCCGAACACGATCGACACGACTTCGGGAACCATGCGCACGCTCGCTTTCTGACGACGCCGGGGGTCGGGGGAGTGCCACGCCCGTGACTCACGCTGTGGCCATGTTTCGTTGCTGACGGTCACCAGCGTTGCGCATCATGTGATGCAAGGCAAGAAGATGGCCATGATCGACACGCCGAGCACGTGAGTCAGCGCGCCGGGAAACGCGAGGCACGGCGCAGAATCACGACATGCCTCGATTCACGCCCGCGACACCGCGCTCTCGGCGACTGGGCCGGGAGCTGCGCAAGCTCCGCGAAGCCAAGGGTCTGACCGGTGAGGGAGTGGCGGAGACCCTCGCCTGCTCACCGTCTCGAATCAGTCGGATCGAGTCGGGCGAGATCAGACCTCGGGTCGGCGATGTCATGGAGTTGCTGGTCGCGTACGGCGTCAAGATCGACGAGGAGCCGGGGGTCTCGCTGCTCGATCAGGCACGCGGTCTGCGCGAGGACGGCTGGTGGCAGCGCCTCGGTGGCAAGTACGCCACCTACATCGCGTACGAGATCGAGGCAGTGGAACTGAAGAACTTCGAGCCGATGCTCGTGCCCGGTCTACTCCAGACCGAGAGCTATGCCCGCGAGGTCAACGTCATCGGCCGGGAGACCGACCAGGAGACCATCGACCAGCGGGTTTCCGCCCGGATGACTCGGCAGGAGGTGCTGCGTCGGAAACCGACTCCGCTGCGGATGCACGCCATCCTGTCCGAGGCGTCCCTGCGCACCGAGGTGGGCGGCCCGGACGTGCTGCGTGAGCAACTCGATCACCTGGTCACCTTGAGTCGGCTGCCGAACGTGACCATCCAGGTGCTGCGCTTCGAGGCCGGCGCCCACCTGGCGGACAGCAGTGGCTTCGTCCTGCTCAGCTTCGAGCGGGACGAGCCACCACTCGGCTACATCGAGACACTGGCCGGCGAGCTGTTCCTTGAGTCGAGTCGCGACCTGGCGCGGCTGTCGGCGGCGTACGACAATCTGAGGACGCTGGCGATGTCACCCGCCGAGTCGATCAGGTTCATCAAGGAGCTGAGCAAGCATGGAACGTAACGCCTGGCGTACGTCGAGCCGTTCCGGCAGCAACGGCCAGTGTGTGGAGGTGCGCGACCGGCGCGTCCAGGTCGACGTTCGCGACTCCAAGGCGCCCGATGCCGGGACGCTGAGCTTCGCACCTGCCGCCTGGGACGCGTTCGTCGACACGATCAAAACGAACGCCTGCCGCCCCTGACCCGGCAGGACGGTGGCATGGTTCGAGGCACCCGCGACGAGCTGCTCGGACGCTTGGCTGAGGCGGTTGGCTCCGTCACGGTCGCCCACCCGACGCGGGTCGCCGTCGACGGACCGCCCGCCGCCGGCAAGACCACACTCGCCGACGAGTTGGCCGCCGTTCTGCGTGAACAGGGCCGCGACGTCATCCGCGCCACGATCGACGAATTCCTCTTCCCCCGGGCGCGGCGCTATCCGCGCGGCGAGTACTCGGCCGAAGGCTGCTATTACGACACCCACGACCACGAGGCGCTGAACCGGGTTCTGCTCGATCCGCTCGGCCCGGGCGGAGATCGACGCTTCCAGCCCGCTGTCTACGACCGCACCGCGGACGCCGTGCTGTCCCCGCCGGTCACGACCGCCCCGGCCGACGCCGTGCTCGTCTTCGACGGCGTCTTCCTCCTGCGTCCGGAACTGGTTGACCGGTGGGACCTGCGCATCTTCGTGTCGACGTCGCTGGAGAAGACAGTGGATCGTGCCGTGATCCGAGAGAGCCGGGTGTCAACTCGGGCCGACATCGAACGACGCTGGCGCGAGCGCTACATCCCCTCGCAGCAGCTGTACTTCGCTACGGCCCGCCCGACCCAGCACGCCGACATCGTCGTGCACAACGACGAGCCCCAGCAGCCGGTGTGGGAGACCCGTTCTCCGAAGTCCTGGCGGCCAGGGGGTGACCGCCTTACGGATGGTCCACATACTCGCCGAACGGCTCGATCGAGCCATCCCAACCGTTCCAACCCTGTTGGGTGAGCTGCCCGTTCGCGTAGGTGTACGACCAGCGGGCGCCGTCCTCGCCCTCGATCTGGACGGTTCCGGAGCGCACGAACGGCGCGATCGCGACGTAGAAGGCAGTTGTCTGGTTCGACCACTTGGGGTCGCCCTCGTCGTCGTACCCGAACTCGATCCAGTCTCCGTCGCGAACGATCGTGGCCCTGGCCGGGTCCGCCAGGTCAACCAGCGTGCCATTCGGCGGAAACTCATCCGGCCGATACCAGCCTCCTCGGCCGGCCAGGGCGGCCTGGACGGCGGCGACCGCAGCGGCGTCGTCCGACTCCGGGAGGTGCAGACGACCCGAAGGAACCACTGTGTATCCCACGGCGCGCACCCTACAACGGTCGATGTGTGGCTGGCTGCCCCTCAGGATGTGGTGGAACGCAGGTCGCGGAGACGGTACTGGCCCGGGAGATCGCAGCAGCCTTCGGCGTGGAGGTCGAGGGAGGGGGAGTCGAGGGTGGACGGCGTGAAGTAGGACGGGTCGAGGTGGTAGGTCAATGTGGTGCCGGTGCCGCCCGGTGCGTCGACATCGTGGGCTGGGCCGGTGGGGCGTAGGCCGACGAGGTCCTGACGCAGACCGTGGCCCCCGTGCCAGGTCTCGACAGTGGTGTGGGTGCTCACCGCTGCGGCTGCGGCGTGGACCCAGCGGTAGGAGGTCAGGAGGGAGTCGTAGTAGCCGGCCATCGAGCCGTCCGGGCCGGTCGGCCAGTTGTCACCTATCGAGAACGCGAGCTCGCCGAGGATCTCGACGGTGACCTCGGGTGCACCGGTCGGCGCGACTCTCGGGCCCGGGTGGAGCGAAGCAATGACGACGGCGGTCAAGACGCTGGTTGCCAGGTGCGCATCGGCCCCGAAGTACATGCCCGGGCGGCGGCGGACCGACTCGTCGAAGTCCAGGACCGTGATGTTCGCTGCGGTGTACTCACTCACGGGCTTACGGTGCCCGAACCGGTCGAGAAAGAGAAGAAGGTGCGGCGGGACGGCCTTTTCAGGATGCCCGGCAACGCGGGCCCATTACGGGCGGCCAGGTAGCCCGTTGGCGGGTTTGGGCCGGGCCTCTCGTCTGTCGCGGGTGTTGGTCCAGCCGGCCTTATACCTTGAGGACGTCCACGTCGTACAGCGCGATCGACGGGTCGCGGGAGGCCAGGGTCAAATTCTCGATGATTGCCTGCGCCACCAGCATGCGGTCGAAGGGATCGCGGTGGTGCGGTGGCAGGCGACCGGCGGCGATGGCGTGGGTGTGAGTCACCGGGAGTTCACGGAAGCCCATGTCTCTCACCCGCTCTGCCAGGTCAGAGGGTCCGACGAGCTTCCCCGTGCCTTGTTTGACAGTGATCTCCCAAAGGGTGACCGGGGAGAGAAAGATGTCCGGCTCATGGCGTAGCCGGTCGAGGAACTCGGCGCCGAGATTCGCGTCGCCGGTGATGGCCCTGAGCGCGACGTGGGTGTCCAGGAGCAGGGTCATGCGCCGATGCCGAAGTCGGCCGCGATCTCGGCGTTGGTCTGTGGTGAGTCCCAGTCGCCGGAGAGGTCCAGTTGCCCGGCGAGGGAGCCGATCGCAGTGCGGTTGGCCCGCCGGACCAACGGCACGACCTTTGCTGCCGGCGTGCCGGCCCGGTCGATGATGATCTCCTCGCCGCGCTCGACTCGTTCGATGATTCGCGACAAATGGGTCTTGGCATCGTGCATGTTGTAGTGCGCGGCCTCAGCCGACATGGCACAACCTCCATGGTTAGCTAAGGGCTTAGTCTAGCCTGTTCGGCCTCATGTGCCAGCGGTACGGCTATGTGTCGCCGCGACTCTGCTCGCGGGTGCGCTGAATGCTGCCGACCTCGCCTTTGATCGGGAGCCAGTAGAAGGGGATGAACGCGATGACCACTACGAGGCCCACGACCGGATGAAGAGCGCCCAATGCGGTCCCGACGACGATCCAGAACGGCGCAGGGCGGAAGCGCCTGCTGATCGCCCGGGCGGTGTCGTTGTCGGTGGCGGAGGTCAGCAGGCGTCGGCCGTGCCTGGCGTACTCCCAGATCACATTGAAGAGGATGGCGGCCACCACGTAGGTGGCCCCGTAGAAGATGAGTGCGGTGCGCTTGCCGTGGCCGGACTCGAACGCGTGGGCCAGGAGGGAGGAGGCGAACGGCAGGAACGCGATCACCATCAGCAGCAGGGTGTTGAGCAGGAGCAGCATGCGGTCGGCGGAGCGGATGTGGTCGAACATGACGTGGTGATTCACCCACATCTGTCCGATCAGCAGGAAGGTGATGGCGTACGCCACGTATGAGGGCCACAGTTCGGCGAGGCCGCGGAGCAGGTGTTCGGTGTCCTCCGGCGGCTGGATCTCCAGGACGAGCAGGGTGACGGCGATGGCAATGACCGCGTCGCTGAAGGTGACCAGCCGCTTCGGATCTCGTTCCGCACCGATCGGGCTGCTGGATCTGTTCGCGTCCTTCGCGGAGGCGTCGTGGGCCGCGCGGAACCAGCGCATGAGCCTCCCCCAGGGTGAGAGCACCCGGTCACGCACCGCAGGCAGGGCTGCCCACGGTGGTGATCCAAGAGCCGTCCGGTGCCGCGGGTTCCCGCCTTCGTATGAGCCAAACCGGCTTGCGGCTGCCGTACCAGCCCCTGCTGCCGTCACCGATCCCTGACCCGTTGCCGCCACCACGCCTGCGCGTGCCACGGACTCAGCTCGGCAGCTCGGGGGTCAGGCAGCGTCTTCCGGAGAAACTCCTCGTCCAACGGGTCGACGACACGTCGCAACTCGCGGCGGGCGGCCGTTGGCAGTCGGCGCATCGCGTCGCCCAGGACGTCTCGCTGGTACAACACATCGCAACCCGGACAGGGACAGTCATCCCCTAGATCCAGCCACCGTCCCGAGCGTCGGATGACGCTACGGTAGCCGGCCAGCGCGGTCGCTACTGAAACGAAACCCGGATGGGTGCCTTCGAGCCTGGCGATCGCCGCGTTCGCGCCGTTCGACAGACCATCGATGGGGCGGAGCTTGCCCGCATTCCGCCCGGCCGACGTCAACAGTGCGCGCAGCGCACCAGGTGACCTACGCGCCATTGGCCTTTCGGAGCTGAGTCATGACGAGCACCCTGCCACACCACGACCAGGCCCCGCCAACCCATTCACGCGGTGGTGACGCCGTCTGGATGAGTCGGCCTCAGCCGATGTTGATCAGCAACACCTGGTCGTCGCGAAGGTCGGAAATGGTGTCGCGCAACAGCCTCAACGTGTCCAGACCGGCCAGGCCGCTCTCCTCGAAAACCACCCCCATGTCCGCGAAGTGGGCGGCCAACTCCTCCTCGCGGTGCGCGCCGGGATCGAGCTGTTCCGACAACCCCGGGGCTGGAGTGATGAGCGTGGTCAGGCCGTACGCGCTGTTGATGGCCTCGGACTCGGCGTTGAACTCCGACGGCTCCAGGTCGATGCCGCGCTCCTCCAGATAGGTCAGGACGTACAGCATGCAGTAGCCGGACCAGTCGTACTCCTGCCGCGTCTTGCTCCCGTGTTCCGCCAGATACGTGTGGAACGACGACGGCGATGTGCGGGCCAGGCGGGCCAGCTCGGTGATGCTGTCCCTGGGGACCACTGTCAGTGACGCGATGGCAGACAACGCATCCTCCGCCGGTCTAGGAGAGCACTCGGTAGGTCACGTGCAGGACCGTGCTTGCCGCTCGCGCCGTCACCTGTTCGAGGGTCAGCGCCGGAACACCGTCGAACAGCCGCACGCCGGCGCCGAGGGTGATCGGCGCGATGTGCAACCGCAGTTCGTCGACCAGACCGGCGGCGAGGTACTGGTTGATGGTGGTCGCGCCGCCGTGGATCAGGATGTCGCCGCCACCGGCCGCCGTGCGTGCCTGCGCGAGCGCCGACTCGATCCCGTCGGTCACGAAGTGGAAGGTGGTGTCGCCCGCCATGGGCTGCGGCTCGCGCGCGTGATGGGTGAGCACGAACACCGGCTTGTGGAACGGTGGGTCCTCACCCCACCAGCCGTTCCACTGCCGATCCCACTCGCCGCGCACCGGACCGAACATGTTGCGGCCCATGATGACCGCTGAGGCGGCGTTGCTCAGGTCGAGCTCGGCCTGGTTCTCCTCAGCGGCGTCGAACATCCAGGCGTGCAGCCCTCGGCCCCAGCCGTCGCCACCATCGTCACCGAACGGGCGTTCCTCGGTCTGCTTGAGCCCGGCCGAGTACCCGTCGGCGGAGATGGTCTGGTCGGCGATCACCCTGCCGCTACGTGTGGTCACTGCACTCACCTATCGGGGGGACGGGGACGGTTGGACGTTCCGGCCGTCGACGGTCGGCCACGGCACGACGGGGTCGGCAGCCGGACGATCGGGTTGCGCGAGAAGGAACATGAGGATCAGACCGGCCATCATCACCAAGGGGACCATGCCGCAGGCGACAGTCACCACCACCGCCGTGACCCGAGAGCTGGGGTCTCTCCCGCTCTGCCACCTCGGGAACGAGTACACACCCAGCAGTAGGAGAACGAGCCACAGTGGCACCAGCAAGGGGGCGAGGGCGGGCCAGGCGGACCACACCGGCTCGTCGGCCGCGCCCCGGCCGAGGGCCGCCCAGGTGAGGGCGGTGCCCGGGAGGAGGCCAGCCGTCACCAGGGTGCAGACCAGCAGGGGTACGGGTCGACGTCGCCGTGCCACCCACCCGAACAGCGCCGCGCCGGCTGCGGCGCCGGCGACGGTGCCAGCGACAGTGCTGACGAGGAACGTGCCGGGCGCGGCCGGTGCGATGGTCAGCTCTGTCCCGCTCGCCGAGTAGTCGAGCGTGATCGTCAGCCCGTCGCGCTCAGCCCGCCAGCCGTCGCACAGGTAGCCAGGGACGCGGCGGAGGCCCTGCCAGCCCTGCGACACGGCGTTGCGTCGAAGCTGCTCGGAGAGCCCGCAGTCGTCACCATCGACGTACCAGAAGAACGCCTGGCCCGAACCCAGGTCGTCGGCAGCGAGATCGACGCCCCACCGGGAGCCCTGCACGACTCGACCCGAGTCGACCGGCACCGCGCCAGGAAGCAACTGCGCTGCCATTGTCCGCGCCTGGTCGTCGGTGGGCGGCGTGACACCGCGGCCGCCGTACCAGGCACCGAGGCTCAGGCCGACAGTACCCAGCAACACCGCACCGAGCAGCACCATTGCGACGCGCCGCAGCCGATGGCTCATCGGCGCACCTCTCTGCCGTAATGCGCTAGAGGGTAGCTTCCAGGGTCCGTGCGTGCTGCCCGGTGGATGTCGCCGCAGGGATGGGCTCCCTGCGGGATGTGCCGCACACCTTGTCTCGCGGCTGGGCCGGCACGCCGATGGCGGACATCGCCTCCTCGTAGCGTCGGTACGCCTGTGCGGCCTCGCCGTGCCGGCCCGCCGCCGCCAACGTCCGGATGAACTCGCCGTGCACACCCTCGTCGTGGGGTTCCAGTTCGAGAGCGCGGCCGAGGTGGCGGACGGTCTCGTCGACGTCGCCGGCGTCGCGGGCGAGCGAGGCCAGCTTGCGTACCACGCGCAGGTAGACCCGGCGTGCCTCCTCGCGGGTCGGTCGGGACCAGTCGTCGTACGGCTCGTCCTCCAGGAAGTCTCCCCGGTAGCGCTGTTCGGCGAGGAGCAGCGAGGCCCCTGCGTCTTCGGTTTCCCCCTGCTCGGCCAGCCGGAGACCGTGTGCCGATTCGGTGAGGAACTCCTCGACGTCGAGTTCGAGGTGACCGATGTCGAGGGCGAGACTCGGGTGCGCGGCGATGATGAAGTGGTCTGTGGGGCTGCGCCGCTGCGGATCGAGCACGCCCCGGAGGGTGGACAGCGCCACGGAGAGCCGGTGACCGACCCGGCCCGGATCCTGGCCGGGCCAGAGCGTCTCGCCGAGTTGCTCGCGAGGCACCGCGCGACCACGCCGGGCGGCGAGGATCCGGAGAAGATCACGGGCCTTACGTGACTGCCAGGCCGGCGCCATCACCTGTGCGCCGTCCACGTACACCTCGAAGCGTCCGAGGGTGCGGACGGTGACCTCTGTGACGCGGCGTGGGCCCTGCCGGCTGAGCGTCGGCGGCGGCACACCGGCACTGGCCAGCCGCTCAGCGGCCAGCCGGGCGTCGACGCGCTCCTGGGGATCCGCCCCGGGCAGCCGGCTGAGCAACACAGTGAGGCGGTCCGCGGCCACCACCGACGTGATGTCGCGCAACGTCGCCGCCGCCTCCCGCCAGGCACGACGGGTGTCGTCGGTGTCGGCGGCGGCGGCCCCGCGAAGCTCCAGCGCCTCGGCGAGCGCCGCGCGGTCGCGATGCAGCCGGGCGGCGGTGGACGCGGTCAGCGCCACCTCCACGGCCCGGGTGCGGTCGCCGATCTCCAGCGCCACCCAGCCGAGCGCGAGTCGGGCGAGCGCCGAGTCGGGCCCGCGTTCCAGCTCGACAGCGCGTTGGGCGAGGGCGAACGCCGTCGCGCCGTCCTCAGCGGCCAGCACCCGAGCCAACCCGGCGAGCGCCGGCACCTGGATCTGGAGGTCGTTGACAGGTTCGCTGGCGCGCAGCGCCTCCTCGTACGCCGCGCGGGCCAGGTTGGTGCGGCCCCGCAGTGCGTGAATATCGCCGATACCCACCAACGGGTACGCCACCTTGCGGGACCCCATCCGTTGAAGGAGCGGTACGGCACGTTCGTAACACGCGCTGGCCTGGGCGAGGTGACCGAGGTGGAAGTGCGCCGCGCCCTCGTTGCAGAGCGCCAGCGCGAGCATCGCGGCGTACCCGTTGGTCTGGGCCAACTCCACGGCGGGCCGCACCTCCGCCAGTGCTTCGAGGTATCGGCCCTCGCCCACCAGAGCGGACGCCCGATTGGCGCGGATGCGGGTGACCTGGACGGTGTCGCGTGCCGCCTCGGCAGCGCGCAGCGCCTTCTCGTGATGCTCGTCGGCTGCCGGTCGATCACCACGAAGCTTGGCGTCCAGGGCGAGTGCGGTGTGCGCGGCGGCGAGCGCCGCGTCACCTCCGACAGCGGTCGCCGCCGCGAGGGCCCGTTCGGCGTTGTCCTGACACGCCGCGGTGTTCCCGCTGGTCCACTGTGCCGCGGCGGTCCAGGCGAGCAGTCGGGCGTTGTCGGTGGACGGGCGCGCGTCGAGCACACCACGTTGGAAGACCTCCAGGGCGGAGTGCGGTTCGCCGCGCAGATAGTGCACCAGGCCGTACCGCCAGGCGAGGCCCGCCGCCATGGGCTTCTGACGGTCGGCCAGCACGGCGTACGACGCGAGTGCGGTTTCGAAGTCGCCGCGCATCTGCTGCGCCTCCCCGTAGAGCAGCCGCAGGCCGTCGGACCGGGTGCGCTCGGGCAGGGACTGGAAGGCGTCCACGACGGCCTCGGCGCCGCCCGCGGCGAGCAGCGCCGCGCCGTGGTCGGCGAGGATCCGCGCTGCCGCCTCGGTGAGACCCGATTCCTGGTACGACCGGAGGGCCGGAACGAGGAACCCGTGCTCGGCGTACCACGGTGCCGCTCTCGCGTGCAGGCGTTGCGCCGCCGCCGGGGCCAACGGGAACCGGCGTCGGGCGACGCTGGCGACGACCGGCACCATCCGGTACCCGTGCCCGCTCGTCGTCGGGACGAGGAGGCCGGCCCGGGCCAGTTGGTCCAGCCAGTGAACTCCGTGTCGGTGCCCGAGCACGCGGGCCAGGTCCGGGTGGAACGGATCGAGGTGCGCCGCGTCCCGCAGCAGCCGGTGGACCTCCGGCGCCAGCTCCGCTAACACGTCACGCACCAGACACGACTCCAGCGGCGTACCCGGCTCGGTCAGATCGTCCCAGTCGGTGCCGGCGGCAGCGGCCGTCCGGGCGGCCAGGGTGACCAGGGCCGGCCAACCGCTGGTCGCGTCGTGGATCCGGGCTGCGAGTGTCGGGTCGGTCAGGCCGTGGTCGGCGAGGACGGACGCCACCTGGTCGACTGAGAGCCGGAGGTCCGGCGGCCCGTGCTCGGCGAGCAGCCCGGACTGCCGCCGGGAGAGGGTCGGCGGGTGGCGGGTCAGGAGAACCACCCTGAGCTGCGGCGGCAGGTCTTCGAGGCTGTCCAGCAGCGCCTGTAGCCGGCGGCGGGGGAGTCGCGGCACGTCGTCGAGGACGAGCCAGCTTGGTTCGTCGACGGGCAGGTCCAGCGCGGATCGGGCGCTCAGCGAGACCAGGCGTTCCGGCCCGGCTGTCGCCAGGGCCGCGACGTCCGCCGCGTCGCACCAGCGCACCGGGCGGTCGCCCAGCCAGTCTCGTACGGCGAACGTCTTGCCGTACCCGGCCGCGCCCACCACGAGGGTGCACCGTCGGCTCAACCCGTGATCCGCTGCTGCGCTCATCGGCTGCCTCCCAGTCGAAGCTGGTTCATGTCTCATTTGGCGCTGCGCCGGCGGGCTTACGTACGTGAACGTCGCCGTTACGACACCGAATCCGGGACGCGATTGATGCCACCTTGACGGCGCTCTGAACCTCGCCTCGAAGGATGTCGAAGGCACGTAGAGGCGTGAACCGTCCGGGTCCGCGTCTCCGGATCGATCGGATGAGGAGTTGTGATGGCAAGAGTGCTGTCGGGACGCGCACTGCTCGCAGTGCTGGTCGTCCTGCCGACGGTGGCCGCGTGGAACGCCGCGCCGGCCAGCGCCGCCGGGGGGTCGAGTTCGGTGGTGTACGGCGACGAGCCAGCGGACCGCGAGATCGAGCTGGCGCGGCTGGGCTACCAGAACGGTGTGCGGGTGGTGTTCTCCCGTGACGCGGAGTCCGGCGACTGGGGCATTCGCCAGGACGGGGCGATGGGCCGCAACGCGCCCCTGGCGTACGACGACAAGCAGGGCATTCTGAAGACGTACCTGACCATCACGCCCCGGTCCGTGCCGGTGCCGCGGGAGCTGCTGTCGGAGCCGCCGGCCGGCACGCCGACCCCGCCGGAGCTGGCCTACCGGACCATCACCGCGTCAGTGGTCGTCGCCGACGATCTAGCCGCGCCGACGTCGGGCGGCATGGCCGCGGCGGCGGTGATGACCTGCTGGGACCTGTACTGGAACTCGTACAACTGGGCCGAGCTGCCCGGCTACCCGAACCCGGGCTCGTTGTGGCATCAGCCGAAGACGTACTACTCGTCCGACTTCGGCGGCATGAAGATGTACTCCTACAGCTACCTGGCCAACTGCGGCGGGTACGCCCGGCACCGGATCTACTACAAGTCGGCCGGTGACTACTACAAGCACCACGACTACGAGGTGGCGGCGGACCACTGGCAGGCGGTCAAGAAGGGTTCGGTGCACCGCTACCGCAAGGTGTCCTACGACGGCACGTCGGGGGACACCCGCAACGGCAAGTACACCGGCTAGCGGCGTCGGTGGCGGTGGTTCTCCGGTGGGTCCACCGCCACCCGGCCCGGCCGTGGATCGTGTCCAGTGCGCGACGAACAGAACGAGCACGCCGGGCTGGAGATTTAGCCTGATTCGGTGATCTCGATGGTTGGTACGGGCGTGCGCGTCAGGCTGCTCGGGCCGGTGGAGGTGGTGGTCGCCGGCAGTCCGCAGGCGGTGAACGGTGTGCGCCGCAAGGCGGTGCTGGCGACGTTGGCGCTGCACGCGGGCCGGGTGGTCAGCGTCGACCGGCTCATCGACGTGGTCTGGGGCGACAAACTGCCGGCCACCGCGGCGAACACGTTGCAGCGCCATGTCTCCTACCTGCGCGGGGTGCTCGGCGAGCCCCTGTCGATCGTGGCACGCCAGCCCGGTTACCTGCTCGACACCGGGCCGGATTCCACTGACGTCCAGGCCGCCGAGCGCCTCATCGAGCTGGCCCGGCGCTCGACGGACCGCAACGAGCAGGTGAAGCATCTGACGGCCGCTGTGGCGCTGTGGCGGGGCCCACCGCTGGCCGACGTGGCAGGGTCGGCCTGGCTTGAGGAGCAGGCGGACCACCTGGCACGCCTGCGGTTGGAGGCCGAACGATCGCTCGCCGAGGCCCGGTTGTCAGTCGGTGAGCACGCGGGGCTGGTCCCCGGGTTGGAACGGCTCGTCCGACAGCACCCCTTCGACGAGCACCTGCACGCGCAGCTGATGCTCGCCCTGTACCGCGACGGCCGACAGGGCGAGGCGGTGGCGACGTACCGGCGGCTGCGCGACAACCTGCGGGAGAACCTCGGACTCGACCCGGGTCCGCGGTTACGGGACCTGGAGTGCGCGATCCTGCGCCAGGACAGCGCGATCGCCGCACCGGCCGCGGCGGCACCATCGCGGGTCGCGGCGCAACTGCCTCCCCCCGTACCGACGTTCACCGGACGCGACGCGGAGCTGGCGGTCCTCGACGCGCTGGTCGACCGGGGCGGCACCGTCGTGGTCTCCGGGACCGCCGGCGTCGGCAAGACCGCGCTCGCCGTGCACTGGGCGCACCGCGCGGCCGAGCGCTTCCCCGACGGGCAGCTCTACGTCAACCTGCGCGGCTTCGACCCGGCGGCCACCCCGACCGACCCGGCGCGAGCGCTGCACGGCTTCCTGGAGGCGCTCGGCGTTCCGGTGGCTCGGATGCCCCGAGACCCGGACACGATGGCGAGCTTGTACCGCACGACTCTGGCGGGCAAGCGACTGCTGGTGGTGCTGGACAACGCGCGCGACGCCGAACAGGTCCGGCCGCTGCTGCCCGGCTCACCGGACTGCCTCGCCATCGTCACCAGCCGCGACCAGCTCATCCCGCTGGTCGTCACCGAAAGCGCCCAGCCGGTGCCCCTCGACCTGCTGAGCCCCGGCGAAGCCCGCGACATGCTGGTCCGCCGGCTCGGGGAGCGCCAGGTCGCCGCCGAACCCGCAGCTGCCGACACCATCGCCGACCGGTGCGCGCGGCTGCCCATCGCCCTGGCCATCGTGGCGGCCAGAGCCGCCACCAACCGGCACTTCTCGTTGGCCGCCGTCGCCGGCGAACTGGGCGACCTGGACGCCTTCC
The DNA here is from genome assembly GCF_022229005.1 of Micromonospora trifolii. GTDB lineage: Bacteria > Actinomycetota > Actinomycetes > Mycobacteriales > Micromonosporaceae > Micromonospora > Micromonospora trifolii. The sequence continues at coordinate 178,353 of NZ_JAKKFD010000017.1, forward strand.
GGGCGGGCGACGACGCCACCGACGTACGGGCGGTCTTCTCCTGGTCGTGCCGGACGCTCAGCCCACCCGCGGCGCGGCTGTTCCGGCTGCTGAGCCTGCATCCCGGCCCGGACATCTCCGCCCCGGCCGTGGCCAGCCTGGCCGGCGTCGACGGTCAGGCGACCGGCCCCCTGCTCACCGAGTTGACCCGGGCGAATCTCTTCACCGAGCACACGTACGGGCGCTACGCGTTCCACGACCTGCTGCGCGCGTACGCCGCCGGCCTCGCCGACGAGGGTGAGCCGCCGGCCGAGCGTCGGGACGCCGTGCACCGGCTGCTCGACCACTGCCTGCACACCGCTCACGCCGCCGACCTGGCGCTGCACCCGCACTTCAGCGCGATCAGCCTTCCACCACCCTCGGTGGGCGTGACGCCGGAGCGCCCCAGGAGCCGGTCGGCCGCCTCGGCGTGGTTCACCACCGAGGTCCCCGTCCTGCTCGCCGCGGTACCGCTCGCGGCGCGGTCCGGGTTCGAGGGACACGCCTGGCGGCTCGCCTGGGCCATGGCCGGCTTCCTGCACCGGCAGGGTCACTGGCAGGACTGGCTCGGCACGCAACAGATCGCTCTGGCCGCCGCGTCCCGCATCGGGGATCAGGCGGGGCAGGGCCACGCGCACCGCAGCCTCGGTCTCGCCTGCTCCCGGCTCCGACGGTACGACGAGGCCGACGACCACCTGCGGCGCGCACTCGACCTGTTCACCGACGTCGGCGACGACGCCGGCCGGGCGCACACCTGCCTCAACCTCGGTCAACTGGCCGAGCGGCAGGGGCAGCACCAGCAGGCGCTGCGCCATTCCCGGCAGGCGCTGGCCCTGTTCCGGGGGACCGGAAACCGGGCCGGGCAGGGATACACCCTCAACGCTGTCGGTTGGCAGGAAGCGCTGCTCGGCAACTACCACCACGCGCTTGAATCGTGCGGCGAGGCGCTGCGGATGTTGCAGGAGGTCGACGACGTCCAGGGGCAGGCCGACACCTGGGACAGCCTCGGCCACGCCCACCACCAGCTCGGCGACGACCGGCGAGCGATCGCCTGCTACGAGCACGCCCTCGACCTCTTCACGCAGGTCAACGACCGGTACGCCGAAGCGGGCACGTACGTCAATCTCGGCGGCAGCCACCGGGCGCTCGGCGACCTCGCCGCCACCCGTAGCGCGTGGCGCCGGGCCCTGACCATCCTCGACGAGCTCGGCGATGCCGACGCCGACTCGATCCGCGCCGACCTCGATCAGCTCGACGCCACGCGGCTGCACTGACGTACTCCACTTTCAGCGCCGTTTCCGGGCCGTTTCAGCGTGCCCCGCCACTCTTCGGACACCAGTTTCTTCCGCACCAGGAATGGAGCGTTCGATGAGTCGTTTGGCACACCGCCTCGCGGTGATCGGGGTGGTCAGCGGGACGGTGCTGGCCATGTCCTCCGCCGCCGTGGCCCAGACCGAGAAGCCGCCGCAGAAGGGCGCCGACTGCGTGGTCCAGCACGTCGACGAGCGCGGAAAGATCCTCCGCACCGAGACCGCGCCCGAGGGCCGGGAGTACAGCCCGTTCCGCTGCGTCGCCGGGAAGTGGACGTTCGCCTGGGCGCCGTTCGGCGCGGACGACATGATCACGGCCGACGAGATCCAGATCGAACCCTCGGGTGCCGTGTCGGTCCGACGGTTCACCGGCCCCGCCCTCGGCAACGACCTCACGGTGGGTGAGATCGCCGGCATCGCCCAGGCCGTCAGCGGCAGCCGGGAGGTGCTGGTCGACCGCGCGATCGTCGCTGTCGACGACGGCAAGGAGCGGACCCCGGAGCAGGTCGCGGCGCTGCTCGCCGGCAAGGACGACACCGGGGTACGGGTGCTGGACATCATCGAGAAGCCGAATGCCGCCATGTCGACGAAGGACGTCATCGACGAGGCCGGCGGCACACCCGAGACGACAGTCGTCTACTTCAGCATCTGGGGCGCGATCAAGTCGGTGTTCGCCTGGATCGTGGACACGATCGGCGACATCGGTGAGTGGATCGACGACCACTGCGACGTGGGGTCCCCCAACGACTTCGGCGACATCGTCACGTGTCAGTGGTAGCCCGTCCCACCCCGCGGACACCGATCACCGAGATGAGGACAGGATGACAACTCTGCGGGACATCACCAGGCGCGCCACCATCGTCACGACCGCCCTGATCGTCGGGCTGACCGCTTCGTACGCCCCGTCGCAGGCCGCCGATGGTGAGGCCCGGACGACGATCACCGACCACCCCGGTGCCCCGGGCACGATGCTCCAACAGTTCGAGGACCTGACCGGCCGGCCCGTCGGCGACCTGGACAAGGTGCTGGCCGTCGACACCGGCGGGCGGACCCTCACCAGCGACCAACTCGCAGCACTCGCCACCGGTAAGGAGGTCGACGGCGTCAAGGTCGTCGGCACGATCCCGGGCAGTCGGGACGTCCTCGGCACGACGATGGCCGACCTCGCCGACGGCGCGTACGACGGCAGCGGCGACAGCGGGACAGCGACGTCCCTGCTCTTCTCCTCGTCCACCCCCGACGGCCGGGAGTGGTGCCTGACCATGTGCGTCGCCTCGGGCAAGAGCATCTGGCAATGCCTGTTGTCGCGTCGGACGGGTGACCTGATCCTCACCCTCGACCTTGATGGCAGCACCACTGTCGGCGGAACGAAGGCCGCCTTCGAGAAAGCCAATGGTGTCGTCGTCGACGGCCCGTACGCGGTGGACACGCTGATCGGCGACCGCGAGCCCTCGGCGGACGAGATCGGGACGCTGCTCGACGGCAGGGACATCGAGTCGATGCGCCGGGTGGCGACAGTGGACAGGCCGGACCCCGGGTGGGCGCTGGCCGACATCGCCGAGAACTCCGGCGTCGTGTACGCGAAGACCAAGGCCCACATCTTCACCCTCAACCTGCCGCTCCTCGGCAAGATCCTCGTGGTCTGCATTTCGCAGGACGGCGGAAAGACCTGGAAGTGCTCGGCCAAACAGTGGGACGGGTTCTGACGGGCAGTCCGCCGAGGGTCCCGCTCCGCATCGACCTTCCCGGTCGACGCGGAGCGGGATTCCGCGATTGCGGCCATGACTATGCAGTACGTCCGCGTTCGGCGGCGTGAACCAATGCGCCGAGGCGGTGGCGCAGGGCGCGCGAACCCCGACGTGCTTGGCCTAGGTAGGCGCCGGACAAGATGGCCAAGTGGATCTCGTGAAGCGGACCGGTTACAGCCGCGAACGGGTCCGCCAGATCCTGCGAGCCGCCGGCATCGAGGCAGACTGACCCGGATCGAACCCCATTGGCCAGGGGAGTGGTGCTATCGGACGACAGCGCCGACGCGTGTCCGATAGGGACGGACGGTGGCTCTGGCCGAGCGCGTCCCTGATACTCGTCAAGTGATCAGCAACGAGCCTCGCGTCCCGTGGTTGCCTCGCGCGCCCCACCCAGCCGACAGTTCGACACTGCCGCTCTACATGGTCATGTTCTTTGTCCTGGGCCTCCTTGGCTTCGCGGCGCACGGGTTGAACGACGGCAGGGAAGGGTTCGTTCTCGCGAGCATCGTCTCGGGAGTGTTCTTCGCCTGCTTCCTGATCCTCTTCGCGGTCTACTGGATCGGATACCTGCTCAAGGGACACGCCATCTGGCAGGCCGAGCGCCAGGCCGAGTCCGATGGGCCGTCCACGGGTCAACGACCGCAGGACTGAGCCCGTCGGCTTGAGCCGGCGCGCGATCCTCCACTCAACCCCGGAGGCCGCCGGTGGCGTCTCACTCTGCGTCCGCAGTTAGACGCGAGATGGACGCGACCTGGAGGTGGCGTGAGTCGGCACGACGACGACGAAGAGTTTCGGCTGTTCGTCCAACGACAGTGGGGATCGCTGCTCCGAACGGCCTACCTGCTGACCGGTGACCGGGGGACAGCCGAGGACCTGACGCAGTCGGCGTTGGAGAAGACCCATCGGCGTTGGGGCCGGGTGCTGCGCAGGGACGCGCCCGAGGTCTACGTACGCCGGGCGATGGTGAACACGGCGATCTCCTGGCGGCGCCGACGGCGGCCGTTGGAGGTGCCCCTGCTGACCGGCGACAGCCAGCCGACGCATGACGCGTACGTGCAGGTGGAGCAGCGGCAGCTACTCCTCGCCGCGTTGCGGCGACTACCGCCCAGGACGCAGGCGGTGCTGGTGCTGCGCTACTTCGAGGATCTCAGCGAGGCGGACACCGCGAAGGTTCTCGGCTGCTCCGTCGGGGCTGTGAAGAGCCAGGCGTCGCGCGGGTTGGCCCGGCTGCGGACCGACTTCGCCGCCCCACCCGCCGCTCAGTCCCCGGTACGGCTCGAGGAGGAACTGGCATGACCGGAAGCTTCGCCAATTCGACGCTCAGTCCGGCGCTGCGGCAGGCCGCGCACGGCGTCGACGTACCCGAGGACCCCTGGCCCGGGTTCGCCCGCCGGGAGCGACGCCACCAGCGGACGCGGCTGGTCCGCACGGCGTTGGCCGCAGCGGTCGGGGTCGCACTCGTCGGGGTCCAGACCAACATGGTTCCGCTGCCCGGATGGGCACCGGGCATCGCTGTCGCCGCCACACCGACGGCGCTGCTCGACGCGCCACCGCGGGGCGCGCTGGCGGGGGACCGGGCCTGGCTGGACACGCTCCGAGCGCGGATCAGCGCCGATCCGCCGGTGCGAATCGACGCCCCGGTGGGTGCCTGGAAGGTCGGCGACAGTGACCGGATCCGGCTGATCTACGGCAGTGACCAGCCGGGCCACCGGGTCGCGCTGGTCGCGGTGCCGCTGCGGTTCGGCCTGCTGACCAGGGAGGCACTGGTCTGGTACGTGGGTCCGGCGGGAGCGAGCGCCCAGCAGATGCGGTACGGCGGCCACAGCGAGGGTAACGACGACCCGGTCATGACGCTGATGCAGGCATACCCCGACCGAGCCGGGCTCGCGGTCGCCGTCGGTCCGCCCGAATCCACAGTGACGATCAGTGGCGACCCCCGGTACACGTCGAGGGGAACTGTGGAGTACCAGGACATCGCCAGGGCGGACGGCGGCGGGGTCGGGCTCGCCGCGCTGCCTCCCGAACCGCTTCCGCACCAACCCGTCGTCCGGGTCAGCCACGGCGAGCGGGTGTTCTTCCAGGGCGGTCTGGGCGGCGGCCCGTACGCCGGGCTCGATCCGACCGGGCCGGAGATCGACGCCCTGCTCACCGGCGCTCGCCGACCCGCCCGAGGCACGCCGCTCGACGACGCCAACCTCCGCAACTTCCTCCATACGGCACTGCAGGACAGCCACCTCCCGGCCGTCGGCACGACGGTGCGGGTGCGGTGGTCGGGCCGCGAGCACGGCCAGGCCGCCGCGCTGCTCACCGTGCAGCCGGCCGGTGGTGGAGTGATCGCGTACGCCATGCACGGCGACGATCGGACCGGCTGGTGGACCGACCTGCGGCTGCTGTTGCCGGCCGAGGGCGCCGACCGGCGACCGATCGGCTGGCGGGTGCGGGCCGACGACGGCGCCCGGCCCCCCACGGGCGAGGTGCGGGTGATCGCCCCGCCGGACGCGGCCCGCGTCACGGTGACCGTCGGAGGCGCACCCCCGGCCACTGTCGCCCTCGACGCGTCGAACGCCGGCACCACCCGGGTGCCACCGGACGAGGCGGCCACTCTCACCGCGTACTCCAGGAACGGTGGTGTCCTCGGGACCACCCCGCTGCCGCCGGTGGAATCGGACCACGACGCGGGGGGTCTGCCGGGCGACAGTCCGGCCACCCGGGTAACGCCCTGACGCAGCGACGAGCGGGCCGAGCCGTCCCCGGGACGGCTCGGCCGCGCCGCCACCACGTCGGCCTCTAGGATCGACAGCCTTGACGGCGAAGACGGCCTGCGGGAGCGCGTGGTGACGATCGAGGCAGAACGGCCAGCCGACCGGCTCGCCGACATCGCCGAGCGGGCCGAAGCCGTGCTCGTCGACTTCGACGGCCCGATCTGCCGCCTGTTCGGCAGCAGGGCCGCGCCGCGCGTTGCCGCCGACTTGCGTCAGCTGATCCTCAGCCGGGGCGTCGTCCTGCCCGACGAGCTGCGCGACGGGGACGACCCGTTGGAGCTGTTCCGCGCGACAGCTGTGCTCGCGCCCGAGCTGGTCGGTGTCGTCGGTGCGGCCCTGGCGGCGGCGGAGGTCGAGGCAGCGGCGTCCGCGGAGACCACGATCGGCGCCTTCGACCTGGTCGCCGCGTGCCTGGCGACCGGGCGTCCCCTTGCCATCGTCAGCAACAACTCCGCCGCAGCCATCGGCGCCTATCTCGAGCGCCGCGACCGGGCCCGCTACTTCGCCGCCGTCATCGGCCGAGGCGAGCATCCCGATCTGCTCAAGCCCAACCCGGTGCCGGTTGTGCAGGCCCTGCAAGCGCTGAAGGTCGCGCCCGACGCCGCTGTTCTGGTCGGTGACTCGATCACCGACATCGCCGCAGCCCGAGCCGCCGGTGTCGCCTGCGTCGGGTACGCCAACAAACCCGGCAAGGCCGAACGCCTCGCCGCCGCCGGTGCCGACGCGATCGTCACCGACATGACCGACCTGGCCGGCGTCCTCGCTCGTACGCGCAGGCCGGTCAGCCAACTGCCGTGGGTCGACTCGGGCGGCGGGCCGCTCATCGTCGTGCCGACGACGGCGCTCGGCGAGTGGAAGGGCGCGTCGGACGACGACGATGACTCCTGGGGTGACTACTACCGGGCCTGCGACGTCGACGGATACGTGGGGGTGCTGGACGTCGGTGCCGACCAGGCGCTCGTTCTGGCCGACGAACCGGCTTCCACCACGTACCTCCCGGACCAGCGGATCTTCGTGCGGTGGCTCTACGCCGTCTCCGAGGCAGAGGTCGTCCGCCTCGTTCCCCGGGCGGTCGAGATCGCCGACTGGAAAGACGCGGGTACGTGGACGACCAGCGGGCCAGCCGAGTTGTTCGACTCCGGCTACACCGGCGACGGGCTGGAGCACACCACCCACCTCACAGTGGACCTGGCTCGTGGCACGTACCTGATCCGCACCGCGGTCGTGCAACCCGACAGGAGGACGGCCCTGGTGCTGGTCCATTTGGTCGCGCAGACGCAGCCGGTCTGAGCGCCGCAGCCGAACTTCTACCGCCTCGCTTGTCGGCCTGAGGGCCGTGAACGCGTCGAGAAGAGGACCGCGCCGATCTTGCAGCTTCTGTTGCCGACCTGAGTGGATATGCGCCGTTACGTCGGGACAGAAAGTGCAAGATCGCGGAGCGGGGTCAGGCTGGGCTCGGCGATCATGGAGTTGTGGTGCCTGGTTTGGCGTTCTGCGGGCGCTTTGTCGCCCACCACAACTCCTTGATCGGCGAGGCAGTACCGGTTGACGAACAGCCTAGAGCTGGCGCACGTCCAGTCAGGACGCGACCGTGCGGATCTCCGTTCGGTTGGGGACGACGCGGTGGCGGCGGACCGGGTACAGCACCGGGTGCGCGATGCTCCACGCGGCGCCCGCGCAGACGAACTCCTTGTACCGGGCTGCCAGCTTCCCGGTGAGCTGGGCCGGCCTGGCCCGGTCGTCGGCGGTCACGTACTGGATGATGCCGTCGCGGCGGCCGAGGCTGATGCACTGGTTGAAGTAGCGCAGCGGGGCCTTCGGGAACTTCGCCCGACCGGTCAGCCGGGCGGCGATGGCGTCGGCGGCCTGCCAGGCCATCGGAATGCCCGAGGCGCAGGACATCCGCAGTGGCTTGCCGCCCGGTCTTGCGGCGATCGCGGCGTCGCCCACCGCGTACACCTCGGGGTGTGAGACCGACCGCATGCTGGAGTCGACGATGATCTGCCCGGTGTCCGCGACCGCCAGGGTCGTGGCGGCGGCGATGGGGTGCACGGCGAAGCCGGTCGTCCACACCGTCACCTGGGCCGGGATCTCCCGACCGTCGCGGGTGACAGCACCGGCCGCCTCGACCCGCTCGATGTCGCTGTGCTCGTGCACTGTGATGCCGAGCCGGTCGCAGACGCCGCGCAGGTGCTGCTGCGCCTTGCCGTTGAGCCAGTCGCCGAGACCCCCGCGGGCGGCGAGTGCGACCTCGAGGTCCGGCCGGGTCTCGGCGATCTCGGTGACCGCTTCGAGGCCGGTGAGGCCACCGCCGACGACGAGCACTGTCCCGCCGGCCGCGAGGTGGGCGAGGCGGTCGCGCAACCGCAGCGCCGAGGGCCTGCCGGCGATGTCGTACGCGTGCTCGGCGACCCCGGGGACGCCGTGGTCGGCGGTGACGCTGCCGAGGGCGTAGACGAGCGTGTCGTACGCGATCTCGTCGGTGCCGTTGTCGTCGGCGAGCGCGACGGTCCGGCGATCGGTGTCGACGGCGGTGACCCGCGCCCGCAGAGGCTTGACGCCGGTGCCGGCGTAGACCTTGCTCAGTGGGCGTGGTGTGAGGTCCTGTCCGGTGGCGAGTTGGTGCATGCGGACCCGCTCGACGAAATCCGCGTCGGCGTTGACGAGGGTGATCTCGGTGTCGTCCGGGTGCAGCCGCTTGGCGAGGCGCCCGGCGGCCATGGCTCCGGCGTAACCCGCTCCGAGGACGACGATGCGGTGCTTCATGGTGGCACTCCTGTCTCGGTGGTGGTCGCTTCCTGAACCGGACAGCGACGCGATTCCTGACAGGTCGCAGCTATGACCTGGGTCACCAGCTGTCGATCTGACTCGCCCGTGCGAGGGAGGCGCTCATGCGTGCGGGGGAGGCGCCGGGCGGTGGCAAGATCGCCGGGCGGAGCGATGTCCGCGCGGCGGCGAAACGGCAGGCTCAATCACGTCGAACACCCGACGTGAACGCCTCCCAAGGAGTCACCACAATGCAGTTTCGCCCCGCATTCATCGCCGCCCCGGTCCTGGTCATGGGCTACGGCATCGTCCGTCTGATCGACGGCCTGGACGGTGTTCGCGGTCCCGGCCCGGCCTGGACCATCGGGCACCTCGCGTTCCTCGGCGCCCTCGTCGCGTTCATCTCGGTGTTCTGGCAGATGCGCGGCATGGCTGGCGGCCGGAACGTCGCGACGGTGAGCGCCACGGCCGGAACAGTCGGAGCACTGGCGCTGATCACCCAGTTCTCGATCGACCTCGTCGCCGGCTTCCTGGCCAGCGACAACTACGGCATGAGCATGGTCATCCACGACGTGCGGACCCTGCCCGGCATCTCGCAGCTGGCCTACGACTTCGGGCCCTACGCCTTCTATCTCGGCCAGCTCGCGCTGGTCGTCCTGCTCGCCGTGCAGCGCCGGGTCAAGCTGTGGACGCCGATCCTGGTGCTGGCCGACCTCGCCACGCCGTTCATCGACAAGGACCTGATCCCGCTGGGCTCGGCCCTGCTGCTGGTCTCCTTCCTTCCGTTGGCCCGGGGCGCCGCCGCCACCCCCACGCAGCCGGTGCCCGCCCTCGCCTGAGCGGCGAGTCCCGCGCCGATCCCCCCACCACCGGGGGGATCGGGTGCCGATGGGGGAGGAGGTCAGGGGCTGTGAATACTGTCGCGATGTCGCTTGCCCGCCTCGTGCGCACCACCAATCCGTACGTGGTGGACGCGGCGATCACCGCGTTCGTCCTGGTCGCGGTGTCAGTGCCGTTCGTGCTTCCCGCACCGGGTGGCGAGCCAGGGCCGCTGGGCTACCTGCTGACCGCCGGTACGGCGATCCCGCTGATCTGGCGCCGACGGGTGCCGCTCACCGTCCTGCTGGTCGTGGCACTGGCCACTATCGCCGGCAAAGCAGCGGACGCTCCGGGGCAGCCACTCGCGTACGGCGGGCTGATCGCCCTCTACACGGTCGCCGCGCTCGGTGGTCGCCGGCAGCGCTGGTGGGCACTCGCCGCGACCTTCCCGGGGGTGGCCGCAGGGGTGGCGTTCAACACCAACGGCGTCAGCGAGTACTTCTACACCTTCCTGGTCTTCTTCACCGCGTACGTGCTGGGTCGGCTCGGCGCTGCCCGGCAGGAGCGCGCGACCGCCCTGGAGGACCGGGCCCTCCGGGCCGAACGTGAGCGCGAGTTCGAGGCCGACCGGGCCGCCGTCCGCGAGCGGGCCCGGATCGCCCGGGAGATGCACGACGTGCTGTCCCACGCGGTGAGCCTCATGATCGTGCAGGCCGAGGCCGGGCCGGTCGCGGTACGCACCGCACCGGACCGGGCCGAGGCGGCGTTCGACGCGATCGCCGCCGCCGGCCGGGACGCCATGGTGCAGCTGCGCGGCATGCTCGGCCTGCTGCGCTCCGAGCCCGGGCCGCGCAGCCCACAGCCCACCCTGGCCCAACTGCGGTCGCTGATCGACGGTGTTCCGGTGGCCGGCCTGCGGGTGACCGGGGAGCCGCGCCCGGTGTCGGCCGACGTGGAGTTGGCCGCGTACCGGATCGTGCAGGAGGCCCTCACCAATGCGCTCAAGCACGCGGCGGCCAGCACTGTCGACGTACACCTCGGCTGGTCGCCCGATGCCCTCACTGTCACAGTGACCGACGACGGCGCGGGAACCGGCGGCCCGGGCGGCGGCCACGGTCTCGTCGGCATCCGGGAACGCGCGATCGCCTGCGGGGGTACGGCGAGGGCCGAACCGGCGGCAGGCGGACGCGGGTTCACCGTCGAGGCTCGGCTACCGTTCCCGGCGTGACGATTCGGGTGGTGATCGCAGACGACCAGGAGCTCGTCCGCAGCGGATTCTCCATGATCCTCGACGCCCAGCCGGACATAACAGTCGTCGCCGACGTCGGTGACGGAGCCGCGGCCGTGGCCGCCGTCCGGGAGCACCAGCCGGAGGTGACGCTCCTGGACATCCGCATGCCGACGATGGACGGCATCGAGGCCGCCCGCCGCATCTGCGCGGAGAGCGCCAGTCGGGTGATCATGCTGACCACCTTCGACCAGGACGACTACGTCTACGAGGCGCTCTACGCCGGCGCCAGCGGCTTCCTGCTCAAGGACGTACGCCGCGACGACCTCGTCCACGCCGTGCGGGTCGTTGCCGCCGGTGACTCGCTGCTGGCCCCGTCGGTGACCCGGCAGATCATCTCGGACATCACCGGCCGCCACCGGACCGGATCGCCCCGGTCGGCCACCACGCCCGACGCCCGCCTCGACGTGCTCACCACCCGCGAACGGGAGACCCTGCACCTGCTCGGCCGCGGCCTCGCCAACGCGGAGATCGCCAAGACCCTGGTGGTCAGCGAGCACACGGTGAAGACCCACGTCAGCAACGTGCTGACCAAACTCGGCCTCCGCGACCGCACCCAGGCCGTGATCTGCGCCTACGAGACCGGCCTGATCACCGCCGGCGAGAACTGAGCGGCTGCACCGCAGGTCACCAGACGCGGAGGATGGGCTCCTCGTGCTCCGAGGCGGACCACTGCCGGGTGGCGCGGACGAGCTTGTCGGGGTTGACCTGGTTGTGGATGGCCGCGACACCCTCGGGCGTCACCTCCATCGACATCACACCGATGACCCGGTCGTCGATCACGACCACCACCGCCGGAGCGCCGTTGGCGGTGGTGACGTACACGGCCGGGCTGCCACCGACCAGGTCCCGTTTGACGTCGGCGGGCCTGAACAGGCCACGCAGGAACTTCGCCACCGCCAGGGCGCCGACGATCGGCGCGGCCCGAGCCGGGATCTTGCCGCCACCGTCGGCGGTGCTCGTCGCATCGTCGGTCAGCAACTCCACCAGCCGCTGGATCTCGCCGTTGTTGGCCGCCGTGAGGAACTCCGCGACGATCTTCCGCGCGGCGGCCTGGTCGACCTCCGCGCGGGCCCGTTCGGCGCTGACGTGCTGCTTGGCACGCCGGTAGGTCTGCTGGCAGTTCGACTCGGTGACGCCGAGGATCTGGGCGATCTCGCCGTGCGCGTAGCCGAAGGCCTCCCGCAGCACGTACACCGCGCGTTCGTTGGGCGACAACCGCTCCAGCAGGGTGAGCACCGCCATCGAGACCGATTCGCGCTGCTCGGCGGTGTCGAGTGGGCCGAGCATCCGGTCCCCGGCGAGGACCGGCTCGGGCAGCCAGGTGCCCACATAGGTCTCCCGCCGGGCCCGCGCCGAGGTCAGCTGGTTGAGGCACACGTTCGTGAGGACCTTCGTCAGCCACGCCTGGGGCGTCTGGACGTGCTCCCGGTCGGCGCTCTGCCAGCGCAGGAAGGTGTCCTGAACGGCGTCCTCCGCGTCGCTGGCCGAGCCCAGCAGGCGATAGGCGATCGCCTCCAGGCGGGCCCTGGAGTGCTCGAACACCTCGACCTCGTCCGGACGGAGCGGCATGACTAGACAGTATCCAGGCGCATGACGAACGGCTCAGGGTCGGCTCGTGCTCGGGCCGGAAACCCGGCTCGGCTCCCGCCGGCTCCTGTGGAAGATCAGCCCGGCCAGCAGCAGCACGAGCGCCAGCGGCACCAGCACGGGAGCAAGGGCCGCCCAGATCGGCCACGCCGGCTCCGTCAACCCATTCGTCATCAGGCCCTGCCAGGTGAGGACGACGCCCGGGAGGAGGACGATCGTCACCAGCGTGAGAACCAGTCGGGGTGCGGGTGGACGTTGCCGACCCGCCAGCCAGAACAGCGCAGCCCCGGCCGCGGCACCCAGGACGGCGGTAATGAGGGTGACGGTGACGTAGCCGTCGGGCGCGGCCGGCGCGAACCTCAGGACCGACCCTCGGTCCATCTGAGTGAACGTGGCCGTCAGCCCGTCGCGTTCGGCCCGCCAGCCATCGCATGGCGTGCCCGCGACCCGATGACTGCCCTGCCAACCCAGTTCTGTGGCGTTGCGCCGTACCGACTCCGAGTGCGTGCAGTCGGAAGCCGCGTCGTAGTGGATTTCCAGGAACGGCGAGCCGAAGTCGTCAGGGGCCAGGACACCGTAGAGGTAGTTGTTCCCGGCGCTCGAGCCGAAGGTTGCGGTGCCGGGGAGCAACTCCGCGGCCATGGTCTGTGCCTGGGCGGAGTTGACTGGCGCGGTGCCGCGACCGGCGTACCAGGAGCCGAGGCTCAGGCCGGCAGTGCCGAACAGTGCCGCGCCGAGCAGGACCATCGCGACCTGCCGTAGTCGATCTCTCACCGGTGGATCCCTTCCGTGGTGTGGGGGAGCGTAGCCAAGGCGAACCAACTCTGGCTGCCCCCGCGAGAGGGACCGGGCGGGCGCGGTGGTCGTACCCTTGCCGCGGTGACGTCCGATTCGTTGCGCCGAGCCCTCACCGCACCCGCGGACCCGCCGCTACGGCCCCTGCCCGACCGGGTCGTCGCCCTGCTGGTGACACTGCACGCGCCGCCGCGCCTCGCCGCGCACCTGCGGGCCGTGCACGACGTCGCCGCACAGCTCACCGACGCGATGGCGCACCGGTTCCCGCAACTCCCGTTCGACAGCGAGGCGGTGCTCTTCGGCGCCGCCACTCACGACATCGGCAAGGTCCGGCACCCGGAGGAGTTGTCCGGGCCCGGCTCCGCGCACGAGCCCGCCGGTTACGAGCTGCTGCTCCAGCACGGCGTCGCCGAATCGTCGGCCCGGTTCGCGCGCGACCACGCGTCCTGGCACCGGGACGGCATCGACGTCGACGACCTGCTGGTCAGCGTGGCCGACAAGGTGTGGAAGGGAAAGCGGGTAACCGACCTGGAAGAGCTGCTGGTGGACCGGCTGGCCGACGTCACCGGTCGCGAACGCTGGTCGGTCTTCCTCGACCTGGACGACATCCTCGACCAGATCGCCGTCGACGCGGACCGCCGACTCGCCTTCCAGGCAACCCATCCGGTGCGGGGCTGACCGCGGTCAGCGGCCCGCCGGACCGGCTCCAACCGTTCCGCGCGGTGGGGGCACGGTTGCCGCCTCGTCGTGCGGTGCCGACCGGCGGCGGGACGTGGCCACCACCACGGCGGTCAGGCAGATCGCCGCGGCGGCCACGAGCGGGGGGCGGGCACCGAGGTGGACGGCCGCGGCGCCGAGCGGGATCGCGACGACGAGCGGTCCGAACATCGCGGTGTTGGCCGTCGCGGAGACCCGTCCCAGCAGTGCCGACGGCGTGTGGGTCTGCACGGCGGTCACCGCGGCGACCAGGGTCCAGGGCAGCCCGACGCCGGCCACCACCGCCCCGACGACAGTGGCCGGCCACCACGGCAGGCAGCGCGCCAGGCAGCCGATCGCGAACAGCGCCGTTCCGGCGACACCGACGGCACCGGCACCTCGTGCCGCGATGAGCCGGCCGACGATCAGGCCACCGAGAAGGGAACCGGTCCCCTGCGCGCTGGCCAGCACACCCAGGAACGTCGTTGGCAGGCGCAGCTCGGTCACGACGATCGCGTAGATTCCCGCCGTCGTGAAGCCGGACATGGCGATCGACACCGCGGCGAGCACGACCGGCAGACGTGTCGCTCGCTGTCCGAACAGGACCACCAGTCCGGTACGCGGGCCGCCGCCGCGTTCCGTGCGCCGGTCGGTCGGCGTCCGGTTCAGGCGAAGGAACGCGTACAGGGTGGCGACCAGGGCGGGCATGGCCGCGCTGAGGACGGCGACAGCGTGGCCGCCCCGCCACGCGTAGAGGCCGGCCCCGGCCAGGGGAGCGACGAGCTTCATGCCCTCCTGCGCGCTGGAGCGCCACCCGTTGACGTCGCCGAGTTCGGTCGGCGCGAGCGCCGACGGCAGCAGCGCCGTCTCGCCGGCGTCGATCAGCACGTAGCTGACGCCGTAGGCGCACGAGACGGCGAAGATGAGCCACGTCTGCCCCGGCCCGCGCACCGCGAGCAGTGCCAGCAGGGCGGCGGCCAACATGAGGTTGACGGCGATGACCAGCGGCCGCCGGGGTGCCCGGTCGAGCAGACCGCCCAGCCACGGGCCGGCGAGCACCGGGGCGTACACACAGAGCCCGGCGAGGGCGGCGAGGCTGGTGGAGCCGCTGAGGTCCAGGATCCAGATGCCGGCGACCAGGGACATGGCGCTGCTGCCGAAGCCGGACAGCAGGGAGATCGCCACGAACAGGCCCGCGTTGCGACGCATGAGCACTCCGAGGTGAGTCGAGGTGACTCATATCCTCAAGCTTGAGCAGAACGCAGGCAATGCCGCTGCGCATCGTCAACGATTCGTTGACAGGGCGATGTCGATCTTCACCGCGGCGGTCCGGGCGGGCGGGGGCAGTCGCTCACCCGCTTCGACGAGGTCGGTGGCGAGGTGCACTGCCAACGCGTGCAACGAGCCCGGGGCGGCGTCCAGTGCGGCGTCCACGGTGCTCCGCACGAGTGCCGCTCGACGGAATCGGTTGTCCCACCGCTGATCGGCGCCGATCCACCGGCCGAGGTCGGCCACCGCCGCCCGCAACGCCGTGATCTGCGAAGGCAACCGGAGGTCGAGCTGCTGCCGCCGCGACCACCGCGCCGCCACCAGCCGCTGTCGACGCTGCTCGGCGGCCTGCCGGCTGCCGAGGCCGAGTGCCGTCGCGATCTGGGCCCACGTCGCACCGTCGTGGCGCGCGCGGTCGATGGTCTCCAGCTCCTGCTCGTCCAGGCGGGCGCGGGTAGCGCGAACCTCTGCCAGCCGAGCCAGCTCCGACGTCATCTGTCAACGTTACATTGACACCGTCGGGGCCGCGGCGGTGATCGTCAGGGCTGGGCGGACCATGAACACGTCCACCGGATCCTCGGTGTCGACTGTGAAGCCGTTCCGCTCGTACAGCCGCCGGGCCGGGCTGCCCCGCAGCACGTTCAGCCGCACCAGCGTGCCGGCGCTGTCGCACCGGTCCAGCAACTCGCGCAGCACTGCCGTGCCGATGCCACTGCCCTGTAGCCGCGGGGCCAGGTAGAAGTGCTCCAGCCAGTGGGCGTCCGCGCCGGGCCGCAGCGCCACGCAGCCGGCGAACGCGCCGCCCACCTCGACAACCCAGGTGTACGCCGGTGCGAAACCGTCCCGCAGGCGCTGCCGCACCCGCTGTTCGTCGTATCGCCCGAGCCGCTCCAGATCGGCCCGCAGCACCACAGCCCGCAACTCGGCCACCGCGTCGACGTCCGCCGCCGAGGC
The DNA here is from genome assembly GCF_022229005.1 of Micromonospora trifolii. GTDB lineage: Bacteria > Actinomycetota > Actinomycetes > Mycobacteriales > Micromonosporaceae > Micromonospora > Micromonospora trifolii. Next base: position 194,368 of record NZ_JAKKFD010000017.1, read on the forward strand.
CGGCCGAAGTTCCCAGTCCGCCATGATCAATAAGTTATCGCGGCCCGGCGCCCTGCTGTTGGCGCAGCCCCGCGACGAGGAGTTCGACAATGCGACGCGCGTCGTAGCGGGGTTCGCCGGCGCCGATGCAGAGATTGCCGACGCCGCGCAGCAGCTCGAAGGCCGTCACGTCGGGGCGGATCTCGCCGGCCGCGGCAGCGGCGTCGAGCAGTTGGGCGCACACCGGCACGAGGCGGTCCAGGAAGTAGGCGTGCAGCGTCTCGAAGGCCACGTTGTCGGACTGAAGCGCCTCGGCGAGGCCGTGCTTCGTGACCAGGAAGTCGACGAAGAGGTTGATCCACTGGGCGAGGGCGGCGTGCGGTGTACTGCTGTCGGCCAGCAGGGTCGGGCCCGCCTCCGCGCACGCCTCGACCTGGTGCCGGTAGACGGCGACGATGAGATCGGCGCGGGTCGGGAAGTGGCGGTAGATGGTGCCCACACCGACGCCGGCCCGGGCGGCGATGTCCCGTACGGGCGCGTCCACGCCCGAGGACACGAAGGCCGAGGCGGCGGCGTCCAGCAGCGTGGCCTCGTTGCGCCGGGCGTCGGCCCGCTTCCGTGGGGTAGGCCTCCCTGATCCGCTGTCGATGTCGGTCACCGCGCCGTTACCCCCGTCACTTGGCAAACGGAACGTTGTTCCGTATCGTTCTTAACGGAACGTGGTTCCACTTACTTCAGGATGCCAGAGCGAGTGGGCCAGTGTCACCTCACCCTTTCGTGGAGGAACAGCCATGCAGTACCGCACCCTGGGGCGCACCGGCGTCCAGGTCAGCACCCTCGTGCTCGGCGCGATGAACTTCGGCAAACTGGGTCACACCACCCAGGGCGAGACGACGGCGATCGTCGACGCCGCGCTGGACGCCGGAATCAACCTGATCGACACCGCCGACATGTACAGCCAGGGCGAGTCGGAGCAACTGGTCGGCAAGGCCATCGCCGGCCGCCGCGACGACATCGTGCTGGCCACCAAGGCCGGCATGCCGATGGGCGACGAGCGCAATCAGCGGGGCGCCTCGCGCCGCTGGCTGGTCACCGAGTTGGACAACAGCCTGCGCCGCCTCGGCGTCGACCACGTCGACCTCTACCAGATCCACCGGTGGGACCGAACCACCAGCGACGAGGAGACCCTGTCGGCGCTGACCGACCTGCAACGGGCCGGAAAGATCCGCTACTTCGGCTCCTCGACCTTCCCCGCGTACCGCATCGTGCAGGCCGAGTGGGCCGCGCGGGAGCACCGCCTGAGCCGTTACGTCACCGAGCAGCCCAGCTACTCGATCCTGCAACGGGGAATCGAGGCCCACGTCCTGCCCGTGACCGAGCAGTACGGGCTCGGCGTGCTCGCCTGGAGCCCGCTCGCCTCGGGCTGGCTCTCCGGTGCGGTCCGCGCCGGCCGGGAGATCACCACCAGCCGTTCGGCGCTCCTGCCCGCCCGCTTCGACCTCAGCATCCCGGCCAACCAGGCCCGGCTCGACGCCGTCGAGCAGCTGGCCACTGTCGCCGACGAGGCGGGGCTCACCCTGATCCAGCTCGCCCTCGGGTTCGTCACCGCGCACCCGGCCGTTACCAGCGCGATCATCGGCCCCCGCACCATCGACCACCTGCACGCCCAGCTCGCCGCTGCGGACACCGTGCTCCCGAGCGACGTGCTCGACGCGATCGACGCGATCGTCGCACCCGGGGTCGACCTCGCCGCGGCCGAAAAGTTCGACACCCCGCCAGCCCTGCTCGACCCGGCGCAGCGGCGTCGTTGAGCATTCGGATGCGGTGGTCCGCGCCGCTGGTCACCTAGGATGTGACTCATGAGCGCTGAGGCTGTCGGCATGCACATGCCCGCCGTTGTGACGCTCGACGATGTGGCAGCGATGAACGCCGCCGACCCGAACGGTCACCGCTACGAGACCAGCCCCGAGGGGGTCCTGTCGGTCATGCCGCCGCCCGATTCGGAACATGCCATGATCGCCAGTCGCCTCTTCGCCTGGTTGATCGTGGCGGGTTGGCCCGCCGAGCAGGTGCTTCAGGCAGTCGGTGTGCGCATCTCCGGACCGGACGGTGACGGTGGCCGCATCCCCGATGTGAGCGTCTGGCGTAAGCCACCGTCCCGCAGCGTCTGGGCCGCGGTTGCCGACGTCGTACTCGTCGTGGAGATCGTCTCGCCGGGCTCGGAGGCGATGGACTCCGTGACCAAGGTCCGCGAGTACGCGTCGGCGGGGATCCCGCAGTACTGGGTGGTCGATCGGGACGGCGCGCAGACGGTCACCCTGCACCGGCTGAGCGGGGACGGCAGCTACGAGACGCGGGCGCGGATGCCGCTGGCCTGGCTGCTCCAGACCGCCCCCGCCGACCATCTCGACTGAACACCAGCATCGACAGCCCTGGCCTGTCGTATCGTTCCGGCATGACGCAGCCGGTGTGGGCGAACGGTGACGCGTACGAGGCGTACGTGGGTCGGTGGAGCCGCCTGGTCGCTGTGGAGTTCCTGCGCGGGTTGGCAGTGCCGCCGGGGCGGCACTGGCTCGATGTGGGCTGCGGCACCGGGGCGCTGACCTCGACGATCCTCACCCACGACGATCCCGTCGGGATAACCGGCGTCGACCCGTCGGAGGGTTTCGTCGCTGTCGCGCGTACCCGGGTCACCGACCCCCGGGCGGCCTTCCAGGTCGGTGACGCCCGGGCGTTGCCGCTGTCCGATCGTGTCGCGGACGTGGTGGTCAGCGGATTGACGCTCAACTTCGTGCCGGAGCCCGCGCGGGCGGTGGCGGAGTTCGCCCGGGTGGTCCGGCCGGCCGGGGCGGTGGCCGCCTACGTCTGGGACTACGCCGAGGGAATGGCGATGATGCGGCACTTCTGGGCCGCCGCCGCACAGCTCGACACGGCCTCGTCGAAGCTGGACGAAGGGAACCGCACCACTGTGTGTCAGCCCGACGCGCTCCGCGCGCTGTGGGAGGGGGCCGGGTTGCGGGACGTGTCGGTCTGGCCGGTCGACGTACCGACGACCTTCACCGACTTCGCCGACTACTGGACACCGTTCCTCGGCGGTCAGGGGTCCGCGCCGGGATACGTCGCGACGTTGGCCGAATCCGACCGGGCCGCACTGCGGGAGTTGCTGGCGACCCGGCTGCCGATCGAGCCGGACGGGTCGATCCGACTCACCGCGCGGGCCTGGGCCGTGCGGGGCACGCCGCCCGAGTAGCCGTCGCGCCGGGCTCTTCCCGGCCCTTGTCGCAATTCGGACAAGACGGTAAAGCCCCTGGTAGAGCACCCTTGGGGCAGGTGGAGGTAGACGGGTGGCGGGCCACATCCCGATCCTCCGGACCGGCGGGGACAACATCGTCCGCGCCGGTGCCGCCCTCACCCAGCCCGGCCTCGAAGCCGCGGCGGTCACGGCACAGCCGCCGTGCCGATCGCGCGTACGACAGGACGTGGCTGTCACCGACACCCCTGCGGGCGCCCGCAGCGGTGCCTCCGCCCATCGGGACAAGGACGTCAGCACCGCCGGCAGTCAGGCAACGCCGCTCGCCGGTAGTGCCTGCCGTCCCCGTGCCCCGCCGGCCTTTCGCACTGTGGACCCCGCCGGGTCCGACGTCGCTGAACCGCGCGCCGGAGCCCTGGCGACCGAGCCAGAAAGGGCCCGACATGGCCGCTCCCACTGCAACCGCAGCCCTGAACGCATCCGTCTTCGCGCCGGGTGACCAGATGCTGCTGACCGTCACCTACTCAGACGCCGACACCAAACCGCTGACCGTCACCATCGTGGTCACCGACGCGCAGGGCAACAGCAGCGCGCCGGTCAAGGTCACGGCGGTCATCGACCCGCTCACAGTGACCGTCACCGACAACTCCGGGCGTACCTGGACCCGGGTCTCCGACAACGGCTCCGTGGCCGTGTATCGGTCGGTGGCGTGATGGCCCGGGTAACCGTCCAGGTCCGCGACGCCGCCGGCAACACCGCGACGGCCACCGCCGACTACAGCCTGGGCCAACCCGTGCTCGGCGGCTACTACCTGTCCGGCGGCGCCGACCCGACCGCCGACATGGCCGGCGGCAACTTCCGGTCGCTCACCCAGTACCGCAGCTTCGCCGACGGCTACATCTTCCCCGGCTACAACCGGCCCTGGCTGGTCAGCCTGGGCAAGGCCGGGGTGCAGATGAACATGGTCCTGGAGTTGAAGCACTACGGCGCTCCGAACAGCGGACAACAGAGCTTCGCGGTGGACGGCACCAGCTACACGGTGCCGGCGCCGACGATGACCATCCAGCAGCGACCCGGCGCGACCTGGCCGAAGGCGTACGGGTACGGCCAGGTGCTCAAGGGGCAGTGCGACGGGTTGTTCGCCCGCGCCCTGTCGCAGTACCGGACGCTCGGCTTCGGGGTGAACATCCAGCTCGCCTCGGAGTTGGACACCGACCACGAGTTCGGCACCACCGAGGACGGCAAGGCGTACACCTGGGCCGAGTCGGACGCTCGGGCGGTGCAGGCGATGACCTACATCCTGACGTGGTTCAAGGCGCGGACGCTGCCGGCCGGGACGACCTTCTCGGTGGGACTGGGCGGCTTCGACCGGGCCTGCTTCCAGCGCACCCACCCGGAGTCGCTGATGTCCCGCCTTGACTATCTCCAGTGGAACGCGTACGGCACCAACGCCAGCCACACCGCGCTGGCCCGGTTTCGTCGGACCAAGGACTGGGCGGTGGCCGATCTCGGCCCGGTGGCGCTGTCCCGACCCGTGATCATCGCCGAATGGGGTGTCAGGTCGGCCGAGATCCCGGACCAGGCGGCCTGGATCGCCACGGTGCCGGCGGCGATCGCCCAGCTCAACGCGGAGCGTGGGCCAAGGATCGTGCGCACCAACTACTTCAACTCCGGGTGGGGCACCCTGACGCCGAAGGCGGTCGGGCTGGCAGCGCTCCGCGAGGCGTACGCCAAGCGGCCGTACGTCTGACCGGGTTCCGGCGGCTCCGGGCTCCGGGGCCGCCGGGACCGCACCGGTCAGCCCTCACCGAGCCGTTCGGCGTACGCGTCGCGCAGCTCGGGCCAGCCGAAGTCCCTGGCCTCCGCGCCACGGATCGGGCCGACCGGGTCGCCGTCGAGCAACCGGTCGGCCACGTCGAGGCAGAGGTGCCAGCCGGCCGCGACCATCGGCAGCATGCCCCGGTCGGCGACTGTGTGCCGCACGATGAGCCGGGTGCCGCTGCCCAGCGGGCTCAGCTCCCAGCGCAGCAGGTCGTCGCCCCAGGTGTACTCCAGCAGGTGCGGCGGCTCGGCCCGGCGTACCGTCGCCGGGTCCTCCTGGGTGGTCTCGCCGTCGATGAGGGTGAGCACGGCCGCGCCGGCGGTGCCGAGATCGCGGTCGGCGAGGAACGGCGCCCATTGCGCGAGCTGGGCCGGGTCGGTCAGTGCCGCCCAGACGGTGGCCGGCGGATGCCGCAGGTCGCGGACGAAGACCAGTGTCGCGCCGCCGTCGGTGGGCTCGGCGCGCACGTCGGCGGGTGGGCTCGGGCGGAACGCGTCGCGGTCCATTCACTGCTCCTGACTGTCGAGGTGCCGTTCCAGGGCGTCCAGGTGTCGGACCCAGAGCCGCCGGTACGGGTCGAGCCAGCCGTCGACGTCCCGCAGCGGGCCGGAGTCGAGGCGGTAGATCCGCTGTCGGGCGGCCGTCCGGCAGGTGACGAAGCCGGCGTCGCGTAGCACCCGCAGGTGTTTGGAGACGGCTGGCTGGCTGACCCCGAGCCCGTCGACCAGCTCGCCGACGCTGCGTTCGGCGTCGAGGAGCTGATCGAGGATCCGGCGCCGGGTGGGCTCGGCGAGGACGGTGAAGGCGTCGGTGGACACCTACCCAATATGCCTCTTGCGTTATATGACTGTCAAAGCATACGACTACCGTTGCCGTCCCGGCGCGGCACCGCCGGTCGGCTCCCTATGCTCGGATCATGGAACTTCGGATCTTCACCGAGCCCCAGCAGGGCGCCAGCTACGACCAGTTGCTCGCCGTCGCCCGCTGCGCCGAGGACGCCGGCTACGGCGCGTTCTTCCGGTCCGACCACTACCTGATGATGGGCGACGTGAGCGGCGAGCCCGGCCCCACCGACGCGTGGACCACGCTCGCCGGCCTGGCCCGGGAGACCAGCCGCATCCGGCTCGGCACGCTGATGACCGCCGCCACCTTCCGGCTGCCCGGCCCGCTGGCGATCACAGTGGCGCAGGTCGACCAGATGAGCGGCGGCCGGGTGGAGCTGGGCATCGGCACCGGCTGGTACGCCGAGGAGCACAGCGCGTACGGCATCCCGTTCCCGCCGCTGGGCGAGCGGTTCGACCGGCTGGAGGAGCAGCTCGCCGTCATCACCGGGCTCTGGTCCACGCCGGCGGGGGAGCGGTTCGACCACGACGGCCGGTACTACCCGGTCCGTGACTCACCCGCCCTGCCCAAGCCCGTGCAGCAGCCGCGTCCACCGATCCTGCTCGGCGGGACGGGCCCGAAGCGCACCCCTCGGCTGGCCGCCCGCTACGCGGACGAGTTCAACCTGCCGTTCGCCTCGGTGCCGGACACCGCGGCGCAGTTCGACCGGGTCCGCGAAGCCTGCGTCGAGATCGGCCGGGACCCGGCCGGAATGGTCTGGTCCAACGCCCTGGTGCTCTGCTGCGGGCGCGACGACGCCGAGGTGGCCCGTCGGGCCGCCGCCATCGGCCGCGAACCGGACGAACTGCGGGCCAACGGCCTGGCCGGGACTCCCGCTGAGGTGCTGGACACCATCGGCCGGTACGCGGAGATCGGCAGCGAGCGGCTCTACCTCCAGGTGCTGGACCTCAGCGACCTGGAGCACCTGGAGCTGGTCGCCAGCGAGGTGATGGCGAAGCTCTGAGTCGGCAGCGCCTCCGGGGTCAGGCCCGGTGGGCGCCCGTCCCCACCGCGTCCGGGTCGCCCAGCACGGTGTCCAGCCGCCCGTCGCCGTCACTGTCCACATAGGTGATGTCCGGGATCCCGTCACCGTCCACGTCGATTTGGACGACGTCGGCGACGCCGTCGCCGTCGAGGTCGGTGACCACCTCCACCGAGCCGTCCAGGTGACGGGTCACGATCGACTGTGCGCCGGGGGCGCGCGGTGGCGGGCCGGGTGCCGGCACCGGCGTCGGGGCGGGCGCGGGCGCCGGTGTGGGCCGAGGACCGGGCGTGGGCGACGGGTGGCTCGGCAATCCGCCGGCCGGCGGCGCGCTGGCCTGCTCGACCTCAATGCCGGTGGGGTCCAGCTCCTCCTCGGAGGGGAACACGTCGCCCCGCAGGGCCGGATCACGGTAGCTGCTCATGGGCGTAGGGTTCCCCGACGATGACGAGAACAACCGTGCCCGATCGACCGGTGTCCTCGGTGCCCGGTCTGGTGGAAGATCCGGGAACCGACGCCACGGTCATGAACGGGGGTCCGAGCGTGGAACTGCGCCGGAATCGGGGGTCCCGTGCGCTCGCCTCGGTGTGCGTACTCGGTGGAGTGCTCTTGTTGGTCTATCCCAGCGACGGCGCCCTGCTACGGACGATCGTCGCGGTGGGGGCGATCGCGCTCGGCGCGGTGGCGCTGGTCAGCGCGTTGCGGCCGTTCCGGTTCAGGATCCACTCGGAAGGGCTCAGCATCCGGCGGCCCGGCCTGCGTCGGGAGATCGGGTGGGCCGACGTGGACGTGCTGGTCCTCGACGAGCCGCCGCGACGCGACGGCTACCCGAAACCGCCGCTACTGCTGCTGGTGCCGGTGCAGGCTGTGCCGCGTGAGCTGGTGACCGCCCGCCACCCGCTCGACGGCCGGGCGGCCGTCGAGTTGCTCGTCCTCGACCAGGTCCGTGAGCAGCCCGAGCAGGTGTCCGCAGCGCTCACCCGCTACGCCGGAGACCGGTTCGTCGACCTGCTCGCGCTGCGTCGCGCCGCCTTCGACGCCCCGGAGCTCCCGGTCGGCCTGCGTGGCTACCAGATGGACCGGGTCGACCGGTTGATCCGGCGCGGCCAGGACGCGCTGATGTCCGGGGACGCGTCGGCCCGGCAGGCGGCCCGGGGAGAGATCGAACGCGCCACCACCGCCGGTCTGCCGATCGCCCAGCGTGGCTACAACACGTTCCAGACGGATACCGTTCTGGGCGCCCTCGTCGCCGCGTTGGCCGACCACCAGAGCACCGATCGGGAGACCGCCACATGACCGCGCAGGGACCGCAGGCCGCGCCGATCATCGACGTTCCGCGCCGCAACTGGGCCGGCAACGTGCGGTACGCCGCGAAGGCGTTCCACAGCCCCACCTCCGTCGACGAACTGCGCCGCCTCGTCGCCGGCAGCAGCCGGATCCGGGCGGTGGGCAGCGGGCACTCCTTCAACCGTTTCGGCGACACCGACGGTGACCTGGTCAGCCTCGCCGGGCTGCCCCCGGTCGTCGAGGTGGACCACGAGCGCGGGCAGGTCACAGTGAGCGGCGCGCTGCGCTACGGCGACGTCGCCCGACAGCTGCACACCCAGGGGTACGCGCTGGCGAACCTCGCCTCGCTGCCGCACATCTCGGTGGCCGGCGCGGTGGCCACCGCCACCCACGGCTCCGGCCAGACCCACGGCAACCTGGCCAGCGCGGTCGCCGGCCTGGAACTGGTCACCGCCGACGGCGATCTGCTCCGGGTCGATCGTGACACCGAGACGTTCGCCGGCATGGTGGTCGGGCTCGGCGCGCTCGGCCTGGTCACCCGCGTGACCCTGGACGTCGTGCCGACCTTCGCGCTGCGCCAGTACGTACGCCTCGACCTCGAGCGGACGGCGTTGGACGAGGCGCTCGGCTCGGCCTACAGCGTGAGTGTCTTCACCGACTTCCGTACGCCCCGGCTGCGCGAGGTGTGGCGCAAGCAGTTGGCCGACGAGCAGCCACCCCCGGCGGACTGGCTGGGCACCACTGCCGCGGACCAGCCCCGGCACCCGGTGCTCGGGATGCCGGCGGAGAACTGCACCCCGCAGCTCGGCGAACCGGGCCCGTGGCACGAGCGCCTGCCGCACTTCAAGCTCGGCTTCACCCCGAGCAGCGGCGACGAACTGCAATCCGAGTACCACGTCGGGCGTGCGGATGCGGCTGACGCGCTCGCCGCGCTGGACGACGTGGCGGACCTGATCGCCCCGGTGCTGCTGGTGTCCGAGCTGCGGACGGTGGCAGCCGACGAGCTGTGGCTCAGCCCGAACTACCGGCGGGACAGCTTCGTGCTGCACTTCACCTGGATCGAGGACACCGCGGCGGTGCTGCCCGTGGTGGCCGCCGTGGAGGAGCGGCTGGCGCCCTTCGCGCCCCGCCCGCACTGGGGCAAGGTCTTCGTCACCGACCCGGCCGAGCTGTCCGCCCGCTACCCGAGGTACGCCGACTTCGCCGCGCTCCTGGCCGACCTGGACCCGAAGGGCACGTTCCGCACCGACGTCCTGGACCGCTACTTCCCCCGGTGACCCAGTCGGTGCCATAGCGCTGTGGCATGGGGCGGCTGGGATTGGTGGGGTGGAATACCCCGCCCACACACTGACATCTGTCGATGAACTCCATCGGCCGGTCCCCGTCCCCGGGACCGTCGGCTCCACCCCTCGGAGCGAGACATGCAACCCGTACCCGCCATCACCCCCGAACCAGTCGCCCGCCGCCCCCGTCGCGGTCTGCGGTGGGCGCTCGCCCTGGCCGTGCTCGGCACCGGACTGGGCGCAGCACCGGCCGCCCACGCCGCCGCCAGCCCGTACGAGCGCGGGCCGGCCCCCACCGTGGCCAGCATCGAAGCCAGCCGGGGCGCGTTCGCCATCGCCCAGAGCACCGTCGCGGCCTCCAGCGTCAGCGGTTTCCGGGGCGGAACGATCTACTACCCGACCAGCACCGCCGAGGGCACCTTCGGCGCGGTGGCGATCTCACCCGGCTACACGGCCACCCAGTCCAGCGTGGCCTGGCTGGGGCCGCGCCTCGCCTCGCAGGGCTTCGTGGTGATCACGATCGACACGTTGTCCCGCTACGACCAACCGGCCAGCCGGGGCACGCAGCTGCTGGCAGCCCTGGACTACCTCGCCAACACCAGCGGCGTGCGTACCCGGATCGACCGCAACCGGCTCGCCGTGATGGGGCACTCGATGGGCGGCGGCGGCAGCCTCTCGGCGGCGAACTCACGACCGCAGTTGCAGGCCGCGATCCCGCTGACCGGCTGGCACACAGTCAAGAACTGGTCCGGCGTACGGGTGCCGACGCTGGTGATCGGCGCCGAGAACGACTCGGTGGCACCGGTGTCATCGCACTCGGAGCCCTTCTACACCAGCCTGCCGTCCACGCTGGACAAGGCGTACCTGGAACTCAACAACGCCAGCCACTCCGCGCCCACCTCGACGAACGTGACGGTCGCCAAGTACAGCATCTCCTGGCTGAAGCGCTTCGTGGACGACGACACCCGCTACGACCAGTTCCTCTGCCCCGCACCCTCCGCCTCGACAACCATCCAGGAGTACCGCAACACCTGCCCCCACTCCTGACCCACGCCCCCTGCCCCGCCCCCGCCCCCGGCCCCCGCCTCGGTTGATCATGAAGTTATTGCCACTCGGCGCGGGGTGGTTTCTAAGGTTCAGTGCAACTGATCTTGGTTGTGCTGGGGGGTGTTGGTGGCCAGGCCGGGTGTGTTGACGTTCGGGCATCGGCAGGTGTTGGAGCATCTGTGGGGTGCGGGTCG